>JADKCC010000007.1 GCA_016714785.1 Saprospiraceae bacterium
TAATATCCACTTGGACGTTTATTATATACGCCTTCTTCTATAGTAGTAACATCTATAAATGGTGGACGAATAATATTAGATTGAAGTAATGAAGATATCGACGCTTACCCTTAAGTGATATTTATAAATAGTACAAAGTTTGTCCTTTGGATTTTCAAAAATAATCTGTGGTTTTCATTTTGACATTTTTGCTCTTGGTACTTTTGAGATGAGATTTTTGATGGATAATATATCCTAACATAATTTTATAATTATTGTAAATAGGCTTTCTTAATCCGGAAGATTAGGATGAATAAAACATTTTATTTTTATCTTTTTTCTTAAATTCTCTTCTCCATGCATCTATAAAAATTTTTCCATGCAATTGGGTTGAAGATATTTTATAGGTTCATTTTGTCAAGTATAGACATAACCGGTTGCCTGTTGTTTAAGAACTAACTTACCTGGTTTCTCGGCCATCCACTGGTAATGAATATCTAATTTCTTTCATTTTTTCATCGTAAGATTGGCCATTAATAGCGTTTTCTCTTAATCCATTGGAAATATCAATAGCCAAAAATTCTTGTTTGAAATGTTTTACTTGCCGCCATGGCATTATTACTGCTTCTGGAAGTAAGTAATTATCTTCCGGTCATATCTGAACCCAAGTATATCTGTCTGAAATTAATTTTTCAGGAATTTTATTTAAACTGTTTTATATCCTACCCAGGAAAATAATGGTTTCCACCTATAAAGCCACTAACCCAAAAAAAAATCCATCATACTCAGTGTAGGCACCTCGCTTGTACCTTTGACCGCCACATTTGGTGTAGGAAGCGGCTGGATTACCTTTGTCATCTTCTAGAAATACTACTTTACCTGAAACTTCTACTACCTTTATAGGTTCCTCTTTTTGTTGAGCATTAGCTTTAAAAAAAACTTCAAGATAACACATAAAAGCTATAAATAATCCAAAACTGGTAATTGACTAGTTGTTAAAAACTAAACAGATGAAATTACAATCTTTATATTTCCAAACGTATAAAACAGTGTAAATATATGTATTCAGATATTTAACATGGTTTTAACGAATTTTTATGGTTGCTCATTTATTTTTTACCTGCGAAAAATGTCAATAACAAATAATTTATCTATCTGCAAAAAGACCAAAAATCCTAATGCGTTTTCAATGACTTGATCCAATCACTCACATAAGTAAATTCTACACCTCGATATAATCCATGGGAATTGGTTCAACATGGGTTCTAATATCTTCCATAAAACATTATCTCCTTAATGCCAGCTCTTCTTATGGCCTACATTTTTCTTTAATGCCACCAACTGGCAACACTTTACCACATGTAACTCCAATCAGTGGCAAAATATGGTTTGACTGGTTTGTTTTGGAGTGAGATGTAATGGCTGTCAAGCATCGTTATTCCAGCACTAGGACCATCTTTTGTATCACCTTCAGGTACGTGTATATGTAAATTATTTGCTCAAATGTATCTGGATCTGTACCTAATGAAGCAGCATGTGCTGATTATAACTTAACGCAGTGGTTGCAGACTCCTTCATCACATCTCCTAAATTACCATTGTACTAAATTTACCTTTGCCTTTACTAGAACTGGTTTGCAAAAGAAAAATATCACCTCTACTCTAGAACCAATTAACCCTACAGCACCAAGCAAGATAATGTACTTTTAAATATTGTTCATGTCAAACATGATTGGTCCCAAATTCAAATGACATCCGATTCTACCAATTTAGGTTATATTTTCACTCACTGCCCTTTAAGCGACACTTCTCATCACACCTGCCAATGTCCTATCTAAAGATCTTACACCAGACTCCCTAGTGTATTTTTGAATTATAAATTGTAATAATGATGGAGACAATATAGCAGAATCTGATTTTAATCCATGTTCTAGGGCTTGTTTAGGTACTAAATGTCTTTGAAATTTTGACCTTCTCCTCTAATGAATAACCACTAACATCAATAATCTCCATTCCTTCCAATAGTGCAGGCTGAATAGTGGACAATGAATTGGCTGAAGCTATAAATAAAACTCTAGATAAATGATAATCCAAATCCAAATAATTATCATGGAAAGTACTATTCTGCTCTGGGTCCAAAACTTCTAGTAAAGCTGAAGAAGGATCGCCTCTGAAATCTGCGCCTAGCTTGTCTATCTCATCCAAAATAAAAACAGGATTAGACGATTTTGCTTTTTTAATGGATTGAAGTATTCGTCCTTTCTTTGCACCTATGTTTTTTGATGGCCTCTTATTTCACTTTCGCCATGCAATCCACCGAGGAGAGACGTATAAACTGTCTGCCCAATGCCATAGCAACCGATTTTACTAAACTAGTTTTTCCTACACCAGGAGGGCCAACCAAACATATAATTGGTGCCTTCTATATCTCCCTTCAGTTTCAGCAAGCAAATTGTTCGATGATTCTTTTTTTAACATCTTCCAGTCCAAAATGATCTTTATCAAGTACAGCTTTGACCTTTTTAGGTTGAAAATATCTTTAGTGACTTCATCCCATGGCAGATCAAGCATTAACTCAAGATAATTTAGTATTACTGGAGTATTCTGCTATCTGTGGATTGGATCCGTCTTGCTTTTATAATTTCTCTATCAAAAGCATCTTTGGCATCCTTTGGCCATTTTTTCTTGTCTGATAGTAGTTGCAGTCTATTGAGATTTCCTCTTTGTGGATTACCACCAATTCTTCCTGAATGGTTTTCAGTTGTTGGTTGGGGAAGTATTTCTTTTGCTGCTTTCGAGATCACCACGCACTTTAGACCCTATTTGGTCCTTGATTTCAAGCAACTGCAACTCACCGTTCATCACATTCATCACTAAAAGTGCTTTGGCCATATAATCATCTGTCTCTAATATTTCTTGCTTTTAGCTACACCCATATTCATATTGGGATGCGATAAGTTGAGCATAAAGCCATTGTTTTGATATATTTTCAACATCATATTGGCTTCTGTAGGAATATTGGAGATAATTCTACTATTTTTTAGCAAAATCTCTAATAGTGACATAATGGCGTTAAACTCTACATTTTTGGTAGGTACAGCATCTTCAATAATGTTTACAGTAGCTTCAAGCATTTTATCATTTGCTAGAAAGATACCGAGTAATCTTTTTCTTCCTTGGAAGATAGCTCTTACTACCATCGGGCATTTAAGTATCTTCATAATTCTAGCCACGGTACCTACAGCATGCAAACCCTCTTGGCTGGATCTTCACTTTCCATGTCCTTTTGGGTGAGCACACTAAGAGTTTATCTCCTTTCAGCTTTCTGTAATGCTTTGATAGACTTGTCTCTACCGACGGTGATCGGGATAACAATACCGGAAAAGCACTGGATTCTTAAGTGCTAATATAGACATCACGTCCTTATACACATCATCAAATCCTGCCAGTTCATGTTCCATACTAAATACCGGGATGATATCTCCTTCTTCGCATATCGTCCATCATATAAATTTCTGTCAAACATCTGATTTTCCTATTAAGTAAATAGATATGTCAATATATATACCAAACGTAAAAAATGCTAAAAAGGTATCAAAATGGCAGAGAATCAAAATGGCCTTTGGACAAAGTGTCAGAAGGTGTAAGTATTTGGTGTCAACTAAGAAAGTAACTTTAAACTCATAAAGCAAGAGAGAGTATGCTTTTTGTGGCAACTCTCTCTTGTTATAGATATTAAACTTTCCTAAACTGATTCTTATTTTATAATAACTAATTTTTTTGTAAAAGGGTATTCATTAATGAAACCTTGTATCAAATAGTTGCCAGGTGTGAAATAAGATAAATCTAGAATTTCACCTTCAAATTTTGAAATTGATTGAACCAATCTACCATCCAAGCTTCTGACTTCAAGATTTTTGATATCATCGTATGCTGATTCGATATTGAAAACACCTGAAGATGGGTTGGGATAGACATTTATTTTAGAACTAACTAAATCATCTTCTGTAGGTACAGTAAGTGTTCCTGTCGTAACAATTATATTCAGTGATTCCTTATTTTTATTTTCAAAATATTTGCCTACAGGATCATCTGTAATGCTAATGTTGGCAATTCCGTTGGACTTGGCTTTGAAGCTGATGGTAAATAAACGGGTGTTATCAGGAAGATTTATCGGTGTGGGAGAATCCCAAAGAAAACCCAATTTTCCAGAAGAAGTTTGTGTTGCATTAAAATTATCATTGGTCAACCCCAAAGTAGTATTTAAGTTTTTCAACGATACAAAATTTGCCAATTCAGTATTCCAATTGACCGAAAACTGCCCAGTTGTGATTTCATTAAATTGTCTCACGGTAATATCTATATCAAAGTTTTGGTTTCCAACTACATTGGCAGAACCTACTATTAGATTAATGTCTGCTGATGTTCTATTTTGCAATGCATCAGTGGCATTAGAAGGGTTGTTGCTCAAGTTAACATCTCCGATTTTGATGCCGATGAAATTTTGATCTGAAATATCATTTGTAAGATTGTTTATATTAATCGTATTAGGAATGGAAGCTGCAAACGGATTTGTTGGGTTTGTAAATACATGAGATTTAGGTAAAAAAGCCCACGATTCTGTTGTCGAAAATTGGTTAATTAGTGCTAAAATTAACTTCCTGATTTCGGTGACATCTCCGCCATTGATAGTGTTCGTTTTTGAGGCATCAGCAGCAATAATCTTATAAGGGCTATTTAACTTTTCTATCGCTAGGATATGCTGTCTCATCGCCGTTACATCTCCGCCATTTATTCCATTTTTATGATCTGTATTTTTGGATGGCTTTACAGTATAGTTGAGATTGGCATCCAGGTTTTCAAAACAGTACTCACCATTGGCATTTGTGGTTGCCGTTGCATTTTTTCCACCTGTCAGCGATACGATAACATTTGGAACAGCTACGTTGTCTTCTCGAGTGATTTTACCGCATATTTTAAAGGAGCTGGCTGTGGCACAAAAACTACCTTTTATCACAGAAGGTTTTACAGTCTGATTATTTTGGTCGGCAGAAATATCCGTAGGTGTACCGACGATGTTGATGTCAGTACTGCCTGTAAATAAAGATTTTATGCGTACTTTAATGTTAATTACAACTGTATTATCTGTCACATCTATTGGAGCAGTATTGTCCCAAACTACTGTAGCAGTCGATGAAGATATCAGACCAAAATTTAAGTCTCCGGTAATGTTTCCTTTTTCGATACCAGTGATTTCGCCTTTAGTATTATCAGGAATATTAATAGTAAATTGGAAGGATGAAACTTTGGAAAAACCTTTGACTTTTACGGGAATGGTGACTATTTGACCTACGGGCCCACAAACGTTGTCGTCGATATCGAAAACTAAACTGGTTCCACTACCACCACATGGTCCTTTAGTCCATTCATTTTCAGTATATCCTGCACATCTGGCAATGCATATATTGGAATATTCCTTACCATTAACGCAAACGGGATCATATTCGTTGGTACAAGTGCAGTTGAGATTGTTTTCATAATAAAGTAAATTATCGACATAAAATAAGTTATTTGTAGAGCCCGAAGTGCCATATAAGTTCAAATCCGTTATTTGTCTTGACGCATGTCCAGCACGTGAATAAATCATTTTATTATTTATCCAAACTTCTATTGTATTTTCATTATGATTAAACACCAAAGCAGTTTTGTACCACTGTCCAGGAATGTAATCAAATGTGGCTCGCTGTTCCAATTGAGAATTTGTACTTACTGTGTATAAAATTCCCTGACCATTGTTTAGTCGAGTTACTAATGCATAAACAGTTGGACTGCTAGTCTCAAGACCCCAAGATCCAGTACGAGAAGCTTCAGCCAAAGTCATCCACTCCATTCTTGAAGGTGACTCTATGATCCTGTCTATATTGAAATCTATATCGGAAGTATTGGTAAATTTCAGGGATTTTGTGTCTGAAAATGCTTTTTCTGTAGTCACAGTTGCTTGTTCAGATTGCTGACCTGAGAATAAGGAGAATTTTTGACTTCCTTGAGGGAGGAGATTACCATTTTGAAGTATTTCAAAGTCTTCACATATAGAATATTGGCCAATGGTATTTTCGCATAATAATGATGGTGGATTGGTTCCACATGATGGGTCAGGAAGCGTTTTAGATATGAAAGAATTATCATTGCTTGATGCATAATCTTTAAAACCAAATATTAAATAAGACTTATCTGGACCACTTCTAAGACCAATTTTTGGTATTCAAAATTTAAATTTGGACCAAAATAATTAGAACTATTTTCTATGTAATTGAGATTATAATCAAATTTTTCGACAAAATAAGACGAGCCTAACAATGAACCCACTGAGCCTGAAAGCATTAAGTTTTGCTCACAAGCGTTCTCTAAGTCGGAATAAAATTTTCTAAAATCCAGCATGTTACTTCCTATGAATTTATTGATGACAATTGCTCCAGAGGCATTTAGTTTTACAAGCCAAGTTCCATCTCCTGTATTATTAATTCCACCTCCATTACCATTGGTGCAGTAAGTAGATCCAATAGCTACAATTTCATTATTAGGAAGCACTTTTATTTTTTTGGCTGAAACAGTTCCATTTCCATCTCCATATTTTCGACTCCAAACAACTTCGAGGTTTGAATTAAATTTGCATATCCACCAACTTCTATTATTGGGTTCACCACAAATGGTATTTTCGTAAATAAAACCTGATGCGATGTATCCATTGTCGTTTGTTTTTTCTATTTGATTGATGACGCTACCCCATAATCCACCTAAATTGTTGCTTGTTCTTGTAGCTAAGGCATCACCGAGTAAATTGACCACTCTAATCATGGCCGTTCTATTTGATGAGCTATTACCTATATCTGTACTGCCACCTACAATTATATTTCCACCATGAGTACCATTGATGGCAAAAGTACCAGGACTGGATATCTCAGTAAACCTACGTTTTACTTCAAAATTTCCTGTAGATTTGTTTAACTTTCCTATGCCACCAGTTTGGCTGCTCAGATCAAAATCACCTACGAAAAAT
Organism: Saprospiraceae bacterium; assembly: GCA_016714785.1. GTDB lineage: Bacteria > Bacteroidota > Bacteroidia > Chitinophagales > Saprospiraceae > OLB9. Next base: position 7,036 of record JADKCC010000007.1, read on the forward strand.
ATCCACTTTCATTTTCATAAAATTGATAAGGTGTAATAAAATTAGGATCAACAAGATTGGTTTTCCATACTATAGTGTTATTATTCCTTAGTTTAATATAATGGTCAGACCCCGTTTTTTCTCGTCCATAATAAAGTGAATAACCATTTTGCGTAAGTAAAATTGCTTCTCCTGGTTGACCACCAATAACATCGTAAGTACCACCTAAGTAATTAATTTCGCTCAGATCCCCTTTCATAAGATAGGGAAATGCCCTGACTAAAGAGATGGAATGAAGTAAAAATTGAAAGAAACATCAAATTGAATAATTTTGTAAAAAATGTTTTCATGATATCTGGTTTAGTGTTTAATAATATTATCTAAAATTTTTTTGAAGTCCAAATTTGATATTGGGTATAAAGTCATCCGAGCTTTTATTTAGAACCTTTATTGCTTCCGTAGTGCTTATAAAATTTAAGTCAATAAAGAGTCCAACACCTGTATTTTTAGCTAATTCTCCTTTGGGACTTAAAAACAGCTTTATTCCTAGGTCCAAATATCCAAGATCTTGTTTTATTGGAGCAAAAAGTTCTTTATACTTTTCCGCGTTAGTTATCGGAATGATATAATTATAGTTTGCATAAACACTTAGTATATTTTCAAAAATCAATCCTTCTAAACCTACTTTAGCTTGAATTCTGGAAAAGTTGAAGTCAGTATTTTCTTTGGGATTAAAGGATTTTTTCTCATGAAAATGTAAATCACCATTGACACCTATTCGTTTATTTAACTCTTTAAAACCATTCAGCCTGATGCCGTATTTACTCAATTCAGGGACAAGGACAGTCGTTATGTTTACTGTGTCAATTGTGCCATTACCGATAAATACTTCAAGTTTATACTTTCCATTTTTATTAAATTCGGCGGCTCCTAGCAAAGAGATAGTTGGGTTAAATTTATTGTTTATGGTAGAGATTTGAGGTATCGAAGCCGCAGTTGTGGACTCAGCATTGGATTTGGTATATTCAGAATAAGCATTATTAAGTGATGACTGGATCTCTTTAAATTTTTTATCATCAAAAGTGAAGGTTTCATTGTCTTTGAAATTTTGGAAGAATTTGGTGTTTGTTAATTTTAAAGTATCTAGCCTTTTTATAAACTTAATGGTTTCTGAATCTGCATCTAATAAGCTCCTTTTCATTTCCTGTATATCAGCAAACATCTGTGAACTCAGTTTATGATTCAGATTATTCATTTTTAACCAAGCAGCTTCTAAAATATCGACTTTTCTTATATTTTGTCTAATCGTATTCTTTCTTGACGAAAGTAAATCAACAACTTTTATTTTTGCATTCACAAATAAAATCGAATCCCTGATTTCTTTTTTTCCTTTTTCAATTTCAGATTGATTGGTTGATGACTGTTTTATGTTTAAGTGTTTTTGAAATTCCGTTAACATGGAATCGATATTATTATTCTGATTCATTAGCATGACTTTGTATTTAAATAGACTATCTATATCATCATTTGTATTATGCATCTGCATATAATTATAATTCTGAAAATTTTGGGCTTTTGTGGATGAAAACACCGAAAGTGCGACTAAAATAAATAAGTATCTCATGATTTTTTGATTTATATATATAGTAAATATTGATATTAAATTCCGAATTAACCATTCTTCACCACCGTCAAATACAAGATATTGCCATATTTATCTCCATGAATATCCCATGATGCAACCTGTGTCATATCTAGTTCTTTCATAAAGCCATACATCTCCATCTCATCACGATAGATCAGATACCAGTCCATAAAAGTATCCATGTAGCCACGCTCTATGATACCTTTGGCAAAATTGGGAATAATCATCGTACCTCCAGGAGCCACCAAATCAAACATGCGCCTTGTCATACGTGCCGCTATTTTTTCTTCCAGATAATCAAATAGACCAGCTGAATAAACCAAGTCAAAGCTTTCAGCGGGAAGTTTACCAGCAAGGACATATTTGATGGACTCGTCTAAGACTGTAAGTCCCGGATAAGGATAGCTCCTTCTAGCTTCTACATTGCTATCGGCATCTTGGTCCAAGCCTATAAAGAGGTTTACTTTGTCTTCAAAATTTTCGACGTGGTCTAGCTCTCTGAGGTGTCCCGATGCGATAGATATGGCTGATATTTTGCGATTTTTTTGGTAGGATATTTGGCTTATTTGATGGCCAAAGAACTTGGCTCTTTCACGTACACTATCACATGATGTGGCTTGGCATATTGTTTCATGAATTTTTTGTGCCGTATCACTAATATTTTCATTATGTGAGTCTTTTTTATAAATATAATCGATCAAAGTAGCATCTCCCGCATATCCTTTAGGTTTACTAAAACATCTTTTGGTTATAGGTGATTCCCAAAGTATTTCTGCTACAGGATGAGCAGTACAATAACCTCTAATCCAATCTTGAAAGACATCATTTTGAAATTGATGTGAAAGTTTACCTAATTTGTAAAAAAGAAATTTTACAGAAGATACCGGATTTTCATTAATTGATTTGTAAGCATCGTTCAATAGAAAGTCCAAGCTCCTTTTTGTCAAAGAAACCTGGTCCACATGAACGTTTGTTTTTACTTGTAAATTTGTTGTCATTTTTATTGATTTTTTAAAAAGTGAAAAACGGGTTATATAAATTTTAATGTGTGTTTGATGACCTTTATGAAAAAAGATATCAAAAAGTAACCTTAGCATTTTAAATATTTTTATTTTTACCCTATCAAAACCCAAAGATCAGCGTGTCAGACTGGATCCAAAAAATAAAAACCAACGAAAACGAAGCTCTTAAAGAAATTTATTTGCTTTGCAGGGAAGAATGTCTGGTGTGGTTGCAGAAAGATTTCAATTGTTCACTTGACGATGCACTCGATATTTTTCAGATGTCAGTCATGATATTGTATGACAACGTGATCAGCGGTAAGCTCCAATATCTGACGTCCCATATTAAAACTTATATATTAGGTATAGCACGTAATAAGGCATTGGAATTGCACAGAAGCCGCAAAAGCATTGTTTCCGATGATATACTCAATAATATAGCAAGTTATATCACGTCAGAAGATTCCGAAGTATCAGAAGCGCAGATTATACTAGCTAGCCAGTCTTTGGATGAGCTCGGTGATCCATGCAAAACCGTCCTGATACAGTACTACTACCACGACAAAAGTATGGATGAGATCACTACGCTGATGAGTTATAAAAACAGCGATACTACCAAAAATCAAAAATATAAGTGTCTTAAAAGGTTACAAAACATCTATTTTAGTCATACATCAAAAAGTCTGGAACATTGAGAAGCCCGCAAGAAGATATAGAATTGTTGGACCAGTACATCAAAGGTACATTGAGCACACCTGAGATTCAGGTGCTTGAATTGCGTCTGTCCCAGGAGCAAGACTTAAAAAATGATCTAGAAGCGCTGAAAGCACTAAGACAAGGCATGCGGGCGAAGGCATTGGAAGAAAAGATGCGGATGATGCGGGAATGGGAGGAGGAGATGGAGAAGCCTGAAATATCAATGGCGAAAATAGGATCAGAAACCAAGATATTTACTTTGAAAAAATTTATGGCTGCGGCTAGTATGGTCGTGCTGCTGGGCGTGGGATGGTGGTGGATGAAGTCTATAAATGAGGCTGCTGATCAAAATAAATATGCATGGAATGATGAAGAATTTTATAAATATATCTTGCACAAAAACGAACGAAGCACAAGTATCGATGTAAATAAGCAAAGATCAAAAGCCTACAATTTGTTTACCATTCAGGAATTTGAGGAAGCCAAACCTCAGTTGGAATCTTTGTGGCAAAATAATCAGGATACATTAGCCTATTTTTATCTTGGTATCACCCATCTATCCATCGGTAACAAGCATGAGGCAAAAAATATTTTTATGTCGCCCGCATTAAAAAACTATCCAATAACAGACTTAATTAAAAAATGCGAATAGGAATTTATTTTCTTTACCTTATTGTATTTTCTTTAAGTTCATGTTATAAAAATGCTGAAAAGCCTACACTTTCCAGAGTCACTTTGATCAAAAGTCCATTAGTGCGTAGCATTGATTCTCTTTTAAACATCAATCAGTTAAAACCTGCCCATAAGCTACTTATTGACTCCAAGTTGAAGAGTTTTGTCTGTGAAGATTTTAATGAGTGCTCTTATATATGGTATAAAATAAACAAGTCAATATTTTATCACAACTACTTCTATCCATGTGACTCTCTGTCTTTTATCACAGTTGATTCTTTAGCTCACGGTTATGATTTGCTTTATGATTACTATGTTTCCAATGTTTTTCATGACGAAATTATGTTCAAAAAAGTATTAAAGCAACTTATTGCAACACATAAAAACGATGCTATTCATACTGCAGAAATTCTGAGTGAAATTGCCAGGTTTTATCTACACGAGGGCAATCAGTCTGACAGCTCAAATGTTTATTATAATCAAGCGTTGAACATTTATGAAACGTCCTATACTTCTTCTTTGAATAAAGTGTTGATACTGAGAAATCTAGTTTATCTGCAATTTCCTGAAAGGAAGGATCATTTGGCTGAGGTATTTGCTCAGAAAATAAATCAGGATTTGCCAGCACATTTTAATTTTGATAATGGACTTCAGTTAATGCAAAAATCGTTGATCGGCTTTTGTCATTATCGACTGAAGCGCCGAAAAGAAGGAGATTTATTTTTTCATCAAGCCTTTGAATTTACTAAAAGCAATCCATGTACATATCATCAACAGGAAGTTTATAAATTGTATTTTTCTGGTAAACTGATCGTGGATCTAAATTTTAATTTGGATGAAAAATTACAGCAGTTGGATTCTTTAGTATTTCGTGACGGTAATTTTTGTAATTTTGACAAAATCAAAGGAGAATATTTATTTTACTCTGGAAAAGCAGACCTACAATCGGAATATCACTTAGAAGAAGCGTATCATTATATTCAAAACCACAGACCGTTCAATACTTTGCAGGTATATACAATCACTTACTTGCTGTACGAATGTCTAGTCAGAAATAGAAAATATGATCGAGCATTGGATTTGTTATATACACAAGATCAAGACGTAGTACCAGGCAAAATAATCGCATTTAATAGGGAGATTATTTTTACTAAAGAAAGGTTGGACAAAGAATACAGTTATGTGACGATGGAGAATTTTGCAAAAACTTTACTAAAAAAATATCGGGATTTTAAGAAGAAAGACGACCTTTATCTGGCTAAAAAAATCATCCAAACTGCAGATAGCTTAGTGTCTAAAGAAATTAAAACTTTTGACGAATCCATTATTTTGAATATTTATAAATCATCAAAAGATGTCTATCATACCGCAATGGAGGTCCAAAATGAATTATATTTGCTCGATCCTAAAGACTACTATCTTAACGAATATCTCTACTACTTAGAAAAAAATCGAACCAGAATGCTACATAGGGATATGAGACTAAATCAGGTCTCAAAGCTTTCGAGAGACTTAGAAATCGACCATGAAAAGAAAATCAGACAACAAATCAGTTTGTTTACACGTGCAAAAAATCTAGACAGTCTTAAGCATTATAGTGATAAATTGGATCAGTTCTATAGCCTTACAAAAAGCGAAAAACTATGGGATGTCGCTTTGATGGAAAAACAAAAATTTCCATCTATTGATTCCGTAAAACTAAAACTAAATCCCAATGAAGTTTATCTGGATTTTGCTAAAATTAAAGACAGAATTTACATACTTATACTTAAAAAAGATAACCTCGATCTAGTATCATTGGCGGCGACAGACAGTTTGATGTACCATTTAGATCAGATAAGACAAGTACAAGGCGGATACAAAGATATGAATGCGACATCGTACCAATACTCAGCATATTATGTTTACACACATTTGCTCAAAGATCATTTAGGTGATAAATCTATTTTGACATACTCCAGCGATGCCTTGCTTAATAGTATCAATCCTGAAGCATTAGTGACATCTCCTAAAATAGTAAATGATTATGACGAATTAAACCATACAAAAGAGCACTGTAGCTATCAAAGAGTTGCCTGGAAGTATTCTAGAGCAAAAAGAACTCGAAAAATTAATGATAAACCATCGGTTTTATGCAGGTGAAGCCTGTAATAAACGTACGTTTTTTAATGAGAACATGTCTAAGTACGATGTTTTGCATCTATCTCTACATGGGTTTAGCACTGCAGAAAATACACAAATGCTGTACTTTTTGTTACGATCTGCGAGCCAATTAGACACCATTTATGGCGATGAATTATTGGGTAGAGACTATCCTGAGTTAGTAGTGCTTTCTGCTTGTGCCACAGGACAGGGGAAATATGAAGATGGCGAGGGCAAGTTTACCCTCGCACGTTATTTTTTACAATCAGGAAGTAATAAAGTCATCAGCTCTTTGTGGAACCTTGACGATACAGCAGGTTCTCTATTGATGCGATATTTTTACCAAGAACTAAAGTTGTCACAAAATCCAACTACTGCATTGCGAACAGCAAAACTAAAACTCCTCACTAAGTATAAAAACTTCTGTCAACCTTATTTTTGGTCTGGGTTGGGTTAGGTATTAGGTATGTGCCTAAAAGCATCATGAATCAAACCCTTTGGGGTAACTCTTGTTACAGAGCAATGAGCCCACTGTGTTGATGCCGTAATTTTGCCATTAATGTTACCATCGTATCTTTCTTTACTACAAACACAATATGCAAAATAACTTGTCTTATTATCATCATTAAAACAAAACATAGGTATATAAACTATATTATTTTCTTCTTTTCGGACTATTCCATTTAAATCTAAATATGAAAATGGACTGCATCCTGTTTTCCCTACAGAAGTGGTTGAATAGCCATTCCAATCTTTGTTTAAGTCAAAATTCTCTTTTTTAATATCATTATTCCATATGAACAATCTGGTCCTTTATATTCATTAACTGTATATCTAATTTCATTATTAATTTCTGTCTTATTATTTTCATCTACTATAGGACAAAAGACCTTGCTAACATTTTTAAATCCATGTATATCTAAATATTCAAATTCGGCAATTAAAAAATCACCTTTTAGTGGCAAATTAGAATTTATGCAGAATATAAAATTATTTGAATTTTTAATTTTATGCAAAAATGGAAAATTTGATTTTTCTGATTCAACCGTTGAAAAATTATGAAACTTGCAAAAATGATAATGCGCCATATTTTTTATTTTTTAAATTGTTATCTAATACTCTTTAATCACAAAACATGAAAAAAGTAACCCAACAAAATTAATTAAATTTTCTGATTGCGAAAATATTTTTAAAATTATCTGACCTTCACAAATTTAGTTAGCATTCTTCATCACACCAACCTCATCATCGCCCATTGTAAGAATAATGGTCTTAGCATCTATAATCTCGCCACTTATTAATAAATCCGGAATTTGATCGTATCTATATTCCAAGATCTCTACATCTTCTTGCGTCGATATATCGCCGCCACCATTGTGTATCTTCATACTGCATAGTTGTACTCAAAGGAGAGAAATGGATCTCTTTTCTTTGTGTGCATCTTGTGTAGTTGATGCTTCATAGATCTTGGTTACTTCTGTGACTCGGTAACCAGTTTCTTCTTCTATTTCCTTGATGATGGCTTGCTCAGGATTTAATTCGTCGAGCATACCGCACAGCATTCTATGATAAAACCATCTGCATGTCCATTGAGCAAAACGGGAAGCCTGAATTGTGGATTTAGAATCTTTCGAACAGATGGATTGTAAAGCTAAACACTATGCACCATCACCACTATCGAAAATTTCTCTTGTTTGTTGTCCGGTCCTGCCATCACGTCGAGTATAGTCCATTATATATTCATTAGTGAGGACCAACCTTTGTACAGGAAGTTTTTTGAGTATTTTATATTGCTGGAACTTTCAGGTCTTTCCTTTAGCATGATTAATTTTGAACTATAATTGAAGAAAGGTTAGGAATAAATTACTGTGACTTTGTGACCAATATTTAGTGATTTGATTATATAGTTTTGATTTTCAGATACTTGTATTTTGCTATGAGAGAAATAGGGTGTGATGGGAAAATACATGATGACAAGATTGAGGTAGTATAAGCAGAGACCAAAACTGAGGATTTTCCCATGCTGCGTTTCGTCCTGTCCATTGATTAATAAGTTTCATGCCCAATACTTATATTTATCAAAGTTTCTTCACCTTAAGCGTCCCAAATACTATAAGGTTGTTTATCTGGTGTATAGGTTCAGTCAAATTCCACAATACTGTTTTTCTGTAGAATTGGTGTTCTGAGTGGTGAAGGTGACACCAGTTATTTTCCAATCATAATAGGCTGCATTATTAGAAACCGTATGGTATGTTTGTACTAATGATGATTCCACATACATATTTAAGACCTTCTATAGGATGCTGTATTGGCTTAGTAATTCTTTTTAAAACCAATTGCCGATATGGGAATTATATGCTGTAAAATGAACTAGATGTTTGTTCGATGTACATCAGCCAATTCCATTAGTTATAAGAATAAAATTGGTCTGGTAGTTGATCACATCAGCACGTTGTGACATAGGTAAACTACCATATACATCAGGTAAAATCGAATCCAACAATCCATCCAGACACACTACTGAACGGTTGACCTGAGTTATATGGTACTGTATCGTCATCTTGACTATGAAACATGACTATCTTTGGGTCTAGCAGGTTCCATATAAGGGTAAACCCTACTAAGCCAGCAAAAACAATACGGCTTTAGCTTGTCCATTAAAAGTTTTATTATTGCCTACACAATCCAAACATCCTTGATCTGGACAGTTACGTAGAAAGATCCCAAAACCACAACCTTGGCTCCAAACATAAGTAGATGCTGGCCTTTCACTCTTTGTCTAGATACGCATTATGCGTAGCCACAAAAGCTCCAGCACTATGTCCACCGATATATATTTGATCGGGGTCAATTTTGAAATAATACTACCAGCAGCATCGGCTTTAAAATCTGACTGCCCGATCTGCCATCTTCACTGCCCCCGATACACGGCTCTCACAGACAAGTCTTCATCAAGATATTCATACCGAGTCTTTAATCAATCTGCTGTTACAAACCTCTCTCTTTGCCAATTCTTGCGCTAGGAGTCGAATACTCAATGATCTTTACCAGTTATAAACCCTCCACCAAAACAAATAATTACTTCTGGTCTTTTAACCGAAAGTATCCCTGATGGTTGAAAAATATTCATGTAAAGGTTTATTAGTGAGACTCGAAATCATCGACATTTAGCGGATATCCAGTTAGTGTCCTCACAAAACCCTCCAATAGGGATTTGATGGAACATTACTGGAAAACAATACATTGGTTGTTTCAGAGACAGTACTAAATAATGGAGAGATATCGATTGTTTGGTGGTTGTGCAAATGAGAAAAAGGTATAAATAATTCCCCAAGATAATAAACATCTCATTATGTAATTCCTGATAATTTGATAGGCATAGTGACAGTTGGTTAATACTCTTTACGATATTTGTCCAACAAATCAAACCCTTTCTCCATCCCGTTTTCGTTTGCATAGAGCTGTAGTGTTTCTTCTTACGTGTATTAAATGCTTTTAGATGCCCTAATTTTTAATAGGGTGGCTGAGTCTTTTCAGATGAAAGCAATTTTAAACCATCATCCTCGATCGGATTGTCTCCCCATACCTTTCAATAATTGATGCGATTCCTCCATTGTTTAATTTAAAGAAATTCTATCTTTGTTTCAACTGTTTTGATGTCGCGTTATTTTACTAATGATCAGATTCATTTCACCACCAACTATTGATTTTCATAATGAAACCAAGAATGTTATTCTGTTATCTTCAAACAATACTAACAAAACTCAGTTGTTCATAACAGGTAAAATGCTTATTTTGTCTCACTAATCTTTCTGCTCACGGGAATTCTAATATGGATATTTAGTAAAAGTAAAAGATTGTTAAACAGAAATGCTTTCTAAATTACTGAGGAGTATTTACAACTTCTGTCAAAGCATATTGATTAGGGAAAATAGAAAATTAGTATATTGAAAAGCCAATTTGGCAATTCATTGCAATGGGAAACAATAATTTTTAAAACAAACACGTATTTAGTAATCAATAACCTATCATTTCACCCAAATGTTGCAATCAAACTATCAATATCAGCTTTTATAAATGCCAACACTCATGCCATATTCCGGATTTACTTCTTACTGTTGAAATATAATGATGCTCTAAAGAAATGGTCTTTTTTTTCATCTGTTAAATAGAATTGGCAAGGACTACACAGGACCTTTCTATAGCTTCAAACATTACGCCTTTGACACTGTACCGATGGGATGATAGCTTCTTTTCTGTAATCAGTTTTTATGTTGTGTTTGCCTGCTATTTAATGCGTCATTGATGAGTGATGATAAGTCCTTTGCTTGGGTCACTTGGTACAATCAAAACGTTTTGGTGTTTAGTTCGGGTATCTGAATATCAAACCAAATAAGGATGCAATGGTTTTCCATCAAACACAAATGAATCCTGCATTATTTTACCATAAGAAGGAAATCCTTCAGTTGAAATTACATGAAACTGTGTCAAAACTCACATAACTCTTTGATGGATAGATTCACTTTGGGATACATTCTTTGCTTTAGGTGTTTTGATTGCTTTCTTCACCACAAGAAATCCAAAAGAACTTACATTACAATAAGCAGGACATTTCTATATTTCATTTACTATGAGGCCATTCCTTTTCAACGGTTTGGCAACCGATACTACTTTAAGCGTGATATTGTGGATAGACATTTTTCTCCGAAGCAGGAATGTACCTTATTATTTCTAAAAAATTAGACCACCTAAGGAATCTGCTTCACCACGTACTGTGTATCAAAACGTTTCGTATTTTCGCCAATGATCCTACATGGGGCCATCATTGAGCAAATGTTTTTGCTTCTGAATATATAATTGTCTTGGAAATTTTGATAAAATCCACTTCTTCTTCTTGGTCAAACTCTATCTTTAATATCACCCACTACTTCTTC
>JADKCC010000008.1 GCA_016714785.1 Saprospiraceae bacterium
TACACTGGAGCATGTTGACCCCCTAAAACAGAATGAATTTTATGTTTAGGCATGCTTTATTTTTTCTGACATTCTGGCTGATACTTGATTCCCCTTTATAGGGCGGTAGAAATTATATTCTGGAGTATATTGACCCCTCTGAGTAGGGATTTATCATATGGATTCTGGAGCAGCCCCTGACCCCTTTATTGATGTTATTGGTATGGTTTAGCCAATATTGGATTGCTATTGTTTACAATCATTCAAGATTCTGTGATGGCAGGTAAAATCAAGCGCATGAGTGCCAATCTAAATAATTATTATCATTGCATAGCAATGGGCAAGGGATAAAATATATCTCTCGACATTTGTCAATGAGTCGTAATACCGACGGAGTTACGAGTAAGTTCAAGACTTTGCAGTGTACAGTTGACGATTTGTACAAAGCCAGACGATCCTATTTTGAAAGTTAGATTTTAGAGTGGCAACCCCTGCTTATAGTGACACTAGGCATGAAGAACTAATGTCTCTGCTCTCTTATTTTAAGGAGTGAACTTAAAACATGTCGTTACACGATATTTACTTTGGGAAGAGTATGGGATTGGTCGACCTTCACTTGGACACAGTCCGTTGGCTTTCACTTAAACCAGCATGCTGCGTCTCGTCATCCTACGATGGTGCTCCCTACCATGATCCGGAAGAAAGTTGATGATTGATTTTTCTGGTAAAAAGATGCATTATGTGGATATATTGGACAGGCTAGAGATAAGTTGTGAGTTGTACATTGCAATGCTCCCATACTCCCGGGATATGCCTTCTTAAGTGCGTAGAAGCTTGTCGGAGTCAAGATATAAATGATTTATAGCCTGTACGTCCCATTGTTTGCAATTCTTAGGTGGAGTACCTAAAGCACTAGTGACAGACAATCAAAGAGTGCAGTGACAAAGTGGATAAATATGAACCCTAGGTCAACGTTACATTCGAACATTTTGGCTAATCACTATGGGAGTATTGTTTTCCGTAATAGGCCTACAAACCCTCAGGATAAAGGCGCTGCTGAAAATGTGGTTAAAATAGTATATACACAAGTTAAAGCACGGATAAGGAATGTACCATTTTTCAGTCTCTCTGGCTTAATGAGGAATAAAGGCGCAAGTACATTTGTTAAATCAAAGGGATGCAAACTAAAGGATATACCGAGAAGAACAGTTCTCTACTCATCAGAGAAGCCATTGCTCAAACCACTTCCTGATATGCCTTTTGAAATACAATGTACGCGCATATAAAGGTTGCCCAAAACAACCATATCTGCCAAATGAGCAAAGGCATTATTATAGTGTGCCGTTTACTTATATCGCTCAGAAAGTTAGGTTATTTATACAAGATCCAACGTACGCATCTACTACAAAGGAGTATTGATGGTGCACACTTCTCTTACGACTCAAGGAAAATGAGTGCCCAACTGTAGAAGAGCATCTCTTTTCTGCTCACCGAGCCCACAATCAACGAAGTCCTGAATATTACATCCAGCCGCAAAATAATGATTCAGCCCACCAACTCTTTAAGTTACTCTTTGATCAACCCGATAAGTACCGCGAGCAACGCCACAAAACCTGTGATGGCCTGTTGCGACTCCCAAGACTTATCATACTGGAATGAATTTATAATGCATGCAAGATTGGCATCGACGAAGGTATATACAATTACTTAGCTTTATAAAACGCTTACTGGATAATAAAATGACGAGTACCAAGCCACCATCAGTAGCAGATACGCCCTTACCAAAAACATTCCAATATCAGGGAAGTAGAGTATTACGTTCAAAACCACCATGTTTTAAATTTGACTTCGTCATCTTCTTTATTTATTTAAAAGGAATCTCCCCATAACTAAACACGAATAATTTATTTTTTTCTAACATTTTTAAATCAGATATTTATGCAAACGATTGAATCGCAAATGTCAGAGCTGAGGCTCACGGGTATGGAAAAATCATGGCAGGCAGTACTAAATACCCGCAGACAACATGAGCTGAGTCTATTAGAAGGACTCTCGAACTTTTACTAGATGCCGATTTCTTGGAGCGAGGGTAATAGGACTGGAAGACTACTGAAGAACGCCGCTTTCAGATATCAAGCAACTATAGAACAAATACGCTACGACGCATCTCGTGGGCTAGACAAATCTTTGATAGGCACTCCATCCACAGGCAATTACATCGGGGAAGGTTCGGTAATCATTACAGGAGCTACAGGTTGTGGCCGTCTATATCAGCATCCGCTTTAGGTCATCAAGCTTGTAATCAAAAGGGTTCAAAGTAGCCTACACAACGTACAAAACTTGATATGAAAATGCGAATGGCCAGAATAGATGGGTCGATCTATAAGTTTTTGAAAAAAGACAGCGAAGGCCGATGTACTAATCTTGGATGACTTCCGGTTTAACACATCTAGAAAAACAAAACCAGCTAGATTTTATGGAACTCATAGAAGACAGACACGGCAAAAGAAAGCAACCATTATTGCACCACAACTCCCCTATGGCGTCGTGGTTTGATATTATAGGAGAAGAGACCATTGCAGATGCAGTTTTGGATCGCTTGGCACATACTCATATAAAATCGAACTTAAAGGAGATAGTTTAAGAAAAATCGGTAATTTGTCACTCCTAAGCGGCATAAACCACCAAATCATCTGAGATCAATATGTCCAGAATAGGGGGTCAGATTTAAACAGAATATCCATAATGATATCATAGTTGACTTTGCCTGTTTCTTTATCCACATCTCCTAATGCCAAATTGAAAAGATTTGTGGTTGTTATTTTTGAAAAGGTTATACGTTTTAGAACATGTCCGCTGCTTCCAACACTTGTAAATTTCGTATACCTTTTGATTCCTACCTGTTAATATCTGGTATCTTTCTAACTCAGCTAACCTTTAAAACTTCAACCTTATGTCCATTTCGAAGGCTAAAGATAAAGAAGTCCTGATGGCACATTCCAGACAAATCTACCACATTATTTTCTTTGTTCACCGTCTGCTTTTAAGCTTCCTTCCCATGATATCTGTCACTAAGATTTCCAGATGCTCAGATGCTTCTACTGTCACTTGTGATGTAGCAGGATTTGGATAAATACTGGTTTATCCACTGCCATCATATTCATAACTCGCTATATCGCTATAGCTATACTTCCCATCATAGTCTAATTGTTTGATGCGGTAGTAATTTGCCAAGGGATGGCGACGTGTGGATGTATTCATAGTGTTTGGTTATGTTACTTGTACCATCGCCTTCATATCTCCTATGGGTGAGAAGTTGCCGTTTCCATCATCTACGTAAAGCTCATCTTTTCCTGATGTTGTTGCACAGTCGTTATTTCCTATTTGGGATATTGCTTTATAAACCAAACTATCATTATGCATTACTCCTGAACCAATGCTTAGATTTACGCCATAAGTTCCTGAGGCAGATATAGAATTCCTTATTTGTCTTAAAATTTGATTATCATAGGCTTCGATAATAATATTATCTTGACTATCACCGTTGGACGATGGAATTTGCACATAAATATCGCCAAATGGACCTAAAGGCCAACTTGCTGGTATAACAACATTTGCAATATATCCAACATTTGGATGACTTGGACGAGCTAAAATCCAATCTGGTAAATTTGATTGAGAAATACCATAATAATGAGAGTAAAGCATAGTCACCAATAAAAAACTAACCGCATACCGCTTTAAACTTTTGATTAAAAAATATTTTCAAGTCAAAAGTTACGACTCAGGATTTTACCTTTCACGAGCCATACGGCTGGGGTATTGACGACGTTTTGCGATAGCAAAAACTGTCGTCAAAGGACTTGTTAGAGATCGTATTTCATTTCAATCTATCGGAAAGAAATTTGCTTCGTACTCAAAAAAATTGTCATATTTATTTGGTGTAATATCTCCTTCCACTGAATATAAAGATCTTGTTACGAGTCTATTTAGTAAATCCCAATAAATATGCTTATTAACTTTTTTCCAAAAATTCAATTTTTCATTATTGTTGTAATTTCTTTTTTTATGCACAAAGGTGTTAACTACCATAAATTCATAATGTGAGTAGGTATGAATTAACTCGTGAGCAATAAACTCATTGTTTTTAATTAATACGTGATTTGATCTAGAATAGGATTCACTATTATAATTTGATTTTGCTTCGAAATAAGGAGTTAATGTGGTCAAAGATCTTTTTATATTTAAATTACCATCTGATGCTGTTGCTATCATAAACAAGAGTGAAAATGGCATTATCTTATATTGTACTTTGAATTTAGTTTTCGTGCTAAATTTTAGACGGTTAAATCCAAAATCAAAATATATGTAATCGAATATACCATCATTGTTAGCTGCATTATAAGTTACTGAATTCCCCAAGGTGTTGATTAACCTTGAAGTCCAAAGTAAATCTGGTTTTTGGCTTTCGTGAATCTGCAATACAAGTTCTTTAGATGCATAATTGATAGCTCCTCCAATTGCTCCCTTCCATAAACCATCAAGAAATACATCTTTTATTTTTTCATTTGGTTTTTTGTTAATTATTCTAGCAATACCTGCATTTATTGCATTCAAACCTACATTATACCCAATCATTTCTGCTCTCGTATATTGCCTTTGAGCTTTAACTTCTATTGAAATAAAAGTTGTTAAAATCAATATTATATATTTCATTTCTCTTTGTTTATGTTCTCTAACGGTTAGTATAGCTGATCGTGCCGTCCCGATAGGGAGGCATGGCAGCTATACATTGTTATCTATCGCCATTTTTTATTCATTTTCTTCCAAAATGTCTTGCATGTATACTTGATCAAATAGTTCACTATATGGATCTGACATTGTTTTGCTTTTAGTTATGTATGCATGAGCCGTTGCAATTTGATCATCATATTTGGTCTTGTTACCAAGTGCTCTATAACATTTGGCTAGATAATATCTATTTTCTGCAATATCGTTTTCAACCGTTTGTTTTTCTAAATACTTATTGCTTCTTTGTATTTACCGTCATTATAGTAAAGTACTCCAATAGCAGATAATCATACTTGCCTAAAAAGTGATCATCTTTTGCCAGTTGGTACTCCCAAATATCTATAGCTTCATTTATTCGTCCCAATGCTTTTAAGCATAGACCTTTAACCATATTTAAGTGATAAGTTCCATCATTTGAATAACCAATATCATTACCCTTAAAAAGCTTATTACAGGCTTCAATATCATTTATTGCACCTTCATAATCCGCAACAAATTTGCATTTAAGTGAAGCTCTTATCCCAAGATACTCCATCGGCTCAAGTTCCACAGCTCTGTCAATATTTTTTCCATTCAATGAAATTACCTGCCTTGAGATACGGGACTCCATATTCACGTATTGGATAAGCAAAGTAGGGACACATTGCTATTGCTTTGTTCCAAATATCCATTTGTCGCCAATCAAATTGATAATAGTCATTATTGTGTGCTGAAACATATTCGCATGCCTCATACTTTGCTGTGTCCTTATTCATGAGAAAAGAAATTACAGTTTGGCTGTGCTTGTGTAATTATGGAGAATACAAGGAATATAAATACGGTTCTGATCATGGTAGTATTTTTACGATTATTCCACGCTCTATTTTGAAAGATAAATACTGATAATAATCTATAGGTGAATCATTATATTTTTTAATTTTCCATTTATCTAAGCTTTTCGTAATAGACACTAATTGACCAGTTATGTTTTCAGGAGCTTCCACATCTTTGTAGTTGTAGTCCATACTTAAATGCCTAAATCTTCCAGAATTACCATTACAGTTTATTATAAACCTTACCCTAATTAATCCAGAAAATTTACTTCTTTTTGGCACTTCATATTGGTTTTTAAACTTCTCCAAAATGGCTCTTTTCCCTCCTTCATATTCGAGGCCGTCTCCAAAATTAAAATACTGAAAAACATTTTCTCCATTACATGTATTGAAATTGGGATTGTCTATTTCTTCGTTAGGAGCTATGTCTTCAACATATCTTAATCTTGGTGCTTCCTGTATAGCTTTTTTAGCTCCTTTTTCTTGACAAGAAGTTAGAAGCAATAGAGTAATTATTAAGTAATACATATTTTTCATTTTTCTCTTTGGTGATAGCTAACGGCTGGTATTGACGACGTTTTTGCGATAGCAAAATGTCGTTCAATATTGTGTTATGGCTTCGTGATTCTCTCTTTTCTCAAAGCTTCTTCAATTTCAGCTTTTATGTCTCTTCCTTTTAATCTTTCTTCTACCATTGCAGTTTTGGCAGGAAATACATCAATGTTTTCAAATTTATCAAGTGCTGGATTGTAAACAGCATTTCCTTCAAATTTCTTATTTACTAATTTTGTTGCCATATTTACTTCTGTTTTATTGCAAATCCTAAATAATTTATGTTCTTCTTAAAACGTTCAAATCCTTCTTCTAGTTCCCCGAGTACTTCGAAATCATTGGAAATGTGGTCAAAAAATTTTGAAATGTTGATTTGATAGAGTCTTGTTCTACTTGGCGTTACACCACTTATATATACAATGGCATCAGGGAATTCTTCAAAAAATTCATAAATCGTATATGCAACAGTAGCAAGCACTTTATCGGTATCTCCATTGTTAGTGGTTACTGAATCATCTAAATCACCTGTTTCGCTGTTTTTGTCACCAAATCCAAGGTTAAAGACATTAGTATCATATTTTAAAGGTGTATACTTGACTACCTTAACTATGTTTCCATTGATGCCACTAGATATAAATTCAAAATATCTTGACCTGATGCTTGTTTGTATTTCATATCTTTCTATACTCATAAATTACTCCTTCAAAACTTTAAATCTCTGGTCTCCTATCACAAAGATAAGGATTCCACTTGGAAGTGCTGAAATATTTATACTGTTTTTGTCCGTCAGAAATATCCCGATTTAACAGTAATCTACCATACACATCCATGATTTGCACCGATGTTGGTTTTGTAGTTGAGATATTCACTTGTGATGTAGCAGGGATTTGGATATATGTTGGTCTCTCCACTGCCATCATATCTTACACTCGCTATATCGCTATAGCTATACTTCCCATCATAGTCTAATTGTTTTGATGCGGTAGTAATTAATGCCAAGGGATGGCGACGTGTGAATGTATTCATAGTGTTTGGTTATGTTACTTGTACCATCGCCTTCTATCTCTCCTATGGGTGAGAAGTTGCCGGTTCCATCATCTACGTAAAGCTCATCTTTTCCTGATGTTGTTGCACAGTCGTTATTTCCTATTTGGGATATTGCTTTATAAACCAATCTATCATTATGCATTACTCCTGGACCAATGCTTGGATTTACGCCATAAGTTCCTGAGGCAGATATAGTATTCCTTATTTGTCTTGGAATTTGATTATCATAGGCTTCGATAATAATATTATCTTGACTATCACCGTTGGACGATGGAATTTGCACATAAATATCGCCAAATGGACCTAAAGGCCAACTTGCTGGTATAACAACATTTGCAATATATCCAACATTTGGATGGCTTGGACGAGCTAAAATCCAATCTGGTAAATTTGATTGAGAAAAACCATAATAATGAGAGTAAAGCATAGTCACCAATAAAAACTAACCTGATACCGCTTTAAACTTTTGATTAAAAATATTTTCAAGTCAAAAGTTACGACTCAGGATTTCTTCCTTTCATTAGACATAACGGCAGCTATAGCCGACGTGCAGTCCCGCTAGGGATGCATGATCGTGCTATAGCTTGTTATGTGCTACAGTTAATGTTGAATAATGATTTTGATGAGAATGTTTTGCCATCTTTAAAAGAATAGATGTGGACAAATAACAACCAGAAGTTAGATTGCTTATTTTTAATTCTTCATTCATGAGTTCATCTAGTATCAATCGCCCATCGGAACTAAAGACTGAAACTTTGTTATTTCCTGCTAATTGAATATAGAATTCACCAACTGCTGGATTTGGATAAATTTTTATACCCCCAAGTGGGTTTTCAGTAAAACTTGTTGTAAAATCTTCACATTCTATTTCAATATTTGCTGATATGCCTGATTGATCTAAAATAGTCTGGATCATAACTTGTTCTGACGAGTCGATGCAAATATATCTGAGATTTGGAGTATCTAAAATGGTTTGATGACCATAATTATTAACGGTGGTATAAATTCCATTATTAAGAATTAAGGTATCCAAATTGGGATTTTTGTCGATTCTTAATAACCTTGTTTTAGTTTGTGATAAATTTATAGTTGAAAGCAATACATCATTTAAGGAAATAATAGGTATCTCGTTTATCGATTTAAAATCCAAATAAACTAATGGATTGTTGTCTAAATCTAATTCTTTAATTATTTGAACATCTCCTAAAGAAAACGTCGTGAAAGCATTGGATCCTAAATTCAAAATATCTATTGATTTAATACCTGACAAATCTATAGTGCTGAGATTATTCCTTTCCAACCTTAATGAACTCAGATGGTTAATCTCCTTTGCTTCAAAGTAATTAACATTATTGACATAGATGGAAACATCATTGAGAAAAGGGAGATTCTTTAATGTAACCTCTTGTAGATCGTAATTACGATAGAGCGAAATTGTCTTTAACCTTGTTTTGTCAGTAATATTAAATGTTGATAAATTGCTATCTGTAACACCTATATATTCTAGATTTGGATTCTCTCCAAATGTAATCTCCTTTAAGTCTTCCCCTCCACAACCCACAATACTCAATGCTGAAAAATCAATAAGATTAAGATTCTGAGCTTTTATATTTAAACAGTACAATTCTTGTAGCCGCGGGAATTGCCTGGCATCAAATTCTTGAAAATCATTACCAATAACATGAAGTTGTTTTAAGTTAAGAAATATTTGATTAAAATTTCTTATGTTATTGTTATTAATATTTAAAATTTCCAGACTATCTAGATTTGTAAGTTCTATACTGTTGAGTCCATTATAGGAAGCATTAATATACTTTAATCTGGGCAAATCAGAAATTTTCAGAACATTACCAAACCAGTTAAAATTGAGATTTAGTGTTTCTAATAACTGATTATTTGACAAATCTATATCTGATATATTGCAACTTGATAAATCCAAATATTTCAATTTTGGATTCCCAGTGAGATTTATGGTAGATAAAGTAGATTGACTAACGGTCAAACTTCTCAATTCGACGTTATCTGAAAAATCAAAATGCGAAACTTTACATTTACCAAGAATAAATACCTCAATATTTGGAAGATGTGAAAGATCGAAATTATCAACGATAAGTAGTTTGGAAAAATATTTATTTATGACTTCAAAATAATGAAGATTTGGTAATGTGTCGAATTCAATCCATTTAACTGGTGATTTTAGCGTAAATGACTCTAATTTAGGTAGCCCTTCAATCACAAATGAGATTGCTTTTTCTGCCCCTAAAGTATTCTCAAGGTAAAAGGATCGAAGGTTTTGGAAATTCTTCAATTCAATAGTTTCAATTTCTAAGAGTCTAGATGATGTAAATACTTCTAAGTTTTGAAAATGGTTTAAGTCATCTAATGACCTAATTCCAAGATTTCTGAGTTCTAAAGCTTTAACAAGATTGGCTTCAGAAACAGATACTTCTTTATCTCCATTTGTATCGAAACCTTGTGCGATAACTTGTGATTTAAACTCTGCCTCTAAGAAAGTTATATTCTGTGCATCAGATAGCAGTATAAATGTGAAGTTTAAGAGAATTGATGTTGCAAAAGTTAACTTTTTTAGTTTCATACCTTAATGATTTAGTTATGTATTATCAAAAGAATAATAATTCAAAATAGAATTTAAATTGTTTTAATCATCGTCATTTCCTATTGTACATAACGGTTAGTACACCTGCCGTACGACCGATAGGGAGTATGGTCATGGTGTACATTGTTACTGGCTGGCTAATTTTATGCATTACAATATCGATTCACCTTGACAATTTGTCCCTCAAAGAGTTTTACTATTCTGGGTAATATTTCAAGTTCCATCTGTTTAGCAATTTTATTGAAATTTTCCCAGTCACTTAATCTTGTATCGCCTTTGATTATATACCCTGAGTAAGTTGAGTTTGCAATAATCAATTCAATTTGACCTCCTCCTTTAGCTGGTTCGATAATATTCAATTCAAATTGGTCAATTAGTCCAGACTTTATCCTTATTAACCTCTTATGTTTGTAAACTTTTGTTGCTAAATAAATAAATTCTTGTTGTTTCCATAATTGCATAGTCTTATCTGGTTTGCTGTCAAATATTTCTTGAGTCAATTCATCTATATCGACTTCTTCAGATATTAGTTTACTTTGACCAAACTCCTTTAAGTAAACGTCTCCACAAAGAAAGTTTCCAAGTTCATTATAAATAATAATCCTACTTTCTTGACTATTCATTTTGTAAATATTCTATTGAGAATTTGTCCGTATTCATTAAAATTTACCCTTATACAATTGAAAGTGTTTGCATAGAGTTCTTCGCCATTTGTTGTGAAACCAACGTATCCTGAGTTTTCTTTATATTCTTCAATTGGATAGTCAAGATGCCAGTCAATTTCCATTTGTCTGTTTAAGCAATAAAGGTTTGATTTTCCATGGAAGTAAAAATCGTAATAGTCTTCTATAATCAAAATTCTTCCATCAGGTAATATTTCAATTTCTTTAAATGAAGTTGAAAGAGGTTTGTGAGATCGCTTCTCAACATTCTCTGTGAACCCAATGATTTCGTTATTTTTTAGATCTATTTTCATTTTTTGCTTGCCAGTAACTTCTATTAAACGCATAAAAAATCTAGCATCTTTCGGTTTTTTCAGAAAAAAGGAATCTAAGATTGAAAAAGTCTTCGAAGTCATGATGATTTTTTAAACGCTAAGGCAAATATACACCAAGTTGCTGAGTGGTGCAAATTTATTTTAATCTATGCTTTATTTAAATTTGTCTGCACAGATTTAGTTTTTGAACACAGCTTATCCTTTCAGATAGGTTCCTAAAGCCTTCAAGCAGCAACATTATCTCTTAACCAATACTACTTATCAGCTAAGGCATCCATCCAAACACTTGCTGAAAGCGCCAAATCAGTAAACGACATTCCGCAATATCTCTATCATGGCTCGAAAATGCTTTTTGGGCTTTGTTGATCAATAAAGTGTGATTTCTTTACAGCCAACGAAGGTGCAATATCTCTTAATGAGTACGCTCGAAGCCTTCATGAACAGTCAAGAAAGACTAAGCCTAGTCTCCAAAGCTTATGGCGCTTTGCAAAAGCCATAATGAATAATAATAGAAAGTTATGCAGTGCTTCTAGAAGCTTTAGCATAAGTCGGGAAGCCTTCACCTTGGGAGTGTAGAAGGTTCATCCATGCTTCAAGTTTGTTTTTTATGACTTAATAACCTTCAGTCATAAGTGCTAGAAAGCTGTGGTTTGATTCATTAAGGTTAATGAGTGGTGTCCGTACCTTAATCGTCATCCATTTATTATATTTTGTGAATCGATATCGATTTATACTGCATCCATATTGATAAAATAAGAATGTATATCATTTTCTTATTGATCAGTATCGGTACTGACTGTATCCATATCAATTTATTATACATCGACATGCTTGGATACGAAATGGATATCCGCAACATAGAAATTGATATCAATATACTATACCCCAACAACGATTTATACTGCAACAATATGCGTAAACTAAACAATGATATCGATGTTGAAAAAATTGGTAATTGCTTTGTACAAAACATCCATAATATGCTAATATTCAAGCCATATTGGCTTGGTTATTCTAGTCATATTTACCGTAGATTACACCTACGGTAATTCAAAATAAAGCCCTTTCAGGCTTAAAGGTGACTTATGATCCAAATCTAACGAAGTAAAATTAGTACCATTAAAACCGCGATTGAATAGACAGGCTGATAAATTTACATTTTGTGCCATTCTAATTGAGTCAAAAGTCCTTCTTTTTTAAGAGAAGGATTTAGGAAGAGTCAATTTAGAGGAACCTAAGAGAATAAACTTAACTTCAAAAAAAAACCACTTCCCAATTTGACTTAGGAAGTGGATCTATAATTAACTAAAACTATCCGTTATCTATATCTCAAATAGATTACTCAACGATGATCATTTTCTTAGTAGCTGTGAAGTCACCGCTTACTAATGTGTAGTAAAGTACACCACTTACACCTAATTGCTCTTTGGTGAATACTTCACTGTTCAAGCCTTTTGCTGCGTCGATGTTTCTTACTGATACAACTTGCTGGCACCTACCCTATTATCATCAGAGACAACAATGGTTGTGACTTAAATCTAAATATCACAATAATGAATATCTCAGGCCCAACAGCTTTAAACATCACCAAAACAGATGCCAGTTGTGGTCAAATGAATGGTAGTGTAATATTGGGACAAGTAACAGGTGGCACAGGTCCATTTACCTTTAGCTTTAATAATTCAGCATTTACTTTGCAAACGCAATATAATGGTCTAGTAAGTGGGATTTTCCCGATTACCGTTAAAGATGCCAATAATTGTGATTACACCACTACAGTTACAATCCTCAGTCCAAATGCTCCTAGCAATATTTTGACTTCAATAACAAATGAAACCTGTGACCAAAACAACGGCGGTATTGTCTTGGGTATGGTGACAGGTGGTACAAGTCCTTACACCTATAGTATAAATGGATCCCCTTTTACTAATACGCTTACTTACAATAATCTTGGTAATGGTATGTACACGATAGTCGTAAAAGATGCCAATGATTGTAATTATAATACGATTGCAACAATTTTGGCGGTCTCCA
This sequence comes from Saprospiraceae bacterium, assembly GCA_016714785.1. GTDB lineage: Bacteria > Bacteroidota > Bacteroidia > Chitinophagales > Saprospiraceae > OLB9. Next base: position 12,830 of record JADKCC010000008.1, read on the forward strand.
ACCCAAAAAATATAAATATAACTACTACCAATACCAACTGTGGAACGTCCAATGGAAGTATAAAGATAGATTCGGTATCAGGTGGTATCTCACCTTTTGAGTTTAGCATTAATGGAAGCTCATTCACGACTAACACTTTGTATTCCAGTCTTTCTGCCAGAAGCTATGATATCATAGTCAAAGATGCAACGGGATGTACATTTACAAAAGTCATTAATGTAAATAATATAGGTGGTCCAACAGATGTGCAAATTACAAAAACAAACGCAACGTGTGGTAATGCTAATGGCACCATAACTATTGGCTCTGTAACTGGTGGGTTACAACCCATGGAATATAACTTTGACAATAGAGGATTCAGCGCTACAACGATGTTTAATAATTTACCTGCAGGTGATTTTAATTTGACTGTCCGCGATGCCAATGATTGCCTTTTTAGTAAAATTGTAACTATAGAACAAATTGGTGATTTCATACCAAACATAGCTACAATACATACAACATGTGGACTAACCAACGGATCCTTGTCTGCAACACCCATTGGTAATAACTATAGCTATTTATGGTCTCAGGGTTCAGTAATGGCAAGCTTATCCAATTTGGGCCAAGGTACTTACATGGTAACCATTACAGAAATGAACAGCGGATGTCAGAAAACGGCAACTGCAACTGTCCTAACATCTCAACCTTTGGAAATCTTTTGTAATCCTACAGATGTATCCTCCGTCAATGGAAATGATGGTCAAGCTACTATCAACGTGACAAACTTTAAATCGAGATACAATGTATCCTGGTCGGGTCCTCTGTCAGGAAATTTCACTAATATTAGTGCAAATGAAGTATTGATCGAAAATCTAATACCAGGGACATATACCGTCAACATTACAGATGTGGATGGATGTACAGATACTTGTATCTTTACCATTAAGAATAAAGATTGTGCAATGACTGCTGATGCTACTGGCACAAGTACAAATTGTTTTGGAGGTCAGGATGGCAAGATTCAACTATCCATTTTGAATGCTACAGGCAACACTACATTGAGATGGAGTAACCCTTTATGGAATGACCTTATAAATATTACAAATGCATTGGCTGGAAGTTATACCGTAACTGTTACTGATGCGGCTAATTGCACGGTAACAGAAAATGTATTGGTAGGACAACCAACTGAAATATCTCTACAGTGTTCGGGTACATTTGTGAGTTTACCTGGAGCCAAGGACGGATCAGGCTCTCTTTTACTAGCTGGAGGAACACCCAACTATACAGTAGCTTGGTCTGGAGCACAAAGTGGAAATTTAATAAACCAAACACCAGGCAATATAAATCTCTCCAATCTATCTGCTGGTGCTTACTTAGTGACCGTAACGGATAATAATAATTGTAATAAAATATGTAATTTCACTGTAGGAGATTCACTTTGCCCCATCAAGGCTGAAGGGTTGGAAAGTCCTATAAGTTGTCCAGACTATTGTGATGGTAGTATAAATGTTTCTTTTACAAATCAACAAGGAGCCACTCAAATAACTTGGAATAAGCCAGAATACAATGGGAAATATTCCATTGAAAACTTGTGTAGTGGTACCTATAAAGCAACCATTACCGATGCTCAAAACTGCTCGTCAGAAATTAATTTGACTTTGGCTGAACCTCAAGCTTGGTCTCTAAGCATCACTACAGACAAAGATCAAGTATTACTTAACGAATCAGTCAATTTAAAAATAATCACATCTTTACAGCCAAGTGAAATTTCATCTATAAATTGGAAAGCCGATCCTCAATAAAGTTGTGACAATTGTGCAACTCCTTCTGCAAAGATGCAAAATACGACTACCTTTATTGTGGAAGTAATAGATATAAATGGATGCATCAATACAGCTGAAATTACCATTTCGATAAGAGAAATTTTTGAAATTTATTTCCCAAATATAATTTTTGTCGATAGTAAAAGTGGAAATGGCTCATTCTACCCAATAGGAGATTTAACCAAAGTAAACACGGTTAAAAAAATGCAGATTTATGATAGATGGGGCAATTTATTATTTTTAAAAGAAAATATTGATATCAACAATCCAAATCAAGGCTGGAATGGTGTATTCAATGGTCAACCAGTAATTCCTGGTGTTTATGTATATCTTGTCCAAGCTGTTTTCAAAGATGGAACCACTAAAACATACAACGGTGATTTTACAGTACTCAGATAGTAAAACTTATTAAAACAGTTATTGGCAAGAGGTACAGCAACGGATCAAAACAAGTTTCATATTATTGCTCGACATATTTGACAGATTTGGGCTGTTTTAAAACATCTTTCGCAAATTTGACGATAGTTTAAAAAAAGTAATTAATTTTGAACCCACATAATTAAATACACCTATGAGTCGTTGGATGATTTTAGTATTTTTTCTATATACTGCCGTTGCTTATTCACAAAATACGCTGACAGGCAATATCACACACGATGGCCAAAATCGCAACTATAGACTCCGCCTACCAGCCAATCATAACAAAAACACTCCTATTCCTTTGGTATTTAATATGCATGGGTTTACATCCAATGCAGCGCAACAAGAACTTTACTCAGCAATGAATGCTGTTGCAGACACTGCAAGATTTGCGGTTTGTTACCCTAATGGTATTGGCAATGCTTGGAATGTTGGTTGGGATTTTGGTAGCACAGCAGATGATGTGGGATTTATAGCTGCGATGATAGACCGATTTCACTTGGATTATGGTATAGACAAAAGTAGGGTTTATGCTTGTGGTATGTCCAATGGTGGATTCATGAGTTATCGGTTGGCTTGTGAGCTCAATGATCGTATTGCGGCCATCGCATCTGTGACAGGCAGCATGGTACAGCAAGCCATCGATGTATGTAAACCAGCAAAAGCAGTACCCATCATGGAGATCCATGGCACCGCTGATGGTACTGTAAATTATGATGGTACTCCCAATGTATCTATAGCCATACCTTTGCTATTAAAATTTTGGCAAGAAAACAATGGCTGTAATGCAAATCCCATCATCACGATGATGCCCAATATAAATGCATCAGACAATACTACCACTGAAAAATGGACCTATACTAATTGCACAGATGATAAAAAATTAATTCATCTCAAAGTGATAAACGGAGCTCATACTTGGCCAGGCGCTCTCATCAATCTCAGTACAACCAGCCAAGACTTCAAAGCAAGTGTAGAAATCTGGAATTTTTTCAAACAATATAAACTCAACACCACATCTTCGACTTACCAAGACGAAATACTAGAAATCACCATAACACCCAATCCCGCTACGGATAAAGTGCAACTTTTATGTCCTAATCAAAGTATGGTCACCATTTATAATGCGAATGGTCATAGTATGGCACATCAAACAAATATCAATTCGGGAATGGAAATCTCGACAATAGAATGGCCTTCTGGAGTTTATTTTGTACAAGTACGATCTGGCAAAGTAACTAAAAACCACAAACTCATTAAAATATAAGGTTTATGCAAGCTTACGCGCAAATATTAAACTATGCTATCCCATTTTTTTTAGTATTGATAGCCATTGAATATGGAGCAAGTTGTTTTATGCACTTTAAAGTCAATAGGCTTTTTGACACCATATCAAGTCTAAGTTCGGGCATTACCAATGTGATCAAAGATGTATTAGGTTTGAGTATAGTTATTATCAGTTATGGCTGGTTAGTCAGTCATTTGGCCATTTTCCATATAGAATCAACGATACTCACTTACATTATAGCTTTTATCGGAATCGATTTTGCAGGATATTGGGTACATAGATGGAGTCATGAGATCAATGTATTTTGGAATAGACACGTCATCCATCATAGCAGTGAAGAGTACAATCTTTCGTGTGCATTGAGACAATCGGTTTCTGAGATATTTGCACTTTTCACATTCACCTATATACCTATGGCTTTATTGGGTGTGCCGGTAGCTGTCATTGCATTGGTCGCACCTATTCACCTATTTGCCCAGTTTTGGTATCATACTAGATTGATAGGTCAAATGGGTTGGTTGGAGTATATCATCGTGACACCTTCGCATCATCGGGTACATCACGCGATCAATCCTACCTATATGGACAAAAACTACAGTCAAATTTTCATAATTTGGGATAAAATATTTGGTACCTTCCAACAAGAATTGCCTGATGAACCAGCAGTATATGGTATCACGAGGGCAGCAAAAACATGGAATCCTTGGATTATAAACTATCAACACTTGTGGTTATTGTTTAAAGATTCTTGGCGTACTTCTTCCATCAAAGATAAGATTAGAATTTGGTTTATGCCTACTGGGTGGAGACCTAATGATGTGGCCCAAAAATACCCTGTGCCTTATACCACAGATATCTATCATAGGGCAAAATATGACACTACGTCATCATCACTCTTCAAAATTTGGTCTGCATCACAATTGGCCATTACTTTATTATTTATGATGTTTTTATTCAATCATATCGGTGAGATACCTTTCCAACAGGTGTTACTTTATGGTATATTTTTATTTATTACAATTTTTGCATACACCAGTCTCATGGATGGTAGTTTATTTGGCATCATAGGTGAAATTGCAAAAATAACTCTTGGTATATACTTATTATCCATCAACGAAAACACTTGGTTTGGTATCGATGAGTACATTCAATATGGATCTTTGATGATTGTAATCTATATGCTTGTATCTCTTTTGGGCAGTTTGTATTTCTATTTTATAGAAAGACCAAAAGAAGTTGAATTAATTGAAATTGGATGATTTTAGGTGCGAACTTTCAACTTTCAATAATCCTTTATATCTTTGCATCATCTTCGGGACGTAGCGCAGCTTGGTAGCGCACTAGCATGGGGTGCTAGGGGTCGCTGGTTCGAATCCAGTCGTCCCGACTAACAATGATTTATGAACTATTTTCTCTTTTTGGCTTCCTGAGCTATTTCTGATTCAAAACCTTTTAGAATATAGTATGCAGCTTTAGGGTTGGTAGCCAAAGGTATATTATGGACATCGCAAAGCCTCATTAACATCTGAACATCAGGTTCATGAGGGTGCTTATCCAAAGGATCTCTGAAAAATATCACCACATCTATATGACCCGTTGCTAACAATGCAGCTATTTGAGCATCGCCACCTTTGGGCCCTGAAAGCAAGCATTCTACATCAAAGCCTTCTTTGGCAATGTGTCCACCTGTGGTGCCCGTAGCATATATTTTTGTTTTGGACAAAAAAGCTTTATTAGCCACTACAAAAGAAACCATTTCGGGTTTTTTCCCATCATGCGCTATCAAACCTACATTAATCATTTGTTTATTTTTTGAATATTTACTACTTTTACACCATATATATCACAAATTCCAAATACACCACAAAATATGACTTTACACTCTAATTTTAGGCAACACAATCATATATTTCTATTAATCTTTTCATTTATAGCATTGAATGCCTCGACAATAAATGGACAATCCCTAAAAAAGATGACACCAGTTGTGTATAGTCAATGGAATAAAATTAAAAACGTACAAGTATCTGACTCTGCAGAAGTCATCATTTATACTGTTGAAAAAGAATTAGGAGACAAAAAACTAGCCATTTATCAAAAAAACAATGATAAAACCACCTTTTTTGATCGCATCAACAAAGTAAGCATAGCATCTAATGGCAAATTCGTGGTTTTTACTAAGAATTTAGAATTTGACAGTCTTAGAACCTTAAAACGTAAAAAAACGAATAAAGACAAGCTTCCTAAAGACAGTCTAGTTATTTTTAATGTTCTGGATGGTTCTGTCACTACCATAGACGGTATTGAAGAGTATAAAATGCCAGAAAAATTTACTGGCTACTGTTTTTATACAAAAAAGATAGATAGTAAGGGAAATAGAATTATTAAAGATAGTTTATTGATAGATTCATTGAAACATGACACTATGATAAAAGAAGATAAAAAAACTAAATCCCCATGTGAAAATGTAGCATTGATAATTAGAAATTTGGAGAATAGTACTGAAGATACCATTTATAATGTGAAAGAATATACTTACGCTGCTGAATATCCAAAACTATCCTATTGTCAATGTACAGGTGATTCCATAGCAAGGTATAATGTTACTATTGTAGATTTGAAAACAGATAACAAAACGATGATTATATCAGACATGCAGCATGTCACCCAACAAAGCTTTGACAAATCAGGAAGACATTTTGCATTTTTAGGTTTAGATGTGAAGTCAGAGGCTAAACAAAAACCTTACAACATATTTTTAAAATCTGAAACTGATACCATCTTAACAACACTAACAGACAAAATTAATACAATAAAACCAACAGATTGGATCATAAGCAGTGACAAACCCATCACTTGGTCGGAGTCAGGACAGAGAGTCTTTTTCGGAATCGCACCATTGCTTCCAATAAAAGACACTACCCTACTTGATGACGAGATTGTGAATGTAGAAATATGGCATCATGAAGCACCGAAACTATACACACAGCAAGAAGCAAGTCTAGAGATGGATAGGAAAAAATCATTTTCCGTAATGTATGATATGGATGAAAAAAACATTATCCAACTAGAATCATTGGATGCAGATCGAAGTATTATATCTAAAAAAGGAGATGGAAGATTTGTCCTACAGCTTAGATCACAACCTTACCAAAAAGAAATAACTTGGCTGGGCGAATCACGCAAAGATTTCATACTTTTAGATACTAAAACCAACCAAAGTACACTTATTTTGACCGGTGAATTTGGCAGCCCAGCTTTTTCACCAGGTGGCAGGTTTATATATTGGTGGAATAGCACCGACTCTATTTGGAAAACATTTGATACAGAAAGAGCCCTTCTCAGTACCTTAGGTCTATGGTCTATTACCAAATTTCAAAATGAAGAAAATGACGTACCCCAAAAAGCAGATGCTTATGGCATTGCAGGATGGATGGCAAACGATGCCGCAGCTATTGTTTATGATAAATATGACCTATGGAAAATAAATCCTTTAGACCCATTTGATTATACGAGCTGGACAGATGGACGTGCGAAAAATCAAATACATCGTCTCATTAAGACCAATGAAGAAAAAGAATATATTGACTCAAATGAAGTAATACTACTGCATAGATTTGACCAAAATACCAAAGCATCATCATACGTAAATCTTACATTAGATTCTCTAAAGTATATACCTTTACTTAGTGGCGATTTTGCACTGACTACGAATATTCGAAAAGCAAAAAAGAGCAATGATCTAATCTATACATTGGAGAATTTCTCAACTTTTCCTGATCTTTTGTACACCAATGATCACTTTGCGACTTCAAAAAAAATATCCAATGCCAATCCTCAGCAATTAGAATATGGCTGGGGCAAAGCACAACTATTTAGCTGGACGAATTACCGTAACCAGAAAAATGATGGTATGTTATTTTTCCCACCTGATTTCGACCCTGAAAAAAAGTACCCCATGATTGTCAATTTTTACGAACGCAGTTCTGATGATTTGCATCGCCATCGCGCACCTGAAGCCCACAGATCTACGATCAATTATACTTATTATACCAATTTAGGTTACATAATTTTCAACCCTGATATCAGATACCTAACAGGACAACCTGGTGAAGACTGTTTAAATGCCGTGGAAAGTGGTGTGGATGCTTTAGTTAAAACTGGCTATGTCGATGAATCCCGAATTGCACTGCAAGGACATAGTTGGGGAGGCTATCAAGTGGCATACATACTTACAAAATCAGATAGATATAAATGTGCCGAATCTGGAGCGCCGGTAGTAAATATGGTAAGCGCTTATGGAGGTATCCGTTGGGAATCAGGCATGAGTCGGATGTTTCAATATGAAAAAACGCAATCTAGATTAGGTGCCACCTTATGGGAAAACCCTAGCCTTTATCATAAAAATTCACCCATTTACGAAATGCCTAATGTAACAACTCCTGTATTGATCCTACACAATGACGAAGATGGTGCAGTACCTTGGTATCAAGGTATAGAGTATTATATGGCATTGCGACGTTTAAACAAGCCCGCATGGTTACTCAACTATAACAACGAGCCTCATTGGCCAGTGAAATGGCAAAATAGATTAGACTTTAATATCAGAATGGAACAATTTTTCAATCATTTTCTTTTAGATGCGCCGCTACCATTGTGGATGAAGGAAGGAAATACGCCATTAGAAAAAGGTATATTAAATAAGTATTGATGCAATGACATTCCGATCTATACTTTCATCAGAACATTCGAGAGTAGCCACCAATAGTATATTGCAAGCTATTCAACAGGAACCCAAACGGATCACAGAATTGATGGATTGTTTTTTTGATAATGATTTGCGTATATGTCAGAGAGCGGCATGGCCAGTAGGCGATTTAGGTGAAAAATTTCCAGATTTGATAGCACCATTCCTGCCAAAACTCATAGAGAATCTGAAAAACCCAAAACATGATGCCATCATGCGCAATACCGTACGGACATGGCAAAGTATGTCCATACCAGAGGAGTGGCAAGGACAGGTTTTTGAAATTTGCTTCAACTATATATTAGACCCCAAAATACCCATTGCTATAAGAGCTTTTAGCATGACTGTGTGTGCTAATATTTGCAAAGATATCCCCGAACTCAAGCAAGAACTCATCTTAGCCATCGAAGATCAGTTGGAACACGGATCACCGGGTATTTGTAGCAGAGGAAATAAAATAATCAAAGAATTAAGGCAATCATAAGATAGGCGATCAAAAATCTAACACCTCAAACGGGGGATGTACTCCACAACTGGGCCAATGCATTTTAGTTTGTTTTGGAGAAGTTCTAATTCTACTTTGCCAAATTACTACTTTCAAAAATTTGGAAAGACTAAAAAAGGGATTTCTTAGTCGCTAAAGCTCTTTCGAAATGACCTAGTATTAGAGTTTAAGGGAGGGAGATGAAGGGATGTCGGCCTCGCCGACATCCCTTCATCTCCCTCATTTCCTTATCAGCCTTGGTCATTTCGAACTACTGTTTGGTGAGAAAACTTATTTTATTCAAATTGGTCAAAGTAGAATTAACATCATCCAACTCAAAGACAAAAAAAATTAAAAAGAACATTACATAGGGGCTGCTGAAAAAGTCAGCTATTATTTTTGGTTAATAGTTTAACGGAGATTATCGTTCAAAAAACAAGCAATAGTGAATGAAGAAACAAAAGTGCGTATATTGCCATAGAAAGCACAAAGGATTAAATATGAAATACTTATGGCAATAGAAAAAGCATTTTGGTTCGAAAATGAACGGTGCTACGCAATTGCCTTTTTTTGAACTAGACTTTTTTGGTTACTTTTTTGGGCAATGCAAAAAAGTAACTGCCGCCTGCATAAGGCAAAAGCCAACTCAAGGTACACGACTTTTGGACAAAATCAATTAAAAGGTTTGCATTTAATTTGTTTATTATAGACATAATTTATTATTTACCAATTGGTTGCACCATAGTCAGCAGACCCTACATACATCGCGTTGAATGTTACTAACATCGCGATAAATGTTACTAACATCGCGATAAATGTTACTAACATCGCGTTGAATGTTACTAACACCGAAATGTTAATAACATCGCGATAAATATTACTAACATCGCGATAAATGTTACTAACATCGCGATAAATGTTACTAACATCGCGATAAATGTTACTAACATCGCGATAAATGTTACTAACATCGCGTTGAATGTTACTAACATCGCGTTGAATGTTACTAACATCGCGATAAATGTTACTAACATCGCGATGAATGTTACTAACATCGCGATAAATGTTACTAACATCGCGATAAATGTTACTAACATCGCGTTGAATGTTACTAACATCGCGTTGAATGTTACTAACATCGCGATAAATGTTACTAACATCGCGTTGAATGTTACTAACATTGCGATAAATGTTACTAACATCGCGATGAATGTTATCGTTCGTCAAAGTCTCAAGACTTCGATGCCATATCATTCGGTCTCTGACCGGTGTGTTCTTGCTAATAAATTTGCAAGGCCATTACAGCTTCACCACCTTGCCTTCTCTTACGACTACAGCTTCTCCCTTCCTTCTGGAGAGAAGGGCTGGAGATGGGTTAAATAAATCCATCATCTTCCATACATAGACTCCTGCTTGCAGTCCACTCCATATCCACACTATTTTGCCCATAATAGATGCGCTGTGTGATGACAGGTCTGCCCGTGACATCGTAGATCATCACTTGTCCATGCGCAGGGACGTACTCTCCGAGCGTGATGAGTAGATAGTCTTGCACCGGATTAGGAAAGAGCGAGACTTCCGCTCTACTCACGGTTGCATCATCGCTACTACTTGTACCCAATGTGATGGTGCGACATGAGGTATTGCTACTATTTTCATTGCTGACCGTGAGGCATACATGATAAGTGCCATTTTGTACAAAAGTATGATAAGGACTCTGCGTACTCACTCGTGGACTACCATCTCCGAAGTCCCAACTCCACGTCTCAGGCCTAAAGTAACTCAGGTCTGTAAAGCGCAATCGTAGATAGTCGATGCTATCTGCCTCATAGCGGTACTTGGCGATGGGATGATTGTCCAGGCCTAGCGTATCGCAGGGTGAGCCGTCTAGTGGGCCGAGGCGGTAGTGGGGGAAGTTGGGGATACCTCTTGCAATACCTGAAGGCATGAATATGGAATGCTGCAAGACTGTACAAGCTTCCCCTGCTTCATCAGGATATTCTATTTTGCTCATCAACCGAGTACTAGCAGAACTTGGAGATACATAAATGCGACCATCTGGTGCTAAACCCAAATAGCAGAAATCTACATTATAACCTAACGGCTGTATCGTATCAAACGGGAAAAAATATTCATAGCCATCATACGAAACAACCCTTTTTTCTGTGTCTAATGGTGCATCTGTATTGAGATCGTATTGATATATATATTGTCGATTACACATATATAAGTATTTGTTAGAAAATGCGACACCTATACCTAGTCCAAACCATGTATTTACCACTTTCATAGCACTCTCATCCATCAACCCACTACATCTATCAAATTTCGATAACAACAATCTACTACCAACCACAGTAAATTCACCTCCTACAAACCATGCCACCCATGCACCATCTGGTGATCCATAAACCTGACCTATACCTCCACTAGCAATAAAAGGTGAAAAATTTGTCTTATATTTATGATGTATAGTTATGCCAGAATTATCAATCAAAAATATATATGCCTCAACTCCACTGCGTCTAGGTGCGATCAACCACCAATCTCGTCCATTGCCATGCCGTATGGCAGTTATACTACCTGAGAGGGAATCTTGCTCAATGATAGGAATATCCTTATTTACTACCCTTCCTTCTTTATTGTCTTGGCTCACTTCAAATGATGCATATCTGATCATATTATCATTAAAAAAAGCATTTGATCTATCTCTATTACTGTAAAATATATAATAGCTGTCTTTGTTACTTGGGTTTGGTAACATTAATGCCCTTTGGATACCCAAAAGGCCAGCAGGAATTTGGACACCTTTGTACTCGATATTACCATACTCCCAGTCACTGCTATAATTGATAGTATCTTCTACTGGCTGGTCATATTGATTGTAGATCACCATACCATTAGAGTAAGCCAATATTTTGCCATCTACATCACATACACTCGTATTACAAGCTAAAAAATCTAAATACCGCTTTGGATCATAGTATAACTTTGGTGGGTCAAAATTAAAATCAATATTGCATGCTCCACGAGTGGTATCAGCTGCACGCTCTGGCAAAACGATATCATAAGGTTCGTCACCATATAACCAAATGTAGTCTTCTTTTTGCGCAATCAAAGAGATAAACCCACACATACAAAAGATATAAATGGCAAGAGATCTAATAATACTATTCATACATTGTTTTTTAGTGAAATATAGGAGGGATAATTATTGTACCCCGACTTTCAAAGTATGCAACTTCGATACCATATCTTTTCGGTCTATGACCAAGTTCAGGTGGCCAGTTTTTGATATATTCATTTTTGATTATAGTCATCAGTTTATTTTTAATTGATTTATTTATGTCGATTTCATGATCTTTTATGTTTAGCTTTTACAAAGTTACTGTTTATTTTGCACTTTTCAATATTACATTGTATTTTTATTGGGTTTTGAAGATGCTTGCTATCAAAAAAGCGGGACGCTTTTACTAATGTAAGCTAAGCGTGGACGCTAAGCTTAACGGCTGCATCCTATTTTTACTCGCCCCTTCGTGCTTTAACTGGTCAGAATCACTTATTCACTTCGGTCAAAGACCGTGCAGATAATGGTCCTAAAGTCATAGACTTTGGACAACAGGAACTTCGATACCATATCTTTTCGGTCTATGACCAAGTTCAGGTGGCCAGTTTTTGATATATTCATTTTTGATTATAGTCATCAGTTTATTTTTAATTGATTTATTTATGTCGATTTCATGATCTTTTATGTTTAGCTTTTACAAAGTTACTTCTTATTTTGCACTTTTCAATATTACATTGTATTTTTATTGGGTTTTGAAGATGCTTGCTATCAAAAAAGCGGGACGCTTTTACTAATGTAAGCTAAGCGTGGACGCTAAGCTTAACGGCTGCATCCTATTTTTACTCACCCCTTCGTGCTTTAACTGGTCAGAATCACTTATTCACTTCGGTCTAAGACCGTGCAGATGGTCCTAAAGTCATAGACTTTGGACAACTGGGTTTTTCAGTCGCTCAAGCTTCTTACCAATGACATAAGGTTATAGTTTAAGTGGGAAAGGAAGGGAGGTCGATCCAAAGTGTGGTGAGAAAACTTATTTTATTCAAATAGGTAAAAGTAGAACTAACAGCCTCCAACTCAAAGACGAAAAATATAAAAAGAACATTACATACATCGCGATGAATGTTACTAACATCAAAAAAGCCAAACAACATCAGATGTCATTTGGCTTTTTGTTTACGTTCTAAATCAAATAGATGCTATTTATTTTATCACTGTAATATCACCTGATAAGACTTTCACACCGGAAGGAGCTCTGTATTCTACTAAAAATACAAATACTCCTGGCACCACATCTTGTCCTTTGAAGGTACCATCCCATCCTTCCGAAGGAATATTAGGTTTAAAATTCTCTTTGATAAATACTTGGTTGCCCCATCTATCATAGATACTCATCTTTTCAATATTGATGACACTTTCATTGCCATAGACTGTAAAGAATTTGTTGCTTCCACTCCCTGGGTTTATAATATTAGGAGTGGTGATGATGACATTGTCTCTCACTCTGATGGTGATACTCACACTTTCTGAACATCCATTGATATCAGTGATTTCTACTTTATACGTGATGTTTTCTTTGGCAATCAAAGATGTAACCAAACAATTATCACATGAGAGGTTATCTGTAGGTGTCCATTTAATCGAAGCGATTTCACTAGGTTGAAGATTGGTGATCAGTTCTATAATTTGTGATTGATTATACACCAACTCTATTGGTGATGTAGCAAACAAATTGATATCTATTCCTGATTTCACAATAAACGTTGTATCAAATTTACACCCGTTAGCATCTGTAACTTGGACAGCATAAGAACCTGCAGCCAATGGAGAGATTACAACGTTGCCATTGACGATATTACCATTCAAACGGTAGGTCAACGGTGGTGTACCGCCACTCACTGAACTAATGTTTATACTACCATCTTTTTCATCCTTACATGTTTCATCATTGACGGTAGTCAAAACCTGTGTTGGATAATCATCATTTACTGTTACAGACACCGATTCCGTAGTTATACATCCTGTAGCAGGATACACAACTTGGATCGTATAATCGCCCTCTCCCTTTACATTGATGTTCGACTGATTGACTGGAGATAAGATATTCCCACTATTTGTGCTCCAAGTCAAAGAAGTAGAAGCGGTAGGATTGATGATATTTGCTACCAGCGCAGTCGTATTTGCACCACAATAGAGTGTGATATCTGCTGGAACAGTTACTTGTGGGAAGTCCCCTATCCTATCGACTACAAAGGTATCTCTATTTGAACAACCATTCAATGTGTCTGTCAACATCACATAGTACGTGCCAGGACTTACCACATAAAGGGAATCATTCGTTTCACCCGCAATAACTAAATTTGAAGCGTCCAACCAAGTAAACACCAAATTAGGTCCCTCTGGTGATTCGCCAGCACTTATATATACACCATTATTGGCACATGTGATAGGCTTTGCAGGTGTGGTTAACAATATAGGATAGTCTTGCAAATCTATGATTTCAATAATTGCTTTATTTTCACAACCATTGATGGTATCTATAGCAGTCATCGTCACTATGCCATCTTTCTTTATAACTATAGAAGGTTGATTACTAATGAAAGACTCGCCTGTCTGCCAATTAAATATTACATCTGCTATCGGCTTACCTGATAAAGTGATTGTGCCTATGATACAATCTAAAAGGTTGCCTGGGTCTGCAATAATTTTTGCTTCAGGTATATCTTTATCTTCTATCACAATGACCTCATCTTTGCCAGAAGAACAGTTAGTGGCGGGATTGATCACTTCAAAATAATAAGTTCCAGGATTTGTTATAGACACAGTGGAACCTGTACCAATTTGAATACCATTACTATCTGTCCATATCAGATTGACACTTCCTACAAAAGTTGTTGATCCTGTGACTTGCACTTGAGATACTAAACAATTGATTACTTGATCAGGACCAGCAATAGCATCCGGCACACTAGCATCTTTACTTACAAGGGCACTATCTTTTGCCTGACAAAGATCAGGATATGTAACCGTTAGATAATACATCCCAGGTGTTGATGTGGTAACCGAAGTACCTATTTTATTAAAACTACTTGGACCCGTCCATACAAAAGTACCACCAGGAGTAGCTGACCCAGTCAAAGTCACCACATTGTTTTGACAAGTGATGAGTTGATCAGCTCCAGCATCCGCTGTTTGAGCACAAGTTGAACAAGGTTGTTTATTTACTATAAACTGTGTAGTACAACCGCTGTTAGTTGGATCAGTCACTTTCAATGTGATATCCCTACCATTGGCTGGCAAATTATCTATAGTCACCAATTCTCCATAAATAAATGGTCCATAAGTATTAACACCATCACTTACCCCATAATTGACAGCGCTACCACTGACTCTATTTACTACAAACCTTACACTAAAATAATCATCTTCGGTATTAGGCCCTGTATTATTATTGTTACAATCCAAAATCTGCAAGCCACTCATAGCCAAAACACATGGTTCACTACACACTGCTGGTGGGATGGCAGTTACTACAGCAGTACAATTGGCAGATGTGTTATCTACAAGATTAAGCGTAATCGTACCACCTGATATTGGATATGGCCCAAATGTGATTCTAGCATTATAGGCATTTACAGTACTACTACCGAAAACCTTCCATCCCGCAGAAGTATTAAGACCATCCACTATCACATCAAAAGAAAACACATCATCTGATGGATCATTAATAGTACCATTGTCATTACACAGGATGTTCGACACTTGCGCACTGATAGTACAGGTGGATGAACAAGGCTTTAATGTTGGTACAGGTACTACAGCTTGACACGCAGCTATATTCTGGTCTTGTAGTTGTATAAAAGGTGTATTGCTAAGTGCTGGCAAATTAATCTCAACGGTACTTCCATAAGTGTAAGTGTTGTAAAGAACACCATCTATGGTTACCCTAAAGGACCCTGACAATCCGCCATTTAGAGCTGAAACATTAAATTTGATTGTATATTTATCATCTGTATCAATAGATTCTGTACCATTATCATCACAATCTACTAAAGGTGTAGTAAATTCTATCAAACAATTGGTAGAGCACGAAATAAATGGTCCAACTTCTGTCGATGTCTTACAACCAGTTACAAGATCCACAAACTCATACAATCTCATATTACCATCTGCAGGAACAACGAGGGGCACATTCTGATTATAGTTATACAATCCAATTTCTGAACCTTGATATAATATTCTATATTGATTGGTTGCATTGGTGGTATTGGCCAAATTAAATGTAATCGTGTATTCATCATCTGCACCTGTGGTTGGAGTGTTCTTATCGTCACAATTCCAAATTTTTGTATTGAATGTCAACTGTTGATTTAGATTGAATACTTCAACCTCATCTTTACCTGATTTACAATTATTGGTAGTATTGGTGACTTCTACATAATAAAAGCCTATGCTATTGACCGTAATAGTTGGCGTATTACCGATCACTACACCAGCTGCATTGGTCCAAGTATAAGTTACATTGGTTGTGAGATTGGATGATGCCGTCAATTGTGCGGTGGTTTTGATACAAGTCAATTCTTGATTTGGCCCAGCATTAGATATAGGTAAGTTGGCATCAGTGGCGACAGACACCATATCTGTAGCTACACATTGATCTGGGAAAGTAACGGTTAAAGTATAAGTGCCTTCTGTTGATGTGGTGACGGTCTGCCCTGTTTTATTAAACCCATTGGGTCCAGTCCATACAAATATGCCGCCTGATACCGAGGCAGTGCCTGTCAATGTAGCCGTATTTTGTGCACAAGTAAGTTGTATGTCTTGACCTGCATCTACGGTTTGTGTACAAGAAGAACAAGGATCTTGTTTTACAGTAAATGTTTGTACACATCCTGAATTAATAGCATCTTTTACCGTCAAAACAAGATTTTGGCCATTTGCTGGAAGATTATTTATGGTAGCAGTCTGGCCATAAGTAAATGGTCCAAATGTCTGAGTACCGTAAGTGACATTATAAAAATTAGTACTTCCACTGACTACATTTACTACAAAAGTTACACTAAATTTATCATCAGCTGTGGTATTTCCTGTATTATTATTATCGCATGCGTTTATTATGACGTTATTTACCTGAAGTACACATGGCGTACTGCATGGTGCTGGGGCTATTATAGGAACGATTTTAGTACATTGTGAATCAACTCTGTCTCTAATATTCAACGACAAGTTACCACCACTAATAGGATAAGGACCTAGAATAATATCGGTATTATACGCATAGACTGTTGGATTTCCTGCAATCTGCCACCCGTCTGAGATATTAAATCCATTTACTCTTATGGTAAATGTAAACTTATCATCATTTGGATCATTGATCGTGCTATTATCATTACAATTGATGTTAGTAACAATAGCCGAAATACTGCAAGCACCCGAACATCCCGATAGACTTCCGACAGGTATATTAGTAATACACTGTATATTTAGAAAATCCCTAATCTTGATATCTGGGGCATTGGCATTCGCTGCTAGCTGGAAACTTACAGGTTCGCCATAGTTGTAAGTACCTGAAATAACATTATTTATCAGCAATGTAAAGGAAGTTGAAGCACCTCCGTTCACAATATTCGCTGTAAAGGATATAGTATAAATATCATCTGTGGCATCTGAATCCGTATTCTTATTATCGCACTCAACCTGCAAGTTGCTTATGCTAATATCACAATCTGTAGAGCAACTTGTCAAAGGTCCTATATCCCTTGATATTTTACAGCCAGTGACATTATCGGTTACTTCCAAAACTCCAGAAGAACCATCGGCTGGTAATGAAAAATTACTTACAATGCCTAAAGTATAGGTAGATCCGACCACAACATTATTATATCTAACAGTATAGGTATTGGAAGATACTGGGTCAGCAGATACATTCAGGACAATATTATATAAATCATCATTGGCATTACTTAATGTACCACTATTGTTACAGGTGATTGAAAAAGCAGCGAAACTCAATTTTTGTCCTGGAGCTATTACGTGCGGATAAGAAGCGATACAACTTTCCGCATCCCTTACTTGAACGGTATAGGTCCCAGGCTTCAAATTTCCGAAAACGCCATTCGTTGTCCATGGCAAATTATTCAATTTGAATTCAAGTCCTGTCAGTGGAGGATTGACTGTAATGCTACCATCTTCTATTCCAAAACAAGATTCATTTTTAACTGTAAATGTAACAGTAGGTATCGGCAATACTCGCAAGGTCACTTCAGCAATATCTTTACATCCATTGGTATTCTTGACCAAAGCAAAGATGATTTGATTATTCACAGTATTGGTATAATTGGTTGGTAATGCATTCAATTCATTCTGTGCGTCTGTTAGCGTCAGATAATAACTGAATGTATATCCACCACCCGTGATCAATAATGGATTGGCTGTTGATAAATCAAAACCAACTATGCCATCCCTGTTATCATCACACTGCTCCAATACGATATCTTTGGCCACTGGATTTGGTTGCACTTCGAAGATAACAGGAATACGTACACTGAAGCAACCATTTAATGGGTCAAAAGCTTGCACATAATAGGTTGTAATACCTACTGTTGTGGTTGGCGGCGCATAAGTGAGTGACTGATCTTGCAATAGTGTTCCACCAGATAAGGCACTAAACCACTGTGCTGATAATCCTGTACTAACAGTTACGGATAAATTTACACCTACCTGATTTTGACATGCTTTTTGGTTGCCCAAAGAAACAGGTGCTGGTATAACTGGGCAATTACATTGTGGCGGATTCAGTGTCACCATTTCATCCGCACAATCTCCCAAAGTGGATTTTAATGTTAGCGTAACGTTTTGAGTGATCGGAATACCTGATATCGTCTTTATACTACCATTATTGGCAATTGTGCCTGCTGACGTAGTCAAAGTGTAACCAAAAATCTCGATTTTAACTGTATAAGTCTGAAAGTCAGGGGAACATGCTATTTCCAATAAATCATAATCGCCTGGGTCAACCAACTCGACTTGTACGGTAGCTACGGCATCTGGGCATAAATTGGTACTGGTTACGATATAATCAAATGGATAATTTCCAGCAACTTGTCCTGCAAAACTGACACGCATTGGATCAGATATATTCAATCCTGTACCATAAGTGTCGCTCCAATAGCCATTATTATCATAAGGTTGTGTCAGATAATCCCACAGATTTAAAGTACGCCCATCGTTACATATCGTTACCATCTGCCCCAAACCAGCCTGAGGGCCAAAGACATTATTAAACCTTATCGCTACTTCATCCGTACATCCATAATCATTGGTAGCAAGTATATAATAGGTCGAAAATACATCCGAAGTAATCAAAGTGGAACCTATTTCGTTAAATACGGTAGCGGGTGTACCTGTATGATAGGTCAAGGTGATATTGGTGTTATTAAGATCCGTTACAATTATGTCAGACAACTCAAAATACTCACCATAACATATATCAATACTCGTTCGGTCAGCCACAATATTTGGCACTGGCCTGATACTCACTTCTTGATCTGCAGTAATTTCATTGCCAGTACAGGCGTTACGGTATGTCCAAGTATAAATCCTTGAAGTACCCAAATCTTGGGTCGTTGCACTCACCGATCCTGTGATAGCACAAGGAGCTGCTAACCCATTGGTATAATTTAATGGTGGTGGAGGCGTAAATCCTTGTAAACAAGGGAGTAACTCATCTATCGGGTCAGTAGTGAAAAATGGTTCATCCGCTGGCTCTACTATCACATTTTGATTATAAACGATGGGTCTTCCACAATCGTCTGTAAATTGCCAAGTATATTGTATGGTACCGCCACAAGAAGTAAATCCTCCGGTAATAATCGGTGATACAAAACCATCAATACTACAAAACCCAGGCTCTCCATTGGAATAATTGAGTGTAGGTGGTATAGGAGGTACGTCTGTACATGCCACCGTAACTGTTGGAGCTGGTAAATTCTGAAATTCAGCTTGTGGAGCTGGCAACACGGTTATTGTCTGATCGGCACGCAAGGTGTAACCACATTCGTCCCTTATTTCCCAATTGATGGTCGCTATCCCTCCGCACAAGGTAACATTTGAAGCATTCAACACTGGAGCCATGATCCCTTCTCTGCCGCATGGCTTGTCTTGTCCGTTTGAATAATCCAATGGTATGGCAAAGCTTGACAAATCTTGACAACTTACTGTCACGTCATCAGGTACGGCTGATGTGATGACTGGGTTGGGAGCAGGTGAGACTATGATGATTTGATTGTATGATAATGGTCTGTTACAGTCATCGACTCCGGTCCAAGATATCTGAATATTGCCACCACAAGACGTAAAATTTGATGTAACTACAGGAGATAAAGAACCAGAAATAGGGCAAGCGGAATTATTAGAATAATTGATATCTGGAGCATTAAATAATCCTGCTTCTTCGCAAGTCATAGTTGTATAAACAGGTGCATCAGTAAATGTAGCTACTGCTGGTGGTAGTACATTGATCACCTGAGTATAAGTAATAGGTCTATTACAAAAATCAGTAAAATCCCAAGTATAGGTATATGTTTTGGCACAATTATTTACAACAACATCCAATTTTGGAACTACTAAATCTTCAATTAAGCAAGCTCCTGAAGAATTATTACTTACATTTAGCGTTGGGAGCACATTTGGATCAGGTTCATTTTCACACGATACGGTACTTACCGCTAGTGGAGGATTGACAAATGATGCTTCTACCGGTGGCTGCACGGTTATAACTTGTGTCCATCGGATGGTTCTGCCACAATTGTCTAAGTGTTCCCATACTAAAGTATAAGTACCTTGGCAATTAACAATATTGGGTGTTACAGTAGCTTCAACAGTTCCCGTTATTTGGCAATCGCCCGCTAATCCATTATTGTATGTCAATAATTGTGGTGTTGTTAAGTCAGGCGCATTAATACAGGTAAAAGTAGCGTCAGGAGGTGGATTGGTAAATGTGGCCACTGGTGGAGGTAAAACATTGACTACTTTGGTATGAGTGATTGGCCTATCACAATCATCCGTAAATTCCCATAAATACGTCAATACCTTGGAACAGTCTGGATTCTCCTGTACAGTAGGTGTAGCAGAAATATCTCCTGCAATGAGACATGGTATAACGCCGTTGTTCGTATAACTTAATACGATTGGTGCGGTTTCGTCTGGTGCATTTTCACAACTGACCGTCTCTGATGCTGGTGGATTGACAAAAGCAGCAGCTGGCGGTGGTACTACAGTAACTGTGCGTGTATGGGTAATCGGGCGTCCACAGTCATCTGTAAACTCCCATGTGTAGGTATATACACCTTGACAATCAGTCACATCTCCTGATCTAACAGCTGGCACTGACCCCATGATACCACAGCCATTGAGTGTCTGATTATTGTTATAAAATAAATCTGGAAGTTCATCAAAGTCAAAATCATCACAAGATTGCACGGTAGTATTTGCAGGAGGATTGATCCATTGCGCTATTAATGGTGGATCTACATTGACTACTTTGGTATGGGTGATTGGCCTATTACAATTATCTGTATATTCCCATAAATACGTCAATACCTTGGAACAGTCCGGATTCTCTTGTACAGTAGGAGTAGCTGAAACATCACCTGCAATGAGACATGGTATAACACCGTTGTTCGTATAACTTAATACGATTGGTGCGGTTTCGTCTGGTGCATTTTCACAACTGACCGTCTCTGATGCTGGTGGATTTACAAAAGCAGCAGCTGGCGGTGGTACTACAGTAACTGTGCGTGTATGGGTAATCAGGCGTCCACAGTCATCTGTAAACTCCCATGTGTAGGTATATACACCTTGACAATCAGTCACATCTCCCGATCTAACAGCTGGCACTGACCCCATGATACCACAGCCATTGAGTGTCTGATTATTGTTATAAAATAAATCTGGAAGTTCATCAAAGTCAAAATCATCACAAGATTGCACGGTAGTATTTGCAGGAGGATTGATCCATTGCGCTACTAATGGTGGATCTACATTGACTACTTTGGTATGAGTGATTGGCCTATTACAATTATCTGTATATTCCCATAAATACGTCAATACCTTGGAACAGTCCGGATTCTCTTGTACAGTAGGAGTAGCTGAAACATCACCTGCAATGAGACATGGTATAACGCCGTTGTTCGTATAACTTAATACGATTGGTGTGGTTTCGTCTGGTGCATTTTCACAACTGACCGTCTCTGATGCTGGTGGATTGACAAAAGCAGCAGCTGGTGGAGGTACTACCGTAACCGTACGTGAATGGGTAATAGTGCGTCCACAATCATCCATGAATTCCCACATATAGATATAAGCACCATTACAATCTGGTGCATCACCTGTTCTTGTTGCAGGGACAGATCCCGCTATACCACAACCATTGAGTGTCTGATTGTTATTATAAAACAATGGAGGTAATTCATTAAAATCGAAACCTGAACAAGATTCCACTGTAATATCATCTAGTGGGTTGATCCATTGGGCTTGTAATGGTGGATCTACATTAACTACTTGTGTATGGGTGATGTATCTATTACAAAAATCTGTAAATTCCCACATATATGTATAAACCTTAGAGCAGTCTGGGTTCTCAACAACCATAGGGATCGCCGAAACAAATCCTGTGATAAGACACATATTTGTTCCTCCGTTGGTATAATTCAAATCTTTAGCTGCGGAGCTTGGTTCATTTTCGCAGGAAACCGTTAGGTCGGCAGGTGGATTGACAAAAGATGGTGCTGGTGGTGGCACAACAGTAACTGTTCTTGAATGCGTGATCGTTCTATTACAATTGTCCGTAAACATCCACGTATAGATATAGGAACCTTGACAATCCGTTACACTTCCATCCCTTGTGGGTACAACACTTCCAACTATACCACAACCTGGACCACTCTGTCCATTGCTAAAAAACAAGGGTGGCAATGCATCAAAATCAAAACCACTACAAGATTCTTCTGTTCTATCACCTGGAGGATTAATCCAAGCTGGCAAATCTGGCGGACTCAATGTAAATACTTGTGAATGCGCTAATGGCCTGCCACAATCATCTGTTATTTCCCATGTAAAAGTAGTCGTACCTTCACATTCCACTATCATATCTGACCTTGTAGGTAGTACACTGCCTGCTATTTCGCAAAATGAACCTACTGGTGCACCATTGGAATAAAACAATAGTGGCATATAATCAGCGGCCACTGTCTGTCCCAAAGGTAATGTCATATCAGATGGTGCATCAATCCATACGGCCTCTGGTGCAGGATCGACAAACAAAACTTGTGAGTATGAGATTGACCTACCGCAACTATCTGTCTTTTCCCATAGGTATTCTATCTCACCACCACAAATATCAAATGCATCAGTTCTCACAGGAATAACAGTGCCCATGATCTTACATCTTCCTGAAGGAACACCATTACTATAAACCAATGGAGCAACACATCTGGTGTAGGTATCTGTGCACAGGTAATAGTGGCAGTATCAGGCGGTACAATAAGAAACATAATATCTGCAGGTGGCTCTATCGTCCATATTTGCTCATGGAAGAGTGGCCGCCCACAACGATCATCGCCCCTCCAAGTAAATGTGACTGTACCCTCACAATTGACCGTGTCTATTGCTTGAGTGGGTATGATCGTTCCTATCACTTCACACACACCTGTCTGCCCATTGGTGAAATTCAAAGGTGGCAAATAGTCGGCAGCTGGAAAAGCAGTACAAGCTACTGTCACATCTGCTGGTGGCATGACAAAATTAGCCTCTAACGGTGGCTCAATAGTATATACTTGCTCATCAAAGATGGTGCGCATACATATATCTTCATACGTCCAAGTGTAAGTGACAGTGCCCATACAATTCGCAATGTCTTCTACTCTTTCGGGTACGATGCTACCCATTATCTTACAATCACCTGAAAGCCCATTGTCATATAGCAACTCAGGTAAAAAAGAAGCAGGAGGTATCATATTACATGCCACAGTCACATCATCAAACGGTATAAATAAGGCTGGTGGTATTGGCGATAGGGTGATAACCTGTGTTTTTGTGTCCGAATTGCCACACAAATCGGTCACAGTCCAAGTCCGTGTTATTGTCCCTCCATCACAATTGGTATAAGCATCTACTTGCTCTCCCATGAGCATCCCAGGTGGAAGACAATTATCAGTATAAGGCAGCTCCGGCATGGGAGGTATATTAAGAAAACAACTTACAGTGATATCTGGAGGGAGGCCAGTAATCATAGGTGCCACATTATCGGCGAAAACGATGGGTACCATATCCAGATCACAACATGTCGTATTGCAATCAGATTGTATAGCGGAGAAAGAATCACCTACTACGGGCTCCATTCCAAGTGCTGTCACATAATTATAAGAGTAAGCGGTGAATGTACCACATTCAGGCCAAGTGAACATATCCGTAGTACCCGGTGTCACTTGTACGATGGTACCAGTAGCATCTACTATAACGATGTATTGGGAATAATCTGTTCCTGTTTCATTGCCTGTAACACTAATATTAACAGTGCCGTCAGGGCAAAGTGGTGTAGGTGTGGCAGTTATGGTTCCAGCTTCCGCTTCATAGACATTGACAGTGATACAATTTTTGGTGGATTGTCCGCATAAAGCACACAAACATTTCTGGTATCTACACAAAGCTGATACGTTCCTACCGTATTCCATGTTAATGATTTGATGGTAGTAGGGTCAACACCGTTAAATTTGGTAGCATCCCCTTGTTGGATATTATCAATGTACCAAGCAAATTCCAATCCTCCTGCTGGTACTTCCACCTCATAATCATGGGTGGATCCCACACATACATTTATTTCTCCCATTATGGGACCTGGCCATGGGGCAATTTCTGGTGGACAAGGTGGAGAAGTAACGGCAATCGTAACTGTACAAGCAGAATTGCAACAACCATCCACTACTAATGAATATATCTGCCCCACTACCAACCCAGTCATGCTCAAACTAATATTTTGGTTCCAAGGAGGAGAGTTTAAACAATCATTAACCTCACATGCCACTGAATTATTTGGGTTTTGCCAATTACATTCAGGAAAGACAGCCAATTGAATACCTCGTGCATTACAAAATCCAGTGGGATGATTACAATTAGAAGCATTCACCAACAAATCTATATCTTCACACCATGCTAAAAACCTAAACCAAGTTGGGTTATGGGCTGTAGTTCCAGTTCCGCCCGCACACATGGGATTACCTGGACCATCTGCTTGATGAAGATAATTAGTCATTTGGTAAGTAAAGCCATTTAAGACATCCATAGAGCATAACAATGGTGAATTGTTACAATTGCAAGTATTCTGACTACCGTTGGTACAAGGTTGTGGTGGAGCGTTAATTTGCCCATTAATAAAATTGCTATAGTTTATTCCAAATAAAATAAAAAGTGTAAAAATTATCTTTTGCATCAGGATTTTATTTGGTGTTTGATATTGGAATCACAAATTAAAGACTTATTTGTTTAAAAAATAAATTTATAACCAACTTTTTGACTTATAGATCAAAACTAATATTCCAATCCACACTGATATCACCACCAAAAATAATCATAATAACATCACAATCAAAAAATTATATATCGAATGGATAAATGACGATCAGCATCACCTTCCAATTGGTGGACATTATGGTACAAACATTTTCCAACAATAAGTCATTTAGCCGACATTTTGATGGTCCAAAACATTGCAATTTATGCACCTTCTATTAGAGTTTATTTATCCTTTCGTTGCTCAAAAAAAATATTTTATAAATATTCTAAAAAAAAATGTATATCATATTGTTATTTTGATATATCTTTGTATTGATATTGAATTTTGACTCAAACGAGAGTCTTTTTTATTCTTAATTTTTTCTTTTTTTTAATTTTTTTTTAATGAATATTTTTGTTGCTAAACTAAACTACAGAACTACTTCTGAAGCTTTAGAAGAATTATTTGCACAGTATGGCGAAGTTGTATCTGCCAAAGTAATCATGGACAGAGAAACTGGTAGATCAAAAGGTTTCGCATTCGTAGAAATGGGAAGCGAAGATGCTGGATTAGCTGCTATTGCTGGACTTAATGAGACTGACTTTGAAGGTCAAACCATCGTTTGTAAAAAAGCAGAACCAAGGCCGGCAAATCCACCAAGAAGAGATAACAATTTTAGACCAAGAGAGCGTAGATATTAAGATATAGATTATAAAATTGCATCTTTTACAAGGCTTCTCGTTCATTCGAGAAGCCTTTTTTTTTATATTTCAAGTGATTCTATAATATTTAGAAATCATGAAATTTAACCAAATCTGATGAAAATTCATTTTGCGAAGTCATACAAAAAGGAACCACTGAACTAGAAGCTATATGCTTGTTCCTACCCATGATGAGATGTTAAAATTATTATAAATCTACTAAATAATCAATCTTATTGCAACAATGTTGCAATAAACAACTACCTTTGCACTATGATAACATCACACTCGCGTTATTTTGGATTCATCCTGTTAGCATTTCTGTACACAAATATTGGAATTAGCCAAACGTGCAATATTAAAATAAAAGGACAAGTGACTGATTTCCATGACCATCATTACTTGGAATACGCCACAGTCTATATACAAGAAACAAAAAAGGCATCATCACAGATGAAAAAGGAAATTTTGAATTCAATGAAGTTTGTCCAGGATATTTGCATATTGTGCTTTCGCATATAGGTTGTGGCTCGAAAACCATTTATGCAAAATTCACCAAAGATACCGTACTCCAAATTATCATGGAACATCATGACGAATTGCTCGATGAAGTAATTATCCAAGGCCAAGGAAGCCAGTCAAAAACAGGACTATTAAAATCTGTCATCTCTAAAGAAATGATGCTCGAAATGTCTGGCAGCAATCTTAGTGAAATGCTGGCGGCTATACCTGGCGTCAGCTTGTTAAGATCGGGGCCTAACCTTACCAAACCCATCATACAAGGACTTTATGGCAACAGAATTACCATCTTAAATCACGGCATCCCTCAAGAAGGTCAACAATGGGGCAATGACCATGCACCTGAAATAGATCCCAATACGTCCGACAAAATATCTATTTATAAAGGAGCCAGCGCAATAAAATATGGACTTTCTACTTTAGGTGGCTTGGTAGTACTTGAACCCAATGATTTGATTTATGATCCGCACTGGCATGGAGAAGTAAAAGTTTTGGGGCAAACCAATGGCCGTACTTATGGATTACAAACCGCACTACGTAAATCCACACGATGGGGCAATACCAAGTGGACAGGCAGTTTTGCTAACAGCGGTGATCGTCATGCTCCAGATTATTTCTCACTAATACAGGAAATAAAGAGCAATCACTTTCTTTGTTATGGAGCAATGACCATGTATCGCGTTCCTATAGAAAATTTTATTATAGTTTCTACCAAAATGAAATAGGCATACTGCGTGGATCACATATTGGTAACTTAACTGATCTTAAGGAAGCATTTACGCGCGAAGAACCATTCTTTACCCAAGATACCTTTGGCTATGCCATCAATGCTCCACGTCAAAATGTCCAACATCACTTAGCAAAATACAGTCATAAATATACTTTTTCGGATGCATATAGTCTCAATGTTGATGCGGCGTTGCAAGTAAATCTTCGACAAGAATATGATGTAAGAAGAGGTGGAAGGAGCAACACACCAAGTTTAGATCTTTCATTATTTAGCCAATTTTATGATATTCAATTGAATCGTAGAACAGAGGATACAAATCTACAACACTCCGTAGGAATACAGTATAAAAATAATAATAACACCAATAATCCAGGTACAGGTATTCGACCATTGATCCCAAATTATCTAAATCATCAAATAGCATTGTACGCCATTTTTAAAGAACAATGGCATGCAATACCCCTAGAGTTTGGATTAAGATCAGAATACAGAAAATATAATATTTATAGAAACGAAACAGCTGGCGGCGATGCACATCATGACTTTTTAAATATTGGAGCCAATCTAGGTCTAAAGAAACAAATCACTAAGCTCATCAATGCCACTTTGGATATCTCATATACGCAAAGACCTGCAGAGGTCAATGAACTATACAGCAATGGTTTGCATCAAGGTGTAAGCGGTATAGAAGAAGGAAACACTAAATTAACAAGCGAAAAATCATTTAAAATAGTACATGAATGGAATGGCCACATTAACCATCATCATCATATCAATATGGCATTTTTTTACAATAAATTTTGGCAATATATTTACTTGCAGCCTACAGATGAATTACGATTAACCATCAGAGGCGCATTTCCTGTATTCAGATATGTGGGTGCTGATGTAAATATGGCAGGATTTAGTTTCAAATCCAATTGGAACATAAATCACAAACTGTTGTGGAGCAATGCTATTCACTACACGTATGCACAAAACCTGACCTTAGATCAAGGATTAATAAGAATACCACCGCTCAATACGGTGTCAAATATCTCTTATACATTGGGCAAATCCAAAGCCTACAGCGAAATGAAAATAGGAACAGAATTAAGTTACACGGCAAAACAAACAAGCGTAAATGTTAAAGAAGACTTTTTGTCTCCTCCAGAATCATATTTTCTAATCAACGCATTCATCAGAGCCAAATGGAAAACCACCAAACAAAATGACTTAGATTTAATCGTCCGATGTGAAAATTTATTGAACAGTACTTACAGAGATTATCTCAATCGTTTGAGGTATTTTGCGGATGAGATGGGTAGAAATATTTACGTGAGTATCAACATGAGTTTTTAATTATTTTTTAATTTTATAAATACACAATCATGAAAAAGTTTTTATTTTTTAGTCTTACATTATTAACATTAGGATTAGCGTCTTGTGATAAAGATGAAAATAACACAGACAATGAAGAAGAATTAATTACCACATTAGTTTACACTTTGACACCCAATTCAGGACAAGAGGTGGTGATGTCATTCAAGGACTTGGATGGCGATGGTGGTAGTGCACCATTAGTGACAACTTTTGGAAATTTGATTGCCGGACAAACTTACAATGGATCGCTTTCTATCCTAAACGAATCTACCACACCTATTGACAATATCACTACAGAAATTGAAGAAGAAGCGCTAGCGCACCAATTTTTCTTCAATGTATCAGGAGATTTAGCCAGTAAGCTTAATATCACTTATGATGACAAAGATAGTGAAAACAATCCAATTGGCCTTAAAACAAAAGTCAATGCAACTAGCACTGGTACAGGTAAGCTTAAAGTCACACTGCGCCACGAACCGAACAAAAAAGCAAGCGGTGTAGCTACAGGAAACATCGCTAATGCAGGAGGAGAGACAGACATTGAAGTAGAATTTAATGTTGAAGTCAAATAGCAATTTTTTAACTAGATCTAGTTAAAAAGATACAATTTAAATGCAAACCATAAAAAAAAAGCATCCTTAGTAATTTGATACTAAGGATGCTTTTTTATATTTTGCTAATACCTAAACACTATCTATTGTCTAGGCACTAAATTAAACTCTACTCTTCTATTGAGTGATCTACCCTTTTCATTCTCATTGGTAGATATAGGTCTAGACTCCCCAAAACCAGTGTGATTAAGCCTTGTCGCAGAAACTCCTTTCTTCACTAAATAGTCATGGCATGCTTTGGCTCTTCTTTCAGAAAGTGACTGGTTGGCAGTAGCACTTCCTGTATTGTCTGTGTGCCCACTTATGTTCATATTAAAATCTGGATATCTACTCATGATATCCGCTATCTGATTGAGTACATCATTGGACTCTGCTTTAAGTACAGCACTACCGGTCTGAAATTGCACCGCTTGCATGGCGACTTCTAGGGTCTTTTTATCTTCTTTTTTGATTTCAGGACAACCCTCATTTGCTACGGTACCTGCCACATTAGGACATTTATCGCGGCTATCATCGATGCCATCACCATCTGTATCAGGGCAGCCATAATAAATACGCAAACCAGGTTTATTAGGGCATTTATCCTCAAAATCTGCAATACCATCACTATCACTATCAGGGCATCCCATAGTAGCTAAACTACCCTTTTCATTCGGACATTTATCATTTGTATCTGGCACACCATCACTGTCAGTATCTATAGCTACCACTACTTTCTCCTGGACAACCTTTATTACTTTTTGTGCCTGCTACATTAGGGACATTCGTCTTCATTATCTGAAATACCATCACTATCCGTATCAGGACAACCTGCAAATTCTTTTAAGCCTGCAGACTCTGGACATTTGTCTAAATAATCAGCTATGCCATCACTATCTTTATCCGGACAACCATTTAACTCTTTGGCACCAAAAGCATTAGGACATAAATCTTGATCGTCAGGTAAACTACATCATTGTCACTATCTTTGATCATTTCAGCTTTTGGCATATCATCTTCTGCTTTACCAATAAGATAAGTAAACCCTACACCCTGTTGCAAATTATTTCTTCCTTTTGATAGGGAATAGCTAAACTCAGATTGGATATTAACAAACGCATTGGGTGCTAACTTAAAATAAAATCCTAGTCCAACTGGAATTTGAACATTGAAATCACCTTCCTTTTCATATACACCACCTACACCAGCAAGTACGTAAGGTATGATGTTTCTTCCAGCTTCATTAAATTGATATTGGAATTGTGCATCAAGACTTGCTATACGTTTTTTTAGACAACTGATGGAATCTATGTGTGTATCAACAATACCATACCTAAACGGCAAATTCAATGCTACTTTATCATTCAGCATCCTCTGATAACCAATCTCAAAGCCATGTCTATAATCTTTAAATTTAGAAAAACTACCTCCATTTTGAGATTGATAATCCAAAAAAAGTTTCTTAAAAACAATACCAGACTTTAATTGTGGGTTTTGTGCTGACCCGATGTTAAAAGCTAACATCAAAACTAAAATTACTTTAAACAAATTTCTCATAATCTGAAACATGAATTTTGAAATCCTTAAATATGTGGCAAAAATACATAATATTTTATTATAATATATAATTATACTAATAAATATTGAACCTTGCTTATAAATTTACCAATTAAATACCTTAATCTTAAAATCGTATGCTAGAATTTTGCGCTATAAAGATGGGTAGTGCACTATTTTAAAGGGCATTTTGCCAAACAAATTAGTTGATTTGAACTAACCATGCTAATGAATGTAAAAATCTGTCAAAAGATTTATTACACATTTATTAAAGCTAAATGAAAACTATTGCAGTAATATCTAAAGGGAAATTTTATTAAAAAATGGAAACATTGGGATTTCCAAATGCAAATATAATGTATTTTTTTAATTAAACAAACAAAAGTGAACTTATATCTCTTAGTAGTAAGAAGACCAAGTACTCAAAAATGTTCACATCTGGTTCAATTTTTCTAAAATAGATGTTTGCCTTTGCTCAAGACTACCTGATATCAATATATACATTTTGGATGCTTCCTCAAGAAAACTAATATACTTCAATAAGAGACGATCTCTATCTAAAGGATTCTCCCTCAAAGCATCCGCTTCCCAAGGTATGTCAGCTGTACATAAAAAGTACATATCTGCTTTAGATGCAATCCACCATTGGTATAAATCAGCATCATACTTACCATATTTCTCTTCTTGCCATATCAAGATGGTTAGGAGGTCAGTGTCACACACTATATTTTGTGCATCACGTTCTGCCATACGCTCTTCCCAATCCTGTAAAAGTCCAATAGTTCTAACATCATTTTGATCATAATGACCACTAGTATCCACTAAGTATTGTCTTGCATACTCAGGTACCAACCTATACCCAGCATAGACACTAAACCACTCAGAAAGTGTAGTCTTACCTGTGGATTCAGGCCCAGTAAATACGATCTTTCCCATTAACCTTGGAGTGGCAGAGATTCAATCTTGCGCATTAATTCTGCTGCTTCAGCCGTTTTAGCGTCACTCGCACTTCGATTAGTTTTGGATAGATGAAATGCTTCTTCCATGAGTTTTGAATATTGAGCCATCAAGACTTCTCTTTCATTTTTCTTTTGAAAAGACCGAACATATTAAGCGAATTTAGTCTGCGGATAACATAAAAATGAACAGAAAGTTCTATTTCATAATAATTGATAACAAAAAAAATTAGAAAAAACTATCTTTGTACCCAAATTTTTAAAATTCAATATGAATATAGCACTCATCGGCTACGGTAAAATGGGCCAAGCCATAGAAGAAATAGCATTGCGCAGAGGACATACGATCACTTGCAAAATCAGTAGCAGAAACCTTCAAGATTTTAATCCTCGAGTTTTGCAATGGGCGGATGTAGCCATTGAGTTTTCAACTCCTGAATCTGCCTTTGCCAATATCTCTCAATGTCTTCAAATAGGAGTACCAGTCATTTCTGGGACTACAGGCTGGCTCAATCGTAAAGAAGAAATTGACGCATTGTGTCAAACTAAAAATGGTGCTTTCCTTTATGCTTCCAATTTTAGTAGAGGTGTCAATATCTTTTTTGAAGTCAATAAAAAATTAGCCCAACTCATGAATAAATATGAAATATATGATGTTGGAATCAAAGAAATACACCATACGGAAAAGTTGGATAAACCAAGTGGTACTGCCATCACATTAGCCAAAGATATTATCGAAAATGTCGAACGTAAAAAGGTTTGGACCATCACAGCTCCAACTGAAAATAATTCGAGAAATCTATACATCGCTTCAGAAAGAATAGATCCTGCGCCGGGAACGCACATAGTGACCTATACTTCAGAAATCGACGATATCCAAATAGCCCATACAGCACATTCTCGTACTGGATTTGCCAAAGGAGCAGTCCACGCTGCTGAATGGATTTTTGGCAAACAAGGTGTATTCGAGATGAAAGATGTCTTGGAAATTGGTTAAATTGCTAATTTGCAAATTTGTTGAATTGCTAATTTAATTTGCAGTAGGATTTCATTCGTTAGATTTGATGGTTTTTTAATTTAATTAATCTAATTTTACCCATTCCTGCCTTGCAAGCAGACAGGCTAAATCCTCAAAACCTTTAATAATCTCTGATCACAAAATCACCGATCAATTAGATCACTAGATCACCAGATAAAAAATATGATTACACAAAAAACAATACAGGAAGTCATGAATACCGCCAAAGTAGAGGAGGTAATCGGTGACTTTATTAACCTGAGGCGTAGAGGTGTAAACATGATCGGAAATTGTCCATTTCACGATGAAAAAACACCTTCTTTTACTGTATCTCCTTCCAAAAATATCTATAAATGTTTTGGTTGCGGAAAAGGTGGTGACTCAGTACGATTTATTATGGACCATGAAAATTTAAGTTTCCCTGAAGCCATCAAATTTTTAGCAGGTAAGTATCGAATTGAAATAGAAGAAACAGAAAACACAGCACAAGAGATTGAACACAAACAAGTTACAGACTCCTTGTACATTGTCAATGATTTTGCCAGAGACTACTTTACAGATGTTTTATTTAATAGAACGGAAGGTAAAAACATAGGACTTAGCTATTTTAAAGAGCGTGGATTTAGAGAAGCTACGGTCAAAAAATTCCAATTGGGATACGCTACGGAAGAAAGAGATGAATTTACCAAAAAAGCAATAGACAAAAAGTTCAATATAGACCACTTACGAACATTGGGATTGACATCCAAATCTGATTTAGATTTTTTTAGATCACGCGTGATGTTTACGATTCATAATGTGAGTGGTAAAGTAGTAGCATTTGCAGGTAGAACACTTTCATCGGATAAAAAAGTACCCAAATACATCAATTCTCCTGAATCAGAGATTTACAATAAACGAGCGGTACTATATGGTCTATATTTTGCCAAAGATGCCATCCGAAAAGCCGATGAGTGTATCTTGGTGGAAGGATATACGGATGTCATTACCCTTCATCAAGGTCAAGTAGAAAATGTAGTAGCTTCGTCAGGTACATCACTGACTAAAGAACAAATCCGACTGATCAAAAGATATACGCAAAACATCAAAATCATCTATGATGGTGATGCCGCAGGTATTAAAGCAGCCTTGCGTGGACTGGACTTGGTGCTAGAGCAAGATATGAATGTCAAATTGGTGCTCCTGCCCGATGGACAAGACCCTGATTCCTTTTTGGCTGCCCAAGGTACAGAAGCATTTAACGCTTATCTTAAAGCGAATGAAGAAGATTTTATCTTTTTCAAAACCAGAGTATTGCTCGACGAGACGGGCAATGACCCTATCAAAAAATCATTGGTCATACGAGACATTGTGAGTTCTATTGCCAAAGTACAAGAACCATTTAAGCGCCAACTATACATCAGGCAATGTGCCACCATGCTCGACCTTAGTGAAACAATTCTGAATACTGAAGTCAACAAAGGCATTACGAGTGATCTGAAAAATAAAAGGCTTAATGAAAATCCGACACAAAGCCAACCTATCACTAATCCCGATGAATTATTAATCAATGCCAAGCCTACCCTATCTGAAGACGAACCTTCGCTCGTGCGCAATGATGGATGGCAAGAAAGAGCTGTATGCTCCATTTTGATCAATTACGGCCACGAGATATTTGAAGAAACCAATGCTACTTCTGTGGCCAATTTTATATTGGATAGTGTGCAAGATATACTGACTTACTTTGACATCCCACTTTACAGAAAAATCATAGAAAATGTGGACGAAAGGTTAAAAAATGGTATTGTCCCTGACCACTCATGGTACATCAGCCATCCTGATGAAGAGATCAGAACCTTTGCAGTCAATGCACTGTCATCTCCTTATGTATATGCATCGTGGGAAAAAAAAGAAATGTTTCTCCAAACCCAAAAAATGCCTGATGAAAACTATGTCCGAGATGTCACCAATGGACTATTGCGATTGCAGCTACGCAAAAGTAAAAAAGTCATCAAAGAAATGGAAACCTACCTACACCATGCAAGTGCCGAAGAAAAAGCATCTGAAGAGTATATGATCAATCTGAAGGTATATCAAGTGCTCATCGGTCAACGCAATGAAATAGCTGCAAAATTAGGGACTGTGACACTCTAACCTTCACAGTGGTTGCAATGTTGTTCAGTTGCCAATTACTCACAAAATCCTACCATTTACAAAATAACTTCGCCATTCATTTTACACATAAACACGATACATAATATATTAAAATAGTGGATTAATAACAATTACAAATATACAAATTATGCCATATAATATAATGTAGTTTTATTGTTAAATAATTGTAAATAAAATTTTGCAACTCAGCGTAGATTGCATAATATTGTAGCTTGATTCCCCATCAAATCTAATTTTTCAACCATTTAACCAATAGTTTTAACCAACTATTTATTTATTTTATTAACTAAATTATCAACCAATCACATGAGAAATGTAAACTTATTTCTGGGTAAGTCACGGTGGCTTAACTTTTTATTCTAGCTATGGCATTATTTGCCACTTTTCCTTCCATTGGGCAGGTAAGTAATTATTCTTTTTCGCAAAGTACAGGTACTTATACACCAATCTCAGGAGGTACAGTTTTCTCATCTACAACCTCAACAACTTTTGATAGTGAGGTTTGGGGAAATTTGCCAATAGGGTTTACGTTTAATTACAACGGTACAGATTATAGTGTTTTGGTATAAATGCAAATGGATGGATTTCTATGGGATCGACGACACCAGTTAGTAGTTCTTTTGCGTTATCATCTGGAACGACCAACAATGTGATTTCTGCCGCTAGTAGAGATTTGTTTGGCAGGCAGTTTGTTACAGGATCTACTACTTCAGGTAGCCCTACGGTTACTATGACGGCAGGAAGTTTGCTCGGGGTCTCAGTTGGAGACGCTATGAGTGGAACGGGAACTGCTACAGGTGCAACTGTTTCTGCCGTTTCAAGTCCAACAATAACGATGTCATTAAATGGTGTCTCTACTGGAACAGGAAGAAATATAAGGTTTCATAACGGTACCATTAGGTATGAAACAATTGGCACAGCACCTAATAGAAAATTAGTGGTCCAATGGAGTAAATTTTCGAGATATGCAACAAGTGGCCCAAGTGATTATATGAATTTCCAGATTGTGTTAAACGAAACATCTAATAATGTTGATATTATTTACGATTTCCCTTATGTGAATGCAACTGGAACACATGAAGTTGGGCTTAGAGGTTCATCTAGTGCAGATTTTAATAATAGAACAACTTCTTCAAATTGGAACTCTACTACAGCTGGTGGATCAAATTCTGCTTCATGTTCTGTAAGTAACACAATTTTCCCAGCTTCTGGTCTTACTTTCAGATGGGCGCCTCCATCTTGTATTGCACCTGCGGGCTTATCCAATACATCAGTAACAAGTACAACTGCCAGCCATAGCTGGACAGCACCGAACCCTGCGCCCGCAGTTGGTTATGAGTGGGCAGTAACCACATCAGCCACTCCACCTGCAAGTGGGACGGCTACAACAAACACAACAGCAAGTTCAACTAGTTTAACAGCCAACACAACTTATTACCTACATGTTAGAAGCGAATGTACAGCAGGAGTTGATTTCAGTGCTTGGACATCGGCTAGTTTCTTTACGGGGTATTGTTTATTTAGTGGAACAGTCGCTACTTCATATTTTAATGCATTTAGCACAACAGGTGGGACTAGTAATATAACAAACACTTCATCCGGTTATTCTGCTACTGGTTATGGTAATTTTACAGCGCAAACAGTAACTCAGCAACAAGGTGATAATGTAAATTTTACAACAACATTAGTTGGAACTACTGTTGGTGTTGCAATTTGGGTAGATTGGAATGACAATTTACAATTCGAAACTTCTGAAAGAATGTATAATTCTGCGGGTTATGTATCAAGTGCTGCAGGAACATTTACTGTCCCTTAAGCGCAACTGTTGGAACACATAGAATGCGTGCTGTAATGGACTATAATGCTACAAGTCCATCACCATGTACACTTGCATCTGGAGGCAGAGGTGAAGCAGAAGATTATACTTTTGAAGTTATAGCATCTCCACCATGCTCTGGAGCACCTACAGGAGTAACCATAACACCTGCAACAACAACTTTATGTGGAAGTGGTAGTACAACATTTACAGCTACTACTACAAGTACAGGTACTGGGATAACATATCAGTGGGAGAGCAGTCCTGATGGTACTGCATGGACACCAATTAGTGGGGCTAACAACTCAACCTTCGGTTCTGGCACAGTATCTTCAACTACCTACTACCATTGCATCTTAA
>JADKCC010000009.1 GCA_016714785.1 Saprospiraceae bacterium
GTAGAAATCACCCATTTGGGTGGAAAGCAGAAGAAGCCGTAGATTATGCTAGAGAGCAAATAGCAGACCTAATAAATGTGGATTCTAAAGAAATCATTTTTACGTCTGGAGCTACGGAATCAGACAACCTTGCAATCAAAGGAATATTTGAGATGTACGCATCCAAAGGTAACCATATCATCACAACCAAAACAGAGCACAAAGCTGTCTTGGATGCTTGTAAAAAAGTAGAAAAAATGGGAGGCCAAGTTACCTATTTGGATGTCAAAAGTGATGGGTTGATCGATCTCAATGAGTTGGAAGCTGCCATTACTGACAAGACAATCCTTATATCCGTCATGTGGGCAAATAATGAAACAGGTGTCATCCAGCCTATGAAGGCTATCGGTGATATATGTAAAAAACATGGTGTACTATTCATGAGTGATGCGGTGCAAGCGGTCGGAAAAATACCTGTCAATCCAAAAGAAGTAGGTGTTCATTTGATGGCATTCACATCACACAAAATGTATGGACCAAAAGGTGTAGGGGCACTTTTTGTCAATAGAAAAAATCCAAGAGTAAAAGTAACTGCTCAGATGGATGGTGGTGGACACGAACGAGGTATGCGATCAGGCACACTCAATGTACCAGGTATTGTCGGCTTTGGTAAGGCTGCTGCCATTGCTAAAGAAGAAATGTTCAAAGATGCCGAGAGATTATCTAAGTTGAGAGATAAACTCGAAAACGCATTTAAGGCAAATCTTGAAGAAATATATGTAAATGGTAACGTGGACAATAGAATGCCACATGTTACTAACATTTCCTTCAAGCATGTAGAAGGTGAAGGTTTGATGATGACGTTCAATCAAAACATAGCTGTGTCATCAGGTTCTGCTTGTACGTCAGCATCCTTAGAGCCATCTTATGTATTGGTTGCTTTAGGTTTGGGTGACGATTTAGCACATTCATCCATTAGGTTTAGTTTGGGAAGGTTTACTACAGAAGAAGATGTAGATTATGCCATAAAGGCTGTGACCAAAGGTGTCAATCACATGAGAGATTTGAGTCCTATTTGGGAAATGTATAAGGAAGGAATAGATTTGGATTCTGTGGTTTGGTCTGAACATTAAGTTTATCGAATTTAAAGTAGATAATTGTAATAAATAAATAATTTAAAATAGTAAAAATGGCATACTCAGAAAAATTGTTGGATCATTTTCAGCACCCAAAAAATGTGGGAACGCTAGATAAGGATAAAAAAAATGTGGGTACTGGTCTAGTAGGTGCTCCTGAATGTGGTGACGTCATGAGACTTCAGATTGAAGTAGATGAAGCCACCGATACCATCATTGATGCTAAATTCAAAACTTTCGGATGTGGCTCAGCGATTGCTTCATCTTCTTTGGCCACAGAGTGGTTAAAAGGAAAAACCATAGACCAGGCTTTAGCAATTGATAACATGGCAATTGTTGAAGAATTAGCTTTACCACCTGTCAAAATACATTGCTCTGTACTAGCAGAAGACGCTATCAAAAGCGCCATTGCAGATTATAAAAAGAAGAATGAATCTGTATTAGAAATAGCTTAAGAATTTTTTTACAAAATCTATAGATTATGTTATTTGTAGCCGATAGTGCAAAAGAAAAAATAGAAGAAATCATAAAGACAAAAAGTCTCTCTGATGAGTATTTTGTACGTGTAAGTGTGACAAGTGGCGGTTGTTCAGGTTTGAGTTATCAAATGGATTTCGACAATGAGAACAAACCAAACGATCAGATTTTTGATGACAATGGAATCAAAGTTGTCACAGATTTGAAGAGTTTTTTATATTTATGTAATACTACTCTGGAATTTTCAGGAGGTTTGGAAGGTAAAGGATTTTATTTTAACAACCCAAATGCTGCTCGTACCTGTGGATGCGGTGAGAGTTTTGCAGTGTGATTTAGAGCAGAAAATTAAATTATAAACTTATAAAAAAGGGCTTTATTTCTAGATGATAAAGCCCTTTTTTGTTTTTAAATCTTTCTTTTTTTGTTAGTCTTGTCAATATTAAAGTAACTATAGATACATTTGCACTTTATACCCAAAACAAATGTAATATGGATATCTTTAAAAAATATAAAGGATTTACTTTATTTTATACTTTAGTATTTATTGCCAATTTAGTATTCTTTGAAGTACTAACAGATTACCGTATGGTAAGTAAACCTATGATAATGGCGAGTTTGATAGGATTCTATATCAGTGTGGAACGCAAACAATCCAACGCTTTCATCTTGGCTATGATATTCGCAATATTTGGAGATATCTTTTAATGTTCAGTAGTGAAGATTTTTTTAAGCTTGGTTTAGGCAGTTTCCTAATTATGCAGATACTTTATACATTCACCTTTCTTCAAGATCGTATAGTTAATACAAAAACTATTTTAATAAAATCTATCCCTGTATTATTCATTACCTTATTGGTCATAACATATCTTTGGAATGGATTAGGAGATTTAAAGGTACCCGTGACTATTTATGCATTGGCCATATCACTAATGGTTATTTCTGCTTTGATTAGAAAAACTTCCGTTAATTGGTACGGACCGGTAGTCATCGGAGTGGTCCTATTTTTAGTATCAGATGCATTAATTGCAGTATCTAAGTTTGGTAATATGTCTGATAATATTTTGAAATATTTGATCATGGCTACTTATATGATAGCACAATATCTGATCGTGCGAGGCGTAGTAGAGAGAAATCAACCTAAATCAGCTTGAGTTTCTCTCCTGCAGCATTCAGTAATCCATCGGTCTTAGCAAAACAAAACCTTATCAACTTGTCTTGTCTATGGTCAGTGTAGAAAACGGAGATTGGAATACAAGCTACCCCGTGTTTTACAGTCATTTCTTTGGCAAAAGCTACATCGTCTATGTCGCTAATATCGCTGTAATCGCACAACTGGAAAAAAGTACCCACAGATTTTAACGGTCGGAAACGTGTTGATTGTAGAATGTCAAGGAAAAAATCTCTTTTTTGCAGATAAAATTGATTCAGTGATAAATACTGTGTCGCGTCTGTCATAAATGCTGCCAAAGCGTGCTGCACAAAAGAATTGACACTGAATACATTCCATTGGTGGACTTTGCGGATTTCATTCATAAGATACTCAGGTCCAATACAATAACCTACTTTCCATCCTGTACAGTGATAAGTTTTCCCGAATGAAAATATAGCAATACTGCGTTGGTATAGTTCAGGATATTTCAATACACTTTCATGCGACTGACCATCATATACCAGATGCTCATAGACTTCATCACTTAAGATGATGATGTTGGTATCCTTAACAATACGAGACAATTGTAGCAGATCATCTGACTTTAAGATCGTTCCTGTAGGATTGTGTGGCGTATTGATGATGATCATCTTGGTTTTCGGGCTGATCATCGCTGCCAATAAAGCCCAATTGATTTCAAAATCAGGTGCTTCCATTGTGTAAACTACGGACTTACCACCAGCTAATTGGATTGCAGGACGATAACAGTCATAGGCTGGTTCGAAAATAATGACCTCATCATCTGCATGGATGAATGCTGTGATTGCTGTAAAAATGGCTTGGGTAGCACCTGCGGTAATGGTTATTTCGGTAGATGGGTTCACGTATTGTCCATAAGCATGAAGTACTTTTTGCGCTATGATTTCTCTCAATGCCAAGACGCCTGCCATAGGAGCATATTGATGTTTATGGTTATCAATAGCATCTTTGACCAAATCCAGCAATGCCGAAGGTGGATCATAATCCGGAAAACCCTGACCAAGATTGAGTGCATTATGTTGAGTTGCCAGTGCTGACATCTCGGTGAAGATGGTGGTTTGGGAGGAGGAGAGTTTGGAGGTTATTTGCATTTCTGAAAAATTTAATAGTCTTTGTCCTTTCGCTTTCTTAAATTTTATTTGTTATTTTAAACCTAAGTTATAATAAGGCATAGGTAACAATTTGACTTTTGAATTCCCAAAAAATTAACAAATTATATTACTAAAGAAAAGACATTGCTTCAACACCTAAGATAAAAGGCTGGAAATGTCTTTAATGTCTCCAAGAAAAAGGATATTAGTCAATTGAAATACTTCCTTACAAATCAAACTTAATCCCCTGTGCCAATGGCAAAGTAGTACTATAATTGATCGTATTCGTCTGTCTGCGCATGTATGCTTTCCAGCTGTCTGAACCTGATTCTCGTCCGCCGCCTGTTTCTTTTTCACCACCGAATGCTCCACCTATTTCTGCACCACTTGTTCCGATATTGACGTTGGCAATACCACAATCTGAACCCGCTGCTGAAAGGAATCTCTCTGCTTCACGAAGATTGGTGGTCATGATGGCTGAAGATAAACCTTGTGGTACATCATTTTGTATTGCGATGGCATTTTCTACACTTCCTTTATATTTTAGCAAGTACAAAATAGGTGCAAAAGTCTCATGCTGCACGATAGGCATACTATTTTCTGCTTCGACGATGCATGGCTTGACATAACAACCACTTTCATAATGTTTGCCTTTGAGTACACCACCTTCTACCAGAATATTAGCACCTTGCTCTTTTGCAGCTTGGAGTGCATTTTGATAAGCATCCACGGCCATTTTATCGATCAATGGCCCCACATGGTTTTTGCTATCTAATGGATTGCCTATTTTCAACTGGGTATATGCTTTGGTCAGTTTGGTTTTGACCTCGTTATATATGCTTTCGTGTACAATGAGTCTTCTCGTAGATGTACATCTTTGTCCACAAGTACCTACAGCTCCAAACAGTGCACCTGTCAAAACTAGATTTAAATCAGCTGATTCTGTCACAATGATGGCATTATTTCCACCCAATTCTAGTAAGCTTCTTCCTAGTCTTTCTGCTACAGCAGCGCCTACGATTTTGCCCATTCTAGTGCTACCTGTTGCAGATACCAAAGGAACTCTTTTATCTTGGGTCATCCACTCACCTACTTTGTAGTCGCCAGTGATGATGCAACTCACACCTTCAGATACTTTATTGGCTTTTAGCACTTTATGCAAGATGTTCTGACAAGCTACAGCACAAAGTGGTGCTTTTTCGCTTGCTTTCCATACACATACGTCTCCGCATACCATAGCAATCATCGCATTCCAAGACCAAACAGCCACTGGAAAATTGAATGCAGAAATGATACCTACAATACCTAGTGGATGCCATTGCTCATACATACGGTGGTACGGACGCTCAGAATGCATCGTGAGTCCGTACAACTGGCGAGACAATCCTACTGCAAAATCACAGATATCGATCATTTCTTGTACTTCGCCGAGACCTTCCTGAAGAGATTTGCCCATTTCGTAAGATACTAGTTGACCGAGCGGCTCTTTGTATTTACGGAGTTCTTCGCCGTATTGGCGTACGATTTCACCACGTTTTGGTGCAGGGATTTCGCGCCATTCATGAATGCTTTTTGAGCTGTTTTGATGACTTTTTCGTAATCTTTTTTGGAAGTGACGGATACGCTACCTATCAATTCACCATCTACGGGAGAGAATGATTCGATATAAGTATCAGATTTTAGGGACTTTTGCCCTGTCCAAGTACCTTCATTTTTTTTGTGAAGGTCCAATTTTTTTAAAAAAGAAGTATTCATTTGGGTATGGTTTAATATTTTAATCAGCAATAAATGCTTTAAATTGTGATGCAAAAGTAAGGAAGTTATAGGAATTTAAAGCCAATGTTTTGATATATAACAACTCTAGGTGAATTTTTATAAAATTTATATTTTTCTTATAAAACTAAATAACTTTCTCAACATTGTCGAATCCGTCAATTACAAAATTTTTAGTGCTTTTTGTTAGGTATCACTTTGAAAACCAACATAAATCATTGTTTTAGAAATGAAAGTGGCATAACTTAGGTTTTATATAAAAAGTGTTGTAAATTTACTGTTACCTAAAAATCTAAAATGAAAAAGTTATGGTTCAAAATTTGTTAAATTTTGATCGATTAGGGATGTTAGGAATGATTTCGTTTGTTGTCTTCACATGAGCAATCTAATTGATACCTTTGGGAAGGACATTTTCAGAATAAAAGCGAATAAAAGCCATAATTATTTCCATAAAAGGATACTTTTAGACGGATTAGGGCATACTTCTTTATCCAAATGGTAAGGGTTGGTTTGAACACTCTTGATTTGTTTGTCCAAACTTATATCTGAAGGATTAGTTGTTCTAGTTGACCATCTGTGGGCTGCATGGTAATATTTAGCCATCTTGACGTAAATATTTCTGCACTACTGACTACTTTTGCAGGTATCTTTACGAACCAGTCCCGAAAGTTTTATATTCTTCTCGCCATGTTTTTTACACGCTGTGAAGCGCATTATAATAGAGATGTTGTATGCCAGCACAGATAATTGCCACAATAT
This sequence comes from Saprospiraceae bacterium, assembly GCA_016714785.1. Classification (GTDB taxonomy): domain Bacteria; phylum Bacteroidota; class Bacteroidia; order Chitinophagales; family Saprospiraceae; genus OLB9. The sequence continues at coordinate 6,405 of JADKCC010000009.1, forward strand.
ATCATTGCCATGAAAGTTTCGCATTCTCGTTTGACCAGCGAGTAGATGATTTTTCGTTTGTTCTATCCAGTTCTCCTCTCGGCTCTTTGACCATAGATTTCATGTAGTATATCACCACTTGGATAAGGCAGATTAGAACAATAACAAAAGTATTTGTACTCGGCAACACGCTCTGTTTTTACCAAAATTCTCCACTTCCACATATCCAACGATCACTCTGACGGCGTGTAATGTTCTGTAGTACTCCAGCCTTTTGCTTTGTAATTAAACCTGCTCACCGCCATGTTTGTATTGCAAGCTAATGTGCGCCAACTTTGAACTTTCAATAACGCTTTTAAGTTTTTTAATTTTACCTTTACCAAATAAGTATGACCATTTTGTTCTAATAAATCAAATAATGCACCGTTAAAAAATCCACTATCTGCTCGAAGGAATACTGATGTGATTTTATTAGGTAAAGTTTTAAGTGTTTGGCGGATAAACTCCACTACACCATTGCCAGTATAGGCAGAACCTGTTCTAAACCAACTGTTTACTAAATATTTAACTTCTGAGACATAACACAAAATCGGGTGGTAGCTGTTGGCTCCTTTCTTGTGTGGATTATATCCTTAGCAGCTCCATCCTGATTGCCATATACAGTTTGTTCGGTACTGTCGAGGTCTAAAAAGTAATACGCTGTAATGATAAGCTATCTAAATAACTCTTGTTAAAAACCAATAATCTTTCATGTAATGCTATTGCTCCCTTTTGTCCCAAGGAACTAATGCGTTTGCCTATGGTGTCTTCGTCAATATGTTTTTTAAGCCTAAAATGGTCTTTACCAATACGTCTTTGGTGAAAATTTCTATACTTGATATGTGCTTAACGCCACATAAAGCTGAGCATAAAAAGCTCAACAGAACTTGTGTAGTACTGAACTTTGTCGCATTATGTTTAACAGTTGGAAACAAGTCGTCAAATATGTAAGGTATATTAATTTTATCAATGTATTTGAACAAAACACTAAGACCACCATACTGAGTAAGTCGTTCAGCAGAGAAAGAACTTTTAGTTTTATACCTTCAAATCGGATATGTTTTTTTTTGCCTCGCATCTATTAAGTGTATTTATATGTTACTACTTCTGGTTTGAATTCCTTTTTTATAGAAACAGGTGAGCTTGCCAATTTTGCATTAAGATTTTTCAAAGAAGTTTTTAAACGCCCATTTGAATTTAAAGAGTTCTTACGGCAATGTTATAATATGGGTAATCGTTCACTATTATTGGTAGGCGTGACAGGTTTTATCATTGGTCTCGTTTTCACATTGCAGTCTAGGCCAAAAATGATAGAATTAGGAGCAGTAGCATGGTTGCCATCAATGGTAAGTATTTCAATCATTCGAGAAATAGGTCCAATCATAACCGCATTAATTTGTGCAGGAAGGATTGGCTCAGGTATTGGAGCCGAATTAGGTGCCATGCGTGTGACTGAACAGATAGACGCTATGGATGTCTCTGGTACAAATCCATTTAAATTTTTGGTGGTAACTAGAATTCTTGCCACAACTTTAATGATACCAATACTTGTGATCATGAGTGATGCTGTAGCACTTTTTGGCTCATTTTTAATAGAAAATTTCAAGGGTGATGTCTCATTTACTTTATATTTTGATGAAGTTTTTAGAGCCTTGACTTATTCGGACCTTATTCCATCTACCATCAAAACCTTTTTCTTTGGTTTTGCTATTGGGTTAGTAGGATGTTATAAAGGGTATTATTGTAAACATGGTACAGCAGGTGTTGGGTTAACAGCCAATGCGGCAGTAGTGGAGGCTTCTATGGTGGTATTTATCATAGATTTTGCCTCTGTATTGATCACCGACATATTTTATTCGATATGATAAATTCGGAAGTAAGAAAAAAAATGGTCATCATCAAAGATCTTGTAAAATCTTATGGAGAGCATCGCGTTTTGAATGGTTTCAATATGGAATTATACGAAGGCGAAACACTAGTTATTATGGGCAAATCTGGTTCTGGAAAGTCCGTTATGATCAAATGTCTGATAGGTTTAGAATCCCATGATTCGGGCACTATTACGATCATGAATAAAAACTTGGACAAAATGGATGCAGACACGCTCAATGAAATAAGAACTGAAGTCGGATTTTTGTTCCAAGGTAGCGCCCTCTATGACTCTATGTCTGTGAGAGAAAATCTAGAATTTCCATTAAGAAGGCATATAGGGAAATTTGGTGAATTAGATGATGCTACACCTTTAGTAATGGAAGCTTTAGAAAGTGTAGGTTTACCTCAGACAATAGAATTAATGCCCGAAGAATTATCAGGTGGAATGAAACGTCGGATTGCTTTGGCTAGGACATTGATACTAAAACCAAAAATCATTCTGTATGACGAACCAACTACAGGCCTAGATCCGATCACGTCAAAAGAAATCGTATTACTGATGAAGTCAATCCAAGATAAATATAAAACTTCTTCCATTGTCATTACACATGATGTAGATTGCGCAAGATTTATCGCAGATCGCATGATATTATTGATAGATGGCATTAATTACATTACAGGAACATTTGCGGAACTTTCCAAATCGGATGATCCGAAAGTAAGCGCATTTTTTAAAACATAAACATGGATAAATCATTAAACAAAGTGCTTAAATTAGGCATCTTCATTATAGTAGGTACCATTTTATTTATCGCTGGAGTATATTTTATTGGTGAAAAACAAAATATGTTTGGCAATACTTATAATATCTATGCGGTATTTAATAATATAAACGGGCTGAAACCGGGAAATAATGTCAGGTACTCTGGTATCAATGTGGGCACTGTCAAGGAAATAGTGATGGTCAGTGATACCGTCATAGTGGTAAAAATTGCTATAGTTAAAGAAATCACCAAACACATAAAAACGGATGCCAAGTGTGCCATCACATCTGATGGATTGGTCGGAAGTATGATCATCAATATATTGCCAGGCCATAAATCTGAAATGAATATAGCCAAAGGTGATACCATAAGATCTTTCACCAGAATCAGAACAGAAGAAATGCTGCAAACATTAAGTGTCACCAATGAAAATGCCGCTTTATTAACGGGTGAGTTATTGGCCATAACAAAAGAAATAAGCGCAGGCAAAGGTATCGTGGGATCCATGCTAAAAGATACATTATTGACAAAAGACTTAAGAGAAATTGTGCATCATTTGAAAATCACAAGCAAAGCTTCTTCATCAACCATTAACCAATTAAATAAAATACTAACTTCCATAGATAAAAAGGACAATTTGGTAGGTATGCTGAGAGATACTTCCGTAGCCAATAAAGTCAAAAACATCATAACAAATGTAGAGAAATCTTCGAGAGAATTAGATAAGGTGATTGATCATTTGGATCTAACAATACACAATGCTAATCAGACCATCACAAATGTAAAAGATGGCAAAGGTGCTATCAACTATCTTTCCAATGACCCTAGTTTGGTCACCAAAATAGACCAAACCATTGGACACTTGGACTCAACCGTCATACAGATTAATAATGCAGGTGAGAAATTGAATGAAAATTTAGAAGCACTTAAAAATACATGGCTGCTTCGTAAGTATTTTAAAAACCAGGAAAAGGAGAAAGAAGGTAATTGATGATAAAGGGTTCTTTCTAATCCAAAAAAAAGCAGTCCGATTGCTCAGACTGCCTTTTACTAACCACAAAATTTATCTGTTTGCTTCCACACTTGAAATTTCTTTTTCCCTAAGCAATGAAGCGGCCTTCATTAATTCTACAAATTCTGCTTTGTATCCACCTTCATCGTTACCCAATGATGTAGATGCCAATGCCAACATTTTGTCATAAGATCTTGAATCTAAAGTAGATAACTTGCGCAACAACATACCAGCATAAGCTACTGCGGTAGAAAATCTAACATTTTCATTTGTTTCTGATATGCCTTTCCATTGATCAAATATCGGTTGCTCCCATTTCTTGCTTTTGGATGAATCCGGATCTTTATATCTAAACTTAATCGTTGCCAACTCGTCTCCAAATGGATTACTTTTAGATTTCTTTTTTGCCTGATATTTTAGTGGATCCACTTGCAACAATCCTTCCGAATCTCCTTTTATCACCAATTCATAAATAGCGGTCATTTGATGTCCCATGCCCAACTCTCCACCATCTTTGGCATCATTATTAAAATCTTCCTTATCAAGCATCCTATTTTCATAACCTAGTAATCGATAATACGCTACCTTTTCAGGATTAAATTCGATTTGAAATTTCACATCCTTTGCCAGCGTGTGTATGGTCCCGCCAAACTCAGTACCCAATACTTTGATTGCTTCTTGGATATCATCAATATAAGCGTGATTACCATTGCCTTTATCTGCCAATATCTGTAGTTTGTCATCTTGATAATTGCCCATACCATAACCCAATACGGATAAAAAAACACCAGAGTTTTTCTTTTCTTCTATCAACTTTTCCAAACCTGCATTATCACTCAATCCAACATTAAAATCACCATCTGTTGCTTATATTATGCGATTATTACCTTTAGGAATGAAGTTTTCTAAAGCAATGTTATATGCAGTGATAATGCCTTGAGCACCGGCAGTTGATCCACCTGCATTTAAACTTTCTAATGCATCTAAGATTTTTTGTTTTTCGGCTGCTTTTGTAGAAGGTAAAGCCACAGAAGCTCTACCTGCATACGTCACTATAGCTACCCTATCATCAGATCGCAATTGATTAAGCAAGACTTTCATCGAAGCAATCACTAAAGGCAATTTGTTTTCAGATGACATACTACCTGAAACATCTATGAGAAAAACTAAATTTGAAAATGGCAATTCATCTACATTCAATTTTTTGCTTTGTACTCCTACATGCAAAAGTTTCAATCCACTATTCCAAGGACAATCAGTCAAATGCGTCGTAACACCTAAGATTTCATTATCCTTTGGCGCAGGGTAATCGTAGGCAAAATAATTGATCATTTCCTCAATTCTCACGGCATCAACAGGTGGTAATTCACCAGTATTGATAAACCTTCTTACATTGCTGTATGCTGCCCTATCTACATCAAGTGCAAAGGTAGAAAGTGATTCATCTTGCACATTTACAAATTTGTTTTCATTTATTTTACCATAAGATTCCCTTGCAGTTTCGTTTTGTGGAATTAGGTTTCCATTTACTCTAATGCCATCTAAAAAATAAACCGTTTCATTTGACCTTGACCCTCTTACAGAAACTTCTCCACCATTTCTTGATGATATACCAGCTTCATTCCCTTGAATTTCATTGACATTTTTAGTGGGAAGATTCCTAATATTACTACTTGTAATAGTACTTCCAGATGTGGTATTATCCATACTAATCAATGGAACTCTAAACTCTCGTATTTCGACACCCAAATCCAATAAAACGGCATCGTCACTCAATTGAAAATTAATGACATTTTGTTTCCCAGCAAGTATGACTACACCAGTAAGTCGTTGTGCTATATATCCAACGTAACTTGCTTCGACATCATAAGTCCCAGATTGGATATCATTGATTATAAACTTACCGTCTAAGTCGGTGTCTATACCCGTGATGAGTACTCCTCCTCGATAAAAAGCGACTGAAGCTAAAAGTATTGGTTCCCCTGATTTCATATCAGTGACTTTCCCTTCAACAGTGGTGCGCATTTCTTTAGTTTGGTTTACATTGCCTATCCAAAGCAAAGATACCAAAATGACTATTTTTTGAATTGCTACAATCATGATTAAAAATTTTAATTGTGAAAAAATATTGATTGAAAACAAATATACAGTCACTCATTTTAATCAGATGTCGCCTTGGAGTCATTGCATGATATTACACTGGTAGAATGATTTACGTAGTCGCCAAAGCGACTTGATCTAGTAGATGTTCAACAAATTAAGCTTTGTTTCCTATAAAATTAGCAAAATGAGTTCCATTTATTCTGAAAAATATTAAAATTTATACCCGAACAAAATTGATTACTATTTTTTGCCAACATAAAGCAACTTTAATTGTATTTTACACACTCTTTAATATATATAACCTATTATAACACCTCAAAAAACCAATATTATGTTTCGTTACTTTAGTCTTTTAAGCATATTTTTTACTTTACCCTTATTTATTTTTTCGCAACCTATTTTTGACGATTTTGAAGGCAATGGTACAATTGACAAATGGGTTGCCGATGATTGTGGACTTAACACCAGATTCGCAAACCCTTTTCCTCAAGGCATCAATACTTCGGCTATGGTACTCAGATATGCTGATACTGGCGGTCAATATGCCAATGTACGATTTGACTTGAGTAATAACTTAGATTTGGAATCAGATCATACTTTCTCATTAAAAATTTATTTATCAGCAGCTGATATTTCAGGAACACAAAAAAATCAAATTTCATTAAAAGTCCAAAATAGTTTTTTAAACGAACCGTGGAATACGCAATCTGAAATAATTAAACCTATACTACTGAATCAGTGGCAAACGATTACCTTTAATTTCAAATCCGATCCATACATCAATTTAAATCCAGGTTCCCTTCCACCATCTCAAAGATATGATTTCAATCGAATATTGCTACAAGTCAATGGTGAAAATAATAATGATAAAGTAAAGGCATATATTGACGATTTCAAATTTGAAACTAGTGCCGATTCAGATCCTATTTATGATAATCTGATATGGTCAGATGAGTTTGATAGCAATGGTGCCATAGACAATACAAAGTGGTTTCATCAAACCAAATTACCATCTGGTGGTAGTTGGTACAATGGAGAAATCCAGCATTATACTAATCGCACCACCAATTCAGTAGTAGAAAACGGAATTTTAAAAATAATTGCCAAAAAAGAAATTTTTAACACACAAGGCCAAACAAAAAACTATACATCCGCAAGACTAAATTCAAAGTTTGCATTCACCTATGGGAAAATAGAAGTAAGAGCCAAGTTGCCTGAAGGTTTAGGAACTTGGCCTGCTATTTGGATGCTCGGAAAAAATATAACAGAAACTGGCGCATATTGGGAGCAGCAAGGATTTGGTACCACTCCTTGGCCAGCATGTGGCGAAATAGATATTATGGAACATTGGGGATACAATCAAAACTTTGTGCAAAGTGCACTTCATACTCCATCAAGCTTTAGCAATACTGTAAATCTAGGTGGTCAAAATTTACCCACAGCGTCTTCTGAATTTCATGTATATGGTTTGGTCTGGACACCAGAAAAAATGACTTTTAGTGTGGATGGCATGGTGCATTATATTTACCGACCTTTTGTAAAAGATGATAATACTTGGCCATTTAACAAAGATCAATATTTAATTTTAAATTTTGCCATTCAGCCGACTATCTTACCTAGTTTTATTCACGGCGAGTTTGCTATAGATTATGTGCGAGTCTATCAGGAGAGTCCAATATCAACTGCTTTTGACATCAGCTCAGCTACACAACATTGTTATCCAAATCCAGTGAAAGATGCAGTAACCATAAAGCTTGAAAGCAGTAAAGATCAAGCTTTACCAACTAAAATTTTTTCAATGGATGGAAAGTTGGTCTTAAGCAATACCTACAACATCCAAGACAATTCGGTCACAATACAAAACTTAGACAAACTAAAAAATGGTTTGTATTTTATTACTTTCGAGTTAAATAAAAAATCCAATTTTCTTAAGATTATAAAAGAATGACACGAATAAATTACCGTATGTACAGTTTCAAAATATAGGGTAAAATAACAATTCAAGATATAAAGCTTATATCGTAACAAAACCTAAATATCAAGACTATAATAAAATGTAATAAAATTTCATCTTTACTAAGAATATTTTTTACCATTATTCTTTTGTAAATCAAACTATTACCTTACCTTTGCAGCCCGAAATGAAAATTTTCGTTAAAGTTATTTATTTTTTAATCAATTTACTTCAATAAAATATGAATCATTATGAAGTTACTTTCATCATCGATCCCGTACTGTCAGGTGATGAAATAAAATCGACAGCAAGCACATACGAGACCCTACTAAAAGATCAGGGTTGTACTATTGTGCATGTAAATGAATTGGGCCTAAAACAATTGGCTTATCCTATTAACAAAAAGTCTTCAGGCGTTTATTATTGCATGGAGTTTTCTGCAGCTAATGGTGCGGCTATTGCCAAAACAGAGCTTTCATTACGTAGAGATGAAAGAATCATGAGATTCTTGACCATCAAATTGGACAAATACGGTGTAAAGTACAACGAAGACAGAAGAAATGGTGTCATCAGTGCTTACAAGAAAAAAGAAAGCAAAAAGAAAACTTTTGATGGAGCACCGGTGGCTGGTCCTGCAGTAGCTGCGCCGGCACCTGAAGTAGTTAAAGAAGAGCCTAAAGTTGTACCTGTAGAAGTTATCGCTCCTGTAGTAGCAGAAGTAGTGGCTCCTGTAGTAAGCTCAGAAGAAGAATAAATTCATTGACCACACATTTAAAAAAATAAATATAATGGCATCTAGAGACGATATAAAATTCCTTAGCAATCCTACCATAGGTCAGCAAAGAAAAAAGTACTGCCGATTCAAAAAATACGGTATCAAATACATAGATTATAAAGATTCTGAATTTTTACTTCAGTTTATTAATGAGCAAGGTAAACTTCTTCCAAGAAGAATTACTGGAAATTCATTGAAGTATCAGAAACTGGTTGCAGTGGCAGTGAAGAGATCAAGACATCTTGCTATTCTTCCTTATGTAGCTGACTTATTAAAATAATCTTTAAAATTATCAGAAAATGGAAATCATTCTTTTAAAAGATATGGACAAACTGGGCGATAAGCACGATGTAGTGAAAGTTAAGCCTGGTTATGGTAGAAATTACCTAATCCCACAAGGACTTGCAGTCAATGCTAATGCGCTAAATAGAAAAAAGCGTGATGTAATCATTGCAGAAGAAGATGCAAAAGAAGCAGCAAGATTGGATGAATACAAAGTTATGGCAACTAAACTTGAAGGTAAAACTTTAAGAATTGGTGTCAAAGCGGGAACTTCAGGAAAAATCTTCGGAAGTGTAAATACTGTGCAGATTGCAAATGCTTTAAAAGAGCAATTAGATTTAGAAGTTGAACGTAAAAAAATTCATTTGCCAGATGATATCAAGGAAGTTGGTACTTATTCAGCTGATCTTCATCTTCACAAAGAATTAATTACAAAAATACAATTTGAGTTAGTTCAGGAATAATAATTATTCCACAATTATAAAAAACCAAAAAGGCTTTATCTCATTGAGGTAAGGCCTTTCTGTATTTTAGAAAAGTTATATTTTGAAGTCAAAAGAATGACCTCTTTTTTATAATATATCACTTATAGTAAAGTAAGATTTGTGGAATAAAAAATCCTAGACTTCTTGTACTTTGCCAGCAATGCACTTAAATACCCTAGCTGGAAATTTTTGAATAAGTCTATAGTCATGAGTAGCTATGATGATCGACGTCCCAAATTCTTTAGCTAATCTATTGAGTAGGTATAGTATTTCGTCACTGGTATCTGGGTCCAAATTGCCTGTAGGCTCATCTGCTATAATGATGGGTGGATTATTGAGCAAAGCCCGAGCAATAACAACTCGTTGTTGTTCACCACCTGAAAGCGATGAGATAGGTTTTTTTTCAGCGCCATTCAGCCCTACCATCTCTAATACTTGTAGTACTCTAGCTGTCATTTGGGCACGATCTTTCCATCCTGTCGCTTCCAATATGTACAATAAATTTCTTCCTACCGTCCAATCATCAAAAAGGATAAAATCTTGAAATACCATACCAAGTTTTCGACGAAGAAAAGGCACATCTTTATCCTTGAGCGAAAGTAAATCATATCCAGCCACCTGTCCCTTTCCTGCACGCAAAGGAAGGCTACCATATATGGTTTTTAGAAAACTGGTTTTACCACTTCCAGACTTACCAATGAGATAGCAAGTTTCACCAGGTGCAAGTCTGAAATCAACTTTTGCCAAAATCAACTTGTCTTCTTGCCAAATATCTGCGTCATCTAGAGATATAACCGATGGTTTTTCCAATTTCACTTATTTGGGGGTAAAGATAGTTTTTTTTGTCTTATTTGGTTTATATTTGATAGGTTCTGATAGGCATAAATATGCTAAATTCGAGATTTATCCACTCTTAGTTTATTCTTAATGCATCAATATGGATAAGTAAATATAACATAACTCATCCCTGCTTTTCATCAATCATTCAAAAATCATACTTTGAACTATTCACCTTAAGCAGTTTTTCTTTGGCTTCATAGTCGGGCATGATGTCACTGACTATTTTCCAAAACCTATCTGAGTGATTCATCTCTATCAAATGTGCCAACTCGTGTATGACCACATAATCTATCACATCATCAGGGGCAAAAAACAGTCGTACCGAAAAGTTGAGATTCTTACCGGTTGAGCAGCTGCCCCAATTAGACTTATTGTATTTCAGCCGCACACTATTGATGGGTTTTTGAAAGTAAGCATCATTGTAATATTTGACCTTACCTGCTATTTCAGGGATGAAATATTTTTGTGCAAACTTAATTAGCAGACTTTTAATTAGTTTTTGTTCATCGTACTGTGCATTGTTGGGTATTTCTATTTTTAGTACGCCTTCTTTTTGGAGCTTAATGTATCCACTTTCTCTATCAGCCTTTGTGATATCCAATAAAAAACGTTGTTTGCCCATCTCAAATATATCTCCATCTTGGTAACTTTTGAGATTGAGATATTTGTCCAAGACATGCGGTTTGGAGGCTTTAAGTTGTCGGAGCCAGTTTTTTGCCCATTCTACATGTTTATCCACACTACCACCAAAAAAAGGTATCTTAGGTATCCTAAGTATGACATGTGTGCCACCCAATGCCACCCTAGCACCATTTCTTCGTTCTTCTATGATGCGTAATGGTATTTTAGCACCATCTATATCTAAGTAATAGGTCAATGATTCACAATTTGATAATACATCAATAAGATGAAAAAAAGCTTGTGCAAAATTAGGCGTAATTTAAACCCTATCCATTGGTCACTTCAAATGTTTTCATTACATCTACCAGTACCTGAATGCCTTCTTTTGACATGGCATTGTATGTTGAAGCTCTAAATCCACCGACCGATCTATGGCCTTCTAATCCGATACAACCTGCATCCTTACATTTCGCCAAAAATTCTTTCTCTAGCTCTGTATTGTATAATAAAAAGCAAATATTCATTTTGGAGCGATCATCGATATTGGTTGGACAATAGAAAAGACTATTTCTATCTATCTCATCATAAAGTAAGGCTGCTTTTTCTTCATTGGCTTTTTGTATGCCTGCTACGCCACCATTTTTTTTGATCCATCTTAACGTAAGCATAGATACATATACTGGAAATACAGGTGGTGTATTGTACATGGAGCCCGCTTCTATATGATTTTCATACTTCAACATTGCAGGTATTTTTCTACTCACCTTACCAAGTGCTGACTTACGCACGATCACTAGAGTAGTACCTGCTGGACCCATATTTTTTTGAGCACCTGCGTAGATTAGGTCAAATCTATTGACATCAATCTCTCGGCTAAAAATATCAGAAGACATGTCGCATACTATGGGCACACTAGTCTCTGGAAAGGATTGATATTGTGTACCAAATATGGTATTATTGCTCGTAATATGAAGGAATCTACAGCTCGCATCTATATCATAGCCTTTAGGTATGTAAGAGTAATTTTTGTCTTTGGAAGAAGCAATTATATCTACCTGACCGTACAAGCTACCATCTTTGATGGCTTTGGATGCCCAAGTGCCTGTATCTGTATAGGCTGCTTTCATGGATTCATCTAGTAGATTCATTGGTGCCATAAAAAACTGCGAACTAGCTCCACCAGAAAGGAAGAGTACTTCATGATCATCTCCTATGTGCATCAACTCCTTGACCAAAGCGACAGCTTCGTCCATCACTGCAATAAATTCTTTTGTCCTGTGCGATATCTCGATCAAAGAAAAACCCATACCATTAAAATCCAACACCGCTTGCGCTGCTTCTTCTATGACTTCACGTGGCAGGATGGCTGGCCCTGCATAAAAATTGTACTTCATTTTTATTATTTTTATGTTGTAGCAAAGGTCTGAAAATTTCATCAACTATTCTTTAAATAATTTGAAAGAATAAACCTGAGCATAAATAATTTCATTTATTTATTGATTTAAGCACTTTTCATTTAATTGCCTGAATAGTTTGCACAGTAACTTATATATGTTTTTTATTCTCCTACCATCAAACTCATTTCTAAGCTCATTTCTAAACCTTGCCAAAAAACCTAGGTTGATGACCAATCAGTGTTAATATGAATAGACTAAAACATTTCTTAGTCCAAAATGCGAAAAATTATCATATCCAAACTAAAAGCTATTACCATCCAACAACATCCTAATAGCTGCTATTTCTTTAAATTTCTCCCTTGCTTCACCCGCTGGTGTGCCATAATAAGTTTTATTGCTTTCAAGATCTTTTGACGCACCACTTTTGGCTAATAATACCACATTATCACCAATTTTAAGGTTTTGGGCTATACCTACTTGCCCATATATTGTACAATTACTACCAATGATGGTCTTGCCTGCGATACCTGTTTGTGCAGCTATGAGACAGTTTTTACCTATAACAACGCCATGTCCCACGTGTATCTGGCAGTCCAATTTACTACCTGCGCCAATGATCGTTTCTCCCGATACACCACGATTGATGGTGCAACCTGCACCAATTTCTACATCATTTTCTAAGATCACTTTGCCTCCTGAACGCCATTTATGGTATTGACCATTGATTTTTTTATAATAAAATGCATCCGTACCTATCAGTGCACCAGCTTGTATGATGACATTATCCCCTATAATGGTCTGATCGCCTATGAAAGCACCTGATTGGACGTAACAATCTTTTCCAATGCTAACATCATGACCAATGTGTACACCGTGATCTATTTGTGTTCTTTCTCCTACGATGACATTTTCTCCTCGATCAGATGTGAGATATTTCATAGGTCTATTTTCCCAGACTATCTGATTATATACTGCGAATGGATCTTCTGTTATTAGCAATGCTTTTCCATCAGGACATGGTACATCCTTATTGATGATGATGATGGTAGCAGCTGATGTTAGAGATTTGGTATAATATTTTTCTACATCTACAAAGGTAATATCACCAACTTTGACTTTGTGTATCTCGTTGATACCTGATGCAAACAATGATGAATCACCTTTTAAAGTTGTATTATACTTGTGCGCAATCTCCGTAACTGCGATAGGTTGTGGAAAATTCATGTCAATACTTTTATATAATATATTTAGCTTTTTATCAATTTAGCACCAACCAATTTGTACATTAGTCGGTTGATGTCTTTATCATTCAATACCAATTTACCCTTAATCGTAATGGCGTCTGCAGAGTATTTTATACCTTCGAGTGCTTCTACTTCCATGACTGTCTCTGGTCCTGCACCACCACAGAAAAAACACATGGAGTATGGAAATGCTGAAAAGATAAACTCCTTATGCGATTTATATCCTTCTATAGGAATGATGTATCCTTTGATAGTAAGTTCTTTGCCTTCCAACGCTCTTACAGATTCACTAAATACAGGTTTATCTATTTTGAATCCCATGAGCTCATCATATTCTTTTTTGTAACTGATTTTGGAAAGCGTTTTCCATACATTATCTTCTTTTGTGGCTGCTTGTCCACTCAGGATCGATGATGTCAATATTAAACATGATAAAAAGATGATGAATTTCATAAAATTGATTAAATAAATTATAATTCAGAGATGATAGCGTTTTCAAGGGTATATAACAAAGTTGATGCATCCTTAGGATTGACCAATAATGTGCCTTTTACTTTTACTTTACGCTCGGTTATTTTTACTTTTTTATTTTCTTTCATAAATACTTGCATAGCCGTCTCTGGTCCAGCTTTGCCACAGAAAAAACAAGTACTTTGAGGAAATTTGCTTAACATAAAATGGCTTTGTGTCACCTGACCAGTTAGCGGTATTATGTAACCTTCTACCTCGATGACAGTACCGTCTATTTTTTCTATGGCTGGAGATATCTTTGGTATCTTGGTTTCCATCAATAATTCAGGATCGTAGGTGGATTTAAAAGTTACCATACCCAAAGTCATCCACAAATCTTTACCTTGTGTAAATGGTAACGCTGCTGAAAATAAAAATATCACTCCAGCTATACCTAATAAATTTATCTTTTGAATCACTAAACGCTTTATTTATATCTTAATAACGATGTAAATGAAATTTTGGTAACCTGTGTATGACTATTTTTGTGATAAAGTTTTGTTAATATCTGTATTGGCTGCTTGTATTGCAGGAATTAGCGCAGCAAACAAGCCTAAAACTAACGATACTCCTAATACTATCCACTCATCCGTCAAAAATTTCCATCCCGTAAAACTATATCTGAAATCTGCTTTGAGATATTTTGCGATCACTTCCATACCCACATGACTTAATACCGTACCTATGACAAATCCTATCACAGCCAATATCAATCCTTCCAAGACAATCAACATAAAGACCTTTGATCTACCAGCACCTAGTACACGCATGATGGCCAATTCGTATTTCCTTTCTCTCATACTTTTAAATAGTGATATAAAGATACTTAATGCTGAAACAATTGCAATCAAAATAGCCAAACTCCTTAATGCATCCGTACCTACACCAATCATATTATAAAGGCGATTTATCTCAATAGCAGGAGATGCCGCTTGCATTTCAGTATTTTCATTTATATTTCTACCAAAATTGAGTGCCTGGAAGTTGGTTCGGTTTTTATATTGTATCAAAACCGAAGTAATCTCCTGGTCTTGATGATTTAGTAAATCAGCATTACTATTGTCATGAGCATGATCTGAGTGATCGTGTCCTGCATGTGCATCGTGATCGTGCGCGTCATGATCATCATGTTCATGTGCATCATGTCCTTCAGCGGTGTGGTCGTGCGCTTCTTTATTTTCTTCTTCACTTTCTTCAGCTCCATGATCGTGTACTAACCAGATAGAAGCTGTATTGGTCAATATCAATTGGTCTAATACCGTACCGGTTCCTTCAAATATTCCTTTTACAACAAAAGAATGTTCATCATGAGCGTGGTCATCATCATTAAACCCATGCGAACTTACAACTTTATCTCCCAATTTTAAACCTGTATCATCAGCCACAGCTCTTCCGATCGTAACTTCAAAATCTTTGACCCAAAGAGAACCTTCTTCTATTTTTCCACCATACATCTCAGGTAAATCATGGTTGGTACCCACAATGCGATACGACTTATAATTGTCACCCAATGATAGTGGGATAGCTTTTTTGATCAATGGATGGAGATCTTTTAGCAGTGGTGCTGCATTTTTGATCGGAATATTGCCAGTAGGGTTATCAATATGGTACATATTGCATAAGATCATCTGAAGCGGACTACCTTTGGCACCTACCACGAGATCTATTTCAGCTAGATTTTTGTCAAATTTGTCTTTGAGTTGACTATTGAATAATAACAAAAATGAAATCAAGCCTACACCCAACCCAAAGAGTATAATACTCATCAAAAGATTGAGTGGATTTTTAATAATATTTCGCCAAGCTATTTGTAATATACTCATTTCGATTCCAGGATTACTTGGTTATTTATTTTATCTTTTAATCTAGTATCATGGGTGACTACGATCAGTGCAGAGCCCACTACTTTGGCCTGTTCTTGCAGCAATTTTAATACTTCATCACAGTTTACATCATCTAGTGCAGAAGTTGGTTCGTCCGCCAAAATGACTTTAGGTTGATTGATCAATGCTCTTGCAATGGCCACTCTTTGTTTTTCACCTTGGCTAAGGTCGCGTACTGATTTGTCTGCTTTGTGCCCGATATTTAGTCTTTCCAATAGTGATTTCGCAGCGTTTCGGTCTGTTTTATTGCCTGCTAGGCTTTGCGCCAATATCACATTTTCGATGACGGAGAGTGCATCTACAAAGTGATTTTGCTGAAAAATAATCCCAATATTTTCCCGCGAAATATATCTGCTGCTGACCCTGATAACTCATCAATGGCCGTATTCTCAATGGAGACTTTTCCTTGCTGTGTAGTGAGAATGCCACCTAAAAGATGTAATAATGTCGTCTTACCTACACCAGAAGTACCCAAAATGAGCAAAATATCATTGCCTGCACAATGTATATCTGGAAAAACGATTTCCGTTCCTCCAGCATATTTGTATTTTAAATTATTTGTCGAAATCATATCACAAAGGTAGTGAATCCAAATATACAAAACGGTAAAATTAAGGTTATGTTTAGGATGGGTTTGTAATTACACGATTTTCTGGCCCTACAATAATATTTTATAGGTACTTTTGTCATTTTATGTAAATCTAACATCATAGGATTGAAGAGATATTATAATGTGTTCAAAGTATTGACATTAATGATAATATTAGTGTTGATGTACTATCAACTTGTGCGAACTAATGGTAGAATGGCATTAAACGATATTTGGAATTCAGGTATGTTTGATGGCAATTATTGGCTTCTTTTACTTTGTATAGTCCTAATGCCACTGAATTGGTTGTTGGAAAGCACTAAATGGCGATGGTTAATGTCGCCTCACCTACAACTATCAAAACGATCTGCGCTTACCACAGTATTGGCAGGTGTTGCTGCGGGTATCATGACGCCGGCTAGACTTGGCGAATATGGTGGTAGATTGATCACCACTGATCCAGATATGAAGACACAGGTAGTCTCAGCTACTTTATTGGGAAGTATAGCACAAAATCTTTGTAACATCGCTGTTGGATTAGGATTTAGTTATTTTTTTCTTAAAAATATTTTTGATGTTACTTATGGTCAAGGTTTAGCGTTTTCAGTAGTAGTAAGTATTCAGATAGTATGTTTGATATGGTTTTATTATAATTTGCCAAAAGTAGCACATTTTTTAGAACGTTTTATTAAATCAAAAAATATCAATAAAGTAAACCGACAAATTAAGTCATTGGATCTATACTCAAAAGAATTATTACATAAAGTATTGGCAATTTCAGTATTGAGATATGGAATATATTTTAGTCAATACCTCCTTTTTATGTTATTTTTAGGTATTAAATTGGACAAATTGACAATATTCAGCAACATTTCTGGCATATATCTGATACAGACAGGAATACCATTGCCTGGATTTTTAAGTATATTTGCTCGAGGCGAATTAGCTATTTTAGTTTGGTCGTCTGTAGGTATTGAAAGTATGACCGCATTAGTAGCAACTTTTGGACTTTGGCTTATAAATCTCATACTTCCTGCACTCATTGGTATAGTAATTTTATTTAGAACCGATTTTAAAAAATATTTTACAAACACATGACAAAAAGGTATATTTATAGTTTTACAGCATTGCTACTTGTAGTACTGATGTCAGCATTTTCAGAGCATACCAAAAAAGTAGCTGTGGAGCAATGTAGCATAGAAAACAATAGTTTTGTAGGTGGCGAAAAACTTGTTTATAAGATGTATTATAATTTGGGATTGCTTTGGATACCTGCTGGAGAAGTGACATTTTCCGTACATGAATCAAGGGATAATTATGAACTCAAAGCTATAGGGAAAACTTACAAAAGTTATGAAAGTATATTTAAAGTCAATGATTATTTTTATTCCAAAGTAGATAAAAAGACTTTACTGCCACAAAACTTTGTACGAATCGTAGAAGAAGGCAATTACAGACTCTATGACAGCATTAGTTTTGACCAAAAAAGAAATGTTGCAGTTACTTACCATGGCAAAACCAAGTCAGATACAAAACCACAAGTATATAGGCTCAACAGCTGTATGCAAGATCTTATGTCTAATATTTATTTTATGCGTAACTTAGATATGGCAAACATGAAAAAAGGTGATCAAATAGGGACTCAGATGTTTTTTGATAAAGCAGTATATCCGATACACATAGGATATGGAGGAAAAGAAACGAAAGATATCAAAGGTTTAGGAAATTTTCGCACATTAAAGTTGATCCCAAATGTAGTAGAAGGAAAGGTATTTAAGAAAGGCGATCAAATATCTATATGGGTATCTGACGATAAAAATCGCATACCAATGATGATAGAATCACCCATATCTGTGGGTTCGGTCAAAGCCGTACTTAAATCTCATTCCGGACTAAAATATAATTTTGACTCAAAAATATAAGGTAATCATTTAAGTATGTTACAATCATTTATAAAACAATATTTTGGCCTTTTTATCATTTTGATAATTTTAGGTTTGGGAACGTGGTATTACTTAAAAAATAATACTTTTGTATCCAATAAGGCTGAAAATACTACCATAATATTGGAGAAAATCAAAACAGTGACCAAACTCATCAGTGTAGAAGGTCAGTTTTCAGAATTGTATAGCTACAAAGAGTCTTACGACTATGATTTTTTTAATTTGTTTTCGAAAAAGATAATTTTGCGTGTTACAGCAAAAGTTTCTGTGGGATATGATTTCGAGAAAGTAAATATCAGTATCGATAGTTTGACCAGGACTGTTACACTCAATGAATTGCCCATAGCTGAGATACTTAGTATTGATCACGATATAGATTATTATGATATTACTGAAGGTACTTTTGCCTCATTCAAACCCGAAGAATACAATACTATACAGCGAAAAGCCAAAGAATTAATAGCTTCGAAAGCTAAAGGGACACCACTATTGGCAACTGCTGAAAAACAAAAAACTGAGTATATCAAAATGATGGAAATGGCACTAATGAGTGGTGGTTGGAAGCTAAAAGTGAATGATAAAATACCATTGAAGAATTGATTACAAAATCACAAATCTGTGGATATGGTTGCATCTTGTGAGTGAGAAAAGATAGCTGTATTTAACAATTACTCCATAACTTCTTAAAAAGGACTACACAATACACTATATATCAATATATTACCATAAATTATCAATATATTAATAGATGTATTATTTTTTCCATTTTTCAAAACTAGATTACATGTTTGCAATTTATACACCAAGCCAAACCTAGCATTCATTTAGAATAACTATCTTTGCGCTCCATCTTTAACCAAAAAGGCAATACCAGTTAAAACAATATGTCAGCTAAACCATCTATTCCGAAAGGTACAAGAGATTTTTTGCCCCAGCAAGTCATCAAACGTAAATATATATTCAATACCATTGAGTCGGTATTTAAGACTTATGGCTATTTGCCTATTGAAACACCTACGATGGAAAACCTTTCCACGCTAACAGGTAAGTATGGTGAGGAGGGTGATAGATTACTCTTTAAAGTGCTTAATAATGGTGATTTTCTGGCAGATGTCAAAGCAGAAAACCTTGTAAACAAAGAATCTAATAAGGTCATCTCACAAATTTCAAAACGTGGCCTTCGATATGACTTGACGGTACCATTTGCAAGATTTGTCGTAATGAACCAAAATGAAATATCACTACCATTCAAAAGATATCAGATACAACAAGTCTGGCGTGCTGACCGTCCGCAGCGAGGTAGATATCAAGAGTTCTATCAGTGCGATGTGGACGTAGTTGGTTCGGATTCCCTCATGTACGAAGCTGAGTTAGTCCAGATATATGCCGAAGTATTTAGAAAGTTGGGTATAAAAACTAAAATACTCATTAATAATAGAAAAATACTTTTTGGTCTAGCAGAAGCGGCAGGTATCACAGACAAATTTATGGAGATGACCATCGCCATCGACAAGCTCGACAAAATAGGAAAGGATGGTGTCATAAAGGAAATGTCGGATAGACATATCACTTCGTTACAAGCAGAAAAAGTATTACAACTTTTGAGCATTTCAGATTTGGCTAGTTTGAAACAAGCATTTTTGGGGCTGGATGAAGGGACCAAAGGTATAGAAGAAATTCAAACAGTTTTGGATTTTCTAGATGGAAGTATTCCCGAACTTACTTTTGACATTAGTCTCGCACGTGGACTCAATTATTACACCGGTTGTATCTTTGAAGTAAAGGTAGATACATCTGCTAGTGGTCACCCTGGTTTTGTAATGGGTAGCATCGGTGGTGGCGGCAGATATGACAACCTCACAGGCGTTTTTGGTCTGAATGGTGTCTCTGGTGTCGGCGTATCTTTCGGGGCAGAGCGGATATATGACGTGATGGAAGAGCTCAATCTTTTTCCGTCTGATGTGCAAAAAGACATCGAAGTATTGTTTGTAGCCTTGGACGAAGAAAGCCACAAATATGCATTTAAGCAGGTTTCTTCATTGCGTGAAGCAGGTATCGCATGTGATTTGTACCCAGAGCCAGCCAAAATGAAAAAACAAATGTCTTATGCCAATGCTCGAAATGTGCCTTATGTCGCCATCATAGGCGAGACAGAACGCCTAGAAGGCAAAGTCAGTCTTAAGAATATGATAACAGGTGAGCAAAAAGATGTGATATTGGAAGATTTGGCATACCACTTTACCAATAATAAATGATGGAAGGAAAATCTTTAAAACAATTACAGCAAGAATTACTACAAGGAAGCATTACTTGCGAACAAGTGGTCCAATATTATTTGGCCAATATAGAAAAAATCAAACATCTTAATGCTTATGTGGAAGTCTATGCTGACGAAGCCATCATTTCAGCAAAAACACTTGACTCTAAAATAATACAAGAGCCAGAAAAATTAGGTAAGCTTTTCGGCTGTATAGTGTCTGTCAAAGATCTCATCGTCCACAAAGATCATAATGTCAGCGCAGGATCCAAAATATTGGAAGGTTTTGTCAGCCAATTTGATGCCACTTGTATTTCTGCTCTCTTGGCTGAAGACGCTATCATTATTGGTCGTACTAATTGTGATGAATTTGGCATGGGATCCGCCAATACCAATAGTTATTTTGGGCCTGTAAAAAACGGGCTCAATCCAGAACGAATCTCAGGTGGATCGAGTGGTGGAGCAGCTGTTGCTGTTCAAATGGATACTTGCTTAGTTGCTATCGGCACGGATACAGGAGGATCTGTGCGTCAACCTGCATCCATGTGTGGCGTGTATGGGTACAAACCTACTTATGGATTGGTCTCTCGCTATGGCTTGGTTGCTTATGCGTCTTCTTTTGATCAGGCTGGTTTATTGGCCAAAAATTTGGAAGACATTGCCTGTATCATGGAAGTGATCTCTGTGGCTGATGAATATGATGCTACCATGATGTCCCAAAATTTGTTTGCTGATCAAAATGCAGAAATACCTCAAAACATAAAAATTGCCTACTTTACAGAAACGATAGAAAATGATACTTTAGATTTAGAAATAAAAGCACAGACACTACACATTTTACAGGATTTGAATGACAAAGGAGCTACCATCGAAGCCGTGAATTTTGATTTATTGGAAGCATTGGTACCATGTTACTATATACTGACCACAGCTGAAGCGTCTTCCAACCTCAGCAGATATGATGGTGTGAGATACGGCTATCGATCTCCGAATGCCTCGACCTTAAACGATATGTATGTGATGTCTCGCACAGAGGGATTCGGTACAGAAGTGAAAAAACGGATCATGTTGGGATCATTTGTTTTAAGCGAAGCTTATTATGATACATACTTTACTAAAGCACAACAAGTCAGACAGATGATCTGTGATCGATTGGATGTTTTGTTTGAAAAATACGACTTTTTGGTCATGCCTACTACTCCCAAAGTAGCTTGGCCAATAAACGAAAAATCAGAAAATCCTTTAGAATCATACATGGCAGATATATATACTGTCTTGGCAAACCTTGCTGGAATACCTGCTATTTCAGTCCCTTTGGGCAATAATACAGAAAATATGCCGTTTGGTATTCAGGTAATGGGGAAAAGGAAAAGGGACAAAAAAACATTAGAAATGGCTAAAATCATTAGTAAGGTAGCGTTTGACTAATTTGTTTTTATTGCACAAATAACTGACAATTAATAGAATATAAATATTTATTCTTACGATTAGTTTTAACAAAATATAATTTGGCACAATTATTGGAAAACAGTTAATTACAGATAATAATTTGTTAACAAGTGTATTGTCTTGATTTTATCCCAGTTTTAGTACTATCTTTGCAGTCCCAAAAATATTTACACCCATTTTATGTTAATTTAACACATAAATTAAAATTGTAAATTATTTTTTCAACCCAACAAAAACCTGATTAATTTTTACCATGAACACATTTAATATTATTACAAGCAAACTTGTGATAGTGTTGATTCTAACTTTTGGGCTTAAGGTATCTGCATTTTCAAAATCCCCCAGTAATGCTGATATCTTAAAAAGAGTAGAAAATCTTAATACTATCATCGACGTGCGAATTACCGACGAGGTACAAGAGCAAGTCCTTACATTGATCGAAAAAAGAAGAAGAGATGCCGAGACAATACTTGGTAGGACATCTCTTTATTTTCCGATGATCGAAAATGCTATTAGAGAAAAAAACCTCCCTGACGAATTGAAATACATCGCTGTCATAGAGTCAAGCCTCATACCTGATATTCAGTCTCATCAAGGTGCAGCAGGTATATGGCAATTTATGAAGGGTACTGCAGAATTATATGGCTTGAAAGTAGATAAGCATATTGACGAAAGAAGAGACTTAATTAAGTCCACAGATAAAGCTTTAGATTATTTAAAATTGTTGTATGATATATATGGTGATTGGACTATGGCACTTGCCGCTTACAATTGTGGTACGGGTACAATCAATAAAGCCATTAAAAAATCTGGAGGCAAAACTCGTTACTGGGATATTTACGAATATTTACCTAAGGAAACTAAAAAGTATATACCAAGATTTATAGCTGCCTCATATTTGATGAGTTATTATTATCTACATGATATTACCCCAAAAGAGCCATCAGACGACTTAAAATACATCATAACAGTAAAGGTTTATAACAAGGTCGATTTTAAGACGTTGAGCAAAGAGCTTGAAATAGATCTCGATCTTATCCGATTTCTTAATCCGATGTTTCGTAAAGATCATATTCCAGCAAATGAAGAAGGTAAATACGCCTTAAATCTGCCGGACATCAAAATGTTTGCTTACGTTGAGAAGTATAGTACTTTGGATAATATTATCACAAGTCCTTATGTTTTCGTGCGAGATCAAAACAATAAAAATACACCTACTGAACCGACTAAAAATAATGCTGAAGGGTATATAGCCGTTTTAGTTAGAAGAAATATGTCTGTAAGAGATAATTTTAAAGACAGCAGTAGATTATTTAAAGTTGGTGAGGTATTGTATCCAGATAATGATAAAAAAGTTCTTTATAAGATGAAGCGTAAGGAATCACTTGCAGACATAGCGGCTTCCAATAATATGCCTTTAGAAGAGCTATTGGCTATCAATAATATTGATCCAGCAAAAGGTCTTGCACCAGGTAGTATCATAAAACTTACCAAATAACCTATTGATAAGCAACTAAGAAAATTTTTAACATACTCTTAAAACAGGCAAACCATTTACTAAATAAATAAATAGTTTGCCTGTTTTATTTTATACTAAAAGGCTAAAAGTACATTTACATCCAAAAATTTTGAATTGCTAAACTATCTTACTACCACTACTTTTTTGGAATAAATAACATTTGATATTTTCCAGACAAGAAGATAGGTGGCAGGTGTTACGTCTAAAATAGGTACCTGAATATTTTTGTCATAAGCTGTAATAGATTTTATTCTTTTTCCAGCTATATCCAATAAACTTAAATCCTGAATTGAAGATGGGTTTTCTATAGAAAGATTCAAAATCTCTGATGCTGGATTGGGATTTACATTTATTAAGTCACATGGCCAAGCTTCTTTTGTACTAGAAACGTTTGATGCTTGCCATTTGGGACTTGTGAATACACATCCATTGGCATCTGTCACTACCAAATGATAAAACCCAGCTTCTTGGATTGTGATGTGGTCGGACTGTAGATTCAATTTGAAATCATCGACATACCACTCATACTGATAAGGCATAGTTCCTCCTATCATTCTGACACTTAAGTATCCCATTTTAGTGTCAGAAATACTTAAATCTATACTATCAACCATTAACTGAAGCATATCAGGTTGCTTGATTTCCCATGTTTTCTCAACAGAACAATTGTTTTTATCCGTAATAGTAATGGTATAAATTCCTGCTTTAAGGCTATCTACTTGCGAGCCAGTACCAACGTTCCAATTAAAACTATAAGGTAATGTTCCTCCTTTGATTTCCGTTTTGATACTACCTACTTCATCTCCGTGACAAGTATTATTTACAACGATACCCGATACACTGATTTCATCAGGTTGTGAAAGCACGAGTGTTTCACTGACCACGCATCCCGCATTATCCGTAATGGTAACACTATAATTTCCACCAGGTATATTTATTAGGCTATTTTCTTTTTTTCCATTTGACCAAAAATAATCAAATTGACCATTACCGCCTATTACAAACAGTGAAATGGCACCCGTAGAGTCACTGTAACATAGTGGCGATTTATAAGTAGGATTAGTAATGATCTGAGGTGGCTGATGTATCTGTATATTTTCTACCAACTCACATCCAGATCCATCAGTAATGGTTAATGTATATACACCAGCAGGCAAATTTTTCACCTTCTGTCCTTCGATATTATTAGCCCAATTTACATGGTATGGCTCTAGTCCTCCATTAATTTGCAAATCAACGGCACCATCTGCCGCATTATAGCACCCTACATCTTTTTTGGCTACTACAGATAAGAGGGAGCAACCAAAATCATTACAACTTACCGCTTCAATCAATGAAAAAGCTACACAACCTTCTTCATCCGTCGCCTCTAATATATATTGATCATTTCCTGCTACGGGTTCGGTAATTCCTAATCCTGCATAGGTAAAATTACCGGTACCACCTGTAGCTTCAGGGATAAACATGACAGCGCCTTTGCTGACACATTGTTGCGTAACTTGTAGATTAATTTTGTCCCAAACAGGTTGCGTATCATTAATTTCCACACAAATTTGGCCTGACTTACTTAAATTTTGAGTTGCTTTTGCACCAATTTGCAGAAAGTAGGTGTTGCCTTCCTTCAGATTATTAATATGCACAAATCCATTACAATGATGAATATCTTTGCTACAATAAACTGATTTTAAATCAACACAATTGCCCTCATACAAAGAAACAACATTTTCAAAATCAGTTTTTACTTTTAGAAAGATTTCTTTTGACGCTGGAGCTGTAAAAGTGTACCATACATCATCAACAATATAAACTTGACAGGTAGGCTGAATTCCTGAAAAACCTGCATTAATATTAGAAGAAGCAATACAAGCACTGTTAATTTCAATATTTTTGGCATTGATACAATTAGGATTTTCTACTTGTGGATTTAAATTTTGTGAAATAACTGGACACAATTTTCCCACCAACGATGAAAAATATCCGGTTACTTGAATAAAATAATTCTCTCCAACTGCTGCATTTTTTATACTTATGTGTTGGCCATTAAAATTAGAACTCACTTCCCATAGACTATCACAATTGCCTTTGAAAATTGCTAAAACGTCAGCAAAATCGGCATTGCTTGAAAAAATATAGTCTCCTATGCTATCAGGTATAAACGAAAACCAAATATCAGCGCGCGATCTTGGATTAGAGACAGGTGTGGGGCCATCCATATTAGCCTTAATATTTTTTGTTTGTGTACATCCGATGCCTATTTCTAGAGGTATCGCTGCTTTACAAGTATCACCTGACGGAGTGACTATCGCATTTTGCTGCTCTTTTAAAGCAACACAACCTTTGCCTTTTTCCAGTCCAAATTCAGCCTGACTGCCGTAAAGTCTGATGATATAATCTTGTCCAGAGATAGCATCAAAATATATATCTTCTCCATGAAAACCATATTCATCATCATTGGTCTTTTTGATTAAGTCTTTATTAGTGCAAGTACCATCAAACACCTCAACGATATCATTAAATTTGCTTTTAGTTTGTATTAAATAGGAAGCTGATTGGGGAGCATTAAAACTATAATAAAGAAACCCTGAATGATTATCACTAGTAGTAAAGAATTCATCGTCCCGTAATGCATTAGTATTGTCAAAATCTATACACGATTCGTCAGCAAGCAACGCAATGGATTTACTACATCGGTCATTTAAATTTCCTTGTGCGGTAATTTTTACATTATCCAAACCTAACCACCAAGCCCAGCCACCATCATTGTATTCCCATACCAACCTTATCTTTTCATCCCTAAAAGGAGATAGGTCAATGGTATCTTTTTTGAAAGCATCAACATTGGGCCCTCCAAAGTCACCGTTATAGGTTTTTATCGTTTTCCACTCTTTGCCATTATCCACATACAGCTGAAGGTATTCACTTGCTTCATAAAATCTAAATATAAAATCATAAGTCAATTGGTAATTGGCAAATTCATTGGCACTAAATTCAGGACTGTACATTCTAATTTTTGACAGAGGAGCATTTTCCCCCAAAATATCATCATTAAAATAGGCAAAACAAGTACCGTCTATAGACCTACCATCTGTAAAAATACCATATTGCCAGTCATTCACACCATTGAGTATCTCTGTACTCCAACCATCGGGCAACGTACATTCATTAAAGGTCTCTCCCAAAATGATTTGTCCACCTTTTTTTGCTGTTACAGAAATATTATCTAATCCTGCCCACCATCCCCATTGATTATCATCATCATATTCTATTATGATTCGCATACTATCAGAAGCTATAAAACTTAAATCAGACGATATATCTACAAAATTTGAAAACTTATCTCCACTATAATTCCTTCCTTTAAATTCCCTAATAACATGTTCTTTTTTACCATCATCAATGATAATTTTCATAAATTCTGTTTTGTCACGCCTAAAATGTGCTTGTGCTTTAAAAGTAATGTCAGTATATTCTTTGCCATTGAAGTATGTAGAAAAAATACGCAATTTAAAGGGTGGCGTTTTATCACCCGTGAGATCATCATCTATATATAGCAAACACGTACCATTGATAGATGAGCCTTCAGCTTTTGAATTAGGTGGGAGGCCCACGCCCCAAGCTACATTTTGAAAACCCGTCAACTCGTAAGACCATTTTGAAGATAAAGCACAGTCATTGAAGTCTTCAAAAAACAGCGTATCTTGACCGTTTAGAATATTTGAAAATAGAAAAATAATAAAACAATATATCAAATTTCTATACATATTTACTACTTTAAATTTTAGATTGTAAAAATATACAATATTTTTTCATTTTAAAGAAATTTGCCATAAATTGCGAAAAATTTAGCGATATTTAATCTATGGCAGATTTACAACCATATATACCGACGGATTCCAAACTTTGGAATAAGCAGAGACTGATACATTTATACCGCCGACTAGGTATGGGTGCTACGCCTCAGATTGCAGATCAAGCAAAAAACACAGATCCTCTGACATATATTGAAAATTTGCTAAACGGTATCAAAACAAGAGCCCTTCCTACTCCTCCTGTTTGGGCTTACTATAGTACGGCTGATTATGAAGCGTTAAATGATGATGATTTAAAATTTGAACACAGGAATGAACTTTTTGACACTATATTGTCAGATATGCTAAATGATGGACTTCGTACCAAAATGTTTTTATTTTGGCATAACCATTTTGTTACAGAATTAAGTGTTTATGATTGTAATAAGTATCTTTGGAGTTATTATAATTTATTAAATAAATACTGCCTGGGAAATTTTAAGCAATTTGTCTTAGAAATGGGTAAAAACCCAGCAATGCTAGTGTATCTTAATGGGAATCTAAATGAAGTAGGCAAACCAAATGAAAACTACGCAAGAGAGTTGATGGAGCTTTTTACCATGGGCGAAAACAATGGTTATACTCAAAATGATATCGTTGAAGTGGCTCGTTCGCTCACAGGTTATAGATGTAATCAATATAGCTGCAACGACGTCACTTTTAGTAGTGGTAAATTTGACAACAAAAATAAGACTATATTTGGCAAAACAGGCAATTGGGGATATAATGATGTAATCAATCTTATATTTACCGAAAGGCAAAATCAAGTGGCGTATTATATTTGCCACAAGCTCTACATCTATTTTATCAATCACCAGCCAGATAATGAATTTGTCACTGAGCTATCCAAACTCTTCATCCAGAGCAATTGGGAGTTGTTGCCTGTTTTCAAAGCCATTTTCAAGAGTGATCACTTTTTTAATGAAGAATTTATTGGAGCATTAGTTAAAAGTCCCATCGAGTGTTTTATAGACCTTGCCAGAATGAGTGGAATAAGTTCAGAAAATCTAACTGAAAGATACACAACATTTAGATACGGGTCGGCCAATCTTGGTATGGAAATCTTCAACCCTATAAATGTAGCCGGATGGCCGGGGCATTTTGACTGGATCAATGAAAATACACTTACACAACGTTGGAACTATTGTAAAACTATCGTCAATACGCTTAGCAATGAAACTAATAGAGAAGCACTCAGACAATTGGCGATCAATATATCAGCACCAGAAACCAATAACCCGTCAGCAATTACACGTGCATTAACCCTACACTTTATAGGTAGAGAAATCGATATAGCGCTGCACGAAGCGGCAGTTTTATATTTGAAAGGCGATATACCTCAGAATTATTTTGATGATGGTACTTGGAATCTCAATTGGAATGAAGCACCATTTCAGATTGCTAATTTACTTGTTTATCTGGTAAAACTTCCTGAGTTTCAATTGGCTTAAAAATGCAGAAGATGAGTAAAAAAAATATTAATCCCAGAAAAGGTAGTACAACTGGAAACTTCGAAGCCCATGAGAATGACCATAAGTCCTGGAATCGAAGGGATTTCTTACAGTCAACGGGTCTTTTTGCAGCAGGTTTAGCAGCGACCATCAATGGTGTACCTGTATATTCTATGGGCTCAAATGTGGCCCTTTCTCCACTTAGCATGGTGCAGACAGACAGAACATTGGTACTTATCCAATTACGTGGTGGCAATGATGGTCTGAACACTGTTATTGATAGATTCAACAGCGAATACTATAACATCCGTCCTACTATTGCCATTAACGAGCCAAACTTATGGGCACTAGATCAAAAAACAGGTATGTCCAACCAAATGATCAATCTACAACCTATGTGGGAAGAAGATCAAATGAAAATCATTCAAAATGTTAGTTATCCTGATCCCAATTATTCTCACTTTAGATCTTCAGATATTTGGGCGACCGCATCCAATAGTGATGAATACAAAAAAGAAGGTTGGATAGGACGATATATAGATCATGAAATGCCTGCTTTTGGCGATGCACAACCTACTATTCCACCAGCTTTACAAATAGGCGTCCAAACGGATTTAGTATTTCAGGGTCAAAATACCAATTTGGCTTTGGCAATTTCGAGCCCAAATGAGTTTTACAAACTTGCCGTTTCAGGACAATTATACGATTTGGCTTCTTTGGACCAAACACCCGCCGACACGTCACTAGCGTATGTGCGTCAAGTTGCCAATAGTGCCTTTAGATATAGTCAGTCTATAAGCAATGCATACAATAAAGGGAGAAACGAAGTCAATTATCCCGATAACAATTTAGCACAACAATTGGCCATCATCGCAAAATTGATCAAAGGACATTTAGGTACAAAGGTATTTATGGTGTATATTGATGGATTTGATACGCATGCCAATCAAAACAATAGTCATCCAATATTACTTCAACGACTGGCCACATCCATCAGTGCATTTTATAAAGATCTTGCCAAACAGAATATGGATGATAAAGTACTGGGGATGACTTTTTCGGAATTTGGTCGTACAATTTATGAAAACGGATCTGCTGGAACCGATCATGGTACAAGTGCACCTATCTTATTGTTTGGCAAAGGTTTAGGAAAAGGTATAATAGGCAACGCACCAGATTTGATCAATACCGATCAATATGGTGATCCACATTTTGAAATTGATTTTAGAGATGTTTATGCATCTGTGCTCCAAAATTGGTTTGGAATGCCGGCCGAAGTCAGCGATTTTATCATTGGCAAAGATAGGACTCCCATCACTGGATTAGTTCCAACACAAAATCCACCTGTAGGATCCGAGGCATTTGAAGCATTACTAGGACATAAGATTTCAACTAAAAATAGTGATATCCTACTCCTACATTATTCGACACAACATGACGGTCCTGTAATTTTGGAAATACTCAATAAAAGCGGACAAGTCATTAGACCTTTGATAAATGAATTTAAACCCAAAGGGTCACATATATTGGAAGTACATTTGAAAAAATATCAACTTCATCCTGGATATTATCAATACAGACTCAAAACAGCAGGTAAAATATATCAAAGAGATCTTCTAATTTTATAAACAAGAATAGGTCTAATATTGCTACTTTGATAACTTTAAAGTAAGTAATTAACCAGATTCGTTTTTATAAGTTTTTGAACCATTTATACACGTAAACTTATATAGTAATGAAGTCTATCTCCACCTGGCAGAGAAAAACCCCTTTTTTAGACTCAAATTATTGAAAATAATAAGTTGACACAGTAGAATTAATAAACCTGTGTAGCAATTTTAGGACAAGACTTTGTTAATTTTCCATTTTCAAATGCACCTAAATTGTTTTCATTGACATCCAACATACCTGGCTCATTTTTTTCGTATTGTGCATTGGTAAGATTTATGGCCATTTAACATCCAAAAGACATCTTCAAAATTACTTGAAGTCACTAGTATGACTATTATATCAACTACATTGATTGGCTCACTGTTAATGTTCAAAGTAAGAATCCACTCCTAAAAGTCAAAAATGATGAAATGCCACTAAGACTCTAATGTTTATAAAATATTGATTATTAACTATATGGAATTTGGGGGTTTTTTGTTTTTTTGTACCTTTGTGGCAAAATTATACTTTTCGGAGCTTACTCAAGTAAGGGTTTTTTCAACCCTATTTTACAAAACTTCACTTGTTTTCAAATTGACTAATGCACTTGAATTAATATGCCCAATTTTGACAGCTACAAAATCTTGATTTGCCAAATCACTCAACAATTTACTCTAACTATATGTCTTTTTATTTGGGAATGGTGTCACCTATGATATTGTCTGATTTTTTAAAGGCATTCTCCAACTTTCATTACCAAATGACGAGGATCTTTTGGTTCGTGCAACTATTTTTTCATAATACATTGGATGATGTGATCGCCTATAGCAGGTCTGATATTAAGCGTCCCAATTTTAGTATTATTTCTAGAAGGATACACTCTGTTGGAGAGAAATACATAAACTAGATTATATTTTGGATCTATCCATGTATAGGTACCTGTATATCCCGAATGTCCATAGCTTTCATCAGATGACAGTGATGGTGCATTTTTTATTTCAAGATTAAAGTCTTTTTTGTCAAATCCGATACCTCTTCTATTTTTCTCTTCAGGAAACTGATAAGCACTACATTGATCAACTACGGCAGAATTTATGAACCTTACGCTTCCATAACTACCTCTCTGAAGATACATTTGCATTAGTTTTGTCAGATCGTTGGCATTGCCGAAAAGGCCTGCATGTCCTGATATACCACCTAACATGGCTGCACCTTCATCATGCACATAACCATGTAATAGTTGTTGCCTAAAGATGCTATCATACTCCGTTGGCACAATTCTATTTCGGTTGATGTTGGTCGATAATGGATTAAATGTCAGGCTATTAGCGCCAATACTTTTGTATGTTTTTGCGAGATATGATTCAATATTTTGCCCAGTCAGGTTTTGAATGATCTCAGGATAGTAATAATAATGGAGATCACTATATACATACTTATTGGGTGTTTCTAAAGGTGAGTCTGCTATCTGCTTCATAATGCTATATCTGTAGTTTTTGTGTAAATACATATTTTGAGCTACCGTAACGCTATAGATTTCAGATTTTATTTTTGAGAATATATTAGGTTTCCACACTCTTGATTCCATTGTCAACATACGTGCCCAGAGTGCTGGCTTTGCTATGGCTGTAGCTAGATATTCTATAGTTTTTTTAGATTTCTTACCAAATAATCTTTTTATAAAGCTTGGTCTTATGATGGTCACAAAACACTCATTTTCATAGGTAGGCTCAAGTAGGATGGCTTTTTGCATGGTTGCTACTGTATCTATTGCATCCTTCCAAAATGGTATCCAAGCTTTAAGCCCTGCTCGGTGTGTCAAGAGGTCTTTCATTTTTAAATTGGCCTTATTGGTGCCAATGACTGAAGGACAATAGGTACCTAAGCTATTATCTAAGTTTATCTTATTTTCACTTATCAATTGCATGATGCCCAAGGTGGCAGCACTTACTTTTGTCACTGAAGCAAAGTCGAATATATGGTCCTTTTTTATCCTACCTTTAGTATCAGAAAGACTACTGACGGGTCTTAGTGTCGTAGTAAGCGACTCAGGATTGTCCATGGCGTCGTCTATAAATTTGTATTGACCTATATCTTCGGTTCGGCCTTTACCAGCATTTTGTGCATCTTCATAAGTATGAAATCCATAAGCTTTACTAAAAATCACCATTCCATCTTTAGCTATCTGAAGTACACATCCTGGGAATGCTTGTTCAGCCAAGCCAAGACCTACTATAGAATCAAGACCTAAATACAACTCTGCCCTATCTATACCGACCAACTCTGGAATACCATAAGAGAGACGACCTAAAGCTGGCCATTTTACACCCATACCTAGATTAAAATCTTTTGAGATATGAATAGGAAAAACTCCTTCAGCTGGTAAAGCACCAAATATAACCTGTGGCGTTATTTTTTCAGTATATGGACTCTGTTGATACGCCATAACAAGACTTTTGGATTGAGCTAATTCAGGTATTTTAGTGAGTATATAGGGATTACCCAATAAACTGATCACAACATTACTTCTGGCAGCTAAAAGCTTAAGTAGTCTAGTATTGGATGTAGTAAGACCATAGTTTTTTGATGATCTGATATCAATAAGGTGTACAGCCGCTAGGATTAAGTCATAATTGTCAATTTTTTGTAAAATGGAATCCACTGTATAGTCACTAGCATTTTTTTGTAAGTGGTAAAAGTCTGCTTGCGTATATTGGCTTACCATACTATAAAAATCAGTTTGGCCATCTGTATCTACTGAAAGTACGGCTATTTTTTGTTCTAAATTTTTTATGGGTAGTAAATTGAGATCATTCTTTAAGCATGTGATGCTTTTTTCTGTCAGTTGATAGTTTAAGATGTCAGCTTGTATGGTGTTTAGTTCTGAAACTAAATTTTCTATTACAACTGGTTGATATTTATCCAAACCAACCCATGATTTTGCCATCAATATTTTTTTCACTTTGAAATTGATGACTGACAAAGGAATCGTCCCGTTTTTTACTGCATTTTTTATTGCTATAACAGTACCCGGCACATCCATAAAAGTTTCTAAGACATCATTACCTGCCAAGAGTGCCATTACCATAGCTTCTCCTTTAGAATAATTTTTAACAGCTCCTTGCATTTCCATAGCATCTGTAAAAGTCAAACCTTGAAACTTAAGATCTTCCCTCAATAGTTTAAAAACAATATTGGGAGAAAAAGTAGAAGCAAGTCCTTTATTGGGTTCAAATGCAGGAATGTTTAGATGAGCAGTCATAATACCAGAGAGTCCTTGCGCAATAAGTTTTTTGAAAGGATAAAGTTCCACATCAT
Organism: Saprospiraceae bacterium; assembly: GCA_016714785.1. GTDB lineage: Bacteria > Bacteroidota > Bacteroidia > Chitinophagales > Saprospiraceae > OLB9. The sequence continues at coordinate 40,189 of JADKCC010000009.1, forward strand.
GTAAGCGATTTCTATCATGTGGTATCAAAGGCAAGTCGTGATGAGAATCAACATCTGTATCACCATGACCTGGAAAATGTTTTGCTGTACATAAGACATGGTGTTTTTGCATACCCACCATATAAGCAAGGCCTTTGGAAGCTACGTTTTCTTTGTCAGCCCCATAAGATCTGAAATTGATGACAGGATTATTTGGATTATTATTGACATCTACTACTGGAGCATAATTAATATGTACTCCAATCCTTTTACATTGTTTAGCTACTTCGCTTCCCATCGCTTCAAGAAGGTTCTCATGACCTTGGATCGCTCCTATAGTAGCAGCATAAGGAAATCTATCGGCACTATCTAGCCTCATACCTACGCCCCATTCAAAGTCTTGACCAATGATTAGAGGGATCTTTGATAAAGCTTGAAGTTCGTTAGTGATAGTTGCTTGGGTAGTAGGATTGGAAGCAAAAAATACAATACCTCCAATATGGAAATCTCTCACCCACATTTTTAAAGTCTCTACATCATGTGCTTTGCCTGAATAGTTGCCTCGTGGCATTAGTAACTGGCCTATCTTCTGATCGAGCGTCATGCTATTAAATACAGAATCCACCCATTGTGCATTATGCTCAGTAAGAAATGCTGGCTTTTGCTGACCAGAAAGATTTAAAACAACAAATGCAAAAAATATTATTAGAGTTAACTTCATGCTACTCTACTAAAATCTTTGATGTTGCAGTAAAAGTGTTGAATTGGTCTCTGATAGTAAGTAAATACAATCCTTTATTGTATGCCGATAGGTCGATTTGTTTGGTACTTTCCGCATTCAATTCTGACAATTGTGCATGTACTACTTTGCCATAAATATCAGTCAAAGTCAATAAATAACTTCCAGCTTTCAGATTGGGTGATTGTATGTTTACCATATTTGATGCTGGATTTGGGAAAATTTTAAATTCAGCTGCGTATTCATTTTTTGTCGAGGATGTCACACCACCCAAATCAGCAAAGATGACACCTTCCAAAACATTGAGTGAATCATAACTTGCTGACACTAAAACTTCTTTTTTTGTGTTGGAATAAAAATTGTAAGTAGTGGTTTTGTTTACTCCTAAGAACTGTTTAATAAATGGCGGTAAAGGAATATTGAAAGAAGATGCTATACTTTCTAAGTTTACCCAACCTAAAAAACCTATTCTAATTGATATTTTTGTTTGTGATGTTTCACTTGCTTTTTCACGAAGCACATCAAAGTTTTGTCCTTGCATTTTCAACATACCGAAGGCATCCATCAAGCTACTAGCTGCGGAGACAAATTCTATTCTTATGCTATCAGGTTTGAACCCTGCTGGAAAAATACTGAGTAATGAGTCTGGAAATACACTAGCAGGTATTGATATCCTAAACTCACCTTCAGAACTGGTAGTACTTATGAATGTTAGTGGTGCATGTCTTAATATTGGCCGTTTGATATATCTTACCACTACAGGTGCACCAAATATGGGATTCTCACCTCCAAAACCCAATCCTTCCAACTTAGTGCCAGTGTTTCTAAAATATTCCTCTTGACCATCTTGTACTAATACAATAGAAGCATCAGTAAAAGAAGCGGCATCCTTGCCTGACTTAGCATCTTGATAAGACTCCTCATAAGTACGTCCAACATTAAGTACAGAAAAATCCCAAACTTGAGGCCCTGCTACATTGCCCAAATTTAAGGTAGTGGAAATGTTTACATTTTCTGCCAGTTTTAATTTGTCACCTGCAGATGGAAATGTTGCATTGGTCACAGTGATTTGAGCAGAGATGTTTGTCACTATTACCAAAAAACTTAACATGCATACGATACTTTTCATGTCTTTCAAATTTTTATTTATTAATCAATATATTCAACTTTTCTTAAGAACTTCACACCAACTTTAGCTTCTATGGATAGATTTCTTACTTGCGTCAATGGCAAATTTATCCTTTCGTTCGGAAACCAAGGATTAGGAATGTTATCTATAGGAAATTGCTCATACTGAAAAGAAAGATCAGGTTGGAGAGAAAATTCCAAAAATACATTGCTCAATTCTGACATAACCATCTCAAAACCACCGCCTATGGTAACACCATAATTAAACCTCCGAGTATAATCAGAATTAACTATGGTGTTGAATATGCTAAAGGAATTTAAGTTATCACTGACGGTATATTCTCCTCTTATACCCATAATGAAATATGGTTCAAATTCCTTGCCTAAATTTAATGATTTTTTGGCACCTAACTCTAAGACCAAATTGTTAAATTTATATTTGGCCAAACTGTTGAAAGAATTGTTGAAGCTAAAAAATCGCAAGGCACTACCTCTTGTATGGTATCCCAATTGAGCATAAAGTGCTCCTTTTTTTGCTTCATCATACGACTCTACAAATAAATCTCCATTGAAAGAAAACATAGGGTCGCGACCGAAACTTAAGCTTGAGCTGCCACTTCCCCAATTTTGATTATTCATAGCTAAACCACCTTTAGGCCCAAACCAAAAGCTTTGTGAAAACCCATTTATCAATGTTCCCAACAATATTGCTACAATAAAAATAATTTTAAAATTCATCTGCTTACTTTTTTAAAATCTACAGGTCAAACAACTCGTTTATTTTCTAACGTGATTACTTATTAACCTTTGATGATTTTTAGCTACTTATGAGCCATAAAATTTTATATTAATTTCTTAATAGTACTTTAATTGTTAAATCAAAAAGCACAAACACAAAAATAAATACATTTTAATGGTCAAAAGTAAGTAAAATTTATTTATAGTGTGTTATTAGTAAAAATATTGTCAAAAGAAATGCTAAGACTTTTTCTTTTTGGGTATGTTTTATGATTAAGATGATGAGACTTTACAGATATATTCATAGAGAATGATTAATAAAGAAGCTTCATTGCACTTAGTATAAATACAATTAAGCAAGTATCTTATTAGGTAATTTAATCTGACATTCAAATATTTTTTAAATTGTGTAAGACCGAATAACTAATTTTTACCTGGTATTATTTAAAAATAAATAACAAAACACCAAATTATTCCTAAATACCTTACATTTAGGCTTATACATAAAATAAAAATTATAAAATAATTGCAAGATATTATTATTTAATTAAATTTGTGCGAATTTTTAAAACCAGAACTTATCAAAACGAAATACTACGGACACGGTAAACTGTTGCTCACGGGTGAGTATGCAGTATTGGATGGAGCCAAAGCTTTAGGACTTCCTACTAAATTTGGCCAAAAATTGGTGGTAAAACGTACTACCAGTTCGGACCTTATATGGGAAAGTTTAGATATGAAAGGAAGACCATGGTTTGAATCAACTATTTCATTATTTGACTTTTCACCAGTTAATACCGATAATCCACAAATTTCGGAATATCTACAGAAAATTTTAAAAAATGCTGTAAGGCTAAATTCTGAGTTTCTATCACAATGGAATGGTTTCAAGATAGAAACACAATTAGAATTTCCATTGGATTGGGGATTGGGGTCGAGTAGTACACTTATTTTTTTAATAGCTGAGTGGGCAGAAGTCAATCCTTTGTTGCTTTACTTTAAGGTAGAAGACGGTTCAGGATATGACGTGGCATGTGCATTTGCAGATGGTCCTTTAGAATATCTTAACTCGACAGATGAAGTATCTTATACAGAAGTAGATTTCAACCCTCCCTACAAGGACAATCTTTATTTCGTGCACCTTGGAAAAAAACAAGACACTAAGTTAGGCATTAAAGACTATTTGAAAGCAGTAAAAAATAAAAATGGCTTAGTAAAATCTGTTACTAAAATAACAGAAGACATCAGAGCTGCTGGTTCTTTATCTGCATTCAATGACTTAATAGAGGAACACGAAAATTTGATAGCATCTCATACAGGATTTGCGAAAGTTAAGGATACCCATTTTTCTGATTTTGATGGATCAGTCAAATCACTTGGAGCTTGGGGCGGAGATTTCGTTTTGGCCACTTCTAATAAAGGAACAGAACATGTCAAATCATATTTTGATACAAAGGGATTAGGCACGATATTACCTTATAAAGACATCATACTTTAAAGTAGGTTGACATTGGTTTCTAAGAATCAGCTCAATTGGTCAATGATTTTCAAAACTTATAACCCAATGTTAGCATCAATCTAGAAGGGGTTTCCGCAAAAGCATAATCGTGCCCACCAATAGTAATGTGATCACCGAAATTATCAAAATTTCCTTCGAACAACAAGTCTAACCTGAGTTTCCAGATATCCACACCTGTTCCAGCTTGCCACCCATAAGTAGCTGTTTTGAATCTCTGCTCGTATCCTTTGATATCCACTGCATCTGAAATACTATTGATAAATAAATGACCTACCACACCGCCCTGAAATCTCAATACACCTATTTTAAATCCAGCTAATACTGGTATATCCATGGTATTATATTTTTCATTTTTAATAATACTAAATACACCTGTTTCGCCGTATGTAGTTATGTCATAAGAGACTTTATTACTATTAAAAAGTAATGCAGGCTCTAGATATAGACCCAAAGCACTAAGGCGAGTATATAATCCGAAATGATGTCCGTACCCAGCGTTGGATATATTCCATTTTATATTTTGGTCACCATTATTTATAATGATACCTTCGTTGGCTAAATCGTAAGAACTCAGTCCTGCCTTAATACCAAATTCTATTTGCGCAAAAGCATCAGAAAGAGATAAAATTGTTAAAGTTAAGATAAATAATAATTGTCTCATTTGTCTTCAATTTATTGGTTTGATGATAAAAGGGTTAAAATAATTATCGTAAAATACTAAGTAATTAAACGATAAACGAATCAATGGCCTAAAATTCGTTACTTTTGCACACTGTTTAACTTTTGTTTAACCGTTTTTGAATATTTAAGAACGGCCCAAAAGTTTGAAATGGAATATATTATATTGGTTGTTAACATATAATTTATAACTAATAATTATAATGTATCAAAAAGAGTGCCGAGATGAAACATAGGTGAGTCAAATAATTTATTCACAATTTGATAAATAGGTTTGTTTTGTGCTTTATATGTTTCCTCTGACCAAAATAAAAAGGCAATCAGAGCGTACAGAATCTAATATAAGCAGATGAATATTAAGGAAGTAGAGTTTATCGCAAGTTTTCCCAAAGAGAGTGTCTGTCCAAAAGATGGCAGACCAGAATTTGCATTTATTGGCAGATCTAATGTGGGTAAATCTTCACTTATTAATATGTTGACCAATAAAAAAGGTCTTGCAAAAGTCTCAGTGACTCCTGGAAAAACACAATTAATCAATTATTTTGTCATCAATAACAAGTGGTATCTTGTGGACTTACCAGGATACGGATACGCTCGAACATCTAAGGATAAAAAAGCCGCTTTCAGTAAGATGATACGTACTTATCTCTCTGATCGAGCACCACTTATTATAGCGTTTGTATTGATTGATGTTCGACATGAATTGCAGAAAATAGACAAAGAATTTTTAGATTGGTGTGGAGAAAACGAAGTACCTTTTGCTATCATTTTTACAAAAGCAGATAAACTCGGAAAAACGCAAGTGCAGTCAAATGTGCAGGTGATTTTAAAAGAATTGCTCAAAACTTGGCATGAACTTCCGCCTCACTTTATAAGTAGTTCTGAGACAAAAATGGGTAGAGAAGATATCCTAAAATACATCGCAAATACTATGAACGATGTAATAAACCAAACCACCGAAATACCATCATGACACAGATTTATCCTCACATACAACCCGATGTAGCTGAGTGGCCTGTCGCAAAGCAAAGCAAGGAACGAAAGGTTTTTATAGACAATCTTAATCAATATGTCACAGAGCAACTTTTGCAAAATCACAAGAGTAGTTTAAATGATCTTATTTCTAAAGCCATTTATCTTGAAAACCAAAGAATCAAACTTACACCTTGGAAAGTGGATCCTGCTGATGAAAAAGTGTATTGGAGAAGCATAGCATCAGAATTAGAAGCAGCTGCATCAAGAGAAGATAAAGATGAGGTAGAATCTAAACTATTGTCCAAGATTGTCAATAGATATAATCAAGAGATTGTAGGTCATTTTAGTCCAAAAACATTTAAGTTTTCAAGGATTTTTCTAACTTCTTTTTTCAAGCGGATTTTTAATAGGTATTTTGATAAGAAACAATGGAGATGGGGCAATAAATCTACCCTTCAACAAAAAATTGTTGTAAAAGGTGATGTCCCATTGATCCGAACTCTTTTTGAGCAAGGTACAGTAGTCATATTGCCGACGCATTACTCAAATTTGGACTCCATTATGGTTGGGTATGCCATAGATGCCAATGTTGGATTGCCTTCCTTTTCTTATGGAGCAGGGCTCAATTTATATAATGTTGAGATAGTAGCTTACTTTATCAATCGACTAGGTGCATTTAGAGTGGATAGACGTAAAAAAAATCCAATTTACTTAGAATGCCTAAAATCAATGACTGGATATTCCATTATCGAAGGTGTCAATTGTTTGTTTTTTCCAGGAGGTACTAGGTCACGAAGTGGTCAGACCGAAGATAAATTAAAGCTTGGACTTATCAGTTCTGTCATCGAAGCACAGCGACTACATTTAGAACGTGGTGACAGTAAGAAAATCTTTGTAGTGCCACTCAATATTGGTTATCACTTCGTTTTAGAAGCATCTCATTTGATAGACCAGCACTTGCAACTTATAGGTAGAGATAAGTACAAAAGGTCAAAATCTGGTGGTCCTACATTTGGAAGTATATTGAAATTTATAAGGGATATCTACAGCAAGTCATCAGAGGTGTATATGTCTTTTGGTGATCCGATGGATGTTTTTGGCAATAAAGTAGATGCTAACGGTGTCAGTTATGATAAATTTAATAATGTTGTTGATGCCAAAGACTACTTTACCATAGGTGGAGAATTGTCATCTAATGCACAACGAGAGAGTATTTATGCAAAATTGTTGGGTGAAGCAGTGGTAGATTCTTACAAAAAATATAATGTTATTCTTTCTAGCAATGTAGTTGCATTTACAGCATTTCATATCATATACGAAGAGTATAAGGAAGCTGGATTATTACAACTTGTAAATCAAAAAGAAAAGACTTTTTCCATAGATTACAGCGAATTAGAAGATAAAGTAATCCAAATGGTAAAATACATTAAAGAGATGCACGGTAGGGGTCAAGTAACTTTGTCTGACGAGTCTTGGGATGATAGTACGACATTTATCAGTGAAGGATTGTCAAAATTAGGAATCTACCATTCTGCTTCAGTACTAAAAAAAGATAAAAAAGGATCACTACTATGTGAAGATGTCCGCTTATTGTATTTTTATCATAACAGACTGATCAATTATGGTTTGGAAGAATTAATGGCTTGGGAAAAAATTTAAAATAAAGTAATCGGCGCATGAATTATATCATCTTTGACTTAGAGGCATCCTGTTGGCTCGGAAGACCACCACACGGAGTCAATGAAATCATCGAAATCGGTGCTGTCAAGGTCAATGATTATGGTGAAGTAGTGGCTACTTTTGTCAGATTCGTAAAGCCAACTATAAATCCTATTCTCTCAGATTTTTGTAAAAAACTTACATCCATTTCTCAACTTAATGTGGACAAGGCTAAAACCTTTCCTAGTACTATTCAGGAGTTTCAGGACTGGATAGGTATTGATGAAGAAAGCTATGTCTTAATTTCATGGGGCAAGTATGATAGAACTCAACTCTTTGATGACTGTAAGTTGCATAAATTAGATACTGATTGGCTGGATCATTATTACAACCTTAAACCAGCATATCGTGCATTAAAAAACTTAAAAGACGAGCCAGGTTTAAAAAAAGCTGTCAAGTTGGAAGGATTTGAGTTTACTGGTATTCACCATCGTGCCATTTCAGATGCAGAAAATCTTGCAAAGATATTCATCAAATATTATAAAGAGTGGTCAGTAGGGTAAAAACCTGTTTTGTAAAAAATTACTTGATTTCATTAGCTTAGGTTAATAAATAGTAAATTTATCTCCGCAATTTACTATCAAATTTTCCACATATTAACTGAGACGAGTATATTCGCACCAATAAAACAAAATCATTGCCCAATAAAACATGTACACACAAAATATACACCAACATTTGATTAAAAAACTGAAAGGATTATCATTTACTTCATCAGATGAAGATACCGCTTTTTTGATAAGATTTTCTGCCAATCTTTATATTATCCACGCACTTTTTGGTCAAATATATGGTCATAGACCAGACGCTGATCATTGGTACGAAAAAATCTTAGATACGATCTTAGCTGCCTATAAAAACAGACCTACAAACCTCAAGTCTTTGGATCTAACCAAGGAGAGGAAAGGACATTGGTATTTGGCGAGTGATATTGTGGGCATGAGCTTATATGTAGATAGGTTTTGTGGGACACTAAAAGATTTAGGATCAAAACTGGAGTATTTTGATGAACTAGGGGTTAATTTTTTGCATTTGATGCCGATCATGAAAAGTCCAACAAATGAAAGTGATGGTGGGTACGCGGTATCTGATTTCCGAAGTGTAGATCCTAGGTTTGGCACTATAAAAGATTTACAAAAATTGGATGATATCATGAAAGAAAAAGGCATGTACTTAATGCTTGATATCGTCCTAAACCATACATCTTCTCAACATATATGGGCAAAAAATGCCTCTGCTGGCGATAAGACTTATCAGGATTACTTCTACATGTATGATGATAGAATGATGCCCGATAGATATGAGCAAACGATGCCTGATATTTTTCCTGATAGTTCTCCTGGTAGTTTTACTTATGATGAGCAATCATCAAAATGGGTCATGACAGTTTTCAATCATTATCAGTGGGATCTGAATTATACCAATCCTGCAGTATTTAATGAAATGCTTGATACTATATTTTTCTATGCGAATTTAGGTGTCGATATACTTCGAATAGATGCACCTGCATTTATTTGGAAATCACTGGGTACAACATCACAAAATTTACCAGAAGCGCACACCCTTCTTCAGCTCATTAAGCAATGTGTACAAGTGGCAACACCTGGTATGGCACTACTCGGAGAAGCTATAGTAGCACCAAAAGAGATAATGAAATATTTCGGCATTGGACAATTCAAAGGTAGAGAGTGTGATGTGGCTTACAATGCTACACAAATGGCATTACAATGGGATGCATTAGCCACTGGAGATACTCGAGTGATGTTGGCGGCACAGCATGATATTTTGCAGAAACCTTATGGAGCTACTTGGATTACTTACACCAGATGTCATGATGATATCGGTCTTGGTTATGAAGATGCGATGATACAGGGAGCAGGATATATACCATTTGAACATAGAAAATTTATTAAGAATTATTATTCTGGCAATTACAGAGGATCGACTGCAAAAGGCGCATTATTTGGTGTAAATCCCAAAAATAGTGATGCAAGAATTAGTGGATCTCTGGCTTCGCTTTGTGGTTTAGAGTATGGGATAGACCATAAGTTAAAAGAAATCATTGCTCAATCCGTACAAAAAACCTTATTGATGCAAGCGCATTCATTATTGTTGGGTGGGATTCCTATGATGTACTATGGCGATGAGATTGCTTATACTAATGATTATTCTTATCTCCAAGATTTAGGAAAGAATTACGACAATAGATGGATGCACAGACCAATTATCAATTGGCAAAAAAACGAACTCCGCAAAAAGAAGAATACCGTAGAGCATACTGTTTTTACAGGTATCCAAAAATTGATAAAAATCAGGAAATCATATCTGACGTTTGGTGATTACAATAATATAGAATGGATGTCGCCCCATAATATTCACATTGCTGGATATATCAGATTTGATAAGAATAATAGGATTTATTGTTTATATAATTTTTCTGATAAGGACGAACATCTCACATGGTATGCACTCCGTGAAAAAGGATGTGTACAAGGTCAGTTTATGATTGATCTGTGGTCGGAAATAGAAGTGATTGTGGGAAGAGATGATGAATATCTAGTACTGAGTCCTTATCAGTTTATGATATTGAAGTAAGTATAATTATAAGCGATGTGATTCCTTTTCTACCTAAATTTTTGTAAATTTTCTTATTAAATTTTTACCATTTTTTAGTTTGATGTGACATAAGTAAAGCCCTGATGTGAGATTATTGATATTGAAAACTGTTTCTTTATTCAAAAAATTAGTTATAATAGGCTTTCCCCAAATATCACATATTTCTACATTCTCAATGTGCTGCAAATCGCCAGAAATTTCAAATTGATCATGTACCGGATTTGGCTTTAGTGAATAGTCCACAACCACTGGTTTATCATCCAAAGATACAATACAAGATGAATTAAAACTGTAGATTGGTTGGTTGTTAGTAACCATACAATTAAATAGTGGTTCGGGATCAAAAATTATACAACCTGAAGTAAGGTCATAAAGACTTTCTATATTTCCTATACCTTCTACCCAAGTCATTTTTGGGTGTGATATTTGGCTATTGTTTAGACTAAATCTTTTTCTCCATTTCCCATCCAATGTCAATATACTATCCACTTTAGATACAACGTAAATGCAATTAGTGCTGCCAGCATAGAGCGAGTCGTGTACTTTAGCTGTATAATCAAAAGCTAAATATTCTTTTTCATTTGCTTCTCTTTTATACACTTTGCCTTCATCCTCTCTGAAATATAAGATGGTTTCTTCCCATTCAGAATAGGTTGATAACTTAATAATTTGTTTTCGATAATAGTTGTTTTCAATAATAAAACTATCAGTAGAAAAACTTTGGATAAAATCGTATCCCGGCTGTATCCATTGCGGTACAGTGATATACCAATAATTGTTGTGATCTACATGCTTTATATTTTTTATTTGAGCATGGCTTATCTGTACCAAGATTAAAACAAAAAAATAAATGAGGAAAGATTTCATAACAAATAATTTTCGTAAATTTAATCAAAGATAGGTTTTATTCAGAGTCTAAGTATAAAAAATCAGAATATTTATCTGATAAAATTAAAAAGACTTACTTTCCCCATTGCCAGGTAGCCCCTATATAAAAATTGCGTCCCCAATGTAAGTTTTGCTGATTACTGGCTTCGATGTGGATACCATTATTGTTGTTGGCTTGTAGTTGCCTGATGTCAAAGATATTTTTTACACCAGCGTTCAATCTGATTTTTTTATTCAATATATGGGTCGTAAGACCAGTATTGAGCATATTCCAACTATCGGTATATCCTTGCAAGGTATTGCCATCTTGATTGTAGAAAAATGGTGTTCTTCCTGTCAATTTATGCCAAATATTCCATGTCAATTTATTTTTAAATAGTGTTATAGTCAAGTCATTAGCCCAGTCAGTGGAAAATAAGTAAGTATTTTCGACAACATTGACTCCATCATTTGGATTAAAGAAGCCAGTAGTAATGACATCAGACTGAAACGAAAACCAATCTTTATAAGATGCTTTGGCGGTGAATCCCAGACCTTTAGATTTCCAGCTATCTACATTTCTGTATTCATAGTGGACAGGACCAAGTGCTGTTAATATGATCCGATCATTAACTACGTTATAGAATCCTGTTGCAGTAAGCGATAAATTTGTATTGTTTAATTTGATAGGTTTCCATGTAAGTTCACTGCGCAAATTGACGGATCTTTCTGGTTTCAAGTCAGGATTACCTATTACATAGTGATTGACATCTATGAAGCTAAAAAAAAGCTCTTTGATGGCAGGAGAACGGAATCCATAAGCCCAAGATGTTTTGAACTGAAATGGCAGTTTTGGTTGCCAAAGAATCCATGTAGAAGGCGTCAAGGCGGTACCATATCGCATATTGTAAGTAAAACGAGCTCCAGATTGCAGCGTAAATGAGGGTATTAAATTGATTTTCCCACTACCAAATAGACCTAGATCATTGGTATATGCTTCCCCAACATTAGTGGCTGTAGAGTCCATCAACCTAGTACCAGTACCATGTTCATAATAATTTTCGAGACCTAAAATATAATTCCATTTTTTCTTTTTACTATCACTCGCTATTGTAAATCTCGCCAATACCCCTTGTGATGTAGCGGTGTCTTGCAAGCCTGGCAATATCTCATTGAAGTCTTTTTCAAAATCATACCTATAAGATTCTTTTATGCGTTGAAAGGTATTCCATCCAATAGTAGCTTGTAATAATTTTTTGGATGATGTCCAATGTTCTGTGTGCAGATTTACGTCAAGCCTATCGGTGTCATAATAATCATCAAACGCATAGGGTTTAAATATCGGACGCTTTTTATCACCAAGGTTATCCACATTTTCTCGAAGTATATTTGCAGTAAGCCTGATATCTGTCTTGTCTGATGGTGTAAATCTTAATAGTGCTCTCGCAGATTTTTGCACTTTAGGATTCCACAGTTGATCTCTTCCCATGGTAGTATCTGTGGCGGGTACAAATTGCAATAAATTACCACTCAATTGCGCTATCCATTTGTTTTTTGATAATCCTACTCTTGCCGACAGGTTTCTAAATCCATTATGTTCATATTGGCTACTTAGTTCTGTTTCAAGGCTGGTGATTTGACTTTTTTTAGTAATAATATTTATGACACCACCCGATGCTTCAGACCCATAGAGTAGAGACTGAGCACCTTCGATGATTTCTATCTTTTGGATCGAATTCAGTGGTATTTGTCCGGCATCTATATTTCCGTTTAACCTTCCTACGATCGGTACTCCATCTATCAGAATTTTAAGATTTTCGCCTTTTAGTGCGTTGACACTTATGACACTACCTAGTATGGCGTCTTGAGAAATACGAATATTTGCTTCTGTCTGCAGCAGTTCTTGCAAATTTACAGCCGCTTTTTGTTCGATCGTTTTTCTGTTTAAAACTTTTACTGTGTTTACAGTCTCTCTTGTATCTGTAGGGATAAATTGAGCAGTTATAACCACCTGATCCATATCTTTGGTGATCAATGTATCTGTCACTTGCTGACCTATCAACGACCAGAACGAAAATACAAAAAAGGTGGTTATAACTGACTTCATATTAGTTAAAAGTAACTATATTTTTACAAATTTTTGTGTGATGGATTCTTGTTTTTCATTGCTGATACGAATGATGTAAAGACCAGAATTCCACTCTGCAGCATTGACAGAGAGTACATTGAAACCATCGAAATGTGCAATAGTATTTTTCAACACCATTCTTCCAGTTTGATCCATGATCTCTATATTCAACTGCTTGGCAATCATGCCTTTATTGTCCAATGTTATGATCAATTCATCTTGTATCGGATTTGGTGATATTCCTGTTTCTAACCCTGTGAGTTCACTATTAGAAGATATACTGATTTCTGTTTTCTCAAATACTGCAGTACCCGTAGCGGAACCTTCGAAGTCAATAAAAACAATCTTCCACACTCTTTTATCCACTGTTTTTATGAAGTAAGCCCTATCTTGTGGTATTAACCAACTTGTACCAGTCAAAGTTTTCCAATCATGGCCTATTAGGTCTATTCTTGTACCAAATTTGTCTGCATAGTCATTGAATACCACAGTATTAGGATTGATATCTTTGGCCACAGCAACTAGTGCTCCAGGTCCAGTCAATACACCTGTTACATTGTATTGTTGTTCGATCGTACCATTTGGGTCTCTCGCTAATGAAGTGTACCTTCCATACATTATATCAAATCCACCAGTAGGCATTACATCTACTACATCATTTGTGTTAAAGCTATAAAACACTAATTGTTTTGCTGTATTGTTTGTTGTTTTACTTATCGATTTCACTACTTCATTACTACCATCCAGATTAGCATATTTTATATTGTAATTGGTACCAGTAAGACTTTCAATTTTTATTTTTTTGTATGATCCATCTCTTAATTTGATAACAAAAACTTTATTGCCTTCAACTCGCTGCATAGCAGGATTATATACTCCCCAACCGAAATCAAAAGGAGAAGCCGGATTTCTTGTTTCATTAAATGCTCCAAAACTCCAAGAAGCTTCACTATTGAGATATTTGGTACTGGTAATAGTGGAATCTAATGTAATTATTGCATTAAAATCACTAGTATTGGCATAATACAGCTCTGTTTGTGGTAGGTTTTGGCCCATGGAGCTGCCTGATGACTCATTGATAAATATACCAGCATCTTGGAAACCAAAAGCGGTAAACATCAAGTCCCATGCGTTATTATTGACTTTTTTTTCTGTACCATCAGCAATTCTGACATAACTTTGTTGATTGTACCCTGCACCACAACTTATTTGCTGGAAATCCTGTGCTAATAAACTATTGAGTGTGATGAGTGAAAAGATTAATGTAAATATCCTTTGCATATTATTATGGTTTAAAAAAATTAATGCTGCAAAGGTAATCTTAACTAATGGACAACACCTTAATGATGCATGTCAAAAGAATGTCATAAAATTAGTTGGTATTTTTCATAAGACTTGACAGAAGAATTTATAGTGCTTTATTTTTTGTAGTTCGTAATAAAACTGTATTTTTGTGTAAATATTATCAAAATAAACTGATATCATTTATGAAATTTTTTTCTATAACTATTTTATTTACGTTGATTTTTCTTTCCAATTTTGGATTTTCGCAAAAATTCATTTATAACAAAGTTAATAAAGAACTATTACAGTTGTCAAAACACGACATAGATGTAGAAGCAAATGCAGCAATTACATACAAAAGTGGAAATAGAAGTATTGAATTTTCAGAGATGACAGGATTTAGGGCTAACTTTTCACAGAAAACTCAGATCAAAATATTTGAAAGCGATGCAAAGGGTATGGGAACATTTAGTTTTTACTATTATAGTCCGGCATCAGGTGGCAACAGGGTTAAAATTTTTGGACTGAAAGGGGCAACATACAATCTAAAAGATGAAAAAATCATTGTAACTAAAATCAATGATGAAAATGTATTTTATGAGCAACATAATAATTATTTTAAGAAAGCAACCATCACTATGCCCATGCTGCAAAAAGGAAGTGTCTTTGAATACGAATATACACTTTCATCTGAGTATATCAGCAATATAGACGATTTTGACATTCAAGAAGATTATCCTGTCATTTACAATGAGTTGCACCTTGAATATCCAGATATTTTCAAATATCAAATCAATGTATTAGGTGGTATCAGTCCGATATCAGACATTCAGAATAGTATCAATAAGTCAATGTCCTTAAAATATTCCAATGGTGACCCAGGTACGCCTGGAAAGCAAACTCAATACATTCAGCAAAATATGCTGTTCATTACAAGAAAACTCATTTTTGAGAATATACCTGCTTTTATTTCTGAACCTTTTGTAGCTAATAAAGAAGATGGTAAAGGTATAGTCACCCACCAATTAATAGGTTTTCAAACTTCCTATATGGGTATTAAAAATTTTGCTCAATCTTATGAAATGATCAATACTGAGTTGATGCTTGATGATGATTTTGGGAGAGTACTGAAAAAAGGTGACTTTATTTCAGACCTTATAGATCTAAAATCTGAGACTGATCCAATTAAGATAGCAAAAAGTATATACAACTACTTTGTAGAAAACACTTCTTGTACTATGAGTTATAATAAATATGCCAACCTATCAGGAAAACAATTGTTCAAGGAAGGTAAAGGCGGAGTTGGCGATATTAATTTGAATTATATTGCGGCTTTAAATCATGCGGGCATTAAAACAGTACCAATACTTTTAAGTACTAGAGGCCACGGAACTTTACATCCTATTTATCCCAATTATTCAAAAATGAATTATGTAGTAGCAATGAGTTATATCAATGATAAACCAGTGTTTTCCGATGCTTCATCTATTCTGCCTTTTGGATTTTTACCTATTCATTGTCTCAATGGTAAAGGTTGGACTGTAGTAGATGTTAATCCAGAATGGGTATCAATGAAAGTCAATAATGTTGGAAAACAAATTACCCTAACGGAAATATCAGTAGCCGATAATAGAATCAATTATAATACATCCACCGATAGGTTGAATTATTTTGCATTCAAAGACATGGAAGATTTGGATCATGAAAAAGAATCTTTTTTAAATAATTTTAGCAAGGAAAATGAACTGATCCTTGATTCAGTCTCCATATCAGAAAAAAAAGATTTAAGGTTGAGAATTATAGATACACAACACAGAATGGCCGAAAATGAAAGTCATACATACATAAAACCATTCATACATTTGCCATTTAAAGAATTTCCTTTTACCAAAGAAAACAGAATATCACCCATTGATTTTCCTTATTCGCATGAGTATAAATTTGTTAGTACTATCAGCATTGATGATGGGTATAATATCGAAGTGCCGCAAAATATCATAGCTACCTTAGGCGATAATGAAGTTTCTATCAAATATCTTGCTGTTGTCAATAAAGACATTAAAAAAGTCAATATTGTGGCAGATTTTAAAATAAACAAAACATCATTTTTGCCAGATGAATATGTAGATTTTAAAGAAAGTGTAAAGGCTATTTTAAATAAACTTAACGAACCAGTAGTATTGATAAAATTATGAAAAGTATATTAACTTATATTGCTTTTGGTATTTTTGTCTTATTTGATATACAAAATCTTGTTGGTCAATTCCAGTTAAGCACTATTCCAGATACACTCAAAGAAGATACAGAGGCGATTATTTTAGCGCACAATGTAGTGACAGAGATTTTTGATAAGTATAAGATAAAAACAACTATTAAATCTTCTACCATGATTTTGGATAATAATGCTGCAAAACCTAATTTGATATATGTAGTTTTTGATAAGTTTTCTAAGATCGATGATTTAAAAATAACAATATTGTCTGCAAAAGGTAAAAAAATAAAAACTATCAAAAGAGGACAAATGATTAACCAATCGTTGAGTGGTGGTAGTACAATTGCATCTGATGCAAGAATAATGTATTACCAAGTCTTGGAAAATAATACACCTTATATTATCAATACGGAATACAGTATAAATTCAAAAGAGTCATTTACTATCAATAGCTTTGATCCGATAGTTTCGCCAAAAACCGCCATACTAAACAGTAATTACAAAGTAATACATCATGATATAAATAATAAATTGAGGTTTTCTAAATCAATTTGGGGAGCGCCCAAAGCCGATTCTAGTTTATTGCAAAAGACATTTGAATGGTCCATCTCTTCATTAACAGTAAAACGTATTTCAGAAATTTTAAAATATAATCAAGAAGTCACAATTACACCTATATTGGAAAACTTCCAGATGGATGGTTACGATGGCAATTTATCAACTTGGCAAAACTTTGGAATATGGTTGACCAATCTTGGAAAAGGTGCTGACATATTGGATAGTAAATCAGTCGAAGAAATAAAGCAAGTAATAGGAGATGAAACTGATAAGAAAAAAATTGTAGATAAGCTATATCAATACCTACAACATCAAACCAGATATGTAAGTATCCAGCTAGGTATTGGTGGGTTTAAGCCTACGATGGCTCAAGATGTACATAATTACAAATATGGAGACTGCAAAGCCTTAAGTAATTATATGAAAACATTACTCGCTGTAGCAAATATTCCATCAACATATATCATAATAAAGGCCGGTGATAAAAAAAATATCATTGATCATCAGTTTCCACAAAACACATTCAATCATGCCATCTTAGGTGTTCCTCTAGATAGTGACACCATTTTTTTAGAATGTACTTCTCAAACGAGTCCAGCTGGCTTCTTGGGCTCCTTTACTGGCAACAGGCAAGCGCTTTGGGTAGATGGCAGTGATTCTAAAATAATAAATACCAAAGTATATACCCATCAATCAAATAAAATCAAAAACGAGTACGAAATTTATATTTTTAAGGACAAAGTTGCTACATTAAACATGAAGCAATCACTAGATGGCATGGGTCGAGAGCACATCAACTATTTGTTTACCAAAGACTTTTCACCCGAGAAGTTTAAATCTCATATACTTTCAAGATTGCTGAACGATGCACAAGATTTAGAAGTCAAAAACAGAAATTACGATGTTCCATTTTTTGAGTATGAATTCAAATCGCCTAAGTACGTATTGAACTCAAGAGATAGATTTTTTATAGATTTGAATATTGATAAATTACCAAAAGAAATAGATACAGATTTTAACAATTTAAAGTTTAGAAAAGAGTTTTCAGTAGGTTATACCATTCAAGAGTATTTCAAAATACACATTCCAGAAGGATGTATTGTTGAAAAAACCATTGAAAATCAAAATAATCAATACCAACAGATGGACATAAATTACAATATTGTTAATAATCAAAGTACATTGGATGTTTATAGAACGATGGTATTTAAGTCTGGACCTTTTGATAATCAAGAAAAAATGGCTTCATATCACGAAAACTATAAAAAACATACTGCTTCTAAGATTGTACTTAATTGCAAATAGTAAGATGATTTCAAAGGAGTATATTGAAGTTTGTTAATTGATATTATTTCACATTCTTCTGTTTTCTCCTCATCTTCCCTTATTTTTGCGCCACAATTCAAAATATGAAGACCAAAACACTTAGGCAGGACAAAGTCAATGTGATCACTCTAGGATGTTCGAAAAATCTCGTGGACTCCGAAAATCTCATCACTCAGCTCAAAGCCAACGATTATGATGTGAACCACGATAGTAATGAAGATGCCAATATCATCATCGTTAATACTTGTGGATTTATCGACCTTGCCAAGGAAGAGTCTATCAATACCATCGTACAGTATGCAGATATCAAAGCCCAAGGTGGTATTGATAAACTTTACGTAACTGGCTGTCTATCACAGAGATACAAGGACGATCTTGAAAAAGAAATACCTGAGGTAGATGCATATTTTGGTACACTGGAATTACCAGGTCTTTTGGCCAAACTCAATGCTGACTATAAACACGAACTCATAGGTGAGCGCACACTTACCACACCACAGCATTTTGCCTACATGAAGATTTCTGAAGGTTGTAATCGGACTTGTTCTTTTTGTGCCATCCCACTGATGAGAGGCAAGCATATATCTCGGACCATAGATTCACTGGTCACTGAAGCCAAACATTTCGCATCTATAGGTGTCAAAGAATTGGTACTTATCGCACAGGAATTGACTTATTATGGTTTAGACTTGTATAAAAAAAGGGCTTTGCCAGAGCTTTTGGATGCGCTATGTGCAGTAGAAGGGATAGAGTGGATCAGGCTACACTATGCTTATCCGAGCAAGTTTCCTAGAGAAATATTTGACACCATGGCATTACAGCCCAAAGTTTGCAACTATTTAGATATTCCACTACAGCATGCTTCTGATACTGTACTTGAACGTATGAAAAGGCAGACCACCAGACTAGAACAAAAAGAACTCATAGAATACGCCCGTACGGTTGTGCCCGACATTGCGATACGTACGACTTTTTTGGTAGGTTTTCCGGGTGAGACAGAGGCAGAGTTTCAGGATTTGTGTGATTTTGTAGAGGAGATGAAGTTCGATCGAGTAGGTGTCTTTCAGTATTCACATGAAGAAGATACCTCAGGGTATGAACTTACTGATGATGTATCTTCCGACGAGAAAGCCGAACGAGCCAATCGTATCATGGAGATACAACAATCCATCTCTTGGGATCACAATCAAAACAAAATTGGTAAAACATTGAAAGTGTTATTTGATCGTAAAGAAGGCGAGTATTTTGTAGGACGCACTGAGTATGACTCACCAGAAGTGGACAATGAAGTATTAGTATTAGCTAAAGACAATTTTGTCAGATTAGGCGACTTTGCTATGGTGGAAATTACCGATGCTGAGGAATATGATCTATATGGTAATGTGAAAATTATAGAAAAATTGGCCTAAATCCTTTTTAAGCGTTTATGTATTTTTAAAAGCTATTGATTATTACTCAATCGTAGCATAATTTTCTATAACTGGAGATTGTAGTATGTAAAATGTTATTTTGGTGTATAAAAACTTTATTTGGCATAGGAAGATGCTGACCTACGCGCATACCTACCCTAAGGTTTATAACTTTTCGATCTACATCTCTAATGGGTTTCAACCCATTGCCTACATCATCAATAAGTTGAAACCCATTGGATAAATTTACATTTTACATTTTAATAAAGTTCCTTAATCCAATCGCTCTATTATCCCTGCTATACCTTGTCCACCACCCACACAAGCAGTAACCATACCGTATTTTTGGTTGCGTCGTCTTAACTCATTGATGATTTGGATACTGAGTTTTGCGCCAGTACATCCCAGCGGATGGCCAAGCGCTATGGCGCCACCATTTACATTGACGATGTCAGGATTGAGCCCCGCTTCTTGCATGACAGCCAATGCCTGTACTGCAAATGCCTCGTTGAGCTCTATGAGGCTGATATCATTAAGTGTCAATCCTGCTTGTTTTAATGCTTTAGGAATGGCTACGACAGGTCCGATACCCATGTAAAGCGGATCTACACCACCTACGGAACATGATGCTAATCTTGCTACCGGTGCTAAGCCAAGTCGATTGACCATTTCTTCACTCATGACTAGGACAAATGCAGCACCGTCAGAAGTCTGCGATGAGTTACCTGCTGTAGATGTACCATTCAATTTGAATGCTGGTTTAAGTTTTGATAATCCTTCTAGCGTTGTATCTGCTCTTACCCCTTCGTCTGTATCTACAATGAAGGATTTTTCGACCCTCTTATTATTCTCCACAAAAACTTCAGTAACTGTTATTGGCACGATTTCGTCTTTAAACTTTCCTGTGCTGATCGCGGCGGCAGCTAGTGCGTGTGACCTCACTGAAAATTCGTCGGCTTGGGTTCTTGTGATGTTATATTTTTCTGCTACAGCTTCAGCAGTGTGCCCCATACTGACATGGTAGTTGATATTGTCCAAACTTGCTTTGTAGCTTGGTGCCAACTTATACCCAGTCATGGGCAGTAGTGACATGGACTCAGCACCACCTGCTACGTAACAATGACCCATTCCAGCATTGATTTTTGCAGAAGCAATAGCGATGGCTTCCAGTCCTGATGCACAATACCTATTGATCGTCATACCAGGCACTTCCTTACCCAAAGCTCTTGCTGCAATAAGCCTTCCCACCTGCAGTCCTTGTTCGCCTTCGGGATTGGCACAGCCTACGATGACGTCATCTATTTCCTTTGGGTCTAATTGTGGTATTTCAGATACTAGATAACTCAAGAGATCTACAGCCAGATCATCTGATCGGTAATTTCTAAACCCACCTTTTTTTGTTTTACCTACTGCTGATCTGAATCCTTTTATAATATATGCGTTCATTTTATTTTTGTTATTTTAAAGGTGAATAGATTAGTTTCTTAATGGTTTGTTGTTCATCAATAGATACTGAATCCTATCCAGTGTTTTCTGATTGCCCAAAAGTTGGAGGAAAGCCTCTCTTTCTATATCCAGCAGGTATTGCTCTGAAACTTTTTGCTGACCAGTGAGATCTCCACCACAAAGCACATAAGCTACTTTTTTGGCTATTTCCAGATCATAAGCAGACATATACTTGCCTAAATAAAATTCATTGAGTGCTGTATATAATGTGCCTAAACCACCACGACCGAGTACGGTTACTTCTTTGGGCACAGGTGCATTATAATTTTTAGCTAAGTCGAGTACTTTTGCTTTTGCAGTACTTAAGACTTTGCCAAGATTCATTTCTACTATATCTCTATCATGTTGTAAATACCCGTGTTTAAATCCTTCATAAGCAGAGGTAGATACGGTAGCTGTAGCAATAACTTTGAGTTTTTCTACCAATGTGGGTATCTGTACATCACCTTCGAAAAATGACTCCGATGCCCTTACTGCAAACTCCTTAGTACCTCCACCTCCTGGTATCAGTCCAACACCAACTTCTACCAATCCTATATAAGATTCTGCATGACAAACCGCTGCATCTGTATGCATCAATATCTCACAGCCTCCACCGAATACATATCCTTGTGTAGCAGTTACTACTGGTATAGTAGCATATCGCATGGCCATATTGATTTGTTGGAATGCATGCACCATTTCATCCAATTTAGCAAAATCTTTTTGCATTGCGACCATTCCTACATTCATCAGATTGGCACCAACGGTAAAGTTTTTAGCATTATTTCCAATCACTATGCCCACCCAATCACCATTTTGTGCAATACTCAGCGCTTCGAGTGCCCCTTGACCGATACCTTCTCCGATAGCATTAGACTTGGATGTGAATTCAAAACAAAGTACACCATCTCCTATATCATGGATACTACATTCAGAGTTTTTATATACAGGTGTATTGTTTCTGTAATTGTCCAAATGAATATTCAATTCAGTCCCTGGAATTACTTTGTAAGTATGAGTTGCTAGATCATAATATTTTCGTTTGCCGTCTTCTGATTTGTAAAAAGAAGTGACGCCATTTACTGACATCGTTTCTACCCAAGCAGGTATCGACTCTCCAAGAGATTTGGCAAGGGCGATACCCTCTGCAAGCCCAATCATATCCCAATATTCAAATGGCCCGTAAGACCAAGCGTAGCCAGCCTTCATCGCATTATCAATACTATATACATTGTCACTGATCTCGGGGATTCTATTGGCTGCATATACCATGATACCACACAACATATCTCTAACAAAATGGCCAGAATTTTCATCAGAAGCCATCATTTCTTTGATACGTTTATCCATGAGCTCAACTTTTTTGGCAATCCCAACAACGGGTATCATGACCTTTTGAGCAGGTTTATATTCTAGTGTATTCAAATCTAGAGCCAATATAATCCTTCCACCTTTATCATCGCGTTGGTCAGTTTTTTTATAAAATCCTTGACCTGATTTATCACCCAAAAAATTATTCTCCAATAAAAACTGTGTCGCTTTGTGCGTTGGTTTATCTTTGATGACTTTGACATATTCATCATCGGGACAATTGTCTATCACACCTTTAGTCACTTTGACCGAAGTATCCAATCCTACTAAATCGAGTAGTCGATAACTGCCAGTATTGGGCCATCCTATAGGTTCACCTGTGATTTTATCTACTTCTTCGATACTCAATCCGTATTTTTCAGTCAATTCACCGACTTTATTGCCACTGTAAAAACCAATTCTATTGGCTATAAAAGCAGGTGTATCTTTGCACAAAACTGATTTTTTGCCCAAATAAACTTCTCCATAGTGCATCCAAAAGTCTATGACATCTTGTTGCGTCCCAGCATGAGGGATTACCTCAAACAATGCCATATATCGTGCTGGATTGAAGAAGTGTGTTCCACAAAAATTTTGTTTGAAATCTTCACTCCTTCCTTCCGCCAACTGCGAGATAGGTATGCCTGATGTATTGGATGTGACTAAAGCGCCAGGCTTTCTGATAGCATCGACTTTGGCAAATATTTGTTGTTTGATATCCAGTCGTTCTACCACTACTTCTATGATCCAGTCGCAAGTAGAGATTTTGTCCATGTCATCATCAAAGTTACCAGTGGTGATGCGTGAAGCAAAAGCAATATCATACAATGGAGCTGGTTTAGATTTGATCGCATTGGACAGGGATGTGTCTGCTATTCTATTTCTAAACGCTTTGATGGATTTTTGCTTTTCATCCAAGTCAAATGGTACAATATCGAGCATGATTACTTCTAGGCCACTATTGGCTAAATGGCAAGCAATACCAGAACCCATAACACCTGAACCCAGGACGGCTACTTTTTTAATTCTTTTGGTCATAATATAATGGCTAAAATGTTTTTACTATTAAATCAACCATAAAATTAAGACCTTTTTTTTAATAAAATAGTTTTTTAGATTAAAAAATTTAACTCTGAGTATAATTTTGTATCTTTTATCAAATTTTCCTAACGTTAGCTCTTAAATTTCTGTAGTAATATTGAATAAGGAAAATGTAATTGTTTCATTTAGGTGGATCACCATTCCACTTTCATCCAATTTGTCCAATGGGCATTCGATCGCCAGAGTAATGGACTTAATGTAAATATTCGACCCAGCATTTGATTGGTTCTCGTGCCCAGACCACTTTCTGCCACCTTTGCGATGCCGAAGTCCAATATCTTTACTTCATCATCTCGTGTGATAAAAATATTAGATGATTTAATATCCCAGTGTACTATTTCTTTCGCATGTGCAGCTTTAAGAGCAGACACACATTGCTCCAAATACTTTTTAACTTTATCATCATAGATCTTGCCCTTATCAATGAGTTGCTTTAAAGTTTGCCCTTCTAAATATTCCATGATTATGGCTGGTTGCCCATCAACTTAAAATCATACGACCTGAGCAAGTCTAGGTAAGCGACATTACCTACATTAAATTGACTCATGACTGGACTTACATAAGCCTAGTGACTGATGCGATCTCTAAAAAAATAATGGGTTTGTGATATAAATTCACATCAATATCTAATAAATCCGACAGAACGCAAATAGTAGATTGGATTAATCATTCTTGAATTATCTACTATAACTTCGTTTATAATGTTCCATTACAAATCATCATCAATACTTCAATGCTGCTCTCCAATTACCATACTTCAAGTAAAAGTAACTTGGTAAAAAAAGCATCACCCAATAAATCCATTCACTCATCCATGCGGCTTCTAAGCTCCATTTCATCTCTTCGATGACTATCCACACATAAATAAGATAAGATGCAATGCCCAAAAACTCTATCCAGAATACAATATTTGTTTTACCAGTGGCTACTACTGCATTGAGCCAGATCACTCCTACGCACAAGATGATCATGGCAGTACTTACAATCCTTAGTGTACCCATTCCTGCGTTCACAAAGTCTCCAGATTGACCAAAAAGGCCAAGGAATAGATTAGGATACAAATTGAGCACAATCACTAATACAGTCATGCCCGCTACACTTAAAAGCATCATTTTTTTGATTATAGCAAATATTTCTTCCTGTCGTCCTTGTCCTATAAGATTACTTATGATAGTATTGGCAGAAGAGCCAAATGCCCACGAAAATACACCACCCAATCCAAATAAGTTGCGCATAGTCTGTGAAATGGCTTGTTCTTCATAAGTATAATTTCTACTTACCAGTATAAAAAATACCCACCATGCTCCAGTACTTATAGCCAATTGACTCATAAGCGGAAAACCTTGGGTAAAAACCAATTTGATTGTTTTTAATTTGACAGCAAAATCAGGAATAATATTAAATCTCTTCTTTACATCCAATGAATAAATGATCGCTACAACTGTGAGCAACCCTATGATTTCGGAAATCACCGATGCATAAGCTGCACCATTAAATCCTAAAGCAGGAAAGCCAAAATGGCCGAATATCATACTATAATCTAACAACAAATTGGTAATGGATTGTATGATGGCGATGAGAATAAGGTATTTTGTTTTTTGAAGACTGATCAAGAAAGCATTTTGCATCTGAAGGCTATATAAAAAGAATAGGCCACATATACGGATATTTAAAAATGTTCCTGCCATCTTAGCACCACCAGCTTCTACACCAGCCCATCTCATGACTGGATGTACAGTAGCCCAAGTAAATACTACAAAAATTGCAGCAAGCCCAAGGCCTAAAATCAACCCATGCCAGAGAGAAGAAAATATTTCATTACGACTATCTTCACCTGCACGGCGCGACATAATGGATAGTAGAGCATTGTTCAACCCATACCCGATAGCAGAAAATATCAAATAATAAACCCCTGTGATGCCAGCCAATGCCAACTCCTTGCTACCTATATGACCTAAAAAAGCTGCATTAAAAAGATAATTTAGCTCGGGGATAAGCTTAGCCATACTAATAGGCAAGGTCAGCAGGATGATACCTTTGATACTTGTATCTACTTTGAGTGAGATGGGATTTGACATAGCGTTATTTGTCCTTTATACAAGATGGACTGACACCCAAAATATAATGATTGACTACATCAATTTCTTTGGCTGTATTGGAACCAAGAAAACCTTTAATCATTTCATTAGTCAATTTTGATTTGGCTTGCTCGGTGATAACCATTGAGATAGGCATATACGTCCAATGCCATTTTTCTTCAAAGTATCCTGATTGTCTATCGCCACCCAAAGGTGAATAAGGTTGACAAAATCCAAATTTATTTGCATTTGTCTGCATCCATTGATATAGTTTTAACCCTTCACCCTTTTCAAACCAATTATTGTCAAAACTATTGAAATCCATATCAGTGCCCCAATGGTGACGCGATGTACCTGGCATTGAACTGTATTCAAGAATTTTTTTAGCTCTTGTCACCTCATCATGGATATCTTTAGTGGCATTCGTACCATCTTCTAAGATAGTTTTGCCAGTCCATTTATTCTCCCAAATTCTTTTTTGATTATCAAAATTTCTAGTAGCTGACCTTATTTTAAGGAAAAAACCATCTTTCACAGCCGCATCATACAATGCAATAAAAGCCACCAAGACATCTTTACGAATATACCTAATCTCTTCGTCCCGATATTTTGCAGGAATTGCTGTAAAATCAGGATGTGTAGCAGGATCAAATTTGCCCATCAAGTAGTCAATACTATAATCAGAACCGTCTTTTATAACTGTTGTATCAGTCTTTTGGCTATTTAAATCATTTGGAGTATGCGGAAAAACTACATTTTGGTCCTTGCAACTAGTTAATATGGTATAAGATAGTATCAAAAAATACTTTAAAATCATGGGCCTTTTAATGTTTAAGTGTTTTGCTCCTTAATGTCCATATAAACATTGCTATTGACCATAAAGATGTAAAGCTCATTAACCCAAAATAGCCAATCAGTTCCATATCATCATTTTGCACAAAACTGACTATCATGTAGGTTATAAATAACAATGACAATACGGTAATCCCCATAGCAGCATTCCTCTGAGATACATTGTCATACATGATTCCATTATTAAGTGATAGCAATACTACACCAAATAAAAAAGGTATTAGAAGTCCAAAATCTTTATTCAGTGCATCATAATACATCCATAAACTTGTCAAAGTTAGTACCGTAGCATGGATGAGATTGGATTTTTGGTAGGTCATAATTTATTGCAATTCAGAATATTAAGTTATTAGGTGTACTATTATTATAAAATTCAAGCATAACTATTCATTTCCCAAATAAGTACACACTACAATTTTTCAAATATAAAATTTGTCATCTTGGTATATAAATGGATCGTGGCATTGTCACCATAGATGCCATGATTCCTATTTGGATAATAATAAGTATCAAACTGTTTATTGGCTTTTATGAGGGCATTGGCCATTTCTACTGAGTGTTGGAAGTGTACATTATCATCTGCCATACCGTGTACCAAAAGATAATTGCCCTTTAATCTATCAGCAAAATATACAGGGGAGTTGTCAGCATAACCTTTGACATTGTCCACAGTAGTTCGCATATATCTTTCTGTATAAACACTATCATACCACTTCCAGTTGGTAACAGGCGCTACAGCAATCGCCGCTTTAAATACATCATTGCCTTTCAGAATACAGAGGGAAGACATATATCCGCCATAACTCCATCCGAAAATTCCTATCCTATTTTTGTCCACATAAGGTTGCATGCCTAAGTATTTCGCAGCTTCTATCTGATCTAATGTTTCATAATGGCCCAACTGAAGGTATGTCATTTTTTTGAATTCTTCGCCGCGTGCACCAGTGCCACGTCCATCCACACATACGACGATGTAGCCTGCCTGCGCGATCATCTGATTCCACCAATATCCTGTCCCTTTCCAACTATCAGTGACTGACTGACTGCCTGGACCGCTATATTGTGTCATAAATACAGGATATTTTCTGGTAAAATTAAAATTACTAGGTTTTATCATCCAGCCATGGAGTTTTACATTTTCCGATGTAGTAAATGTGAAAAATTCAACTGGCGACACTCCATACTCTTCTTGTGTTTTGGCATAATTAATATTGTCTTCAATGGTTCTAATTTTTTTACCATTACGATCATGTACTGTATATGTAGGAGCAGTATTAATGGTACTATGTGTATTACTAAAATAGTCAAAAGTACTACTAAACTGTGCATTATTACTTCCTACCAGAGTTGGTGTAAGATTAGTCAGATTTTCTCCGTCTAGGTCAACAGAAAAGATGTGTTTTTGCATTGGAGATTTCTCGGCAGCTTGATAATAAACCTTTTTGTTCCTTTCGTCCACACCATAAAAAGCTGTCAAATCGTAATTTCCTGTGGTCAATTTTACTTTTTGTTTTCCTTCCATAGTCATAAGATATAGTTAGTTTATACCCTTCTTTCTCTGAAGACCAAACGAAATGTTTTCCATCATTCAAGAAGGTAAGATCATCCGTAATGTCGATATAATATTTGTTGGTCTCTTCATAAAATACAGACGATTTGTTGTTTTTAGTGTCGGCCATGTAGAGTTTAAGATTGTTTTGATGACGATTCAGTTTAAATATACATAATTTATTGTCATCTGTAGTCCATTTCATACGAGGTATATACATCTCTGTCATGTCCCCGATATCCGCTTTGACGGCTTTGCCTCTAGACATCTCGTAGATCCATGCGGTAACATCAGCATTCTTTTCACCGACTTTAGGATATTTGAATGTTTCTTGGATAGGATACCTTTCATCTTTATATATTTGCATAGTAAACTCTGGAACATTACGCTCGTCAAACCTAATAAAACCTATTTTTTTACTGTCTGGTGACCAATAAAAAGCACGTGTAAAACTAAATTCTTCTTCATAAACCCAATCACACATACCATTGATAATAGTGTTTTTAGCACCATCAGTGGTGATTTGAGTGATGTTTCCATTTTTCAGGTTCTTAAAATACAAATTGTTATTAAAAACAAAACCTACCATAGTAGCATCAGGTGAAAAGGAAGGATTCGCTATTTTTCCAAAAGAATAAACTTCAGTTATATTGTTAGATTTTACATCAAATACATAACATTTCACTTTGGATGAATGTCGGTAAATTGCTTCGCCATCTGACTCAATCAAAATTTTAGTCTCATCATCGCTAAAAGTATAACCTTCTATATCGCCAGAAAAACCAGACTTCCCTTTCATTTCGTTTCCATCAAAAATAGTCCCCACTAATGAGCCAGTAATGATGTCATATTTTTTGATTCCACCATCTTTTAATGCAGAATAGTGCCGCCCATCTTTCATAAAATTAAATCCAGGTATAGACTTTGTCCTGAAAGCAAATTTTGCGTAGATATCGTCTATGCTGATGGGTTTTTGAGCTGTAACCAAACTAAAACTATCAAGTAAGATAAAAAGGAGCAAAAAATATCTCATAAATGATCGTGTATTGATAAATAAGTGCACAAAATTAGCTTAAAACATTGACTTGCAAGAATGCAGTGCTGAAAACTTTCTACCATAATAGGAACATAATTATTTCTATAGATTTATTTTTAAACAATGGAAGTTGTAAATTTGCGTTTTAATCTAATAATTCAAAATTTGTTAGTTATATTATCAAATTAATTAAAAATAATCCAAAATGAGTAAAGTTACCGTAATAGGAGCTGGAAATGTTGGCGCTACCGTTGCAAACGTGTTGGCCCACAAAGACATCGTTAAAGAAATTGTATTGGTGGACATCGTAGGGGATCTTGCTAAAGGTAAGGCATTAGATACTTGGCAGCAAGCACCAATAGACAATTATAGTACATCACTGATTGGCACTAGTGACTATAAAGACACGGCCAATTCTGATATCGTAGTCATCACTGCTGGAATCCCTCGTAAACCAGGAATGAGTAGAGATGACTTGATTTCTACCAATGCCAATATCGTTACTTCTGTAGTAAAATCAATATTGGAATACTCAAAAAATCCAATCATCATCGTGGTTTCAAACCCATTGGATGTAATGACTTATGCTGCTTTCAAAGCTTCTGGATTAGACAGAAGTAAAGTTTTTGGGATGGCTGGCATCCTAGATACAGCAAGATACAGAGCATTCTTAGCTACTGAATTGAATGTATCTCCTAAGGATATTCAGGCACTATTGTTAGGTGGTCATGGTGATACTATGGTTCCACTACCTAGATACACTACTGTGGCAGGGATTCCTGTTACTGAGTTAATTGATGAAGAAAAACTAACTGCGATAGTAGATCGTACTAAGTCAGGTGGAGGCGAATTAGTAAAGTTAATGGGCACATCTGCTTGGTATGCACCAGGAGCTGCAGCAGCTCAGATGGTAGAGGCTATTGTAAAGAATGAAAGTAGAATTTTCCCGGTTTGTGCCCACTTGACAGGTGAGTATGGACTAAATGATATTTTCGTTGGAGTACCTGTGCGAATGGGTAAAAATGGTATCGAAGACATCATCGAGTTGAAATTAAATAAGGATGAAATGGCGTTACTCCATGATTCAGCAGCAGCGGTCAAAGAAGTAATGGATGTATTTGACAAAATGTAAATGATATTTATAAACTTTCAAGCAGGACTTTGGTTAATTTGTTTTAAACAGATATTGGAATGGTAAACAGACAGAATCTGTCGTTAATTAAGACAAATAAGGGCAACAGCATAGCTGCTTTATCCGATCAAAGTCCTGTTCTATTGGTTTTTCTTAGACATTTTGGATGTGTATTTTGTAAAGACTCGATGCACGAAATAGCCAAAAAGAAAGAAAAACTAGTAAAAGAAGGCATTAAAATCGTCTTGGTACACATGTCAGACTATAAGACAGCTACTGGTTATTTCAAAAAATTTAATATCCAAGATCTAGAGCAAGTATCCGATATAGATTGTAAATATTATGGAGCTTTTGGGCTTGTGAAAGGTTCTTTCAGCCAATTATTCGGGCTAAAAACATGGATAAGAGGTTTCGAGATCGCTACAACAAAACAAATGTTGCCTGGATTAGTTAGGATTGGAGATGGTTTACAAATGCCGGGTATATTTTTGATCAAAGATGGAATTGTCATAGAAAGTTTTATTCACAACTCTGTGGCCGACAAGCCCAATTATGATTCTTTTATTGAAGTATGTCATTTATAATCATCAACATAGACTTTTTGATTATTATGTATTAACTTAGAAAATGTCCTTGCTACTATTTTACAATATGTCCTTTTTGGTATTCAGGATTGTTTTTTAAGCTTTTGTATTTTTCCAAAAGCTTTAGTGCATTCACACCATGATCATAATATTCCTCCACAAACTTCTTCGCCGCTGCTCCGATTAATATTTTGTTCTTTTGACCCGATAGCACACTTTCTATTTGTGCAATAAATGCATCAGGACTATCTGCCTCTAATAAATGTATGTCATTTTCAGCATGGATTCCTTCTTTGCCCAACAAGGTTGTTATCACTACTTTACCCAATGCCATACCTTCCAATATCTTCACTCTCATACCACTACCAGAGAATAATGGCACTATCATCATACTGAATTTATCCACAAATTCAATGGCATCAGGGACTTCTCCATGTACTACGATATTTGGAATATTCAGGTTTTTTAAAATATCAGGTGTATTGCGGCCTGCAATATGAAATTTTAATGCTGGAAATTTGGCAGAAAGTGATGGCCATACTTGCTCAATAAACCACATCAAACCCTCCATATTGGGTATCCAATCCAACGCTCCAATGAAACAAATATCATCTTGTGTCTTGATTGAAATATTGTTTTTATAGTTTTTAAGATCTAATCCTATAGGAGATGATATAGCTCCATTCTTATATCCTAAAGCTTTAAATTTTCGCAAATCTCTATCCGACACCGCAACAAGATAGTCGTATTTATTCAAATGTTCTAATTCATACCTTCGCAACTTGCTAGTCAAGTACTTTAGATACCACTTTTTTGGTAGAAATTTAGTATTGGATGTGATACGTTCCCATATTTCAAACTCTACATTGTGTGCTCGCATTGTGATCAATGCATCAGAGTATTTTTTTATCACATCTATATATGGTGCTAAGTAAAGTGTTTCTAATTGGACAACATCATACTTATTTTCCTTCAACAAAGACACCAATTTATCTCTAAAATCGGGACAAACAAACCTACTTACATGATAAGATTCATTAGAAAACAAGTTTTTAAATGCATCAAATGCTTTAATACTATTATCCAAAGCAGTGACATGAATCTCCTTATAATGATTGAAATCAGCTGGTAAATCATCAATATCCACATAGTGCTTAGAAGTATTCATACTTAAAAGCGAGATTTCACAACCTAAATTGTGGAGCGCATTGCTAAGATATGTTACTGCAATAGATTCACCATCTTTGAGTGGATAAGGGAACTTCTTGCACAACTGAAGGATCTTCATATATCTTTGAATATCGGTTTCAATGAAAAGGGACACAAAAGTAACAATAATTCTAGAAATCCTACCATAGAATGACCATTTATTACTTTTTATGTATAATTAATTTATTATAAACTTTACCAATTAAGAACTAAAACTGTGCCCACATTATTGTAAACTTTGTTAACATTTTATTAATATTTTTATATATTTAATATCCATTTTCATATTTTATTGATATTTAACCAAATAGCAATGGTGAAAATCTATAATTATTCATCACATAATCCATCATTAAACAACCTCTTTAAAAAAATCTAAAATTAATTCTTCAAATTAATTTTCAACCTTTTTAATTACCTTTGCAAATAAATCAACCAAATTCCGACATGATTTCAGCACAAAATATTAAAAAATCTTATAGCGACATACATGTACTTAAAGGTATTGATGTTGAAATACCACAAGGAGAAATTGTATCTATTATTGGCAAATCTGGAGCTGGCAAAAGTACCTTACTTCATATTTTGGGTACATTAGACCAAGCGGATGAAGGAAACTTAAACATTTGTAACCAGCGCATCTCTAGTCTCAATGAAAAACAATTAGCAGCATTCAGAAATGCTAATATTGGTTTTGTATTTCAGTTTCATCATTTATTACAAGAATTTACAGCCTTAGAAAATGTTTGTATCCCTGCATATATCGCTGGTAAAACACCAAGCCAAACTGAGAAAAGAGCTAAAGAGTTATTAGAATACCTAGGCCTAGCAGATAGGTTTGACAACAAACCCAATCAAATGTCTGGCGGTGAAGCGCAAAGAGTTGCCGTAGCACGTGCATTAATCAATCAGCCCGCTGTGGTTTTTGCAGACGAACCAACAGGAAATCTGGATAAAGCCAGTTCAGAAAACCTACATCAACTATTTTTGCAATTGAGACGTGACTTTAATCATACTTTTGTCATCGTTACTCATAATAGTGATTTGGCTACATTGAGTGACAGAATCATAACTTTGGAAGATGGTAAGGTAAAAGGTTAGTACCCGAAAGATTGATTAAAAATACCCATACTAGAAATACTCGTAAGTCCGAATTTTTATATTACAATAAAATTTCATATATTTGCCGCTTAAACCTATTTATATCTATAGATGGATCTTCACAACCTACACAATGACAGTACACACAATAGCGAGGACCTACTCACCCTCAACGGAATGTACAAGGAATATTTTTTGGATTATGCATCTTATGTAATCTTAGAAAGGGCTGTACCAGATATAGATGATGGCCTAAAACCTGTGCAACGACGTATCCTTCATGCCATGAAGGAAATGGATGATGGCCGCTATCATAAAGTTGCCAATATCATAGGTCAGACCATGCAGTATCACCCACATGGTGATGCCGCTATCGGTGATGCACTCGTCAATATGGGTCAAAAGGATTTGCTCATCGATTGTCAAGGAAACTGGGGCGATGTACGTACAGGAGACTCCGCAGCCGCTCCACGTTATATAGAAGCTCGGCTTACCAAGTTTGCCCTCGAAGTACTGTTTAATCCGCAAACTACCGACTGGCAACTTACTTATGATGGCCGTAAAAAAGAGCCGATCACATTGCCAGTAAAATTTCCACTAGTACTCTCGCAGGGTGTAGAAGGTATTGCAGTAGGTCTTTCTACCAAGATATTGCCACACAATTTTATTGAACTCATCAATGCATCCATCAAAATTCTCCAGGGGAAATCGTTTCAGATATTTCCTGACTTCCAGACAGGTGGTATGGTCGATGTCGGTGAATATCAAGATGGCCACCGTGGTGGTAGGGTCAAGATTAGAGCAAAAATTCAACAAGTAGATAAAAGTACACTCAATATCATAGAGTTGCCTTTTGGTGTCACAACCAATTCACTCATAGATTCTATCTTAAAAGCCAATGACAAAGGACAGATAAAAATCAAAAAAGTCAATGATAACACTGCCAAAGATGTAGAAATTCAGCTAGAATTAATGCCTGGCGTATCTCCTGATGTGACCATTGATGCACTTTATGCGTTTACAGATTGTGAAGTATCATATTCTCCCAACGCTTGTGTGATAGTGGACAATAAACCACTTTTCCTATCGGTTTCAGAGATTCTGAAAATTTCAACTTTACAAACTAAAGAGCTATTACGTCGCGAATTAGAGATCAAAAAAAGTGAACTCGAAGAGAAATGGCACAATGCTAGTTTAGAAAAAATATTTATAGAGAATAGAATTTATCGTGATATAGAAGAGTGCGAAAGTTTTGAAGAAGTCATTACCACCATAGATGCGGGACTTAAAAAGTATGTAGCCACACCTTCAGATCCACTTAAGTCAGGAGACACTAGGATTATGCTAATGCGAGATATTACTGAAGATGATATCACACGACTGACAGAAATCAAGATCAAACGCATCTCTAAGTATAATAAATTCAAAGCTGATGAGATGATGGCTCAGTTATTGGCTGATTTGGAGCAGGTAAAGTATGATTTGGAACATCTTACTGAATTTACGATTGCTTACTTCGAGCGTCTGTTAGAAAAATATGGTAAAGGCCGCGAAAGACGAACAATAATCACCTCATTTGATACCATAGAAATCAAAGAAGTCGTCGCCAATAATGCAAAGTTGTATGTGGATCGTGTAGAAGGTTTCATCGGTATGGGTATGAAAAAAGATGAGTTCGTCAGTGACTGTTCAGATATTGCCGATATAATAGCATTTACTCGTGATGGCAAATTTAAGGTAGTACGCATTGCAGACAAAGTATTCGTAGGAAAAGATATCATCCATACCGCTGTGTGGCTCAAATCAGATGACCGTACCACTTATAATATGATCTACCTTGACGGAAAATCAGGCAAAGCTTATGCAAAAAGATTTAATGTCACGGCCATCACAAGAGACAAAGAGTATGATCTCACACAAGGATCAAAAGGATCAAAGGTTCTATATTTTACATCCAATGCGAATGGTGAGTCCGAGATCGTAAATATCCAACTTACCCAAAGTTCCACCGCTAAGAAAAAAGTATTTGATTTTGATTTTGCAGAGCTAGCTATCAAAGGTAGGGCCTGCAAGGTAATGTAGTGACTAAATATCCTATAAGGAAAGTAACCCAAATATCAGTAGGTAAGTCTTCACTCGGTGCTATGCAGATATACATGGATGAAGTCAGTGGCAAACTCAATCAGGATGAAAGGGGTAAATATCTTGGTGCTTTTGATACAGGTAGTAAATTGTTAAGTATATATAAAGACGGTAGTTACGAAGTCAATGAGCTTGACCTCAACAAAAAATACGATGTCAATAATATCGTTGAGATCGGCAATTATACGGAAAACACTGTAATTTCTGCTGTATATTTTGAAGGCGAAAAAGGCTGGACATTGGTCAAAAGATTCAAAATAGAGACCAGTACTTATGATCAAAAATTCGTATTTATATCTGAGTCGGCTGGTAGTAAATTATACTTTGCATCTATGGAAAAAACACCATTGATCAAGTACAGTTATAATGTAGGCAAAACCAAAGAAGAAAAGGAAGTTGCTCTTACAGAATTTATTGATGTCAAAGGATGGAAAGCACTTGGCAATAAATTGATAGATGCTAAATTGCTCAAAGTTGAAAAATTGGTTTCAGAACAACAAGATGAAGAGATAGTAACAAATTTAGAGATTGAAAGTGAAGAGTCAAACATAACAGATTCAGACACAGCCATTCCATCGGCTCCTAAAATAATCCCTGACCTTAAGCTTCCATCAGAAAGCAATAACACAAAGGAAGAGAAATCCGGAGATAATGAAAGGGATAAACCTGGATATAAACCAGGAGATACAATCGAATTTGATTTTTAGAAAAAGAGCACTATACTTCTCATTTTGTCAATTTTACATATATTTGTGTGTAGAAAATTTATAATCATCAATTATGGACAAGACAGAAGCCATACTCAAATTCATCAATCATACCGATAAGTCCATCTTCCTTACAGGTAAGGCTGGTACTGGAAAAACAACATTATTGCGCAAGATTATTCAGACTACGCATAAAAACACAGTAGTAGTAGCACCTACGGGTATAGCTGCACTCAATGCTGGAGGTGTGACTATCCATTCTATGTTTCAAATAGCGCCAAGTGGCTTTGTGCCAGATATGACTTTTGTTCCTGACCCTCAGAGTTCTGTTAGATTGGAATCGATAGCATCATTGAGCAAAACATTTAAAATGAGCGGCATGAAGCAGTCTGTGATACGCTCATTGGATTTATTGGTAATAGACGAAGTGAGTATGTTAAGGGCTGATTTATTGGACGCAATGGACTTCATCATGCGAAGGGTGAGGAGAAATGAAAAACCATTTGGTGGTGTTCAAGTATTATTTATTGGTGATTTGTTGCAACTACCACCTGTAGTAAAAAATGAAGAATGGCACGTACTTCAGCATTATTATAAAGGTGTATTTTTCTTTCATGCTCATGTCATCCAACAAACCGTACCGCTATATATCGAACTAAAAAAAATCTATCGCCAAACCGATGATAAATTTATAGGAGTACTCAATAATCTACGCAACAATATCATCAAAGATGACGACATGCAGGTTTTGAGCCAATATGTCAAAACTGATTTTGAGCTGCACCAATACCCAGGCTATATTTATCTTACTACGCACAATCGCAAAGCCGATGATATCAATATTCGATCATTAGACAATATTAAAGAGAAAGCTTACTCTTACAATGCAGAGATTGAGGGAGATTTCCCAGATAAGATGTATCCAATGGAACCTGTGCTGCATCTCAAAGTAGGTGCTCAAATCATGTTTACCAAAAATGACATCTCTCAGGACAAACAATTTTATAATGGGAAGATGGGCTTCATACAGTCATTGTCAAAAGATGAAATTCAAGTACATTTTACTGATGAAAACTTAAGTATTTACGTAGAAAAATATGAATGGACCAACGTTAGGTATCACGTCAATGAAAACACCAAAGAGGTAGAAGAGGAAGTCATAGGTACATTTGTACATTATCCGCTGAAATTGGCTTGGGCTATCACCGTGCATAAGAGCCAAGGACTAACTTTCGATAAAGCAATCCTAGATGTGACAGATGTCTTCCAACCTGGGCAAGCCTATGTGGCGTTATCAAGGCTTAGGAGTTTGGATGGATTAGTATTGGTGGATATGCTCAAGATGAGAGGCATTCAGAATGCACAAGATGTCATGAACTATGCGCAGTCAGAGACGGATGAAGATACACTAATAAAGACCTTAGAATCAGGTACTAAAAAATATATTTATCAGTTCTTAAAGCGAAGTTTTGATTTTCATTATTTAATCTATCAATGGCAGAGACATGCTGATTCTTATGGTGGCAACGAAGTGCTTTCAGAGAAGTCAAAACATCGTCAGTGGGCTAAAACTCAATTTGCCACACTTACAGCAATAAAGGAAGTTTCCAACAAATTTTTGGGTTGGATAGATGCACAGTTTTCTATCGATACAATGGATTATCAAACCATCAATGAAAAAGTCAAAGGAGCGTACAATCATTTTTTTCCTATTTTGGATGAAGTTTTTAATGAACTTTTGACCAAAATGGAAGCACTAAAAAGGGTGAAACGCATCAAAGAATACTATTCAGAATTGCTGGAATTAGAAGAGCTCCATTGCAAAAATATTTTGAATATTGCCAGGGCCAAATTATTACTACAGACTTATATAGATGGACGAGAGATCAATAAAGAAAACTTGACGGATGATTTTATTAAGAGCTATCGGTCTCGAAAATTAAATGTAGTAAAAGAATCTTACAAAGAGCAAAATAAAGAATTGGTACAAGATGAAGAAGCTTTTGAAGATTTTTCATATTATAGTCGCAAGCCTAAAAAAGAGAAAAAAGATAAAATCTCCACTTATGAAATCACCTATCAGTTGTGGTTGGAGAAAAAATCTATCATAGCTATTGCTCAGGAAAGAAAGCTGACTCCTACCACCATAGAGGGACATTTGGCACGCCTAATAGAAGAAGAAAAGATAACCATGGAAGAAGTATTGACTGATGATAAGATTAAAGCATTGTCAAAACTATTTGAAGAATTCGAAGGAGGTGGCTTGGCAGATATAAAAGAGAAAGCAGGTGAAGACTTTAGTTATGGTGAGTTAAGAATATTTAAAGCTTCTATGGGCAAATAGAATGGACTTACAAATCCACAAAATTACCTAAATCAAGTGTCCAATCATAAGTACTCGTCTTCACTCTTGTGCGCTTATCAGGGATGAGTTTAAATTTTAATAATATATCCTTGATACCATCGATGCCACCAAAATCTCCTCGAAACCAACTGAAAAGGCTCGTTACATAAGCCGTTTTTTCATCAGCACTATACGAAGTAAATTTCTTTAGATAGTCTGCTGTGCTTTGTTCCAGTTGGTCTGAAAGTCTTGTCCAATCATAAATGGCTACTGGTGGACATGACTTCGCCCCACAATTTAATGCAAAATGTATCCTATAATCTTTTTGCGAAACCCTAAATTTTTTTTCAAAATTACTTGCGAAAGGCCTTTTCAAATAACCCAAAAAATATTCATGTTGTGACCCACGTATGACTCCGTGTTCAATATCTGCAAAACTCACCATATTTCCTGCAATGTTGATTTGTTTTTCCTTAAAAAACGAACTTCTATCATTATATTTTTCAGGATTTTTAGATAAGATTACTTGTATGTAGGCATTATAAATATTGACCCAAAATGCAATCTTTTGCGCATTTGTACCCAATTGTGCGGCAAGTACATCTTCATTGGCTACTTCAAATGTTTTGATATATGAATTTACATCGGATTTATTTTTTATATCTGACACCATACCTACAGCAGCTTCCAAATAATTGACAGGGACAGTTGGTGATACATGTTCAGGCTCAATCAAAGTACCAAAACTTGTAAAAATACATATTAGAAAAACACTAAGGTTCATTGTTGTATTTTGATAGATTGTTAGTTTTTTAAACATATTTTTTTGTATAAAGTTATAAAGACATTAATATCAAAACAATATAGATTTACAAAACAAGATAATTTCCAAATTTGAGTATATCCGTCATCATACCTTGTTATAACGAATTCGACAATCTACTGAAGATAAGGGACTTTTTTTTAAAGTTTGTTGGAGAATTACCAACTGAAATTATTATTGCAGATAGTGTGGCAAGCAGTGATGAATCTAAAAAGATTGGGCCACCGTTTTTATATCTAAGGACAAAAAAATCTGGTAGAGCACATCAAATGAATGAAGGCGCTCGTATAGCTAAAGGTGATATTTTAGTATTTTTGCATGCAGATGTACTACCTCCAATAAACTTTTTAAATGAAATACAAAATTCTATAGATCAAGGATATCATTTTGGTTTTTTTGCTTACAGATTTCACCCAACTTCTTTTATGCTTGATATCAATGCTTCTTTTACAAGGAGAAAAAGCTTTTTTGCTGGTGGTGGAGACCAAATCCATTTTATGCACAAAGGTCTATATGAACGTTTACAAGGATATGAGGAAAATTTTCAGATCATGGAAGATTTTGATTTCATGGGTAAGGTCAAAAAATCTAAAACACCTTATACAATCATCCAATCAAAAGCAGTAGTATCTTCAAGAAAATATATGAATAATTCTTGGTTAAGGGTAAATATCGTTAATTTGATTGCCTTTCTAATGTTTCACTTGAATATTGATAGTGGCTTGATCAAGAAGGTTTATTATCAATTATTACGCTGATCATTTAAAATCCTTTATTAAGAGTATTTATTATGGCTTTCTTACAAATAAGCATTTGCATTATACCCATTCATAGCTTTGTAAATTAATGTTTGTACTTTTTCTCTATAGTTCCTATTATTAAATGCTTGATTGTGCCTACTTGGATAGGTCCTATTGGTACAGAATACATAAACGATATTATTGACAGGATCGGCCCAAACAGCAGTACCAGTAAATCCTGTATGTCCATAAGTAGAT
Organism: Saprospiraceae bacterium; assembly: GCA_016714785.1. GTDB lineage: Bacteria > Bacteroidota > Bacteroidia > Chitinophagales > Saprospiraceae > OLB9. Next base: position 80,558 of record JADKCC010000009.1, read on the forward strand.
GCAGGTGCATATTCTGACATACTTTTGGTTTTATTTACATCCAATTCCTTCATATCAAATCCTATACCACGGCGAGACGATCTGATATGTCTTGTCGTAAACAAATCAATGGTTTCGGGTCTTAAATATTGCGTACCACCGTATTGCCCTTTATTTAGGAGCATTTGCATTAGAATGGCCATATCTTTTGCATTCGAAAACAAACCGGCATGACCGGCCACACCACCCATCATAGCAGCACCCATATCATGTACATGTCCGCGTATCGTTTGCAATCTGAAATAATTATCGATTTCAGTTGGAGCGATATTAAATTCAGGATGTCTGAGTAACGGCTTAAACCCTGTAAATTTTAAACCCAATGGTTGATAAAACTTTCTTTCAGTAAATTCGTCCAAACTTGTATTAGATTGATTTTCAATCACTTTCTGCATAATATAGAAACCAAGATCACTATATTTGTAACTATTATTATCTCTAAGTTTGCTCGACCATATTTGTTGAAAAATCGAGTCCTTATAGTCGGATCTCATAAACATACCTTTCGCTACTGGTATCGTATATTGATCCTGTAGGATACCACTATAATACTTAGAATTATATCCGAAACTTTTCTGTGGCAACGTTGTACTTTCATAAAATCCTATCCATGGAAACAATCTTGCATGATGTGCCATCACATCTTCCACTATTAATCGAGCCTTGTCTGTAGTATCTATGCCTGAAATATAATTGCGTAAAGGGTTTTTGATGTTCAGTTTTTTTTCATCGACCAATTTCATCGCTGAGATCGTGGTTGCCAATATTTTAGTGACGGATGCCACATCATATATTGTATTGTTAGAAACATAATATCCGTCAAGTGTAAGTTTGCCAAACGATTTATGTACAATTATCTTACCATCCTTGGCTATCAAAACCTGCGCACCTGGAGCAGCATTTAGTCTTATCATTTGAGCCATTAAGGTATCTATCAGTTTAAGTGTATCTGCATTCAAACCAACCATCTCTGGCAAACCATAGCCGAGTCTTTTTAAAGACCCTTTGAATAAACCATGACCTAAAGGCCACTTCTCTGAAACGGTAACTGGCAATTTTCCTGACATCTCACTGACTCCAAAGATAGATTGCATCGTTACATCCTGAGTGATGGCATCATTGTCATAGTTTAAAATCAGTTGATTGACATTGGCCAATTTTTTTAACAAATACGGATTGCCGAAGAGTACAACAATGACATCTGTTTTAGTCTGAAGCTCCAGTAGAAAACGTATAACATCATCAGGCAAATCCTTAGTAAAATCATTTTGCTTACCAGATGTATGGATACTGATTAATACTTTTTCAAATCTCGAAAGCGTCTGCAATTGTTGTTGATACTGTTGTGATATTTGTTGTGGCATTAGATTATAGTGTCTGCATTCCAAATAACTATCGGCCCGCTCTTGAAATGTAGTTTTTGAGTTAGTGTTGATACTTAAAGTAGCAAAAGGTGAATGCTCTAAGTCGCGTATAGGTATTATGTTTGATTTATCACTAATGAGAGTTACAGCGGCTTCGGCGAGTTTTTGTTTAATACCTAGGGCCTGATTTCTATTAAGATATTGGCTCAGACCATCTGGATTGTAATAAGGGATTACATTCAGTCCAAGTTTATATTTAGCTCTCAATATTCTTTCTACACTTTCATCTAGTCTATTTTGAGATATTTTACCTTCTTTCATGTATTGTTTTATAGCATTTATGGCTTTGGGCAGATTTTCAGGAAGTAAAATGACATCATTACCAGCTAAAAAGGCTTCAGCTTCAGCTATTCCATTGGGATAAAATTTGGTCACACCTTTCATGTCCATTGCATCAGTAAAAATTAATCCATTATAACCCATATCATCTCGGAGAAGATTTTGAATGGCCTTTTCGGATAGCGTAGTTGGTCTATTTACTCGCTTGTCTATAGCTGGCACATGTAGATGGCCTACCATTACAGCACTCACACCTTGGCTAGCGAGTCTGCGAAAGGGAAAAAATTCGTTTTGTTCTAGTCTTTCCAAACTATGATTAATAACTGGTAAATCTTCATGCGAATCAACATCAGTATCTCCATGTCCAGGAAAGTGCTTGACGCAAGACATGATGCCTTCATCTTCCATGGCTTTCATATACATATATCCTTTGGATGTCACATTTTGAGGCGATTCACCAAATGACCTATCATAAATTACGGGATTAGAAGGATTACTATTGATGTCCACAGATGGAGCGAAATTGATATTGATTCCAGATTTTTTACAATGCTTGGCCACTTCTTTACCCATCTCATAAATCAGTCTATTGTCCTGAATAGCTCCTAACATCAGTTGTTTTGGGAAAGAGACTGTCTCCTTTGGAAATCTCATACCCAATCCCCATTCTCCATCTATACCCATGAACAATGGGATATTGGCCAGTCTTTGATAATTATTGATAAGATTGACTTGGTCAAATGGTGATCCTTGAAAAAAACATATTCCTCCTATGTAATATTTGCGTATATAATCAGCAATTATTTTTTCTTCATTTAAGTTATTACGAGAATACGCTCTCACCATAAAGAGTTGGCCGATTTTTTGATCCAAGGTCAATTCATTTAGCCTTGACGCTACCCAAAGATCTTCACGCTCCAGATAGCTCTGTCCAAAAGCGACAGAGCACGACATTATTAATAATCCAATAATGTATTTTCTTATAATATTCCCTTTAAACTCCATTCCTCTTTTTTCTGCCTAATTGTATATACAACGTAGTAAACAAAAGACATTATTATACTTAAGACTAAAAAAGTCCTAAATTGCTACAAATATTTCCTTAAAATTTTACTTCTGACCTTGTTTATTGATAATTTCAGGGTCAATTTTCAAAGCTTTTTGGAGGTTAGATTGTGCGTTAGGTATATCTCCATTATTGCGGTATGCGTTACTAAGATTAAAGTACGCTATGGCACTATTTGGTTCGCCTTCAGCTACTTTCGTAAAATACTTAATGGCTTCGACATGATTACCTTTTATGCCATTGAGCACACCTAAAAGCCTAACGGTTTCAAAATCATTTGGAGACATCTGGTATGCTCTCACTAGATATGTTTCTGCTTTTTGCAAGTCATTTTCTTTTTCGCCCGCATGTTTGCCTGCATCCCTCAATGCTATAGCCTGATTATTAAATGCATCCTTAAAATCTGGATCGATGGCCAGTGCTTTTCCATAAGCTGTAATAGATTTCTCATAATCATTAAGATAATAATAGGCATTCCCCATGATCAAATAAGCATTTTTGTACGTAGGATGCACCACAACAGCTTTTTCCAGATAGGCTATTGCTTTTGTTAACATTGCTCTCTTTTTAGTCTCATCTATTTCTCTAAATGCTGCATCAGTTAATGTGCCACCAGCGGCATTCAGTACTTTTGCACTATTATTAGATATCTCTACGTCTGTCGTAAATAATCGGAAATCGCTTTCCCAAACAAAGTTTCTTGATACTGTTTTGAAAGAATAAAGAGCCATCACAATCCCTAAAACTATTGTAAATGCCTGCTTACCAGCTTTCTCTAATACAAATTTTTGCATCATATAAGCTACGACTAAAGCAAATCCTAATGAAGGCATAAACATGAATCTCTCTGACATATTGGTACCAATAGGAAATACAATGTTGGAAACTATAGATAGCGTTATGAGAAAGAATGCAGCCCCATAACTGACTACACTTTTGGATTTAAAACCTGAGAAAGCTACATAAGTCAAACTCAGGTACATCAATAAACTCAAGATTACGCCCAAATCACTAAAACTCATAATATCTATATGTCTTGGATAATAATCATGAGTCAATGGGTGAGGAAAAATCAATAAAAGTACATACTTACCAAGTGTGTAAATAATAGTAGCAAATTTTTCACTTAGGTCAAAAGGAATGTAACGACTATCAACAAACTTCAAATATGGATTATTCATTAGTTCCATAGGTGTGCCCCCGAAATCATTTCCCAATATAGCCGATCTAATAAGTAAAAATAGTATGGTTGGGAGCAATAGGAAAGCACTATTTAATGCCGCATTTTTGAGACTCAAATCTCTAAAATAATATAACGTTAGTGGTATTATTGCTAAAAATGTGATGGTATTTTCCTTTGAGAGAAATGCTAAAAAAAAACTTACACAAGCATAGATTAGATATTTGGATTGCTTGAGATCTACGTACTTAATCATACAATACAATGCAACGATGCTACCAAGCATACTCATGATCTCATCTCGACCTTTTATATTAGCTACAGCTTCCGTGTGTATAGGATGTGTTGCATATATGAGAGCTGCGGCCAAAACCATGTACCTCTTGGTTTCACTATCATCTTTGTGGCAAATCATTGAGATCAGTAATTTATAGATCATCAGGCACAAAAAGCCATAAAGCAAGATATTTATCAAATGACCAAGCAAAGGATTTTTACCCACTAACTGATATTCAAAGGCAAACATAGCAGGTGTCAGTGGTCTATAACGTCCTCCAGAAACTAATTTGGCTTTCCCTTCTTCTTTAAAAAAACCAAAAAATGTATCTTTTGTAAACAAACCTTTAAGACCAGATACGCCTTGGGTAGTGTACATATTGTCATAAATGACGATGGCATCATCTTGCGTAAATTCGTGTGTGAGCGTATTGAAATAAATAGATGCTCCTAATAAAAAAACCAACCATCCATGCCACTTAAATGGATTAGTCATTGTGACATTGTTTGGTTCGACTGATGATTCTATTTTTTGCTGCTTCTTACTCTTCATTGGACAAAGATATAAATAAAATAAATTTGTAATATGTTTTAAGCCATAAAAGTATGTATTTTAACTAAAAAAAAAACAAAATAATAAAATAATGACAAAAGTAGATTTTATTACCATCATTTGCCATTTAAATTGAAAGCAGAGAATGAATAAATTAAATCAAATAACACCTTCAAAATATTTTTATTGATTTTCCTTTGAGAAAAGATTTGAATTAACTTATCTTTACCTTTCGTAATTATGATAAGTTACACATTTTTATTTCATATATTACAAAAATTCAAAATATAATTTATATCATGCAGGCCACAAGATTATTTGACTATATCAATCACCAGTTTGACAATGGACCATTAGAAAAGTTTATTGGGGCAAATACAGAACAAGGATGGAAATTTTATAGCACCAACCAAGTCATAGAAATGTCTAGAAAATTAGCTTCGGGGCTTCTTGATTTGGGTATTAGTTCAGGTGACAAGATTGGATTAGTAGTGTATAAAAATAGACCTGAATGGGTGATTACTGATCTAGCCATTCAATATATAGGAGCGATCGGTGTGCCTATGTACCCAACTATTAGCTCACGCGAGTACGAATACATCATGAATGAAGCTGAAGTTAAGATATGTTTTGTTGGCATCGGTGACCTGTATGACAAAGTATCTACCGCTCAAGCCAAAGTAGAGACGCTTAAAGAAATTATTTGTTTTGACAAGCAAGGTGGAAGGCCATATTGGTTGGACTTTATGAATGACAAAAATCTGGAGAAAGTAGAATCCATAAGCCAAACAGTTAAATCGGATGACTTGGCTACCATAATATATACATCAGGTACAACAGGAAATCCTAAAGGTGTCATGCTTACTCATCATAATATAGTAAGTGTAGTAGATAGTTGTTGTGACTTATTACCTGTCAAAAAAGGAGATAAAGTACTCAGTTTTTTGCCTCTATGTCATATATTTGAAAGAGCCGTCTTGTACGTTTATACAGAGTTAGCTACTGAAATATACTTCACAGGTACCGACAATCTAGGTGGAGAGACTGGAGATTTAGCCAATGTAAAACCACATTTCTTTACGACAGTGCCACGACTTTTAGAGAAGGTTTATGAAAAGATTTACAATAAAGGATTGGCATTGACGGGATTAAAGAAAAAACTCTTTTTTTGGGCTCTGAGCCTTACAGACGACTTCGAGCATGGCAAAAAGTTCTCAGGCTTAGATGCGATTAACCGCAAAATAGCTGATAAGCTTATCTTTAGTAAATGGAGAGCTGCATTGGGTGGCAATGTTAAGTCTATAGCAACAGGTGCAGCGGCGTGTCCATCAAAGATAGCCAGAGTCTTTTCGGCTGCGGGCATTACCATTACAGAAGGGTACGGACTAACAGAGACTTCACCAGTATTGACATTAAATCATTATTTTGGTGGTAGCAATAAGATTGGATCTGTCGGAGTTCCATTAGATATGTGTGATATTGTGATAGACCGATCTGAAGGAGATTATAATGAAGGTGAAGGCGAAATCATAGCAGCTGGACCAAATATCATGCTCGGATATTATAAGCAACCAGAGCAAACTGCTGCTGTTTTTAAGGAATTCAATGGTAAAAAATATTTTAGGACAGGTGATATTGGGACTTTTGTAGATGGTCCAAATGGTAAAAAATATCTAAAAATAACAGACCGTAAAAAGGAATTACTTAAGACATCTGGTGGCAAATATGTAGCTCCTGCACCGATAGAAGGTTTACTAAAAGAAGACTTTTTAATAGAGCAAGCTATGGTAGTCGGCGATCAGAAAAAATTTGTTTCAGCACTTATTGTACCTTCTCCAGATGCACTCAAATCTTGGTGCGAAGATCATCATGTACCTTGGACCTCACTCCAAGACATCCTGCATAATGAGACAGTTTTGTCAAGATATCAACACTCTATTGACAAGGTAAACGTAAACTTCAGTCACATTGAACAGATCAAAAAATTCACATTGATTGCCACATCTTGGGAAGCCACAAGAAATGATGGTACCGAAGCCGAACTGACTCCTACCATGAAACTCAAAAGAAGAGTAATTTTGGATAAATTTTCTAAAGAAATAGACAACTTGTACGCCTAAAATAGAGCATGCCAAATATAAAAGTTGTGTTGTTGCAACGTAATGAAATCGACATTGAGAGATGGGATGAGTGTATAAAGAATGCTTTCAATCAAAGAATTTATGCTTATAGTTGGTATCTTGATATCATGACTAAAAAGTCTTGGTCTGCTCTAATATTTGGCAGTTATGAAGCTGTCTTTCCGATCTTTTCTAAAAAACTTCTATTAATACCTTATGTTACCCAGCCATATTTATGTCAGCAATTAGGTGTTTTTGGTATGAATGACCAAGACATTAAAGATTTTGGCAAAACCATCTTAAAGTTTCTAAATTCAAAATTTATAAAAGCAGATTTATTGATTAATCAACATTTTGTCCAAAGTAGCGATCTTGTTCCCAAAGTAAATCATATCCTACATTTGAATAAACCTTACAAAGAGTTGAACAATCAGTATAATAGAAATACAAAAAGAAATCTTAAAAAGAGTTTAGAATATGCTATAGAAATCAAGGAATCTAAAGATATTAAAGGGTTTGTAGATTTTTTGGAATTATTCGATAAAACTAAAGTTATAAAATCTATTAAAGGTCAAATAGAAACATTAATCAAATACGCTTTAGATAAAAATGTCGGTAAAATATTGACAGCCGACCACAATATTGAGAAATTTGCAGCATGTTTCTATATTGAGTCTAGTGACAGGATTTATTTTTTATTGTGTGGATCTAGTACTAAAGGGATAGAACAAAAAACCATGTACCCACTGATAGATTATATCATCAACAAATATGCTGAAAGTGGAAAGATACTTGATTTTACAGGCTCAAATATGGAAAATATAGCAAGAAGAAATGAAGGTTTTGGTGCAGTGACAGAGACATATTTTCACCTAAAAACTTTTTGGCGAAAGTTGCACCGTATTAGTCCTAACTTGTTAAAAAGTATATAGAATGAGAAAGTTATAGTAAACAGAAATTGAATTGTAAAAATTATAGATTTTACAATTCAATTTACTTAAGGTATGTAGCCAAATTGAATACAATACAGATTTCAGAAATCACTTGCTCAATATCACTAAAGTACATATTTTAACATCCTTGTTTATACTATATCGTCTTCATCTTTGAAAGGGGCTTTGACTTTTTTTTCTACATAAAAGTGGTAAAATATTAGAGACAATCCACCAAAGGCAAAAATACTCACAAAAACACCTGCAGGCTCAGTATCAAATATATTATCGAAGAAAAGTCCAACCAAAAGTCCAAGTCCTAAAGAAAGTAATAATAAGCCAAATTTTAAAGATCTGTTTGACTCTGTGTCATTACTATCAAAAATTTTTGCGGTGCGCCCACTACTGATCAATGCCATCCTTTCATTGTGCCTGGTCTTAAAAAAAGTAACGATCAATACGATTATTGTAATAAAAAAGAAAGTAATTCCTACGATTTCACTTGCCATGATTTAAAATATTTATTTGTTCGAAAGCATTACGGAAGCTTTATGTTGATGGTTACAGTTTTTTTGAAAAAATATTTTTCTACCATAACAAACTTCAAAATTTGTAACCGAAATGATTTTATGCTCGTATATTGCATAGAACTTTGAGTATGCAACACATTCATACAGATACATCTTGGATTCCTCTTCTGATCAAGGGTGACCGTAAGGCCATTCACTTTTTTGTGGATACTTATGGATCATTTATGTATAATGTATGTTACAAAATTTTACTCTCCACAGTAGAAGCCGAAGAAGCGACACAAGATGCAGTGATGAAAGCTGTCAATGCCATCAGCGGCTATGATCCAAAATCATCTATTAAAGCTTGGTGTTATACCATTGCATATAGGACAGCTATTGATTATAAAAGAAGGGCAAAATATTCTGTCTCTCTGGACCATAGCAATGAAATAGCTTATGATGGTGCTTCAGACCATCAGATAAATCAGGACGAAACAAAAACAGCCATACAATCGTTGTTATCTCATCTGGATGACGAGTCAAAAATGATCATAAGCTTGTATTATTTGGAAGAGAAAAACATCAAAGAAGTCATAGCTATTACTGGATTAACCGAAAGCAATATTAAAATCAAATTGTTTAGAGCCAGAAAAGAGTTGGCCCGATATGCACCAAAATATTTTGAACAAATTTAGACAAGTATCATGGAAGAATTGATTTGGAAATACATAGACAATGATTGTACAGAAGCAGAAGTACAGCACATAAAACATCTTTTGGCTACTGATCCATCTTTTGAGTCAAAATATCAGGAGATCGTACAATTTGATAATATATTTACAGACCAAAAGCATGCAGTGATATCGGCAGATTTTAAGGTTTCGTTAGCCCACAAGATAGAAAAGCAGGTAGCAACATTGCCTGTACAAACTGAAATAATACCCGCTAAATGGTGGATATTGACAGCCATAATTGCAGTTTCGATCATGATTTTAGCTATGAAATTGCCCAATCAAAATTCAATACTTGTAGATATCAATATACCAATAGACGAGCGGACGATGGCGATTGCTTCATGGTCAATGATAGGATTTTTATTTTTAACTTTAATAGACTATTTATTCAATAACAAAACTATTTTTAGGAAACATACTTTTTTTCTAGCTTAGTACTCATTACAGGGTTTCTTCCAGCCATTTGAAGAATTCTCGTTGCCATACCAGACTATTCTGTGGTTTGATAACCCAATGATTTTCGTCAGGTAGGTAGAGGAATTTACTTTTGATGCCCTTGATTTGAGCGGCATTATATGCTTCGAGACCTTGTCCCAATGGCACTCTAAAGTCATTACCACCTTGTATGATATAAATAGGAGTATCCCATTTGGCAACATGATGGACAGGGTTGAAGTCAGTATAAGACTTTTTATTTTTTTCTTCCCAATATGGGCCACCTAGGTCATAATTTACAAAAAACATCTCTTCAGTGGTGCCATACATACTCTGTGTATTGAAGATGCCATCATGTGCGATAAATGTTTTGAATCTTTTGTTGTGGACTCCAGCAAGATAAAATACAGAATATCCGCCATAACTCGCACCTACGGCTCCAAGTCGAGTTTTGTCCACATAAGGTTCCTTGACTATATCGTCGATAGCAGAGAGGTAGTCTTGGATATTCTGCCCGCCCCAATCTTTACTTATCTGATGGTTCCAATCTACACCATGTCCGGGCATACCTCGTCTATTAGGTGCTACGACAATGTATCCTTGACTAGCCATCAAATGTAGATTCCATCTATAAGAGTAAAACTGCGTTAATGCTGATTGTGGGCCACCTTGACAGTATAGTAGCGTTGGATATTTTTTATTCTTATCAAATCCTGGAGGATAGACCACCCAAACCAACATTTTTTTACCATCAGTAGTGGTGACATATCTTCTTTCAGTCTGACTATTCGCTACATTGCCATACAAATCCTTATTTACATCCGTGAGCTGTGTCCATTTTTGGGTTTTGAGATGATAAGTATATATTTCAGCAGCTCTATTTAAACTAACTCTGGTAACTACTAGCAAGTCACCTGTTTGGCCCAATATAGCATTGACATCCCATTCACCTTTTGTAAGTTGTTGTACAACAGGCATTCTCTTCGTTTTACCTGGGAAATCGACTTCAAACAATTGTAAAGTACCATCTACAGCAGCTGTAAAATATAACCTTGTACCATCATTGGCCCAAATATAACTTTGCACTGATTCATCCCATTGAGCAGTAAGATTGGTAGTGATACCATTGTATAAAACTTTAATATCATTTTTATCCGCTTCGAAGCCATCAGTTTTCATACTTAGATATGCCAAATCACCATTGACAGAGTAGGTTGGTTGAGTGTCGTATCCTTTATTGCTTTCTGTAAGATTGTTGGTTTGTCTAGTCTCGATATTATACTGATATAAATCCGTATTGGTACTTTGTGCTGCTTGAGTGCCTTTGAGTTTTTTGCTTACGTAAATGATATTTTTACTGTCTGGATTCCATATATAATCTTCGTCTCCACCAAAAGGTTTTTGTGGGCAATTGTATGGCTCATTTTCTAAAATATCTATATAATTATCTTCTGATGCATTCGTAGTACCATAAAATACATGATTGAATGTGCCATCATTCCAAGTATCCCAATGTCGGTAATCTAATGATGTATAAATTTGAGCTGTAGATTTCTGTAGATCAGGATGAAAATCAAATCCATGTACAGCATTAATTTTTACAGCTTTGTCCATTAATTTGTATTTCCCATCAGGACTAATGTTTTTGTTTTGGATAATGGTCTCAGTAGAAGATACTTCACTTGGCGTACCTCCATTTATACTAATACTATAAAGCTTACTGCTGAACTTATTTTCTTCTACATTTGGACTAGATACTCTGTATATGACTTGTGAGCCATCGATAGAGATACTGACACCCGATACTCTTTTGACTTGCCAAAGTAACTCTGGAGTCATCGCAAGTTTGATAGACTCTATAGGCTTTATGGCTGGTTTATCGACTGCCGTTTTCTGTGCAGAACATGAAGTAATCTCAAACAACAAAACCAATAATATGAAACTCTTAATATTTGCCATGCGATAATATTTTATTGAAAATAATAGCAAATATAACAAAACATCCATAAAGCACAACAATTATGTGTATATAACATAATAGAAGTTAATGCTCCATTTAAAGAAATTCTATGCTAGCTTGTCTTTCCTAAGAAATAAACCTATTTAAACTATTTTTTTTCACATACAATAGAAGCCAAAAGTGTAATTAGGGGCTGCTGAAAAAGTCAGCTGTTATTTTTGGTTGTTAGTTTAACGGAGACTTTCGTTCAAAAAACAAGCAATAGAGAAAATGAACGCAGTGAAGTGCAAAGCACCAAAGACAAAGTCTTTGACGAAGTGAACCGTGAAACGGGTGGGCAGGTGAAGTGCAAAGCACCAAAGACAAAGTCTTTGACGAAGTGAACCGTGAAACGGGTGGGCAGGTGAAGTGCGTCTATTGCCATAAAAAGCACAAAGGATTAAATATGAAATACTTATGGCAATAGAAAAATGCATGACTGAGCGATCCTGAAAGGTGAACGCAGTGTAGTGCAAAGCACCAAAGACAAAGTCTTTGACGAAGTGAACCGTGAAACGGGTGGGCAGGTGTAGTGCAAAGCACCAAAGGCGCAAGCCTTTGACGAAGTGAACCGTGAAACGGGTGGGTGGGCTATGACAATGCGAGAAGCGAAGGAACCCGTAAGGGATGGGCAGGTCGAAAATGAACGACATTACACCTAGCTGATTTAAGTTTAAATCAGTGCCTTCATTTTTGAGTGATTTCGTATCACTCAAATGCAGCAAAGCTGCACCATTCAGTTACCTTTTTTGAACTAGACTTTTTTTGGTTACTTTTTGGGCAATGCAAAAAAGTAACTGCCCTGCATAAGGCAAAAAGCCAACCCAAGGTACACGACTTTTGGACAAAATCAATTAAAAGGTTTGCATTTAATTTGTTTATTATACACATAATTTATTATTTATCAATTGGTTGTACCATAGTCAGCAAGCCCTAATTAGGAAAAAAGGTAAGATTTTTGAACCATGTGCATATAATAGGTAAAGCAATAAAAAACTATTAAAACCGAGAATTATACAAACCCGTCGCCACTTCCGGGCTTGATATATTTATTCTTTATTTTTTGAAGGTCATTAACATCATCGACATAATTTTCACAAAATCCACAATTAGTACATACGTATCTGGTCAGATATATAGTGGTTAGTCCAAAAGAAACAGTATTGTAAATATTTCCTTTGAAGGCACCACCTTCTATGATAGCTATCTCGCTGTTTTGACATTTTGGACAACAATAATTGTATTTCATAAAGATTTAAAAGATTATTGTTATACTAACTACCTACCTACATGCACCAATAATACAGAAATATCAGATGGAGAGACTCCACTTATCCTACTCGCTTGGCCTATTGTGCGTGGACGAATTTGATGTAGTTTTTCGCGGGCTTCGAAAGATAAGGATTTCAAACCTTTGTAATCAAAATGATCTGCCAATCTCACATTTTCCAGCCGATCCATCTTATCCACCATTTCTTGTTCTTTACGAATATATCCCTCATATTTTAAACCAATCTCAGCTATCATAATCGTCTCTTCATCAAACTGATTGAGATATGCATGTACATCTGGCAAAACCTTCCTGATTTCTTCAATGCCGATGTTTGGGCGTGTTACTATGGATTTGGCTTTTATTTTTTGCTTAAGCGGCGAAGAGTCAATTGACTCAAGTAATGGATTAATCAAATCAGGATCTACACTTGTATCATCAAAAAATCTTTCGATACTAGCTGCGTTATTTATCTTGGTTTGTACTCGTTCCATGCGCACATCCAGTCCTTGCATCCCTATCTGCTGTGCCAATGGAGTCAATCTTATATCAGCATTATCTTGTCTTAGTAAAATACGATATTCTGCCCTTGATGTAAACATTCTATAAGGCTCGTTGGTGCCTTTATTGACAAGGTCATCAATCAATACACCAATATATGCTTCTGATCTTTTAAGAATAAACGGTTCCTTATTCAAGATAGCTAGATGCGCATTGATACCAGCCATGAGACCTTGGCAAGCAGCTTCCTCATATCCAGTAGTACCGTTAATTTGACCAGCAAAAAAGAGATTTTTTACAAGTTTGGTTTCCAAATTCATATTGAGCTGAGTTGGCGGAAAATAATCATACTCAATAGCATACCCCGGACGGAACATTTTCATGTTTTCGAATCCTGGTACTTTTTTAAGTGCCTTGTACTGCACATCTTCTGGTAAAGATGACGAAAATCCATTGACATAAATCTCACAAGTATCCCATCCTTCAGGCTCTACGAATAGTTGATGTCTGTCTTTATCAGCAAATCGATTGATTTTATCTTCAATAGATGGACAATATCGAGGGCCAAGTCCTTGTATTCTTCCATTAAACATAGGAGATCTATCAAATCCTTCTTTGAGTGTTTCGTGCACTTCATCACTCGTATAGGTCACATGACAAGGTAATTGTTTGGGTATAGTGAGCGTATCAGTATAAGAAAATTTACCTACTTTTTCATCACCATTCTGTACTTCCATTTTAGAATAATCGAGAGAGCGACCATCGATGCGTGGTGGAGTACCCGTCTTCATCCTACCTGATTCAAATCCTAAAGTGACCAACTGCTCAGTAATACCTGTTGCTGCTTTTTCGCCTGCTCTTCCTCCTCCAAATTGTTTTTCACCAATGTGAATCAACCCATTTAAGAAAGTACCGTTGGTAAGTACCACTGCATCAGATTCTATCTCAAGTCCTAGCCCCGTGATGATCCCTTTGCATACGCCATTCTTTACTAAAAGACCCGGTATGGTTTCTTGCCAAAAATCAATATTAGGATGTGACTCTAACATTTGTCGCCATTTCGCAGCAAACATCATTCGATCATTTTGAGCACGTGGTGACCACATGGCAGGCCCTTTGGACATATTGAGCATACGAAACTGAACCATAGAATAATCGGTAACTATACCTGAGTAGCCACCTAATGCATCAACTTCACGTACTATTTGACCTTTGGCTACACCACCCATGGCAGGATTACAAGACATCTGTGCGATGGTATTCATATTCATGGTGACCAAAAGTACTTTGGAACCCATATTGGCAGCAGCAACTGCGGCTTCACAACCAGCATGACCTGCGCCTACAACTATGACATTATATTTTGGAAACATGGGGCAAAGATAAGGATGATTTTGTTATAATATCACTTTATTGGTGTGATAATAAGTACATCAAATTGTCAATCCTTATAGATATCAACCAAAAAATTATTTAAAAATAATAAATTAAGTTATGTTTAACTTGGAAAATATCGAAAAAATCAGTCCCACAATTCCCTACTTACTTATATTTGGGATTGAGCTATTTGGAAAACCAAAATAGAATTAGATAATTGTTATTCAAATGCGAACTTAAAAGCCTTTGAAAACGTTCTATCAATGAATAGTTTTATTTAGAGTTGGGATATTATGACATCATTGCATGGTTACTAGAAGGTGATATTTCCATCCAATATCAAACCCATCGGGATTTGTTGGGAAATGATGACATAACTTTAAAAAAAAGAATTACAACAGAAGGTTGGGGCAAACAGTTTTTAGATGCAAGAAATGAAAAAGGGTATTGGGGACAAGATTATTACCAACCGAAATGGATATCGACTCATTACACTTTATTAGACATAAAAAATCTAGCTATGGACCCACACCATAAAGATATTGAAAAAATAATTACTAAAGTTTTGATCAACGAAAAAGGTCCTGATGGTGGTATCTTACCCATCGGTAATGTCAAAAAATGTGATGTATGTGTCAATGGAATGGCATTAAATTTTTCATCCTATTTCCATGCAAAGGAAGAAAGTCTGCACTCCGTTGTTGATTTTATACTCACTGAAAAAATGAGAGATGGTGGCTTCAATTGTCAATCCAATAGGAAGGGTGCTAAACATAGTTCCATGCATACGACTATTTCAGTTTTAGAAGGATTTTTTGAATTTCTGAAAAATGGTTATAGCTACAGGACTCAGGAAATCAAAAATGTTATATCTTCTTCCATAGAGTTTCTCTTGATACATCAACTGTTCAAATCTGATAAAACGGGAGAAACCATCAACTCTAATTTCTTGAAATTATATTATCCTCCAAGATGGTATTATGATATCCTACGTGCTTTGGATTTCTTTCAGTATGCAGGTATAAACTATGACTCTAGAATGGACGCAGCAATAGATGTCCTTATTTCAAAAAGTACAAAAGAAGGGCTCTGGAAAGCAGTAACTATTCATCCTGGCAAAGTATATTTTGAAATGGAAGAGGCAGGAAAAGCCAGCCGTTGGAATACTTTAAGGGTTTTAAGAGTATTGAAAAAGTACAGACCTAAATATTATGATTCATTTATTTAGTAAAAATTTATACTCATGCCACGACCTACCAACAAAACCGAATTACTGACATCAAGTCAAAAAAATTTTGATCTGCTTTTTCATTTTATTGAAAGCCGATCAGAATCTGAACAAATGAAAGAATTTCCACAAGGAACCATGAACCGAAATATCAGGGACATACTTGCGCATTTGTACCATTGGCAACTCATGATGAAAAACTGGTACGATGTCGGTATGGCAGGTCAAAAACCAGATATCCCTGCCAAGGGTTATACATGGAAAACAGTGCCAAAACTCAATTATAAGATATGGGAGGATTACTCGAAAGTACCACTGCACGAAATAAAAGTATTGTTAAATGACACCCATAAAGAGATGATGAAAATGATAGATGATCACAGTAATGAAGATATTTTCGATAAGAAAAGGTATGCCTGGACAGGTACTACCTCACTTGGTGCGTATTTCATTGGTGCCACTTCCAGTCATTATGATTGGGCATTAAAATTGATAAACAAAGCATTTAAAAATTTGTGACGATATTTTCTTGCTTAGAAGAGTAACAAAAAATATGTAGAAAATATTATGTTAGCATCTAAGAGTACCCCATATTCCGACTTCCCTTTCTGATGATCTTTTTGGCTTCTTTGCCTTTGATGAGCCCATCTTTATCATCGAGCCATACGATAGCGCCTGTTGGGCATCTCTGTATGGGATCCTGCGTTTTGTGGTTTTTGGAGTAGTTGATGACGGGCAGGTTTTTGACCATGGTGATCATGTTGTCTTCTGCATCCATAGCGCACTTGCCACACGCTGAACAGCCTACATCGCAGACATCCAATACTTCATCTCCAGCTTCCAGACTTTTGCAAGCGACCCAAAGTCGGTGACTAATAGGGTGGATAGAAAACAGCATTTTAGGACATGCTTCCACACAATCACCACAAGCGGTGCATTTTTTTATATCTACAACAGGGATGCCAAATTCATTCATTGAGATAGCATCAAAATCGCACACTACTTCACAATCACCATATCCAAGGCAGCCCCATGAACAAGCCTTGCCGCCGCCGGAAATCAATGTAGCTGCCTGACACGTGCTGACACCCTTGTAGTATGCCTGATTGATAGCTACGTTTATTCCTCCGTTACAGGCTAAGCGAGCCACTCTTTTTTCTTCTGCACCCAAGGCAACACCCAGAAAACTGGCTATGGCTGCCCTGCCAGCATCACTGCTTACTGAACATTTGCCTGGCAACACCTGACCCGATACCAATGCTTCTGCAAATGGCCGGCATCCGGGAAAACCACAGGCACCGCAGTTGGCATGAGGCAACATATCTTCCACCTGATCTATGCGTGGATCTTCATAGACATACAATTTTTTATTGGCTACAGCGATCAGCCCGGCCAGTGCCAATGTCAGTAAACCAAGTGTTAGTATGGGAATGAAAATGCTCACTTTAAATGTTGATTTGTTGATTTGAATATTCGCTGATTTGTTTTATTTACAAATCACCATTACCTAATAAATGATTTCCGCCCACTTTTTACCGGCTTTCAGTTCTGCTTTTCTGGTTTCCCATTTCTCTTTGGAGCCAATAATGTTTGAAAACGCATTGTCCAGTTGTGTCAGTATTTTGTCATAACCGGCTACGTAGATATAGGTATTGTTTTTGGAAAGCATCTCCTGGATTTCTTCTGCTTGACCTTCAATCATCTTGTCCATTGCAATGGGGTCTGCCCACTTTGGTCTTGGACTTAGGGCATAAAAGGCTTCAAATGTCTTCTGATCGTAATAATTGGTCAGATCACCTTCTTTGTCGTTAAGATACAGTAAATCAAGTCCGCTGGTCGCACCATAAAAAAGCCTGATTTTTCCTTGCCAGTCTTTGACATTTTTGTAGATATGTCTGACAAAGGATTTGAAAGGAGCAATCCCCGTTCCCATACCTATAAGGATAATATTGGAAGTTTTGTCTTCCGGTACTGCATACGGTAATGAATGAGGCCCTGTCAGTAAAAGTTCATCGCCGGGATTTCTGTTGCACAAGTAATTAGATGCAACACCTTCGTATTTTTCGCCACTGAATTCATCAACATAATAACATCTTTTTACCAACATCGTAATTTCAGGAAACCCGGAAGCAGTAACATCTGAATTAGCAATAGTATAAAGTCTATGATGTACATTATTGCCAAATGGTCCTACGTATTTGACTATGACGCCAAAACTTTGATCTACATTACAGTGAAAGTTTTTATCCTGGACTTCAATATGTATTTCCCTGATATCTTCCGTATCTGCAGGTGTGATGCGTTTGTTGCCCTTTACAACTGCTTTATAATGTGTTCCTGATAAATAATCTGATAATTGTGCCATTTTATTTCCTTTATTGATTTAAAATTTTAATATCTAATTTTTATAAAAATTCTCTTTTATTTTCGCAAGCTTCTGTACATCCGCAATTTTTGCATGACCTACGTTCTGCCAATACATCTTCATCACTGATATAATCCCGAAAAGTCTTCTTCCAAAAAGTTTGTATCATCAGCCAACCTATCATTAGTGCCGAAATACCTGTTATTGCTATGATTAAAGACTTTATCATTTAAAATATATTTGTTGATTTGCTGAATTGTTTTTAATCACTTTAAATTCACCATTTCATTGTTTTTCATTCGGTTGTTCGATTGCTCATCATTCGGTTGGTTTTCTACCCTCCCAATCCTGCAAAACCCATAAATGAAAGAGATAAAATTCCAGCTACCAACAATACAATCGCTGTACCTTTGGCCACGCCAGCCACCTCGGAAAATTCCAATTGCTCTCTCAGTCCTGCCATCAATACAAGTGCCAATGTAAATCCTGCTCCACCACCCAATGCAAAAGTAATACTCTGAAATATATCATATCCTTTACTTGTTTGAAGCAATGCGATAGCTAATACTGCACAATTGGTTGTGATCAAAGGCAGAAAAATCCCTAATGCCTTGAATAAGGCTGGACTTGCTTTTTTTACAAACATCTCTACCAACTGAACAGTAGATGCGATCACTACAATATAGCTGATGAGTTGTAAGAAAGGCGCATTGACAGCTACCAGTAACATATTGATACCAAACGCACAAACAGAGCTGATGACCATTACAAATGTCACAGCAGCTCCCATTTTGGAAGCAGTTCCTACCCTTCCTGACACACCAAGAAAAGGACAAATACCTAGAAAGTATGCCAAAACAAAATTATTGATCAGACTGGCATTGATGAAAATGGTCATAAGTGATTCCTGATTCATGCTTTACTTTTTTTGAGCTTGTAATGATTAAATATGAGCAATAAGGCAGCCAAAGTAAAAAATCCGCCCGCCGGCAAAACCATGATGACCCATTTTTCAAATGCATCCGGCATCACCTGAAATCCTAGCAATGAGCCTGAACCGATGATCTCACGGATACTTCCTATGCAGAACAATGCAAACATAAATCCTAAACCCATACCAAGTCCGTCAAAAAATGACCTCCCAACAGTGTTTTTGGATGCGAACGCCTCGGCCCTGCTCAGTATGATACAGTTGACCACAATCAAGGCTATAAAGGCTCCTAAACTTTTATGCAAATCAACACTCACAGCCTGAATCGTATAGTCAACCATGGAGACAAAAGTCGCTATGATTAGAATATAGGAAGCAATACGCACTTCCTTAGGTATGAAGTTTCTAAGCAAGGAGATCAAAACATTGGACATGGTTAATACAAAAGTAGTTGCCAATCCCATGGCTAAGGCATTCTTGGCTGAATTGGAAACCGCTAGAGAAGGACACATACCTAATACCTGAACAAAAACCGGATTATCTTTCCAGAGTCCTTTGATAAAGTCATCAGTCGCTGGGTTTTCTCCAAGTTTCTTGAAAAAACCTTCATTTGCCTTATTTTGATTGATCAGACTCATTTTTCAGTTTTTTCAGGTGATGAAAATACTACTTTATTTTTATATATTACGGGTACCCATTTTTTACTACTCGTATTCAAGATATTTCCTACAGCCCGCGATGTGATCGTAGCACCTGTAATGGCATCAATTTCCCAGGCATTTTTCTTTTTGCCACTTTTGACGGTTTTTAATTCATTTTTCAGGTCTGTTTGACTATCATTCAGAGTCATATCCATAGCTTTAAAATTGTCTAAAAAAGGTTCTTTTTCAATTTTATCACCGATCCCCGGAGTTTCCTTGCTTTCAAGCACATAAAAACCAACAATTTTTTGTTGTTCTAGATCATAACCAAATAGCAAACTGAGCAAATCGCCATATCCTTTTCCACTTCCCTGAAATGCGATTCCTTTGCACTGTCCATTTTCATCGTAGCCAGCATGAACTTTTGGTACATTTGGATCATTGGTAGTCATTTCTGAAAAGGTCTGATCAGGGTTGAGTTGAAATGTTTTGGTTTTTGTGATACTGGGAATCACCTGAAAGACTGCTGCTTCCAAGGCCTTGGCTTTATTTTCTTCAATGGTAATCTTGGTACCTTCGTAAGTGACTACGATTAGGAATGCACATATAATCCCTATGGATGCCATGGCCATAATCATCTTTTTATCGTTGGACTTTTCGGGAGCCACTATGGTGGATGGATCGCTCATGATGCTTTGAGTTTTTTAGTGGTACCATAAACACGTGGCCTGATCAAATTGTCTATGTGCGGCGAAATCGCGTTTCCAAGTAGGATGGCATACATCACACCTTCTGGAAGTCCACCCCATCATCTAATCACTCCTCTCAGTAAGCCAATGATGGACCCATATACCCATACTCCTTCAGATGTGATAGGAGAAGAAACCATATCGGTGGCCATAAAAATTGCTCCCAACATCAATCCTCCTGAAAAAATCGTGAAAAATGGGGATGGATATGCTACGCCATCTAACATGTAAAAAACAGCACTGAATACAAAAACGGTCATTATAATTGATACAGGTATTCTCCAGTTCAACATCTTGCGCCAAGCCAGATATAATCCTCCTAATATTATAAACACGGTACTCGTTTCACCTACGGAGCCACTGCATATACCCATTGCCATATCATAGGCTTCGGTGCTCACCTTATCAAATTTGAAGGCTGAAAGTGGTGTCGCTCCTGATACTGCATCTACTGTGGGTCGCATAAAAGGCCATGCATATATGGACGAAGACACGGAATAGAATCTTTCAGGTAAAAACGGTTGTAACCATGTTGTAATGGCTACAGGAAAAGCAGCTTGCAAAAATGCCCTGCCCACCAATGCAGGATTAAATACATTATATCCCAAGCCACCAAAGATAAATTTTCCTAAAGCTATAGTAATGACTGATCCTAAAAATGCCATCCACAATGGAAAGACAGGAGGCAATGTCATACCAAGTAATAGTCCGGAGAGGGCTGCAGAATAATCATAAATGGTGGTTAATTTACCATACCACTTATTCAAGTAATGTTCTGTAAGCATTGCGCCCAATGTAGTCGTTATCATTACGAGTAAAGCATTCCACCCAAATGAAAACACTCCAAATGCCGCAGCCGGTAAAAGCGCGTACAATACGTTTTTCATGATGGTATCTGTGCTCAAACCCTTGACCAAATGTGGTGATGTGCTTATATTTAAGGTGACTTTACTCATGACTTCATTGTTGGTTTAGGGCTTGCTTTCTTTTGTACCTTGATTTTGATAACCTGAAATACTGCACTAATGGAATATGTGAAGGACATACATAAGAACATGAACCACATTCAAAACAATCCATCAAGTTAAAATCGCTAACCATTCGGTCGTAGGATTCAAACTTGGCCAAAATACCTAATTTGGAAGGATTTAGTGAGATTGGACACGCGTCAACACAGGCACTACACTTGATACATGGGTAGATTTTGTCTGTATGTATGACATCTTTACTTCCAAAAACCAAAATGCCTGAAGTACCTTTCGTAATGGAAATATCCAAATCAGCAACAGCGGGACCCATCATCGGGCCACCCATATAAATCTCAGCAATATCATCAACAATCCCTACATGATCCAAAACAAATCTTAATGGAGTACCTATTGGAATGAGATAATTTCCTTTTTTCTTAACTGCAGGGCCTGTAATGGTGATGACTCTTTCCTGAATGCCCCGACCATGTGGTAGTAACCGACCAATTTCCGCAGTCGTAGCTATATTGACAGTAACGATATTGACGTCTATCGGTAAGCCACCCGAAGGTACTTCCTTCCCTAAAACTGCTGTAATTAGCATTTTCTCAGAGCCTTGAGGGTATTTTACCGGTACTACTTTAACCGAAACCGGGATGTCGGTGGGTTTTATTTTGGTAAGAGAGTCTGCGGCATCTTGTTTATTGCCTTCTATGCCGATGATGGCTTCTTTGGCACCAGTTACTTTCATCAGATATCTGATACCCATGTAGATATCATCGCCCTGCTGCAGCATGACTCTATGGTCTGTTGTGAGATAAGGCTCGCATTCTATACCATTTATGATGAGGTAATCGCACACTTTACCTTCCGGAACTTTTAGTTTTACATGTGTCGGGAAGGCTGCCCCACCCAAACCAACGATACCAGCATTCTGGATAGCTTGCAAGATTTCATCTGCTGAAGCTGTTTTGTAGTCAATACAATATCCTTCTGCTACTTCCTGCCCTGATGATGGAAATGCTTTGATGGTTACTCCCTGTGCTTTGTTTCCGGAGATGGTAGGCACCAAACCTATTTGGGTTACTACACCTGATATCGGTGAATGTATAGGAACAGAAACATACCCTGTAGCTTTGGCTATCACCTGCCCTCTTGCCACTTCCTGTCCTTCTCTTACGGTAATCTCTGCAGGAGCTCCTATATGCTGCGTCATCGGTATGATCAATTCCGAAGCAAAGGGAAACTGCCTGATAGGCAATCCCTTGGTATCCTCCTTATTTTCAGGAGGATGGATGCCGTTTTTAAAGGTATTGGTATGTAATGAAAAGAAGTCCATCGATACTGTTAATTAAATTTTTCTCCTCTTTTGATCCACTTATCGATATCTTTTTCGTTCCTGTCAGTAGGTAATCCTGGATGAATCACTCTAGCTGTACATTTTTCTGCAGCTTTCACCAAGTCCTGATATGGTCCGCCATTAGGATTGATGATATAAGCCTTTTTGTTATTGTTGTAGGCAAATATTTTGCCGTTGATCTTGGTGCATTCATCACACGATGTGCAGGTTTCAGTTTCTATCCAGGGAGCCATATATTCAGCGTTGGAAGTACTTGCTCCTGAAGCTGCAGGAAGAGATGTTGACATTACTTCCTGAGTACCCAACTCTAAAATGGCTGAACCATTACCACCTGCAAGTTGCATTAATCCTTGTGCTATTTTACCCACCACTTCTTTGCGTACTTTGTCTTCGATATCAGATACTTCAGTTTCAATTTTATCTAATCCAGCCAATTCTTTGAGCATGACCCAGAAGTTTTTTCTATCTTCGCATGATTCAACTATAGGAGCAGCGACTAAAACTCTCACCAGATTTTCTTTTTTATCTACGGTCCAGATGTATGGGAAGATACCTTCTCTGTCCACTTCCGGAAGTTCGATAAATTCTGATAGCACCATCATGTTGTCATTCCACGCATCACGAGGAACTTTCCTGAAGTGTTTTCTGAATCTAGCTTCTGTCAGGGCAAAATCTGCAAATGTCATGGCCACTTCCATGGTTTTTTCCATTCCAAATTCGGTGTATTTGAGTTTGTATGTTGGCCACAAAAGATCCATTGCCGGATTTCCGCTAAGGTCAAGACACTCTTCTATTTTGTGCCCTTTAGCAGGATTGTATTGGAATATAGGATAAGCTCTGGATTCCATAGCTAACCTTGCTTGATGTACGCCGAGGTCGTCTGCAACTCCATGTTCAGGTTGACAAGTAGTATAGATATTGAATATAGCCGGTCGCTTGGCTATCAATCCATCGATAAAACCTTCAATCATCTGACTGGTATTAGCCAGTGTGCTTTGCAATACAAATGTATTACGATGTGCCATGGCTATCAATCCGATTTCTTTTCTTGGTTCAGATTTTCCTTTCCATACCTTTCCATATTGAGCCATATCTGATACCTGGCCTATAAATCCCGAAGTACACGCTTGTCCACCTGTATTAGAGTAAACCTGTGTATCAACCACGACGACTTTGATAGGTTTACCAGAAGCCATCATTCTCGAAAGATTTTGGAAACCTATATCGTACATGGCTCCGTCGCCACCTAAAGCTACTACCGGAGGACAAAGCAACCATTCTTCATCGCTGAATTGTTCCCATGTAAAGTAAGTAAATATTGGATCGTGTGTTGAAGGGTCATATTGGCCACTTAAGACAAGTTCAGCCTTCCTAATGGCTTTAAAACCATCGGCCATTTTAGACATGTGCCCTTCAAAAATACCCATCGCCATTGATGTAGAATCTTGAAAAAGGTGATTTGCCCAAGGGAATGGATAAGGATTGAATGGATAAGTACTACCCCAAACAGAAGTACAACCAGTAGAATTACACATACCCATAGATGCTCTTCCATTTCCAGTTGTTCCTTGAGTATATTTCCACTTAAGATTTTTAAGTTTGGCCAATGTTTTAGTAATTTCTATTAACCAATCCTGATCAACAGGTGATGTTTCTTTTTCTCGATCCAATTTATGAGCTAAATCTGACACTTTCAGGTCACTGGTATAAGATTCCTGAACAATACGAGTCAGTGTATCAGTGTCAGAGACATCCAGTGTACTGATCAGTTTTTGTTGTACCAATTTTTCTAATTTCGCTATCAATTCATCTAAATAAGCAAGATGTTTTTCTATACGAGGCTGCATCAGGGACTCAACAGTAGCTGTGAATAAGTGAACCACAGATTTTTCAGAACAACCCAAACACGCACCGTCTCCACTAGCAAAATTCAGATAAGCATCTTTGTTCAGTAATATCGTTTCCAATGGTCCGATTTTTTCTTCCAGACTATCTATACGATTGTATTTTTTGGGAGTGTTTGGCAGATCTAACCAAAGATCCCATTGGTTTCTCATACTTGCCACTGATTCTTCTGTCTGAGGCACAATTTTAAGAGCTCCATCATCGCACACATTGACACATTCCATACACCCTTTACAGGTGGTTGGATTGATGGTGATGCTGAACAGACCGCCACTATTGGGTTCTTTTTTTTCGTGCAGATCAAAATAAGGTCTGGTGAGTGCAAAATCAAAATCTCCCAATTCATCTTTTAACCATCCAAACTCTCTGATTACATTTTCGTCACCATTACTCTCTGAAATCAATTTGGAGATAGCATGGTTGATATAAGTATTGACAGTCGCACCATTTTTGGGTTGATTCATCAATGTTCGGATGTGACTTTCCATCTGACGCACTGCTTTTGGAAGTACTTCAACATTGCCGTGATTTTTTCTGACTCTCTTGACGATGGTCTCCAGTACATCTGACAAAGTGCTTACTAAACCTGGTATAGCCGTATCAGGACAAACAGTATAACAATTACCGCAGGCTGTACAATTATTGGGAATCCATGATGGGTGATCAAATCTGATACCTGTCATATCTCTAAACAAAGAAGTAGTGGCAGGCATTACACTTAAACCTATAAATGGATCCGTAATATTGTCATTGCCCATTCCCTGAAGGTAGAAATTGCCGGTTTGCTCCCAAAATCTGTGAATATCACTCAATTTTGACTGACTCTGTGGTGTGCTTTTTAGCATCTTTGGGAGAGGAAGTGCAGGTTTAGTGATAGCCTTCTCCGGATCACCATTACCTAGTTCTTTTACTTTTATCTCTTTCACTTCATCAAACCCACGTTTCACTACTCTCATATTATCATCCACCACTCTTTGACCTTTGGACCCAAATTTGTGTAGTAGCTGATCTTCAATGGCTTTCAGCAATTCATTTTCATTTAGATTTGATTTTTGCATCAAAGGGGAAGCAGCAAAAAATGCTCCCTGAAAAGCAATACCTTGCATTCTAAGTTGTAATTCAACATCTGTAGCTTCTTCTCTGGCTATTTTGAACCCGTCGATATAAAAAATATGTATCTCCTGCTCGATGATTACTTTTTGATAAGGAACAGGTATGTTAGCCCATACTTTTTCGGGGTGTTCATGATCACTCTGGATGATAAAACATCCTCCACGTTTCAATCCTGCCAAAGCATTGGTATGTTTAAATACATTTGGATCAGGAGACAAGACTACATCAACAAAGAAATATTCGCAATTGATTTTAATTGGTTCAGGTGCAGCAGCGAGATAATAAGTGGTGGGCTGACCTTTTTTCTCAGAGCCATATTTCGGATTGGCTTTTATTTCGTAACCGAGAAGATCATACAGTGTCATCGCCAGATTTTTACCTGTGGTGATCGCTCCCCAACCACCTATAGAGTGAAATCTCACAGTGATAGCATCTTTGGGCATCATGTTAGGATTTTCGCTTCCTCTTACGCTCAGGTCCTTGATATTGGGATATGCATCAGAAATAGTTTCTTGATAAAGTTTTTGTTTAGGAGTATAAGGAACATCTCTCAGGAAGTCAATAGAAAGGTAAAACTGTTTTTTATGCTTCCCATTAGGAAGCATATTTTCTACTGCACCGATGATACCTTCGGGTTGTAAGTCTCGGCTACCCAAGCCAAACGAACCTGAATATACAGAAGGACTGTCACCAGTATAATATGTACTTAATTCTGGATAAGGTATTCCATGTTGGCTAAAGCCATTCTCTATACATTTTGATAGTGTCGCCCTTACTTCACGTGCTATAGGTAAGTCAGCTGCCAGAGGCTGATCCAATCTTTCCAGTATTACTACTCCTTTTCTTCCTTTAAGAATTTTTGAAACCAAATCTCCAGGAAATGGCCGAAACATCACTAAATCCACCACCCCTACTTTTATGCCACGTGTTTCACGCAGATAGTCTGACACTACCTCTGCACTTGGGATAAGGCTTCCCTGACCAAGGATGAGATAATCTGCATCGTCCGTCTTATAGGTCATCACCCTTTCATATCTTCTGCCTGTAAGTTGGGCGTACTCATCAAAAGCTTGATCTGTAAGTTCTTTAATATGGTCAAAGAAAAATGGTCTTTGAGATGCTACGCTCTGCATATAAGAATCCTGATTTTGCACTATACCAGCCATCATAGGATTGTCCACATCCCAAACTTCAGGAATACGACGACGTTGATCCCCGTAAATTATTTTCTGAGCTGGAGTCGGAGTTTCTATAATGTCATCAGGTCTTCCTAGAAAGTCTCTGATAAGATTTCTTTCTGGAAGATATAATGATTCTATAAGGTGAGTCGTTAAAAATCCATCCTGAGCAATGATACCCGGAGTAAGTGCCAATTCTGCTATTCGATGGGCTATAATATTTAGGTCGGCTACATGCTGAACATTTTTAGCAAATAACTGGAAGAATCCTGTGTCATCTATTGCATGGTAATCGTCGTGACCTGCGTGTACATTAAGTGTGGATTTGGTCATCGCTCGCGCACCTATATTTAAGACATAAGTCAATCTTTTGCCTACAGCAGCATAAAGCGATTCATGCATGTAAGCAATACCCTGACCAGATGAAAAATTGGCAGCTCTCAATCCTGTCATTGAAAGACCTGCAGTTACCGCTGCCGCTGCGTGTTCGCCTTCAGGCTCGATAAAAATCAACGGTCTGTCTGAAATATTAAGGTGACCCTTGGCAGCTTCATCTGCCCAATATTCACCCATCTGGGTAGAAGGTGTGATTGGATAGGCCCCTGCACCATCTGTTGACTCACGCTCACACATGATAGCTGCGGTATTACCATCCATTACAGTTTTTACACCAGGATATTTGATCAATGCTAAATCCTTCATTTATTTGCCATTTTTAAACGAGTGCAAGATAAAAATGGCATTTTTATTAAAATATGACTGAAATCATTTGCATTAGTGATATCAAATTGTGTATTACAATTTATTGAATTATATTTCACATCATCATAAAAAAATTCTCATAAATGTCCTTTTCTATATTAAAAGCGGTTGGTTTGACCAACCATTTGTGTGAAATAGAAAATGTAAAAACTTAAAGCCAAAAAAATAAGCAACCAAACATAAAAAATATGAGGAGTGTTCCTTTTTTATTGATAAAATTGATTGTAATTTTATGGTTTGTTAGTTTTATAAATTACCATGGAAGATTTTGATTTTGTCATCATAGGTAGCGGTTTTGGTGGTTCTGTTTCTGCACTCCGTTTGTCAGAAAAAGGATATAAAGTATTGGTCATAGAAAAAGGTAAATGGTTTTCAAAGCCTGAAGATTTTCCAATATCTAACTGGAATCTAAGAAAATTTATGTGGTTACCATCATTAGGATTTCGTGGCATATTTAAAATGACTTTTTTCCGCCATGTGGTTGCCCTGAGTGGTGTCGGAGTAGGCGGTGGTTCTCTAGTTTATGCCAATACACTGCCAGTTCCTCAATCACCATTTTTTAATTCCGGACATTGGAAAGGATTGTATGATTGGGAAAAAGTATTACAACCTTATTACTCCTTAGCAAAAAAAATGTTGGGTGCAAATCGGCATCCGTATATGAGTAAAAGCGATAAAGCCATGTTTCGTTTGGCAGAAGAAATGGGAGATGCTTCAAAATTTGATAAAACTGATGTGGCCGTATATTTTGGTAAAATAGGCGTGACTGTTTCAGATCCATATTTTGACGGTAAAGGTCCAGACAGAACAGGCTGCAATCTTTGTGGAGGGTGTATGACCGGGTGTAGATATAATGCAAAAAATACTTTGGATAAAAACTACCTTTATCTAGCTAAGCAACTTGGTGCCAGAATTATTGCAGAAAAAGAAGTCATTGATATTTTACCTATTGGAAAACATGGTGAAAGTGGTTATGATGTTACATACAAGAACACTTTTGCATGGTTTAGTTCAACCCAAAAAGTAAAAACAAAAGGAGTGATTTTTGCTGGTGGTGTGATAGGTACAGTTCCATTGTTACTCAAACTTAAAATACGTTCTATGCCACTACTTTCAGACAAGATAGGTTATGGTATTCGCACCAATTCTGAAAGTTTGATAGGAGTAACTACCTTTGACAAAGACACTGTATTTTCTGAGGGTATCGCTATTGGATCTATTGTTCATATTGATGAAAATCGACACATCGAACCCGTAAAATATGCTTCAGGATCAGGGTTTTTCAGACTTATGATGGCACCTATGGTCAGTGGAAATAACTTTTTGATACGATTATTTAAAATGCTGAAAGATTTTTTAGTACATCCGTTGGACAATCTAAAAGTTTTTTTTGTAGATGACTGGAGCAAACGTACTCATATTCTCCTATATATGGAAAGTATAGACTCAACACTTAAAATAGTAAGATCTCGACTCGGATGGGTTTACTCAACGTCAGAATCTGGGCCGCTACCCACAGCTTTTAATCCGAAAGCACAAGAATTAGCTAAAAAAACGGAAGCTATCGTCAATGGCAAAGCTATGGTCATGAATACAGAAACGTTATTCGGAATACCAACTACAGCTCACATCCTCGGTGGAGCGTGTATGGGAAAAGATGCACAGTCAGGCGTGATAGACAAAGATAATAAAGTTTTTCACTATGATAATATGTATGTCTGTGATGGGTCCATGATCTCTGCTAATCCTGGTGTCAATCCAAGTCTGAGCATCACTGCCATAACAGAATATGCGATGTCTAAGATCCCTAAAAAAGCTTAATTTGGCCGATTTCCTTTACTCAACGGATGAAATTTAATCATGGTCTCTCTCAAATATTTTCGGTCCACATGCGTGTAAATCTCTGTAGTCAGGATCGATTCATGACCTAACATTTCTTGTACAGCTCTAAGGTCGGCACCGCCTTCCACCAAGTGTGTAGCAAAAGAATGCCGAAAAGTATGTGGGCTAATTATTTTTTGAATACCCGCTTGCGCTACATAATTTTTTATCAATAAGAAGATCATCACTCGAGTCAGCCCGCTGCCACGCCTATTCAAAAACACAATATCTTCTGCTCCTTTTTTTATAGTCGGAAGGTGTTTTCTTTCAGTATCAAGATATAATAATATGTGTTTTACAGCCGAATCACCGATAGGTACTAGTCTCTCCTTATTATTCTTACCCAATACTTTTATAAACCCTTCGTCAGGAAAAAAGTTACTTAATTTCAAGGTGATCAATTCAGATACTCTGAGTCCACAAGCATACAATGTCTCCAACATTGCCCTGTTACGTTGACTATGTGGCTCTGACATATCTATTGCATCCAATATAAATTCTATCTCTTCATAACTTAATACATCAGGCAAGGTGCGTTGGAGTTTTGGACTTTCTAATAGTTCTGAAGGGTCGTCATTGATGATATCTTCCATCAGCATATACTTGTAAAATGCTCGGATGCCTGATATAATGCGAGCTTGGCTTTTTGGTTCGAGACCTAGATCATTGATATAATAAACAAAGTCAGCTAGTTGATTTGAACTGAGTTTATCAGGAGTAATATCTATTTTTTTGATAATGACAAATTCTAGTAGTTTACCTACATCTCGGATATAAGCTTCTATCGAATGCCCTGAAAGCGACTTTTCCAATAATAAATAGGCCCTAAATCCTTTGATACTACTATTCCAATCCATAATGTAAAGATAAGAAATATATACTATACAAACGTTTTGGCTTATTTTTTGTTATGTTTTTTTCATCATAATGAATAATAGAACTGAATGAAGATAGGTATTGTGTGTTATCCTACTTTTGGAGGTAGCGGAGTAGTGGCTACAGAGCTTGGATTGGGATTGGCAGACAAAGGTCATGATGTACATTTTATAACTTACAAAAGACCTGTGAGATTGACTGCTTTCCATGCCAATGTATATTTTCATGAAGTGACAGCGATGGAATACCCATTGTTTGAGTATGCACCTTATGAGACTTCACTCGCTGGCAAGTTGGTAGATGTGGTGAGATTTGAAAAATTGGATATTCTACATGTTCATTATGCCATACCTCATGCGGCAGTAGCCTACATGACCAAACAAATACTAAAATCTCAAGGCATCCAGATCCCCGTGATCACAACTTTGCACGGAACAGATATTACTTTAGTGGGCAATGATAGTTCTTTTGCGCCTGTAGTTGAATTTAGTATTAATGAGTCAGATGGTGTGACTGCTGTATCCGAACAACTAAAACAAGAAACGCTTGATACATTCCATATAAAGAAGAACATTAAAGTTATTCACAATTTTATAGATTTTAGCAGGTTTAGGAAGACCAATAAAGATCACTTTAGGAAGGCTATTGCTCCAGATGGAGAAAAAATATTAGTGCATATTTCCAATTTCCGAAAGGTGAAAAGAGTGGAGGATGTAATAGGAATATTTGCCATTGTGAGTAAAAAAATAAAAAGTAAGTTATTGCTCATAGGTGATGGACCAGAAAGAAAATATATGGAAGATCTCTGCCGCACCCTTCATTTATGTGACGAAATCAGATTTTTAGGCAAACAAGAAGCTGTAGAAGAATTGCTCGCCATTGCTGATTTATTTATTTTGCCTTCAGAAAATGAAAGTTTTGGTCTTGCGGCCTTAGAAGCTATGGCTTGTGAAGTACCAATCATATCTTCCAATGCAGGTGGAATACCCGAAGTCAATATAGATGGCGTGACAGGGTATATGTGTGAAGTAGGTGATGTAGAAGGCATGGCCGCAAAATCAATCGAATTGCTAGAGGATGATGTGTCTTTAAATAAATTTAGGAAAAATGCATTTATCCAAGCCAAGAGATTTGACATCAGCGAGATACTACCACAATATGAAGCGTATTATCATGAGATCATTGAAAAAGTCGGATCAATGAACAATTAAAATCTTAGTAACTAATGCTTCTGGTGATAGAGAAGTATTTTCATTGGCACTAAATACAAGATAGACACCCGTAGCTGCATCATTACCGTTGTAATCTTTGCCATCCCATATTGCTTGACCTCCCAACGCTTTAGTTTCATACACAAGTTTGCCATTTATATCTGTGATCTTGACATTGGCATCTCTGACTAGTCCTTTGATGGATATTGGGCCTGAGTAGTCTGGACGTACAGGATTGGGATAAGCATATACATTGCTACTGTGTGTACGACCTCCACCGCTGGTCATTGTTTTATAACTTTGTATTCCTTCACGACTTACTATAAACATCTCACCAGTCACTGGATTGTAGGCCATTTCTTTGATGATATTGTCTAACAAAGGTGAGTTTTTTACATCAAATTTGTCCACTTGCGTCACGCCATCGGGAGATTGTACAAAAATACCATTTCTTGTACCAAACCACTTTCGGTTTGCACCATCAACTGCTATGCTCAATATATCTTCATATCTCAATAATGGTGCAGGTATATTATCAACCACTACTTTGCGCGTATTTCCCCGACAAGTTTCAACAAATGGATCTCCACAATCAAAAACTACAGGGCCTTGGTCTGTACCTATCCATATACTTCCATCCAAATCTACAGCCACACAGTTAACCTTATTTCCAGATAATTCACTGTTGTTTCTAGTGATAAGTCTTATTTTATCATCTGTCGGATCAGGAATGTCTTTCCCTTCATTAAACACAATAACTCCATTTCCTACTCCGAATACCGCTATCCATTTGTTGCCTTGCTGATCTATAACTATCTGATGTAAATTAGTGCTACCCGGCACATTGAAGTTATGCCAAGTGTCATCTTTTGTTTTAACAGCCAAGGGCTTTTGCGCTCCAAAATTCGATATCCATAGATTTTCATCTTTGTCAAAAGTCAATCCAGCAATCCTAGTTCTAGCTTCATCTCCTACTACTTTCTGAAGGATGCTATTGTCTTTATTCCAATGTTTGACTTCTTTGGTGTCTTCATTATATCTGATGATACCATTATAATAGCTACCTAGGTAAAGATCTGAAGTAGTGGGATGAGGCACTACAGCTTTGGTATGAAAAAATTCGAAATCTTTCAGCGGCTGAAAGTTTTCAGGACTGAAGTTTTCCCACTCTTTGTTTTGCAATGTATAAAACCCAAATAGAGTATATCCATACTGGAAATCTTCATTTACGCCATTTGATCCAAAATAAGCCTTATCTTTTTTAAATCTTATACTAGCAGCATCATTGGCATAAGGTGTGGAAAATCTCAAATTACGACATTCTACACTCGATTTACTATCGGTATATTTGATGGGCTCCCATTGGTCTGCATACCAAATCCTGCCTTTTTCATCTTCAACAGCATATTTGATAAGTCTTGCACACCCATTTACGCCTTCTATATATTGTCCAGACTCTTGCATAAATATCGTCCTGCCATTGTCACCACGAGCTATTCCTATCATAAGCGTACTGCCACTTTCTGAAAGAAATTTAATCTCATCTTCAGCAGAAGGTACCACAAATACACTGGTAAATTGACCATTTGAATTCATTACCAATACCTTATCATTGACTTCAGCATATAGTTTATTGTATTTAACTGCGAGCGATTCTACTTCATCAATATTTGAAATTCCATTGTCAGCAGTCAATTGCGACCAAATGCCAAAGTCAGAAATATTCGTTCCCTGCAAATTGATATTAAAAAGCCCCTTTTCTGTACCAGCATAAAGCTTACCATTATGTGCAGCTATGCAATTTATTCTTAAAGGAGTAAATGTGGTAAATGAAAACTCAAGAGCATCAAGATCAAATCCTAAGATGCCAAAATCAGTAGCAAAAAAAGCTATATTATCAACAAAAAAAACATCATTAACAGTTTTGCTTCCTATAATATTCCTATTGGTTTCGATAAAAGGTAGATTGACTACTTGATCTCCTTTTATAATATCAATATTATTATTACTATAAATTACAACAAGTTGTTCTGTTTTTGGATTATAAAAAAGAGACGATACTCTAACGTCAGTCAGCCCATCTTCTTTGGCCAAAAACTTAACAGACAAATCTTCTTTATCTACAGTAAATATGCCGCTAGCTGATGCATAAATAATCTTGTCTTTACTTTGGGTAATATTTACTCCTTCTTTATAAGATAAATGTGATTTCCAACTTCCCAGTGGTAATTCACTTTGAGATTGCAATTGGCATAGAGCTACTAATGCAATAAAAATATGAAGAAAATATTTTTTCAACATCATCAATGATTTATTTTCAGACATATATAAAGAAAAAATGGCCTTGAATATTGTCCAAAATAATAAAATAAATTTTTACTAAACTTAAATTGGATCAAGAATAAATGTTGGATCCTTCCAAATAATTAAATACACTATCAGGTAAGAGATATTGGACTGATTTTTTTTCTTTAATGGCATTCCTGATAAAAGTGGCAGAGATATCCATCATTGGTACATTTTCAACTATTTTTACTCTCGGGTGAGAACTGTGGATACCTATTTGAAATCCCGGCCTTCGATATACGTATATGTCATGATTGTCCATAAGTAGTTTATAATTTTTCCATTTATCTATACTCAAGAGATTATCTCCACCCATAATCAGTGCAAACTCCCTTTTTGGATATTTTTCTTTGATATGCGTTAGGGTATCTATGGTATATGAAGGAGCTGGTAATGAAAACTCTATATTTGATGCCTTAATTTTTGGATTATCTCCAATTGCTAATTGGACTAAATGATACCTATCACTATCTTTGGCAAGTGATGCCCTATTTTTTAAAGGATTATGAGGACTCACAACCATCCATACTTCTTTCAGATCGGTATATTGGACTATATGGTTGGCAATGATCATGTGTCCAACATGCACAGGATTGAAAGATCCAAAAAATAATCCTGTCTTCATTTAGATGGTTAGTTGCCCATCATTACTGGCATTACCAGCATCAAAAGAGCTTCCCCTGGTTCTTCTTCTATTGGGACGATGAGTCCTGCTCTACTCGGAGTAGAAAGTTGAAGTTTGATATCATCATTTTCCAAAACGGCTAACATCTCTCCTAAAAATTTTGCATTAAAACCAATCGTCATTGCCTCACCTGTAAATGAACAGTTAAGTTGCTCAGTGGCTTCATTAGAAAAGTCAAGATCCTGTGCTGAGATGGTCATGCTTCGTTCGGTAAGATTGAGTATAACCTGATTGGTGGATTTATTGGCATAGATAGCGATCCTCTTAAGTGAGTTTAAGAAATCTTTTCTATTGATGGTTGCTTCATAAGGATTCTCAACAGGTATTACTGCATTATACTCAGGATATTTGGCATCAATCAGTCTGCATACTATCTTTGTACGGCCAAAATTGAAGAAAATGTTGGCTTTATTGAAGCTAATATTCACATCGCATTCTTCAGACAGTGCATTCTTTACCAAACTCAAGCCCTTTTTGGGTACAATTAATGATTTTGCAATATCTGTACTTAAATTACCAACCGTATATTTGACAAGTTTATGTGCATCTGTAGCTACAAAATGGAGTTTAGTAAAGTCTATCTGAATCAAAATACCTGTCATAGCAAGTCTAAGTTCGTCATTACTTGTAGCAAATATAGTATTGGTGATACCTTTCTGTATTTTTTTAGAATTTAATACCAAAGTCTCAACATCATCTTCTTCTGGTGGATTTGGAAAATCTTCTGCCGAGTCACCCGAAAGTTTATACACTCCAAAAGATGACAATATTTTAACGCCATTATTTTCATCAACTGTAATAGTTACAGGTTGCTCTGGAAGTGCTTTGATTGTATCTAAAAGTATTTTTGCTGGAATAGCTATAATTCCATTTTCATCAGCTGTTACATCCAAATGGGTGATGATGGTTGTCTCCAGATTGGTTGATGTGATAGTTAGTATATTATCCTTTACCTCAAATAGAAAATCTTCCATAATAGGAAGTACTGGATTGGTATTGATGGCACCTGATGCTATATTTAATTGCTTTAATAACTGACGAAGAAACTTCAAATCTCATTTTAAACCTTTTTTAAAACTGTTACGGTATCAATAGATACATAAAAAACTATGCCACAAAAATAATGCTAATTATGATATTTCCTAACATTAGATTGATCTTGAATGAATTAAAAATAAATCACTCATCATATTTGGACTTTATTTCGATATATTCTTTGATGATTATCTATAGTTTAGCTTATGAATGCAAAATTTGGTTGTACTTTTGCCACCACAAAATATTCTTATGATCAATAGAAAGAAAGGGCCAATTTCGCATAAAATCGATACTTTAACCATTCCTGAAGTAGAAATATATGACTGGCAAAATGGCACTAGAGTATGTGAAATTAACATAGGAAGCCAAGATATACTCAAAATAGAGGTGATACATTTAGCAGGAAGAAGTGTCGAAGATCATCATCTGATTAGCAGAGCTACTGCCTCATTGCTCAAAGATGGTTGTGCTAATAAAACGTCTGCTGTCTTTGCAGAAAAAATAGATTTTCATGGTGCCAGCATCAAGACTGCTTCAAATATGGATTTTGCATATACTTCTATGTACACATTGACCAAACATGCTGATCAAATCATACCTTTACTTCATGAAATGTACGATCTGCCAACCTTTGCTGAAGATGAAATAGAAAAATTTAAAAAGCTAAATATTCAAAAATTAAAAGAAGAATTAACCAAAAATGAAGTCATAACATATAGACAGATTACTGAAGAAATTTTTGGGAAGAATCATCCTTATGGTTACAATAGTTTGGAATCTGACTATCTTGCTATAGACCAAACGAAAATTATCCAACATTTTGAAGACTATTATGGCACCGACAACAGATATATCATTATCAGTGGTAAAATTAATAATCATGTTAGAAAGCAAATCTTTGACTATTTTGGGAATGAAAATAAAAAATCAAAACTTCATCCATACCAGTCTTCAAATGAAAGTCCTAAAGGAAAAAAAATACAAATTTTGAGTAAAAATGAACATCAAAGCGCTATAAAGACGGGATTCCAGCTTTTTAATAGAAATCATCCCGATAATGCAGCTTTTTTTATGCTAAATACAATATTTGGCGGATATTTTGGATCTAGATTAATGACCAGTATTCGTGAAGAACTTGGTTATACTTATGATATTTTCAGCAGCGTAGATCAGATGTTGTATGATGGTTGTTTCTACATAAGTACAGAAGCCGCTCCAGAATATGTACCACCCTTAACTAAAGAAATATATCACCAAATGGAACTTCTAAAGCAAAACAAGATTACAGAAGTTGAACTAACCATGGTAAAAAACTACCTAATGGGCAATTTTATGAATATGCTAGATGGGCCGATGAATGTTTCCTCATTTGCAAAAACGATGGTTCTGACCGATAAACATCCATCAGAATTTAATATTTTTGCACAAGAGTTGATGGATATAAACGCTGAAACTATCATGAACATGGCACAAAAGTATTTTGATGAAGAAAAATTTATTGAAATCATCGTTTCTCCTGAATAAAAGAAGTGAATTTTAGTCTTTTTAACTTATTTCATGCAAATATTTAACTTAAGGCATAGAAAATATAACTAATTGTTACTAAAATGATTATTTTTGCACCGCTCATGCGTAAAGCCATGCAATTTTGTATAAAATTAGTTTCAATCAGAGATAAAAGATGAGGTTTTTTAATTTTTTCACCCAAGAGTTAGCCGTCGATTTAGGTACCGCCAATACACTTATTATTCAAAACGACAAAGTTGTTATTGACGAGCCATCTATCGTTGCAATTAATAGAAACACGGGAGAAGTGATCGCTGTTGGGAACAGAGCGATGCAAATGCACGAAAAAACCCACGACAATATAAAGACTATAAGACCACTTAAAGATGGCGTAATAGCTGATTTCCAAGCTGCTGAAGCCTTAATCCAGGGTTTGATAAATATGATAGGTGAGAAAAGAAGATTTTTTACACACCTTAAAATGGTCATTTGTATTCCTTCAGGTATCACAGAAGTAGAAAAAAGAGCAGTTTTTGACTCAGCAGACCATGTGGACTCAAAAGAAACTTACCTTATCCATGAACCTATGGCCGCTGCACTTGGTATAGGATTAGATGTAGAAGAACCTATTGGCAACATGGTGATAGACATAGGAGGCGGAACTACTGAAATAGCAGTAATCGCACTTTCTGGAATAGTAACAGACCAATCTATCAGGATAGCAGGAGACGAGTTTACCAGCGATATCATAGATTATATGAAGCGCAAACATAATATATTGATAGGAGAGAGAACTGCTGAACAAATAAAAATAAATGTAGGTGCTGCGATTGCAGATCTTGCAGATCCACCAGCCAAATATGCTGTAAATGGCAGAGATATGCTCACAGGTATTCCCAAACAAGTATTTACGACGCATATAGAAATTTCAGAAGCTTTAGATAAATCAATTGCTAAAATTGAAGAAGCTGTATTGAAAGCACTAGAAGATACGCCGCCTGAGTTATCATCAGACATTTACAGAACAGGAATTTATCTGACAGGTGGTGGCGCATTATTACGTGGGCTTGATAAAAGAATGGCAGCCAAAACTAAGCTAAATGTCCATATTGCAGATGACCCATTGAGAGCTGTAGTAAGAGGTACAGGCTTAGCACTTAAAAATTCTCACAGATATTCTTTCCTTATGGATAGAAAAAGTATATGACCTTAATCTAAACATTGGATGTACAATGTCATTCAACTTTTTGCAAAATATGGAGCGCACATCTTGTTTATAATACTAGAAGTCGTATGCTTTGCGCTTATCATCAATTATAACAAGACACAAAAAGATATTTTTTTAAACTCTTCCAACGTATTTGCTGCTAAGCTATCAGAGCAGCAAAATAAGATACTCCAGTTTACTAATCTTAAAGCTCAAAATGATAGCTTAATGAGAGAAAATGCAACCCTAATAGAAAATATTATTACTTCTGAATACTTAACAGACAAAATTCCCGCAGCTGATAGCTTACTAAACCAATATACTCTTATTCCTACTATAATATCAAGCACAACCATCCACAAACGCAATAATTACCTCACACTTAATAAAGGCTATCGCGAAGGTATAAGGTCAGACATGGGTGTAATCGCATCCCATAAAGGTATTGTGGGTATCGTCCGTAATATCTCAGAAAACTATTCGCAGGTTATTTCATTGCTACACAGTCAGACTAAAATATCTTGCGCAATCAAAAATCGTATGGGTCATGGAAGTTTGGTTTGGAAAAATATGGATCCATTACGAATGACTTTGGAGTCAATTCCTAAGCATGAAACTATAGCCATCGGCGATACTGTCATTACAAGTGGATATTCTACCATGTTTCCCAAAGGTATTTTAGTTGGCAAAATAGAAACATATAATGTTATACCCGGAAGCAATAGTTATAACATTACTGTAAAGCTCTTTAATGATTTGACAAATATAAAATATGCCTATGTAATTCAAAATAGGTTTGCTGCAGAACAAGCCACATTAGAAAAGGAGGTAGCAAATGAATAGTGCCATTCCAACCAATGTATTTAGATTTGTTTTTATATTTTTAGTTCAGGTCATGGTCTTCAAACAAGTTACTTTTTCACTTGGAGGGCTTGCTTACATTCACTTTATTATCTATCCTTTAGCCATATTATTGATGCCTATTAAAACACCTAGAGGCGTGTTGTTATTGTCAGCATTTGTGATGGGCTTAGCGTTGGATATGTTTTATGACTCTGTGGGTATTCATGCAGCTACTTTAGTTTTTACAGCTTATATTCGCAATATAGTAATAGCATTGCTGGAGCCTTATGATGGATACAATATGTCTGATGTTCCCACGATCAAAAACCTTGGTATAGGATGGGTTGTTTCTTATTTAAGTATTACTTTATTAATTCATATTTTTGTATATTTTAGTATTGAAGCTTTTTCTTATGTATTTTTCTTTGAAATATTTTTAAATACAATATTTAGCTTCATTGTGTCATTTATAGTAATATTGGTTGCACAATTTATTATCCAAACCAAATATTAAATTTAAATAAATGAGAAATCTAGCCAACAGAAAATTCAGTATATACTATTTTATCGGCTTGGTGGCAATGATACTAACATTTAGGGCTGCATATTTACAGCTTTTCTCTACAAAATATAAGGAACAAGCGCACAAAACGACGCTAGAAAGAAGCCTTATCTACCCTTCAAGAGGCTTGATATATGACAGAAATGGCAAGACATTGGTTTACAATAAACCCATTTACGTAATTTATGCTACTTATAGAAAGATCGATCCCAAAATGGATACTACCCTATTTTGTTCTTTACTCAACATTGATAAGGAAACCTTCTTAACAAATCTAAATAAGGATTGGAAAAGCCCTCAATTTCACAAATCCATTCCATTCGTTTTCTTATCAAAAGTAAGTCCAGAGCAATTTGCAGTATTCCAAGAGCATTTATATAAATTTCCAGGGTTCAATCCAGCACAAAGAAATATCCGTGGTTATCCACATTCCAATGCTGCTCACGTATTAGGTTATCTTGGAGAAGTAGATAAAAAAATCATTGACAACTCCGAAGGCGCCTATATTTCAGGTGATTTCATCGGTAAGACAGGATTAGAAATTGCTTATGAAAAGGAATTGAGTGGTGGCAAAGGTATCAATTACATTTTAAAAGACAATTTAGGAAGACAAGTAGGTTCTTATGACAACGGGAGACTCGATAGTATGGCAATACCTGGAGAAGATTTGAAAATAAGTATCGACTTAGAGCTACAAGCTTATGCAGATAGTTTGATGATGAACAAACGAGGTGGATTGGTCGCAATAGAACCATCAACAGGAGAGATACTTGCTATGGTCAGCGCACCCACTTATGATCCTAATTTACTAAGCTTAGACGAAAATAGAAGCGCTGGAATGCAGGCACTATTGTTAGATTCTATCAATAGACCACTAAATAATAGAGCTGTCACCAATAGGTATCCACCTGGATCGATATTCAAACCTATTTTATCCTTGATTGCATTGCAAAAAGGTGTGACTTGGCCTCAAAGGTCCATTGCTTGTTTTGGAGGTTTCAGGCTCAGTGCTACTAAAAAAATGGGATGCCATAGCCATGCTCCTATCCAAAATATCTCTCAAGCAATTCAACATTCATGCAATGCCTACTATTTGCAAATAACCAAAGACTTTCTAGACCAATATAGCAATAAACGCCCAGGTCAGGGATTAGATACCTTAGTGTCATATCTTAGAGACTTTGGATTGGGAGATAGACTTGGATTGGACTATAGTTATGAGGGAAAAGGTAGAATCCCAGACTCAAAATTCTATGATAGAGTGTATAGTAAAGAAGCTTCCGGCTGGAAATCCATGTGGGTACTTTCACTTGGTATTGGGCAAGGAGAAGTAGAACTCACTACCATTCAAATGGCCAATTTGGCTGCGATATTAGCAAATCGTGGGCATTATATTACACCACATTTTATCAAACAGTATATTTCTGGCAAAGCAATACCTAAAGAATTTACTGAAAAGAAAAAAGTAAGAATCGACCCAAAATATTTTGCACCTGTGATAGACGGACTTGAAGCTGTAGTAACGGGAGGTACAGCTAGAGTTGCTTATATGGAAGGACTAGATATATGCGGAAAAACTGGGACTTCACAAAATCCTCACGGCAAAGACCACTCAGTTTTTTTCGGATTTGCACCCAAAAACAATCCAAAAATAGCCATTGCCGTTTTTGTAGAAAATGCTGGCTGGGGAGGAGATTGGGCAGCACCCATAGCAAGTCTTCTGATGGAAAAGCATCTAAATAAAACCATTCATCCGTCTAGAAAATATCTTCAGGATAAAATGTATAAAGGACTTTTAAATACAACACCTGCTTCTTTGGTTTTTAATTAAAGCCAATGCCGCAGATTTTTTGGAAATATAAAAACTCATCAGGTAAGGATTATGAAGTAAGTCTTTATCATGGTGATAGTTCGGGTCACATCTTGTTGTATTCAGGTCAGGAAATCATCAAAATAGATTTTAATGTACGATCTGATAGCAAATATAGTTTTTTGTTAGGTGATGAGCTTTTTGAAGTAAGTGTAACTAGCACCAAAACATTGTTTAAATATCAACTTTGCAATGTAGCAAAAGTAAAATTTATCTCACCTTTTGAAGGAAAAAATTATCCAACATGTCACATACTAAAAGCCACAGTTTTTTTGATTGTGGTTGTATTATTGATAGTACTACTATGGCAATTTTTATAATCACTATTGGTGTATTTTTGATTTTGGCTATTTCAATAATATACATTTGGCACAGAATTTTGTTTAACTTTATTAAAATAAGTGTATGTTTGTATTTCAAAAATTAGTTTTAGATTGGAACATTTAGCTTTACATATAGAAAGTCTTATTTTTACTGGCAACCCATCTATTAGTTTTGATGATATCAAACAGGCATTGGAAGAAAGTCTTGCAACCTCTTTTGAAGACGATGAGATCGCTGACCAAATAGGTATTTTGATGGAAAAATATGCATCAGATCATTATGCCATTGAAATAGTAGAGATGGCTGGAGGTTTTAGATTTATGACCAAAGGAGCATTTCATCATACAATAGGTACCTTTTTAAGACAAAATACGCATAAAAAACTAAGCAAATCTGCCTTAGAATCCCTTTCTATTATAGCTTATAAACAACCAGTAACTAAAACAGAAATAGAATCAATACGTGGTGTCAATAGTGACTACACTATTCAAAAATTGCTTGAAAAAGATCTCATTGAAATTTCTGGCAGAAGTGATGGCCCAGGCAAACCACTTTTATACAGTACAACAGCCAAATTTACTGATTACTTTGGTCTCAAGACGATAGAAGATCTTCCAAAACCTAAAGAATTAGACCCTGTAGATAACCAAGTAGGTGAGCAAGCTCCTATCGAAGAAGAACAAAAACACGAAATTTCCATTATAGTTAATGAAGAAGAGTAATCTAATCATCATTATTGTAGAATTTAAAAAAAAATGGAAAGCAATACACTAATCAATAGGGTAACAGAAAGTGGACTCATCACTATCAATCTTGAAGATTTTTTTCCTGAAAAATCATTTACAATTTTTGATATTAAAGACTTTCTTTTCCATGGCCTTATCTTAAAAGAAAAAGATTTTAGAGATGCTTTAAAGTCATTAGATTGGGATATATATAGTGAAAAAATAGTATTGGTGACCTGCAGTACCGACGCCATC
Source organism: Saprospiraceae bacterium (assembly GCA_016714785.1). Classification (GTDB taxonomy): domain Bacteria; phylum Bacteroidota; class Bacteroidia; order Chitinophagales; family Saprospiraceae; genus OLB9. The sequence goes on from JADKCC010000009.1 coordinate 123,784, forward strand.
ATACCATTGTGGGCATATATGTTGGTAGCGGTGTATCTACAAGATGTGGCGCATGACACCTATCAAGGCGATCAAGAAGGGTATCTGCGTATGCACTACAGAGATGTTTTACAAAAACTACAACCATCACAATATCAAGATCAAAGAGTCGTTATCAAAGGATGCGGCAGTAAACCAGTCCCCTCTTATGCGTATGCCATGATCACTTCCGTCTTAAAACCATACGCACAGAGTATAATGTTTGGTGAGCCATGCAGTACTGTACCTATTTTCAAACGTCCAAGAACTATTCAAATAAAAGAATAATATATGACCAATCAAAAATTATTTCCAATCTTCGGATTCGTAGCAGGTATTATATTTACTATGATGATATTTTTGTCTTACGTGACTAATACGCCAACTTTAGTTAAGTTCTTTGATTTACCACAAGAAATAAAGGCGTAAATCTTAATAAAACATTTGAATTTGCAGGCGAACCAGTACCTGTCAATGAAGACACTAGAGAACGTTTAGATAGAGAGTTAAGTGTAAATGCTTATTGGCAATCTACTACATTATTAAACGTAAAAATGGCCCATAAGCACTTTCCCAAAGTAGAAAAAATTCTGTCTGAAAATGGCATTCCAGAAGACTTCAAATACTTGGCTATAGCCGAAAGTGGCCTTCGTATAGTTACCTCTTCGGCAGGAGCTAAAGGTTATTGGCAATTTATGAAACCTTCTGCCATAGAAATGGGTCTCGAAGTGAGTGAAGATGTGGATGAGCGACTGCACATAGACAAATCAACTAAAGCAGCTTGCAACTACATCAAACAATTGTATAAAAGATTTGGTAGTTGGACCAATGTAGCAGGTGCTTACAATATAGGACCTACTGCTTTTGCTAGAAACCTTGCAGAACAAAAAGAATCAAGCTACTATGACATAAATATTAATGAAGAAACCTCCAGATATTTATTTAGAATCATCGCCATTAAAGAAATTGTCAAAAATCCCAATGATTTTGGCTATTATCTCGAAGATACGGATAAATATATCCCTCACCCAAACCTTAAAGCAATCAATATCACAGAATCAATATCAAGTCTTGCTGATTTTGCACACACCCATGGTACCACCTATCGCTTATTGAAGTATTATAATCCGTGGTTGATAAATAATAAACTCAATGTAACTATAGGCAAGGAGTACACTATTATGATACCTGAAGGTTGATCGGGGAAAGAAACTAGGCAATTTATGACTCAATCACAAATGAGTAACAACAACAATTTACACAATTAAATCAAATCAAGCATTCCAATTATGGTCACTCAAAGATGGTGTAGATCCTATGCCACTTAATGTCTTTGCAGATAAAAACACCATTATTCCGGTGGACTTTATAGACCAAACTGCCACCTACGCCATCACTATTGAACCAAAAGGTGGAAGTAAGTCGCCTTCTTTGGATAAGTTGATCGGTACGATGGGTGTGATATAATTGCTGATATTTATTCTTAGCTTCCCGTTTCAAAATATAGTTTTCAATTCGGTCGCAGCATCATTAAAGTTGCTTAAAAAATATGTTCCAGCATTACATTTATAGCTACAATACTGGAACATGAATGACTACTACTCTTCTTCCTGAATGACTTGATGTGCAGGTGTATTGTCTTCCACTACTACCCTAGCAGCACCTGCTTTCTGAACAATTACTGCTTTACCTAATTCTGTTAAATTTTTACTCTCATAAATCTTCATCGCTGTGGATACATCTATTGCTTGCCTTGTTTGCTCGTCGAGATCAAATGTAAGAGTGATGAAATTCAAACTAACACCCAAAGGCTCTAGAACTTTGTTGGATACTTCCAATAATTTATTCTCTATTTCTGATTGATCAAGCTCCACGATATCTTCATTTAGGAAGAGTGCTTTGCTTACATCTCTGATACGTTTATCAATGACCATATTCTCTGCACCTTCGAATGCAGATGGATCTAAAGCACCGTCACTGTCCGCACTGGCATTAGCCTTGCCCAAAAACTTGGCTTGTTTGATAAATTCAAGTGGGTCGGTGATGGAATAATCATAGTCAATGTGCACAAAAGCCCTTACTCTGTCTTTGAGATTGGTGATAAAACGACTATCTCCTTGCATGGGGAAATTGGGAATGACGACCTTCATATAACATGGGTTGGCGACACCTTTGGGCACTGCGTCACCGGCATTTATTTTTTCCCAAGTCATACCACAATCTGATGAAACCACCACTTGTTGGTTAGATTTGGCATAATTACAGGAAGACATGAAGGCAATAGCACTAAAAAAAGAAAAGACTAAAAGATTTTTTTTGATATTCATAATATATGTTTTGTTGGTATGGTCCATTCAACACAAATGGATAAAAAATCATTTCAAAAATTGGACAAACTAGCCCATTCCATCGTCAAACATACAAATCTTAAAGTAGTTCTAAATCATAACATGTATTATTATGACATTTTAAATAATAGAGACAAGTATCTATAGAAAAGAAATTCCCTAAACTCCCAAGATCTACCAAATTCAGTCAAATGGCTCTCCCTTCCCTAGCTCCAAAAAGTCTTTAGTCGCTTTTTTGAGTTCAGAAAATGGCATCGTGGCAAGTGTTTCATTGAGTGTAGGTTCATTACCATAAACTTTGAGCTTTTCTAGTGGATTTTGAGCAGCATAATGAACATTCAGATCGGGCTTCCAAGCTAAGAGATCATTGGGTTCGCACACAAGGATGCGACAAAGATCCTCGATGTGGTCTAGTCTAAAAGATCGGGTATTGCTATGCAAAATACTTGTAGCAGCATGATGTGTAAAACCAGCTTTTACTAAAAAACTGTATGGTTTTTTGATACCGCGGGCTGCAAAAATAGGAGCTAGATGTAAGTATAACATAATTTAGTATTAAGTTTTCAAAATGTAAACGTTTAGGACATACAAAATGCTCCTATCTACATCATAGAAAATGTAAAATTGATAAAAATTATTGTTAGTTACATGAAGTTTTATTGAAAAAGTACGCTTGCCTGTGGCAAGATTACTTTATACTATTCAAATATTAAACTTACTTATTCAAAAAGGTAAATTGCTTATTAAAGTTCTAAACTTGTTTATTCAAAAAGTGAACTATACTATTAAAATATTAAACTTGCTTATTCAAAAAAGTAAATTGCTTATTAAAGTTTTAAACTTGCTTATTCAAAAAGGTAACTATTCTATTCAAAAACTACGATGTAATTTTCAAAATGTAAGAATTATATTTAAAAAATTACGATTTCAGTTTATATTTTTAGGTAAGATTGATGTAATGTGGGTAGCATTAATTCTAATTTCATCAAAGTATTGAAGCTAATACCTACAAACTTTAGGATTACCATAAAAAGTCTTGCTTATTTCGGTAATATTTTGAATGACATTATGTATTTTATTTAAACATGTTTCTATAACCATCCACGTCCATCTGTTAAATAAAATTAGTTTGTTTAGAACACATTATTGAAATTGGTTGTTTCAGATAGTGATAATAAGCATACTTTGTATTGGATAGCATTTACTCTTGGTTTTTTTGGTAGTTTGCACTGTATTGGCATGTGTGGACCGTTGGCTCTTGCGGTACATGCTAGTAAAAAAGTTTCAGGATTTAATGCTTTTATCTCATCGATACAGTATAATATTGGAAGGACCATTGGCTATATCAGCTTAGGAGTGTTATTCGGTCTTTTGGGCAGTGCAGTTTCATTGAGTGGTATGCAGCGTGTTGTTTCCATTGTTTTGGGTGTCATCATGGTATTATTTTTTATATTTTCTATTAATCCAGATCAACTGATATCCAAACTCCCTTCGCTAAATCAATTTTATACTTCTATTAGTCAAAAATTATTCGCATTATTGCGCAAAAGTGAAAAAGTACCCACGCTTTATTTAGGCACCATCAATGGTTTTCTGCCTTGTGGCTTAGTTTATATAGCCATAGCAGGAGCGATATCTCTGAGCAATATTTGGGGCAGTATGGGATTTATGTTATTTTTTGGTTTGGGTACTTTTCCGGCTATGATAGGCGTGACCTTAAGCCATCAAGCTGTCAGTCAAAAACTTAGAGTCTCTCTCAAAAAATTGTACCCTATCATCACACTCATCATGGGCGCTTATCTCATATATAGAGGACTGATGTCAAAACTACCTTTGGAATTGGACTTTTTCGAAGCATTAAAGAATCCAGTGATGTGTCATTAAATGTGCAAATTTTGATGAAATATCAAATATACACACATTCAAAATTCATTATTTATAATTTGCACAATTCCCTTACCTTTGCAGCATGAGCGAAATCATCCAAACAGATATTCGGAAATTGTCTGCTGAACAAATCAAGGAGTTTGTTACTTCCCTTGGTCAGCCATCTTTCAGAGCGAAACAAATCTTTGAGTGGCTTTGGCAAAAGTCGGCCACAGAATTTGAAGCCATGACCAATCTTCCCAAAGACCTTCGCACTTTACTTGCAGATCACTTTGAGATACTCCCTATAACAACTGACAAAGTTCAAAAAAGTAATGATGGCACGATCAAAAGTAGATTTACACTCCACGATGGACATAAGATAGAATCTGTACTAATACCTGTACCTGATGACAATAGATTTACTGTATGTGTATCTACGCAAGTAGGATGCAGTCTCACGTGCAAATTTTGTGCTACAGGACAGATGAAAAGAGTCAGAAATCTAGATGCGTCCGAGATTTATGATCAGTATGTGCTAGTTAATAGACAATGTATGGAGACCTATGGTCACCCACTGACCAATGTGGTGTATATGGGCATGGGCGAACCATTGTTGGCTTATAGCAGTACTATAGAAAGCATAGCTTTGTTGACAGAACCTTATGGTCTCAACATTTCTCCCAAACGCATCACCGTCAGTACTGCTGGTATAGCCAAGATGATCCGCAAACTTGCTGACGATGAGGTGAAATTTAACTTGGCTCTTTCACTCCATGCAGCTGATGATGTCAAACGTAATGAAATCATGCCCATCAATGAGCAAAACAATTTGGAAGTGTTATTGGAATCATTAGTATATTTTTATGAGAAAACAGGCAATAAAATTAGTTACGAGTACATTGCTTTCAGAGATTTTAATGATAGCATAGAAGATGCCAAAAATCTGATCAAACTCTGCAAATCCTTTCCTGTAAAAGTCAATATTATAGAATATAATCCGATAGATGGTGTTGATTTTGTAAAAGCAGATGCTGCCAAAATAGATCAGTTTTCGATGTATCTAAGACGTAATGATGTGATGTGTACAGTCCGTCGTAGTAGAGGCAAAGACATTGATGCTGCATGTGGACAATTGGCTAATAAGGAAGGATAAATCAATTATTACATTCATGTGAACTTATTTTTTAAGATAATTTTCACATTATTCCGCATTAATTTTCGTCTTTGAATAGCTTAAATGCTCTTAATAATTGGTTAATCTTATGTTCCTTCGTGATAATATGATAAATTATTTTGATATTTGCGCTTTATTTTATTTATTTCCCTAATAGGAAAAAATGCCTTAAATTATCCTAGAATGTCCTTAAAGAATATATTCGTATTTTTGCTTTTTGCTGCGATACCTTTAAAAGCGGTAAAAGCGCAGTCTTCGCCTGATACTGAAAAAATAAAAGCAATTAACAACTACATCAATTTCTCCAATGAAAGTACACATGGGTTGCTCATTGTGCACCGATTATTAGAAAATTTTAATAAAAACATCAATAAATTTGTAGATCTGCCAGATCAGCAGATAAATTTTTATTCCAATAAAGACTTGCCTAAAGATATTTTTGAAGATGAAGAAAATTGGTTTTATGACACATCTCCCAATGAATGGTACGCCAAGATTCTAGCAGAAAAAGGCAAGCTCCCTTCAGTTACAGAATCCAAACTCAATGGATCTGTTTCGGATATGAAAAAGATTATTACTACCATCAATAATATCCGTTTTGACTTAGATGAACAAATACGCACTTTAGACCTTACCAAAAGAGAGAATCTAAGTTTGGTTTATGACAAACTAGAAGAAGGGGTAAAATTATATAAAGAATTTTATACCAAACAAAGGATCTTAGAAACCGATGTAGAAGCTTACTATAAAACACTTAAGTTTACAGCAGATGAAATGCAGTTTCCTGAAGTTTTGGTAGCGATGCAAAATGTCTATAGCTCATTTCGGACAGGATTAAATGCACTATATTTCAAAGATGATGATAATTTTGGGGAATTAATAAGAAACCAAGAAGATGCATTGGCAAAACTTAACAATGTAAAACTTGCTGACTATAATAGTACAAGACTAATCAATAGTAAAGTACAGACATATTGGGGGAATATCAGAAAGCAGTTTAGTGAGGCCATCATTGCACAAAAAGCATTTGCTGAGTCAGAAAATATCCCTGATGAGTTTAAACTATATGACAAGTATTATTACTATTATAATATTTCTGTCATCAACAAATTCAATAGGTACGGAAATGGTATCGTATTCGAAATGAACAGGATCACTGATTATTTGACAATACCAGTGCTTCGCAAATTTGAAATGCCACATTACTTCAAAGTGATCTATCCAAAACTGTTAGAGAAAACAGAGTTTTTGGCTGCATCTGATCCCGTGGTAAAAGCTTTGCCAAAGGTAGTAAGAGGAAGAAATGTTGTTACAGCAACGCGTACTATAAAAGTTGATAGTTTTATTGTAGATTTTAAGATGTACGACCACAAAATCATAGATAAGGACATTGTATCACTTAGTTTTAACGGTGACTGGATTGTCGAAAAATTTGAAATATCAGCAAAACCTTATGATTTTACCTTAAAGCTCAACGATGAAGGTAAAAACTTCTTATTACTACACGCAGATGACATGGGAAGACAGCCGCCAGCCACCATCGCATTATCATACAAGTATAAAGGCAAAAAGGAATTAATTATCCTCAATTCTGATACTGTAAAAAGTGAAGTAATAGAAATAGTGGTAGATTAGAGTGAGATATTGGTTCTTACCAAAAGTACAATACCAAACATTATTAATATTATCCCAGCTATTTTACCAAACAATACTATATGTTGATGGGTCATTTTGGAGCGTATCATTTTGGCCAATATAACTTTTAGTGAGTCGGTAGTCATGATAGTAACCATAATACTTCCGAACAACAATAAAGTCTCTACACCCGTGATTCCTTTGCCAAGAACATAAGTGGACATCACTCCTATCCAAAATACAAATGTAAATGGATTAAAAAAAGTGACAGCAAAGGCTTTGGTAAAATAACCAAAATAACTTTTAGCGGAGAAAGCTTTTGTTTGTTCGTCTTTGTGATGCTTATTTATGAAAGAAATGGCCCCAAAAATCATCAATAATACACCACCTAGCATACCCATCCAAGACTGAAATGAAGGATCTTTTGTTAAAGTATTTATTTGATGGATAAAAACCCAACCTGACATTATTACCAACAAATCACTCAGCCATATCCCAGTACCTACTGATATACCAGCTTTGATACCATGCTGAATACCTGTCTGAGTCAAGGCGATAAAGATAGGCCCAAGTAATATGGTAAGCGTCAGACCGAGGATGAAACCCTCAGTTATGTATTGCATTTTCTTATTTTTCTATTCGTGAATGCCAGCTGACTTTTTCTCTCTACGTACTAAAGCATTTTCTCTAGATGAGAAGTATTCTCTCCTACTTTTCACCATATCTACTGCGGTAAAGATGGCTTGCAACAATGAAGATGCATCTGCTTCGTTATTACCAGCTATATCGTATGCAGTACCATGATCGGGTGATGTTCTAATAAAGGATAATCCCCCAGTCACATTAGTGCCGCTACCAAAAGTAAGTGCTTTAAAAGGTATCAATCCTTGATCGTGATACATCGCCAATACTGCATCTGATTTTCTCCACAATCCACTACCAAAAAATCCGTCTGCAGGATATGGACCTGTCACCATGATTCCTTGTTTTTTAGCTTCTACTATGGCTGGTCTTATTATTCTTTCTTCTTCGTCACCAATCACAGAATCATCAGACGCATGAGGATTGAGACCTAACACACTTATGACAGGTCTCTCATAGCCAAAATCTTCCATTAGTGTCTTATTTAGAATTTTTATTTTTTCGATGATAAGTTCTTTTGTGATAGAACTAGACACATCAGTTATGGCTACATGATTGGTAACAAGCGCAACCTTTAATGCATCACTAGTGAGCAACATTAGAGATTGAGATTTTTCATCAATGCTAGTAAAATACTCGGTATGGCCTGGAAAAGGAAACTTTGCCATTTGCATAGCATGTTTATTGATCGGAGCAGTGACGATTGCATCAATATTTCCTTCTTTGATATCTGCCATAGCTTTGTCCAAAGCCAAATAAGCATATTTACCTCCATCTTCGGTAGCTTTACCTAGCGTGATGTTTATGTTCTCATCCCAGCAATTGACCAAATTTATTTTATTGCTCACTGCTTGTTTAGCAGATGTAATGGAATGAAACCCAACATTACCTTCCTTCACAATATTTTTGTGATAAGACATAACTTTATATGAGCCATATATGACAGGTGTAAATAAATTGAGTACTCTTGGATCCGACAAAGCTTTGATGATGACTTCCGGTCCTATACCGTTGATGTCTCCTATGGTTATTCCTATTTTCATATTAATATTATTGGCCTGAATATTTTAAATTTCAGAATGCAAAAGTAGTAAAAAGTAAGCAGTTGTAAAACATTGTTTTGCAATTAGTGCAAATTTATACACTCAAAACAGTCAAAAAGATGATCAAATAGCACTATTTTTAATATTTATTAAAAATTATCTATGTTAATTTTTTTTAAATACAAATTAGTATTTTACATTTGTTCCATATTGCAATTAAAATGAATAATTCCCTTAGAAATACTCTTGTAGTCATTACTTCACTATTGGTAGGTGGTATTGTATTGTATCTTTTTGAGACTCTAATCCACCAATGGTTTCCTATGCCTGCGGATGTGGACCCATCTGATATAGAATCTTTAAAAAATTATATGCCAAATGCACCAGTGGGTAGCCTTGCACTTTTAATTTTGACACACGCCATTGCTGCTTTTATCTCAGGTTGGATTATTGCAAAATTTGCCAAATCCAATATTCAATTTTTAGCTTTAATCACAGGTATGATCTGGACTCTTTTTGGCGTGACCAATATTGTGATGATCCCTCATCCTCTATGGTTTTCCATCGCAGATACGTGTGTTTTCCTACCCTTGACAATATTGGGAAGCAAGCTTCCAAACTCTTAAAAATTTTATCAACCCTTAAAGAATCAATTTAAAAAATAAAAACTGCCCCTATATATTGCAAAACAAACGGTCAGTCATTAAACCGAGAATCCTCTGCGAAACTCGGTTTTTTTATGTCGTTGATATTGAACTTTAAAATGTAAAATGAATTTCATAACGTAACTCATTATAGACATCTAGGTTATAATTACTTCATTTTTTGTCTTATGTTACTCAAGGCAGTTGATAATATATGCTTAACTTTGCTCTCAAATAATAGACATAAGCCATAATGGAATACCAAATGATAAAAACAGAGCAAAAAGCGCTCGATATCAATCTTAATGACCCTATTTACGGTACATTTGCTGAGATAGGAGCGGGACAGGAAGTTGCAAGAAATTTTTTTCAAGCGGGTGCGGCAGCTGGTACTATTGCTAAGACCATGTCAGCCTATGACAAAACTTATTCTGATGCTATCTACGGCTTAGAGCCATCTGGTAGATATGTCTCTGAATCTAGATTGTACAAAATGCTCGATCACGAGTGGATGCTCATGGAAGAGCGTTTAAAAAATTCAAGACCAGATGCAACATTTTTTGTATTTGCCGATACCGTGCAAGCCATCAATTATACCCGAACCATCAAAGGAAATGGCTGGATGGGCCTAAGATTTAGATTATCACCAGATGGCCCTGTCAATGATATGGTGCTGCATGTCAAAATGCTGGATACTAACAATCGGTTACAACAGGAAGCCATCGGCATATTAGGTGTCAATATGATATACGCTTCCTTTTACTATAATGAAGATCCACAAAAAATGGTAAAGTCATTGGTGGATAATATTAAAGATAGAGTTTCTATTGACCTTTTGAGAATCAATGGAGAAAATTTTAATTATTTTGACAAAAGATTAGTGTCTCTCTATTTGGTCAAACACAGATTGACATCCGTCGCTATGTTTGATATCAATAAGAGTAGTATTCACGCATCAGAATTTTTATATAAAGAATCGCTCATGGTTATCAGAGGTAATTTCAGACCTCCTACCATTGTGACACAGGATGTGATTGCTGCCAGTTACGCACAGTTCAAGGAAGAAACCAAGGCAGCTGATGCCCAGCTCAATCTCATGATGGAATTGACTATGGATTATTTGAAAGGCCAAAATGAAGATGTTGATGAAAAGGACTTCCTCGAAAGAGCAGATATGTTATCAGCCCTAGGCCACAAAGTATTACTCTCTGATTGTGCCAATCATGAGATGCTCATCAACTATCTCAACGATTATAAAATCGCCAACTTAGGTCTAGTCATTGGCTCGCGAGAGTTACAATCTATTATCACGGATAAATATTCACAAAATCAAGATGGAAGATTATTGGTGGCATTTGGTGAGTTGTTCAGTCAAAATATCCGAATCTATGCTTACCCTGCACAGAATCAAGATAATAACGAAATAATGACAGCAGAAAACATGATTGTTCCAGATGGTATAAAGTTTCTATATCAATATTTGCTCGATAGTGGTCAGATAGTAGGTGTCAAAAATTACAATAAAGACATTTTACATATATATCCAACTGATGTTTTAAAAGCAATTAAAGAAAATAATTCTTCATGGGAAAATCAAGTTTCCGAAGCTTTGGTCATTTTGATCAAAGAACGTGGTTTGTTTGGATATAAAAAGCAATAAAAAATGGAAATTTCAGCTAACTAAACCTAAAAGTTGACGAATTCATAAAAAATGTTTATTGGAACAAAGCTAGTTATCTTTGTACTTCTGAACTTGGGAGATATTTATTGGTATTTGCACAATATATTGACAATCAATCATCACAAAATACATTTTATGAAATAAATTGAGCCTAATTTATTTATTCTCAAGAATAATAAGTATCATTGTACCTATTTTTTAAATTAAAACAACGAATATTATGGAACATCAAAGGCAAATAACTTCAGCCATAGAAAATGGTTATGATTTTCAAGCTAGTAAATACATTTCTGCGGGCTTCGATATTTTCAAAAACAATGCTGGAGGATTTATAGGGTACACATTCATATTTATGATTGCAACCATGATAATAAACTCTATACCCTTTTTAGGTTATCTTATAAATATTGTGGTTAGTCCAGCTCTTATGGTAGGTTTTGCAATCGCAGCACATAAACAGATTAATAACAATGACTTAGAGTTTGGAAATTTTTTCAAGGGTTTTGATCATATCACACAGTTGCTCATAGCCAATATCATTATGACATTGATTTACATAATAGTGAGTCTTCCTATCATATTTAAGTTAGGTATCAGTATAGTGGTAGCTTTGGCATCAGGTGATCAAAGTGAGTTATTTGAAATATTTGATGATATGACGGGTTTGGGGGTATGGTTTGGATTGACAATGATTTTATTTCTCTATGTAATGATCTCGATGAGATGGACCAATTTTTTGATAGTTTTCCATCAATACGATGCGATCACTGCTATCAAAACTAGCTGGCAATTGACCAATAAACAATGGTTTTCTCATTTCATATTTATATTATTAGTTGGATTAGTAATACTTGGTGGTATCATCTTATTAATTGTCGGTGTAGTACTAGCATATCCCATAGTGATGGCCGCAGATTATGCAGGATATGCAGATGTCACTAGGCTCAATGACAATAGTGATGTATTAGATGAGATAGGTCAAAATTCAGAATTTTTAGTCTAAATCACATTAAATCTATAAAATTTTATCAGTCATTATTTAGAGCTACACTCATATTGATGATGGTTCTAACAATGCTTGGCGTTAAAATTTACGTCACGCTCATAAAGTATTGATTTCAAAACATTAAAAATGTAATCATATACCTATTTCAGTATTTATTTAAAGCCTTATTTTATTGATTATTTAACGCAATTATATACATTCAAAAAAAAAATATTTGTATAAACTTATTAAATGAAGAAATTGGAATGATTTTTTCTATATATAATGAGTAATAATACAAGATTCATGTACTTTAAAACGATCATACAGGGCAGATTGGAATTCGGGACGCAAAAGAGTTATGATAAAGTAACAAAAATGTTTCTCCAAAGATTAGAAACATATTATAAGACTGACGTATTCTTTAAGTTTGAGGAGATATTTAAAGATGACGAAATGTCTTTAGAAATACCTAGATTTGTTAGCCAAGTTAGCGATAAAGCCTTTAAAACTACCACCAATCTTTTGGGGTATTGTGCGCAATTTGCGATAGCTGGATCTATACGTGCCTGGCTTATCAACGAAGGCGGCATCATGCACTTCGAAACACTAGAACCAATCAGTGACAAAGGTGCAGTACAATCTTTTGTAAGAGGTCGTAAATTGGTCAAAGTAAAAGGTAAAGAAACAGAAGCCATCGAAGCATTGAGTACTGCCATCGAAAAATATGACCGGCATGCACAAGCTTATGAGCGAAGAGCCAAAGTCAATTTCATGATGAAAAATTACCATGACGCTCTCAGAGATTACAATAAATGTATAGGGATTGATCCTACCATTCCCACAGCTTACTACGGAAAAGCAAAAATCCATATATTAAAGTCAGAGTGGCAACAAGCCATTGAAAATCTTGATGAATCAATAAAAAAATCAATCGCTTTACAGACATTATATTGGAAATCTAGAAAACTTAAAGCTGAATGTCATATTCAACTTAAAGAATGGCAAAAAGCAGCTTTTGATCTAAAATTGTTTACAAACAGATCTTTTGACAAAAATGACCCAAATAGATACTGGATCAGATGGGCCAATTACAATTATGGTTTAATACTCATAGAGTTGGAAGAATACCTCGAAGCTATGAAAGCTTTTGACAAAGCAGCAGAAGCACCCGATGTGATGGATGGCATTTCTGAAGCAGATATTCTCACTAATCGAGGCTTAGCCAAACAAAAAGCGGGAAAAAGCGGTTATGCTAAAGACATTAAAGATGCTGCAGCCAAGGGTGGCAAAAAAGCCAAAAACATCCTTAAATCGTTAAAATAAGAAATCGGATTGAAGTACAGCTTCAGTACTAATTTTTTAATTCGTACATTTATTCTTGTCAAAAAACAACAATTTGACCTTTGACCTCGTTTGAATAAAAATGCACTATCTCATGAGATATATTTACATTTCGTTCATCATTGCCTTCAACTTTTCATTAGGGCTTTCGCAAAAAGAAAGTATATCTATTAATGATTTTTATGTGTACAAAAACGAATTGGGCATCAATTTTACCAATGTCCTTGGTAATGTATTGAGCTTAAACCCAAATAACGCAAGTTCGCCTTACGGTCTGACCTATCGAAGACATTATGCCAAATGGTCGCTTAGATCTGCATTAAATATCAACTTAGACAATCTAAATGAAGACGATTTCGAAAATGGAAATTTTATCAATAGAAAACTAAATACCATTGGAGGTGATACAAGAATTGGTGTAGAAAAACATCTAGTCCTTAGCAAAAAAATGATGTTTTCTTATGGTATAGATGCACTGTTTGGTATTGAAAAAGAACATTCGGAAATCAATGATTTTAATTTTGGAGGCACATCTTTTATCAGTGATGATTATACCTATGGGTTTGGGGCTGGACCTGTAATTAGGTTGGAATTCAAACTATCAGATAGAATGTTTTTGAGTACAGAAAGTACATTGTACGGTTATTATAGTGTCAGGACATCATCCATCAGTATAAACGGAAATGTATCAAATGATCCTACAAAGAATAATTCAAAACTAACTTTAGAACTTCCACAATCATTATTTTTTAATATCTCCTTTTGATGACAATGAAATTCAATCTATTAATGTTTGTACTGGGAATATTTATGTTGAGCAATACAATGTACGCTCAGTCAAAGCCCACCAAAGATAAAGAATCAGTCTATCAAGAAGAAGATTTGTATGAAGATGATCCATATTATTGGTCATATACACGGGAGATTGGTATCAATTTTACACCTTTGATTTCTAAACTAGTCCCCTTTAATCTTGGGCAGAATACTGCTGGATTGGTGGGTCTAAAATGGAAAAAATATTATTCAAAAAGGGCCTTTAAAATTGATTTTGGTGTAAATGTATCTGAAGAGTCTATCAACGATGGTTCTCCATTCGCCTACCTAGGGATAGGTATAGAGACAAGATATCCTATTACTAAAGATAAAAAAATAGCTTACACTAGCGCTTATGATTTATTTTTTAGTGCTGAAGGTTCGGATGGCAATCCTATTATAGGTTTTTCAAAAGGATATGGATTGGAATATCATTTTACCAAAAGAGTATTTTTATCCACGGAAGCTGCCTTTCAGTTAGGTAGAATGCTTGACGATTTTAACGAAACAATTGTTGTAAAATTCCAATTACCAACGGCCATTTTTGTTAATATTCGACTATATTAGTGTTAAAATTTAAGAAAATATTGACAATATCAAATTATTAACCTATTTTTGAATCAAATTTTAAAAAATTCATAAGTCATGAAGAGAATCAATTATCTATTTATCAGTATGTTAGTATCACTTTTTGCGTGTACTGACAAGCCATTAGTCGTATCTGAAGATGAAGTGCTTTCGTTGCCTTCACAGCCGTATGATTACCAAAACCTACAATTACCCGTGGGTACGTCTGCCAATTTTTCTATTTTTTCTAATTTTGATTTGGTAAACGGAGAAGTTCTTTTTTCAAGCAATAAACTTGATATCACACAATGGGGAGCTACTCTAGGACGTGTGTTATTTTATGACAAAAAATTGTCACTTAATAATACTGTTTCTTGTGGCAGTTGTCATCATCAAGACAAAGGATTTGCAGATGGTCTTCAGTTCAGTACAGGATTTGAAGGTCGTGTTACTACTCGTAATAGTATGGCTATAGTTAATCCTATCCTTCAAAATAATTTATTTTGGGATTCTCGCTCTAAGACTATTCACGACCTATCTTTACAGCCCGTGCAAAATCATATCGAAATGGGTATGGAAAACCTTGATAGATTGGTAGAAAAAATAGAAAAAACGGACTATTACAAGCCACTATTTGAAAAAGCCT
The DNA here is from genome assembly GCA_016714785.1 of Saprospiraceae bacterium. Classification (GTDB taxonomy): domain Bacteria; phylum Bacteroidota; class Bacteroidia; order Chitinophagales; family Saprospiraceae; genus OLB9. The sequence continues at coordinate 139,193 of JADKCC010000009.1, forward strand.
TTGGTACAGATGTGGTTACACCTGAAAATATCTCCAAAGCTTTGTCACAATTTGTCGGATCTATCACTTCGAACAGATCTAAATTTGACAAAGGACTAACCAATAATTTTAACGAGTTTACAGAACTTGAAAAACTTGGAAAAGAGATATTTAATGGTAAAGGACAATGTGCATCTTGTCATGGTGGTAATAGCTTTAGTGCCCTAGATGGACCTAATGATCCTTATGGAGGAGGAGGAGGTACTTTTAGCATCGCAGCCAATGATTTGAGAGGTGCCACCAATATTGGTTTAGACTTAGTATATAAAGATAATGGTTTAGGTAACGGTAAATTTAAAATTCCTGTACTTAGAAACGTAGAATTGACTGGTCCATATATGCACGATGGTAGGTTCAAATCCCTTGAAGATGTGGTCAACCATTATAGTGAAGGGATTAAACCTCACAAACATCTAGATGTGAAATTTACAGATGGCAAAGGTAATGCGAAACCATTAAATCTTTCAACAATTGAGAAGAAGGCTCTTGTTGCTTTCTTAAAAACTTTGACTGATAAAGAAATGGCAAGCAATCCAAAATGGAGTAACCCTTTCAAAAAGTAATAATTAATTATTCGTTTTATCTTCACCACAGCCATATATAAAGTGAAGTAAAAATGACTACATAAATCGCTATTTAGTTGGGAGCGTAATAAAGTTAAATATTATTTAATTTCATTACGCTCTTCTTTTTTTATCCATTTTACGTCTTTTAGAGCTACAGATGTAAATAAATCTATAAAGTCACTAATTCAATTTATAGGCCAATCCCAGACCTTCTAATTCTTGTATAAACTTATAATCTGCCGTTACCTTAAGTGCTGTAGCTACTAAGTCTATACCATATTCATCACCTTCATCTACTACTTTGAGTTTTAGTGTGTGGGGACCTACTTTATCTAGACAGATATGTTCTAACTCGTGTACCAACTTTTCATCAATGATATGAAGTGGCAATTTTATTGTGAGTGATTTTGTCATGTTTTTGCCAATAGTATCTAACATTCTGATATCTTTGACATTAAAAAACAATCTGTCTTGATTGTATCCTTTATCATTGGTGCCCTCTATATAAAGTACTTGACCTTTAGTTATTAGATGCTTATAAGACTCGAATTTTTCATTGTAGAGATTGATCTGAAAACTTCCAGTAAAATCTTGCATGGTAAATCTAGCATAACCTGTTCCTTTTTGGGTTGTTCCAAAAGATGCTTCAGTTACTATTCCACCCAATTTCAAGAGTTTTCCCTGTAATTGTTCTGCTTTTTCAAGTGGACAGTTTATAAAATGCTGAAATTCCAGATGATAATCGTCCAACGGGTGCCCACTGATATAAATACCTGTCACCTCTTTTTCTTTTTCAAGCTTTTCTATCTGGTTCCATTCTGGTACTATCGGTGGTTTTGGCGAGTCGATATAACTTGTCATTGCATCACCAAAAAGTGACATTTGATTACTATCTTTTTGTGCCTGGTAGTTAGAGCCATATTTGAGTAGTGACTCGATAAATGTCTCTACCCGTTCGCCAGATATTTCGAAATATTGCGCTCGATTTATACCGCCGAAAGAGTCCAATGCACCACCAAGTATTAAACTATCCATACATTTTTTATTGACAGATCGTAGATTGAGCCTCCGCATCATATCATATACATCTTCGAAGTGCCCATTTTCTTTGCGATTTTTGACGATTTCTTCTACAGGTCCTTCGCCTACACCTTTAAGTGCAGACAACCCAAAACGCACTTGCCCCTTGACATTAACTGCAAATTTTATATTACTTTCATTGATATCTGGACCAAGTACATCGATTTTCATCCTTTTTGTTTCTTGAAGGAAGAAGTTGATTTTGGAGATATCACTTTTATTATGATTCAATACAGATGCCATAAATGCCGCTGGGTAGTGTGCCTTGAGATAGGCTGTCTGGAAAGCAATATAAGCATAACAGGTTGAGTGAGATTTATTGAATGCATAAGATGCGAAGGCTTCCCAGTCTGTCCATATTTTTTTAACGATTTCTTCAGGGTGACCATTGGTTTTACAACCTTCCACAAATTTGGGAAACATCTTGTCTAGTACCGCTTTTTGTTTTTTACCCATCGCTTTACGCAACATATCGGCATCCCCCTTACTAAATCCTGCCAGTTTTTGAGAAAGCAACATAACCTGCTCTTGGTAAACGGTAATCCCATAAGTTTCAGCCAAATATTCTTCCATATCTGGCAAGTCAAATTTTATCTCTTGTTTGCCATTCTTACGAGCGATAAAGTCTGGTATATACTGCAATGGACCCGGTCGATAAAGTGCATTCATCGCTATCAAGTCTTCAAACCTAGTTGGAATCAAATCTCGAAGATGTTTTTGCATTCCTGGAGATTCGTATTGGAATATACCGACCATGTCTCCACGCTGGAAAAGTTCAAACGTAAGTTCATCTTCTAGTGAAATAGCATCAATATCCAACTCTGTGTCATATCGATCTTTGATGATTTCCAACGCATCCTTAATGATCGTAAGCGTCTTGAGTCCAAGGAAGTCCATTTTGAGCAATCCAGCTTCTTCAGCTACCGAGTTATCATACTGCGATACCAATAGTTCTGAATCTTTAGCTACCGAAACAGGTACAAAATTAGTGATATCGTCGGGTGTAATGATTACACCACAAGCATGAATTCCTGTATTTCGAACCGACCCTTCGAGCTTTTTAGCTGTCCGAATCATTTCACCTATTTCAGATTTTTCCTCCGACATTTTACGAAATTCGTAAGCTTTTTCTTTATCTTCACTAGTGAAAACATCTTTTTGTTTGGCATCGATATCCTTGTCTGCCAATACACCAGCAAGGGTGGCAGTAAGGTGAGAGGGAAATACTTTGGCTACACGATCCACTTCATTAAGGGGGATATTCATCACTCGACCTACATCTCTAAGAGACGATCTTGCAGCCATTGTGCCATAAGTGACGATTTGTGCCACTTGGTTTTTACCATACTTATCTATCACATAGTCTATGACTTTGCCCCGACCGTCGTCATCAAAGTCAATATCTATATCGGGCATGGATACACGTTCCGGATTGAGAAATCGTTCAAAAAGTAAATCGTATTTGATTGGGTCAATATTAGTTATACCCAAACTATAAGCAACACATGATCCAGCAGCCGAACCACGACCAGGACCCACTGAAACACCCATTTGCCTGGCTACTGTTGTGAAATCCTGTACTATTAAAAAGTAACCTGAATATCCCGACTTCGTGATGACATCCAACTCAAAATTAAGCCGCTCCTCAACTATCGGTGTGATATTACCATACTTGCGTTTAGCTCCTTCAAATGCTAAATGCCTTAAAAATAACTCTTGTGTATCAAACCCAGCAGGTAGTGGAAACGCAGGTAATAAAATATCTCTAGCTAATTTGATATCGTCAATTTTCGAAGCAATTTCCATCGTATTTTCAACAGCTTCTTTGACATCACCAAAGAGTGTGTTCATTTCGGCTTTCGTTTTGAAGTAGAAATCTGAACTAGGAAATTTAAATCTTTCTTTATCTTCTAGCAATGATCCTGTATTGACACATAGTAATACATCATGTGGCGCATAGTCCTCTTGCTCTACATAATGTGAATCATTGGTGACAATGGTTTTAACATTATATTTTTTAGCAAACCCAAGCAAGACTTGATTGACATCTTCTTGACTCATGCCAGTATCGTCTATTTTTTCTAGTCCTGCATGTCTTTGTAACTCAATATAATAATCTTCTCCAAATAGCTCCAGCCACCATTTGAGTCGTTCCTCGGCCAATTCAAGGTTTCCACTCAGAATGGTTTGAGGTATTTCCGCTCCAAGGCAACAAGATGTGGCTATAATGCCTTCATGATACTTTAAAATGAGCTCTTTGTCTATTCTGGGATATTTTCCATACAATCCTTCGGTATAGCCTAATGAACAAAGTTTCGTTAGATTTTGATAGCCGAGTGTATTCTTTGCCAACATTAACTGATGGTATCTTGTGTCTTTCTGGCCTCGTGCCTTCTCGAAGTGTTTGATATGTCTATCTTCTGTCACATAAAACTCACAGCCTATGATGGGTTTGATTCCTTGAGCATTGGCTTCCTTTACAAACTTAAATACACCAAACATATTGCCATGGTCAGTAATAGCTACTGCTGATTGTCCATCAGCTTTAGCTTTTTTCATCAAAGTTTTGATATCAGATGCACCGTCCAGTAGTGAATATTGCGTATGAGAATGTAAGTGGCAAAAATCGATCACGATTATTAAATTCTATAATTACTAAAATGCAAAAATAGGCAATTTTTTGTATAAATTTTATATTCCAATCTTTTACCCTAATAATAAGCTTTGCAGAAAATTGGCTATCCAGTAATACTTTAGGATATTGAAATGAGAGATATTAGAATGTTAAAATTCGTTTTAATTATAAGTAATTTGAATAAGACAATAGTTAGAATTTGTAAAATACATTTATAATATAGTTTATATATTTCCACATTTACGGAATTATGGTAAAGACGTCAATAATATATTTTTGGTTTAATTATTTATAAATGAACTATATATGTATATAAAAATTAGGTTCTTCCCATTTTTATATTTTAAGGACTTTACAAATCATGTTAATATTCCGAGATTTTGGCACATTATTTGTTTTTCATATTATGAGTTTAATTAATGTGTAAATTTAAAAATTAATTCTAATGTTTAGTGTAACTAATTCCCCAAAAATTCCATTTAAAATTTTATTGCTTATAGTAGGTATTTTTTTTATGCAATCTTGTTCGAAAGATTCACCAATAACAGAGAGTCAAGAAACAGAAACTTACTCAGCAAAGCATCTTACAGATTACTACTCACTAGTATGTAAGATAACCAAAAATACTCCAGGATTTTTTCCTCCACAAGCCGCAAGAGCTTATGGATATATCTCCATAACCAACTATGAGGCAGTCAGAAATGGCATCGAAAATGCTATAAGTCTAAATACCCAATTAAATGGATTTAGCAATTATCCACTTCCTACTCCACAAGCGGACGTAGAATACAATTGGGCCATTGCATCCAATGCAGCTGTAGCCAAAATGATGATTTACATGTATGACAAAAATTTAAAAAATGAAGATCGTCTGAAAATTCAGGATATGGAATCGGCAAACCTCACATTATTGTCATCCAATGTCAACACAAATGTTATTGAAAGATCTATAGCATTCGGCAAATCAGTAGCTGATATTATATATGATTATTCCAAAACAGATGGTGGACACGAATCCTACTTAGCTCCATTTCAGTTACCATATACCGTACCTAACGATGCACATTGTTGGGTACCTACCTCTGCTACTGTCAATCCATTGAGTCCTAAATGGGGAAGTAATAGGCCATTCTTGGCAAATAACATAACAAAAGTACAGCCTCCAATGCCAGTTGCATTTTCTAGCGAAAAAAGTTCAGAATTTTATAAAGAGGCTATGTTTGTGTACAATACCGTTCAAAATAATAGTAGTGAGCAGATCGAAATCGCAAAATATTGGGCTGATGATCCATTTGCTACATGTACACCCACAGGACATACTTTTGCAATTTTGACTCAGATACTTCAAGAAGAAAGAGTTACACTTTCCAAAGCTAGTGTAGCATTTGCAAGAATGGGTATTGCAGAAAATGATGCTTTCATAGCTTGCTGGAAAGGCAAATATGATTATGTACTTATAAGACCTGTGTCATATATACAGCGATATATAGATCCAAGTTTCAAAACAGTAATAGGTACTCCACCTTTTCCAGCTTATACATCAGGGCATTCATGCGAAATGGGAGCAGGATCAAGGATTTTGACCGATATGTTTACAGAAGGAAGTGGCGATTACCCGTTTACAGATTACAGTCAATTGCAATTCGGTTTTGCAGCCAGAAGTTTCCGAAACTTCGATCAGTTGGCAGAAGAGTGCGCTAATAGTAGATTGTATGGAGGGATTCATTACACTTTTGATAATGACAAAGGCTTGCAGGTAGGTAAAGCCATTGGTGACAATGTAAATAAAGAAATAAAATGGCCCCTATTCATAAGATAATTGTTTTTCTAGCAGTGGTTATATTAGCTTCATGCAAAGATAATCGACAAACCATAGAAAATGGAATAGCTTCCTTTTCGGAAATACAGTGTCGCGCAGCTCAGCTAAATGATAGACGGTTTGAACTTTTCGAGCAGATCAGATTACTGGAAGTAGATACTATTTCAAATAAAAAAGCCATTGATTCATTAAATACAGAAGCTGCCCTTATTAAAAAACAAAGTTTAGAAAGTGCTGACACTTTACGAATAAAATTAGCAGATTTCTTAAGTTCTCAGAAATTTTCAAGTGAAGACAGAAAGTATTTTGACGATCAGATTAATGCACTAGTGACTAAGTGTAAATCTAAAAAGTAAAACAAATAAAATTGTAAAAAGCATTAAGATTCAATTCTTAATGCTTTTTTAACTTTAATATTTATCAATTCTTCTATTTTGGTAGATATAATAAAAGAGTATGCAAGAAGTCGAAATAACCAATACTGATAATAACGACAAATATAAGCCGGGTCTAATTACATAAATAGCGCCCAAATATTGTATTAAGAAGATGATGTACAGGAAGTTAGAAAAAATTTTGTTTGAGATTTTACTCAAAATAAAAGTACCCAAAGGTGCAAAAAAGATCACTATAGGAATACATGAAAGCCACATATGATAAGTTGATGTACTGAAATCTTTTATAATAACTGCGTGTAAGAAAAACCCAATTATAGTTTCAATAGTCATAATAATGATACTGGATTTTGCTGCTATTTTTTCATCCAATCCATAATAGATTACTATAAAACAAAAAGAAAAAATATTGATACCTGTCCCAAAAACTGAAGAAATAAACCCACCTATTACACCAAGGAATAAGAGTATGGCTATATCTTGAATTCTAAAAACTACTATTTTATCTTTAACGTTTGTTATTCCTTTAAATTTCAGATAATAGAGTATCATTCCGAATGATAGCCATATTGATACAAAAGAAAGTTTTGCCAATTTAGGCTGAATAAAGGGCACTATATAATATGTACCTATGATCAAGCCCAAGATTCCTCCCAGTGTCACATACTTTACATAATTCTTTTCATAAGATAGTTTCTTATTCAAAATGAAAATTGTTGCAGACGTCATACCAATAGATTGTATGGCAAATGCAAAGTTTCTAGCTGAATCTGGTTCTATTCCCAAATATAATGTAAAAATCGGGTACGCTACCGACGCAGAGCCCTCAGGGCTAGAACCTGCTATAAAAGACCCAAAAATCATCGTAATCATGGTCGCTATATGCTGTTCCATGATATGAAAAAGCTCATTTGACGTCATGTACCTGAACCATGTGAAAAGAACGATTGCCAAATAGAAGAAAAAATATATAGGATATTTCTTGAAACTCAATATTTTGTTGTTGACTTAATAAAAAAAACTAATTTTACATCAAATTTAATAAACTCAATTATAGGATAAAAGACATGGATCAACAAGCTAAAATAAATGAAAATCTTAAATCTGAACAAGAATACTTAAGAAATATTCAGATAAGTCTTTATGAAAATTTCAATATCTTACTCGAAAACCAAAAAAATAAGGTCGAGAACCAAGACATCGTTGTTCAAAACCAAAGTCTAATCATCAATAATCAAGATGTTATTGTTAATAATCAGATTAACATCATCAGAAATCAACATCAAATTGTTGAAAATCAAGTAACGCTTGCTGTCATCTTAAAAACTCAAGCAAAAATACTACATCTTATAGAAAAAATGGCAGGAAATGATATTAATGAATTACAGGTTAACAAAACCATTCAAGAAATATTTGACAAAACCAAATCACAGTTTGATAATGGTGTACTTAAAGCGATAGATTTGGACCTTTAGAATGCAACTAATTTATCAAAATTTTTTAATTGTTCTTCTAGAAGCTTGATGTTTATTTTTAAGGTTTTATTTTCAGCCTCACGACTTTCCAAAAGTTGTTTGAGCATTTGTATTTGTAACTGAGTACTTTCCAATTTTTGTGTCAATAATTTAATACTAAAAATGTACTTTTCATTTTCAAAAGCTATGTCCTCTGTATTTCCTTTTGGCGTTTTAATGGCTTCTTTGGTATAAATTTTACCTGTCTTTTTATAAATTTCCGTAATATCGGAATTATATAAGTCGTCAATAGGTATATCGAAGTAAGTACTAAATTTTTGCACTACATCCAATCCTGGCAAGGATTTACTATTTTCATAGTCAGATATAGCACTTTTACTAATTTTTAGCACATCGCTTAACCCAAAAAGCGTCATTTTTTTTAATTTCCTAAGAAACCTCAAATTTTTTCCAAAAATATATTCCGATTTGTTGGAAATTTCCATTATATATGTATTTTTGCCTCGAATATGTTTAATATCACAAAAATACACAAAAAATGAAAAATAGTTTTCATATCTGCTTATTGTTATTTATTCCTTTTTTATCAATCAAAAGTAGTTTTGCACAAGGTTGTGTCGCTATACGACAAATGAGCACTTGCACTGGTAGTGAATTAGCTTCCAATATCCTTCAAAAAGGACAAGCACAAATAGGATTTAATTATAGATATTTTAAATCTTTCAGGCATTTTAGAGGTACACATGAAGAATCTGATAGAGTGGCAAATGGCACAGAAGTAATAAACAATGCCAATGGGTTCGAGTTTTCTCTAAATTATGGTTTATCAACTAGGCTATATGCCAATATAAGTTTACCTTATGTGATTAATGAAAGATCATCACTTTATGAACATGGCCGTACTGAAAGGCACAGTACATTTTCGAGAGGATTAGCTGATGTAAGAATGGGTATTGGCTATTGGTTACTCAATCCAGAAGAGTATAAAAAAGGAAATATTGCACTTGGTGTTGGTATCAAGATTCCCACAGGGACATATAATGCATCAGACATTTTTTACAACGTAGGTATAAATCAATCACCACAGGTAAGACCTGTAGATCAATCTATTCAGCCTGGAGATGGCGGTTTTAGTCCATCTATAGATATACAGATTTATCAAATGATTTCTTCAAAATTTTCAATTTATGCTACAGGTTTCTACTTATTTAGTCCAAGAGAAACAAATGGCATAAAAACATTTAGAGAAACTTTAAGTCCTTTACTATCCAATGAATCAATAATGTCTGTTACTGATCAATTTTCCTCACGTTTCGGTTTAAATTATGCAGTAAAACATACACTAGGGTTCGGTCTAGGTGCAAGATATGAAGGCATACCCGTAAATGATATAATCGGTGGAAGTCTAGGTTTCAGACGGCCTGGTAATATACTTTCTATTGAGCCATCTTTAAATTATATGAATGGCAATGTCACTATTAGTTTTAATGTTCCTATCGCATTACGACGTGAAAGACCACAAAGTGTGACAGATTTGGCAACAGAAATAGAGACTGGAATGCCACGAAATGGTGATTCAGCTTTTGCCGACTATTTATTGAATTTAGGCGTTTATTACAGATTTAAGAGCACAAATGAAAAAAACACATTGAAATAATAGTCTATTAGGCTTTTCAAATATTCGATAGGTGGAAGTGATATTTTTACTGCCACCATTTTTTAAACTTTCCCTTATTACTTTTTCAATTTATATAATTAAGTTAATTCTTCTATGTATAACTTGGGTATTGAACTAAACAATGCGTTTATATTAAGTCTGATCATATCCTAATTAAATAAGGTAATAATAATAAAGCAATTACAATAAAAACAACTTCTATGACAATCCTAAAATAAAAAATTGTAGAAACAAATCAATTCTATTTTCCTTTGCAAAATCACTACTTACTTACTTATAACTAAAACAGCTTAAAAATTCATACGCCATTTAAAGAATAATAATATATCTGCACAATCAACACTAAATTATAATTTATAAAAAATGGGTTGCAAATCATTAAGACTTACAACCCTTATTATAAACTAAATACGTAAATTCTTATTTAGTACGTTCTCGTTTTTTAGCTGAGTAGTTAAGTTTTAACTGACCAGCTTTTCTAAGCGCGGTTTTTACATCCCCGACTATTCCCATTGTCACATCATTGTCGATCTTGAGAGACGTTATGATTTTTTCTCTCTGGCTTTCACCTACACTTGTTTTGTGCTTTGCCAAAAAAATTGGAATATCATCCGTAGTAGAAAACTTATCTCCCAATTGAATCTGTGGTTTAGTACCTCGAGTCATTTTGTATTTATCAGTTGGACGACCTATAAAAACAAAATTGACCAAAGTCTTTTGTTCCAATTTAGTAAGTTCTGATGCTTGAGGTGTATTAACTTTTACCATTAACTCTGTATCCCTCATTTTCGTAACAACCATGAAGAAGAACAACAACATGAAAACAATATCTGGCAATGATGCTGTAGATATACCTGGAGTGGTATTACCTTGCTTCTTTTTAAATTTTGACATTTTTATACTATTTTAATTGTCAATAAACTTATTTCTCTTCCCCAAATTTGGTAGGCTCTGCTTCTGATATAACTAAAGGAATACCATTTCTGATCTCCTTTTGTTGATCATTAGTCAATTCATCCAAATTCTTACCGTGCTTTGCCATGGCTGCTTCTTCCCACAACTCATTATATGCCGCCTTCAACTCATTATAAACTTCAAGGTATGTTTTGTATTTAGTACCTCTATCATTCTTAATAGAAATGATAGCTTTTGTGGGACTCTCAGACATATCTTCTTGTTTATTCGGATTTGAAATGAATATTTTAGTATTATTTTTTAATTCTTCAATATTCATTGGTACACCTCTTACTAGCAATTGGTTCTGAGCGTTTACTAAAACAGAATAAACATTTCTCGTATTCAACTTCATTTCAGGTGGTGGTTCATCTGACCAAGGGGGAAGCTTTACCAATACCCCTTTGTCTTCCGCGATGGTCGTAGTGACCAGGAAGAAAATCAACAACAGGAAGGCAATATCTGCCATCGATCCTGCATTGATCTCATTGCTCATTCTATTTTTCTTTGCCATAATAATTTAAAATTAATTATTTGAAAAAGCTTTTAACTTCAAAAAATAAAATCAGGAGAAATGAAACCAAGGTGAGTGCTCCTACTGTATATAATCCAGCTGATATAAACTTACTAATACTTTCGTTAATATGAAACTCAGGATTACTCCAATAAGCTGCATATCTTCCTCCAGTATCGTGAGATGAAGTAAAATATAAAACTAAAAAAGCAACTACTAATACCCCAAAACCCAAAACAGTTTTAGAACCAGATTGGAAATTCTTAAATAAATCGGTAAATATCCCTAAGATCATTAATACAACGGCAAGTACTGTCAACACAATCGCCATAATTAGACCTGGATTAAAACAATTCACGTCTGTAAGATCTTCTCTTTCTAAAAGGTCATTTAGATTGTACCCTCCTGAACTAGATCCCAAATAAATACCAAGAGCAAATATGATGAAGAGTATAGCACTAAGGCCGACTGCCATTGCATCACCACTTTTTACTAAATAATTATATAACTTAGTCATTTTATTATTGTTTAAGTTAATAAATTATTTAAAAGATTTATTCCTAAGCATTATCTCAACCAAAGAGATAGATGACTCTTCCATTTTCATTGTTATAGAGTCAATTTTTGAAACTATATAATTATAAAAGATTTGAAGAATAATTGCCACTATTAGACCAAATACGGTTGTCAACAAGGCAACTTTGATACCACCTGCAACTACTGTTGGTGAAATATCTCCCGCTGCTTGTATTTTGTCAAAAGCTTGTATCATACCAATTACAGTACCTAAGAAACCTAACATCGGTGCCAAAGCTATAAATAATGATATCCATACCAATCCTTTTTCTAACAGTGACATTTGAACTGATCCATAAGATACTATGGCTTTCTCTACGCCTTCTGGGCCTGCATTTGCATTTCTTAATCCTTCAAATATTACGCTCGCTGCTGGTCCAGGTGTAGCTTTTGCTATTTCCTTCGCCCCTTCAAGATCTCCATTTGCCAATTTATCATCAATTTTTGACATCAATAGATCTGCATTTACAGATGCTATATTAAGTGTAATGATTCTTTCAATTACAAATGCAAGACCGAAAATTAAACAAGCTAATACCGGGGTCATCCAAATCCAGTCGCCTTCAATAAATTTTTCTTTCAATACTTGAAATGCCCCTACATCTTCTGAAGCAGCTGCTACTGCAGTTGTTGTTTCTGCCACGGTTTCAGTAACAGCCGCTGCTGCTGCAGTAACTGAATCTGCCGCTGCACCCAATGAATCTGCTGCCTGTGCAGCCATATCCAAAGCTCCTACATAAGAGGCAACCATAAATACCCCAATTAATAATAAAAGTTTTCGCATGATTTGTTAATTTACGTTTTTAGAAAATAAAAAGTTAAAACAAAATAAAGGTTAAAAATATGAATTAAATTAATACTAATACAAACAAATTTAAAATATTTTGCGGAGAGTGAGGGATTCGAACCCTCGATACCCTTTTGAGGTATACACACTTTCCAGGCGTGCTCCTTAAACCGCTCGGACAACTCTCCTACACTGCAAATGTTGAAAAATTACTTCTATTATCAAAATTTTTTTTACCTATTATTATAATTAGTATATTTAATTACTTGTATAACAATAAAATGTCTTTATATTATTTTTATAATAATATTGTCAATCTCACACTTTCTATACAAAAATATACTCTAAGTCAAGAATTTACCTCTTTAGGCATATACTTATACTTACATGATTCTACCATTATTGTTTATGGTGTGATATTAAATATTTTATTTGCGTTAAATGTCGTCGTCGCGCCTATTTCTGATTTTGTCACTCCTTTAATTTCTGCCAATTTTTCAGCTATGTTAGATATGTATGCGCTTTCATTTCTCTTGCCTCGATATGGCACAGGGCTAAGATAAGGTGCATCTGTCTCCAAAACCAGGTTATCTAAAGGAATATCGGCTACAATTATATCTACTCCTGCATTCTTATAGGTAATAACACCACCTATACCCATATAAAATCCTATATCTATAATTTTTTTTGCTTGTTCCGAGGTACCATTAAAACAATGAAATATTCCAGAAAGATTGCCGTCTTGCAATTCTGAAACAATACTAATCGTCAGTTCTAATGACTCCCTTGAATGAATCACAAAAGGCAATTTGGCATCCTTAGCCATGAATATTTGATATCTAAATACTTCTTCTTGCTCCCTGGCAAAAGTGGTATCCCAATATAGGTCTATACCAATCTCTCCAATACCGCAAAATCTAGAGTCTGTCAATTTTTCTTCCATTGTTTTGATTTCAAGTAGATAATTATCTTTTACATAACATGGATGCAGGCCTATCATAGCATGACAAGATTTATATTTTTCTTGTATGGAGAGCATCCTATCTATAGAAGTGCTATCAATATTAGGCATGAATATATCTGTTACACCTGCATTATTGGCAGATACTATCATTTGATCTAAGTCACTTTCGAATTCTTCACTATAAATGTGTGCATGTGTATCTATAAACATTACTTTTGCGGTTTCAATTTTTAAAAATTTTGGCAAAGAAACAAAAATATTATGTAGTTTGGGAAGGAAATGTACCTGGTATATTCACTTCATGGGTAGAATGTCAAGAACAAATCAAAGGGCATCCATCTGCAAAATATAAATCCTTTGAAAATCTAGCCGAAGCTGAGTATGCTTTCAAAAGAAATTATTTTGAATTTGTGAAAAAAAATGTTTCTTCTACCATATTAAAAAAACAAAGTATTGAAGCCATCATAAGTGATAGTATCTCGGTTGATGCTGCATGTAGTGGAAATCCAGGTGTGATGGAATATCAATGCGTTGAAACAATATCAAAAAAACCAATTTTTCATCAAGGTCCATTTAAAGATGGTACCAATAATATTGGTGAATTTTTGGGTTTGGTACATGCTTTGGCTTTACTTCAAAAAAACAACAACCAACATACTGCCATTTATACCGACTCAATCACTGCTATCAGTTGGGTAAAAAATAAAAAAGCTAAAACTAATCTTGCATTAACAAAAAATAATGCAGTAATCTTTGATCTAATAACACGTGCTGAAGCATGGCTAAAAAACAATAAATTTAGCAATAAGATCATCAAATGGAATACGGAATCCTGGGGAGAAATACCAGCAGATTTTGGCAGGAAATAAATCTTTAAAGTCTTGCAAATTTTATTTTATAATCCGCGGAAACCTTTCCTACTTTGATGTCGTTAAGCTTACGTTGAATCAATTTTTTCTTTAATGGCTTCAATCTTTCTACAAATAAAATACCTTCGATATGGTCATACTCATGTTGAATAACTCGAGCATTGATACCTTCATATATTTCATCGTGTTTTTTGAAGTTTTCGTCGTAGTATTGTATTCTTACCTTCTGTGGTCTCTCTACATCACCACGTATGTCAGGAATGCTGAGACAACCTTCTTCGTAAGCCCATAAATCACCTGTTTCTTCGATGACCTTTGCATTTAGAAAAACTTTTTTTATTCCTTCAGCCTTTTTATTTTCTTCCATGATCTGAATAGAGTCTATCACAAATAACCGTATGGCCAAACCTACCTGTGGCGCCGCTATTCCTACGCCATGTGCAGCATACATGGTTTCCCACATATTTTCTATCAAAGTAGATAAACCTTCATATTCTGAAGTGATATCTAATGCCTTCTTTTTCAAAACAGGCTGTCCAAAAGCAAAAACTGGTAAAATCATAAAATTATTAAATATGCTTTAAATATCTTTGTAGTATAACTACTGCACTGATTTTGTCCACCAGTGCTTTATCTCTTCTTTTTTGTTTTTTCACTCCACTGTCTATAATGATTTGTTTGGCGTGTACAGATGAAAATTGTTCATCTCCAAAATCTATGGTCAATTCTGAGAATTTATCTTTTAATATTGCCACAAATTTATCAATATCTTTTTTGATGTGAGTAAAGTTTCCATCTTTGTGAACAGGTAATCCCACAACCACTTTTTCGACATTTTCAGTGCGTATGTATTGTTCTAAAAAGCCTATCAACTTGTCTGTATCTATAGTACCTAATCCAGACACTATAATTTGGTAAGGATCGGTCACGGCAATCCCACATCTCTTTAACCCAAAATCTATACAAAGTATCCTTGCCATTTTGACCACAAAGGTAAGCAATATTTTTTAACCTAAGCATACTTGAACGAAAAAGCCCTTCTGTAGCAGACTCTACAGAAGGGCTTATTTCAAAACCTTAAAATTATTTCTAAAAAACTCTAAAACTTATTCTAGTACTACCATTTTCTTAGTAGCTTTGTATGAACCCGCTTGAAGCGTGTAATACATTACACCTGATTTAAGATCATTTCTGTTGAAAGTTACAACATTATTACCTTTTAATCCATCAACATTAGCAACACTTACCACTTTACCAGTTACATCATATATTGTGACAGTAGCAGTCATCGCTTCTGGCAATTCAAAACTAACGTTGGTTGTTTCTTTGAATGGATTTGGTGTATTCTGGTGTAAAACATATCCAGTCACAGTATTATTAACTCTCCAAGTTACTGCCATTACTTTAGCATCACTATCGTATGCTTCAGCTTTAGTAACATCAGAATTAATTTGAACTATTTCCGCAATGTTTCCATTTTCCTTAGCTACAAATGTAAGGTTAAACAAAGTTGTATTATTATTGAACTGAGTTGCTTTTGCAGCATTCCAGCTTACAGTAAGTACACCATTATGGATATTTGCAAATCCAAAATTGTTGTCATTTACATTAATTGCTGATGGATTTACACCAGTCAAAGAAAGTACTTCACTATCAAACTCCATAGTAAACTGCATACCTGAAACTGTATTCATATCTGCAACATTTACTGGAATTACTACAGTCTGACCAGCTTCAAATCTACCATTTTCAGTGGATAATGTCAAGCTTGTTGCTGTTCTACTTTCTGTATTATTCATAAAGTTATTTGCTTTAGCATTGCCATTTACATCACCTACTTTTACAGCTACGAAATCGGTCTTCATGTCTGTATTCAACACATCTATATTATATACTTCTGGGAAGGCCTCTCCTTGTGCATCGTTAGCATCTACAAAATTGTATCCTTTGTCCACAAATCTCCAAGACTTGTTATTTGAAAAGTTTGACACTGTTCCTAAAATCAATTTTCTCAATTCTACAAGGTCTGATGCTGATACTTTTCCATCCTTATTAGCGTCTGCAGCTATCAGTTTGTAAGGCGATGTCAATTTTTCTAAACCGAGTACATGTCTTTGTATCATTACTAAGTCCAAAGTAGAAACACCATTTAAGTGATCATCATTTTTCTCTGGTATAACAGAATATGTACCACCACTCAACATGTTGTTGAAATCAAATTGTCCATCTTTATTGGTCATCATGCTTCTTTCTGAGCCTTTCAAAACAACATTTGCTTCTTCCAACATAACATTTGCCTCTGTCGCTAATACGCCATTTACAGATACTCTTCTTCCATCTGGACAGATTTCATTGTTGTCCTGTACATCTATAAATGTAACTACTGATGTCTGAACTACATCACCTGCAGGTGTAAGAGCTGCTACCCAAATGGTAACTTCTTGTGGACCATCTATATCATCACAATCATAAACCCAATTTGGAGTACCTACCATTTGACCTAAATTATTTACAAATACTTTAGTAAAAGATAGTAAAACAGGGTATCCACATGGATGACTTGACTTAGCTTCAGGGTCAAAATCTGTCGCCCAGATCTCTGCCATTCCTTCACCTTCAGCTACTTTCATTAAGCTGATGGCAAGTCCTTGCAACACTATTGCATTAGGGGCTTTTCTATTTACGATATTAAATAATTGCTCTTTGGAAGTCACATTACCACATTTATCTTCAAATGTATAAACGATTCTATGCTTTCCTACTGGATAACTACCAGATGCGTCTATAGTATTACCATTTGAAACTGTAGATATACTATCAAATGTACCATTATTATTAGTGTCAATTTTATAACTACTTCTTAATACAGTAGTACAAACATCAGAAGCACTCGCTTTTAAAGTGATATTACCATTTTGGCATGTTGCATCATAAGTATCTTCACTCAATGTAGGTAAATTACCTATCAAAGGTGCTCCATTTGATAAAAATACTGGTGCGATATTATCTATTACTTTGATCTCTTGTGTATGAGTCCATATTCTGTAGCCTCCTCCTGGCAATGTTTGACACCAATCAATTACTGTCCATTTTCTCAATATTTTGAAACAAGCAGGACTATTTGGCTGATTGAAAGAGAAAGTTTGATCTTCATGCTGAGCACCTACCAAAGAACATGCTCCGTCAGTCAATATTGGTGAACCCAAAGCAGCAGGCAAAAATGCCGCAGAATTCGGATTTCCACAACCATTAACCAAGGTATCTCTAGGCCACTGTCTTGCAGTTGGTCCTTCATATAACTGGCTTGCGCTAGGTCTAAAAGTAATCACCTGTGAACAAGTAGCTGTTCTTCCACCTGCATCTGTTACTGTGAAATTACGTGTGATTGTACCTATTCTACAGCTATTGACTGTGTTTACTACTGTCTCTACAGGTGTTGGCAATGGATTACAATTGTCTGTTACTACAGGACTTCCAAAATCTTTTGCTAGATTTGCAGAGTCATAAGCAAAATCACAGTTAACTGTTCTATGTGCTGGACATGTAATGGTTGGCCCAATTTTATCTTGAATCACTGCGCTTACCATACAATCATTATAGTTTCCAGATGCATCTATAGATCTGAAAGCTACCATTTGGTTTGCTGCAACATCAGAACAACAGAATTGTGCGTAAGAGCTCCATCCACATGGATCTGTGATTTCTATGATATATTTATTAGTTTGTACATTTGGGAAAGCACCTATACCTCCCACACCGACACAAACATAACCTATATTATTGTCTATAAGTGGTGAACCGAAAAAGTCTAGAAAATTAAATGTAGCACCACTCTCCCATTTAAATTCAGGGAAAGTACTTAGGTTGTTGATGTTTAAACCAATAGAATAACAATCAGTTAAATTTTCATCATCCAGTTGACCTATAAGCCATTCTGCTTCTGCTCTTGTTTCAAATGATACTGCGTATCCACCCATCGCCTTAGCCATTTTAAAAGCTGTTTTGCCAATAAGTTCGTGTTCCGATGCATAGTAATAATGTCCGTTTCTTGAACCTAATAATTTAAAACCAGGGAATGAAGGCGTTTCACAAGGTGCACAAGCTGTGGTATTCATTCTTCTGACTAGGTATTTTTCTAATTTACACTCGTCATAACTACCATCATCAAATACAGACGCAGGAACCCATGCTGTACCGTCTGATGTCAATCCTACAGTAGCTAATTCATCACAAATAGTTACCGGAGGTGTGTTATCTTCTATATCAAGCAAAATGGTTTGCTGAGTCTTATTATAACAAGCATCATAAGCTGTATAAACAACACTATGCGTTCCTACAGGCAATGAAGCTGTCTTTGGAGCACCATGCTTTATAAATACTCCAGGTGTTGCCAAATCACCATTAAGATACACGGTGATATCTACTGTTAAGCTTGTTGCAGCTGCACAATTATCAGTAACAGTAGCATTAGGGAATGTAACTGTACCATTACAAGTATGATTACTAGTAGTACCAAAGATAATCGGTGCTAGTCCAGAAATTACTGGACCTACATTATCCACTATTTCTAATACTTGCACTCTGGTAATAGGTGCTCTGTTAAGACATGACCACTCAATCACTTGCCAAGTTCGCATAATCTTGGTAGTGCAATTAATTTTGATCGCAGGGGCATCAGATTTTGATACCATAAGACCACAATACAAATCTTGATTGTTAAGTAGGTTAATACCATTTAAAGTTGGAAATCCTGTTCCTAACAAAGTTTCTGTTGACGAAACAACTTGATTGGTAGGAGATGGATTACCATTTGCTTCTTTTGCATATCGTGCATCACATACGAGCGCAGGATTATTTCCAGCTGCGATATCATAATTGACTGGAAAAACAATGGCTGCAAGATCGGCAACAGTTACATCAAATGTTACTGTACATGGTAGCGATACATTACCATTTGCATCCGTTGCTTGATAAGTTCTAACCACTCTTTTTAGAATGTTGTCACTTAATGCACCTGTACAATTGTTGGTTGATGTAACTTCGCTGATGGTATCTAATTTAATTGGACCACAAGCTTCAGTAACTGTAGGTACAAAAGTAGCCATTTGAGTGCAACTCAATGTCATAACACCTGCAGGACAAGTAATGACAGGCTTGATTTTGTCTTCAATATGAAGTGTCGTCCAGCATGAATTTGCACCATTTGATACTTTACCATAAAGGGTCTTACCTGCATGGTTGCAATTGACATTTGGACTACCAGTAATAGGGTTACCAGTAGGAGTTGCCATCACAGTTACAGTTTGAATGCCTGCGCAAGTGCTGCCATCTGCCAGAAGCATTTCTGCAGTAACAACTGCTTGACCGCTTTCATCCAGTGAAACCTGAATGGATTGTTTACACGCACACGATTGTGCATAAGAATGGACTGAACTGAAAATACCTATAACAAGGATCGTAAATATCCTTACCATAAGGTTCGTTTTCGTAAAATTTGTTTCCATCATGAGATCCAATTTTGAGTTTGAAAAAATTAATAAATGTTTAGGCTCCATACAAAAACCGCTTTGTATATGAGTTTATGAAAAATGAAATTTAAAAACTAAGAATTCAGTACCTGTTTAGTCAATCCGCCAATCAATAAAAAATTGAATATAGACTAATATATGCCGTTAAAAAGGCATTTAAAAATACTGTTTGTGGGTTCTATTATATGTTGGTCGAAATCCTATAACTCATCATATTATACAAGATTATAAACTTTCGTGGGACAAATGTAAATAATATATAATATGTAAAGTAGTGATTTTAAATATTTTTTTTATAATTTTATTTTTTAATGTGTATTTGTTTCATATACAGTTAATATATAGATTGACTTTTTCACCTAGTTAATCAATATAAATTCTATACTTCACATTACAAGTTAAACAAATGTGTTTAAAATTTAAAATGAAGCATTTAATCCAATTAGTTATATGGTATTATTGAGCTTACTTTTTGTAATCAGCAACCACTTTATTAGCAGAAATGATTTTTACTGCCTTATCTATGAAGACATCATGTTGATTTGTAGCTTTCCAATTTACATCTTTAGTATAAATTAAAGTTGCAATTTGTTGTCGTATATCCTTTTCAAATCCTACCACGGGTGGTAATTTTTCGAAATCTCCCAAATCTTTTTTGTTTTCTTTCAAAAAAGCTTCAAAATCCGAATACAATGATTTCGGCATAGTCATGTTTTGAAACAAACTATAATCTTTAGGAAATAAAACCCTGTGGGATGCTACATACCTAAATACAAATTCTGGTATGAAAGATTTTATGCCAAAAGCCTTTTCATTTTTATAAACTTCAGGCAAAGCTATAAACTCATCGGGTGTGATGCCTCCTGAGCCAGATACTTCTCGTTTTAATATTTGTGTAAAATATTTTCCCCCATTTTTTACAATGGAACTATCTTTATGAAAAAGATCACCATGATCGTATCTGTAAGTTAGATCATCATCATAGTTTTGTCTATCTGTATAGTCTCTTTGTATAGATCTTCCTGAAGGAGTAAAATATTTAGCTACAGTTAGTCTAACGGCACCACCATTATTCAAATCATATTGTTCTTGTACTAATCCTTTACCATAAGATCTTCTTCCCACTATGATGCCACGGTCCCAATCCTGAATGGCGCCAGCAATTATTTCACTAGCTGATGCAGAATTTTCATCTATTAATACAATTACCTTATCTATTGGGAAAAATCTTTTCCCAGTACTTTTATATTCATTTCTTTTACTATTTCTACCCTCAGTGTAAAGAAGTAATTTGTCTTTTTCTTCAAAAATTTGACACAAAATATTTGTAGCCTCAGGTAAATAACCTCCAGGATTGTCTCTTAAGTCCAAAATAATGTGCTCTGCTTGCTTGTCTTTAAAATGTTTTTCTACCGCTTCCATAAATTCCTTATAAGTATTGGACCCAAACCTTTCAATACGTATAATCGCAGTTTTAATATCAGGAATTAAAGTTGATGTTACTGTTTTTACTGGCACTTCATCTACTTTCATATTAAATTCAATAATTTTTGATGCTCTGAGTACTTTGACTCTTACATTTTGTCCTGCGTCTTTTCTTAGCAACACTCTTATTTCATTGTAATCCATATTCTGACCCGCAACCAGTTTATCATCTATAGACAGTATCTTATCAAAAATAAGCAATCCAGCTTTCTGTGCAGGACTGTTATCAAGGATACCATTGATATTGACTGTATCATCAATTAAAAAATTCTCGATTCCGATGCCATTATATGCTCCATCCATGTGATCAGTTACATCTAATACCTCATTGGGTGATAAATATATAGAATGAGGATCCAATTTTAAAAATAAAGCATTGACCGCTTCGTCAATTAGCTGTCCACTATCTATTTTATCTACATATTTACTATCAATAAATCTAATCAACTCCTCCACTCTACCAGTCATCATAATACTATCTTTAGGATAATCATGGGTGCTGACTAGTGAATTTTCAGGTTTATCATTCATTTTAAAACCCACCATCATACCTATAGCCAAACATGCTGAAAGTACCAGCGGCTGCATTATATTGTATTTACTTATATTTTCTTGTTCCAATGGTTATCTTGAATTTTAAATCTATGTCTTTATATATCTGTTATTCAACTATCCAATTTCTTGCCAAACTCTAAAATGTAATGTGTTTTATAATTAATAATTTTAAACTCATTAATACTCAGGTAATAAATGTTAAAAAAAACCAAAAAAAATGCTGAGTAAATGATTTTACCACAAAACCTATAAATAATTAGATAATATTCTCAAATTTGCCAAAAATATTATAATGATATCTAAAAAAAATCATGTAGAGATAGATGACATTGATTCCAAAATTCTAACTATACTTGCCAAAGACGCAAAACTCACTTATGCTGACATAGGAAAAAAACTCTTTGTGTCAGCTGGCACAGTACATGTAAGAGTTAAAAAACTTACAGAAGCCGGACTCATTAAAGCTGTGAGGGCAGAATTAAATTATGCCGCCCTTGGTTTTGACATTACCGCATTTTTGGGTATTTATCTTGAAAAATCAAACATGTATGAAAGTGTAAAAGCTGAATTAAATAAAATACCTGAAGTCGTGGACGCACATTACACAACGGGTAATTACTCTATTTTTGCTAAAATTATTTGCAGAGATACTGAGCATCTACGAGATGTACTTTCTAAAAAATTACAAGCTATTAGAGGAATACAGCGCACGGAAACTTTTATTTCTTTAGAAGAGACCCTATCCAGACCCTTGTATTTAGCTGATATTTAAATATAATATTTTCCAAAATTAAGTTTGCAACAGAAGATATTTGATAATACACCAAATTCACTTGATTAAGTCGAAATAAACACAATCTTTCAATTGTTCATAAGATAATGTAAAAGTTAATGGTCCAAAAACATAAGCGGCTGCTTCATAAGTGTTATAATATAATTCAATTCCATCCCTTTTGATAGAAAAATTATTAGCCAGTGCAAACTTACCTTTTTCAAAAAAATAACCAGCTTCTTCAAGGTTTTGATCAGATGATAATTCTTGATTTTTTCTAAATCCTTCTTCGGCAAGAAGTAAAAACTTTTTTTTGTCCTTTACTAAATCATTCAATGGAATAGTTTTACCAGACCTTCGGTCGAAATTTAAAAATGTACTAAATGTATTAGGATGAGCGCCACCCAGAAATGTAAATTCACTGTACTGTATTGAGATAATTTTTGGAAGTACACAAATAGTATCGGCATAAGTATCTATATTCCAAACACTTGGCGCATCAGGCATTTCTTTTATTTGTGCTTGATGCATGGTTTGTATTTTAGCAATCAACTCATTTTTAGTAAGCTCATTGTTACTAAAATTGACTGAGTCGTCATTATAAAATGCTATATTAGCCAAGGTTTTTTTAAAATAATGGGCCAAAGTATCATTGATCGCACTTGTTATAATAGCATCTCTTCCCGACACATTTAATGTAAATTCATTGATGACTAAACATTGATGAATTAAACTATCAGGTAATTGACATCCGTTGCCATATTGGATTTTTGTACTGTCAAGCATAAAACTGATATCAGATATCTTGTCGTGGCTTTCACTTTTTAGTGCAGGCTCTTTACATCCAAGTATCACTATAGAAATGATAATAAACATAACAAACCATACATTTTTAGTACTCATCGACATTTACTATTTTTTCATTTCTTTACTATAACTCTCTTTAAGTCCAACGGTCTGATTAAATATGATCATATCAGAATTAGAGTCTATATCTGTACAAAAGTACCCTTGACGTAAGAATTGGTACTGTGTACCTGGCTTACTCTTTTTTAAGGATGATTCCATTACAGCATTAGATACTATTTGGCAGGATTTGTTATTATAAAACTCTAAAAAGTCTTTATTTTCGTCAACTGTAGGGTCAGGAACTGTAAACAGACGATCATACATTCTCACTTGGCATGGTGTGGCATCTTTTGCGCCTACCCAATGCAAAGTCCCTTTGGGCTTGATACCAGATACATCTTCTCCAGACTTACTATTAGGATAATAAGTAACAAAGATGGTGGTCACTTCACCTGCTTCATTCTTTTCTACATCAGTACAATGTAAAATATAGGCATGCTTCAAACGTACATCTGCTCCCGGTGTCATACGGAAATATTTTGACGGGGCATTTTCCATAAAATCTTCTCGCTCAATGTATAATTCTCTACCGAATAGCAAGTCCCTATGGCCAGCATTTAGATCTTCAGGATTGTTTTCAGCATGTAGTACTTCGGTTTGGCCTTCAGGATAATTGGTAATGACCACTTTTACAGGATCAAGGACTACCATCGCTCTCAGTGCTGTTTTATTAAGTTCTTCACGTACACAGGCTTCCAAAAGACTTATTTCAATGGTATTTTCTCTTTTGGCTACGCCAGCTTTATCACAAAAATTCCTAATAGCTGCGGCTGGAAAACCTTTGCGCCTCATCCCAGAGATAGTTGGCATTCGTGGATCATCCCATCCGCTGACATAATTTTCATTTACTAATTTTAGCAACTTACGCTTGGAAGTGATCATATATTCCACATTCATGCGCGCAAATTCCGTCTGTTTGGAAGGGAAAATTTCAAGTTTTTCAATAAACCAATCATAAACTGGACGGTGATGAATGAACTCTAACGAGCATAGTGAATGGGTGATATGTTCTATAGAATCAGATTGGCCATGGGCAAAATCATACATTGGATAGATACACCACTGATCGCCTGTACGATGATGATGTTCTTTTTTGATCCTATAAATGATTGGATCGCGCATGAGCATATTGGGTGATGTCATATCGATATTTGCACGCAAAACTCTAGTACCATCTGCAAATTCACCATTTTTCATCCTTTGGAAAAGGTCCAAATTTTCTTCAATCGTTCTTGATTTATAAGGGCTATCTTGTCCAGGTATCGAAGGTGTACCTTTCATGGATGCAATCTCATCAGCAGTACAATCATCTACATAAGCCAATCCTTTTTTGATCAACTTCACTGCAAATTCAAATAGTTGACCAAAATAATCAGAAGCATAAACAGCCTCACCATTCCAATCATATCCTAACCATTTGATATCGTTTTGGATGCTATCTACATATTCTGTTTCTTCTGTTGTTGGGTTGGTATCATCAAATCTAAGATTGGTTTTACCACCATATTTTTTAGCAGTCTCAAAATTGATACATATCGCTTTAGCATGACCTATATGCAAATATCCATTTGGCTCAGGTGGGAATCGTGTCAAAACTCTTCCATCATGTTTGCCTGATTTTAGGTCTTCTTCTATGATTTGCTCTATAAAATTGAGCGATTCTTTCTTATCTTCTGACATATTAAGGTTAAGTTTTTGATATGGGCTAGATTATAAACTGACCAAATTAAATACTATCAATTAAACAAATAAATATAAAAAACTACATTCTATCTGGCATCTCGATACCAAGAAGATCAAAGGCAGTAAACAAAACTTTTCCTACTTCCTCACTTAGTTTGCTTCTAAATGCTTTGGCTTCTTCAGTCTCGGCATTAAGAATTCTGACATCATGATAAAATCTATGGAAAGCCTTCGCTAAATTATAGGCAAAATTTGCAATAGATGATGGGTCATATTGTTCGCCTGCTTCTTTAACTACATTCGGAAAAATTAATAAATGCTTGATCAATGCTTTTTCTGGTTCTTCAAGGTCAACATACATTGTCCATCCATCTTCTAAAATATCTTTTCCAGCTTTACGCTTTATAGATTGAATACGCACATAAGCATTTTGAATATATGGCCCTGTTTGACCTTGCATATCTACTGACTCTTTAGGATCAAATATCATTCGCTTTTTAGGTTGTACCTTGATGATAAAAAATTTCAAAGCTGCCATCCCTATCTTACGCAAAATATCTTCTTGTTCATCTTTGGGTAATGCTGTAATTTCACCTCGTTCTGATGACATGTTTCTTGCCTCATTAATGACTTCCTCTACGAGATCATCGGCATCTACTACTGTACCTTCACGAGACTTCATTTTTCCAGTAGGAAGATCAACCATACCATACGACAAATGATGTAGTCCTTCCGCATAAGGTTCTCCGAGTCTTTTGAGTATTTCAAAAAGGACCTTGAAGTGATAATCTTGCTCATCTGCCACGGTATAGACCATTTTATCTACACCGAAATCTTCATAACGTTGTTGTGCAGTACCTATGTCTTGCGTCATATATACAGAAGTACCATCGCTTCTCAAAACAATCTTTCTATCCATACCTACATCCTCGAGGTTGACCCAAACACTACCATCATCTTGTCTGTAAAATACACCTTTTATCAAGCCATCTTCCACAGCTTTTTTTCCTAATAAATAGGTATCAGATTCATAATAAAGACTGTCAAAATTAACTCCCAATTTATCGTAAGTAGCATTAAAACCGGTATAAACCCAGGCATTCATTGTTTGCCAAAGAGATTTTGTATCTTCATCACCACTTTCCCATTTCAGGAGCATTTCTTTCGCTTCTGCCCCTAACAGGCTATACTCATTAAAATATTTATTTTTGTATTCTTTCCAGAAAATATCAACATCCTGTTCTGCTTTTCTTTGAGTAGCTAGAAGCTCAATTCCTTGTGGTGATTTTTGAAATAATTCAAATTCCTTTTTGAATTCTGTCTCGAATCGCACATAAAAATCACCCACAAAATGATCACCTTTTACACTTGTTGACTCGGGTGTAGCTCCATTACCAAATTTTTGCCAAGCCAACATGCTTTTACAAACAGCAATCCCACGATCATTAATGACTTGTGTTTTGATAACATCATATCCATTGGCGGCCAATATTTTACTACAAGACCAACCCAATAATATATTGCGTATATGGCCTAAATGTAATGGTTTATTTGTATTGGGTGATGAAAATTCTACCAAAACCTTTTTATTATTAGCAGGTTGAGTTCCAAAAGCTAAAGTTTCTGTTATTAATTTTAAGGTATCTAGCCAAAACTTATCTGATAGTGTAACATTTAAAAATCCTTGAATAGTTTCAAATCCCACAATCTTTGGCTCATTTACTATCAGCCAATTACCCAATGTATTACCTATTTCTAGTGGTGATTTTTTCAATTGTTTAACCAAAGGAAAGATGACAAAAGTGAAATCCCCATTAAAATCCTTTCTAGTTTCATTGATAGATAAATCTTGCTGCTCTATTTCCAATTGAAAACAAGCTTTTACAGCATTGATATAACTAGCACTGATACCTTTCAAAAAATCCATCTCAAATAATTAACAAATCAAACCACAAAAGTAAATTTTTTAGCTGACAAACCCCTATAATCCATTTAAAAAGTATAAAAATAAACAAGGGTTCCAAATGATTGTAATCATATCATAATATCATATTTACAAAAAATGCATGTATATAAATAACTAATAAAAGCCTTTACTCGTTTAAGTTTTATTAATATTATAAAGCAGTAAAATAAATACAAGTTTTATTACCATAATTACCTACTTTTTTTATATTTTTGCACCGTTTTTAATTAATTTCAACATTTCGAATTTGTAAATATAAATTTAAATCAATGAGGAGTTTTACCAAAATATTAACTGCCCTTATAGTGATGTCTTTATTTATCACTTCTTGTAAAAAAGATATCAGCGAGCAGACAAGCACTGAGTTTAGAACAGCTGCTGACTATGACTATTCAGTTGTCCATGAGTGGAATGCTCTTTGGCTTGACATAGAAAGATATGCAACTGGCTATAGACCTTGTCCTACGGCAAATGCATTAGGTTATGTGGGCTTAGCAAATTATGAAGCTACCGTCAATGGTCTTTCTGGATATAGATCCTTAGCGGATATATACAATGGATTGTCCATTCCCAAAGCATTTATCAACCAAGAATATCACTGGCCAACTGTAGTAAATGCTGTAAATAAGTATTTATACAGCAGACTTTTCCCAGAAGTTGAACAGCCTTTGTATGCTAAAATCAAAGTTTTAGCAGATAAAACGAAAAATTGTTTTTAGAACAGACTAGTCAAGAAGTATTTATTCGTTCAAAAAATCATGGAGAGGCAGTTGCTGCTGCTATGTGGGAATGGATGAAAACAGATGCTGTCACTTTTGATGGATACAAAGATCCTTTCAAAGATAGTAATTGGGAAGATAGACTAGACGAGGCAGGTGCATGGACACCTACTCAACCTGGTCCAGAAGAAGGTATGTTTCCATATTGGGGAAAAGGTAGAACTTTAGCTATCAAAGAGGACATGAGATTGTGTAAACCTTATACTGAATATGTTGGCGCATTTTCTGAAGACCCGCGATCTGGTATATATGCCCAATCATTAGAAGTGATGTCAAGAAACCTTACCGGTGGTGGTGGTTTTCAGGATGAGTGGGTTGCTGAATTTTGGAGTGATGATTTATTGGAATTAACATTTAGTCCACCAAGCAGATGGATAGCCATTGCCGATCAAGTATATATAAATGAAAAAGCAAATCTGGAAGAAGCAATAGTATGTAATGCCAAAGTTGGATTAGCTTTACATGATGCTGCTATTGGAGCTTGGAACTCGAAGTACCATTATAATTTGGAAAGACCTGAATCTTACATACAAAGAGTTATTGATCATACATTTGAACCAATTTTGGATAACCCAATCAATGGCGAAAATGGTATATCTCCATCTTTCCCTGCTTACCCTTCAGGTCACGCCACTTTTGGTGCAGCTTCTGCAGAAGCTATTGCTAGTATCTTTGGTTACGCACATGGTATGACAGACAATTGCCATAGAAATAGAACCGAATTTATAGGCTATCCAAGAACTTTTGGAAGTTTCTACGAAATGGCATCTGAAAGTGCTTGGTCTAGAGTACCACTTGGCGTTCACTATAGAATGGATGCTGAAGAAGGTATGAGGTACGGTACTGAAATTGGTAGAGCAGTTAATAGACTACCTTGGAAAAATTAGTTTTAAATTAAATAATAAATAATATTAAGGGTCGGTTTTCTGGCCCTTTTTTTTTGATATAATAAAGAAGTATGTTTAGTATAAAAATACAAATATTGCTAATATTCAGTTTTCTAAGTCTTACTACATTGGGATGTAAGCAAGATAGTCAAAAGCAGTCTCAAGATACACAAGAAGTTAAAGAAAACTATGGTACAGGAGATATTTCACGAACTTACCAACGTATAAACGGCAAGATAGAAGGAAAAATGACAGATTACTATCCTTCAGGTACACTCAAAGGTGAAAGATATTTTGTCAACGACAAACAAGAAGGAAAAACTACCATGTACTACGAAAGTGGTGCACTCAAAGAAGTACAATACTACAAAGGTGGTCTCAGAAATGGTGGAGACACCCTATTTTATGAAGATGGGAAATTGAAGTTCGTTACCGATTTTAAAGACAATATCAAAAATGGCTATCTCCGCAAATGGGGAGAAGATGGCGCACTTATCTATGAAGCTAAATTTGCTATGGATTCATTGATAGAAGTAGCAGGTAAGCCAATAAAATAGCAAATGAAAGTAAGATGAAGAATATCCTGTTAATAAATGGCATTATTGAGACATTAGGTGGTTTTATACTAATATTTAGCCCACATTATTTACTTTCAAATGCAAATCCTGAACTACAGGGCATTGTTATTGCCAAACTATTTGGAATCACGATCTTTTGTTTCGGTTTGGTGAGTTACATACTTTATAAGAAATTTATGTATTCTACCATGTACAAACAACTTGTATTGCTGATTATCGGGTTTCATTTTATAATTGGATTGTATATGAATGGTGTTTTTCAACAATCATTGACACCACATTTAGGTGCTGCGCTCATGCATATCAGTTTAGCAGTAATATTTGTCTTAATTTATCTTAAAAATAACCATAAATTTGAAGATGGACAGCCAGTTGCTTGAATTATTAGATATATTGTCATTGCGCAATATAGATGTTTACACCTTTGTAGGAAAAAACTTATTCATTGGTAGCCCTAATGTATATGGAGGGCAAGTCCTTGCACAAGCAATTTCAGCTGCCAATACTACTATTTTAGATGGAAAAATATTACATTCAATCCATAGCTACTTTATCAACCCAGGAGACAATGATCGGGATATTATCTACAAAGTTGAAATCGTAAAAGATGGAAAATCATTTAATACGCGTAGGGTAGTCGCATCTCAAAATGGTAGGGACATCTTCATACTCTCAGCATCATACCAAAAAACTGAGGACGGTATAGAACATCAATCAACAATGCCAAATGTAGCTCGTCCTGAATCCTTAACATCCTTTTCAGAATTATTTGCAGAGTTTGCCGCCAAATTTAAAATAGAACCTAGAGGCATTTTTGCCCCAAATGGGCCGTTTATCTTTCATCCAGTTGAACATTATGATCCTTTCCACCCAAGAATCAGACCTGCTTTGAATCATACTTGGTTCAAAACTAATGGTGCGCTTCCTGTAGATGATTTGGTACATCAGACAACTTTGGCTTATGCGTCAGACTTTAATTTATTAATTACAGCATTATTTCCTCATGGATTATCGTTTTTTACTACACCCATGCAGATAGCCAGCTTAGATCATGCTATGTGGTTTCACAGACCTGTAAGAACAGACGATTGGTTGTTATATGTTGTAGAAAGTAGTAATGCTAATAATGGCAGGGCTTTCTGTACAGGCAAAATCTTTACTAAAGATGGAGTATTAGTAGCTAGTACCGCACAAGAAGGATTAATAAGAAAGTTGTAGTTTAACTTAGAGCGCTCAACAAAATGATTCTCTTTAATATATCTCTACCTTATTAAGTCAAAAAAACATACTTAGGGGCTGCTGAAAAAGTCAGCTGTTATTATTGGTTGTTAGTTTAACGGAGATTATCGTTCAAAAAACAAGCAATAGAGAAAATGAACGTAGTGTAGTGCAAAGCACCAAAGACAAAGTCTTTGACGAAGTGAACGGGGGTGAGCACCAATGACAAAGCCTTTGACAAGTGAACGGTGGGCAGGAAGTGCGTCTATTGCCATAGAAAGCACAAAGGATTAAATATGAAATACTTATGGCAATAGAAAAATGCATGACTGAGCGATCCTGTAAGGTCGAGCATGACAATGCGGAGAAGCGAAGGAACCCGTAAGGGATGGGCAGGTCGAAAATGAACAACAATACACTTAGCTGATTTAGTTTAAATCAGTGCCTTCATTTGAGTGATTTGTATCACTCAAATGCAGCAAAGACCTTCTTTTTTGAACAGCTTTTTGGTTACTTTTTGGGCAATGCAAAAAGTAACTGCCGCCAAGGACGACTTTTAGACAAAATCAATTAAAAGGTTTGCATTTAATTTGTTTATTATAGACATAATTTTTTATTTATCAATTGGTTGTACCATAGTCAGCGAGCCCTAATTACTATTATAAGGAAACTTTAAAACTAGTCTATCTCACTTTATAAAATATTGTAGGTAATAAAAATCAATTGAAGTTTTGCACTTTTTTGATAAGCTTTGCAATGATTAAACAATATCAATAACTAAAAATATAGTATATACTTTAATAATCAACTCACAACAATACAAAATAAAGTTGTACAAGGGGGGAAGAAAGGACCCCCTCCCCTAAGGCTCTCATAAAAAAAGGCGGCGACCTACTCTCCCACTTTCGCAGTACCATCGGCGCTGAGGGGCTTAACTTCTCTGTTCGGAATGGGAAGAGGTGGAACACCCTCGCTATAACCACCTATATCTTTAGGCTTTTCCTTTACTCACGTTCCACTATGAATAAAGTTTCCTTATTTCTTTGTTTCTAAGACAATCGGGAGAAAAAGTTCAAAACACTACATCCAAAAGTTTCATCGGAGTGCTATCTCTTTGTTAAAAAAAGGAAGCATTCGGGTAATTAGTACTACTCGGCTCCATACATCACTGCACTTCCACCTATAGCCTATCAACGTCGTCATCTACAACAACCCTCTTAGACCGAAGTCAATGGAATACTCATCTTGAAGTTGGCTTCGCGCTTAGATGCTTTCAGCGCTTATCCGTTCCAAACATAGCTACCCAGCGATACACCTGGCGGCATAACTGGTACACTAGAGGTCTGTCCAACACGGTCCTCTCGTACTAGTGTCAGATCTTCTCAATATTCCTACGCCCACAGTAGATAGAGACCGAACTGTCTTGCGACGTTCTGAACCCAGCTCGCGTGCCACTTTAATGGGCGAACAGCCCAACCCTTGGGACCTTCTCCAGCCCCAGGATGTGACGAGCCGACATCGAGGTGCCAAACCTCCCCGTCGATGTGAGCTCTTGGGGAGATAAGCCTGTTATCCCCGGCGTACCTTTTATCCTTTGAGCGATGGCCCTTCCATACGGAACCACCGGATCACTTTAGCCGACTTTCGTCCCTGATCGACCCGTCGGTCTCCCAGTCAAGCTCCCTTATACTAATACGCTCTACGCATGATTACCGACCATGCTGAGGGAACCTTTGCAAGCCTCCGTTACTCTTTTGGAGGCGACCACCCCAGTCAAACTACCCACCACACAATGTCCTCCTGCTTTACAGGAGTTAGAACCTAAGCATAAGAAGGGTGGTATTTCAACGGCGACTCCAGACCCACTAGCGTGAACCCTTCAACGTCTCCCACCTATCCTACACATCTTATACTCAAGCTCAATGTGAAGCTATAGTAAAGGTGCACGGGGTCTTTTCGTCCCACTGCGGGTAACCGGCATCTTCACCGATACTTCAATTTCACCGAGCTCATGGCTGAGACAGTGCCCAGATCGTTACACCATTCGTGCAGGTCGGAACTTACCCGACAAGGAATTTCGCTACCTTAGGACCGTTATAGTTACGGCCGCCGTTTACTGGGGCTTCAGTCAATACCTTCGCTTGCGCTAAGCACCTTCCTTAACCTTCCAGCACCGGGCAGGTGTCAGACCCTATACTTCATCTTTCGATTTCGCAGAGTCCTGTGTTTTTGCTAAACAGTCGCCTGGGCCTTTTCACTGCGGCTCACATTGCTATGAGCGCCTCTTCTCCCGAAGTTACGAGGCCATTTTGCCTAATTCCTTAGCCATGATTCACTCGAGCGCCTTAGGATACTCTCCTCGACTACCTGTGTCGGTTTACGGTACGGGCTGTATATACCTGAAGCTTAGTGGGTTTTCTTGGAAGCATACTTGGGGACATTATCAAAATTCTGCATGCAGAACTCTGTACTATCGTGCCTCAGCTCTAGTGCGGATTTACCTACACTATCAACGCCTAATCACTTCAACGAACTATTCCGTCAGTTCGCAATCCTTACGTTTCTCCGTCACCACATCGCAGTATACACAGGTACGGGAATATTAACCCGTTTGCCATCGGCTTCGCCTCTCGGCTACACCTTAGGACCCGACTAACCCTGATCTGATTAGCATAGATCTAGGAAACCTTAGTCTTACGGCGGGAAGGGATCTCACCTTCCTTATCGTTACTTATGCCTACATTTTCTTTTCTAACCGCTCCAACATACCTCACAGTACATCTTCAACGCAATTAGAATGCTCCCCTACCATCGATCTTACGATCAATCCAGAGCTTCGGTAACTATCTTGATGCCCGATCATTTTCCGCGCAAGAACGCTCGACTAGTGAGCTGTTACGCACTCTTTAAATGAATGGCTGCTTCCAAGCCAACATCCTAGCTGTCTGTGCATTCTCACATCGTTTGTTCAACTTAGATAGTATTTAGGGACCTTAGCTGCTGGTCTGGGTTGTTTCCCTCTCGGCTACGGACCTTAGCACCCATAGCCTCACTGCTGATGCAATGTCATGGCATTCGGAGTTCGTCAGGGGTTGGTAGGCAGTGACGCCCCCTAGCCCTATCGGTAGCTCTACCTCCATGACACTCTTCTCAACGCTGCACCTAAATGCATTTCGGGGAGTACGAGCTATCTCCCAGTTTGATTGGCCTTTCACCCCTACCCACAAGTCATCCGAAAACTTTTCAACGTTTACCAGTTCGGTCCTCCAGTTGGAGACTATCCAACCTTCAACCTGCTCATGGGTAGATCACTAGGTTTCGCGTCTACCCCCACTAGCTTGTCGCCCTATTCAGACTCGCTTTCGCTCCGCCTCCGTACCTTAAGTACTTAAACTCGCTAGTGAGGAGTAACTCGTAGGCTCATTATGCAAAAGGCACGCCGTCACCCTTTAACAGGCTCCGACCGCTTGTAAGCGTATGGTTTCAGGTTCTTTTCACTCCCTTTCTTAGGGTTCTTTTCACCTTTCCTTTACAGTACTGGTTCGCTATCGGTCTCTCAGTAGTATTTAGCCTTACCAGATGGTGCTGGCATATTCAGACAGAATTTCTCCGGTTCCGCCCTACTCATGTATCCCCATATATACCCTTCGTGTACGGGACTTTCACCCTCTACGGTCCCCCTTTCCAGAAGGTTCCACTCTCTTATATATGGCTTTTGGGCTCCACCGTTTTCGCTCGCCACTACTCACGGTATAACTATTGTTCTCTTTTCCTCCGGTTACTTAGATGTTTCAGTTCTCCGGGTTGTCTCCCGCCTCGCGGTCGGGTTGCACATCTTCAACGTGCAGGGTTGCCCCATTCGGACATCTATGGATCTACGCTCGTTTGCAACTCCCCATAGCTTTTCGCAGCTTACCACGTCCTTCGTCGTCTCTGAGAGCCAAGGCATCCACCATACGCCCTTATTTGCTTCCTATTCTTATGTATTTTCCAACCATATATCGCTATACAGTTTCCTCCTACTTCTCTCTCTTCTCTCGTGTTTCTACTCTCTCTTTTTCTCCCAACTTGTCAAAGAACTTTTATCTTACTTATATAGTACCACCTCTTAGTCCAGCTAAATGATTCCACTATACTTTCCAATCTTATTTTTTTCCCACTATCCTTCGATATTGGTTCATTTATCAATTTTGTGGAGGATAAGGGAGTCGAACCCTTGACCTCTAGAATGCAAATCTAGCGCTCTAGCCAGCTGAGCTAATCCCCCTAATTTCAAATTCTGAATTACTTTATCTCGTAATCCTTCATTAGCTGTAGTCTCGGGCGGACTTGAACCGCCGACCCCTACATTATCAGTGTAGTGCTCTAACCAGCTGAGCTACGAGACTCTCATATCTCTCATACAAGTCGTCTCATCTCCGCTTTTTTATCGCAGCAGCTGAGCGCTTACTCATCTATCCTTCTTTCTCAAACTGCCCCTTTGTTCAGCTCGCTTTTCTATTTCCATAAACACGTGGAGTTAGTACTTAATATCTACTATTGTAAAAAATTATATCACCTCTTACTCTTAAAAGGAGGTATTCCAGCCACACCTTCCGGTACGGCTACCTTGTTACGACTTAGCCCCAGTTACTAGTTTTACCTTAAATAGCTCCCCGTAAAGTCACCATCTTTAGGTACCCCCAGCTTCCATGGCTTGACGGGCGGTGTGTACAAGGTCCGGGAACGTATTCACCGCGCCATGGCTGATGCGCGATTACTAGCGATTCCACCTTCATGGAGTCGGGTTGCAGACTCCAATCCGAACTGGGACCAGATTTATGGGATTGGCTCCACCTCGCGGTATCGCAGCCCTCTGTTCTGGCCATTGTAGCACGTGTGTCGCCCTAGGCATAAAGGCCATGATGATTTGACGTCATCCCCACCTTCCTCGCGGCTTACGCCGGCAGTCTTGCTAGAGTCCCCACCTTTACGTGCTGGTAACTAACAATAGGGGTTGCGCTCGTTGCGGGACTTAACCCAACACCTCACGGCACGAGCTGACGACAACCATGCAGCACCTTGTTTCGTGTCCCGAAGGAAGAACGGCTTTCACCATCTGTCACTCACATTCTAGCCTAGGTAAGGTTCCTCGCGTATCATCGAATTAAACCACATGCTCCACCGCTTGTGCGGACCCCCGTCAATTCCTTTGAGTTTCAACCTTGCGGTCGTACTCCCCAGGTGGCTAACTTATCGGTTTCCCTTGGATGCTCAAGCTTACTGCCCAAACATCGAGTTAGCATCGTTTAGGGCGTGGACTACCAGGGTATCTAATCCTGTTCGCTACCCACGCTTTCGTGCCTCAGCGTCAATCAAGGCCCAGCTAGCTGCCTTCGCAATTGGTGTTCCATGACATATCTATGCATTTCACCGCTACATGTCACATTCCGCTAACCTCAACCCAATTCAAGAAATTCAGTATCAATGGCAATTTTATCGTTAAGCGACAAGATTTCACCACTGACTTAAATTTCCGCCTACGCACCCTTTAAACCCAGTGATTCCGGATAACGCTTGCACCCTCCGTATTACCGCGGCTGCTGGCACGGAGTTAGCCGGTGCTTATTCTGCAGATACCGTCAGACCATCATAAATGATGGCGTTTCGTCTCTGCTAAAAGCAGTTTACAACCCATAGGGCCGTCATCCTGCACGCGGGATGGCTGGTTCAGACTTCCGTCCATTGACCAATATTCCTTACTGCTGCTCCCGTAGGAGTCGGGTCCGTGTCTCAGTACCCGTGTGGGGGGCCACGCTCTCACGCCCCCTACTGATCGTCGCCTTGGTAGGCCGTTACCCTACCAACTAGCTAATCAGACGCACATCCATCTCTAAGCGCCTCAGCTTTAATAATATACATTTATATACATTATCACATCCGTTATTAATCCCAGTTTCCCAGGGCTATCACAGTCTTAAAGGTAGGTCATGTACGCGTTACTCACCCGTGCGCCGCTCTCAATACCCGAAGGTATCTACCGCTCGACTTGCATGTATTAGGCCTCCCGCTAGCGTTCATCCTGAGCCAGGATCAAACTCTCCATAGTATAATCCTTATTGGCTCTCTCTTTTTCAAGAAATCGCTTACTATTAATATTTTTTTAAAAGGTTTCTCATTCCTTACTCTAGTATTTATTATGTACTACTCTCCAATCGTGTCAATGAACTTTTTAGTCAAATTTCTCAATATTCACAACTAGTCGCTAAACTAATTATTATACATCCTAATCCTACCATTTTTATTTTTATTGCCCGTCATCACTCACAACCTAACTGCTTAGATTATTTTTAACTTCCTAACGGGCCGCAAAGATACTAACTATTTTTTATTCTCAAAACTTTTTTGAAAAAAAAATTTATCTTTTTTTTTACCCCTCATCATCCTCAATCTTCTCTCTCTCTCTAAACTCTCTCTCTCAACCACTCCTTCTTTAAGGGGACGCAAAGGTAACTCCTTTTTTATATTACACTACTTTTTAACAAGTTTTTTTTTAATTTTATTTCATAATATTTTACATTATAAAATAAAATTTTGTAGTTCATTGATTATCAATACCCAAAACAAAATTTATATCATTCCTAATTTATTCTTAAATGCAGATGTCGTTAATAAATATAATTTTCGGTTATCACTTACTCTTATTCTACTGTTAAGTATGGTACCAGGTGGAAGGGACTTTATTTTATGAAATAAGTTAAGATAATACTCATAAGCACAATAAACTCCTAATTTAGCTGTATTAGGCAATTTTAGAATTCCTTCATATCCTTTTTGAAAATCAGAATCTATATCCTTCTCTATATCATTTTTCTCTTGCTGACTGAAATTATGAAAGTCGATCTCAGGAAAATAGACTCTGCCTCTTTCAAAATAGTCTGATTTCATATCCCTTAAAAAATTTATCTTTTGAAATGCAGATCCTAATGCACGAGCTGATGGAGATAAGTTTTCATATTTATGATCATCACCTTTCAAAAATACCTTCAAACACATCAAACCAATTACCTCAGCTGAACCATATATATATTTATCTAAATCTTCTTTTGTGTATATAGTTTTATTTAGATCCATCTCCATACTTTCCAAAAAACCATAAATTAAACTATGATCTATATTATAATTGTTTACAATTTCTTGAAAGCAATGCAAAACAGGATTAAGACTTACTTTTTCATTTATAGCTCTAAAAGTATCTATTTTAAAATCATTCAAAAGTTTAGCTTTATCTTTATCATGAAAAGTATCGACAATTTCATCAGCAAACCTAACAAATCCATATATGGCATATATCGGAGCTCTTAATTCTGTAGAGAACATCTTTATTCCTAAAGAAAATGAAGTACTATAATTATTCGTAATTAATCGACTACAATCAAAACAAACTTTAGAAAATAAATCCATATAATTATACTTTATTCGATTTGATAATTTCATTAGCAACGACCTGGCCTGAAATAATAGAAGGAGGCATACCTGGGCCTGGTGTGGTTAATTGGCCGGTGTAATACAAATTAACTAATTTTTTGTTCCGAAGCTTAGGCTTTAAAAAAGCTGTTTGTGAAAGCGTATTTGCCAAACCATAAGCATTTCCTTTAAAAGCATTATATTCTGAAACAAAATCATTGACACAAAATGACTTTTTATAAATAATATGATCCTTGATATTGATATCTGAAACTTCCAACAACCTATTGCATATTATATCAAAATACTTTTCTCTAAAAGTATCGTTATCTTGCAAACCTGGGGCTAATGGCATCAATATAAATACATTTTCATATCCATCTGGAGCTACCGAAGGATCCGTGACTGATGGACAGCACATATAAAACAATGGGTTTGATGGCCATGATGGTTCTGTATAAATTTCATGTGCATGGATAGAAAAATCTTTATCAAAATATAAATTATGATGTTTGACACCTTTTAGCTTTATATTTAAACCTAGATAAAAAAGTAAGGAAGAAGGCGCCATTGTTCTTTTATCCCAATATGCTGTTGTATAGTTGCGATATCTTTCAGGCAAAAGATGTTGATCAACATGATGATAGTCGGCTGAAGCTACAATATAATCAAATGAATAATCACCTTTACTTGTCATTATAACCTTTGCTTTATCGTCCTCAATCGTAATTGAACTCGCTTCTGCTCCAGTTATAAATGTAACACCATGCTCTAGACCAATGTCCACAAATGCATCAATAATTTTAAACATTCCTCCCATAGGATACCAAGTACCTAGCTTAATATCTGCATAATTCATCAAGCTGTAAAGAGCTGGCGTATTTTCTGGTGTAGCCCCAAGAAATAGAACCGGAAACTTTAAAATATTACGTAGTTTTTCATTTTTAAATGACTTGTCAATTTGTTTAGCAATTGATGACAGCATTTGTAATTTAAATAAACTAACAAAAACCCTTACATCAGCAAAATCCCAAATGGAATGGCCAGCTTTCCAAACGAATTCATTCATCCCTACATTATACTTATACTCAGCATCCTTTAAAAATTCGTCTAAATGTGTACTGCTGCCGGGCTCAATTGAATCAAATATTTTTTTTAATTCTGAATAGTCAGCTGGCATCGACACAGTATCATCTTTCCCAAATATAACATCGTAAGAGGGATCTAGTCGTTTCAGGTCATAATAATCGGATGATTTTTTACCAAAAATATTAAAAAATTGCTCAAAAACATCTGGCATCCAATACCAAGATGGACCCATATCAAATACAAATCCATCTTGCTCGAATTTTCTGCATCTACCTCCGAGCTCTGAGTTCTTTTCTAATACCGTTACTTTAAAACCAGCTTTAGCTAGGCAAGCTGCAGCAGCTAACCCCGAAAATCCAGACCCTATAATACCTACTGTTTTCAAACTATTTAACTTTTTGAATTCACGAAACAGCGATGATAATAAAATGTTTTTAATAAAAATAAAAAAGCCCTTGACTAAAAATTAATCAAGGGCCGAAATCGTATATTATAAAAAATTACTATTCTTCTATTTTGCCACCTTTGGCATTGTCTTGCCACTCTTTCAGTTTGTCCCATTCACCATTCGCAGCCATTTCGGCTTGCATAGGCCATGATGTAGGATCATGCATTTGATATCTAGAACCTGCTGCATTCAAAATGTCTTTAATGGTTGAAACATCAGCTTTAGAAAGATCGGAAAAAGTAAGAATACCGTCATTATGAAGCAATTCTTCAATTTTCGGGCCAATACCCTCAATTTTCTTAAGATCATCACCTTTATCCTCAGATTTTGTTTTTTCAACTTTTAAAGTTGATTCAACAGGGACTTCAGCAATAGGCTCTACAGTTGGAGTTTTAGAAGCTGCCATTTGTTCCTTCAATTCAGAAAAACCTTCGATATCACCAAAAGTAGATAACTCTACCTTAGCTTGTGTTGCCTTAATGGTTTTCTTAACCTCTTCTTTCTCTTTGACTTTCTCGCCTTCAACCAACTGGTCTGCTTCCTTACGAATATCTTCTAAATAACGTGAATGTGACACTATGATTCGCTTATCATCTCTATTGAATTCAATCACTTTAAATGTTAAAGTTTCATCATTTGATGCAGTGGAATTGTCATCTTTCTTAATGTGCTTGATAGGAGCATAAGCTTCCAATCCATAAGGTAACTGCACAACTGCTCCCCTATCATCTTTCTTGACGATAGTTGCTTCATGATATGACCCTACTGGGAACACATTTTCGAAAGTATCCCATGGGTTTTCTTCCAATTGTTTGTGTCCTAAAGAAAGTTTTCTTGTTTCTTCATCTACTTCAAGAATAGAAACATCAATTTTTTCACCTACCTTAGTAAATTCAGATGGATGAGAATATCTCTTCGTCCAAGACAAATCAGATATGTGTACCATACCACCGATACCGTTTTCCAACTCCACAAATACGCCATAAGGTGTAAGGTTTTTAACGTCACCTGTATGTCTTGAGCCTACCTGATATTTTGCAGCTACGATACTCCAAGGATCTTCAGTCATTTGTTTAACACTTAAAGACATTTTCCTTTCATCACGATCAATAGTTACCACTTTGGCATCCATTTCTTGACCTAAAGTAAAGAAGTCTCTAGCGTTAACTGGTTGATTGCTCCAGTTTACTTCAGAAACGTGGATCAAACCTTCCACTCCTGGTATGATTTCAAGGAATGCACCATAGTCTTCGATATTTACGATCTTACCAGTTACTACACTACCTTCAGAAATAGTATTGTCTAATACTTCCCACGGATGCGGAGTCAATTGTTTAAGACCTAAAGAAATTCTCTTTTTATCTTCACCGAAGTCAAGTACAACAACATTGATCTTTTGGTTGAGAGAAAGAACTTCATTTGGATGGTTGATTCTACCCCAAGAAATATCGGTGATATACAACAATCCATCTACCCCTCCTAAGTCCATAAATGCACCAAAATCTGTGATGTTTTTAACCACACCTTCAAGTACTTGTCCTTTTTCAAGACCTGAAATTATGGTTTCTCTTTGCTCTGCCAAGTCACTTTCGATCAATGCTTTGTGAGAAACTACGGCATTCTTAATCGCTTCGTTTACTTTCACTACTTTAAATTCCATAGTCTTACCTACATAGATATCATAATCCGTGATAGGTTTAACATCAATCTGAGAGCCAGGTAAGAAAGTCTCTAATCCCAAACAGTCAACAATCAATCCACCTTTAGTTTTACTTACTACCAAACCTTTGATAATTGTTCCGTTTTTGTAAGAATCTACTAAATTGTCCCATGCTTTGAGCAATTTAGCTTTTCTTCTAGATAGTACAAGTTGACCTCTAAGGTCTTCTTTATTCTCAACATAAACATCTACATAATCACCTATTTTAAGATCAGGTGTATCTCTAAACTCTGACAAAGAAACTAATCCGTCAGATTTGTAATTAATATCTAAGACTACGTCACCACTATGAATAGATGTCACTCTACCTTTCACCACCTCTAGTTCTGCAACAGAATTTAAAGATCTATCATACTCTTCAAAGTATTTTTTGTGTTCAGTATCATTATACTTTACAGTATTTCTTTTACCTAAAGACCAGTCGTAATCATCGTGTGCAGTAGTACTGTCTTCCATAACTGGCTCTAACTGAACATCAGAAATGTCTTCAATATCTACTCCAATTTCTTCTTTGTGATCGTGCTCTAAAGCATTATCTTCTACCATAATAATAAAAAATTTGTATGCCGTAACATAAAACGGCAGTGGTTAATAATTAAATTTTTAAAAATGAGCACAAAGGTACAATAAAATAACTTACGCTGTATCTATTAAATCAAAAAGTTGTGTATAACTTTTTGATCATTTACACTATCATCTTTATATTTCAATACTTTTTCAAATATTTAAACCCAATCCTAATACTCTCTTCAGCCACCTAGGCAGCTTTATTTTAGCTAACCAAATTAACTTGACCACCACTGAAAGCCTAAATTTCTTTAGGCTTTCTATAAACTTACGATCATTTATTCGATGATGATATTGTCATTTTAGCCTTAGAGTATGTTTAAATTTTTTTATGTAAAACTCGTAGGCATCATAATTTTGACGAAGTTCAAACAAATGCTTTCTTTCAAAAACCAACCAAGGATTTTCTGATCTCCTCAGGGCTGGCTTGCAATTTTGTTTTAACCAGACTAAAGTACTTTTATGTCTCTTTGGCCCAGATGTATGGCATTAACTATTGCCTTTCATTACTTACTCCCATAATATCGGATATTATTGTTGGGAGTTGGATGTTCATTAATATCAAACTTTTTGCATTTTGTTGACGCACCGAGATGAATCATCAATGATTTGCTTGCGATGTCGAGCTAGTGTACGTAATTGCTCAACATCTTCTCCTAGTTTGAAAACTCTGTGGTAGCAGTCCTGTAGTATGAGTTTGTATATCCATTGGCTATCCGCTAAATCCGAGGGTTTCCTGTTTCGCATATTCTTAGTAAACAATGGATTGACTAGAACTGCTTCCATACCATAACTTTCGATCATCGTGTAGAGCTGCTTCCAGGCTTTTATTGCAAAAAGCTCACTCTGCTTAGACTACTTTTCGGGTTCACGACGCCATAGAAAAAACAAGCTGAATCCCTCTTCTTTTTCAAACGAAAGTTAATCCTTTTTCATCGAAGTGCTTTCGTTTTTTCTCGCTTTTTTAAAAGTTGCTTTTTGGGGGACTACTTCGTCATATTAGTATTTTCAAAATTTTCAGTCCGATACCGGCCTGATCAATGCAATTTGTACTGCGATATCACCAATCCCCAAATTATGACAGCTGTGCTACCCTCCATATGGCAGTCGCTTGGGTAGCCATCCACGATTGATGATGTTCTATCCGGCTTGGATTCCACTCTGCATTTTCGGCAGCAACTCTTTGAGTGAGCTGAAATTCACTATTTAGGAATGTTTCTCTTTTTACATCAAATCCGGCATTCCCCAGATTTCTATTTTGAGCTGTGGACATTATGGTCATATTGCCAAGCCTATATACAAATTGTTCATGATCCATGTCCGTGATATGATCCCATGCTTCTGATAAGTTTTCAGGCATGATATGCTCAAGATTATATCGGTCACTGTCAAAATCATGAGATATAGTAGTTATATGCTGCTCTATGGCAAACAAGATATACCTGACCACTCTTTTATTTCTGGATTGTGTCGTTTTTAAGATTTTGTTGCTAAAAGCATAAATAAAATCCTTATCCCGAATGTAAATAGGTCTCAATTCGTTAAGTACATCTCGAAAGGTCATATTTTCAGTAGCTAATCTTTCTGCGACGGTATTATACACTCTTTCTTGTTCGTTGGCAGGATTATTAGATATAACATTGTACCTAAAGGAAATAATACTAATTGCCCTTAAAATATCTCGGAGTTCTTTTGGATTTGTAAATTTTCTGCATGCTGTCAACAACAATGGATATACTTGTCTTACATTAAACATCCTCAGCTCTCCTATATATTTACGTTGTTCAGGAGTCCACAATTCATCCTCAGGTTTGGATAAAGCTACATAGGTATCTACATCGGTCATCATATCTCTCAGTAATGCAAATACTTCTTCGCGATTTCTGATCCTATCCCTGATTCGCTTGAACAATTCCGAATGTCTTAGGAATTTATTCCTACTATTCCAGTGTGCCCTTAAAAAGTCCGGAAAACTCTCACTTCCAAGTTTGCCTACCAGTTCCTCCCAACGAGTTTCTAAATTTGACAGTTCATGTTCATCTTGATTTTGGTCGTGGACCACAGAAAACAAATAATTTTTTAGTAGGTCTGTTGATGATAATTTTACACCTCGAGCATTAAGTGTTTCGAACACCTTATAAGCATTCAGCTCATCAGACACCGTGATTACCGTAAAAAAGAGCTTGTCAGTAAGTCTGTCAATAAAGCCTGCCAAAGCTTCGCCAGATCTATAGATGTGAGCTGTTTTTTCTTGCCACCACTCAAAAGCTTTTCTCATCTGGTGTTCAGTCGATTTTAGATTTCTCTTTGGAGCAGGCTGTAACGGCACAAGATAATTTTGATAAAGATTATCATTATTTCTATTTAGATTCAATTTTGATCTAGCAATCAGGGTAACCGGATCAAGGTAACCGATCAATGAATTTCTCAATTGGTCCTGCCTTCTTCTATTATTTTCTGCATCTTCACCAGATTCGATCAATCGTTGAATATTAGAAAGCACCGCTAGTACAATGATACTCAATGTTGTCAATCTTTGTTGACCATCGATGATATCAAAATATTTACTATCCTGACTCTGCAAAACCAAATACCCCATATAGTGTGATGGTTCCCCTTCAGGAGATAATACGTTTTCAATATCATTCCACAAATCATCCCACTCCTCGTCTGTCCAACTATAATCTCGTTGAAAACGTGGTACAGAATAGATCAGGCCATTACCCATCAGCATTCTATATGTCTGATTTGCGGTACTAAAGTTGCCTACTGCCATAAATGATTTTATTTTCTCTTATCTTATTTAAACTTACTCCTTGTAATAAATTCTATT
Source organism: Saprospiraceae bacterium (assembly GCA_016714785.1). GTDB lineage: Bacteria > Bacteroidota > Bacteroidia > Chitinophagales > Saprospiraceae > OLB9. The sequence goes on from JADKCC010000009.1 coordinate 184,007, forward strand.
TTATATCTAAAAGTTTTAAATGCTCAAACAATTGTCAAACCCTTAATCAATCATACACATCATTTGTCCCAATTGGTTATCAAAAAATCACTGTTCACCAGATCATTCACTCATTCAAATCATTAAAAATCCGATCGTCGAAGTTTATAACTTCGATGCACTATCCAATCACTCATTCTCTCCATCACCCATTCCTTTAATCACTCATTCAGATCAATCTTCACCAGAACTTGTGCCGTAGGATAACCCAACCAAAGCATCAAATCGCTCAATGTCTGTATTATGCTCAAAGATACCTTTGAACTTCTCCAGCAGTGTTTTGCTCCCCACGTTGGTAAAAAATTTGGTTGCCATGTACAGTTTTTCTAAAGAACATAAATTGTATGATGTCCTACTGGGCAAAAATAGGGAAAATATTGAAAGTCTTTTTCATTAATGTTCTTTAAGTACTAAAATAGCCACCTATACACTCGCTATCACCCGTATGCACGAAGCCACATTCACTGGGTCTATATGAGGCCGTGTACGGGAAGTAAATGTAGCCACCGCAAATACGAGGTAGTGAAAATCCTTTTGTACGGCAATGCTGCATTGCAACTCTGGTACAGAAAGCAACTTGACAAAATCAAAATGGGCCACAGGAGTCAGTGGCAGTATGCTATTTTCAGGTTTGAAGTGGTATGCTTTTAGCTCCTGGTTATAGGTGATGTCTTGGATACCCTGTACATATAAGGACCAACTAACCTGATCATAGCCTTGGGGAAATTTAAAATATCTGTTGACATTGGCAGGTGGGATGCTGAATGTTAGTGCATCAGCTGCGGTACGAGTACCGACTACAGGTACAGACACATACTCGGTGTACCTCAGCGCTGTCAGCTGCATTGGTTCAAAATGTTGGTCCGCTTCCAGAAAACAAAGGCCTCTCTGTCCATGTACGCTGCTCGTATCAAAACTAAACATCCTAAAAAGGTAAGATCTCAAAAACTGATGCGCATAAGGATGTCTGAAAGGTCGCAACTGGTGATGAGATCTAAATAACCCATTAGATACTTTACTAACGATGCCAAATTCGGCATTATGGGCTCTGGTAATAGCAAAAGATGCCTTCTTCTTGATATCATCTGCACTAGGGCCTCCCTTGGAAGCTACGACATTTTGTCCATTAAGAACATAAAATCTAAGACCTCCAAGTCTGCCGCGAAACGATCCATCTTCATTTACGATTGCCATATCAATAGTATTATTGTGTTTATATGCTAATAAACGATTGCTCCCTTAATATTATTATTAATAAGTATATAATAATTGTTATTAAAATGTAAAATACATATACTTATTATATCTTTTACATAAGACAACCTTAGGATAAACATATAACAACCATAGTATAATATACTTTATATAACCTTTTACTTAGGGACCAAGGACGAACTACGAACGAATGGAATAGCGAGGAAAATCTAACGGAACAATATGAACGAACAGCCTCTATTTCTTTCAGCAGTCAGGTCTGAACGACAAACAACTCACCAAATTACATCTATTTTGGTGAATTTGTTCACCAAAATTAATGTACTTTTTGTAAAAGCAACAATATTTAAAAAATCAAAACACATGAACCTGTATAAAACTAATTAATCTCTCAATGCGTTTAAAGTGACGAATAACTAAGTATGTCTTAAAGTTCAAAAAAATATTTGCATCTTTGCACCATAATTTCAATAAATATTAATTAAAATGCTTCTTCACATACATAAATCTAAAATCCATAGAGTTAAGGTCACTGAAGCCAATCTAAATTATGTAGGTTCTATAACTATTGACGAAGACCTTATGGAAGCCGCCAATTTATATGAAGGCGAAAAGGTACAGATTGTCAATAATAACAATGGTGAACGCATAGAAACTTATGTCATTAAAGGTGCCCGAGGGTCTGGCATGATATGTCTTAATGGAGCAGCAGCTCGCAAAGCAGAAGTTGGTGATGTCGTAATAATCATAAGTTATGCCTTAATGACACCTGAAGAAGCTAAAGCATACAAACCTGTAGCCATATTCCCTGATGAAAACAACAGACTAAACTAAGTTTCAGCCCTATAAAACACGGATGATGACCTCATCTGCTATTAGTATTTTATGCGACAACATCTGACTAAAATAGCAAAAGTAAGTATATTTTTTGCGGTAGGTATTATAATATTATATCTTGTATATCAACGTCAAAACGTAGCCTTTCAAGCAGACTGTGCTCTTAAAGGAATAGCTGCCGAACAGTGTAGTTTGTTGAATAAAATAATTGAAGACATTAGCAATGCCAATTATTTTTGGGTAGTGATCACCATGGTATTATTTATGACTACCAATCTATTTCGTGCATTAAGATGGAAAATGATGTTACAAGCGATAGGTTACCAACCGCGCCTTATCAATCTATTTGGTACCATAATGATCAACTACTTAGCTAATTTGGGAATCCCACGATCAGGGGAAGTGATCAGAGCAGGACTTATCTCACAATATGAAGACATTCCTGTAGAAAAAGCTTTGGGAACAATATTCACTGATCGGATATTTGATGTGATCATGTTGGCCATAGTTATTGGGTTGGCCATGTTGATAGGCGGTAGTGATTTTATCGCATATTTAGATGAAAATATAAATCTTGGCCAAAAATTGAATGCTTTGCTTCAAAATAGAATGCTATTTATGGGGCTAATAGTTTTAGGCTTAGGATTTTTGGCACTCATTTGGCGTAAAAGGAAGGCCATTTATGGGTCAGTTATTGGTCAAAAGATCATAAACCTTCTTAAAGGATTTGCTGATGGTGTACAAAGTGTGAGGCATGTTTCTTCCATATCCCTATTCATATTTTATACGGTAGCTATTTGGGTTTTATATTATTTTATGATGTATTTGGCATTTTTTTCCTTTCTACCAACAGCACATTTAGGCCCAATAGCTGGCTTAGTCGTATTTGTGTTTGGAAGTTTGGGTATATTGATACCTACACCAGGCGGAATGGGTAGTTACCATTATTTGGTGGGTGAAGCCTTAGCGATGTATGGCATCAGTGGTGCTGACGCTTTTTCTTTTGCCAACATTGTATTCTTTTCTATACAATTATTTGTCAATATCTTCTTTGGCATTATTTCATTAATCATCTTACCGGCTATCAACAAAGATTAAAATGAGTAAAATAAAAGACAAAGTATATGCCGATCTAGACAAAGCGCTAAATCAAGTCAATACTTGGAAGAATGAGGGCAATAAGATAGTATTTACAAATGGATGTTTTGACCTTATTCATATAGGCCATGTTTTGTATCTGGAAGAAGCTAAAAATCTCGGAGACAAACTGATAGTAGCCGCCAATAGTGACAACTCTGTTAGGCAATTAAAAGGGGCACACAGACCCATCAAAGATGAATATAACAGAACCCACATCTTGGCAGCACTAGCAAGTGTAGATATGGTTCTAGTTTTTGATGAAGCTGATCCTATGACATTAATTCAGAAATTAATCCCTCATGTTTTGGTAAAAGGCGGAGATTGGAACATTGATCAAATAGTAGGGAGCGACGTAGTATTAGCACATGGGGGATCAGTCAAGTCTCTTCAATTTGTGGATGGTTATTCAACCACGGCTTTAGAAAAAAAAATAAAAGAAACTAGGTAGCATTAATGGTACTGCCCTAAGTGCTCTAAACAATTTTTGAGTTTTATTGTTTGGCAAAATTGATCCAAGCAGATTTACATTCATTAAAATCTGTTTGGTAAATAATAATTTTTATCAAATTGTATGGTAGCTTATTCTATTAAAGATCTGGAAAGTTTATCTGGAGTGAAGGCTCATACATTACGTATATGGGAAAAGCGATACAAAATAATAGAACCTAGTAGAACCAAAACCAACATTCGTTTTTATAAGGATGATGACTTACAGAAAATTCTAAATATAACCCTTCTCAACAGGAAGGGTTATAAAATATCAAAGATTGCAGAAATGCCATCTGATGAAATCAAACAAAAAGTTGCAAAATACACAGAAGTTGGGTCAGTTTTTGAGGATCAACTAGATTCTATGATGCTTGCTATGTTTGAACTAGATGAAACTAAGTTTAATATTATTCTGGACCATCAGATATCTGCTATCGGTTTTGAAGAAGCTATGAATATTGTCGTGTATCCTTTGTTGGATAAACTCAGTATCATGTGGCTAGCCGGATCGGTAAAAGGAGTCCATGAAAACTTTGTAAATAATCTAATACGACGAAAAACACTAATAGAAACAGAAAAAATATCACGATGTGACTGCGATGCAACCTTTAGATGTCTCATTTTTTTGCCTGAAAATGAAAGTCATGAACTAAGTTTGTTATTTCTACACTATATACTCTTGAAAAACAAAGCCAAAGTAATCAATTTGGGCATGGGTGTCTCATTAATCGATGTATTAGAAGGGCAAAGCATCTTTAAAGCAGATTATGTTTTCACCATCTTTAATGATAGTTTTTCAGATGCGCCATTACAGCCCTACCTAAATGAAATGTCAAAAAACCTAAAAAGTGCTGAAATACTGATCTCAGGATACCAAGCAGCCAGCCAAAAACTCGATTTAGCAGAAAATATCCATATTTTGAATAGTATAGATCATCTAAAAGAGTTTATATCTAGTCGTAAAAATAAACTTAACAAATCGTTGTGATAAATTTGATATTGTTAAAAAACATTCAAAGTCAAGACTTCGTTATCTACACATGTTTGTAAGAAACATACTAAATTTTTATCACATTCTTAAAATTTTAAAATGAAAAGTATCATTAATTTTTCTTTATTTGCACTTTTGACTTTGACTGTATTTTCTTGTAAAGACAAAGCTGCAAGTGCGGCCGATGCAACAGAAGCAGCAGCAGCATCTGATGGAACGAAATTTACAGTAGCACCAGAATCTGCAAAAATAACTTGGGAAGGTAGCAAACCAGCAGGCAAACACGTAGGTACGATCAACATAACAAGTGGTGAGCTTACTGTAAAAGATGGCGCAGTATCCGCTGGTTCGTTTATTATTGACATGAACAGTATCATCGTTACAGATCTAGCTGGTGACGAAAAATTAAGCCTTGAGGAGCACTTAAAGGGAACAGGAACTGAAGGAGCGGATGATTTCTTTAGTGCCACCAAATTCCCTACAGGAAAATTTGAAATCATAAGCGTAACACCTTCTACAGAAGCAGGTGCCAACGCGATCGTTAAAGGTAATCTTACATTAAAAGACATAGCAAAAGAAGTGAGCATACCTGCTACTATCACGGTCACTGGCGATATGGTAGCTGTTACAAGTAATCCTTTCTCTATCAATAGAACAGATTGGGGCATCAATTATGCTTCAAAAATATCTTTAAAGAGATCGGAGATAAATTTATAGAAGACAATATCGTGCTTCAAATCATGGTTGAAGCCAAAGCAGCTGCAGCAGTTACGCCAGTGCAATAATCAATGCTTGAACATAAATCTAAAATAAAAAAGCCTTTCTATTTGAGAGGCTTTTTTGTTTTTATGTATAATTTACCAATGTTTAAACACTGTCTTTATTTCATCTTTCTCTATTACATATAAAAAACTAATATAAGCTAATATCAATACAAGGTTTGGTAAAAGGCTGCCTCTCATATACACAAAACTTATCCCACTTAATATAGCAGAAACAATAATGATCCCCAAAAGCTTGCCAACTTCATAAGGAACAGGATAATATTTATGTCCTAAATAGCCCGATATCACACTCATGGAAAAATAAGTTATTATTGTAGCAACGGCGCCTCCATAAATACCAATCCAGGGCACAAATATAAATAAATTGATGATCGTAATAAAAGCACCTAATATACTGATGTACATACCAAATTTTGTCTTGTCAGTAAGTTTGTACCAAATAGAAAGATTAATATAGATACCTGAAAATAAATTGGCCAAAAGAATAATCGGAACAATAGCGAGGCCCGAAAGATAGACGTCCTGTTTAATAATAATGCTGGCAATAGGATCAAGGAAAGACACAATACCCAACATAAATAAGCTTCCGAAAATAACAAACCAAGTCATAATTTTGCTATATTTTTCTTTAGCATCAATAGTACCTGCATTTTTGAAAAAAAATGGCTCAGCACCCAAACGGAAAGCTGTAATGTACAAGGTCATAAATACGCCCAATTTGTAGCAGGCAGCATAAATTCCGTTCGCATCTTCACTGATAAGTTTTGGAATGATCAATTTGTCCGCATTTTCATTGATTGTATATGCCAAACCTCCAATCATTATTGGTAGTCCATAAGATAATAATTTTTTTATAAGTACCTTATCTATTGACCACTTTATTTTGAGAATTTCTGGAGCCAATGTTATCAAGGTAAAAATACCAGCCAAAATATTAGCAATGAACACATGTATTACATTAGGTTCATACGAATGACTAAATCCAAGAATTTCAGGTATTTTACTTTCAGTTTTTATGAGATATGGAATGATGACCAAAAGAAAAATAGTAGTCGTTACCAAAAACAAAACATTGGCCAATTTTAAAACCATAAATTTGATAGGCCTACCACTTACTCTTAACAAAGCAAAAGGAATCACTACCAAGGTATCTAAAAAAGTAACTCCTATCAATATTTTAAAAATGAGCATGTTTTCAAAATTGAAAAAAGCACTAAATGATTCGGAAAATGACCATCCAACAATTAAAAATACTAACGAAGTAATAAAAAGCATCATAAAAGAGGTAGAAATAACACTATTTTTATCTTTTTCTGTAGTATAAAATCTAAAAAAAGATGTTTCGAGGCCAAGCGTAAGAACCACATTGATAAATGCTGCGTATATGTACCATTTAGTTTGAAAAGAAAATTCAGATGTAGTAAACACGCCAGTAAAAACAGCATTTAATGCAAAATTTATTAACCTCGGAAGTACTGAAGCCATTCCATAAATGACTGTATCCTTTAGAAAATGTTTTAAAGTGCTCAATGGGAAATCTTAATTTTAGTGTCGCAAAAGTGCACATTTTTGATTGGAATAACAATTATTTATGATAGGAGCGTGTTTTTTTTCAAAAATTATTGATTATTAACAAAATAAGTAAATAATATTTCGCATTATTAAATAAAATACCTTAATTTTACCTCAAATTTTTAATTCAAAACAACAAATAAATAATGGGATTTTTAAGTTCTCTAAAAAGATTATTTTTTACGACTGAATCAGTAGCTAAATCAGCGGTAGATAAAGCGGTAGATTATACCAAAGAAAAAGCAGAAGAGATGGTTGTTTCGGCGAAAGAAACAGCCTCAGATTTTTCTGAAAAAACAGCTGGGCTCAGAGAGACTGTAATGGAAAAAGCGAATGCAGCCATAGATAAGGTAGAAACAGTGGCTGAAACAGCATGGGATAAAACCAAAGAAGTCGCTTCAGAAGTAACAGAAGCGACAGAAACGGCATTAGACAAAGCTAGTGATTTGGCAGAAAGTGCATGGGACAAAACTAAGGATGTAAGAGACAATGTCGCTGAAGTTTCAAAAAATGTGGCCAATAAAGCTGAAAACTTGGCTGAAAATACTTGGGACAAAACGAAGAATATTGCCAATGATGTGGCTGGAGCAGCTGAAACAGCCGTAAATAAAGCTAGTGGCCTTGCAGAAGATGTATGGGATAAAACAAAAGACACCGCTACAGCCGCTGCAGAAAAAGCCAAAGATGTAGCTGTAAATGCTGGTGATTTTGTTCAGTCATCATACACAAAAACAGCTGAAGTTGCTGCAACTGGACTAGATAATGCAGGTAATACATTTGAAAACGTGTTGGATAAAACAAAGGCAGCTGCAAACAACATAGTAGATAGAATATCTGAAAATGAATTGGTACAAAAGGCTGGTAATGTTGTAGAAAATGTGGGTGCTAAAGTAATGGAAACTGGTGGAGCTTTAGCCGAAAAAGCTGCTGATATTTCAGAAAATGTAGGAGCAAAAGTATTAGAATCTTCTGATAAAGCATGGGACAAGATAGGCGAAGCTAAAGAAATTTTAGCAGAAAAGGCCAAAGATGCAGCAGCAAGTATTGGTCAAAAATTTGATGCTACTGTTGAGAAGGCTGAAGCTTTTTTGGCAGAGGAAAATGCAAAACCTAACAAGGAATTTGCAGATGAAACACTAACCACGGGAGGAGATTTATTGGGCGGCAAAGATGATTTTTTTGCGAAAGCTTCGCAATATGCAGATGGTGATTATGATGCCTTCAGCGAAGGTAAAATAACAATCAATCAAACAGAAACTGTCATAAAAACTCCTGCAAAAACTGCTGGTCAAGATGATCATGATGGAGACGGAAATGAACAAATAGACGATGCAATCATAGTAGAATAGTTTTATAAATGTGGATATAATTATAATTTAGCCATGTCACCATTAATAGTCAATGGACGTACGGAAAAGGATCTCTTAAAAGCTTGTCTGCAAAGTGACAGATTAGCTCAAAGAGATATTTTCAATATGTATGCTGGCAAGATGATGGCTATTTGTATTAGATATTCTAGACATAGACAAGAAGCAGAAGATATCCTTCAAGATGCATTTGTCAAAGTGTTTACCCATTTGCAAGATTTTGAGAGTTCTGGTTCATTCGAAGGATGGGTCAGAAGAATCATTATTAACACAGCAATCAAACACAATCAAAAAAAATCAGTGAGCCATGAAGATATAGGGCTAGACCATATCAAAGAAGATAGTGTAGGTCCTGATGTATTTTCTGCATTATCTGAAGAAGAGTTAATCAAGATGATAGCAACTTTACCTGAAGGATACAAGATGGTATTTAATCTTTTTGCTATTGAAGGTTTTTCACATAAAGAAATCAGCGAATTATTAAATATAGAGGAATCAACCTCTCGCTCTCAATTAATGAAAGCCAGACGCATTCTTCAGGAAAAAGTACATAATCTGTACACCATAGCAGTATGAACCAAATTGATAAAATGTTTAAACATAAACTTGAGCACTATCATGTCGAGATACCTGATGGTGCTTGGGAAAATATTGCTTCAAGACTTCCAGAACCAAAAAGGAAATATAGACCTTGGTGGGCTCTTGCTTCGGTATTGACAGTGGTTTTGATTGCAGGTGGCACATCTTTGTTTATGTCAGATAGCAGTAAAAGTACTTTAAGCTCATCTAATGATTGTAAAATCCATAGTAGCTCAATCGCTAATAACCAATTTGCGGAAGTTTTAACCATTAACCATGAAAATAAAAATGATCTTACTTTATTAGGAATATCAGGTGGCAAAAATGAAACAAGTACTTCCCATCTTCAAAATGCCACTGATAAGCACAAATCACTAAATATTGATAATAAATACATCAAAGTATCCAAAGATGTAACAGTGCAGAATATTATCGATATACCAGAAAATGATATAGTATCTTATGAATCTAGAAACTTTGTGCAAATTCCATATTTGGCAACTAATACAATAAATCATGACCTTCTGCCTAATAGAAAATTATTGGCTAAAGGCATATTTATTAAAGAAAAAGAGGCCAAAGCTTGTCCTTTTGTGATAGATACTCAGGACAAAAGTGTTGATTTGTATTTTTCCCATGATTTTGTAACAAAGAGTTTGTCGGGAAGTGCTGAATTGGCGGATTATAAAAATATGAGATTAGCGACTGAGCAGCCAATGTATTCCTATTCTGCTGGAGCTAGATTTGGATATAATTTGAGTTATCGGTGGAATATACATACCGGTTTTAATTACAGTCAGATCAATGAAAAATTTGAATACGTAGATCCTGAATCAAAACAAACTGTGATTACAAAAAAAATAAATTACGTCTATGATAATGGAAGAATAATAGATAGTGTAGTTACAGAAGAGACTGTCATATTACCAGGAACTACCAAACTTTCTGTTTACAATAAGTATAGAACTTTTGATATACCTTTACTAGGTCGATATACTATCTTTGCGAACAAATATTTAAGCCTTTCAGGAGTGGCTGGTATTTTCTTTAACATTTCAATGCATGAAAAAGGGATGATTCTCGATGCCAATAACAACAAACCGATATCATTAAATAGTAAAGATGATGAAGGCCTTACAATGTTTAAAACACAACTTGGGCTTTCGGGATATGGATCACTAAGCTTGGCATATCACATTTCTGATCGATTGGACTTTTTGCTTGAGCCCAATATCCGACTACATACAGAACCTATGACCAATGAGCAATATCCATTGGCTCAAAAATTTTCCACTTTTGGAATTTCTACAGGTTTGAGGTACAAATTTTAATATAAACTTCACTATAAACTAGTTTGCTTTTTAAGCACAACTTAATGATTATTAAATAGTTATTTTTTTTAAGTAAGTAAAGTAAAAAAAAATATACTGCATCAGGCAACGTTTTACTTTGTTAAGTAGTCTTACTATAACATACGTTTAAATTCAAGTTTCCTAAAGTGAAGTATATTTTACCTCGTTTGCTTATAGTAGTTCTTTTTGTTTCTTGTTATAAAGATCAAAGTATTTTTATTCCAGATCAAACATATACTATCAATAATGATTTATTTCTTTCAAGATTTATTGCTGCACCTACTTCCTACTTAGTAAATCTTCAGCTAGGAAAAACCATTGTACACACATCTGAAAATATGATTGTTGAGATTCCTTATGAAGGATTGATTGACCAACAAGGTGAAGTAGTAGAAGGAGAGATAAAAATAGAAATTAAAAATTTTTCAGATAAAACTTATAACTTACTCAGAAGTCCCCGTCTAGTTTATGAAAACCAACTAATTTTTTGTAAAAAAATGTTTTACATAAGTTTAAGTCAAAATGGACAAACTATTTTTGCAAAAAACCTGTTTCTGTATATTTGAAAGATGTAAATGAAAATACTAATGGCAATTCCCAATTGTTTTCAAGTTCAGATATTACCAATAACACTAATTGGCATACTGAAAACAATGATAATTTTGAAATCAAAGCACAGAATTGGTCTATAAGTAATGCAGAATCTGTAATTAGCTTTTATGGTTATAAGATAAGCATTGGAGATAATAATAATTGGTATTGCATTTCCGATAAACTTTCAGGAGAAAGTCCTAAAAATCAACAAATAAGTGTCTCATTTGATGCTATCATAAATCACCACAATACAATTGCTTATTTTGTAAGTGATCATTACAATACAGTAGTAAAACTGGAAGATAATGATAAAAACAGAAGGTTTAATCTAACTTTTGCATCACTAAAAGAACCAATTTCAGGAAAAATTATCTTACTCAGCCAATTAGGAGATGAAATTTATCATTTTGGCATGACTAATGTAGTACTAGGAAAAGACGAGACAATAAATGTAAAGTCTGAACCCAAAGATATTAAAGATATAAAAGCGATACTCACATCGCTATAAATTTAAAATACGGTATTGCTGTATTTTTATTCGTAAATGGGAACCGCCTGTCTGAAGTAAAAGAATTTCAGGCAGGCATTTTTATATTATCCCTATGGAAAAGTTTTTAACACTTTTTTTTTAAAAGGAAAAAGGCTACCTTCTTTAAGATTGCCTTTTATCCAACAAAACAATTTTAGTATTATTCTTTAAAATTTGAAAAAATTTTGCGTAACGCATTACTTTACTTGAATGACGGAGAAAAGCACCTTGTAGTTGCAAATGCTCTCTGAAAATTCTACTAAATGATATTTTTATCAGACAAAGGATAGATTTTTACTCAGTGTCAATAAATTTGAAAAACTATTGAAAATATATGCTCCTTGTTATTCAATATATTATCATTTGACAAAAAAATTGAACTATTATTGTAATTTTGCTGCTAAAATTAAATTGAGTTAATATAAATCTTAATCAAATGAATCTATTTAGAAAAGAAAAGGATAGTATGGGATACATTGATGTTCCAGCCGATAAATATTGGGGAGCACAAACGCAAAGATCATCTGATAATTTTAAAATCGGAGGTCACAGAATGCCAAAAGAGATCATCAATGCTTTCGCAGTATTGAAAATGGCAGCAGCTCAAGCCAATAATGATTTGGGTGTTCTACCAATTGAAAAAAAAGTATTGATAGAAAAGGTTTGTCACGAAATCATTGACGGCCAATTGGATGATCAGTTTCCTTTGGTCGTATGGCAGACAGGCTCTGGTACACAATCCAATATGAATCTGAACGAGGTTATTGCTAATCGTGGTCACGTGATTAATGGAGGCAGTCTAGATGATGCCAAAAAAGTTTTACACCCAAATGATGATGTCAATAAATCACAATCTTCCAATGATACTTTCCCTACTGCCATGCATATTGCTGCCTACAAAGTGTTGGTAGATGTGACGATACCTGGATTGGAGACACTAAGAGATACATTAAAGGCAAAAGCCGAACAATTTATGAGTGTGGTTAAGATAGGTCGTACACACTTCATGGATGCTACACCACTGACGTTGGGTCAGGAATTGTCGGGTTATGTAGCACAGCTTAACCATGGTATCAAAGCCATCAAAAATAGTTATGCACATTTGTCAGAATTGGCTCTTGGAGGTACAGCAGTAGGTACAGGACTCAATACTCCTAAGGGTTATGATGTACTGGTAGCACAAAAAATTGCCGAAATTTCTGGTTTACCATTTATTACGGGGGCCAATAAATTTGAAGGATTAGCAGCACATGATGCAATCGTAGAGGCCCATGGTGCCCTCAAGACTGTAGCTGTATCATTAATGAAAATAGGTAATGATATCCGAATGTTGGCATCTGGCCCAAGGTGTGGCATAGGTGAGATAACAATACCAGAAAACGAACCAGGATCATCTATAATGCCTGGGAAAGTCAACCCTACACAGTCAGAAGCTTTAACTATGGCAATGGCACAGGTATTGGGCAATGATGTAGCCATCAATATTGGAGGCATGAGCGGGCACTTTGAGTTAAATGTATTTAAACCAGTCATGATTTTCAATTTTTTGATGTCTGCAAATCTTATAGGTGATGCCTGTATGAGTTTTAATGAACATTGTGCTGTAGGAATAGAGGCAAACTTGACACGGATCAAGTTTAATTTAGATAATTCACTGATGTTGGTGACGGCACTCAATACCAAGATAGGGTACGATAAAGCAGCAGAAATAGCCAAAAAAGCGCATAAAGAAGGTACTACTTTAAAACAAGCTGCTTTAGATTTAAATTATTTGACATCAGATGAATTTGATGCCTGGGTAAAGCCAGAAGAAATGATTTAGGAAGAAGTAAAGGTTAATTAGAGAGGGTTTAAGTTTAATAAATCCTTTCTAATTTCATCTATGTATTCTGGTATCGGCATAAAATCTATCTCATCTATTGTAAAATTTTGTCCTGTCTTGACTTCATATAATCTAGCAAAAAAATCATTAAAATCATACCAAATTTGGGTTGGACTATTCACATTCTTTAAACCAACAGTCTCAACAAACCAATTTCGCACAGATTTAATAATTTCTTCAGGTTTGGACTTATGTGATTTAATATCAATACCATTAATGTCAGAAATAGCCTTCATATAATTAAATGAGTCTTTTTCTAGAATTAGGAACTTTTTGTCAGCTAATTCTTTGTTATACCTCCTTGAACTATAATCAATCCCCAGCTCAAAAGGCATATTTAACCTATAGAATTCATTCTTTTTTGATGACTTTAGTCTTGATAAATCATGAATGCTGTATTTAGAATTTTCGATTAGATTGCATATTTTGTCTAATCGCATAATACCAGAATCTGAATTTTCCAAGGCAATCCTTGGATTAAAACCTAGATACAAGATGGTATAAATCAAAGGTCTTAATAGAGGGTACTATACGCTATCAAATGGGCAATTTATGAATGTATTCTTTTCAAAATCCAAGTTTTCAAATTTTATTTTTTCCTAATGTACTTGTACACAATTATCATCAATAAATGACTTTTTACTTTGGATAGTCCCATTTATGGTATGAGTGTACAATTCAGTCTTCTCTTCTTTGCTAAGTTTTGTACCGTAAATCAATGCATCAGACTTTTTAAAAAAAACCCCCCCCTAGTGCTCAGACTTTTTTACAATCCAACCCTTTGCAGTTGGAATAATATGGTTTGATTTTTTTGTTGTCATTTTATATTTGTACAAGATTAAGGTAAAAGCACAATAGTAAAAAAATATTTATCATTAAAATGAATACTAATTTAAAACAATTTCAGTTTAAAATAAGTTCCTCTTACTATAGTTTTGATAAAATAAAATGATAAAATGTATAATTAGAACCATATAATGTGTTGATACAGTAGTTATCATTTTTAAAACCTTAGAATAATTAAACAACTTCAATGAGACCTTCATTTTACCTTATTTTATTGGTATTTTCTCTTATATCTTGCAAAACCTACAAGCCAAATTACACCTACCTAGATCAAAAGACAAATCCTATAGATTACGCCCTATTATCTAATTGGGCAGCACATCCTGATATTATGGATGAATCCGATCGGACACCGGAGGGAGATACCATTGATAATTCCAACTTGATGTTTGATGTTTTTTTTCTTCATCCTACTACTTATACGGGTGCCGACAAAGGACAGGACGAGTGGAATGCCCCTTTGGATGATGCTTTTTTAAATAAGAAAACAGATGAAGGCACTATCAGATTTCAAGCAAGTGCCTTTAATCATGCGGGAAGGGTTTTTGCGCCAAGGTATCAACAGGCACATCTTCACGCTTATTTTTCAGAGGATAAGAGTTCAGCTAAAAAAGCTTTTGAAATTGCATATCATGACATAAAAGCCGCATTTGATCACTATATGAAATTTGAAAACAAAGGTCGTCCAATTATCATAGCTTCTCATAGTCAAGGTACAAATCATGCTGAAAGATTGCTTACTGAATATTTTGATGGAAAGCCATTACAATTGAAACTAGTTGCAGCTTATTTGTTAGGCATGCCTATAAAGAAGGATGTTTTTAAACATATATCGCCATGTAAAGACAGTTCTGATACAGGATGTTTTGTTTCTTGGAGAACATTTAAAAAAGGCTATAAACTTCCCATTGAGATATCTTCTGACAACATAGTGGTAACAAATCCATTATCCTGGAATTTGGATGACCAATATATGCCAAAATCTACTAACAGAGGAACCTTGCTTTTTGATTTTAATAAAATATATACACAACTAGTTGATGCTGAAGTAAGTAATGACATATTGTGGGCAAGTAAACCAAAATTTAAGGGAAGTATCTTCCTACGTACAAAAAATTATCATCCAGCTGATGTGAATTTTTATTATTTTAATATCAGAGACAATGCCAAGCACCGTGTGGAAATGTATATTAAAAAAATGAATAAAAAGTAATAGAGTATTTGTGTTCTTAAGATATTGATCAAGAGACAATAAAAATTTAAGTGCACTATAAATCTTTTAATAACTGAAGTTTCTGTGTAAATTTTTCATAACATCTAATCTCTCAACTCTAAAGCAAGTTCAATCGTGCTCTTTGGTCCCAACGCTTGTACAATAGATTTGGCATTGTCGCTCGAGCTGCGACCTTCCCAACCCTTTCGGGTGCCTTCACTTCTCGCATAGACATGGCCACCCATCCGTTTCACGGTTCACTTCGTCAAAGGCGCTTGCCTTTGGTGCTTTGCACTACACCCACCCACCCGCTAGCGGTTCACTTCGTCAAAGACTTTGTCTTTGGTGCTTTGCACTACACTACGTTCATTTTCTCTATTGCTTGTTTTTTGAACGAAAGTCTCCGTTAAACTAACAACCAAAAATAACAGCTGACTTTTTCAGCAGCTCCTATGTAATTAGTTGATATTAATCAATTTATAAACTCCGAAACTTCAATTAATAAGATAAATTCAATCAGATGCTGCATTAACAACCCTTCATTCTTTCCCATAAATCAATACTTCTTCGACACCTGTGGAAAGTTTATAGGCTCTGTACATTCCTTCTGTATTGAATGGCAAAGCGACATTGCCTTCACTATCCACTGCGATCAAACCACCGTCTCCGCCCAACGACAATACACGCTGATGAATCACTTCATTGGCTGCATCTGATAAACTCATAGCTTTATGCTCTATCAAACAAGATACATCATAAGCCACTACGCCACGAATGAAATACTCACCACTTCCTGTACAACTTACTGCGCATGTTTTATTATTGGCATAATTACCTGCACCAATCATTGGACTATCTCCTACTCGTCCCCATTTTTTATTGGTCATGCCACCTGTAGATGTTGCAGCAGCTATATTGCCATTTTGATCGCAAGCCACTGCACCAACAGTACCAAATTTTGAATCTTTTTTATCGCTATGATCTAATTGAAAATGATCACTACCTTTGATTTCTTGCCATTGTTGATATCTGAAGTCATCATGAAAATAAGTTGGGTCAAGTGGTGTATATCCTTGCTCTTTGGCAAACTGCATAGCACCTTCGCCTGCTAAGAATACGTGCTCCGTTTGCTCCATGACTGCTCTTGCGAGAGAAACTGGATTTTTGATACCCGTGATGAGAGAAACTGCACCAGCTTTTAGGTTTTGACCATCCATGATAGATGCATCCATTTCGTGTGTGCCTTCAGCAGTAAAAACAGCGCCTCTTCCTGCATTGAATAATGGACAATCTTCTAATGACTTAACAGCAATTTCAACCGCATCCAATGCAGAGCCACCACTTTTTAATATTTCGTATCCCAAGTTTAATGCTTCAGTTAAGGCACTTTTATACGCCATTTCTTTTTCAGACGTCATTAGACCTTTGACCAATGTCCCAGCGCCACCGTGAATGGCTATTGCATATTTTTGCATACTTACTTTTATTTAATACTCTCTCCCAATACTATATCTCCACTCATTTCCTGCTCTTTGAGTCTAGTTACCAATTCCAATGCTTCAGGGACCACATCACTACATACTATTATTAGTGAGCCTTTTTTTGCCGTTTTTACTGCGTGCATGATGGCTTCTTTTTCTGAAGGTATGATGGTCGTTTTTTTGTTTGGATCGTATGCTTTTATACCGTCATCTACCATTTTTATGAGTTCCTGTTCGGTTTTGCCCCTGAGATTTTTATCTTGACGTATAATGACTTCATCACACATTTGGGCTATAATTTTACCCATTTCGTTATTATCCTCTTCTCTACGATCACCGATACCTGCTATGATACCTACTTTATGGGTTGCATCGAGATTGTCAGTAAATTTTTGCAAAGCTTGCATACCTGCTGGATTGTGCGCAAAATCTAATAGAACTTGAAAGTTTTCAAATTGGAAAAGATTTAATCTTCCTGGCGTCTGTGATGTAGATGGAATAAATGTCTCCAAGGCTATCTTCATATCTTCTATGCTAATGCCTTGTACATCGGCGGCAATGACAGCAGGCAAAATATTTTGGATCATAAACTCCGCTTTTCCTCCAAAAGTCAATGGAATCTTGTCAGCTTTGAGTATGCGCATCTTCCACTCACCTCTACAAAGCGTCACATACCCATTTTCATAAACTGAAGTAATGCCACCTCTTCTTTGTAATGCTTTGATGTGTGGGTTATTTTCGTCCATAGAGAATAAGGCCAATTTGCACTGAAGATTTTTTCTCATATCATACACCAAATTGTCGTCTGCATTTAGTATTGCATAACCATTAGGTGTAACGGTTTCAGGAATGACAGCTTTAACTTTTGCCAATTGTTCTAAAGTATGTATTCCTTTGAGACCGAGATGGTCAGCCGCCACATTGGTAACAATACCTACATCACATTGGGTAAAAGCCAAACCTGACCGTAACAATCCACCTCTCGCACATTCTAGCACTGCAACATTGACAGTTGGATCTTTGAGTACAAATTCTGCACTTGCAGGACCTGTACAGTCACCTTTCATCAACATTCGGTTTTGGATATAAACGCCATCACTGGTAGTATATCCTACTCTATAACCATGCATTTTGGCCATGTGTGCTATCAGTCTGCTGGTGGTTGTTTTCCCATTGGTACCTGTAATAGCTACGATCGGAATACGCCCTGTATCACCTTGTTTTGGAAAAAGTTTATCCACTACAGGTGCCGCTACATTCCTTGGCAATCCTTTGGTAGGCGCAAGGTGCATCCTGAATCCGGGACCAGCATTGACCTCTAATACTGCACCTCCTGTGTCTGATAGTGGCTGACTAATATCACTTGTCATGATATCAATCCCACATATATCGAGATCAATGATTTTAGAGATACGTTCAGCCATGGCTACATTGGCAGGATGGACAATGTCTGTGACATCTTCGGCTGTACCACCCGTACTAAGATTGGCTGTATCTTTGAGTACTAATTTTTCTCCAGGCGGAACAATTGAATCTTCCGTATATCCTTTGGCTGCGATGATGGTTTTAGTGAGGTCATTGATCGTAATCATAGTTAGCACATTTTCATGACCATACCCTCTTCTTGGGTCAGAATTGACGTGATCTATCAATTCTTTGACTGTAGATTTGCCATCACCAATTACATGGGCTGGAGATCGTTTTGCAGCAGCTACCAGTTTATTGTTGATGACCAATAATCTATAATCTTCACCTGTGATATACTTTTCTACAATGACTTTTTGAGATACTTTCTTAGCCGCATGAAATGCTTCAAGCGCCTCTTCGTAGGTATTGATATTGACTGTAATACCTCTTCCGTGGTTGCCATCTATAGGTTTGATCACCAATGGATATCTCACATATCTACAGGCTTCTTCAAGGCTACTCTCTCTACTGATGATTTCCCCTTTGGGCACTTCCACTTCTGCTTGTTGGAGTAAAAATTTTGTATCTTCTTTGTCACAAGCGATTTCTACGCCGATACTACTCGTCTCGCTAGTAACCGTGGCTTGAATTCTTTTTTGGTTGGCTCCGTATCCGAGTTGACATAAGGAATATTTATTCAATCTGATCCAAGGAATCCCTCTGGCAGCAGCTTCCTCTACTATCGATCCCGTACTTGGTCCAAGTCTTTGTGCTTCCCTAAGTTCCCTCATATTCTGAATATCCTCAGTCATATCATAAGGTGTACCTTCAACAAGGGCTTCGCATATAGCTACTGCTGCTTTTGCAGCATATCGACCAGCGTTTTCTTCAATATACGAAAAGACCACATTATACACTCCTTTTTCGCCATAGTCTCGTGTACGTCCGAAACCAGTGTCCATGCCTGCCAATGTTTGTATCTCTAAAGCAATGTGTTCTATGACGTGACCCATCCATGTTCCTTCATCTACCCGCATAAAGAAACCACCATCACAACCTTCAGAACAACGATGATAATACATAGAAGGAAACATTGCTTTGAGGCGATCTCCGAAACCAGCTATTTTATTGGTTGGTTTATCTTCCATATCTTCGAGATCTAAAACCATTACTATCAATTTGTGGCGACGAATAGACCAGTAATTAGGACCTCGCATAGCATTTATTTCTCTTATTTTCATTGGATGGATTTGTTTTATTGTTAATAGAAAAAAGTACTTTCATTTCTGGATGTTCGAGATCCTGAAAGCATAGGGTAAAGATAATATTTTCAAATAATAATTCTCAAAAATAAAATTATCTTGGAATATTTTTTTCACCAATAGGTAGTAATATACTTATTAATTATCTTTCTTCTATTAAAATATCACTATACCTTTTATTCTCAAATCATCAGGTATATCTTTAATAAGTGGTTTTTCTTTGAAATTATACTGCTTTTTAGGATCCAGCGCTATCCAATATCCCCCATCAAACTTTGAAGATAGTAGATATAATCCATCTTGAAAATTAAAATTAGCTGATTTTAACTTAGTTTTAGTTTTCAGTTCTTTAACATTCATACCTACCTTGATGCCCTCAGGTGTGACATAGGTTGGATTAGTAAGTACTATTCTGAATACTTTATTCTTATTGTTTCTTTCGTATCCTGCATTAAAAGTAAATAATCTTTCATTTTTTTTGTTAGCTACCTCATATTCATAAGATGTAGGCTCGTCATCAAATGCTGTTACCTTCTTTTTTTCTACAATATGCTTTTTATTGAGTATTTTTAAAGCATCGTCTATGGGCATACCAATTTTTATCCCTTGTATAGATTGGTAGTCATTTATCATGAAATTGTTTACTTTTTTGGCACAATTAGAAAATCCTATTATCGCTAAAAATGCAAATACGAATGCTTTCAAAATATTTATTTAAAAGTAAAAAGACATGACTAAATGATGATGTCCTACTAAGAATTATGAATTAATTCAACTTAAAATCCGAAACTAATACAAACTCTGGAATTTCGACTGTGAATGTTGATTTTTTATCTAAGTTGATAAACGTGTAGGTTCCAAACATCTTACCTATGGGACTATTGAGTGGACACCATGACATATACTGAAACATTTCTCCTGGATGTAATTCTGGTTGTTGGCCTATAACTCCTTCGCCACTTATTTCTCTTTTTATCTGAATGGAGTCAACGATATGCCAATGTCTAGTCAAAAGTTTGACCGTATCATGGCCAAGGTTTTCGATGGTTACTTGATATGAATAGATAAATTTGCCAATAGCTGGATTTGAGTCAGCGGCTTCATAAGCGGGTATTACGCTGATGCTAATATCATTAGTGACCTGTGTATAGATTTTGGTTTTATCTGTCATTTTTTGGTATCCCGAGTGTAAAAGTATCAACAATATGCTCAGCCTCTCTCAGTGAAATGTCGAGCAAGTCATTAACAAGTACAATATCAAAACTGTTTTCAAAGGACATTTCGTTTTTTACCTTATTAACACGTTTTTCTAAACTTTCGGGCGTTTCTGTATTGCGCTGAGTAAGTCTTTGTATGAGAGTACTTACCGAAGGTGGCCTAACAAAGACTGACATACAGCTATCATTGTAAAGTTTTTTGATGTTTTCTGCTCCACGTACATCTATATCAAAAACTAAGTGCTTACCCATTGCCCAAACTCTTTCTACTTCGGACTTTAGTGTGCCGTAATATTGGTCATGATACACTTCCTCCCATTCTACAAAATCTCCATTTGCAACTTTTGCTATAAATTCATCAACACTTAAGAAATAATAATCCTTACCATCAACCTCGTGGTCCCTTTTATTTCTAGTGGTGGCAGAAACTGAAAATCCGAGATCTTCATACTTGGCAAGTAGGTGTTTTACTATGGTAGTTTTGCCTGCTCCAGATGGTGCTGTAAATATAAACATCTTCCCTTTCATCCTCTCTAACCCTCTTTTGTCTATATTATAAAATATTAGCTAACTGTTCCTTAAGTTTTTCAAGTTCATCTTTCATCATCACTACAAACTGTTGAATATCAGAATTGTTGGCTTTTGCACCAATAGTGTTGATTTCTCTTCCGATCTCCTGTGCAATAAAAGATAACTTTCTGCCTTTCTGATCATCTTTGGCATCCAACTCTTCTTTAAAATAAATGCAGTGTTGACCCAGACGTACTTTTTCTTCATTGATATCTAGTTTTTCTATGTAATATAATATTTCTTGTTCATACCTGTTTTGATCTACTTGTTGGTTGATGATGAAATCTTCCATATTTTTTTTCAATCTATCTTTGATATGATCTAGTCTTGCAAGTTCAAAAGGTTCGATAGATTTCAAATGTTGCTCAATAAAGTTAATTCGTTCTAACAAATCAGCACGAAGTACTAACCCTTCATCAGCTCTGAATTTTTTAATATTTACAAGGGCTTCATCAATTGTTTTCTCCACGATAGCCCACTCTTCATCATCCGCCATATCTTCATTTTGCCCGATCACGTTGGGTATTCTTAATATGGACTGTAGGATATCACCATCTGCAATATTTAACTCTTGTCGGAGTGCGTTAAGCTCTTTATAATATTTTTTAAAAGCATCAGCATTAATAAAAGCATTTTCTTCATCAGAAAAACCATCTAATGTGATTGTGAGATCAAGTTTGCCTCTTTGGAGTGCATCAATGACCTTTTTGCGCAAATCCATCTCTCGATCTCTATAAGCATTTGGCAATTTGCATCGGATTTCCGTCGATCTTGCATTTAGAGACTTAATTTCGACTCTTATTATCTTGCCACTAATCTCTGTTTTACTGTGGCCAAAACCAGTCATTGATAATATCATTCCTTTATATTTTGAAGGTGCAAATATAGCAGCAAAATGCCGATAATTACGAAGAAAAATAGTAATAATAAAATAAGATATTGTAAATGAAGCACTTAAACTGACTTTTTTTACAAAAAAGACTGAAAAAAAAGTAAAATAATTTTCTTAATTGCAATAATTTGCGAAATTTGCGCCTCTTTTCACGGAAAGAATAGTTTTTTATCATAGAAATTTAAAAATCAACGATATGCGTAAGGCAGATTTAGTCAACATTATAACAGAAAAAACAGGAGTACCTAAGGTGGATGTCTTAGTAACATTGGAAATGTTTTTTAAGGAAGTAAAAAATTCTCTTTCTGAAGGAGAAAATGTTTATGTAAGAGGATTTGGCTCATTTGTTATCAAAAAAAGAGCTAAAAAAATAGGAAGACATATCAAGAAAAACAAATCAATAGAAATTCCTGAACACTTTATTCCGTCTTTCAAACCGGCAAAAGTATTTGTAGATCAGGTAAAATCCAACGTAGATTCACTACCTGAGGATGATGGAGATGATGATTAATTATTATTCAGAATTTATTAAATGAAGCAATCACAAATAATAGTATTAACAGGAGCAACCATATTATTCCTGATACTATATTTTGGGTTTGATACGATTCCACCAAAACAAAAAAGTCTCGAAAAGTCGAGAGTTAATAATATAGAAGCAACCAGTGTAGCTAATCTAATCAGTGAAGCAACACCAAAACTTAGCAAAGAGCAAAAAACAGTGCTTGATGCCATCAATCTTGACCTCGAAAAAATAGGAGCCGACACCATCAAACGAATAGAAATGTTAAAATCTCTGTCGGGGACTTGGTATGATTTTGGATATCCAGCCATCGCAGGTACTTTTGCTGAAGAAATTGCTAGTTTTGTAAAAACGGAAGAATCTTGGTCAATGGCAGGTACAACTTTTGCGATTTGTGTCAAAAATGCAAATGACGAAAAAATCAAAGATTTTTGTTCTAAAAGAGCAATAAAGACTTTTGAAAATGCCATATCTTTGGCACCGGATAAAATTGAGCCAAGGATCAATCTGGCTATTTGTTATGTAGATAATCCAACGAAAGATAGCCCGATGCAGGGTATCTTGATGTTAAGAGAGTTGAATAGTAAATATCCACAAAATGTACCTGTATTAAATCAGCTTGGTAAACTTGCACTCCAAACCAATCAGACCGAAAAAGCATTGGAAAGATTGGAGGCAGCAATCGCACTTGAGCCGAAAAATATGAATACTATTTGTCTTTTAGCCACTGCGTACAGTAATGCTGGAAATGAAGCAAAAGCCAATGAGTATAAGAATAAATGTGTTAATTAATTTACTTTAAAAATATTGAAATATGCCTTGTGGTAAAAAAAGAAAACGTCATAAGATATCGACGCATAAACGTAAGAAAAGATTGAGAAAAAACAGACATAAGAAAAAGAACAGATAAGATAGTCTGGAATTGGATTTGATATGTCAGAATATAAGGTAATAAGTTATTTTTATTTGTTACATTTATTTTGGTATGTCAAATCCACCTTTCTTAAGTTATTGAGCAGTTTGAATCAGCGTCCTCATTTAATCCCATAAAACCGGACTCAAAAAGAAAACAATGCTAATACAAACCTTAGTTGTCGCACGAGAAATCTAGTATAGTTTATAAAAAGATGTTGCACGTCAAAGGAAAGAAAAATCAAAAAGTATTTTATATACTTTAGACATTATAGAAATAATAAATATCGCTGCTGCTGCTCTTTAGCTAATCAGTTTTAAATGTAGTCTTTTAATCTAAACGGATATTCTTCATTTGAATATTGGTTAAAAATTATTTTGTGTGATTACTAAATGGAATACTGATAGATTGGGGTATATTTTGCATCTAAACTAATATGGTTTGCATTATCTAAAATATACTATTCGCCATCCAAACTAGTCTAGAACCTGTAAGTAAGGTTTTTTTTTAATTATTAAGAGCAAACAACAGAATTTATATCGTTGTGGATAAAGAATTAGTCATAAAGTCATCACCTACTGAGGTCGAAATAGCCCTTCTAGAAGGGTCAAAGCTTGTGGAAATACACCGTCAAAAGACGAATAACAGCTCTACCGTTGGTGATATTTTTTTAGCAAGTGCAAAAAAATTAATGCCTGGCCTCAATGCTGGTTTTATGGATATTGGGCATAGAAAAGATGCCTTCTTGCATTACACAGACTTAGGCCCTCAAATAAAATCGCTCATCAAATATACCAATGCGGTTATGAAAGGCTCTTACAACAGTCCTTTATTGGATCAGTTTGAGTTAGAGCCTGACAATCCGAAAACGGGTAAAATAGATCAGGTCTTTGATAAAAATGGGCATGTATTGGTACAAGTACTCAAAGAGCCTATTTCTACTAAAGGACCAAGACTAAGTTGTGAGTTGACATTACCCGGTAGATATGTTGTTTTGACCCCATTTACCGATATCGTTGCTGTATCCAAAAAGATTGCATCCAATGATGAACGAAAGAGGCTCAAAGTATTGGTAGAGAGTGTAAAACCTAAAAATTTTGGTGTAATAGTTAGGACCGCTGCAGAAGGAAAAAAAGTAGCTGACTTACATAACGATATTAAGGAGCTTGAAGACAAATGGAAAACTATATTTAATCAACTTAAGGAAACCAAATCGCCCGATAAGATATTGAGCGAAATAGATAAAACATCTAGCATATTAAGAGATATACTCAATGATAATTTCAATAAAATAACCATAGATGATAAAGATCTACACCAGTCTATTAAAGATTATCTAACCACAATAGCACCTGACAAAGTAAGAATACTTCAGCTATATAAAGGTACGCGACAAATATTTGATCAATACGATGTCAATAGACAGATCAAAGCATCATTTGGCAAAACATCTACGATGGGAAGTGGTGCTTACATTGTGATAGAACATACAGAAGCGATGCATGTCATAGATGTGAATAGTGGTCCCAAAATGGTAAAAAAAGATCAGGAAGATGCTGCATTGTCTGTCAATCTCGAGGCTGCTGAAGAGATAGCTCGGCAGTTGAGATTAAGGGATATAGGTGGACTCATCATTGTCGATTTTATAGATATGCGCAATCCAGAGAACAAAACAAGTCTTTTCAATAAAATGAGGGACTTTATGGAAGGCGATAGAGCACAGCATACGATATTACCTCTGAGCAAGTTTGGTCTTATGCAGATCACGAGACAACGCACTAGGCCAGAGGTCAATATAGACACCACTGAAGTGTGTCCATCTTGCCAAGGGTCTGGCAAAGTAAATCCATCCATACTGATTATAGACAATATTCAGAGAGATATTGACTATATCATTAACTCTAGACCAAAGTCTAAGATACGTTTACAAACCAATCAGTTCATATATGCCTACCTAAAGAATGGGCTCCCAAGTGTCCAAATGAAATGGTTTGTCAAGTACAAAAAATGGATAAGTCTCAGTAGTGATGCCAATTTTCATTTGTTTGAGTATAAGTTTTATGACGAGGCAGATGATGAGATAAGGCTAACGTAAGGGATTAGGATCTTTTATATCTTCTAAATCGATTTATACTTCTGAAATAGGTAGAAATTCTTAATAAGATCTATAATACAAAATTTATTAAGTCTAATCTATAACTGAAGTTTATGTGATGTTTTTAAATAATACAGATATTAAAATATCATCAGTTTTATTTGGGTGTAGCTCTGTGATTTCCTATGTGCCGAATATTTAAGATGTCAAGACTACGTTCCTAAAAACAAGGATTGGAGAATCAAAAGGCTACGAAGATGTCATGGCTACGCACTTAAGATTCCGTTAAAATAAAGTAAGAGCGATATATTAGATTGTAAGTCCAAGAGCAGAACATCTGTGGAAGGATTTGGTGGTAAAGACCGGTCAGAAACCGTAAAATACTTTCCGTCAAAGTCAGGTAAGACTTTGACAAACGGTATATTTTGCTAACTTAGTATTTTTTTAATATTTGAGACAAAATAGGGGTTTCTCAGACGCTAAAGCTTCTTACCAATGACATAGGATTAGAGTTTAAGTGTGATAGAAAGGGAGTTCGGCCTTGCCGAACTCCCTTTCTATCACAAATTTACTCGTCAATCATTGTCATTTCACACTGGCTTGGGGATGAGAAAACTCATTTCATTCAAATATGCTTTGTAAAAAACTAAATTATTGTATAAAAATCTAAGTCATTGATTATCATAAGTATGTGCTTTTGTGTTTAAAACTATTTTTAATTATAAAACGCTTATTATTAGATAGTTACAAACTCAGAAACTTCTCTATATAATCAAAGGTATTAAGAAACAACAACTACTTTCTGAAAATACCTTACTTTTACTCCCGAAATGGGTAGTCTGAGCGATGAGAATATAAAAGCATTAAAGCCTTATTTTGATATAAAAGATACGGTAATAGTGGCGCCACTCAATTGGGGATTAGGCCATGCCGCGCGCTGTATTCCCATCATTCATTGGCTAAAAAGTATCACTAATGAAGTAATCATTGCAAGTGATGGCGCTGCTTTAGAACTTTTAAAGGAAGAATTTCCAAATCTCCGACATTATCCATTGCCACCATATAAGATCAAATATAAGTATGAAAGCATTCTAATAAATATACTTTTGGCTATACCAAATATCTTGATCGCTATGTACAAAGAGCGAGAACAAGCTAATACATTAATAAAAAATACAGGAGCAACCATAATTTTATCTGATAATAGGTTAGGATTTAGAAATGACTTAACTAAAAACTATTACATGACACATCAGCTCCATCTACTCCACAGCAATACTTTAATATCAAAAGTAGGTAGTAAAATACACCAATGGTGCATCTCACGATTTGATACCTGTTTTATTCCTGATTTTAAAGATGAACTGTCTATCTGTCCTGCATTATCAAAAAGTAATTTGCCTAATACTGTATATCTAGGTACATTAAGGAGAATTGATAAAATGGATACAACGATTGAAAATGATATTGTCGTAATTTTATCAGGACCTGAACCACAAAGATCAATGCTAGAATCTGCACTGTGGACTGCGTTAATAAAATTGCCAATGTACAAGACAATATTTATCAGAGGAACCAAAGTCAAGAGACAACATACAGATGCATACAATCACATAGATGTCAAGGATTTTGTAAGTCAAAATGAAATATCCAAAGCCTTAAATCAGTCAAAATTGCTGATCACTAGATCTGGTTACACTACTATAATGGATATTCATAACTTAGCAATAAAAGCTATTTTGATACCCACACCAGGTCAAACAGAACAGGAGTATTTAGCCGATTTTCATCGAAAAAACCCAAAATATCAAAAATTAAATCAAAACGAATTAAATAAATTAGAAAAAACTATAAAGTCTCTGATATAATTGCAAGTTTTGCGGTTTGACCCAAAATAAACTTACATGAGTAACATTAGCGAGACTAATAAAGTGGTTATTTCAGATCATTTTGACCTTGAACAAGTAGAAGAACTATTTGAAAACCATGTCAATCCATTTGAAAAAAGTATCAAGACCACTGACTACCTAGCACCAAGACGCTTATTGGGCCACTACCTCACTTATATAATTATAGATAATAACGAAACACTTTCTGTAATAGTCAAAAAGGTTAAATCTGAATTGAGTGTCCAATGCACTTGTCAGACTTTCTTAAAACAAGGAAAATGCAAACACATTGCCATTGTATTATCATCCATGCAAAAACAAATCAAAGATGAAATTGAAGAAAAAAATTTAAAACTAATTAGCCTCGAACAACAAAAAATATTAAATCTAGAAGCGCAAAATAAAAGGACAAAATTATTGGAAGAGTTGCAACAAAGTATCAAGAAAACAGAAGAAAAAAAAGTTAAAACATCAAATGTAAGTAAAAATCCTATTGAGAAGGCTTTAAATGAGCACCCATTCATCATTAAAAATGCGAAAGACTTTAGTTTTTATAGATTGTGTACCATCATACCGGCACTTAGAACTGTAACTCGAAGAGGAAAAGAATTTACCAAGATTCCTATTCCTAAGTATGGCATAAATGTCTTACACCAACATAAACAAATAAGCCATTCTATCACTTTTAAAGTAAATGCTGATGATGATATAGAAGTAAAATGCTCATGCCATGAAACATACCAAAATCATGCTTGTCTGCATGTAGCTGATAGTGTATTATATCTTTTGGATACAGGCAACTTCAGTATGTTCGTCCCATATACCAATCAAACCAATGAAAAAAATCGCTTGTTAGATGAGTTTGGACTTACTATAGATGATCATGAAGCGGAAGAATTCTTGTTTACTACTGACTATGCTGGCAGATTAACCTTAAGTTATATACCACCTCATTATGTAAGTTTTGGCAAAATTTCTGGATTAAGTAAAGTGCTAAAACAAGATAAATCAATAAAAAAAACCACAAAATATAAAGAAGAATCCTACCAAATTGGAATATACTTCCAGCTTTCGAATAAAAATTTAACCAATAATCCATTAAGAATTGAAGCCTACAAAATAGAAAAAAGTAAAAAAGGAGACGATAAGTTTACTCGCATTTTGATAGGTAAGGAAGAGAATACATCCATTATTTCTGTTTTAGATGATGGCAAATTTAATGTCCTGATGGATTTTAGTTACCTTACTTTTAAAGAGTTTCTTGGTTCAGGATACTATACACAATCTTACAGTATTTTCACTAGTCAGCATTATGACACAACAAGAAAACAATACCTCAAATATTTCATCAGCAAATTAGAAGAGCATTGGTATGAATTATCCTCTTGGGAAAATATAAAGTTGCTGCCGGACGGAGAAAATTTTGCAAAATCAAATTTGAAAAACTTAAATTTGGTAAAAGAATATGTTTATCCTGAAATAGGTGTTGCTATCAATGAGAAGTTTATTTCAGTAAGCGTTGCGTTTGCCGATAGTGATGGCCAAATTCTTATCCATGAAAGTGAAAATATGGATATCTATTTAGGAAAATTAATCTACCACAAAGACCATTTGTACTTAAATAAACGAGAAGATTTAGCCAATTTTCTTGCAAGTATGCCAAAAGGAATTTTAAATTTTCCTGCAAAGTTTGCTGATAAGGTAATGAAAGATGTTTTACAGCCTCTCAATAGACTTTATGGTGTAATAATTCCTGAATCTTTGAGCATAAAAGTGAAAGAAGTTCCTTTAATACCTGCGGTACACTTAAGAGAATTTCAAGATAAGTTTCTAATGATTGCTCCCAAGTTTCATTATGATTCAAAAGTCATTGACATGCTGGACGTAACCGATCATTATTTTAAGGAAGATGATATGGAGCAATTGCTGCTCAGAAATACTGAACACGAGGATGCTTTTGTTGATTATATCAAATCAATGCACCCTCAATTCAAACTACAAAATTACCAACCATATTTCTTACTACCTTTTGAAGACGTAATGAAAAACCAATGGTTCATAACTTTATCCAAAGAGCTGATGAACCAAGATATTAAAATGGTGGGATTTAATGATTTAAAAAAATTCAAATACAACAACGCCACTCCTAAGTGGGAAATGAGTGTCAGTAGTGGTATTGATTGGTTTGACATAAAAGTTACGGCATCTTGGGGCGATCAAGAGATGGGTTTTAAAGATATAAGGAAAGCCATCACAAATGGTCAAAGTTTTGTCGTACTTGGAGATGGATCATTCGGAATGCTTCCGGAAGAGTGGATTCAAAAATATAGTGGCCTATTTAAGTTTGGTATTGAGGGCAATGATGGTCTAAAAGTTAGTAAAAAACAATTCAACATAGTAGAAATGCTATTTGACCAAATAGTCGATGAAGATGTTTTAGCAGAAATAGAAGAGAAAAAACAAAAATTATTACATGTAGAAAATGTAATAACAATGCCAATTCCTTCCAATATCAAAGCGACTCTCAGACCTTATCAAGAGACTGGGTATCAATGGATGCAAGTCCTCGACGAAATATCTTGGGGAGGCTGTTTGGCAGATGATATGGGTCTTGGCAAAACACTACAAGCAATAACTTTCCTTTGTTACATCAAGCAAAAGTATAATAATCCCACGAGCCTCATCATTTGTCCCACCTCATTGATTTATAACTGGGAAAGTGAATTAAATAAATTTGCTCCCGAATTAAAATATCATATTTTTTATGGCTTGGGTAGATCATTTAGTCAAGATCATTTTGATGATTTTGATATAATAATTTCATCGTATGGCATTGTAAGAAATGACATAGAAACGCTAGTGAAATTTGACTGGGAGTATATCATATTGGACGAAAGTCAAGCAATAAAAAACCCTGATGCCATATCTACAAAAGCGGTACAACTACTGAATGCTAGAAATAAATTTATACTTAGTGGTACCCCGTTACAAAATAATACGTATGATATTTATGCCCAATTTAATTTTTTAAATCCCGGGTTATTAGGTGGTAGAGAGTTTTTTAAGCAGGAATTTGCCAATCCAATAGACAAGAATGGAGATAAAGATGCGAGCATGATGTTGAGACGTCTTATAAAGCCATTTATGTTGCGTAGAACAAAATCAGAAGTAGCACCTGACTTACCAGAAAAAACAGAAACGATTCTCTGGTGTCAAATGGAAAAGGCTCAAAAAGCACTGTATGACGAATATAAAGATTTCTATCGGCATTCATTAATGCAAAAAATAGAAACGGATGGTGTAGCTAAAGCTGGTGTCTATATACTGGAAGGATTATTGAGATTGAGACAGATCTGTGATGACCCAAGACTTATCAAAGACAAAGACATCAAACCATTTAAAGGTGTCAAAATAAAAGAGTTGGTACGGGAGATACAGGAAAATATGGGAGATCATAAAATGCTAGTATTTTCACAATTTACAGAAATGCTTGCATTGATAAAAGAAGAAATGGACGAAAGTAATATAAAATATTGTTATCTTGATGGTGGTACTCCAGCTTTGCAAAGAAAAGAGCAAGTTGATATTTTCCAAAATCAAGGAGGTATCAATGTGTTTCTAATATCACTTAAAGCTGGAGGAGTGGGTTTAAATCTTACCGAAGCGGATTATGTATATATAGTAGATCCATGGTGGAATCCTGCGGTAGAGCAACAAGCAATAGACAGAACTCATAGAATCGGTCAAAAGAATAAAATCTTTGCTTATAAAATGATTTGTAAAGATACTGTAGAAGAAAAAATCATACAATTGCAAGAAAAAAAAATGTCAGTATCTAAAGAAATCGTACAAGAAGATACAGCATTCTTTAAGAGCTTAAGTAAAGAAGATATAGGATTTCTGTTTAGTTAACAGTAATCTCAATTAAAGAAAATGAGAAAAGGATTTGAGAAACTAATTCATTCATTAAGGTTTTAAAAAAACGAGGGCTCTTCACCTAATGGGTCCTATCCCTGAACAGCCCTCGTAAATACACCTAAAAATTTGAGAATGCGAGCAATGAATGTACGTTTACTTCAAAGGATGGGGAGAAATGATCCTGGCAGACTAAATCTCCCCATACGCACCCGTTGTTATGAATAAATTATATTTTTGTCAGGATTCAGAATCCTTCGTTTTCGTCTTCTACTATACCTAAAATTATAAGCAAAATGTCTAATAAGTCCATGATAATTAATATTTTGATTACTAAATAATTACATCACAAAAGTATGTGGTAATTAGATATCAATAATTAACAGTAAACTTAACTTTTACTTAAGATAATTTATCAATTATCAAAGACATAATAAGCATAACTAATTAATAATAAACATTTTGCATTTTATAATAATGCAATAAAATTACAAAACCTACCTTTGTAAGTACTGAAATAATCAAAATTTAGTTATCTTTATGCTGTCGATCAAAATAATAATGTTGTTACATTTTCTTGAATATGACAAATAACTGAAACTTTGATGACACAAAGATATAGGTATATAAGATTGAAATAATTAACAGTTTTAGTTAAAAAAATGTATGGTATTATCATGTTTATTTACTACTAAATTGATCTAAATACTTATTAATCAGATTTATACATTTTTAAAATAATCAAAATGGAGACCATAAAGGCATTATTGAACATAAAAAAAAGTCTAACAACCAAACGATCTGACTTCACTTTTTGTCAAAAATTAGATGATTTTGAACATTTATTAAATGAAAATGAACATTTAGATGACAATGAAGCTTGTAAATTGCTTTATGGCAAAAAGAAACTAACTTCTACGTACAAGACTTTAAAATATAGAATGGAAGAAAGATTGATGAATGAAGTATTTATGTTGTGTAGTTTAGAGGAAGATCTAAATTCAATAGTTAAGTCATCGATTCAAATAGAGAAAACTACCATAATTGGGCAACTATTGAATAAGAATTTTTTTAGAAAGGAAAGTATAAGTATTTTGGAAAAAGCATTAAGGTTCTCAAAAAAATATTCTACACCTGATTTAGCTGTTAGGCAACTTACTTCTTTAATGCCTCATTATAGCTTTGTTGAGCCAGATACACTTAAGATGAAAAATATTATGGACGAGTTGGATTATTACTCAAATCTATATCAATCAGAAATATATATTAAAAAATGCAATGCAATTATTTCCAACTTGTATGTATCCAACAAAGGTGGTTTCAACAATAGCCAATTAAAACAAATGGAAGAAATGGTCATAAAAATGTTGGAAATTAAATCTAAATATAAATCCAATTACATCGTATCCTTTGTCAATGATCTTACTTTTTTTTATTATCAGAGCATTGGAGATTACAAAAAAGGCTTGGAAATCGCTACTCAAGGTTTAGCCGAAAATAGTAGTTTACCAAATAAAGAGTTGTTGGGTATTTATCAAAGTAAAAAAAATATTGCCATTGCGCACTTTTATCTTAGAAACTATGATGAAGCAACCATTGGTTTTTAGAAGTCATAAATATGGTAACGATAGGCACTAGAAACTGGTTTAATGTTACCAGTTTGTATTTCTTAAATTTAATCAGTCAAAAAGATTATCTTAGTCTTTATACCTTATCTATTAAAATATTGACCAATAAAAACTTAGTGAAATTCCCCTATTTTGAAGAACAATGGAAAATAAGAGAGGCATATCTAATTTTTTGATCAGAACGGGCAAAATAGAAATCCCTAAAGATGAAAAACAAAAGGTAAAACCATTTTCATTGTCCAAATTTATGAATAGTGTGCCCTTCCATAGTAAAGATAAGTCTGGCCAAAACATTACAATTTTAGTGCTTCAGATTCTATTCTTACTCTTAGACAATAAATATGGTCTAATCATAGATAAAGTGGATTCTCTTACTCAATATACTTATAGATATCTGCATAAAGACGAAACATACCGTTCCAATTGTTTCATTAAAATGCTTCTACAAATGGTTAAAGCTGATTTTCATCCCATACGTACCAAGACATATACATCGGAACTTAACAAAAAACTAAATTCATCGCATTTAATAACAGATGAAAGGAGTACACAGGTAGAAATTATTCCTTATAATGATTTGTGGGATTTGATAGAAGAATTATTGGCAACCAAGTATAAATCTTCATAATTTTTTAATAAATACGTTATTTGTTATAACGATTAAAGATTTAACTTTATAAACTAGTTTCATATATTTGCACCCTAATAAAATATTTATTTAAATGGTTTCTCGTTATTTAATACTTTTTTTCATAGTTGGAATAACTTCATTTACCCATGGACAAAATTGGCAAGTTACAAATATCTCTGAAATAGATGATTTGGGCATTAAAGATATTGAGCCGCAAACCTATACCTTATATTCAGTAGAAGATAATGAGATACACCGCATCTTATGGTCTGCAGAGCAAGAATCAACCATGGATGTAAATAATTCTTCCACTATTATCTCTGTAGGGTTGCCAAATAACACTATAGAAAACTTCAAAATTGTGAGATATGAAATGATGGAGTCAGAGTTAAGTGCAAAATATAAAGACATACGCACATTTTATGGTGTTTCCATCATTAATTCATCCAAAAGAATCCGTATAGATTATACGGATCATGGCTTTAGAGCAGTAATATCTTCTCCTGGAGAAGACAAAATATTTATCGATCATTTTCAAAGAAATGATAAAAACACCAGAATAGTCTATTTTAAAAAGGACTATAAAAAAGTACCTTCATGGGGATGCCATGTCACAGATGAACATAATTTAAACATAAAAACCCAATCGTCTGGTCAGAGGATAGGTGACTGCCAATTGCGAAGTTATCGTTTAGCACAAGCCACAACTGGCGAATATAGTAATTATCATGGTGCAACAAGCTCCGCTCAATCTGGTTTAGTTATGACTGCTGTCGTGAATGTCATTAACCGTATCAATGAAGTCTATGAAGCCGAAGTAGCGGTCCGACTGATTCTTGTCAATAATACAGACCAAATATTCTATTATACTCCTTCGACAGATCCTTATACCAATACTTCCAGTGACTTGAATGCTAACCAAACAACATGTAATAATGTTATTGGAAGTGCAAATTATGATATCGGACATTTATTTGGAACTGGTGGAGGAGGTGTAGCCCAATTAGGGTCAGTGTGCTCATCCGGAGGTAAAGCAAAAGGACTCACTGGTTCTGGTACCCCTGTTGGTGATCCATTTAGTATTGATTATGTAGCGCATGAGATGGGTCATCAGTTCGGAGGAAATCACACACAATTCAATAATTGTAATCGGGTTAATGTTTGCAAGCAATGGAACCTGGCAGCGCCTCTACTATAATGGGTTATGCTGGTATTTGCTCTCCCAATGTACAAAATAATAGCGATGCCTATTTTCATGCAAAAAGCATTGATGAGAGTAAAACATTTTTGTCAGGAAATGGCAACTCCTGTTCCACAATCATAAGCTCACCAGTAAATACAGCACCATCAATAACTTCAGTACCCAATTACAGCATACCTATTTCTACACCATTTGTTTTGACACTAACTGCTACAGATGCCCAAAATCACAGTATGACCTATACCTGGGACCAAATGAATCCTTACACCACTAATCAAACAATGCCTCCAGCAACTACCAATACTTCTGGGCCAATGTTTAGAAGCATCCTTTATACAACTACGCCTTCACGTTATTTCCCACCCTTAGATAACATCATAAATAATACTACCGATACTTGGCAAGTTTTACCATCTGTGGCTAGGTCAATGAGCTTCAGAGGAGTGGTAAGTGATTTTACGGGAGTAGCTGGTTGTAATAGTGAGATAAATATTACCGTATCTACAGTAAATGCTGCTGCAGGTGCATTTTCTATAACATCTTTTAATACTACCAATACATGGAATGTAGGAGATTCCAAAACAATAACTTGGAATGTAGCTGGCTCAACAGCTTCTCCAGTTAGTGCAGCCAATGTGGATATCTTGTTCTCAACTGATGGCGGCAATACCTTTCCTATCACATTGGCATCCGCTACACCCAATGATGGAACACAAAGTATCGTTGTACCTAACAATACCACAACCCAAGGACGCATTATGGTAAGAGGTACTAATCATATATTTTATGATATCAATAATGCAAATATTACTATTTCAGGTGTGCCTTCTACTTATACATTGACTGCAACACCATCTACTTTTAATGTATGTCCACAAACTTCGTTGGTCTCTACTATAAATGTTGTACCAACAGGTAGTTTTAGTTCACCAGTTACATTAAGTGTTTCAGGCCTTCCTGCTGGCGCAAATGCTAATTTTTCTACCAATCCAGTAACTCCAGGTAGTAGCTCCATTGTTACACTAACTGGATTGACAACAAGTGGAAATTATACAATAAATATAAATGGAATTGGTGGAAGTCAAAGTAAAACCACACCACTAAATGTTACGATACTACCTTTACCTTCACTTGTGAATCAATTGTTGCCAACTAACCAGGCAATGAATGTTTCTCTTACACCTACTATGACATGGTCAGCTTTATCAGGCTCATCATCTTATAATTTTGAAGTAGCTTATGATCAGGATTTTACAGAAATGATTGCAACCTATAATGGAACAGGCACCTCATATCAGATAAATAATCCAATCTTCGGAGGCACTACTTTGTACTGGAGAGTAAAAGCTAATAATAGTTGTGGTACTGGAAGCTGGTCGGAAAGATCCTTCACTGTTGAGCCTTGTTATTTTTATAATCCCGATATGTTACCTTTAGATATACCCAATGGTGCTACATCTGTTTATTCCTACTTAAACATACCTGATAAAGGTGTGGTGACAGATATTAATATATTAAATCTTGTAGGAAGTTATCCTGAAATTTCAGCTTTACAATTTTCAATGATAAATCCGCAAAATACCAGTGTATTATTTTGGAATTTACCTTGCAGTAAAGAAAATAGTTTTAATATCCAATTTGACGATTCAGCTACAGGAACATGGCCCTGTCCACCAGTTACGGGAATGTTTTATGCACCATCTAATCCTTTAAGTATTCTCAACAATCAATCATTAAAAGGAACATGGGCATTAAAAGTAGATAGAAATATTACAGCTTCTGGGGAAATTAGCAATTGGGGAATCAAAGCATGCGCCAATAATTATTGCAGACTTGAAGTATCTCATAACCGGAAGGATGGACCTGGTTCGTTAAAACATGCAGTGGCTTGCGCTTCACAAGAAGATACTATTACATTTGATGAGTCAATTAATAATGACACTATATTTCTTGGAGACCAAAATTTATTTATAAATAAACATCTGAATATTATCTCAGAATTATCAAAAAATATTCATATCATGTCTGAAAGTAATGCTGCAACCATTCAAAATTCAGCTCCAAATGTTGGCAAAGGGCTTACAATAAAAGGCCTACATATTCATTCATCTAATACTGGTATTGGTGCAATAGAAAACAATGGGAATTTAACCCTAGAAGATGTGGTCTTGCACAAATGGGAAGGGCCTGCAACATCGACCATTGTCAATCAATCAGGAGCCAGCGTATTATTAAAAGGTGAGTGTAAAATTATTGAATAAAAAAAATTTTAGCTATAAATCACTTTGTAGATGTGACGTTTTCAGTGAGCTTTAATTACACAAATTGTTGATATGGGCTTTGGCTGGTTCATAACCCATATCCGCTGATTTTTTTATGTCAATACAAGCTTTTTTCATATCCAATAACTTAGTATGTGTATTGGCCCTATTGAAATATGCCTCTGCAAAATCCTTTTTACAAGATATAGCCTCACTAAAATCTGTTAAGGCTTTGTCATAGTTTTGGATTCTAGATGACACGTGCCTCTCAATACATAAAGTTCGGCATTTTTACTATCAGTTTTAATAAGGTTGGTATAATCTATTGAAGCTTCGTCATATTTTCGCAATTTAAAAGATGTTAAAGCTTTATTTTTTAATCCTGCGTTGTGATTTGGATCGATTTGCAAACAAATATTGAAATCATTTAGGGCAGCATTTGCATCTTCAATCATCAACTTAGCATATCCACGATAATAATATAAATCTGCGTCTGAAGGATTCTTTCTTATAGCTTGTGATAATTCTGAAATAGCTTCATTCCATTGATTTAGTGTTAAATATATTTTTGACTTTTCTAAAGAAGTAGCAGCTTGCTCTGGTTTTAGATCTGAAGCTGCATTTAAGTCTGCTAAAGCGCCTTGGATATCATCAGTTTTTGACTTACATATTGCTCTATTGAAAAAGGTAGCGTATGAATGTTCGCCCATACTTACAGCAATGGTAAGATCTTTTATGGCCATTTCATGATTATTAGACTTCATATATGCTGTACCTCTATGCACAAATGCCTTTCCTAAACTTGGATCTTTTAAGATTGTTTCTGTCAACACTGATATTGCTTTTCCATAATCACCCATCAAAAGCAAGGTATATCCTTTATTTAAATATGCCTTCGATAATGAAGCGTCAAGTTTTATAGATTCGTCAAAATCATTGATGGCATTTTCAAATTGTTTTGTTTGTAATGCACAGTATCCTCTGTTTAAAAATGCTTTGGCATTATTATTATCTAGATTTATAGATGCAGAATAGGAAGCCATAGCAAGTTCATAGTTTTTCGCATTGAAATATTCCACTGCTTTATTATAATAATCAGTGGCTGATTTTTCCCCTTGTGCTAAAAGATTGTTAGTATAAAAACTTACAAGTGTAAATAAAAAAATGATGATTTTCATTTGTGTTTTTGGATTTTTAATATCTTATTTCAAAAACATTTAGCACTTAGGGGGATTATGCTAAACTTATATATAAATCTATTGTTTGGCAAAAATGGTCATTTTATATGTATTTTTAGTACTTTTGACCGCTAATTTTGGTTACCCAATCATTTTCATGGCAAACCCTGTAAATAATATAATGGATATCACTGATACTAATGCTTCTGAAAGAAAAAAAGATCATATTGACTTTGCTTTCAAGTCAAAAGTACCAATCAAAGATATAGACACTAGATTTCAATACGAACCACTACTCGCTGCCCATCCTTTAGGTGAGAAAAGTCTTCATTTGACTTTTTTGCAAAAGGATTTTGGAGCACCTATTTGGGTATCAAGCATGACGGGTGGTACT
This sequence comes from Saprospiraceae bacterium, assembly GCA_016714785.1. Classification (GTDB taxonomy): domain Bacteria; phylum Bacteroidota; class Bacteroidia; order Chitinophagales; family Saprospiraceae; genus OLB9. The sequence continues at coordinate 222,894 of JADKCC010000009.1, forward strand.
GAAAAAGCATCTACAATCAATAAAAATTTAGCGCTAGCTTGTGGTGAATTCAAATTGGGAATGGGACTGGGTTCATGCAGACAATTACTTTTTACCGATGAATATTTAAGTGACTTTCAGGTAAGAAAATACCTAAATGATCAGCCTTTGTATGCCAATCTTGGTATCGCTCAATTGGAAGATTTGCTAGAAAATGGACAAATTTATAAGGTTAATACATTGTTAGAAAAGCTGGAAGCCGATGGATTGATTATTCATGTCAACCCGATGCAAGAGTGGCTGCAACCAGAAGGAGATCGATTTAAAAAACCACCTATTGAAACCATAAGTAGGTTGTTAGATACCTTAAATTCAAAAATTATTGTCAAAGAAGTAGGACAAGGTATGGGGCCAGAAAGTCTAAGAGCCCTATTTTCTTTACCTTTAGAAGCTATAGAGTTTGCAGCAAGTGGAGGTACCAATTTTGCGCTTTTAGAAATCTTAAGATCGTCTCCTATTATCAAGGACAATTATTCTAAGCTTGCACTTCTAGGTCATAGTGCTGAAGAAATGGTTTTTTGGACTAATCAAATACTGGATGAAATGGGCGATGATATAAAGTGTCGTCAGGTCATCATTTCAGGAGGCGTAAGCGACTTTTTAGATGGGCATTATCTGATACAAAAGGTTAAATTACCATCGATATATGGTCAAGCATCTGGATTTTTGAAATATGCTCAAGACTCTTACTCCATATTACAAGAATATATAAATCTACAAATCAAAGGTCTTTTCCTTGCAAAATCCTATCTAAAAGTAAAATAATCACAAGAAAAATGAACTCTAAATCTGTAGCAGGATTTTCTAAACTTAATAAAATCCAAAAGATTGCTTGGCTAAAAGAACAGTTTGACGATCAAAATGAAGATTTACATGACATTTTGTCATCTTTTTGGTTGAATGACGAGCCTATGCAAAAAGTGGTGGATGGTTTTAGCGAAAATACAGTGAGCAATTTTGTAATGCCCTATGGATTAGCACCAAATTTTCTGATAGATGGAGAGATATTTTGTGTTCCGATGGTCATAGAAGAAAGTTCAGTTGTAGCAGCAGCGTCATCTGCTGCCAAATATTGGATGGATAGAGGTGGATTTAAAACCCAAATCTTAGGTACTTCAAAAATAGGTCAAGTACATTTTAAGTGGTTTGGTAATCCTAGTTTGATAGTACAGCTTTTTCCAGAAATTAAGCATGCATTGATACAAAACGCTTCTCCCATCACAGAAAATATGGTCAAAAGAGGTGGCGGAGTTACAGATATAGAATTAATCGATTTCACAAAGGATATCGAAGGTTTGTACCAACTGAGGGTGCATTTCGAAACATGTGACTCTATGGGTGCAAACTTTATAAATTCTACACTAGAAAATTTTGCCAATACATTAGAAGACTTTTTTGTAGATCACCCAAGTGTCAATGATAAGGATAGAGATGTCGATATCATAATGTCCATACTGTCTAACTATACACCTCAATGTGTAGTCCGAGCAGAAGTCAGTTGTAAAGTAAATGAATTGGGTACTTTTGCCAATGGTATGATGGCTGAACAACTGGCAGAGAAGTTTAAAACTGCCGTGCAAATAGCTCATATTGATCCATATAGAGCAACTACCCACAACAAAGGAATATTTAATGGTATCGATGCCGTTATTTTAGCTACAGGCAATGATTTTCGGGCTACAGAAGCTGCAGGTCATACTTATGCAGCAAAAGATGGAATATATAAAAGCTTAAGTCATTGCGAAATAAAAGATGGTATATTCAGATTTTGGTTGGATATTCCTTTAGCTATAGGGACTGTTGGCGGACTAACATCTTTACATCCATTGGCCAAAAAGACTTTAGAGATTTTAGGCAATCCATCAGCAGAGAAACTGATGCGAATAATAGCTTCTGTTGGATTGGCTCAAAATTTTGCTGCGCTTAGATCATTGGTTACTACAGGCATTCAGCAAGGACACATGAAGATGCACATTATGAATATTCTAAACCATCTTCAAGCCAATGATAGTGAAGTGGATCAAACCTTAAGTTATTTTGCAGATAAAACTGTATCTTTTTCGGCAGTAAGAGACTTTATAGCCAAGATAAGAATCAATTAATTTGTAGAAATCTCATTTTTTAAAAAAACTACTTATCTTTGGTGACATTTAACGATAACATTATGTTCCAAAATCAAGCAATACTTCGTTGGACATTAGCCTTAATCCTGTTCATGCACAGCATACCCGGTATGTTTAACAATGGCATCAATGATTTTGGAAATTTATATCTCAATCAAGTTGGGTTTGATCCATTTGGAGTTTATCTGGCATGGGCGATTAAACTATCCCATGTTTGTGCTGCAATACTATTTATAATCAATAAATATATCAAATGGGCTGCCTGGCCCACATTATTGATTTTAGTATCTGGAATATTTATGGTCCATCTTGAGCATGGTTGGTTTGTGGTTGGTGGTGGCATTAATGGTATTGAGTACAATGTTTTAATGATTGCCGTTATAGTGCACTTGTTGATAGAAGACAATAGAAGTAAACACTTTTAAATATTTACTCATCATAAATCCTTATCTTAAAATAAAGGCACTAAAGATGATGTAGTGCTTTTAAAGAAATAGCAAAATATCAAATTTATCTTTTTATTTATTCTATAAAGATTTTTAAACTATAAAAAAATTGATAATTCCCTAACTCATCGCATAGGGGTAAAACCATCCTTTGTTTTCATATAGCAAAACAAAGGAAAATGAATCGTATTAAATTTTTATTTTTAGCAGTCTGTCTGATTTTAAGTCAGTCACTATTTGCACAAACAAATCAATTGTACAACATTCGAGGTACTGTAAAAGACGATGTCACTCAGAAAGCCCTAATCGGAGCACTTGTCTATGTTGTCAATCACGAAAACCAATCTACCATCACAGATGAAAATGGCGAATTTCGCATTGAAGCGTTGCCTTTGGGAAGACATAGTTTGCAAGTGTCTTATCTAGGATACGTAGCTTATGTATCTAATATCGAAATTAAAAGTGGGAAAGAATTAGTGCTCAACATTGCCATGAAAGAAGAGTCGAAGTCTCTTGATGAAGTGGTTATCACAGCTCGAGCAGAAAAGTCCAAACCTGTCAATTCTCTGGCTTATGCGAGTACACGTACATTCTCGGTGGAAGAAAGCAGTAAATTTGCCGGTGCAGTAGATGATCCTGCTCGTATGGCACAGTCTTTTGCAGGCGTCGTGCCTACGGATGATGGTAGCAATTATGTCTCCATCCGGGGAAATCATCCTTCAGCATTGCTCTACAGGATGGAAGGCATTGACATTCCCAATCCCAATCATTTTGGAGATGTGGCTTCGTCAGGTGGTGGCGTGTCTGTGTTGTCGTCACAAATGATGGCCAATTCTGATTTTTCTACAGGCGCTTTTTCTGCGGAATATGGCAATGCTTTGGGTGGTATTTTTGATTTGAAATTAAGAAAGGGCAACAATAGCAAAACGGAATATACTTTCAAAGCTGGATTCTTAGGTATGGAAGCGGCAATAGAAGGTCCATTCAGCAAAAAATATAAAGGTTCATATCTGATCAATTACAGGTATTCGACCTTGTCACTTATTGATAAGTTGGGTGTGGACTTGAGTGGTGTCATTAACTATAGCGACCTTTCTTATCACATCAATTTGCCACTGAATAAAGGTGCACATTTTTCACTTTTTGGGCTCAATGGTTGGAGCGATCAAGGCATCGATGAGACGCTAGAAGATATTGATGTAGAAAAAGGCGCACTAGACCACAGATTTGAAGGTGAATTCTTGAGTAATATGTCTGTAAATGGTGCAAAATATACCGTTTCGACCAATAAAAATGGTTTTTTGAGTGCGATTTTGGCTTATTCTACTACGAAAAATGGTTATAAAGAAGATGTCAATACACTCTTCCGTGATTATACTTTTTTTAGCAAATTTAACCTTGACAATAAAGTCAAAAAACTCTCTGGAGCACTCAGTTTTACACAAAAAATCAACCCAAGTCTAGTCTTGAAAAGTGGGGCATTTTATGATAAGATGGGCTACCAAACCACTTATAATGAATATACGAATGCCAATGAATTTACCAATCTAATCAATAATGCAGACAATACATCTTTGGTTCGTGCTTATTCTCAAATGCAATATCGCCTCAATGATAAATGGTCATCCAATTTCGGTATTCATTATGCCAATTTCCTACTTAATAACAAACAAGTCGTTGAACCAAGAGGTAATATTCAATATACGATCAATCAAAGGTCAAACATCGCTTTGGCTTATGGCAGACACAGTCAAGTGCAGCCATTGATCGTTTATTTCTTAAAAGGTGAAGATGGTAGCTTGGTCAATAAAGATTTGGACTTCACGAAGGCGCATCATTTGGTTTTGACCTACAATTTTGATATCAACACACATTCTCGTATTAAGTCGGAGTTATATTATCAGCATCTAACAGACGTAGCCGTTGGACAAGGAGAAAACAGCAACTTTGCCATGGTCAACCAACAATATTTTATACCTGATTTTGCTTTGGTCAATGAAGGAAAAGGCAAAAATATGGGTGTAGAACTGACCTTGGAGCGTTTTTTACACAATAATTGGTACTACATCGTCACGGCTTCTGTCTTTGATGCTAAGTACAAAACACCTACTACGGATTGGCTCAATACTAGGTACAATGCGCAATATTCATCTGTCATCACCATAGGAAAAGAATGGGTTGTAGGTAAAAGTAAAAGAAATACCTTAGGTTTTAATATCAAAAATGCCATCGTTGGTGGACAGTGGGATACGCCTATAGAAAGAGCTGCATCTCAACTTGCCAAAGAAGAAATTCGCGACGAAAGCAGACCTTTTTCGGTCCAACTAAGAGATTATTACAAACTAGATGTAGGTGTAAAATACAAAAGAAATAAAAAGAAATTTACATCCACGCTTTCCCTTGATCTCATGAATGCAACAAATAGCCAGAATGTAGGCGGTATCACTTACGATATCCAAAATGACAAAATGAATGAGTGGACCATGATGCCTTTTGTACCTGTGTTGGCTTACAAAGTAGAGTTTTGAGAGAGATGAATTATGTGAGATGAGTTAGAAGAGATATAATGTTTAATTTAATAATTTTATAAATAATTTGAAAATGAAAAATGTAGTTTATTTGCTGATAGTCAGTGTTTTGATGAGTTGTGATTTAGATAGTTTCAATTGTTATGATGGCAGTATTATTACGAAAGAGTTATCATTAAATACATTCCATAAAATAGATATTGATTTTAGTTGTGAAGTGATTTTGGTCGATGGTGATGAACAAAAAATCGTTATTGAAGGCAAAGATGATATGATCAAAGATTTGGAAAATCGATCTATTGTGTCCAATGATACTTGGAGAGTACGCACCAAAGGAAATTGTATTTTACCCACTAAAGACACCAGAATTTTTATTACCGTACCAGGATTAAAGGAATTGTCTGTCGATGGCAACTATATGATTTCTTCAGAAGGATTGCTGAAATATGTTGATGATGCACTCAAAATAGACCTTGACGGTAATGGAGATTTATCTTTAAGTTTGGATGATATGGCACTTCTTGAGCTAGTAATTGATGGCAGTTGTATTGTGGATATTGAAGGAGTTACCAATAGATTTAACATCGATTGTGATGGAAATAGTGAAATAAGAGCGCACGATTTTTTGGCAGAAATCGTGGATATAGAAATAGATGGAAACTCTACCATGGACGTAAATGTATCACAAAAACTGATAGTAAATATAGATGGCAATGGTACTGTTTGTTACAAAGGCAATCCTCAAATCACATCTAATCTAGATGGAACTAGCAGAATCAAAAACTGTAATTAACATGGGTAGCGTAGCAGAAAATATATTTTACCTTTCTTCAATACCTGATAAAAGTAATGGTTTTGAGCAAGGCATTTCACATCATAAAAACATACAGAATGAGATGTACGTTAAGCATAAGGATATGAATGATAAAATCAAATACATACAAGAAGTCAAAACCGTAGATACTGCCACTTTTGAGCAGTTGTTTACAGATCATTACGACGCATTATACCGATATTGTCAGACGATGGTCAAGGATCAAAATGATATTGAAGATATTGTACAGTCGGTATTTATGGATTTGTGGCATGATCGTAGCAAGTTAGTCATTCACACATCTATCAAAGCTTATTTGTACAAAGCGGTTTACTTCAAGTGTATGAATAAAATCAAACACGACAAAGTCGCTTCCAAATATTCAAATGCGATCTCCATTTCAGAAAGCACAGCGGTCATAGACACACTCATCATTCAAGAAATCGCAGATAAAATCAAGGAAACCATCGAAAGTCTTCCTGAACAATGTCGTAGAATATTCTCTATGAGTAGAATGGACGGACTCAGGTATAATGAAATAGCAGAAAAACTAAATCTATCACCCAAAACTATTGAAAACCAAATGGGTAAAGCACTTAAGACAATGAGAGTCGCTTTGTCAGAATATATTCAAATCATTGTCCTCACAATATTAACATACTTATAATGGATCAATATAATTACAACATGGATGATCTCATCAGCAAATATCTTTGTGGTGAAGCGACACCTGATGAAGCAATGCAACTAGAAGAGTGGAAACTAATCTCCAAGGAAAATCAATTGTATTTTGACAATATGCAGCAGGCATTTTTGATGGTTTCAAATGTAGAATGGTCTGCACCTGATAAAAAGGCTGCTTGGCAAAAGTTCAACGCTAAACCAAAACCTAGCACTAAAATGGGATGGATATATGGATTAGCAGCTGCAATAGTTGTTGGGCTTTTGGCCGTTGTTTTCATAATGAAAGATGACACAATGCCTTTAGAATTGATAGCCAATGAATCCTCTGTCACCCAATCGCTTTCTGACCAAAGTGAAGTGACCTTACATGCAAATAGTAAAATCAGTTATGAAGATGGTTTTGGTACCGAGCATCGAATGCTAAAATTAAGTGGTAAGGGAAAGTTTACGGTGACGCACAATGACAATTTGCCATTCATCATCGAGTCTAATGGCGTTTTTATAGAAGATTTAGGTACTGAGTTTAGTGTAGAAAGTATGCCAGATTCTGATACAGTTTACGTTGTGGTCAATGAAGGCATCGTGCGTTTGTATGACGAACAAGGCAGCGAGATCATCATCAAAGCTGGTGAAAAAGCTTGGTATATTCGCTCACAAAAGACTATCATTACCGATTTGGAGACCAAAGTATTGAAGTTTGACTTTAAGGATACACGCTTGGCTGAAGTAATTGATTTACTCGAAAAAACATATCAGATTGATGTTCAATTATCTCCTGAATCAATAGGCGAATGTACAATCACCACACAGTTTTTTGACGAAGAAGTGGCCACGATCATCACCGTCATTGCAGAAACATTAGGTTTTAAGTATGAATACCAGGACCATCACTATAAAATAACAGGAAAGCCATGTCAATAAGAATCATCTTAAGTATGTTGACTTTTTTGATATGGAATGTCTTAAATAGTCAACCAGATATAAACCAAGAAGTCACCCTTCAATACAACAATACGCCAGCCAATATCATCTTTCGAGATATACAGCATCAAACAGGGAATGGATTTGCGATAAAGGGATTTGAGATAATCAACAAACTCTGGTCCATTCAGGTTATTAAAAACCTTGAAAGATGTGTTGCCTATTTTGGAGACCTCATTAAACATCCATATTTCAATCAAGGAAAAATATATCATTGTAAAACCAAATAAAGATGGCTCCATAAAAGAGCTAAGTATAAATGGTACCATCACTGATCCGAACTCTAATGAACCACTTAGTGACGCCAGTATTTATGTCAAAAAACATAAGACTTTGGTCAATTCTGACAAAAAAGGAAGATTTGCTTTTAATGTTCCTTCCAGTGCCAAACAATTAAAAATCAATATTGCGAAAGAAAATTACCTTGACACATCATTGGTCATAGTAGCTTCTCGAAGTCAAACATTACATATTAAAATGCGATCGTTTCCAAGACAAAGAATCTCTGAATTTGACTCATTGACAAAAAAAGAGTTGCAGATTGGTTCACTCAATAATAACCGTATTCCAGCATCTCCAGAGATCGTAAAGTCTAGTTATAATGAAAATTTCTGGAACAAAATGAAGCTAAAAAATGTCGATTTAGTCAATATTAATGACACTATTTTTAATAGCTTTTCAGTCTCTTTTCTTCCGCCAATTAGTACCAATAAATTGCTATCCTTTCACACAAG
>JADKCC010000010.1 GCA_016714785.1 Saprospiraceae bacterium
AAAGGTGCTTTGGAGCTATGGTATTATGAGCATATTTCCTTCTCGACAGACATTGCCATTCTATTTTTAACTTTCTGGTCTGTTGTAAAAAGTGATTCACAACTAGTATATAATATATTTAAAAGCTTACCTAAAATGCCAACAGAACTATCAGTCTCTTGGATCGAAAACACTAATCATCCTAAGTGACAGCTACTATAAAGAGTGTAGTGGATTTTCTCATTTATCCAATGAATGTATTTTGGATACTCATAGCTTTTTATTTCATTTTCAAATTCCGTAAATATAAGCACCAAAATAGATTTTTGTATGCTGCACTAGTTTGGATCGGAATCACAGGCACGAAATATATTCCAGATTTGATGGTCTATAGTTTGGAGAAAGAATATAACACTCTAATTTGGATTTGGCTAGTTTGGGAAATGAAGTTCATATCCTTGTTTTAGGTGAGGTGGGGTATATGATATAGAAAGTAGCTGATCAAGAGCGCTTATCTCAAAATTCTATTTATAAAGAATTGAATGGTTCCAAATTGGTTTTTTCAGGTTATTCTTCTACAAATAATGTCACTCAAGCAGCCATAACAAGAGATGCTGCCATTGGTTTGGGTATTCCAGAAGATGATATATTTATCTTAGAAAAACCATCTACGACGGAAGAAGAAGCATTGGAATATACATCAGCTTTTGGAAATAAAAAGGCTACATTAATTTTAGTCACGAGTGATATTCACATGCCTAGATCAATGTATTTGTTTAGAAAAATGGTTTGGATCCAATAGCTGCACCGTCTGATCATATATTAAAGCGCCATTTTCAGAAGGATGAGATGGTCACCAATCATGAAAACAGTTTTTTATCCATATTTAAAGATAACTTTTGGTGGAGATCACATCGTTCTAATTTTGATAAATTTTATTCAGCTATGCATGAGCATATTGGATTATTATGGGCAAGATTATAAGTAGAAACCTTACCTTTTAATTTAATTCATCGAAAGCTTTTATCAAGACTTCGAAAAATTCATTTATCATCATTTAGACTATTCAATACCAGGTAAACCAGAAAACAATCAGGCATTTTAATTATTTTGGATTTGTTTAAAAATTTTTATTACATATTCAGTGGCTTTGGAAATAAACTAAGCATACACTAAATACTTATGTAGGATGGTGTTTTGTATTTTACATTTCTTGTTGTTGTATAACTGATATAGCTATTTTCCAGCTACCTCAAATACAAATATCGGAGCTAATATTTGTTGGTGCTTTTCCTTTTTGTTTCATTTATTTTGACAAAATTAGATTAACTAATATAGATGTTGCTCTATTAGCGTATGTAATAGTTTTTATGATTAATGCCATATATCATCAAGAAAAGAGCATATATCTTGAAGCTTTCGGGTGTATTTATTTAGTAGTTATGTCAGTTTTGTTAAGCAGGTTTTTAGCCTATCAGGGCAACTTCAGTACTTATTTACCAATAGCTATCAAAGGACTTTTTGTAGTATCAGTGTTAACTGGGATTGTAGGTTTATTGTTACATTATTTTAAATGTTGATCATTCTTTAGGTATATTATAAAGACTTTCCTTATTTGGGCGATGTGTGGCGATTAAATGGATATACTTGGAATAATTTATTATTAAGCTGTATTGCGTTTTCATCATTTTATATAATAGGATTCAATAGTAATGTAGTAAAAGTATTAGTTTTTGTTTTCATTGCTTTATGCATTTCAATATTTACCTTAAGTAAGGAAATATTGATTTTTGGTGGTTTGCTATCTTTTGGTCTTTTATCTAGAAAATATGTGATGCCAAAAAAAACATTTTTTGGAATCATTATTTTTTTGGCAATTATAATGATTTGGTTTACTTTTTTTGTCTCGAAACCTACGAGCCAATCTTTTGAAGAAGCTAAAATTAATAATGCTTCACAAATAGACCCAAACAGACTTTTTAGTATAGCCGATTATGATTTTTATGGCACTACTTATTTTTATATGGCCAAGGCATCCATTTTCATGATTTCGAATACACCGGTTGTTGGAATTGGCTCTGGCAAATTTTCTTCTGAACTTCAAGACCTACAATCAAAAGAAACCTATCCGTCAAATCTTTCAGTCTATGATACCCATGACTTTTATTGGGGGCAAATAGCAGAATTAGGCATCTTATACGGCATTTTTTTAATTTTATTTTTATTGCAGTTTATAAGAGTTTTAGTGAACTCTTTAAATTTAGATAAGAGCCAATACATTTTTATAGCTCTTTCATTCTCATATTTTATCATTTCCTACCTAGTAGGTGGCTCTAAACATTATAGACACTTTTGGGTATTTATAGGAATATTGAACTATTTTTATCTAACCCAAACTAATGGCCTTACAATTTCCGATAGCAAGAAGTAAATAAGGTGTATTCAAAAAGTGTACGTCAATAAGGAATATCAATTAAAGCATAGTGGATTATATTTTTGGATGTGTAATTTAATAGCCTTGTAATCTCCGATTGCAAGATGCTAAATATGTTGCATTCAAAGAATGCAAAGCCATTAAAGAATCGCAAATAAACAAATCAGCAAATCAACAAAAATCAAATGATACCTCTTTCCTTACCCAATATCTCTGGCAACGAATGGACTTATGAGGAACTAAATCAGGTTTACATTTGTTTTTTAAAACAAGTACCATAATAGTCCATTGAATAGACAGGCTTATAAATTTAAGGAAAATGTGATTCAAAAGTCCTTCCTTTTTAAGGGAAGGATTTAGGATGGGTAAATTTAGAGGAATAATAAAATTCGATAGTGTAATTTGGACTTAATAGTTGACGATTGATGCTAGATAAATGATATTTGTGATTAGAGTTAGCTAAAAAGCATCGTCGTTCTGGCCTGATCAGAAATTGCTTGAAAGAATAAATTTTAAAGTACCTTTTAAATCATGTAATATATGGATATAACCCAAATTCCTGAAAAATCCAAGAATTTTACCCCTTTGCAGTTAGAGTTGTTGAAGTTGTATGCTAATAACCCAACAGAGGAGGAACTTATTGACATAAAAACATTAATAGGGCAATATTATTCAAAAAAGCTAATTAATGCAGCAGAAGAATATGCATTAGAAAATGGGTGGTCAGATAAAACTATTGAGAACATACTAAATGATGTCAATCAATAATCCTTTAAAGATAGTTGTTGATACAAATGTCTTATTGGTAAGTATATTACCTAGATTCAGTTATTATAAAATTTTTGAGGAAATACAATCAGGTAAAGTTAATGTTTATGTAAGTAATGACATTGTAAGTGAATATACAGAAGTCTTTTCAAGACGCTACACACCACATATTACAGAGATATTATTAAATACTTTATTCAATTTACCTAATGTATTTTTTGTTGACCCGAAATTTCAATGGAAATTAATAGAACTTGATCCTGATGACAATAAATTTGTAGATTGTGCTGTTGCGTCATCTGTCGATTATATTATTTCCAATGATAGACATTTTGATATACTTAAAGAAATACCATTTCCCAAAGTTACTGTTCTTAAAGCAGAAGAGTTTATAGCATTAATAAAAATTGTAAACAAATAAATGCACTTAAGAGTAAAGGGTTAACTCCACTACAACTGAACTTTTACGGACATTGAGTTAATCTCTGCAACCTATGATTCACTTTTGAATTCGAATGAACTCAGATTGTCAAATGACAAATATAACAAACAATCCAAGTTAACTAGTTGCAATCAAATCAACAAATTAGCAAATCAGCAAATCAACAATAATCAAATGATACCTCTTTCCTTACCCAATATCTCAGGAAATGAATGGACTTATGTCAAGGACTGTCTCGACACTGGATGGATATCTTCTGTAGGTAGCTATGTCACTCAGTTTGAAAACATGGTAGCCGAATTTGCTGGTGCAAAATATGGTATCGCAGCCATGAATGGCACTGCAGCACTGCACATCGCCCAAGAATTAGCAGGTGTACGTCAACGAGACTATGTCATCACGCCAGATATTACCTTCATCGCTACGGCCAATGCCATCAAATACACGGGTGCAGATCCGATCTTCATAGATGTGGATAAGGATACTTGGCAGATGGATTTAGATATTTTGGAGGCTTTTTTGGAAAAGGATACCTTTTATTACAAAGATCATACCTACCTAAAGAGCGACAAAAGATGTATTTCGGCTATTATGCCTGTACATGTATTGGGCAATATGTGCGATATGGATAGGCTGATGACCATAGCAAAAAAATATTGTCTCGTAGTGATCGAAGACTCTACGGAAGCATTGGGTTCGTCCTTCAAAAATAAAGGTGCTGGTACATTTGGTACATTCGGAACTTTTAGTTTTAATGGCAATAAAATCATCAGCACAGGTGGTGGTGGCGTTATCGTCACAGATGATGAAAACCTAGCAAAAAAAGCCAAACATATCACCACCCAAGCCAAAACAGACCCATTCGAATACGACCACGATGAGATAGGTTACAACTATAGACTTGTAAACATACTCGCAGCCGTAGGTGTAGCGCAAATGGAGCAATTGCCATCTTTCCTTGAGCGCAAAAAAGAGATAGACAAATATTATCGCGATCATCTGGAAAATGAAAATTTACAGTTCCAAAAAGTAGGCGACGATGTCTCTCCTAATAATTGGCTTCACACGATGAAAGTCAAAAACCAAAGACCGATGATAAAGCACTTGTTGGATAATGGTGTACAATGCAGACCATTTTGGGTACCGATGCATCAGTTGCGTATGTTCAAACATTTGCCATTTATCACGAATGAAAATATATCTGATACGATTTATAATTCCTGTATCTCTATACCATCTTCTACCAACCTTACAGATGCGCAAGTGGAGGAAGTGGTGAAAGTTATCCGTTCTTTTTAATGGGTTTTTCTAATGGGTCTCCAAATTCATTTGGAGAGATTTTTAAATCTTTTTGGATATTAGCCAAATAAATTTGGCTAACCAATAAATTTGGCTACCCATTAAAATATGAAAACTTTTTATAGAAGAAATCTTCCACATATCCAACCAGTTGGAGCCTGCTTTTTTGTAACTTTTAGGTTATATAATAGTGTGCCAAAAATCGCTATAGATGCTTTAAGTGAAAAATATACACAAAGAGTGACCCAAGCGTTTTTTATTGGTGAAGTACACAAAAGAAATTTAGAAATTTTTAATTTACGCAAAAAGTATTTAATTGAGTTGGATGGAATTCTTGATAAAATTGAGACAGGGCCATATTATTTAAAAGATTTGAGTATCATTCAAATAATTGATAAAGAAATCAAAAGATATGATGGCACTTTGTACAATCTAATCGCATATTGTATAATGTCAAATCATGTGCATCTAGTGATTGATACAGCTGTTCAACTTGAAAATTTAAAAGAAGATACAGAATTGATGCAAAGTTATCAACCATTAGATAAGATATTAAAACAAATTAAAGGATCGACATCAAGATATATTAATTTATTTCTCCATAGGTCTGGCCAGTTTTGGGAAAGAGAAAGTTTTGACATTTACATCAGAAATGAAAAGATGTTGAATAATGTAATATCCTATACTTTAAATAATCCAATGAAAGCAGGGATAGTTGAGAAGTGGGAAGATTTTCGAGGAAATTATTTTGTAGAAACTTCTAATGGGTCTCCAAATTCATTTGGAGAGGTTTAAATAAACTTGTTCAAATTAGCCAAATAAAAATTTGGTTACCCTTATACAAGAATACATTCTTTAATTGGCTTTTTCTACTTGGTCTCTAAAATCATTTGGAGAAGTTTAGAATAGGCTTTTTCATTACCAGCAAATTAGCTAAATAAATTTAGCTACCCATTATCAGCCAAATAAATTTGGCTGCCCATTAAAACACAAACCACATGCACATCATTGATATACCACAATTCATAAAAACTCACATCACTAAAAGGGATAAAAGCCTTTTTGAAAACGATATTAATCAATATCAAGACCAATTATCAGCCAATATAAAGGGTAAGTCAGTTCTTGTCATTGGTGGTGCAGGTACGATAGGCTCTTCTTACATCAAATCCATATTAAGCTTTGAGCCAGCAAGACTTTATGTGGTGGATACCAATGAAAATGGATTGACGGAACTCACTCGTGATCTAAGATCAAAACATGGACAATACATTCCTGAAGATTACAAGACTTATCCCATGAATTTTGGGGATGAAGTATTCAGAAAGATGTTTGTCAATGAAGGACCTTTCCATATAGTAGCTAATTTTGCAGCGCACAAACACGTCAGAAGTGAGAAAGATCATTACTCCATCGAAGCGATGATAGACAATAATGTCTTTAAAGCCAAGGAGTTTTTGGATTTACTTGTGACATATAAGCCTGAGCATTTCTTTTGTGTCTCTACCGACAAAGCAGCTAATCCTGTGAATGTCATGGGAGCGAGCAAAAAACTCATGGAAGAAGTCATCATGGCTTATAGCAGTGATATCAAAATCACCACAGCAAGATTTGCCAATGTTGCTTTTAGTAATGGCAGTCTTTTGGATGGATATATACAGCGATTATTCAAAAAGCAACCTATTTCATGTCCTTCAGATGTGAAAAGATTTTTTGTTTCGCCTGAAGAAAGTGGCCAGATATGTTTGTTGGCTTGTATTTTGGGAGCTAGTGGAGAGATTTATTTCCCTAAATTAGAAGAAAACCAAATGGTCAATTTCAAGGATATCACATTAGACTTTTTTAAAGAAATGGCCATACCTGTAGTGGAATGTATAAGTGATGATGATGCAAGAAATAAAGCAACGAGTATGTCTATAGAAGATCCACATCCCGTTTATTTTTTTACGTCCGACACTTCGGGTGAGAAGCTTTATGAGGAGTTTTACACGGATACTGATGAAGTGGATATGATCAAATATGAAGGAATGGGCGTCATTAAAAATGCTGTAAAACCTAGTAAAACACAAATAGAAGATTGTATCAAAGAGTTACAAATGTTGATGCAGTCAGACGCTTATGACAAATCTGCTATCGTATCATTAATGAAAAAGCATTTGCCTGATTTTGAGCATATAGAAACGGGAAAGAGTTTAGATCAAAAGATGTAGGGTTGAGATAGTAGTAATGAGCTGGTAGCAATGAGCTGATAACTGGTAGCAATGAGTTGGTAGCAAGTTGTAAAGAGTTAGTAGCTGGTAGTTAGTAGTAGGTAGCCCCTACGAGCCACGATCTAACCCCTACGAACTTAATCACTAAGAACAAACTAAAACAAAGAATAAAAACAAAAAAATGGAAGAAAAATTTGATTTTGAAAATCTGATTGCGTGGCAGAAAGCCATAGAATTTGTTGACTTGATCCTAGAGAAAACAGATAAATTTTATAACAGCAAAGGTAACTTTAGGCTAAGAGAACAATTGGATGCGTGTTCATCTTCAATTCCAATGAATATTGCTGAAGGTAAAGGAAGATTTTCGAAAAAAGAATTTAAACAGTTTTTATATTACTCCAGGGGCTCAATAAATGAAACTGTTACAGTCTTGCTTCTCTTGCAGAAAAGAACATGGTTGAGTATGGCTGATTATATATTATTAAAACAAAAAGCAATGGAATTGTCTAAAATATTAAACGGGTTGATAAATTCATTGAAGTAGATAGTTAGTGGTAGCACTTAGTAGGTAGTTCCCCAACGAGCTATGAGCTAATCCCTACGAACTACGATCAAACCCCTACGAGTTAAACCTATCGACGATCTAACCCCTACGAACTACGATCTAAAACCTACGAGCTTAAAACCTACGAGCTTAAAACCTTAAATCACATGTATCTAATAATAAAACGTTTTTTTGATATTTTAGCTTCATTACTTGCTTTAGTAGTACTTTCACCTTTATTGATACCTATTACGATAGGGTTAAAATTAACGGGTGAAGGATATATTTGGTATTTCCAAGAGAGAGTAGGTTTTAAAAATAAGCTCTTTAGTATTTATAAGTTTGCCACGATGCTCAAGGATAGTCCCAATATGGCCGGTGGTCTCATCACAACAAAAAGAGATCCTAGATTGACACCTTTGGGAGGTTTTTTGAGGAGCACAAAAATTAACGAATTACCACAACTCCTCAATATCTTGAATGGTGATATGAGTGTAGTTGGTCCAAGACCAGTCATGCAAAAAAGTTTTGATGCCTATCCTATAGAAGTACAAAAAGTCATATATAATGTAAAACCTGGATTAACGGGTATTGGGTCAATTATATTTCGAGATGAAGAGACTTTAATCACCGAGGTAAGAGACAATGCCGGTGATACTTGGGACTTTTACCAAAATAAAATTTATCCTTTCAAAGGTGAAGTAGAAAAATGGTACCAAGAGCATCAAAGTTTTTATACTGACTTTTTGTGTATCTTTTTGACGGCGTGGGTGATCATTTTTCCAACATCAGATTTAATTTATAAAGTATTCAGTACATTACCGAAAAGACCTTTTTAGTTACAATTAAAGATTATATCGCCAATAACCTAAATTAAAACCATACCATACATTGGACACAAAATCATCTAAACTTCAAGCTGTTTTAGCAAAGATTCAAGATCAAGGCTTCCATATCCAAACCCACGACTTCGATCGTCCTTGGGGAGGATTTTTGGTCATGGATCCGGTAGATACTAAAAAATTTATTCTTCAGTTTTATCCCGAACTTGCAGATGAACTCACTGCTACGACGCTACCGCTGAGTCCCAAAATCTTATGTGTAGCACCAGGGCAAAGACTGTCATGGCAGTACCACCACAGAAGATCAGAATTGTGGAAACTCATAGAAGGCAAAGCAGCTTACAAAAAAAGTGATACTGACCAAGAAGGAGATATCAACATCATGGAGCTAAATAAGACCCTTACCCTTAGACAAGGCGAGAGACATCGTCTTATAGGACTAAATGAGTGGGGCATCATAGCTGAAATATGGCAACATACCGACGCCAATGATCCATCCAATGAAGACGATATCATAAGATTGCAAGATGATTTCGGAAGGTAGGAATTATTGGACTTAGTGGGGCTCCAAATTCATTTGGAGCATTTTTTATAGGAGTAGTTTTTACCAGCCAAATAAATTTGGCTGCCCATAACGCATTTCAAATTCAATGTAAAACTTTTTGAAAAAATATAACGTTTAAGAAATCAAATATAAAAATATGGACAAAGAGTTATCGACTTTAAAAAAAGCCCAAAAATTGGGTGCTGAGAAGGCGCAAAGCTTGACCAAAGCACTAGGGTTGTCTATTGCTGTGGTCAAAGATGATGAAGTTGTCTCCATCTCTTCAGATGGTGAAGAAACAAAGATTGGTAAAGTCGCTTTTGGTCGTGTAAAAGTGACAAAAAAAAGTTATGTTATTAAATGACCAAATTAAAAAACTAAGGGTCTTCGCAGGTCCTAATGGATCTGGTAAAACAACAATTATCAATGAAATACGTCAGAAGTATAACGTTGGTTCATTTGTAAATGCGGATATAATACAAGAAGGTTTAAATAGATTAGGTTATCTTGACTATTCTGAATTTTGTGATAATTTTGTAAGTGCTAGTGAATGGTCTGAGTTCCTTCATATATGCGAAAGAGATCTTACAGAGACCTTAAGAACACTGACTATTTCTGACTATCATCTAATAATTTCCAAAAAATTAAATAGTTATGAAGCAGCTGTAATAGCAGATTTTTTTAGGGCTAAATTAATTAAAAGTTCTAATACTTTTCATATGAAATCGACATAAAAAATAATTATGGTTTATTTTATAAAAAAAAAAAATATTTTTTTTATAAAAATTCCCCCCCCCCCGTGAAAAAAAAAAAAAAAAATATGAAACTGTGTTTTCTCATGAATCAAAATTGGATTTTTTAAAATTGGCGAAAAAAAATGGATTTAAGATATACTTGTATTTTGTTTGTACACAAGATCCTAAAATTAATACCAGTAGGGTAAAAAACAGAGTATTACAAGGTGGCCATGATGTAGGTGCAGATAAGATTGAGTCGCGATATTATAGGACATTAGAATTATTAAATAAAGCTTTCCTATTTTCAGATAGGGCTTTTATAATTGATACTTCTATTAATACAGGAGAAATAATTCTAGAAAAAAATGGCGCTAATGTCAATATTTTAGTTGATGAAATTCCTGAATGGGTTAATACGTATTTGATAAATTATTTTTAGCTGCTTTTTTGTTTGTCTGAGCATCTAGCTAAGATACGACGAACGGTTTTTTTTTGGAAGTTACCTCTACTGCAGTTGTAAACTTGTTTGCAAGAATGCTACCAAGTAAATGATACAAAACTCAATTCCAATTCCTTTTGACAGTAATGGACTTATTGGGCACCAAACAAATTTATTATGAAAATTATTAAAGTAAATAAATCCATTAAGCCTGATTTTAGTGATTTAATAGGACAATTAGAATGGTCAAAAGATGCGCTTGTGTCTCAAAAAGAACTTAGGGCTGAATGGGATAGAAAATATTGACCCATCCAATGAAGCCGATTTGGGAAGATAGGATTACTGGACTTGCAAACTTGTTTGTTATCAGCCAAATAAATTTGGCTACCCATTAGTGGGGCTCCAAATTCATTTGGAGCATTTTTTATAGGAGTAGTTTTTACCAGCCAAATAAATTTGGCTGCCCATTACGCATTTCAAATTCAATGTAAAACTTTTTGAAAAAATATAACGTTTAAGAAATCAAATATAAAAATATGGACAAAGAGTTATCGACTTTATAAAAAGCTCTAAGAATAAGTGCGAAGAAAGCAGAAAGCTTGTGCAAAGTATTTGGGTTGTCAGTTGCAATGGTCAAAGATGATGAAGTTGTCACCATATCTTGTTGTACCTCCTTGGGGAGCCTGTTCCGGTACGCGGAGCGATTTAGCGGAACTAGCGTTTTTTGGTTACTTTTTTGGGCAATGCAAAAAAGTAACTGCCGCGTGCATAAGGCAAAAGCCAACCCAAGGTACACGACTTTTGGACAAAATCAATTAAAAGGTTTGCATTTAATTTGTTTATTATAGACATAATTTTTTATTTATCAATTGGTTGTACCATAGTCAGCAAGCCCTAAGTAGGAAAGTTAAGCTGCGCTAAACAATTATTTCACTAAAAATACATGTAATTTTAGTGTTTGCCGCAAAAAATGCATGTAATATTAGTGGAAAGTTGTTGAAACTACTTAGTTTTGTGCAATTAATATAATATATTGAGACATGTATGAAAGGAAAGTAAATTTAGAAAAATATGATGGTTTGTCTGTGTTTTTATGGGGAGCACGGCAAACAGGCAAAAGTACTTTTTTAAAAAAAACTTATTCGGATTCTCTTTATATTGATCTACTTTTAAGCCAAGAATTCAAAAGATATCTAGACAGTCCAGAACAGTTCAGACAGCGATGTATAGCTAATCACCAAAACAAACCTGTGATTGTTGATGAAATTCAGAAATTGCCAGAGTTATTAAATGAGATTCATTGGATGATAGAAAATGAAAATATCTCATTTATTTTGTCGGGTTCTTCTCCTAGAAAAATTCTAAGAAAAAATGAAAATTTATTAGGAGGTCGGGCCATACGTTTAGAGTTGTATCCGCTAAGTTTTGTAGAAATACCTGATTTTGATATCCTTAGAGCATTCAATAATGGTTTATTACCACGGATGTATGATTCAAATAATGCATCTGTACTTTTGGAGGCTTATGTTGGAAGTTATCTCGAAGACGAGATTATAGCAGAAACAAAAATACGTAATGCAGAAATATTTTCGAGGTTTTTGAGCAAAGCTGCTTTTGCAAATGGGGAGTTTGTAAATTATACTAACATAGCCCAGGATTGCGGTGTAGCAAGTAGTACAATTAAAGAGTACTACCAAATCTTGGAAGAAACGCTCCTTGGAAGTTTTGTACCATCCTTTCAAAAAAAGCCGAAGCGGAGAGTTGTTTTAACCCCAAAGTTTTATTTTTTTGACATAGGAATTGCTAATTATTTATTAAAAAGGAAGCATATTGAATGGGGAACACTGGATGCAGGGCACACATTCGAACATTATATCTACATGGAACTAAAAGCTTATGCACAATATTCAGGTAAAAAATTTCCTATTCATTATTGGCATACTTCATCGCAGTTAGAAGTTGATTTTATCTTAGGAGACCATGAGTGTGCCATTGAGGTTAAAGCAAATGATAATGTTAATAATAAACATTTTAAAGGACTTAAAGCATTTGCAGAAGAGTACACTGTCAAAAAACAAATCATTGTTTCAAATGACCCATATATCAGACAAGCCAATGATATAATGATTTACCCATGGCGGGTCTTTTTAGAAAAATTGTGGTTTGGCGAAATCATATAATGGCGAGATACATCGTCTCATAGGACTAAATGAATGGGGCATAATGCAACGCCAAAAAAGAGATGCCTTTACTGGCCTTTCATTCTAATGGCCTTGTAATCTCCGATTGCAAGAAGCTTTTTTGTTGCATTCAAAGAATGCAACGCCAATAAACGCAACGCCAATAAGAGAATGTAACACCAATAAAAAATGCAATACAAAAATGAAAACAGAATACAAACAACGATTACCACATATACAGCCACTAGGAGCAGCCTTTTTTGTAACCTTCAGATTATATGAAAGTGTACCAAAAAGTAAAATAACAGAACTTAAAGATAAATATGAAATTGAAATAAATATCGCCAAAACTATAAAGGATTTACATCAAAGAAATTTTGAGATATTCAACTTAAGAAAGCAATATTTAGTGGAATATGATCAACTTTTAGATAAAATTAAAGGCGGTCCAATGTACTTGGCCGATCAGAGTATAAAAGATATATTGAAGGTACAGTTACATCGTTTTGATAATGATTTATACCAATTGCTCTGTTATTGCATAATGTCTAATCATGTGCACTTATTGATTGATACAAGTATCCAGCTTGAAGACAAACATGATGATTATCAATTAGAAATGCAATATAAGCCATTAGATTCTATAATGAAAAGCATTAAAGGACCATCTGCATGGTATGCCAATATATACCTTGATAGGAAAGGCCAATTTTGGGAAAGAGAAAGTTTTGACCTTTATATCAGAAATGAAAAGATGCTGAATAATGTAATAAATTACATCTTAGAAAATCCTGTAAAAGCCAAGATGGTTGAGAAATGGGATGACTATTCTGGAAATTATTTGAAAATAGAATCATAATTGGCCTTGCAATCTCTGATTGCAAGAAATAATTATGTTGCATTCGAAGAATGCAACGCCATTAAAACCCATCACCCATTGGCCATACAGAAAATTGATATCTTTGAATTCTTGAATCTGGCGAAGTCAAATCCTGTTTTTGATGTCCGCTCACCTTCAGAATTTGATCATGCACACATCCCTGATGCTATCAGTTTGCCTTTGTTTTCTGACGCCGAACGTACCGTTGTAGGTACTGCTTACAAACAGGAAAGTAGAGAAAAGGCCATAAAAATTGGGTTGGATTATTTCGGACCTAAAATGAGGTGGTTTGTGGAAGAAGTAGAGTCGATATTGTCAAATCACCAAAATGGGAATGAAAAAACCGTGTTAATACATTGCTGGCGAGGCGGTATGCGAAGTGGAGCAGTAGCGTGGTTGTTGGATCTATATGGATTTAATGTTTATTTGCTATCAGGTGGGTATAAAAGATTTAGAAACTGGGTATTAGATCAGTTTACCAAGGATTATAATGTTAAAATATTGGGTGGATATACGGGGTCAGGGAAAACAGAAATTCTACATTTTCTTGACACCAATGGCACCAAAGTTTTGGATTTAGAAGGTATCGCCAATCATAAAGGTTCCGCATTTGGCAATATTGGAATGCCTGAACAATCAAGTCAAGAAATGTTTGAAAACAAACTTGCCGTTCATTTATATCATCTTGCTGTACAAGGAGCTGATCAAACTTTATGGATGGAAGATGAGAGCCAACGTATCGGTAAAGTAATGATTCATCCTTCGCTTTGGAAGTCTATGCAAAAAGCAGATATTTATTTCTTAGAGATTCCTTTTGAGCAGAGACTTGATTTTATCATTCAGGTATATGGTAGCTTAGATAAGGAAAAACTAATTGCAGGTATATTACGTATTCAAAAAAGATTAGGAGGACTTGAAGCCAACAATGCCATAAAGTTATTAGAAGATGGAAATGTCAAAGAATCCTTTAATATATTATTGAAGTATTATGATAAATTTTATCTCAAAGGCTTAGAGAAAAAGAATACAGCTGAAAAACATATTACTTATATAAAATGTAATCAGGTAGATGCGAGAGAAAATGCCCCAAAGCTATTTTTATAATCTCAGAATTAACCATTATCCTTAACATTAACATTAACCTTCAATATGCAAGAAATAAAACTTACTCAATACTCTCACGGCGCAGGATGTGGTTGCAAAATAGCCCCAAATGTACTTGATGAGATATTGAAGAGCCATACCGCCATGCCGGATAATGATCGCCTAATCGTCGGAAATCACAGTAAAGATGATGCTGCAGTATATGATCTTGGGAATGGGACGGCTTTGATATCTACCACAGATTTTTTTATGCCAATAGTTGATGATCCCTATAATTTTGGAAGGATCGCTTCAGCCAATGCGATTAGTGATGTTTATGCGATGGGAGGCAAACCCATTTTGGCCATAGCTATATTAGGATGGCCCATCAATAAACTAAGTCCTGAAGTGGCTAGATTGGTGATAGAAGGTAGTCGCAGTATATGTATGGAAGCAGGCATTGCTTTGGCCGGAGGTCATAGTATCGATGCACCCGAGCCCATATTTGGGTTGGCAGTCAATGGTTTGGTCAATGTCGATCATGTAAAGCAAAATAACCAAGCGCGATCGGGCGATTTACTTTTTTTGACCAAACCCATTGGGGTAGGAATATTGACTACAGCAGAAAAAAAAGGTTTACTAAATGATGATATGAAGGCCTTGGCTGCAAATCAAATGATGGTATTGAATAGGGTAGGAGAAGCAATGGGAAAAATAGTAGGAGTTCATGCCATGACGGACGTTACAGGTTTTGGACTTTTGGGTCATCTTACGGAGATGTGTGAAGGAAGTGGCGTTTCAGCTGAAGTCCATTTGGACCGAGTACCATTGATTACTCCTATACTTCAAGCATTAATTAAGCAAAACGCAGTACCAGGAGGGACCGGCAGGAATTTGAATGCTTATGGGCATAAAATAAAAGTGTCGGAATTGCTAGATGAAGCGACAACGTTACAAATTTTAGCTGATCCACAAACAAGTGGTGGCTTGCTGATAGCTGTGGCCCCGAATACCGTTGATGAAGTGATTCAAGTGATGAAGGATTTTGGGTTAACTGATTTTATTGAGCCGATTGGAACAATTTGTGATTCAGCAGTAGCATTGATTACTGTTCATTAATACTAACCTTACTGGACTTGCAAACTTGTTTGCAAGCTTATCATTTTTTTGCAAACGAGTTTGCCACTCTAATAAGAAGTTACCACTACTCGACTTATAACCTTTTTTTGTAAGCCTATACTTTTGTTGTAAACAAGTTTACAACTCCAATAGGAAGCATTTAATTACAAGTAATAAATAGTATGAATAAATATATAGCCATTATGGCAGGCGGTGTAGGTAGTAGATTTTGGCCATCAAGCACCAATGAAAGACCCAAGCAGTTTTTGGATATACTCGGAGTGGGAAAGTCTCTCATAAGAATGACTTTCGAGCGTGCACTTAGGTTAGTACCTGCTCATCATGTATTCATTGTAACCAATAAGATATACAAAGCCTTGGTCATGGAGCATCTTCCAGAATTGCCACAAGAGAATATCCTTTGCGAACCGAGCATGAACAATACGGCGCCTTGTATTGCATATACGGCATTGCGTATCAACGCCTTAGATCCAAATGCTGTTTTTGCAGTGCTCCCGTCAGACCATGTCATCCTGAAGGAAGATGAATATGTCCGCAAACTCGATCAAGCATTTGACTTTGCAGCGTCTGAAGATGCAATTGTAACTTTAGGTATTCAGCCTTCAAGACCGGATACTGGATATGGATATATCAATTACCAAAAGGAAACCGTTGGAAGTGAGCAAATTCATAAGGTCATTTCATTCAAAGAGAAACCTGATTTGCCAACAGCTGAGACATATTTGGAGTCAGGCGATTACCTTTGGAATGCAGGAATGTTTGTGTGGAGCGTACCCACCATTCTACAGTCATATAAAATCAACGCACCACAAATCTTGGATGTCCTCACGCAGCAAAATGCTTTGTACGGTACTTTGGATGAGCAAGCCTATATTGATGCAGTATATCCTGATACACAAAAGATCTCTGTGGATTATGCCATACTTGAGCGAGCAGGTAATGTATATACCATCCCTGCGGACATAGGATGGAGCGATCTGGGTACATGGAATAGCCTTCATGCCTATATGAGCGATGGAAATGATGCAGTAAGCGTAGGTCAAAATATTCATTTAATAGATGCGGCAGATATCATCGTGGTATCCAATAACCATAAACAAATCGTAATCAAAGGTCTCAAAGATTATATCGTGGTGGATGAAGAGAATGCATTGCTCATCTATCCCAAAAGTGACGAACAAGAGATCAAAGGCGTAGTTCAGAAATTAATGCTGTAAATATGTGGATCTTAACTTGGATTGCTTGAATTGCCAATTTGCTTGAACTGCGGATTTGCTTCATTTGCTGGAATAGCTGATTAACGAAATCGTTCGTCGAAGTTTTTAACTCCGATGCAATATATACTTTGGACACTGACCATATTTTATGTCTTGAATTGCTAATATTAAAATTTGCTAAAGTTGAACCTACTATTCATAACTTCAACCAATCAATAGATTGTAAAGTTATCGGTGAGTTAAGAATTCCTTTAAAAGCAATCTTTGACGAGAATGCACATAGTGATTATGATGAGAATTTAATTTGAAATTATTAGCCAATATATTAGCTGTTTTGATAAATTAGGATTACTTTTGTATAATATATTAGCTAGTTGTATGAATCCATATTCTCTCAAACCACTTCCGTCCGACATTCAGGCATCATTGGCCAATAAGTTTAGAGTTTTGCGTAAAGCACAAGGATATTCACAAGAAGAAACGGCCAAAAGATCGGGTGTGTCTTTGGGAAGTCTCAAGAGATTTGAAAATACAGGACAAATATCATTGGAATCATTGCTAAAATTATCTCATTTGTTAGATCGATTAGATGATTTTAAAACTGTATTTGCACAAGGTGAAGACATGAAGCAAATAGAAAAACTTTTTAAGTCTTGAACTCGGTATCAAAAATATCGGTAAAATTAAATCTGCAAGGTCAAATGCATGATGTAGGAAGTCTCGTAATGGATACTGATCGTATAATTTATTTTAAATATGATGATGATTTTTTGGACAAAGGCTTAAATATATCACCTATTGTCCTTAATTATGATGGAACAATAAGTAAACCCAAAACCCATATTTTTGATTCATTATATGGTGTTTTTGCTGATTCGTTACCTGATGGATGGGGAAGGTTATTGATGGATAGATACTTTCAGAACCATCAAAAGCAACTTAGCTAAATTACACCGTTAGACAGATTGTCTTTGATTGGTCGGTATGGTATGGGAGCACTTGAATATTTTCCCGAATCGTTTGAGCAAGAAGATTTGCCAAACAAGGTAGATATTGATGCTCTTTTTGCCGAAGCACAAAATGTCTTAGATAATGTGACTTCAGAAGATAGAATCGATTATTTGTACCAAATGGGTGGATCATCTGGTGGGGCTCGTCCAAAAGTTTTGATTAATTATAACTTTGATACCCGGATCATTACCAATGGAATCGATGGAAATAGTGGAAGTTTACCTTTTATATTAAAATTTCCATCATCGAATGATTTACTAGATATTGCAAATATTGAATACGCATACTATTTAATGGCCATAGATGCAGGTATCGAAATGTCAAGATCTGCATTGATTTCAAGTAGTAAAGGAAGACAGTTTTTTATAACCCAACGGTTTGATAGGGTAGATTCTGGAAAACTGCACATGCATTCTGCAGCAGGATTACTTCATGATGACTTTAGGTATAGTACTATGGACTATGGACATTTGATGGAT
The DNA here is from genome assembly GCA_016714785.1 of Saprospiraceae bacterium. Classification (GTDB taxonomy): domain Bacteria; phylum Bacteroidota; class Bacteroidia; order Chitinophagales; family Saprospiraceae; genus OLB9. The sequence continues at coordinate 18,229 of JADKCC010000010.1, forward strand.
GCTGCTTTCCGATTAGAAAAGTCTGTAGTGGCTTATGAAAAGATATTAAGAATGGCCTACTTCAATTTGGTGACCAATAATAGAGATGACCATAGTAAAAATTTTTCTTTTCTCATGGACAGTTTTGGAACTTGGCGTGTAGCTCCTGCTTATGATCTTACTTATTCTACTACTTCGCATGGGTACCATTCCACATCATATTATGGCGAGAGTAAAAATCCGACTATAGCGCATATCAAATCTTTGGCAGAAATTTTTAAAGTTGAGCATGTAGATAAAATCATAGATCAGGTCAATGAATCTGTAAGTAATTGGACTACCATTGCCCATAATACGGGTGTTTCTGCTGCGACGTCAGAAATGATTGGGAAGTATATCGACAATGCAATAAAGGGGAAGTAGGTTATATTTTATGTTATGAAAATTCGTCAATTTAATGTATGATAATCCGTCAATTTAAAGTATGAAAATTCGTCAGTTTAAAGTATGAAAATTCGTCAATTTGCTTTATGATAATCTATCAATTTAGATTATGAAAATTCATCAATTTAAAGTATGAAAATTCGTCAATTTGATGTACGTAATTTTCATTTATTCAGTTGTATAACATATATTTGTGACGTTTTTATTAATGTGACAAAATGGATAGATAGATGATGGATAAAATATATATCAATAGAAGGCTAACGGAACATCTAAGAATAGCAGCTAGTTATTATCCTGTGCTGAGTGTAGGCGGGCCGAGACAAGCGGGAAAATCTACCATTCTAAAGGAGGTGTTTCATGAGTATGAATACATCAGTATGGAGGATCCAGATATGTATAAGATGGTCACTGCTGATATTAGAGGTTTTTTTGAAAAATATAAAGAAGGTGTCATCATAGATGAAGCACAAAAAGTACCTGCCCTTTTCTCGTATTTACAAGGCATAGTAGATGCGAAGCGTACACCAGGAAGATATATTGTTGCGGGGTCACAGAATTATTTATTGCATCGCAATATTACGCAATCTTTAGCTGGTAGAATCGATGTATCTATGTTGTATCCTTTAGATTTCGAAGAGATGTCCCAACTCCCTGACTGGAATGGATCGACAGAATCGGTGATGTTAAATGGATTTTACCCAGGTAAATTGACAGAACACATACCAGTTAAAATGTTTTACAACAACTATATTAAAACTTACTTGGAGCGTGATGTATCTGATTTGATTAATATTGGCAATTTAACCACTTTTCGCACTTTTTTGAAATTGATAGCATTGAAATGTGGCTCTCAGCTTAAAATTGCAGACCTTAGTAACGATCTAAACATTACTGTCAACACGATAAAGGGTTGGATTACGATCTTAGAGTCTAGTTTTATCATATTTATGTTGCCAAGTTATCATAAAAACATGGGTAAAAGATTGTTAAAAACGCCTAAAGTATATTTTTACGATACAGGACTTTTGTCTCATTTATTAGGTTTTCATGATGAGGCTAAGCTAAGGGATTCAGATAAATATGGATTAGTATTTGAAAATTTTATAATTGCCGAAAAGGTCAAGTATAAGGCACATCGTCAGATGAATCCTGATATGTTTTTTTTCAGGGATAGCAATGGCCTTGAGGTAGATCTTATGGAAATCAGAGAAAATGGAGATGTAGAGATGACAGAGATTAAATCTGGAAAAACCTTCAAACCTGAATTTCTGACCAGTATGAAAAAACTGAAAGCGCTCGATCCTACATTGAAGATCAACTTGATTTATGACGGAACGGAGAGTGTTGCATTGAGTGAGTTTAATTTGAAAAATTGGCGAAAATTGCATGAGTAGGTTGACATCTCGGTAGCTAGCTAAATCAGATTATATCACCTTTTAATAATGTATGGTGAATATATTTTCCTTTTAACATTTTACAATAGAAATATCAAAGATAAAAAGACGATAGCACTCGTAGGCAATACTTCATGGAGTATGTATAATTTCAGATTAGGTTTGATCCAAAAACTGATGAAGCAGACCTATAAAGTTGTCGTTATCGCACCTAAGGATGAGTTTACTTCAAAATTAATCGCTCTTGGAGTGGAATATCGAGATGTAAAAATTCACAATTATGGTACGAATCCTTTTAGTGAATTGGCGCTAATATATAGGTTGTATAATTTGTATAAGGAGATAAAACCAGATTTGATATTTCATTACACGATCAAGCCAAATATTTATGGAAGTTTTGCTGCAAAACTGTGTGGGATACCATCTATTATTATCACAACAGGATTAGGTCATCTATTTGATTTTAAGAATATAGTGGTTCGATGGGTGACATTATTTATGTATAAAATAGCATGTAAGTTGTCAGAACAGACTTGGTTTCTCAATAGCAATGACATGGATATTTTTACCTATAAAGGTATTGTGAAAAGGGAGAAAGGAAGAGTTATTAAAGGTGAAGGTGTAAATGTCCAATGGTTCAAACCATACGGGGAAAAGGATAATAATGGCATTACTACATTTCTTTTTGCAGGTAGGCTTTTAAAAGAAAAAGGAATAGTCGAATATGTGCAGGCTGCAAAAATCATAAGAAAAAAGCATTCGAATGTCGTTTTTAATGTTCTAGGTTTTATTGATGAATCCAATCCAAATTCTATTCCTTACAAGGAAGTGGCGAATTGGCATGGTAAAAGAATAATAAATTATCTAGGTGACACTGTAGATGTACGTCCCCATTTGCAACATGCAGATTGTTTAGTTTTTCCGTCATATTATAGGGAAGGAGTATCCAGGATTTTGATGGAGTCTGCTGCTATGGAAACACCTATTATTACGACTGACAATGTTGGTTGTAGGGATGTAGTCGAAAATGGATCAACAGGGTATATTTGTCAACCTAGAGATGTAAATTCTCTTTGCAAATCAATTGAGATGTTTTTGGAATTGAATTACCATGATCGATCATTACTAGGTAAACTTGGTAGGCGAAAAATGATTAAGGAGTATGATGAGCACAATATCATTCAAGTATATTTAAATACAATCAGTCGTTATTGCATTCAGGCTTCGGCTGCAAAAATTCCTGAAAAAGTCAATAAGATAATTACAACCTATTGGCATTAAATAAGTCTATTCTTTTTATCCATTATCACTATCCACCGATGCACAACAGTGGAGTGTACCGCAATTATTTTATGTCTCATGCGCTTTCTGAGAGGTTTTCACTAAAGTCTTATGTGTTAACGACTGACAATGTACATTTAATGGCCCAAGATGCTTTACCTATTTCAGATAAAATTGTCATTGAGCCTATATATACATTGGACTATCGTACAATTTTGGCCAAATGGAGACCAGTAAATTCTAATAAAGGTATACACCTCAAGGAAAGCAATAAATCGAGTAAGTTTACCCAGTTTCTTATAAGATTACAGCGCAGTTTTCCATTTTTTCTAATGCTGGCTGAGGGATCTTTTTTTTATATTTTTAATGCATACAGAAAAGCTAGTAAACTAGTAAAAACAGAGAGCATTACTATCGTGTATTCATCGTTTATGCCCTATGCTGATCACATCGTAGCTTGGGCTTTGAAACGAAAATATCCACACTTGGTTTGGGTGGCAGATTTTAGAGATTTGCATTTAGAGCCTATCTACAAGAACACGCTGGCCAAGTTTGCAACGCTGGTTTGAGAAAAAGATTTTAGCTAGTGCTGACATTGTCACTAGTGTTTCAGATGGGCTTTGCGATAAGCTTAAAGCATATCATGATAAGCCATTGACGATAACAAAAGGAGTAACGTTAAGGGCTGAGCAAGTACTTTTTAAGCAGTTTACCATTAGTTATGTAGGAGGGCTTTTTAGAAATTTTAGAGATCCGCGCCCTATATTTAAAGCGATAAAAAAGTGGCGAGAAATATCTAAAGCATCGGTTGTATTTCGATATGCTGGAAAAGATGGAGCTCAGATGCGTGCTTGGGCAAATGAATGTGGTATAGAGGATATATTTTTGGATATAGGATATGTGGGCAGGAGCGAAGCATCATTGACACAAGATCGAAGTCATATCAATGTCTTGCTAACCTCATCGAGCGACGACCATAAAGGTGTTTTGACGGGTAAGCTATTTGACTATATTGAGTCTCGTCGACCTGTTTTGTGTTCTGTTAATGGTGTTTATGATGATGAATTGCAATTGTTTTTTAGCACCTATAGTTTGGGTAATATTTTTTATAATAACGAAGAAGATGCGATTGTTCAATATTTAGATACATTGTATAGGGAATGGACTACAACTGGAAATATAATTTCAATATTGGATATGGATAGGATAAAGAATTCACTTTCATGGGAAGGGCAAGCAAGTAAAATTTTGGATGCTGTTCAAAAAGTTTCTGCTTCAAAAATGATTTTGTAAGAATAGAAATGAAAAAGAAATATAAAATCATATCCGTCGTTGGTGCTAGACCACAATTTATAAAATTGGCGGGCTTGCATAAAGCCATTGCCAATGAAAATGACTTTGAGCACATCATCGTTCACTCAGGACAACATTACGATTACAACTTGTCGGGTCAGTTTTTTATGGAGTTGGAAATACCCGAACCACATTATAATATCGGTATAGGAAGTGGACATCATAATATTCAAATTGCTAAATGTATCATAGGCGTAGATGAAATTTTGGAAAAAGAAAACCCAGATCTAGTCATTGTTTATGGTGATACCAATACCACATCAGCCGCTGCGATAGCCGCATCAAAACGAAATATTCCCATTGCACATGTTGAAGCAGGACTCAGAGAATTTGACAAATCAATACCCGAGGAGATCAATAAATTGCTTACTGATGCAGTGACAGATTTGTTTTTTGTACCTACTCAAACTGGAGTAGATAACTTAGCAAATACTGGTGTAATAAATCAAGTATTTCTTACAGGAGATATAAGTTTGGATCTGTTGTATGATAATCAAAAATTGTGGAATTGTGCAGATTTAAAGGCAAAGTATGGAGTGAATGAAGGCTATATATTTATGACTTGTCATCGAGCTGCCAATACTGATGATAGGGCTAATTTAGAACAAATCATTGAGGCCTTAGGTGAATTAAAAGTGCCAGTTATTTTTGCCATTCACCCGCGTACACTACAAAAGATCAACGAGTATTCCTTACAAGATTCATTAAAAAGTGAAAATATAAACTTGATAGATCCTCCTGGTTTTTGGGAAACTCAATCTCTAATAAAACACGCTCAAATGGTAATCACAGACTCAGGTGGTATCATCAAAGAAGCATATTTTCATAAGACACCAGCTATCATCATTGATAAGCAAACAGAATGGATAGAAACGGTAGAGGAAGGATGGAATGTAATCGCTGGACCAAGTAAAATAACAATATTAAATGCAGTTGAAAACTGGAATGTACCAGAGCAGCACAGTAATTGTTTAGGTAACGGTAAAGCAGGCAATCACATTGTCAAAGAAATAATTAATTATTTGAATGTTAAAAAATAAAAAGATATTAGTTCTCGCCCCTCATACAGATGATGGTGAGTTGGGTTGCGGAGGATTGATAGCCAAAGCGATAAGATTTGGATCTACGGTGTACTATGCAGCATTTTCTACAGCAGATGAAAGTGTGCCACATAATTTTCCGCCAAATCAACTAGAAATAGAAGTAAAAGATGCTACTATTATACTGGGTATAGAACCTTCCAATTTATTTATTTACAAACACAGCGTTAGGAAACTCAATTATGTCCGACAGGAGATTTTAGAGGAAATGATCAGTTTAAGAGATAAAATCCGTCCTGATATCGTCATACTACCTTCACGAAATGACATTCATCAGGATCACAGTACGGTCACTTCTGAAGGTATCAGAGCATTTAAAAAATTCATCTATATTAGGTTATGAATTGATCTGGAATAACCTGAGTTTTGCGACGGATTATTTTTGTGTTATCGAATATAGGGATCTTCATAAAAAAATCGAAGCATTATCTGCTTACAAAACCCAAGAAGGAAAATCCTATATGCAGCCAGAATTTATAAAGTCAATGGCACTTGTCAGAGGCACACAAATTAATGCAGAATACGCAGAAGCTTTTGAGGTCATCAGATGGATAGATAATTTATAAATGGCTCAGATTAGCTTAGCGTGCTCGCTAAGCTAGCATTAGACCAAGCTTCTAGCTTAAGTAATAATACATTCATGCTTAATTGCTGAGCAAATTTTTTTAAATTTTAAGTTTAATGGCGAGACGCCAAGACTAACTTAAGCTTAGCGAGGACGCTAAGCTTAACGCACACATAATTGATTAGCTTAGTGTCTCGCTAAGCTAACATTAGAACAAGCTTCTAGCTTGAGAGTTAATACATCATGTTTAATTGCTGAGCAAACTAGTTTAATGGCGAGACGCCAATACTAACTTAAGCTTAGCGAGGACGCTAAGCTTAACACACACATATAATTGATTAGCTTAGCGTCCTCGCTAAGCTAACATTAGAACAAGCTTCTAGCTTGAGAGCTAATGCCTTTATATTTAATTGTTGAGCAAATTTTTTTAAATTTTAAGTTTACTGGCGAGACGCCAATACTAACCCAAGCTTAGCGAGGACGCTAAGCTTAAAACACACACAATAGATTAGCTTAGTGACCTCGCTAAGTTAGCATTAGATTAAGCTTCTAGCTTGATGGACAAAAATGATACTTTATGTCAGACGGATATCAGATAAGAAATCAAAATGGACTCCATTTTCTTACTTTGACTATTGTAGGCTGGATTGATGTATTTGCGTATTTAGAGTATAAAAATCCTTTTAATTGAAAATTTGAGGTATTGTCAGATAAATAAAGGTTTGAATATTTTTGCTTATGTTATTATGACCAATCACATTCACATCATTTGTCAGACAGATAATTTATCAGGTTTGTCAAGTTTAATCCGAGATTTTAAAAGCTACACAGCTAAAGAGATTGTAAAGAAAGTTGAATCTGAAAATCATACAAGAGCTAAGTGGATGCTAACTAATTTTGCTTATCAAAGTAGATTTAATACGAGGAATAGCGATTATCAGGTGTGGCAGCAAGACAACCATCCTGTAGAATTAGTTACACCAAAATTTATAAGTCAAAAGTTGGCGTATATCCACCTAAATCCTGTAAGAGCAGGGATAGTAGATGAGGCAAATCATTATGTATTTAGTTCGGCTAGAAATTATGATGGTCTTAAAGGAATATTGGATGTTGAATTATTGGACCTAGGGTCTGAAATTGGATTTATAGATTCTTGATAATTTTATTGGCGATACGCCAAGACTAACTCAAGCTTAGCGAGGACGCTAAGCTTAGCACACACATAATTGATTGGCTTAGCCTCCTAAGCTAGCATTAGATCAAGCTCTAAGGAATCACTTTAAATTTTAAGATATTTTACTGGCGAGACGCCAATACTAACTCAAGCTTAGCGAGGACGCTAAGCTTAACAATGTAATAAGTATTTAAATTATAACACTTTGTCAGTAATTTTGGGATTAGGTTGGGGGCACGATTCATCTATTTGTTTGATTAGGGATGGTCAACTATTGTGTGCAATAGAAGAAGAAAAATTGTCGAGGGTAAAGTCTGAAACAGGATTTCCAATAAATGCAGTAACATTCGTACTCAAAACCTATCAAATTCGTCCTGAAGACGTATCCATTTTGGCCATACCAGATCGATTGTATAATTCTAACAGTCGTATGGAAATTGCTTACCGAATGTCAAAAAAAGAATTTGGAGAATACTCGAAACTTTGAAAAGAGTATTGGTATTCATATTTAAATTAGATAATGGCATTTCTGATAAGAACAAACACTATTTTGAATCTTGGCTTAGGAAATTTCATCGCTTCAAGAATGCAGAAATCCTATATTTTGATCATCATTTATGTCATGCAGCGGGAGCATATTATGCTTCACCATTCAAATCTGACCTAGTCTTTACATGTGATGGAAGAGGTGAAAATGATTCTTTACATGCTTACCAATGTTTGGATGGTGGAGAATTAAAACTATTATATTCCGCTGATTTTAAGGCGTCTATAGGTCAATTATATAGCATAGTGACCAAATATTTGGGCTTTTTGCCCAATCGACATGAGGGGAAAGTTATGGGTTTAGCTGCTCGTGGCAAGGATTCTATATTGGCAGAAGAAATGTTAGACCTTTTTGGTAATGATGTTAATGGTAAATTAATAAGGAAACCTCATAGTCAAGAAATATCAAACTACAAACTCAGCATTAAGGATGAGCTGAGATTATCAACATCTCTCAATGACACAGGATACCTTTATGCAAAAAATGCAATTTGGTTAACAGAGTGGTTAGGTGATAAGGCCCAGAACATATCAAGAGAAGACATTGCTTATGCTGTACAGGCGACTGCAGAAAAGGTAGTATTGCAAGAAATTAATAAAATTTTGGACAACAACAGTTCGAATAATATAAAGCTTTCGTTGTCGGGCGGCGTTTTTGCTAATGTGGTATTAAATAAAAAAATAGCTGAGCTACCTAGAATAGACCAGTTATTTATTCAGCCAGCAATGTCTGACGCTGGCTTATCATTTGGTGCGGCTTGCTTGGCTTTAAAATCTTTGTCATTTACAGTCAAACACACAAATGATACTTATTTAGGGCCAAATGAGTCGATAGGTTTTGAAAATTTGGTGCCACAACTGAAAGAAGAATTTCTCGTGAACGAACCTGAAAATATTTTTATAGAGATGGCTGATCTGTTAGTTCAAAATAGGATTATCGGGCTATATAATGGTAGAAATGAATTTGGTCCTAGGGCATTGGGAAATAGATCTATCATTGCGAATCCTACTTCCAAGGAAATGCACAATAAGCTAAATGAGCGATTAAACAGAAATGATTTTATGCCTTTCGCACCGTCCATTTTAGTAGATGTGGCTCGAGATTATCTAGAAGGATACAGTCCGAAAGATGTCGCTTCAGAGTATATGACCATAACTTATAATGTAAAAGCAGAAGCAAAGAAATCGATGATTGCAGCAGTACATGTAGATGGTACTGCTAGGCCCCACATTGTAAAGTATGATAACAATCCACATTATTACAATATCATCAAGGCATTCTATAATAGTACTGGTGTGGGAGCAGTTTTAAATACTAGCTTTAATATCCACGAAGAACCGATAGTGGCTACATATGACACTGCTTTAAGCGCTCTGCGTGATGGACGCATTGACTTTCTAAATATTGATAGATGGATCATTTCATTACGGAGTTAGATGAGTATTTTCTTATATTGATATGGAAAATAAAATAGCTATTCACCAACCAAATTTCCTCCCTTGGGCTGGGTATTTTTTGAAAATGGCCGCTAGTGATATTTTCATCCTTCACGATAATGTGGAGATCAATATGAGTGGACCTACCAGACGAGTAAAGATAGCAGCCAGACATACTGCTGATCATACCCAATGGCTCACAATACCACTCAAAAAAAACAGTGATTATGCCTTGATCAAAGATCTGGAAGTGTCCACAGAAATAGATTGGCGAAGAAAACACTTGTCACAAGTAAAAGAAGCTTATAGGCATAGCAAGTATTTTTCATTGGTATATCCAGAATTAGAGGCTTGGTATCAAGAGACAAGAGACATGACAAAGCTTAGCCAAATCAACAAGCATTTTATCACTAAAGTGGCGAACAAACTAGGTATTTGTCATGAAATGCATTCATCTAGTGAGATACCAGTCTTGGGGAAAGCCGATGATTATAACCTTAAACTTACACTCCATTTAGGTGGGACACATTATATCAGTGGTTTGGGAGGTAAAAAGTACCAAGAAGAGAAAATATTTACACAAAATCATGTCAAATTAAAGGTTTTAGACTCAAAAACTGAATTAGAAAATATGTTTTCTGAGGTCGATTGTGATAAAAGTCTTTCTGTTTTAGAAGTCTTGATGAAAGTGGATGTAGATACTATTAGGTATGGCTTTTCAAAATTTGTAATCTGATGCCAACCGTATTTATAGAAAACAATCCTTTATTTTACAATAAAGTGAAATGGGTGATCGAGATCATCGGTCAATACTCGCACACGTCGTACGACTTTGTATATGATAAAAGCCTGTCAGATATATCAGTGGGTTGCTCTGGTGATCATGATATCTATGTAGAATTTTCGTTTTTTAGGAAGCTCGAAAAAGGACAGACAAAATGGAGAGATATTTTACCAAATGGTCCCATATATAAAAGCGAAAGCGATGAAGATTGCTTATTGGAAACCATTTTTTATTTGGTCAATTGCATCCAAGAACTAAAACCTGAACCATCAGAGCTCGATCATTTTGGTAGATTCAAGTATCTTGCTTCACTTCAGCATCATTATGGTATCATAGAAACCAATTTTGTAGGCGAACTTATTGATCTATTGATCGAGAGATATCCTATATTGACTGATGGCGGATGTAAATCACGGTTTCAACCCAAATTTTTTTATCACATGATATAGATCTGATTCACGCTGGATGGAAGGTAGAAGTCATATTTGGCGTTGAAGGATTTAAATTGGAAATTGCTAGTCAAAGTGGCCAAAGATATCTTTTTACAAAAGCCATTTTACAACAATATAGACCAAGTCATGGCACTAGACAATGCTTATGGTTTCAAGTCTTGTTTTTATTGGCTACCAGCTTATGGTAAGGATACGAATGGTATCATGAATGCAGACTATTCTCTAGATGAATTGGGTGAATTGTCCAAGAAAGTTTTGGATCGTGGGTTTGAATGCGGTATTCATAAGTCGAGTTTTCCTACTTCTTTTGCAGAAGAGATCGCCAGGTTATCATTTAAGGCAGAGCACAATAGATTTCATTTTCTAAAATTTCAAGTGCATGATGCCTGGAAGGAAATCGAAGCAGCTGGTTTGAAGACGGATGCTAGTTTGGGTTTTGCGGAGCACATAGGATTTAGAAATAGTTATGGATTGCCATTCGTTCCCTTTGATATGGAAAATGATAGACCGTATAATTTTGTAGAGATACCGCTGCATGTGATGGATGTGACATTGTTTCAGTATATGAAACTCAATAAAATGGATGCCTTAGAAAAAGTGAAATCTTTCATTTTACATAATGAGAAGAATAGTGTGATTAGTGTGTTGTGGCATAATAATGAATTGACTGATTACATGCATTTAGGTAGTAAAAAAATATATATTGATTTGATTAATTTTGTGAAAATTAATAATTTTGAAATATTGTATGATCCTGCAATAATTGTAAGAAATATTTTTGTTAGAAACTAGACATGTGAAAAAAAAAATATTAATAATACCTTCTTGGGTTCCAACGAAAAAATCACCAAATAGTGGGAGGATAATTTTTAGTCAATTTAATGATCTTGTTGAAGCTGGTGTCAATGTTAATTTAGCATACGTAAGTGATATTTTTACACCTCATATTTTGAACAAGGAGTTTTTAGTTTATGAACGACAGATTTATAGGAAAAAAATATTATTTAGTTATAAGAGATTCAAAATTACAAGATGTATTTGGATTAATAAGTATTTTCGTATAATTGAAGAAATTGGAGTGGATAATATTGGCCTTATACATGCGCATAGTTATATCGCTGGTTATGTTGCAAGTCGCATTAAGAATAAATATGGGATAAGGTATATTGTTACTGAACGATCTCCAGATTTTTTTACAAATAATATCCATAAATCCTTTAAAAGTAGTATTTATAATATTTATGAAGATGCAGAATTTGTTTTATGTGTTTCAAATATTTTAAGGCACAAATTCAAAGCTTTATTTAATAATGAATGTAAGGTTTTTCCAAATTATGTAAATGTAATTCAAGATGTTTTTAAACGTAAATTTGATTTATTTACTATAGTATGGTTTGTGATAATGAAAAAATTAAAAATACCAAGTTTGCATTAAATGTATTTAAGCAATATACATATAAAAATCCTGATGATAGAATTATCGTAATTGGTAATGGATATGAGCAAAGCCAAATCAACAATACCCAATTTTTAAGTCAATTACCTCATTCAAAAGTCATTGAGTTAATATCTCAATCTCATTTGTTGGTTTCGTTTAGTGAGTATGAGACATTTGGAATGACTATTTTGGAATCTTTATTTAATAATACTGTCGTACTTTGTACAGATTCTGGTGGACCGATAGATTTTGTAGAAGACGATTATATAATAAAAGAAAATGATTTGGATTTAAATAAAGTTATAGATAGAATTGCAAAAATAAAGGCTAACTATAAAAATATAAATCCAGGGGCAAAGCATTTAGGATTGATACGCGATAGAATCTTACCTCAACTCATAGAATTGTACAAAGAATATGTATAAAAAGATATTTAGTAATTTGAAGTATTTGATTAGAATTTATTTTGCCATAGTAAATAAGATTGGATTTATAAAGACTATATTGAATGGATGTTACGGACAATTAGTGATGAAAGATGGATTAAAAATAAATATTCGAAGTTTAGTTGGATTAAAATTTTTTAATTCCATTTTTTTTAATAAAATTTATGGTAATATGGAAGATGATAAATCTATAATTGTTTTTGACATTGGGGCAAATCAAGGATATTACTCTATGTATGTTTTGGCTAATAATAGACAGTCTTTTGTGTATTCTTTTGAACCAACCAAGAAAAGCTACCTAAGCATAAAAGAGAATTTGGCAATAAATTCATTAGAAAATAGATGCATGGTGATTCAAAAAGGGGTAGGCGGCTATACTAGAAATTGTTATATACGTACCGAAGGTAGAGATGTCGACTATGCTTTGTGTGATGATATTAATGAAAATTTAGACAAAGTGGAATGTCTTGGAATTAATGAAACTATAGAAATGTTCCGTTTATCAACTATAGATGTTTTAAAAATGAATTGTGAAGGATTTGAATACGAAATTCTGGAAAATATTTCTGTGGAAAATTTAAAAAAAATTAAAAGTATCCGGATGGAATATCATAATATTGTTATTAATGGGAGAAAGCAAACATATATGGAATTACTTAATTTAACTCAAGATTTTAAATTAATAAATCATATTGAAATGAATGAAAAGCATGGCATTATGCATCTTGATAGAATTGATTTATAAATCATTATGTTTGTCTTATTAATATAGTTTATGCAAGTTAGGTTGAAGCCTTCCCATTTTTAGGAGAATTTGTAATCCAATAATGTGTAATGAAAAAAATATTTTAAGTTGAAATGTCCCCTCTTCTCCATCATCATTCCTACTTACAATCGTGCACATATCATACACAGGCCGATTGAAAGCATCTTAGCACAGACATTTACGGATTGGGAGTTGATTATCGTGGATGATGGGAGTACAGATGATACCAAAGCTGTAGTGGATTCCTATCCTGATGAAAGAATAAGATATGTATGGCAGGAAAATCAGGAGAGAAGTGCAGCGCGAAATCATGGTATTAGGTTGGCAAAAGGGGAATGGATTTGTTTTCAGGACAGTGATGATGAATATCTAACTAATCATTTACAAGTGTTGAATCAAGGAATAGGTGATAATCCTAATTTTAAAGTTATTAGGACTGGATTATTTATACATGAAAATAGGAATTTTATATCCCAAAGTGGTAAGAAAAGTTTAAATTACGATCCATATCCATTTGAAAGTTTTACTACTGCAACTTTTCATTATACTTTATTAAAGGAGCTGCAATTCAACCCACAATATTTTATAAGCGAAGATCTTCATTTTCTTCTTAAAATTGGTATGAAACACAAGATGAAAGTTTTAAATGAGTGTACAGGGGTTTATTATTATGATCCAAGTTCTAGTGGTGGAGTAGGTATTAAATACCAAAAAAACCTTACCAATCAAAAAGCTTGCCTAGATGATATCTTAACCTGGAATAAAACCTTGATCCTTCCCTACATCAAGCGTAAAAGATGTCTCAACGAAATCCTTATGTTATTCGGTCACACAAAGTATAAAAGGAAGTTAATACTCAAAGCCGTGGGAGATAATATAAAGTTCTTCACAAGATTTCCTTTGGAATATTTAAAATTGGTGATCAGAATTGTTTATGTCAAGATAGGTGAATCTTCCGGTCTTTATCGTACGAATGGTCGGTTTTAGATATCAACCTAAAAATGAAAAAAGGTAGTAAGATGATTTTAAAATATTTCTTATAGCTATGACTTCTGCCAAAAAGCCACAAATAATCATTTTCTATATAGTCCTTGAAAAGTTTCCATTTCACATTTCTACTTAAATCATGCCGAAAAGCTAATTTAAAATGTTTTTTTGCGAATTTACGTCTATAAAATATTGCCTCGGTTGAGTTATTCGTCGTATTACTAATGTGTCTATAATAAACAACTACTGCACTATCATAATTTCCGGAAAATACACAACAATTTAATAGCAACCTCATGATCAAGTCAGTGTCTTGCGTCTGTTTGAGATCTTCATCAAAATAACCCAATGTCAGAAATACATCTCTTTTTATTGTAAGACCAGTAATGTAAAAACTATTTCCATGAACAAATTCTTCAAGATTAATAAAACTAAATGACGGTAAGTAACCAATAATACTTTGATTCTTATGTGAAGTTTTTAATTCGGTTGTATGTTCAATGTTTTGTAGAATAACTAATAATGAATTGGCTACAGCATCTATCGAATTGTTATTTTCAAAAAGCACTTCATCTTCATCAAACCTTCCATCCAAATAATAGTCATCCGCATCTAAGAATGCGATATACTCACATGTGGCATTTCGTAATCCCACATTCCTAGCAGCCCCGGCACCCTTTGTGCCTTCATTGACAAATACCTTCACTCGGCTGTCAACCTTTTCCCACTTTTTACAAATTACAAGACTTTCATCTGTAGATCGATCGTCTATCAGCAAAACTTCGCCTGTCTGCTTTTGTTCTAGGGCGGAGTGTATGCTTTTGTCTAAAAATGGAGCGGCATTATAGACGGGGATGATTACGGAGACTTTCAATAATTTGTATTTAAATAAAGTGTTTGGGTAATTTTTGATTGATCTCTAAGTTCAATAAGTTTATTATTCTTAATTTTTTTAAAATGACCAAAAAATTTGATCAAAACAAATGATTGATTTCTAAAAAGTAACAAATTCTTTAAAATTCTTAAAAAATAATAGAAAAGCCTTTTAGTGTAATTATAATTAATTAAAGGATTTAGTATGTTTATTTTTTCTTGTACTATCATAAGTTCAGCTTGTTTTTTTGAAAAATACTTTGAATGTTTTTCGTCACTATAATGAAACGCAGATAATGATGGAACAATTCCGATTTTCAATCCGTGATATAAGACTCTATGACAATAATTGTCGTCTTCACCATAGTGGAAAAACTCCGGACAAAACCCACCTACCTTTTTAATGCAATCTATATTCATCATCCATATTGCTGCATTAACAAAAGGTAGATCATAAATTTCTTTAGTGAAAATACCACTATTGATATCTTTGATTAAATTACTATTGGCCTTTATATGATTGCTAAACGATTTCTGAAGTTCGTTTTCTTTGAAATAATGAAGTGGACTCAGAATGCCATAATCTTTGTTTTCTTCCATAATATCTACCATAGATAAAATGGCATTTTTTGGTAAATGTGTATCCTGATTTAATAATAATATGTAATCAAAATCCATTTCTAAGGCATATTTTAGCCCAATGTTATTGGCTTGACCGAAACCAATATTTTGGTCGTTTGATATTGTTTTTATATTTGGATAATTTTTATTTACTGTTAGTAAAGTACCATCTTCGGATTTGTTGTCTATAATGACGATATTTATAGAAGGTATATCATCTAAGTCTGCTAAACAGTTTTCAATATAATTTTTACCATTATGAGTAATGACAATTATTAAAACTTTAGCCATTTTTTAATTGATTTAAGTATTACAGTATCCAACTACCAATTTTATAACTTATTTTTCACAATGCTTCAAAAATTGTATTAATATTTGTTTCTATAAAATGAGAAGAATTGCAATAAATCTTTGGTTTGAAGATATTGATATTATATATTTATAGTTAGGATCAATTCCTTGTTTATCTGATGTAATTTCCTTTATAATTAATTGTAAGAATGATTCATCGGAAAAGACAAAAGACCCAATAATAGGATTTGAAAAATGTAAGTATTAAATTTAAAATGAGAATCTAACAAGTTTTATACTCATCAACATAAAAAATTTGTATGAAATTTATTTATGATATTTCTTTCGTCACTATAAACAAGTTTATTTAATTGTAGACATTATTAAAATTCCATCTTCATTAAGTACTCTTTTAATTTCTAATAAAGCCTTTTCAAAATCATCTATATGTTCAATTGTCTCAAAACATACAATTACATCAAAAGTGTTATTTGGGTAAGGCATTTTAGAGATACATCCATTATCAAATAATAGATTTGATGCCTGATACATTTTTTTTGAGTCTATAATACTTTGTTTATGTATGTCAAGACCAAAAACACTTTTTGCTTTTTGAGATAATAGATTCGTGCCATAACCATCTCCTGACGCTACGTCTAAAACTATACGATTTTCAACATATTCCATTGCTACCGCATACCTAAGTGAATGTTCAAGCTTGATTACTCCTTCCATACCAGAGACAAGCCTTTCACCTGTAAATTTTATTTGTTTTCTTGTTTCATAAAATTTTGGATTAATTATTACAGTGCTATGATCTATTGGTAATTTTGAAGACACATCATTTAAAATGCTAATTGTTACTATGTTTGTTCCTCTTGCGAAAACTGAATTTATTTGATGATTAAAAAACCCAAAACCAACAAAATATTCTCCTGCTTTGAGTATATTATTTGGTATCCAAGATGTAATTTCAAATTGGCCGTCAGGGTGAATTACGGTGTAAAATGGGGAATCGACATAGTGTGAATCAAATACATTTATCCCTTCAAAATTGTGAATGTTAATACCGTACCTAATAATGTTTTTATTTTTTTGAACTTTATAAGTAATTCGAATCCCAATTTTCTCATCTCTCGTGAAGGTATATTTAACATGTTTATTTATATCTATGGGTTCAAATTTTTCAATATTTATTACTTTTGCATCACAATATTTAATGTTTGAACGAGGAGATAAGTTTTGATCATTGAAAGTTGTCAGGTAATGCTGTATAAGACTTTTGCTTTGTTTGATTTCATCACTTTTCCCATTAGAAATCAAAAGCGATTTATTACATAATTGGGAAATTAGATTCATATTATGACTCACAAACAAAATGGTCTTCCCTTCCCCTTTACTCACCTCATCCATCTTCCCAATACACTTCTTCTGAAACTCAGCATCACCCACCGCTAAAACTTCGTCGATCAGTAATATTTCACTATCTAGATGAGCTGCTACTGAAAATGCCAATCGCATCTGCATACCACTAGAGTAATGCTTCAATGGTGTGTCTATGAAACTTTCTACTCCTGAAAAATCTACGATCTCATCAAATTTCCGTTTGATCTCAGCATGTTTCATTCCCAAGATGGAGCCATTAAAAAATACATTTTCCCTTCCTGTTAGTTCTGGATGGAAGCCTGTGCCTACTTCCAATAAGCTAGCTACTCTCCCTCTCAATATAATTTCTCCTTCGGTTGGTGGTGTTATTCTGCTTAAAATTTTAAGCAAGGTAGATTTTCCCGCACCATTTCTGCCTATGATACCCACCGATTCACCCGCTTCCACCTTAAAATCTATATCTTCCAACGCCCAAAATTTTTCTTTTTGCTCACCAAATAGCCTTCCTGGCATATTTACCAGTGTATCCCGAAGGCTTTTGTATCTTCGGTCGATACCTTTTTGGTATTCTTTCCAGACATGATTGACTTCGATGATGGGCTTCATATTTTAATTATGAATTGCGAAATTGTAACTATAATTTGATAAGACAAAGTTACAAAAATTTTGATCAATTAGCATACTAAACTACTAGCACAGTTTGTCAAAGTCTTATTTGACTTTGACGGAACATATCTTACGGTCTCCGACCGGTCACAACTACCAAAGCCACAAACACTTTGACTTCGGTCATGAGACCGTTATAATATCAGTCCTAAGGTTATAAACCTTGGACAACAACCTACCGAGATCGTTTGTCAATCATATCTTACGGTCTCCGACCGGTCACAACTACTAAAGCCACAATAATTTCAGTCATTTGACAGGCAAATATCCATCCTAAAGTCACTGATTTCGGACAACATAAGCAACATTGTTCACACGATATCTGCAAAATATGCTTCCGTTTTTCTAAATGTAAATATAGCTACTATGTATAAGACAATCATTACAGTAGGCACCCAAAGTGATATGTCTGGCCATAAAAATGTAGTCGTATTGGAAATATTATTTCTTATCAAATCTATAGCAAAATTTAATGGATTAAGTTCAAGTACTTTTTTGATCCAAGGTTGCTTTATGATCGAAGTATCATACATCACGGGTGTAATAAAAAATAAAGTCTGAATCAAAAATGGCAAGACATACCTTACATCCCGATACTTGACATTGATAGCGGATAAAAATGTACCCAAGCTAAAAGCTGTGAAAACAGTAATAATATAACCTATACCTATACTTATTGAAAGATGAGTCCAAGAAATGTCCATATTACCAGCTATGGTATAATATAACAAAAGGCCATAAAATAGTAGAAGACTGATTAAAAAATCAAAGGATGATGTCAACACTGCTGAAATAGGAATTACCAATCTAGGGAAGTATATCTTTTTAATAATATTGGCATTGCTTACCATCGATTGGGATGCATGCGTAACACCATGATTAAATAGATTCCAAATTAATAACCCACACAGATAGTAAATAGGCGCAGGGATATTGGCTGTTTGGATGCCCAAACCTTGGGATAGTAATAGCACAAATATGGACATCATAGCCAAGGGCTGAAGTAACGTCCATAATATACCCAAAGCTGCTTGTTTGTATCTGACTTTAATTTCTTTCCACGTGAAGAAATAAAGCAATTCACGATATTGCCAAAGCTCTTTCCAGCCTAATGTAAATACGGATTTGGGTTTTATGATGATCTCTGTGGACAAAGTTGATGTTTCATTTGTGTATGCAAAGGTACTTTTTTATTTTACATCTTTATCATTGAACTTATTTTCGTTTGTCAAAGTCTTACTTGACTTTGACGGAACATATCTTACGGTCTCTGACCGGTGTCATCGACCAAAGCCACAATTACTTCGGTCAGAGACCGATATTATAGCAGTCCTAAAGTCAGAGACTTTGGACAACGTAGAACATCGTTTGTCGAAGTCTTACTTGACTTTGACGAAACCTATCTTACGGTCTCTGACCGGTGTCATCGACCAAAGCCATAATCACTTCGGTTAGAGACCGTTTTAATATCAGTCCTAAGGTTATGAACCTTGGACAACTAACAATATTTTAGCACAAGGCAACTATTGACCGCACCCGTGGAAATGTATTTCCCTTGATTTTCAATTAACCCATAATTTTGTATGTCGGTATAAGTACTGTTCAAACAAATCACTTCGGTCATGGACCGATATTATAACAGTCCTAAAGTCAGAGACTTTGGACAACGTAAAACCTCGTTTGTCAAAGTCTTACTTGACTTTGACGGAATCTATCTTACGGTCTCTGACGGGTGTCATCGACCAAAGCCACAATCACTTCGGTCAGAGACCGATATTATAACAGTCCTAAAGTCAGAGACTTTGGACAACGTAGAACCTCGTATGTCAAAGTCTTACTTGACTTTGACGAAACCTATCTTACGGTCTCTGACCGGTCACATCTATCAAAGCTACAATCACTTCGGTCATGAGACCGATATTATAACAGTCCTAAAGTCAGAGACTTTGGACAACGTAGAACATCGTTTGTCAAAGTCTTACTTGACTTTGACGGAACCTATCTTACGGTCTCTGACCGGTGTCATCGACCAAAGCCATAATCACTTCGGTCATGAGACCGATATTATAGCAGTCCTAAAGTCAGAGACTTTGGACAACGTAGAACCTCGTATGTCAAAGTCTTACTTGACTTTGACGAAACCTATCTTACGGTCTCTGACCGGTCACAACTACCAAAGCCACAATCACTTCGGTCATGAGACCGATATTATAACAGTCCTAAAGTCAGAGACTTTGGACAACGTAGAAAATCGTTTGTCAAAGTCTTACTTGACTTTGACGGAATCTATCTTACGGTCTCTGACCGGTCACAACTACCAAAGCCACAATAACTTCGGTCTTTTAATATCAGTCCTAAGGTTATAAACCTTGGACAACTAACAATATTTTAGCATAATATCAAGTATGAATATAGCCCACATCTGAAAGCGGAATGTCTAATAATGTCACATCCATTATTCCCATATTGTTTTTATAATTGGAAGCACTACTATAAATATAATCTTCTGGTTTATTGACCCAACCAGCTCTGACAGGATTTAAGTGAATATAATCTAATTTTTGCATCAAGAACTTTGGTGAAAATAATTCCATAGGATGGTTCCCATTTTGCCAAACTTGATGGTCACTATTATTGTCATTAAATTTCGCATGGTATTCAAATATCATCTTAAGCCAATCCTTTCTGCTTTCTTCATTTGAATTTAAAGTTTTTATAATTTTTGATGAAGTATATTTTTTAAAATCTCTTATGATGTCTGAAAGATTCCCGTCTTTTGCTTGCCATATACAATGAATATGATTGGTCATAATTACATATCCATAAACGATGAGACCCTTATTGAAAATACAATATCTCATACTATCCAAAATTATATGTCTATAAGTTTGGCGAGTAAATATATCTACCCAACCTACTACTGTCATCGTGATGAAATGTATTTCTCCTTGATTTTCAATTCTGTAACCCATAATTTTAGTATGTCGGTATAAGTATCTGTTTAAGACAAATAGCACTTCGGTCATGAGACCGATATTATAACAGTCCTAAAGTCAGAGACTTTGGACAACGTAGAACCTCGTTTGTCAAAGTCTTACTTGACTTTGACGGAACCTATCTTACGGTCTCTGACCGGTCACAACTACCAAAGCCACAATCACTTCGGTCATGAGACCGATATTATAGCAGTCCTAAAGTCAGAGACTTTGGACAACGTAAACCTCGTTTGTCAAAGTCTTACTTGACTTTGACGAAACCTATCTTACTGTCTCTGACCCGTGTCATCGAACAAAGCCATAATCACTTCGGTCAGAGACCGATATTATAACGGCCCTAAAGTCAAAGACTTTGGACAACGTAAAACATTGTTTGAGGTCTCTGACTAGTGTCAGATAAGTAAATTTTATACTACCTCAAAATGACCATTTTCCCAAATCCACCCTTAAATAGGGTGTCGATTTTTTTAACAGAATATTGGTCGTATTCTTCACCATTATTTTTACGGGTATTGATTTTGTAGAGATACACACCATTAGCCAATTTACTACCATATTCGTCAGTTCCGTCCCATTTATATTCTGTTCTGTTGATACCAATATGTAATGGGCCGAGCTCATCTTTAGTGATTTCTTTAACGACTTTACCAGTTAATGTCATGATGGATATAGACATAATATCCGGAACATTTTCTCCCGTAAGGGTGAAGACAAATTGGGTTGATGTTGAAAATGGGTTTGGATAATTGAGTACATTGCTGATACTTTGTTTTTCTATTACCTTGAATGTTACGGACCGAGGATTGATACCAGACTTATTGCCTGATGCGTCTTTTCCTTGTACTATTAGTGTATATTCACCTTCTTTCAGTTGTGGGTAGAATAGTAATTGTGCTGCCTTAGTATTTTGATCTGCAGGTATAAATTTTACCTGAGGGCTAGACATCGGTATCTCCCATATTTGATTTCTTCCTGTATCTATTTTTAGCTCAAATAAATTGGGGTCAACGATA
Source organism: Saprospiraceae bacterium (assembly GCA_016714785.1). Lineage (GTDB taxonomy): Bacteria > Bacteroidota > Bacteroidia > Chitinophagales > Saprospiraceae > OLB9. Next base: position 40,224 of record JADKCC010000010.1, read on the forward strand.
GGAAGATAAGTATTGTCATCTGTAAGTGTCACCAATATCTCTGGTTTTGGCGATACGATGTCTCCATCCATGATACGTATGCCATCAAAATATACATCAAGCAGAGGATTATCTTTATCTTTGGATATGCCAAATTGTTTGGTTAGTATGTTGTTGAATGTATGTAATTCAGGTTGATTTTGGTTGGGATTGATTTCTATGATAATCCTAACATCAGATAGATTTCCAGCTCCAATGATAAATGAAGCGATGTCATTTATTTTTTCACCAATACCTAGCGGCTTCAATTTTTTATAAGATATTATCGATTGATTATCGCTATTTGTATAAGTATATTTTACCAATAAACTATCCATGGGTACATAATTGACATTTTGTACTTCATAGTGAATTTTGACTGTTTCACCTTGATTGATCGCATCAGTGCTGTTGGGTTCAGATTTTACAAACGAGATGGCCGCATCAGGATAAGGTGTGTAGGAAACTCTCCAGAAATCTAATTGCGGTGATGTTCTTTCTAAGGAGTCGTATGTTACGTTTAAAAGTTTAATAGATTGGAAATTTGTAGCATCAATATCCAAAGATTTATTAGCAACCAAGTTTGAGTCTATGGTAAAAGCTAATCCATTATTGGTAAGCCCTGAAATATTAATTAGACCTTTTTCATTGGCATTATGGGGGCATCATATTTGAATTTTAATTGGTCAAACTTTGTGCCGCTGCCAATTGTCCTTGATAAAGAATTACCTCTAACTTTTGCGTTATAATAGGTAGCCGTGTTTTCAACGATATCGTCTATTCTATCTGCTATTTGTTCAGAAAATACCCCTTCTTTTCCGTTTACAAGCTGTAGTATGTAAGGTACTGAACCTTTTTTTTCAAGGTCTCTAATTTGTGTCGCTCCAGCTTTTTCTAAAACACTAAATAAAGATTTGCCATAGAGCAAGGAATCTGCTGCCCACTTTTCAGGATAATATTTTGAATTAATATTTTTCTGTACTGTGTAAAAAGTAAGAAAATACCCTGCTTTTAATTCTTTTCGATAAAATCTATTGCTTTTTTTCTATTTTCTGGAGTATCAGTTTTATAACTATACACTCTAATACTTCTACCAGTAGGGTTATAACTACCATCAGATCCTCCAATTGCATTTAATAAATGCCACATTGTTTTTGGGTTATTTATAATAATACTAATACCTTCATCAAACCAATCCCATGCATTCATGGCAATGTTCTACGTTATTATAAAATATCCAGGTTGATCATCTAAGTCCATAATTTGTTTCTAAGTTTTACATTTTGGTACTCCTTCCCAAATTCAAATTGCCTATTTGTTTCTTCTGAAAGCTCCAAATCTGTAAATTCATTTTGGGCAAACTGGAAAAAATGGCTTTGGTTCCAGCCTTCTTCTTCCTCTGGTAAGTAGGCAAAAGAAGCCTGAGACCATTTGAAACTTTCTAAAGGAGATATACTATCAGGACTCACTCTCCAATAGTAAACCCTATTTGCTACGAGCGATAATTTTGGCGCATAGCTGATTAGTCCACCTTCAGATGGCACTTTCCCCGTTTCTTTGATGGGGCTATTGAAATATGCTGTGGTATCTATTTGGAATACATAATCAGCTTTCATTACGGGTACACTACTAGTAGATGCTTTGAGTAGGAAATGATCTTTGGTATTGATCATAGCAAAATCGGCAGGATAGATGGCAGTGGCTACATTGTCCGTTACAAAATATTCAAATCCAGATTGATTATTGACTATGAGTTCGTTATTGGTTTCTCCATCTGGTGATGGCCATTCCTTGATGATATTTTTTCATCTATTTTAGCCAAAATTTTGTGTTTGCCTACCGATTTGCTACCATAATTTTTTAATGTGATGGTCGCTTTTTTATTATTGGCTATACCTTCCTCCTTGATATAGATCGTATCAATAGTCTTGCCATCGGGCTGTATATGATAGAAGGTGACATCTACAGAATCTTTGGAATAAGCGCCCAAATTGGCAATATTTACTTCTAGCACATAATTGGGTTGGGCTGCTTGTACGGTTATTGGATTGGTTTTTACAGTGCTTGCATCAAATGTATAATCTGGTGCAGGATCTAGATATAAGTTGAGTGCAGGATCTCCGTGTAATGTCAGTTGTGAGTATAGTGTGAGTTCAGCTCCTGTAGCGTTCCTATTGTCTTTAGCCAGTTGTTGAATGGTTTCACCTATTGATTTATTTCTAAACTCATTGACTTGGGTTTTATACATTCTATATCCATAAGAAGATAATGAATTGATAAAAGCAGTGCCAGTTGAAGCGAAAAAAGTAATAGATCCTCTATCTTTTTCTAGCACAAAAGACTCACTGATCCCTCTTGTTGGTCCGTGTAGATTGCCCGAATAACATCCAAATGAATTGATAAATGGATATTTGCCAAAGTTATTAAAATTTCTTGGATTTTCGATTGAGAAGTCCCAACTTCCTGCCGAGGAGTGACCAAAAAAATTGACTATTCTTACACCATTATCAAACAAATCATTGATTTCTTCATTAATATTAAACTGGATGGCATCAGATGATTTTTTAAAGAAGGAACGGACATCTGCACCATAGATGGTGTCTTGGAGTACTGTAGCAATATTGTCCAATCCATTTTTAATGTCTTTTTGTTCACTATCGTTTTTCCCACCACCTAGATGCAGCACTTTTTTCATCCACGATTTATCTTCTAAAGTAGGTTGTATGAAAGGCGCTTGGTCGTGTTGTTTGACTTTCTCTAAATAATTTTTAATATCATCTGCCGACCTAGCAGCCAATCTGCCGACTGCAAAATACGGGTCTGGGAAGTTTCCTTCTGAAAATAGCATATTATCTGAGCCTATATACCCATAGGTAGGGACAAAAAATACTTTATCTCTGTAGTTGATTACATCATTTGCAGTACGTATGTAGGGGTATTCGATGCCTTTTCCTACTAGAAATACAAACTTAGCTTCTAACCACTTTGCCTTCATATATCCTGCAAAGTGTTTTACACCTAAAAAGTGCCTATCTATACCATATCCGAAGTGGTCGTAAAGGTCTTGAACATCTACAATGGCTGTTTTATAACCTCCACCTGTACTACTGTTGCGATAATCGGCATAGTCTTTAAGATAGTTTGGTCCTGTGGCATAAAGTGCTTTATTGGATATGATGATATATTGCTGGCCTTCATTTTCCCATCGTAATGGTTGGAAGGTGACCATGGATGGAACAGTTTTGAGACCATCTTTTACATTGGCGATGATATAAGCCGTGATTGTACTCGAACCATCAATGATGGCTTGGGTTTTATTACCTAATTGTCTCGTGCTGTATCTAATATTATTTTTTGGATCATATAAGAATGTTTCGCTATTGGCGGTGTTAAAATTCGATATCTCAATTAATCTAGGCGAGGACTGTTCTGACATAGAAAAATTAAAGGCACTTTTATTACCAAAATCAAATGCTCTTGGATATATCAAAGCCGCATTCGCAAGTAGGTGTCTGTCCACTGTGGACTGAATGTTTTTGATAATTAAAGCATTGTTTGATGTCAGTTCATTCATTTCCAAAGTGTAATTGAACTGAAGGGTTTTGCGTGGTGCAGAGGTTAAAGTTTCTTTTATTTGTCCATTCCATGTTATTTCCAATTTAGCAAAATTACCATTTAAACCCGTTCTGAAAGCTAATTTCGGTTGTGGTCCAGTTGACACAATATTGGTTGCAGGAAGCGATACTGTGGTTATTTGATTGATACCTGCATTAAAGCCCTCACTAGATTCTAGCTGTGAATATCTAACATCGCCACTATCTACGTTTTTAAAGTAATGGCTAGAAAATATTAATTTTTCCTGGTGTAGATAATATGTGAATGGAGTCAGAGAAGTATTGGAGTAATTTGGATTTTTTAAAATATATCTTTTATTACTAGACTCAGGAGATAAGGTCAAAAAATAGGCATTAGTATCATTGACCAATGAGTAATCTGGATTTAATAAGTCTTTTTGCCAGTCTTTGTACAAAAGTGAATCAAGGCCGATCGTATTTTTCTCGCCATAAAACTCAAAATGAGCACCAGGTCCGAAATCGTTATTATTGACATGTATGGCATGTTCATTTCCGTAATTAAAGAGTTGCAATGATGTGCCTTCTATTTTGCTTGTCAAAAAACCAGCTGCTGCCAGCTCCTCATAAGTTACTTTGTAAATGCCATTTTCAGCTACTTTAAGTTTTAGATACTTTTTTGCTGGGTTGATCCATTCATTTCCATGTTTTGTCTGAGTATAGACCGTAATATAACCTGACAATAAGATGTAAAATAATAAAGTAATTCTTACAACAACCTTCATATTAAATAAATTTATAATGTGTTTGTATTTCTAAATGACACTTTAACGACAAAATTAATCTAAAAATTATAAAAAGAATAAAATATTTAATTTAGATATAAAAATATCGTTCTTATAAGACGAAAAATGTTAGAAAATATACATTTTTATTGGCAATCCAAAGACTTAGACCAATAATGGGCAAAGGATTATTGTAATTTTAGTTTGCATACTGCTTTATATGGTTATAATGTACCATTTAGCAAAATTACTACACTGGTTGAATATAGAAACTGTTTATCAAAAATTATGCTTATTACATTCCTTTCTCCTTTCAGAGTTATATCTAATATGCTAAAACCTTTTAATTTAATATCAATTTTCTATGACCAATTTAAAGCCTACACCATGGATATTGTCCAATTTTATTTTGGGATCATCTGACAGGTATTTGCGCAATCTGCTGATAAAAACGTCCATACTTCTACCTAAGAAATAGTCATCTTCGCCCCAAAGTTTTTCTAAGATGAGACTTCTCTTGACTACATTGTTTTTATGATCGAGTAACATTTTTAGCAGATCAGCTTCCTTTTGTGTCAAACTTCGATTGTCACTCTCCAAAGATAAAGTTAAGTTTCTGTAATCAAAACTATATTTTCCTACTTTATATTGGTCATTGATAGATACAGATACATATTTCCTACGTAAGAAAACTTCAATCTTTAGTATCAACTCTTCGATGCTGAAAGGTTTGGTCATATAATCATCAGCACCGAGTTTTAGTCCGTGGATTCTATCATCCTTCATAGATTTGGCAGTGAGAAAGATGATGGGTATATTGGGATCTGTAGCTCTTATTTTTTCAGCAACACCAAAACCATCCATCTTTGGCAACATGACGTCTAAGATACAAAGGTCGAAATTCCCTTTAAAAAAGGTCTCGATGGCACTCTCACCATCCATGCAATGCACCACATCATATCCGTGTAGTTCGAGATTATCTTTGGTTACGAAACTCAGTGTTTCGTCATCTTCTACATATAGGATTTTGATTTTTCACTCATGTTTCTATAAATTTTGGTATCGTAATAATAAATTGAGAACCCTGCCAGGCTCAGATTGTACCTGAAGGAGCCATCCATGGGCACTACAGATATTTTTAACATAAAACAGTCCGAGTCCAAAACCTTTGACATTGTGCACATTGCCTGTAGAGACTCTGTAAAATTTGTCAAAAAGTTTCTTTTGATTTTCTTTATCAATGCCTATGCCTTTATCTTTAATAGATAATAACACATCTTTGCCATCTTCGTTTAAAGTTATTTCTACTATTGGCGTATCATCACTATATTTGATCGCATTATCTATCATATTAGCTACCACATTTACGAAGTGGAGCTTATCAGCATGTATATTTATTTTTGATCCAACCTATTGAAGGAGATATTTCCTTGTTTCATTTTGAGTGATTCATTATTGATCACATCTTCTAACGTTTGATTGATCTCAAATATTTCTTTTTTTAGTTCTATACTATCTTTTTCTAGCCGAGCTACATTAAGTACTTTTTCAACTTGATCATTCAGTCTTTGATTTTGCTCACGAATGATCTGGATATATTTACTCAGCCTATGGTCATTTTTTACCCGTTCATCATTAGAGAGAAAGTCAGAAGCAATTTTGATGGATGATATAGGCGTTTTAAACTCATGGGTCATGTTGTTGATAAAGTCTTTTTGGAGCTCTGACAATCTTTTTTGCTCCATGATGACCCACATGCTGTAAAGAAAGAATACGATCGCAAGTATGGAAAGTATGGTCAATGTCAAGGTCATATTTCTATTTGCCAAGAGAAAACTCTCCCTTTTCGGGAATCTCACCACAAAATAGTATATAAGGTCTTTAAACTTAGGTAGCTTTTTATTTTTTTTGATGGTTTTTTCGTCTAAATTTTCTGAACTACAGTAATTGCCATATACCAGTTCGTCTGTTGAGCAGTTATAAACCGCATATTCAAAATCAATATTGAGAGATTGTTTACTCATTTCTTGAAGTAGATATTGTTCTAGTAGCCCAGCATCTACTTCACTATTGATATTGACGGCATAATAATTGGAAGAACGTCTCTGTACGAGTTCGGATTTTGGGAGGATGGTTTTATTGTATTTTGACATCCTTTCTGCTACATTCCTAAGTACAATATTGACTGTTTGGTCGAATTCTTTATCTTTAATATCCCATGTCTTAAGGAGCCAATACGACTGTATAAAGATGATTCCTATGATAGATAGGCCACCCAATATGATAAGTCGTCGTATGAGATTATTCGGCATTTTAATTAATTAATCAGCCCAAAGGTAAGAAGATAATGTCAAAATTGTCAAATCTTAAATTATTTCATAAATTTGAGCCTCGAATGAATATAGCAACCACATATAAACGCAGATTATTATTATCAGGGTATATTATCTTGATATTTTTTGTATCGACTTTGGCACAGACGAGAGTTAATCCATTTGAGATCAAACAAAGGCTGAAATCTATGCACATTGTGGATACTTTTACGCCAATTCAGGATAATTTTATGGCAGATAGTACTATGCTTTCTGCCGCAGTACAGGATAGCATACCCAATGAAAATGCAAAAGATGACGCTACAGATATTGCCAATCCTTTTGAGGTAGATCATGTACCTATCAGGAAATCTGCAATAGCCAAAAGAACAGAAAAGCTACAAAGTCAAGCGGAAAGTACGCATTCTTCCAATGGATTTATATTTTGGTTTTTGCTTTTTGGTTGTGCTATATTGGCCATAGTTATGAATATGAAAGTGAAGGCTTTAGGATTGATATCTAAATCAATTTTTAATGAAAATATGCTTAAATTGTTTCAACGAGAAGAGAGTATGAAATTCTCTCCATATTTATTTTTACTATATTTAATTTATTGTATCAATTTAGCCGCTTTTGTTTACTTGACTTCTGACTTTTTTGGAGGACCAAGAGGCATATTGATATTCATTTATGCACTTATCGGAATTATCGGAATATATCTGGTGAGACATCTTAGTTTAAATCTTTTGGGCGATATTTTTTCATTGACAAAAAATACTCAACTTTATGGTTTTTCGATTATGATATTTAATCAATTTGCAGGTTTAGTATTAATTCCTCTCAATTTTCTCTTAGCGTTTGGTCCATCTGGAATAAAAGAAATAATCCTTTGGAGTACCATCATAATTTTATGTATTTTGTTATTGTTGCGGACAGTTAGAGGTATTTTTATTGTTTCAGAATATCTAACTGATAGATTTTTCCAAATATTTATTTACCTTTGTGCCTTCGAAATAGCACCTATGATGGTTTTCGTTAAGACAATCATGAATTTATCAAAGTAGGTGATATGTTGAAATTGTTGTAAATTGTTGATTATCTGTTTTTTAAGAATGGTGTTGATGGATTGAAAACAGATTTTGAAATTTTTGACTGAAAGATTTTGTATCAAACTAATTGAGTAAATGGCAAGCAAAAGCACGGCAACACAGATTGGACCTCAATATACTGAAAAGTACCTTCCTGTAAAATCACTATTAATATCCCAACCTAAACCAGAAGAAAAGTCTCCCTATTTTGATATGGAGCAAAAGTGGAATCTCAAGATTGATTGGAGGCCATTTATACAAGTTGCCAATGTTACCGAAAAAGAATTTAGGAAAAATCGTATCAGTTTGGCTGATTTTCCTTGTGTGATATTGAATAGTAAAGGTGCTGTAGATAATTTCTTTAGATTAGCAGAAGAAACACGTGCACGGATTTCGGCGGATACTAGGTACTTTTGTATGACGGAAGCTATTGCCAATTATTTGCAAAAATTTATTTTATATAGGAAAAGAAAAGTTTTTGTGGGTAAAAGAATAGCCGATGATTTAGCACATTATTTCAATAAGTATAAAAATGAAAAATTTCTGTTGCCTTGCTCCAATTTAGGCTCAACAGAAGTGGTGAGTTATTTGGATAAACTGAATATAAATCATACTCAAGTTGTGATGTACAAAACGGTTTCCGCCGACTTGTCTGATTTGAGTGATGTATATTATGATGTATTAGCATTTTTTAGTCCACAAGGTATAGAGTCACTTTTTGAAAACTTTCCTGATTTCAAGCAAAACAATACAAGAATTGCTGTATTTGGCAATGCTACTTGCAAAGCAGCTGAAGAGAAAGGGCTTTTTGTTAATATTAAAGCTCCTACACCAGAAGCACCATCCATGAACAAAGCTTTAGAAAATTATATAATAAAGTCTAATGAAACCAAGTAATTGGTCGTTTATGTTCGCAATGATACACTAGGTCTATGGATATAAACATCATACATTCATTAGAAAAAAGGTTATCGCAAGATTTACCAGGCTTTGATATCCAAAATAGAATGGCGCCTCCAGTTGGAAGCGAAAAGTACAAACAAATATCATCTGATCATAAGGTGGCATGTGTATTGGCATTATTGTTTCCCAAAAATGATCAGTGGCACCTTAGTCTCATAGAGCGTGCAAGTGTACATCCTAACGATATACATGCAGGTCAGATAAGTTTTCCTGGTGGCAAATTGGATGACAATGATGTTTCGTACGAGGATTGTGCATTAAGAGAAACTTATGAGGAGATAGGAATAGCCCCAGATACTATTGGGATATTAGGTGAACTTACACCACTTTTTGTATTTGTAAGCAACTTTTTAGTTCATCCTTTTGTAGGGTTTACGACAGAGTCACCGAAGTTTACTTTACAAGAATCTGAAGTGAAAAGTATCATTGAAGTACCAATGGATCACTTCACAAAGACAAAACATAAGCAAAAAACTGACATGAATGTAAGAGATGTGATCTTGCATGATACACCATATTATGACATCTATGGTCAAAAATTATGGGGAGCTACTGCTATGATGATGAGCGAGTTAGAGCATGTTTGGAGCGAAGCGTTAGGAAAATGACAATGTGTAGAAGACAATAGCAATTAAGCTGCAAGTAATTAGCTTAATGCATCAAAGATTCTCAAATTGATGATATACTTTATAGATTGAAATATTTATCTATCTTTGCTGCCTGAACATATCCGGTATTATGAGACAGTTTAAACGCTATACAGTTACATCAGCACTTCCTTATGCCAATGGACCTTTGCATATTGGGCATTTGGCGGGTGCTTACCTATCTGCTGATGTTTATGTAAGATTTCAGAGATTAATGGGAAAAGACATATTATTTATCTGTGGATCTGATGAGCATGGTGCAGCGATCACTATCAAAGCCATCAAGGAGAACACCACACCCCAACAAATTGTGGATAAATATCATGAGTTATTTAAAGAGACTTTTGAGCGAATCGGCGTTTCTTTTGACATGTATCATCGTACTTCAGCCACTTTGCATCATGAGACATCACAGGAGTTTTTTACTAAACTATACAATAAAGGCGAATTTGAAGAAAAGGAGTCAGAACAATATTTTGACGAAGAAGCGCAGCAATTTTTGGCAGATCGTTACATCATGGGTACCTGCCCTAAATGCGGACATACGGAAGCTTACGGTGATCAATGTGAAAAATGCGGCACCGCTCTAAGTCCAACAGAATTAATAGATCCAATTTCTAAATTATCTGGGAAAAAACCAGTGATGAAAAAAACTGTTCATTGGTATTTACCATTGGACAAATATGAATCATGGTTAAGAGAATGGATCGAAACGGGTGAGATGGACGGAAGGGTTTTGCATGACCCTGCCGATTGGAAAAATCACGTCTTAGGACAATGTAAATCTTGGCTAGATAGTGGATTGCAGCCGCGTGCTATGACAAGAGATCTTGATTGGGGCGTAGATGTACCTCATCAAATCAAAGGCCACGAAGGCAAAAAACTGTACGTTTGGATGGATGCGCCAATAGGATATGTGTCATCTACCAAACAGTGGGCACTAGATCATAAAAAAAATTGGAAAAAATACTGGCAAGATGATGATACCGCTCTGATACATTTTATCGGCAAAGACAATATCGTTTTTCATTGTTTGATATTTCCTGCTATATTGAAGGCACATGGAGATTATATACTACCTATCAATGTTCCTGCCAATCAATTTATGAATCTTGAAGGTAAAAAGATATCTACCTCGCGCAATTGGGCAGTTTGGGTACACGAATATCTAGATGAAATTCCTGAAAGACAAGACGAATTGCGATACGTGATGATTAAAAATATGCCTGAGCAAAAAGATAGTGAATTCACTTGGAAAGGATATCAAGATGCTGTCAATAGTGAGTTGGTTAATAATATTGCCAATTTTGTCAATAGGGTGGTCGTCCTTACCAACAAATATTATGCTGGTAAAGTACCAGATTTTGACGAATCACTAGATATATCAGGGCCAGAAGGGCAGTTTGATGCGTCCTATCACGATTCGGAGTTGTTGAGACTATTTGATGATATACAAGAAATGTGTGACTACTTAAGGGCTTTTGATTTCAGGTCAGGGCTAAAAGTATTGATGGATATCTCTACCAAAGGTAATCAAATACTCCAGTTTAATGAACCTTGGAAAGCCATCAAAGAAGATCCCGACACAGTAAAAGTAGTTATGAATTTGTGTTTGCAATATGTAGCTGTGATTGGTGTGATTTGCAGACCTTTTATGCCTTTTACCTCTGGTAAAATAAGGACACTCCTTAACCAAAAACCTATCGTCGAAAAAGGTGAGTTAAATAAATTGTTGGATACACTTGCTGAAGGGGAACCAATACTTAAAAAGAATCATAAAATAGGGGAGCCCATTCATCTTTTTTCTAGGGTGGATGATGATGTGATCAATAAACAAATAGAAAAATTGCAAGCTACTGAACAATTATCGCTGAAAGATACTCCAGCTTCCAATGCTGTAAATGTGGAGGTGCAACCATTAAAAGAAGAAATTTCATACGAGGATTTTACAAAATTAGATATTCGTACTGCAACCATCACACATGCAGAAAAGATAGAGAAAGCGGATAAATTACTTAAGCTCACCTTGGACCTTGGTTTTGAACAAAGGACTGTAGTATCGGGTATAGCAGAGCATTTTTCGCCTTCTCAAGTGATAGGAACTAAAGTTAGTTTATTGGCCAATCTAGCTCCGAGAAAGATGCGTGGTGTAGAGTCACAAGGTATGATTTTGATGGCTGAAAATAGTGAGGGAAAGTTGAGCTTTGTCAGTCCTGATCCATCGTGGGAAAACGGTCAAATAGTGAAGTGATGTTGGCGGCAGAACAAATACTTAAGAAACATAAGCTGAGGGTGACCCAATTTAGATTGGATGTCATAGACATATTTATGCGAAGTGGTCATGCGCTATCATCAGCAGATTTGGAGCAAGATCTACAAGATGCAGATAGAATTACATTGTATAGGACATTAAAGAGTTTTGAAGACAAAGGCATCATACATAAGGCGATAGATGGTACCCAGACACAAAAATTTGCTATTTGTGAAGCACATTGTGATGAGCACCATCATCATGACGAGCACGTACATTTTCACTGTATGAAGTGTCAGAATACCTTTTGTCTTGACCATGTATTTGTACCCAAAGTGTCTTTACCTATAGGATTTACAATGAAACAAACTGATATGATTGTAAGTGGTATTTGTGAAAAATGCGATTAAAAACGCAAGATTCAAAGTTCTATTATCATTGACCTTACATGTCACGTTTAGCAAGTTTTTTCGTTATTTGAAGCTTTAAATAATATTATTTTTTGTTCAGGCAGTAAATAGTATTATAAGGTGGTCTCTATATTGTAAATAATTTGTTAACTTTGTATCTCTGACCAATCTTACATTGACATGATTAAATATTATACACTTATTATTTTGTGGACATTCGTAAATATACATCCAGTTTTTACGCAAAATATTACTTTTTCAGTAAATGAAAATTTATCTGTTTGTCAAACTACGGAATTAAAATTGCTGATAAAAAATAATACCGCATCACTCATAAATGCACCTGATTTGCGTATCAATATGCCATGTGGCACAGTGTATAAATTAGGAAGTATCCAAGGAGGTACAGAGCAATCTATAACCAACCTAAGTATTCCTGTATTTCAGTTGGGTAATATCTCTCCCGATCAAGAGATCGTGATCAAAATAGGTGTTTCACTCACCTGTGCAGCTTTGCCATGTTTGGATACTCAGCAGTCATTTGTTTTTAATGCGAATCTTTCCAACGAGACTATTAACAAAGATTATAACTCGCCACCGATCAATACAGATAGCCCCAACTTAGTCATCACTAGCATCAATAATGCGTACGAAGAGATACCTTCTTTTTCTAATAAAATCAGGAAGGTTGCCATCAGAAATAGCAGGGCAGGGCGAACGAAAGAATTTACTTTCAGACATAATTATGATCCGTATATTGATGTGATGCATGATAAAGGTCGCCTAATAGGAAAAACCAATACTTATCTTGAATTGCGATTTGATTCCGTAGAATTTAAAAAAATAGGCAATGGTGATGCTTATTTTGACTTTAATGAGTCGATAGAAATCTATGAAAATATTACAGTTAATGCTTGTTCTTATGAACATAGATTTGTCCGATCTGATTATATCATATCTTGGGGATGCAATAATATGGTGTGTCAGCAAAATAATGCAATAGCCAATATAAAGATTTTGGATAACGATGATTTAGGTGATAAGATTACACTAAAATTTGAAGGTAAAGAACCTTTGTGCTATGAAAATGGATCGTCTGAACAAAAAGTTACAGTCTCAAAGTTGCCACATAGAAATATACTGACAGAAATGCAGTTTAAAATTCAGCAACCATATTTAGATAGAGGTATTATTGAAGGGTCGTTGGTAGCAGCTTTTGCAGATGAAATTAGATATTTTGATGTCTTTACCAATGAATGTGGTGAGAAAGTGGCCAAATATGCCATCATTTACGTTTCAAAATTTGATCGAACTAATACCAATGTGACCTTCGAAATCAAATGGCAGACAGGATTTTGTGAAGAATCAAAATGTGGAACACCTTCTAATGCATGGTTGTGTAGTTATCAGTATCGTAAAGATTGTGCTGGCCCTGGTGATGCTTTTTTTAGCCAATCTTTAGAATATAAAAGTATAAAAATACCTGCATTTGTTGGAAGTATCTCCGTGGCAGATACTAGTGGAAAGCAGTTTTCTCCTGTCGTAATGAAAGATGGTTTTGAGGGGTTTTTAGTGTTTTCATTTAGTAATGCGCATTTTGTAGAGCACTCAAATGATACTTTCAAACTAAGAATAGAGATTCCTAAAGGGATAAATCTTAAAAATTTGGATTTTATCTTGAGTGGTAAACAACCTGTAAAAATTATTCCTATACTCGGAGGAAGGAATGATGTATATGAATTGTTTTATCTACTTCCATTTAGTATAAAAGAGATTGCACTTGTTTTACCGTTTAAGTATGATTGCCAAAAAGTATTGCCACCAGATGTGTGTAGTGATAATTATGCTAGTTGTATATGTGATGAAAAAGTAACGGATAATGTACTTGGATTCGGAGAGTTGATATTAGATGAAAATTGCCCAGAAGGTCAGCATCCTAAAGTATGTACCGATAAAGGATATAAAATAGAATGTGACAATATTAAACCATGTTATATGGATACACTCGATGGCAGTTTTGGCTACAGGGCTTTTATATCACGGACTTCGTATGGTAAGGTTGATTTGGACAATACCGGGATAGCAGATGACACACTGACCCCAAGACCTGAATTATACAGGTTAAACCATTTTATTGCTGGAGACAGCTTTGATATCAATTATATAGGCAGTATCGTGGTAGATAACCCAGGCTTCGTTTTCTCAGACGTGACTTTAAAATACAGCAATAGTTTATTCTTCTCTAATGACAGTACTACTTTAAATGTTTATAAATCTTTGCTCCTTGGATCAGGGTCAGCGATCAAAACTTATGCTACAAAACTCAGGATCAAACAGCAAAGCACAGGTATCATTTATAACTTTGACCAAGTCAATGAAGTATTTGTCGATGATGCTTATTTTTGTCATTTATCAGCAGATTCGCTAAAAAAGTACAATCCAAGTACCAACTTCCCTGCTAATTATAGATATAGTGTAGGTGATAGCATCTATTTATCGATCTCCAAATATATAGATTTTGAAACTTACAAGCAGAATAGCGTCAAAATAAAATTGGGCCAATTTATAAGGTTTAATTACAATTTTAACAGTTTTGTGGGTAATACACCTGATGTTACTTTTGGTAGATCACCTTGCGATTGTGATTTTCCTTAGGTATTATTTCCAGAATTTTTACTTTTTAAACCAGCTGGGTTCTTAAAAACTACATCAGTTCAAAATCCTAAGATATGTGACTCTGATTTTGTAGTGCGGAATATATTTGACTTTAGCTTTGGCCATATTGATAAGATGCCTCCTCCTGTAGGCCAAATATTTCCATCAGAAATAAGAGAATCCATCCGACCTTCACGGATAATTTTTGGTAAAAGTGATGACATCGAGTTTGGTGATTTGCATATAAGCTACTTAGGCCAAAATTTTACTTTCCCACCAGTTGCTATAGGAGATCAGATTGGGTATGATTTTAATGGTAAAATTCCTCCATCTGGCACACATTCATTAACGAATCAAATTCATATTTTTAGAGTTAACTTGGCCATAAGACCGCTTAAATGTATCAATTTATTGAGTGGTAATCCTGTGGACTTTAAGTTGTATTTCGATCTCAACGAATTGGGCAAATTGTATTTTCCTGACTCGGTAGTAAATAAGATACAAATATCCTATCCTAAACCCAAAATCAGTACATTTATCTATCAAAAAGAATTGACGGCATTTAGCAATAGATTTTCTGCAGGTCTCTCTGTCAATGGTCCGATAGATGCCGAAACCATCGGTAATGTATTCTTTAGGATCAAAAACCCATCAGGCAATATTCAAGATATTCGTATGATGGATACCGTCACCCAAAGGATTTATGTAGCAAAAAATGGATATTTTCAGTTGGGTAAGATTGATAAAAACAGCATCAGACACTTTACCGTATTTGGACAATCAAAAAGCTGTGGTTCTGATATGTTGATTTTGGAGTATGGCTTTGACTGTGCAGAATATGAAAATCCCGCCATCCCACCTTGTTTTCAAGCCTTCGATACTATTCGCATCAATTTTCCTGATGGATTAGTAGATATGTTGATCGCACAGCCATCCAATCCTTACATACAGCTATGTGATACTACTACGCAAGAAGTGACCTTTTTTAATGCTGGATTAGGTAATGCTTATGATATGAAGATACAACTGAGACTGCCTCAAGGTGTAAATTATGTTGCTAATTCAGGATATATTTATTTTCCTGCCAGACAGCGAGTTACTGGATTTTCATTGCCAGATCCAAAGCTAAATAGCCAGCAGATACCCGAATGGTCCTTAGCTGAATTTTGGATGGATCATCTAAGCGAAGGATTGAGCGGTGCTGGTTTCTTTCCAAATAATGAGTTTGACATTATTTATAAGGCAGTCACAGATTGCGATTTTACTTCTGGACTTCCCATTATTTATAACATCAATGCTAAAAAAGGCTGTGGTACCATCACCAATAGCGTAACTAAAAATAGTCCTGCCTTAAATTTGGAAGGTTTGATTCCTTTGGAACCCATCAACATCAATGCCAATCTAAATCTAATAGGCTCCTGTAATAGAGACCAAGCTGAGATATCTATATCTTTTCCTAAGCCGTCAGCTCCCAATACTAGATTAGTACTCAACCTTCCTCCAGACTGGCAACTCGTAAATGGTACCATCACTGGCAACTTATCCAACCTTACGCCTAAGATAGACGACAAACTATATATTTGGACACTAAATGATGCAGAATCCACTATAAATTTGAAATTTACCATTAGTAATACAGGTACACAATTATGTCTTTCGGACTTGATTAACATATATGTTTCTGACCGAGCTGCCATCAATTGTATTTCCACTGGACAACCATGTGAGGTAGGTAGTGTGGCAGGTATCGCAACCATACCACTAGAAATAAAACAATCCGCATTTACATTGACCAAAGCAAGGATCGAAAAAAGAAATGGTCAGATCAATTTATACTCGGAATTGACTCAAAATAGTGGAATTTGGTTTGGTCCTGTAAGAGGCATCATATTTATAGACACGAATGGAAATGGTAAATTGGATAGCAATGAAAAACAGATAGCAAGTGTTAACTATACAGATTTTAATGAAATCAATAAATCAGTAAGTCAATGGACAAATCTCACCAACCTATCTGAAAGTGATTATTGTAAACTTACACTTTACATTCCTGCACCTTTAAACTGTATATGTGAGGACATCTTTATACCATTGAATAGAGAAATAGAAATATATGAAGCAGATATTATGCTTTGTGCCAATGAGCCAACAATATTAGGAACAGCAATGCAGTCGGGTAGTATGTATCAATGGAATCAAGCAGTAGGACTTAGTTGTACACAGTGTGCCCAAACTACATTTTCTGTTGGAAATACACAAAACAATCCAGCCATTTATACCAAAATACTTACCGCTACCAATGGGAGTTGCCAGATTCAATATCATTATAATATTACGGTCAATCCATTGCCAAAATTACTTTCCAATCCATTGACTGTCTGCAAAGGTGATACCATCACAGCTATCACTACAAGTGGCGTCAGTTAT
Source organism: Saprospiraceae bacterium (assembly GCA_016714785.1). Lineage (GTDB taxonomy): Bacteria > Bacteroidota > Bacteroidia > Chitinophagales > Saprospiraceae > OLB9. The sequence continues at coordinate 57,352 of JADKCC010000010.1, forward strand.
GTATGGCAAGGTATAAATATCATACAAGGTGATCAACAATTATTGAAAGCAGCACCAGAAGTGAGTTCGACTTATGGAGTGACAGTTACGGATGCATTCGGATGTGTAGGCAGCGGCAGTTTGGATGTCAAAGTGGTGCCTTTGCCAGAATATTTTGTATTGAATGATGCGATATTTTGCAAGGATACTACTGCGGCACTTCATGTAGAAGTAATCAATACTGATTTTTTTAGTTGGACCAAAGGTGCCAATCGACTAAGTAGTATTACTATTCTAAAGCCACAAATTACTGTATTTGAAAATTTTGTATTTAATCTCGAAGTGCGCAATGGACCTTGTAGAAAAGATGTTGATATTCCCATAAGATTTTATGAAGTACCAGAGGGTAATGCAGAAGTTGAAATCTGTGAAGGCAGCACCTATATATTCGACAATCAAGTCATCACATCGGCTGGCAAATACTGTAAAGTACAGAAATCTCAAGTTGGTTGTGATAGTACATTCTGTCTGACTGTGAAGGTGAGACCACAGCAAGAAATCAATAATATACCAGATTCAATTTCTAAAGATCAAAATATAGATTTACTGATCAATGGTCCGTCAGGATTTGCTACCTATAGCTGGACACCATCTACGGCTCTGAGCTGTACCAATTGTCCTTCTCCAGTGACGAGCACTAAAGATACTATAACTTATCTGTTGGAAGTTACTGATAATTTGGGTTGCAAGACTTCCAAAAGGATAAAAATTTTGATTACAGATGCTTGTATTAGCGATGATGTCAAGATACCCAATGCTTTTTCGCCCAATGATGATGGCGTGAACGATTATTTTACTTTGGGTGATATAAATTTGTGCGCTTTACATCTCAAAGTCTTCAACCGGTGGGGAAACTTGGTATATGAAGAAGCAAACTGGAACAATAATTGGAACGGAAAATCTCAAAATGGCTTACCGCTGCCACAAGGAACCTATTTTGTGCAATTGGAATTTGCAAATACAGGAGTCATCAGATCTACTATGGTTGACCTTAGAAAAAAATAAAAGTATGAATAAAAATACCCTTACCACTTTAGTATTTATCTGGTTGAGCCTATACGTATATGGCCAACAAGATCCCATGTTTACGCGATATATGTTTATCTCTGATATGATGTATAATCCTGCTTCCACCGCCAATAACGGTCAGACAAGGCTGATGGCATTTTACCGTAATCAATGGATAGGCTTGGAAGGCGCACCAGTCACTTCTGGTTTGTCTGTGGAGATACCTTTAGCTTCAATCAGGTCTGGTATAGGGCTAAATATTTTTCAAGACAAGATAGGTTTTGAAAGCCATACTGCTCTATTTGCCAATTATGCTTACAGAATCCCTATCTCAGACAAATTTACACTATCAGCCGGCATCAAAGGTGGTTTGAGTATCTTTCGCTCCGACTTTACGAATGCCATCACACCAGATCCTATACAGCTAGACCCAGTTTATAACGGCAATGACCATACCATCATACCTCGTATGGGATGCGGCATTTTCATTTCGTCAGACAAAACTTATATCGGTATGGCTTTACCCTATATATCTGCTATCATACCCGATGGCGGTTTTATTTTTGCTGAAGATGATGCTTATTTGAGCAGACATTACTATATGACAGCTGGACATGTATTGGATATAAATGGCACAGATTTACAATTGAAACCTTCTGTGTTTTTGAAATATCATGCTTCAGCACCTTTGCAGTTGGATGTATCCTGTCAGCTATGGTATAAAGATTTGGTTTCATTTGGATTGAGCTATAGGACTGGCGATGCAGTGGCCGCTATGATGGATATAGGTCTTACCAAGGAGATGGTGCTGAGTTATGCCTATGATTATACTTATTCCGAATTTCGAGAAATCGGAAAAGGTGCACATGAAATCATATTGACCTATCAGTGGAAAAAGAAAAATGTAAAAATTCCTTCCATTCATAAGTTTTCGACACTTCCTAGATTCTAAAGACTAAATTACTATTCTTATGATCATAAAAAAAATGATTTTCTTATTTTGTATTACTCTTTTTGTTGCATACAAAATCAATGCTTTCAATACATGTACAGCCGGCGACAAGGCTTTTGAATTATTGCAATACAGCAAAGCCATTTTGGAATATGAAAAGTGTCTGAAAAGTAATCCTGAAGATGTTTTTGTTTTAGAAAGATTGGGAGATAGTTATTTGATCCTAGACCACAGTACGAAAGCAGAAGGAATCTATTTAAGACTATCCAAAAAATTGAAAAAATACAGTCCAGTCCTACTGAAATATACCAATACTTTGTATCTCAACAATAAACTTGATGTATATCAAAATGTAGTGGATTCTCTATCCAAAAAATATCCGAAACAAAAAGACATTCAAAAATTGAAAAACTTCAAAATTCATAATGAAACAATCAAATACGAAGTGAAGCCTGTCAGCTTTAACGCTTCAGAAGCAGATTTTTCTCCCGTATATTTTGGCAATAAAATCATCTTTAGTTCTAGCCGAATGTTGAAGAAAAAAAATGATCTGTTTACTGGGCAAAACTACGCTCAATTATACATGGTGGATACTTCTGATAATGTGGTCACACCATTTTTGCCAGAAATAAGTTTGAAATACAATGTAGGTACTTGTATATTTTACGACCAAGGTGAAAAAATGATGTTTTCGGCCAATGATAAATCAAAATTGATCAAAAGTACGTATCTTTTACAACTTTATACGATAGAAATAATCGATGGTAAGTGGTCAAAACCTAAGTTATTTGAACATAATCAGCGCAATAGTAATAATGCTCATCCTGCCATAAATCCTGCAGGCAATCTATTAGTTTTTGCATCAGATGGCTATGGCAATAGCGGTATGGACTTGTATCTTTCTACAAAAGATGCGGCTGGCAAATGGAAACAACCCACCAAACTAAAAAACACTATAAACTCTACGGGCAATGAAGTCTTTCCTGTTTTCATTAACGATACTACATTAGTTTTTAGTTCTGATGGTCTCCAAACTTCAGGAAAAGGATTAGATATTTACAAAACGACTTATAAAAAAGGAAAATGGTCAGAGCCAATTTTGTTGGATGCGCCTTTTAATTCAGTGGCAGACGATTATGGTCTGTGTAGCAATGATAATCTAAAATCTGGTTATTTCACGTCCAATAGGCACCATCCTGAAGGAAATGAAGACATTTATTCTTTTGCACAACGTGCCTCGGATAGTATCATTTTAACAGTTGAAACGACGCCTGTTGAGATCGTTAATGTGCCGCTATTAGGTAGCCTAAAAACGGATAAAGGTGAGCCCATCCCAAATGCAAGCATCATCATTTATAGTACAGATGGTGACATTATCACGGAAACGACATCAAAAACGGATGGAAGTTTTGAAGTAGCCGTACCTTCTGCACAGTGGATACAATACAAGGTGGAAAAGAATGGATATTTTCCAGAAAGTGGTAGCTTGGAACCCAATGAGATCATGACCAATGGAGCAATCGGATTAGATCTAAAGCTGAGACCATTGATAAAAGATGCGATATTTACATTGGACAATATTTACTACGATTATGATAAATGGGATATTTTACCTGAGTCTGAGATAGAATTGAACAATCTATTCAATATCATGATTCAGCATCCTGGTATGAAAATCGAGCTCTCCTCACATACAGATGCACGTGGAAAAGATGCCTACAATATGACCTTATCGGACAACAGAGCCAACGCTGCAGTCTCTTACTTAATCCAATTGGGTATCGACAAATCTCGCATCACTGCCAAAGGATATGGAGAGACCAAACTGACCAATCACTGTAAAAACGGTATCTCCTGTACGGACGACGAACATAGGAAAAACAGGAGAACAGAAGTAAAGATAATATCTGTGGATTGAATTGATGAACCTAGGATTGACTATTTTTTTAAGGATAAAGCGTACCCTAAACCCAATTGAATATAAGAAAATTCAGTAACATTTGGGAATTTATTGCTAATTTTTATGGATTTATTAATATTGCCATTTAATGTAAATTGTTTAAAAATATTGTATTTCAGATTAATACTTATGATATCTATATCAAAATAGTAACTACTAGAGAGATTAGCTTTTAGATAATAGTCAATAAAATAATATTTTGAAATAAAACTCTTTTGGTACCCAAACCCTAGATATATTTTGGGATATATAGCGTAAAGATAGTGAATGCCTACATTGTGACGATCAAAAGTAATACCTGATGGTGGGTAATATACTTGACCTTTGACTTCTCCTTCAATAGTAAAAGATGACCAATCGAAATTAATGCTAATTTCAGATTTATTTTTAACGTGGAATTGTGAACCTAAACATACTATTGGTTTATATATGGTACTTTCTTTAAGCGTCAAAAATGGTTTTTCAGTATTTTTCATTTTAAAAGCTGACCCATACGCTTGCACACCAAGTGATACTTGGCTAGCCAAACAATAAGGTAGAAATAATATTAGAAAATATAAATGCTTCATTCGGTGGTATTTCAAGCACCTTTTGTAGCCACTACCGAATAGACCATTGGTATCTTATTGTCTAAATGTGTTATTCTGAATTTATTCGGAGCGAATTCTACCGTTTTGTTAAAACAATTATAGGGAGAGTAATCATATTCATCCAAAGCTTTTATCTGCATTCCATTCTTTATCAAACTATTGATGACTTCACCAAGTCCGTGATTCCAAGCTATATATTGTAGTTGTAGAGCAGCGTTTTTATCGGCATACGTGCCATTTTCTGTTTCTACTATTGGGCCAGTATTATGATAGTGGTACGCTATTCGCTCAAAATTATCATCAAACATCCATACTACAGGGTGAAACTCTACAAATATAAACTGACCTTTGGGCTTCAGGTACTTTGCTATTATTTCGGCCCATTTGTTCAAATCAGGGAGCCATCCTATAGTTCCATAACTAGTAAATACAATATCATATTGTTCATCTAAATGATTGGGAAGATCATATAAGTCAGCACAAATAAACTCCGTGTTGCATCCTGTTTCTTTTGCCAATCGGATGGCGTTTTCTATGGCTTTATCCGATAAGTCTATGCCTGTGACATTGGCGCCAAGTCTGCTCAATGAGATAGTATCCTGGCCAAAATGACATTGTAGGTGTAAAATCGATTTGCCATTCACATCACCTAACAATGCAAGTTCTATTTCTTTTAAAGATGTATTACCTTCGATAAATCCTTTTACATCATAGAAATCGGACTGTAAATGGGTTTCCACTCTACTATTCCACGATTGCTTGTTTATCTCTATATATGATAATTCAGGCTTCATTTTTATTTTGATATTACTTTTCCACAATAATTAACGGAAGTATCTTGATTACCTTGTTATTATGGGCCATGGCTATATAATATTGTCCAGGACTTAGCATAGCTGCGCTAAAAGACAAAACATTTTCTCCGCCTTTAATTTTGTCATGGTACAAGTTCTTTATAAGTCGTCCATCTTGATGGTACAGGTTGATGTTATAAATATCTGTCTTGGCATTTACAAAGGAGATAAATACATCTTGTTGGTTATTTACGGGATTGGGATAAAGTTTGAAATCGTTCAGCACATTTTCATTTATTGTGGCCGACGTACCTACTGTTATATATGTTTCTAATAGTAGAGAATCAAGACCAAAATCATTTTTAACCACTAAATTTACTGGATAGCTACCTTCATTAGCATAAGAAATGATTGGGTTTTTGAGTGTGGACGTTTCGGGCAATCCTCCTTCAAACTTCCAAGTAATAGAAGCCGCATTGGTCGATAGATCGCTAAATATTACCGTGTCATTGACAAAAATATTTGATTTATTGACACTAAAATTTGCTTTTGGAGGTATTCTCTCTAATACTTTTATTGCTTTATTTCGAGTCAACGAGCTTGTTCCAGCGGTATTAGCCACTGTTAATGATACTAAATAATCACCTTTTTTCTTGTAATTGATAGAAGGATTTTTTTCCGTACTACTAGATGGTGTACCACCAATAAATGTCCACTTGTGAGTGAAACTATTGTCCGAACTTAAATCTGTAAATTCTACAAAGTCTCCTGTGTATATTATGTCTTTGTCAGCAACCCAATTGGCTTCAGGTTTTGATAATGGATCTAGAATGTGAATAAATTGTTTTTTGGTCATCGTATCAGATCTGGTGCCAAAATCCGAGATCAGTGTGACATCATAAGCACCGTTGGCAGAATAGGTCACGGTAGGCGATTCATCGGTTGAGATTTCAGGTATGCCGCCAGCAAATATCCAATGTCTTGCTAATGGAGTAGTATTACTGATGTCTCTAAAAGTAATGCTTGAATCTCTTTGAGTGGTTGTAATGGATGCTGTAAACTCCATAGCTGGTTTGGTCATATCTTCATCGTGTATAAATTGGCCTATCCAAGTACCATGCGCCCTGTTCTCACCAAAACATCCTACTGCCCAGCTTTCTATTCTATTTACACCAAATCTCCTACAAGCACCAGTATAGTCTCCCCATCTTATGGATTCATCTGAACTTGTTCCAATCGCCGACGCACCTTCTTTGAAAATTACTTCGTCACTCCAATCAAAAGTATTTCCGACGCCACTAACTACTCTACCTGCTTGACCTGGGAAGACATCTGGACCTGAATAAGTATAATTTACAAAAATTTGGTTATCTGTTTCATTTTGTCCAAAAGATGTGAGTGTAGGATATGCATAATCTATATCAGGTGTTGTTAATATATGGGATGTGACCTTCATATTTGCTATATCTAAACGTCCATAAAATATGCCACCATCACCATCTGGCGTATTGGATTGTGCAGCAAAATGCAATATACCATTTTGATAGATGGCTGTGCGAAGTCTATTACCTCCAGTGTTGAGCATGGTTGTGGTGCTTTTTTGTCTAGCTTCTGGTGGATAGCTGTTGGTTGGGCCATTAACTTTTATTGATTTTAAAATAGGGTTATTTTTGACAGACGCTGAGGTGTAGTTGAGATTGTAGCCTCCATTTGCATTGGAAATGAAATATATCCCGGGAGCCGTCAAAGTTTCCCAGCCAGACATAGCGGGTACTGGATTAAAAACTAATCCTGCATTTGTACTAGATACACGATCATAATATTTCCAAGTTAAATCAGTGCCTTCAAAACCATCTATTTTGGAGATTTGTAATATCATAGAGTATCTATATTCACTTTCACTCGTAAACATATTGCCCGCTATATATAAGTCGTCTTGACTTACAGCGATATTGGGGAAGTCAAACCAAACTCCATCAGACAAAACATCTCCTTTGATTTTATAAAAATTCCAATCGCCATTCGGATCTTCTGTCTTAGAAAACGCAATACAAAGGTAAGAATTGTTTGGCTCTGAACCATGCAAGCACACTACAATGAATCTATTTTGTTCTGGATCATAAATCACTCGTGGGTCAAACATTCTTGTACCTAAAGCTAGCACTTTATAAAAATCAGCAAATCCTCTTGAATAAGTTATTTTTCCATCAGGCATGGCAAAGATGATATTTGAATTGATGGCAGACACTACAAAACCATTGCGAGATACCGCCATTGTATTATCCATTGGAATGGAATTGCCCCTGATATTACCTCTGAAATTGTTTAATAAAGCTGGTGCATTAAGCAGATTTCTTACAGTTGGCACTACAGCAGTTTTATCTTTTTGCATAAGATTTCTTACATTATTAGCCTGTTCTTTTAGGTTTTTATATTCAGCCAAAGGCAGCTCACTATTATGGAAATATACAGATTTGTGCCTGAGCGATATTTTCCAATCATCTTTGATGTTTAATGGACAAATTACACCCGAAACTGGTGTTTGAAACAGAGAAGAACCATTATGTGTGGTCGTTTCTTCTTCTGCAATTTGTGGGAGTGCCATATTGGTTTTTTGCCCATAAATGTTACTAAGAACTAAATAGACCAATGTAAAAAATAGAAATCGCATATCTGTGCTTTGTTGTGTACTGACAAAGATATGTTATTCTCATTTACTTCACACACTATTGATGTCTAAATATGGGAAAATTGTCTTTTAGAAATTAGTTTTGAATCTAAATAAACAAAGGCAAATATGTTATGAAGATCAAAATTATTACTATCAAGTTGAAAAATAGCTTTTCAATCCCATGCGGATGTGGGCTTTAAACTGAACCCAACCCTTTGCGAAGGGAGACTGAGTGGTGCCATAAAATGGCATAGGAGTGAACGATTTCACTCCGAAATGAAGGAACCACAAACAATGGCTTGTGGCTATTGGTATCTACATACATAAATATCTAAATGAGATGCGCTCCCCATCAGCCTCGGCTGGTGGGTGCCGTCTATTCGATTATGATCCGGCCTTTCTTATTCACTTACCATTAGCTTTTGGTTTTCTAATTCAACTGTAAAATTCACTTTTGCTTTTAGAGCATCGAAAACTTTTAAGATTGTTGAAAATCTTGCATCAGTTGTTGAGTTTTCAATTTTTGCAATTTGTGATTTTTGAACACCTACAAGTTCTCCCAGTTGTTCTTGAGTTAAATGTTTGGCTTTTCTTGCTTTCCTTATAGCATCACCTATCAATTCAAGTCGAAGTTCTTGTTCAAAAAATTCACGTTTTGGCGTTCCAAGTTTGCCAATGTATTGATCTGTCAACTCTTCTAAACTATATGTTTTCATTTCTTTTTTATTTTTAAGTACTCTGCTCTTAATTGTTTGGCCTTATTGATTTCTTTTTTTGGGGTTTTATCCGTTTTCTTGATTATGCCATGTGTGGCAATTATCATTGATTTCTCGGTTTCATCCCAAAATGCAAATAATCTATAAGCACTTTTGTTGTACAATGTTCTAAATTCCCAAATGTCATCTTCGAGCTTCTTCAAAAGTTCATCTTCTTTTATACTTTTAGATTTCCAAATGTTGTAAACTATTTTATCCCTAGGTTTGTCATCTAAGGAGTCTAGGAATACTTTGGCATCTTCGAGAAATTTGACTTTGAACATTCATATTCATTTAACAACAGCACAAAGGTAATAGTTTCTTTATTAGGACACAAATTTATTTTATAGGATTTTTCTTTTTTGGTCGATCATAACGGTTTTCGGCTTGGCGATGTGGCGGATTTTTAGCACAAAAGTTCAATAGAAATCCTAATTTTGAACCTTGCACAAATGTTTCATAGAAGCACTTCAGCCGCCATATTGCCAAACCGATGTTGAACTAAACCTTCGGTAGCTTCTTGGCTTGGATCTTGGCATTAGTATTTCAAATAAATCATATTAAAATGTCAACAAAAAAAAGCGACCAGAAGATCTAGGTCAACACACATTGATTGCTCAAGCGAGAGCACAATTTACAGGTTTTTCAGAACTGATAGACAAATTTGAGAAAAACTTTCTGTCTTAGGTCGGAGTCCATCTACCTTTAAAAATTATGCTCGTCACATTGCTCAGATGGCGCTACATTTCGATTGTCTGCCTACTGAGCTGGAAGAAGATCAGGTGACTGACTATCTCCACTTGCTCAAAGAGCAACACAACACACCGTCTGATTCGTACTTTAAACATACAGTGTATGGTCTGCGTATGCTGTGCAAAGTGGAAGGGTTGAAGCCCCATGATATTGGGCTGCCAAGTATCAAGGGACCTAATAAACTTCCAGTAGTATTGTCTAAAGAAGAGATGTGGCGTTTGCTATGTACTCGGATTTATTGAAGCATAAAATACTGATTCGGTTTGCTCTATGGGTGTGGTCTGCGATGTATGGAAGCAAGAAGTGTACGATTACAAGATCTTGATTTTGACCGTAAAACGGTGCTTGTAGTTCAGGGAAAAGGTAAGAAAGACCGCTATGTTCCATTGAGTGAGCACTTGATCCGAGGATTAAAACAATACATCGACGCGGAGCGACCTGACGAATGGTTATTCAATGGTCAACCCATGGAAAACCGCAAAGGTGGTGACTTCGATAGTCGGTACTCACAGAAGGGTGTTCAGTGGGCTGTTAGTTCCGCATCTAAGAAAGCTGGCATCATCAAACATGTCAATGTGCATACACTGAGACACACCTTTGCTACTCATTTGCTGGAGGACGGTATGGACATCATGACGCTTAAAGAATTGCTAGGACACGAGCGCATCGAGACGACGTTGGTTTACCTGCACATTGCACAAAGTGGACGTCGCAAGCCATTTAGTCCATTGGATACTTTATTTGCAGCATGCGCGCCAAAAACGAAGTAGCACACATACTGGCTCGATCATGGGATGAAGTAACATCATCAGGTCTCAACAGTTGGCAAGTCCGAACACTTCGGGCGATCAAGGATTGCCGCACTGTTGCTCTCGGTGGTCATGTAGATGGTTGCGATAGTTGTGGACATATACAGATAAGTTACAATAGTTGTCGCAATCGTCATTGCCCTAAGTGTCAGGGACATAAGCGTGTACAATGGATAGAAGCTAGAGAGACAGAACTTTTGCCAGTTCCGTATTTTCATGTTGTGTTTACCTTACCTGATGCATTAAATGGCCTTGCGATACATAAACCTAAGATTATCTATGATATCTTATTCAGAGCAGCTTGGGAGACTGTAGAATCATTTACGGGTAATGGAAACAAGGCTGGGATGATTAGCATCTTACATACTTGGGGTCAGAATCTATCTTTGCATCCGCATATCCATTGTATCATTCCTGGTGGTTTTGTGAATCAAGATGGGAAATGGAAGCCATCAAAGTCTGAAGGCAAATTTCTATTCCCTGTCAAGGCGATGAGCAAAGTGTATCGGGCCAAATATGTGGCACTTTTGCGAACATCTGAAATGGAAGTAGAGCAATCTACTTACGACTCATTATTCAAAAAAGAATGGGTAGTGTATGCCAAAAGACCTTTCGGATCACCCAAGTCAGTCGTCGAGTATCTAGGACGATATACCCACAAGATAGCGATCTCCAATCATAGGATACTGTCCATCGATGATCACACTGTGACCATCTCATACAAGGACTATAGGGCAGATGGTCAAAAGAAAACAATGACACTCAGTCATGAAGAGTTCGTCCGCAGATTTGCATTGCATATTTTGCCGAAGCGATTTGTAAGGATAAGACATTATGGTATCCTGAGTTCAACTTGGAAGCGATCCAAGTTAACCGACTTACAATCCAAACTCAAAGGGATAGTTTTAACATCATTACCTGTCGTGCTAAAAGGAACGTACCACAAATGCTGCCCATGTTGCAAAACTGGGCAGATGATCACACTGCTCACCTTTGGTAGACGTGGGCCACCGAGTGAGTTTTACAAGTCTGCCTATGAAAAGTCTAATTCCCCAGATTCAATCTGATGTTGGGTAGGATGACTGAACGTTACGAAGTAAAATCGTGATACGTAATCACGATTTAGAGAAGGAACGAAACCTACTGGATTTCGGCTGGGTTGCTTTCTTTTGAAATCATATAAACTACGCTCAATGACTTAAACTTAGAAAAAATAATACTAAAGCCTTTGTAATCAACTTGCAAAGGTGGAGGAATAGTCAAGACACTTGACGATATCTCCATACAATACTTAAATTTCGTTTTCAAATTTAGTTCCGCTACCGATGGTACAGTTCAACAGGGCGTTCATCGCATGTCCGCTGGACACGACGAACGCTTAGTTGTTGTAAGCCGTTTTAATATTTATCGATCTCCTAAAAACCATGATATATGCGTACAATTTGAGCACACAAAACAAGTTGCAGATCTATTTGCCCAGTCTAAATTGAAAAATGTCGCCATTGATGTATTTAGCTGAACTCGGCGAGTCCAAAATAGTTCATTCCTACATACTGGACATTTCAATGGCTCACCTAACACTTCAATTGTTTGAGGTTCTGCCTTTTTAAATATATTCATTATTCAAAAGTGTTTAGTCGTTTAGATTCTTTAAATTCTGACTAACGTTAAATTTTACCATTGATTATCAATTTGTTGCAAAACCTAAGTCTGCATTTGTCAGTGCAAATTTATCAATTTGTTTTCGAATCCGAGATACTAAACCGAGTTTTCTTTTCTCGTCTAGAAATAAGTATTCTGTTGGTGGCTTATATGGGATTTGTTTTACTACCATATTCCAAATTATCACAGCAAGTTTTCGGGCAGTAGCACTTACCGCAACTGTCCGACCTTTCTTGTAACAAACTCTTTTGAAGAAGTTGGAAAGGTGAGTATCCTTTAGGTTTCCGATGGCATTGGCTGCATTGCGGAGTGCGATTTTCAGTCTATTACTCCCTTTTGGTGTTTTAGAACTCAATAGTTTACCTCCACTTATTTTATTATTAGGTGCCAGCCTTAGCCACGATGTAAATTGCTTAGCAGTTGGAAATTCTTTAAATCCTTCTGGACCAACTTCCTGATGATAGATAAAATAGTTGAATGACTTACTCCTTCTATTGTCATCAAGTCAACGCCAAAATATTGATAGGAAGCTTGATTTAGGTCTATACCTTTAATGGCATTTTTATTTACCCTCTTATGCTTTTTATCTGGTGCTTTAAGTTTCTTTTTTGTTGGATCTGTGTTGATTTGTTGCTTTAGGAATTGATTGATCATTTTTTCGCATTCTGTAATCTTTTTCTGATAAAAATTATAACTTTCATATTCTTGTTTCAATCCAAACAGAAAATCTTCTCTGTTATTTCCTTTTAATGCTTTGGCTATTTCCTCTTCAGATTTTCTGCAATTGTAATGCCTGTGTTTAGCCAAAGATTCAGGGTCGAGATTGCCTTCACAAATGTCTTTGATAATTGTCAACCCCGTAAGTCCGGTCACATCCCGTACTACTACATCAAGTCTGAAATTTAGTAACTTAAGATATTTCTGCATTTTATGCGTAGCTTCCGCAGCAAGTGTAATCCAATTCTCTCTTTGTCGACAATAGGTACGGAGTTTTTCTGTTTGTTCATCAGGCAGAAAGCTTCCTGTAAGTAATCCAATGCTATGCAGCTTCTGAATCCATCGTGCGTCTTTGACATCTGTCTTTTTGCCTTTTATGTTCTTAGTGAACTTACCATTGGCCAATACTACTTCAAATCCGTGCCTAATGAGCTCAACATATAAGTTTTGCCAATAAGAGCCAGTGCTCTCCATGGCTACCGATGTGATACCATATTCATCCAACCAATGACAAATAGATACTAAATCATCAGCATATACACCAAACTCTCTGACATCACTTAATTCCTGTCCAACAGCCACAAAATGGCTTCGACTACCGATATCAATTCCAGCGCAATTGGGATTGATTACTTCCATTTTAACATTTTTCTTCTCCATCTTTTTAATTTTTAGTGATTAATGAATTAAAAAAGGCTCAAAGAGAATGTATATTTGTACCGAATATTATTCTGAACGGGATAGCGAAAGCTTCACCACTGAAATTATCAACTAAGCCTTGAACCTCACATTCAAGGCTTTTTTACATTCTAACCAGAATGACGCACGAGCTATAATGCACCAATGCTTAAATGGGTCTCACAGTGAGCCAAAACAAAGATATATCAAATTGCCAGGAATAGCGCCTCGTTAGCACTAGAAATTATTTTCGATTCAGGAAAAATGGGGAATGGCTTACAACGTCCAGGCTGCTGACCGGACGAAGCGGTCGCGCTAAGCAGGCATTGTTGTAGCAACAGTTAATCGATTTTATTTTTATAACTTCTTAAAGTAAAGCTACCTTTTAAAAATCTACTGATGCAGTAATGCCCGATTTTAGACATCAAATGACTCATTTGTGCGGTAGGCTGCTCTTTACGATAATACAAAAATATAATTTTTTTGAAATAATTACCTTAATTTCAAAAATTTCTCCGACCTTCGGATGCTTTTTAAGATTAGCTTTGAAAGAACTTTCTTTCAGCAATTCTACTTTGCAAAGCTTGACCACCAAATTATTCTTTGTATTAGCAGCAGTCGATTTTTTAAGCTTAATTTGCGGTGATCTAACGCCTTATGCTTTCACGATCTTGACAGCTTAGCTGACATGTCGTTAAAGCAACTGTTGGACATCACGTTTTTATTATTCACTGTTAAATCTTTTTGTTATGGATATTCAATTGTTTTGTAATCCAATTTTATAAGCGTCAAAGTATATGAAAAGTTTGCGACATTACCAATTGCCAAAGGGTTGTTGAAAGTAAATTTACCTGATAATCCAAGGTAATTTTAAAATGATTTTAAATTAAAGTATAGAACACCTAAGTATCCGTTTGCAAGGTTGATCGCGACAATATAGTTGAAAAGTAAAATTTGTATAATTTCATATGGGATTTTTTAAAAAGCATTAATTTAAGAATCAAAATTGAAGAAAGTCCCTTCAAATGGGTTTCTACATTTAGTAGTCTGATCCAAAAATGTTTTGTTTAAGGTTCTCTTCGTCGTCAGTTTCAATTGAGTACTGTAAGCATTTGAGAATTCTCAAAATCTCAAATCCCCAACGTGTAAAAATCATTGGTTCTTTAAACATGAGTCAAGATTGAAAATGTTACCTTACGTCGGACAGTTATCATTTCGTTACAAAATGACACCCAACCATGTAATTCATATGAAAAAATACCAAACAAATCTTTCATTCTTACAAATTTATTCATGTTGCACATCGCTGGTTTTATGATTTTACGTTTAAATTTTAACTTTTTTGTTTTAATGTGATGTAACTTATTAATAAGCGCCACAAAAAAATATGAAAACGCTCTTTTGTCCATTTTTTTGCCGCTTTTGATTTACATTTTATACATCAGCACATACAATCCCATCACAAATTGAGCGCTTTGATGCCCCTTTGCGAGTCGCCGTACCCTATTTCTTTTACAAACAAAATCGGGTCAATAATAATCGGGCCATCATCGCTGATGTATGTCTGTATCTTGCTACACCCTTCTGGAAGAATTGCAGAATTTTTATCGGTTTGATCACTATGGCTCAGTGAGTAGGTACTCTTTCACTGTGGTGAAAGCCGTAAGTCCGATTTTGACTATGATTGACCTGCACCTTACATTTAAGGTAGCTATTTATTTTGTTATTGATGGTTAAAGTAAAACACAAATATAGGGCGTGAATTCTTAATTACAAAAATTATTTTAAGCTAAGTGGTTAATTTTAAAAAATTCTTACCTTCTGGCTTACAATGTTCGATATAAAATGGCTTATGATGGTTTGAATGCCCGAATTTTACTAATTTATCCTCTAAGTTATCGATCTTACACCTTCCCAATCCTTTTCCATTCCTCCATTAAGCCTTAAGGAGACATCATAAACCCTTAAGCAAGACTGCTTATCACCATAGACATCCGCCATAACACATTATGGGAGACCGAAAACAGTAAATGGGTATTAATGGAAGCTTTGGGATGGGCCAGTATCACTTCATGGGTTTTGATTAATTGCAAACGACCTATACTTTACAGCTAAGGAGTACTCGTTAACAGTAAGGGAGTATTCTCGAAGCCTTATTGGCTAGTCACAAAGGGTTAACGAATGATCCTAAAGCGTTAATCATCCGTCGAAAATTGTTATGGTATCTTTCGACAAGCTTTACGACAGTTCGTAAAGGCTTAACCTTCATCCATGGAAGGTTTTTTAGTACTCCAATATTGATTTTGATGATTCAAAAACCTTCCATCACAGGTGCATAAGAGTTATCGTTTACTCCTTAAAGCTTTTTAGGTACTATCGGAATCTTAATCGATATTAAAATACACTAAATCGACATCGATATTTTCTATATCAATGTCGATATAGAAAATATCAATATCAAAAGAGACAGAATCAATATCCATTTTGTCTGCATCAATATTAAAATATACTGAATCAACATTGATATATACACAATTGACATCGATATACTGTCAATCAATATTAAAATATTGTACAACGATATGAATTTACTCTACATCAACATGAATAAACTATTCACCAATATCAATATTGTAAGTAGCGATATTGATATACACAAAATTAAAAATTATAGTTAATTTTTAAACTTCAGTATGTTCAAATTTACTTCAAAACAAATTTTCTTTTTGCTGCTGTTTTTAATCCAGTGTGATCGATGATGGCGACGATTTCGATTTCTTTTTCGCCGAGTGTTTCGTTGGTTGTAATCCAAGTCTGAGTGATGGTTAGTTGTTTGCCATGCGTGTGTTTATCAAGAATGGACTTTTGAGTTTTTGAAGTGATGTCATAAATGATGATTTCGTATCCATGCATACTTACATCCGAAGTAATGAGTGCTTCTATCTGTAAAGTGTCACCTTGTGAGACTTCTAGATTTTCTGTTGGTTTTATAATGGATATTTGGGTGTTTTTTAGATCCTGTTGCTTTACTTCATCTTTTGAGCACGATTCAGCTAAAAATATGGTAGAAAGAACGAAGAGTATTGGTATAAAAAATGTTTTCATATTATTCAGAATATAAGGGATTGGATGTAAAAGTAAAATCGGATAGTGTATGCAAAAATGCTTTAAGTTTTAGTTTGTCTTCTTGACTTAATGGGATACCCAATTGTCCATTTTGGATTAGCAATGGATCGAGATTGGTATATTGCACAATTCCTGAATCATAGTGATCCAAAACTTGATCTAATGTACGAAATCTTCCATCATGCATGTAAGGGTAGGTGAGTGCTATGTTGCGGAGAGAAGGTACTTTAAATTTATGATTATCAGATGTTTCTAAGGTGATTCTCCCGTATCCTAAATCATCATTGAGTATTTCCAAACCATTATTGCGCAGGCTATAATCCGTAAATAATGGTTCAGTATGACATGAAGCGCATTTTGCTCTGAATATTTGCAAGCCATCATCCTCGTCTGCAGTCAATGTTGATTTGCCTTGTCGATATTGGTCATATTTGCTATTGTAGCTTACGAGCATACTCATGTATTGTGCCAATGCATAAAATAGTTGTTGTGAGTCAATAGGTTTTTCACCAAATATACTACGAAATCTTTTAGAATAGGTAGGATGATTATTTAGTTTTTTAATGGCTCCTTCCATATCTTGGCCCATCTCCACTTCGTTGGTGATAGGTGCCAAAGGCATGACTTCTATATGATTAATACCACCGTCCCACATGAATATAGGTTGCCACGCAAGGTTAAACAGCGCAGGGCTATTGCGAGTGCCTGAAAGTCCTGCTATCCCTGTACTCAATGCAGTATTATGATCTGCAAATGCATGACCTTGAGCATGACAAGATTCACAACTTATGGTACTATCTATAGACAGTATTGGATCGAAAAACAATGCTCTTCCTAACTCAAATCCTTCTCTAGTGAGTTTGTTTTTACCAAACTGGTAGTGTGGAGCTGGGAAGTAATCAGGATAAGTCAGACCGAAGTCCGACTTATCCTGATCATCCTGACACGAATAACTCCATATCAGTGCAAACAAAAATAAAAACCTGATCTTATGGCTGATCATTATGGTTGTTTTTTAATTATGAATATGATCAAATCTTACCACATCGTAAAAATTGGTAGTCATAGATTTGGCCAATGCGTTTGGCATGTGGTTTTTGCTTTTAACTGCTAGCTTTTCTGCTCCGTGCCAAAGTCTAGCTGGATTGGCTAACATGTGGATTTCTGCTTCTCTCTCACCATCTACTACCAATGCAGTAGTACCAAAATTATATGATTTTACAGTTTGTACCTTGTTTTCTCCTTTAAATCCGCCAAGGTGAAATGCAAAAGTTCCATCCGTTGAAGTAGGTGCAGTACCTTCGGCTTTGACCATTATATAACCAGAGTTCCAACTCCAAAACATACCTTTGGCAGGGTCTAATGCACCTGTTTGAGCACCTGAGGCATTTCTGAGACTATCTACGCCAAACATCATCTCTACATCCGTATATTCGCCGCCAGGCACATTGGGTACTACTACTTTGTTGCTACCACTTGCATCTGCATCTACGATAAAATAACTTTCTGGCATGGTGTACCAACTACCATCTTTAGCTTTAAGTCTTACATTAGACACATAATACTTGAATAATGTAAAAGTCATTTTTTCTCCCAACATCGGATGTGTCAGTTCTTTATTGAGTGAAAATTCTCCTTCTGCTGAGCCCCAAACGTGGTCAAACTCTATGGTTACTTCACCTTGTTTTGGTTGGTCGTCTTCTTTTTTACAAGATGTGAAGGTCAAAAATAAAAATGTCGAAAATATTAGAATACTATTTAAAAATTTCATGTTTGTTTAATTTAAATTTGATTAATAAAATTTTGTACTGATTTTTAAAAAGTGATCAGAATAACACTGCAAATTGTGCATTAATCCGTGAGCCTGCTGTCAAGTTGCCATTGGCCACATTTTGCGATATGACTGGTTGGAGTGATAGTCCAGCTGTAAATCCATTACTAAAAATATCCAAACCTACATGACCATACAAACCATATCCTCCAGATAAATCTACATTTGCTCCTTCATGGTAATCCCGAGCTGAAAGTTCCAATGAACTACCTATGGATGGCATCAAACTTTTATCACCGATATGAATCACATAAAACCCTCTGATACCTGATGTAAATCTTTGTCCATACTGGAAATCCTGTTGATCATTCCGACCATTGATTCGCCAGCTAGACTCAGCGGAAAGCCCTAGGTTATTAAATCTCATTAGATAATTGGCATTCAGCATAAAGTCGATCGTACCTGTACCATGTTGAATTCCGGGTATCCATTCATTCTCTACTGTGTAATAATCGGATGCACCTGTGGGTAATTTGATACCTCCACCCAACTGCAAATGATGCGTCCATTGACCATCATCAGATTTCTTTTGGTTGATGAGGGCATACATACCTAACACTGTAATATCTCCAAGGCCGTGTTGTGTTAAGGATGTTCCATTTTCATTTTTGGTGATATGATGATAAGGGATAAAACCAAAAAGTTGAATGCGACTTCCCAATATATAACGTCCCCAAAGGTCAGTGGTGTGAAAGTATTCACGACTCACTTTTTCAACATCTGTTGAGAACAATGGTGGATGCACTGATTTAAAACTTCTATAACTATAACGCAATCCTGCAAAATGTTTTTGGAACTGAGGTAAGATACCGAATTGGTGTCCCGACACAGCACAACCACAAACATCGCAAGCTGCAACACGCGAAGCAATAGAAATAAGTATAAATGTACCCAACACTAATATCCATCTTCTAGTCATGATGAAGGATTTTATTAGTTTGTAACTATGCAGATATATCGTCGATATGTGGTAATGTATATATCCTAAAATTGGACTTTTTGTCTCTATGATACATTTTTTTATGTACCAGAAAGTTTCAAAAAAATTATAACAAAACCAATCTAAATCAGCATATAACTACTTAGTTACATTTAGTTAAGAATTAAATGTGTGTAAAACTTTATACAACTATTGGATAAAGTCAAATTAATAATAAAGATGGGTTACACTCCGAAATCTGGCGGCGTAAAAATAGATTTGTAGTAAGCAGAAATTTTAATATGTTCTTGATAAGTGATTTCGGATTGCGTAGGTGAAAGTGGACCTAATACTATGGATAAAGGCGATAATTCAGAAAAAATAAAAGGTTGAAAATTTATTTCTTTTAGTTTTTGAGGAATAGGTGCATTATCAGGTTGTTCGGTTTCTTTAAGATTTTTCATCAGGTGACACTTACCTTTACACTTGAGTTCTTTTTTTTCTTTATTGACACAAAGATATTTTGCAATGTACGCTTGATTCATTTTCCACGACGCATAAGTCATCATACCCATAAACGAAGGTAAGCTAACTAATAAGGCTAGAAAAAAAATCATTAAATTTTTCATCATGCAAAGGTAGTAAAAAAATTATTTTTCATCTATGACTTTAATCATAAAATGCGTTTTATCATTAGAAAAATTTATTGAGATGAACAGGATGATTTAGATTACATACACAATCTCTCT
Organism: Saprospiraceae bacterium; assembly: GCA_016714785.1. GTDB lineage: Bacteria > Bacteroidota > Bacteroidia > Chitinophagales > Saprospiraceae > OLB9. Next base: position 77,365 of record JADKCC010000010.1, read on the forward strand.
AAATCCAAAAGCCATAATTTCGCCATTTTCCATTTTAATCAGAAGTTTTCCTTGTGTATCTACACCTTGAATATATCCTGAAAAAGTAGTTTTATCTTCCTTGATAAACAGCGCTTTTTCATTCAGTCTATACAAAGCATTGGTATAAGATGTTTCCATCAAAGCTTGTTGTCCCACTTTCATTTTCATATAATAGTATTCTATTCTGGCAGAAAGTAATTGCAAAATTGCAGGAATGTCATGATTGATATTGGTTAGCATTGTCAAGGAAATCGGATTAGGAATGTCAGATGGAAAAAAATCTTCATTAACATTTAGTCCAATGCCTATCACAGTTGCTTTTATTTCTGCACCGCGCAATATATTTTGTACCAAGATACCTGCTATTTTTTTATCACCTACATAGATGTCATTGGGCCATTTTATTTTGACATTTTCAATAAATTCTGATACTACATCTTTTACAGCAAGACCACTGATGATATTCAAGAGAAATTGATCGGAAATTTGTAACTGTTTTGGATAAAATATATAGGATGACAAAATATTTTTATTCTTAGAACTATGCCAAAACCTGCCAATTTGTCCTCTCCCGGCTGACTGATAGGCAGTATATATACATGTTCCTTCAGGTGGATTGGTTTTTGCTACTATTTCCATGGCATAAGTATTGGTGGAAGGTATTTCTTCCAAAAATATAGTGTTTTTGCCTGTGAATAATGGTTCAGGTATATTCATGTATATTGTTTTTAGTATATTTGCGCCGTAATATTAATTCAAAATTAAGATATTGAGAAAAAAAAATTCTTCCGCATTACAACCATTAGGAGATGATCAGTTAAATTATTGGATCATAGACGCAATACAAGACATCAAAGGGAAAAATATAATTAAAATAGATCTGAGAGGTCTTAATGATTCTCCCACAGATTATTTTATTATTTGTGAAGGTGACTCTTCTACCCAAGTGAAGGCCATTTCGGATAATATTGGAAGAAAATTGCGTGATAAAATGGGTATTTCCCCAAATCATACGGAAGGAATGGATGGAGCAAAATGGATTCTGGTAGATTATTTTGATACGGTAGTGCACGTCTTTTATCCAGAAACCAGAGCATTTTATGAAATTGAAGAGCTTTGGGGCGATGCGAAATTCACTCAATACGAAAATATTTAATATCAAAATATAAAACTACTTATAACAATTACTGTTTTAAATAATCATAAGCAAATAATCTAAATGGATAATAATCAAGAAAATAACAATAAGGAAAATAAAGGTAACCCAAATAAATTTAATATTAATTCATATTGGATTTATGGGTTAATTATTTTGGGTATCCTTGCTGTCAATGTGTTTGTATCTATGAACTCGCAAGTGGAGACTGTAGATGTCAATGCATTTGAAGATATGGTAAAAAAAGGAGAAGTCGATAAAATCGAAATCATAAATGAAAAATTAGTCAATGTATTTGTAAGAAAAGAGGTGATTGATGCCAAGTATCCAAAGTTGAAAGAAAGTCAGCTTTATGGTATTAATCCACATTTTAAGTTTACTATTGGTGATATTGGTAATTTTGAAAATAAATTGGACGCATTAAAGACAGGCGGATATCCTGTCAAATATGCCATGAAAACAGAAACCAATTATATAGGCCAGATAATCACATGGATACTTCCATTTGTTTTGCTTATCGCGATATGGCTTTTCATAATGAAACGAGTGAGTGGAGGCGCAGGAGGGCCGGGTGGACAGATATTTAATATAGGAAAATCTAAGGCCACACTATTTGATCAAAATGCCAAAGTTAATGTCACTTTTGCAGATGTGGCAGGTCTTAATGAAGCCAAAGTAGAGGTAATGGAAGTAGTTGATTTTCTTAAAAATCCCAAAAAATATACATCGCTAGGTGGTAAGATACCTAAAGGTGTATTGTTAGTAGGGCCTCCAGGAACAGGTAAGACACTACTTGCTAAGGCTGTTGCCGGCGAGGCAGGTGTACCCTTCTTTTCTATATCGGGGTCAGACTTCGTTGAGATGTTTGTAGGTGTTGGCGCATCACGGGTAAGAGATTTATTTAAGCAAGCACGTGAGAAAGCACCTTGTATAGTTTTTATTGATGAGATTGATGCCATCGGTAGAGCTAGAGGTAAAAATGCCATTCAAGGTGGAAACGATGAACGTGAAAATACACTCAACCAATTACTAGTAGAGATGGATGGGTTCAGTACAGACAAAGGTGTGATTATGATGGCTGCAACGAATAGACCAGATATATTAGATTCTGCACTCATGAGACCAGGCAGATTTGATAGGCAAATAGGTATAGATCCACCTGACATCATAGGAAGAGAGGAGATATTCAGAGTGCACCTTAGATCTATCAAAGTAGGGCCAGATGTACATCCCAATGTCTTATCTGAAATGACCCCTGGATTTGCAGGTGCGGATATTGCCAATATTTGTAACGAAGCAGCTCTTATAGCAGCAAGACGAAATAAAACAGAAGTAGATCTCGATGACTTCAATTACGCATTAGACAGAGTGATAGGTGGTTTAGAAAAGAAGAATAAACTGATATCACCAAAGGAAAAGGAAATCATAGCCTATCATGAAGCAGGGCACGCTATCTGTGGTTGGTATCTCGAACATGCCAGCCCTTTGGTAAAAGTTACTATTGTGCCTCGTGGTATGGGAACATTGGGTTATGCCCAATATCTGCCAAAAGAAGAGTATATCATTCGTACAGAACAACTTTTAGATAGAATGTGTATGACCTTAGGAGGTAGAGCAGCAGAAAAAATAGTTTTCGACAAAATATCTACAGGTGCTCAAAATGATCTCGACCAAGTAACAAAAATGGGATATGGGATGGTAACCGTCTATGGTATGAATAAGAATGTGGGAAACGTTTCCTTTTATGCGATGTCACAAGACCAATTTAACAAACCTTACTCTAACGAAACAGCTAGATTAATAGATGATGAAGTGAGAATGTTGATTGAAGCACAGTACAAGAGAGCGCAAGATTTATTGGAAGAAAAGCGCGACGAGCTTAATAAATTGGCCAATACATTGCTCGAAAAAGAAGTGTTATTAAAATCTGATGTTGAGCGCCTCATTGGGCCAAGACCAGTGCCTATTGATGAATTGGCAATTACCAATAATACTTTGAGATAGGTTTAAGATAAGAACAAAAATTTACTAAATAAGAGCCAATTAGATTATTTTAATTGGCTCTATTATTTTGTTAAAGATATTCTGATATCAGCCTTATAAGCCAGATTTTATGCTTAGTTTATTGCTAAATAATTAGAGTATATTAAAAAAATTTCTTAGTTGCTAATCAATTGATTATGGTTCTGACAATAAAAGAAATAAAGGGTTTAGTGCACTAAACGAGGCAATTATTTTGAAGTCAGGTTTATAAGGTATTGATTATAAAGTAATAAGAACTTAAACATGCTCTTATTTCACATTACTAAATCGATAAAAAAATGCCTTATCTAACCAACATTATATACATACCCAAATTGGCTACCACCAAGAATTTTTCTTGTTAGTACTCCTTGATGTGGTCGATTTAACACCCAATACACCGAGTAATCCTCTGACCAAAGTTGTAGCTACTGTCCGCCCAACTTGCTTCGTCACTTGACTATCCAATACTTTTTCAAAAGTGGATTTCTCTTGTCTTGTGCTCGCTCGAGGCGCAGGAGCTGCTTTTTGTTGCTGCTCTTGAAGCTTGCGTTGTGCTTCTTCTGATTGTGCTTCTTCTATTTTGCCAGACAAAATTTCATAAGCACTTTCACGATTGATGACTTCATCATACTTGTGTTTGATTCGACTTCGACCCATAATCTGATTGATCTCACTAGAAGTCAATACATCCATTCTGGACTGTGGCGCTCTAAGGTAACAATGTACCAATGGGGTAGGTACACCTTTTTCATTTAGTGCTGCTATGATCGACTCTCCAATACCCAACTCTGTCAATAATACATCCACAGAATAATAATCTGTCAAAGGATAATTTTCAGCTGTTAATTTTATGGCTTTCCTATCTTTGGCAGTGAAAGCTCTTAAAGCATGCTGTACTTTCAGACCGAGTTGACTCAAAATAGCATCAGGAACATCGGTAGGATTTTGAGTCACAAAAAAGATACCTACTCCTTTGGATCTTATCAGTTTGATGATGGTTTCTATCTGATTGAGTAAGGCCTTGCTGGCTTCATTAAATATCAAATGCGCCTCATCAATGAAGATGGTCAATTTTGGTTGCTCTAAGTCTCCTTCTTCAGGAAATGTCGAATAGATTTCGGCTAGAAGTTGGAGCATAAAAGTGGAAAACAATTTTGGTTTGTCTTGTATGTCTGTAACTCTAAGTATGGAAATATATCCTTTACCATTCTCATCTATTCTAGTGAGATCGTCCACATCGAAGGATCGCTCACCAAAAAACAAGTCTCCACCTTGCTGCTCGAGTTCTATCACTTTACGCAATATCGTTCCTATTGTAGCAGTTGATATCGCACCATATTCAGCAGTTATGGTATCTTTGCCTTCATTGGTCACATAATTAAGTGCTTTTTTGATATCATCAAGATCTAAAAGTGGTAGTTGGTTATCATCGCAAAACTTAAATATCAAAGATACTACACTTGCTTGGGTTTCATTAAGTTCAAGAATTTTTGAAAATAACACTGGTCCAAATTCCGTCACTGTAGCTCTCAGTCTTGCGCCTGCATCATGCGATAAACTAAGAAACTCAACAGGACTACCAGCAGCTGAAAACGGAAGGCCGATATTATTATGTCTTTCTTGGATTTTGGCATTATCTTCGCCAGGAACAGCTACTCCTGATAAGTCACCTTTGATATCCATAACCAAACTTGGAATACCTTTTGCGGATAGCTGTTCTATGATGATTTGAAGTGTTTTGGTCTTACCCGTACCCGTTGCTCCAGCTATGAGTCCATGTCTATTCAGTGTACGCAATGGTACCCGCACAAATGTATCCGTAAGCACTTCTCCATCCAGTTTGGGCGAACCAAGTATGATCGAGTCTCCTTTGAAAGTATATGCAGGAGTTATTTCGCTTAAAAATTTTTCTTTTTTACTCATTTTTTTTAAATATATATTGAATAAAGAATAAGTGTTTAAATAATTTTACCAATTTATCTAAACCTATTGACCAAAGAGCTTTTCACGTTCTGGCCCGGTGCTTATCATTGATATTCTGGTTTTGAGCAATTGCTCCAAATGCTTCACATAATCCTTCGCCTTAGTAGGTAGATCTTGGAAAGATCTTACATTATCCAAGCTTTCATACCATCCTTCATAAGATTGATATACTGGATCTATTTTTTTATCTACTATGTCGAAAGGCAATTCATTGGATTCCATATTGTCATAATGGTATGATTTTGCCACCTGAATTGTCTCAAAAGTATCGAGTACATCCATTTTAGTAATAATGACTTGCGTGACTCCATTGAGCATGATCGTATAAAGTAGCTGTGGCACATCCAACCAACCACATCTGCGCGGTCTGCCTGTTGTAGCACCAAACTCCATCCCCACTTTTCTTAATTTTTCGCCTGTTTCATCCTCAAGTTCTGTAGGAAATGGGCCTGAACCAACCCTTGTACAGTAAGCTTTCGCAATACCTATGACTTCTCTGATTTTATTTGGTGCAATACCTAGACCACTGCACACACCTGCGCTGATCGTATTGGACGAAGTAACAAAAGGATAAGTACCAAAATCAATATCCAGCATGGAGCCTTGCGCGCCTTCAGCCAATATTTGTTTCCCTTCAGCCAAAGCATTATTGACGTAATACTCACTGTTGACAAAACGGAGTTGTTTTAATTTTTCAATACTCTCAAAAAAATGCGTTTCTTGTTCTTCCAAATTGAAATCAACATCAGGGTACATCTTTAGTAAACCTAGATGTTTTTCTTTGATGGATTTATATTTAGCTTCGAAATCAGATGACGTCAAATCACCCACACGCAAACCATTTCTTCCTGTCTTGTCCATATACGCAGGTCCGATACCTTTCAGTGTTGAACCGATTTTACTGGCTCCTTTGGATGCTTCAGATGCTGCATCCAGATATCTATGTGTAGGAACGATCAGATGTGCCTTTCTCGAAACCAATAATCTGGGCATGAAATCTATATTTGCATCATGCAAGGCATTCATCTCTTTTACCATGGTAATGGGATCGAGTACTACACCATTGCCTATAACATTGGTGATCTCTTCCCTGAATATACCAGATGGAATGGTATGAAGTACATATTTTTTCCCGTCGATTTTGATGGTATGACCAGCGTTTGGTCCACCTTGAAATCTACATACTAAATCATATTTTTCCGCAAGATAATCCACTATCTTACCTTTGCCTTCATCTCCCCATTGAAGACCAAGTATTACGTCAACTGCCATTGAATGCGTTATTATTTGTTTTTAAAGGTCAAAATTATGAAAAATATAATAAAGTTTCACGTATTATTCATTATATATCAAATAGTATGTTTAATTTTTTATCGCTTTATAATCAATATCTTATGAATCTGACATTAAAACAATCGACTTATATAATGCTCTTGCCAATGTTTAGATAATTGAGCATAGCATATTAAACTCGTTAGTTCCGGTCTTTACATCACTATAACCTATTGATTAGCAGCTAAGAAATTTTTATTAAAATACTCTAATTAGGGGCTGCTGAAAAAGTCAGCTGTTATTTTTGGTTATTAGTGTAACGGAGACTTTCGTTCAAAAAACAAGCAATAGAGAAAATGAACGCAGTGAAGTGCAAAGCACCAAAGGCCGCAAGCCTTTGACGGAGTGAACCGTGAAACGGGTGGGCAGGTGAAGTGCAAAGCACCAAAGGCCGCAAGCCTTTGACGAAGTGAACCGTGAAACGGGTGGGTGGGTGTAGTGCAAAGCACCAAAGGCGGCAAGCCTTTGACGGAGTGAACCGCTAGCGGGTGGGTGGGTGTAGTGCAAAGCACCAAAGACAAAGTCTTTGACGAAATGAACCCGATGGCCGAAGTCTGCCGTCCCAAAATGCACTACCACCGCCAAACTCGGAGACGATGGTCGAAGTTTGCAACTTCGATCCTATTTTTTAAGAATTTGCAATTCGACACCACCAATATTGATACATTAAAGCACAAAACTTAGCATCAAATGATTTTATGCTTTATTTTTAAGTGTGGTGCGTTTAGAATCAAAGATTCATAAAAAAGTACATCGCAGTTGCAAACTGCGACGATCGGGTGGGCCATGACAATGCGAGAAGCGAAGGAACCCGTAAGGGATGGGCAGGTCGAGAATGAACGACATTACACCAAGCTGATTTAAGTTTAAATCAGTGCCTTCATTTTTGAGTGATTTCGTATCACTCAAATGCAGCAAAGCTGCACCATTCAGTTACCTTTTTTTGAACTAGACTTTTTTGGTTACTTTTTTGGGCAATGCAAAAAAGTAACTGCTGCCTGCATAAGGCAAAAGCCCTCCCAAGGTACATGACTTTTGGATTAAATCTATTAAAAGGCTTGCATTTAATTTGATTATTACTGACATAATTTCTTATATATCAATTGGTTGTGGTATTGTTAGCAAGCCCTAATTAAGATTTATCATACTCAAAGATAACTAGATGATATAAGCACTAAGATATTATTTAGGCCTAAAGGCAATGGAAAAGGATGTAAAGTATTACCTTATTACCTTTACTTTATAGTTCCGTTGCGAATATGTTTGAATATGAATAATATATAATCCTGAAGGCAGGTGCGATAAATCTACAGATATCTTACCATCTTGATTAATGTATTTAGTATCATTAAAACATTTGCCTTGAGTATTGTAAATAAGAAGGTTGGCAATATCTGTTTCAGGGATACTGATGTCAACATTTCCTGAGGTTGGTACAGGAGATGCTTTGATATCTTCTGAAAATTGGGTAATTGTAGTGTTACTTGACTTTTCATAACAACCTTTTAAGTTGAACTCCGCAGCTGATGCCCATGGACCATCATTCACTTCAGATATGGCGACTAATCTCAAATACCTCGCTTTGACAGGTGCAAAATGTATGATTTGAGGAGCGGATGTATTTATAAATTGTCCGTTTGCAACAGGTTGGCCCCAGACCGTAGTATCGGAACTTAGATAGAGTTCATATTCTTTTATACGACCATTTTCTCCATCCTGTCGATTGAGGTATTCGAATGCAGAAAGCAAATAATTCTCATTTAAATCAATTTGTATCTCATGTGGGTAGGGATCGTTGCCAGTACTCCAACGTGTATGCCATATTGTATTTGGATTATCGTCAAAACTCATTGTGGCTAAACCAGGGTCATTGACTTCTTGACTATTCGCATATATTAGTTTCCAATCTTTCTTTGCAATGAAGGCAGGATTATTACAATCATCTACTGAAGGACAAGATTTGGTTTTCACCAAAGATTTTATTGACTTTTCATATAAAATTCCATTTTTAGTGATAGAAAGTAAAATGTCATATTCAGCTATAGCACCAAAAACGACTTTGGGATTACGCATATTAGAGTCTTCGATCCATTGAGGTGCTGGATTAATTTGCCACTTCCAGCTTGTATTCTTATGGTCTATAATGGAGTGATCTTCTAGTTGAATAGTATCAGTAACACACTCAACTATAGCTTTTTCTACCCAAGGCTGCACAAGTGGTTGATAGGATGTATCAATGAGTGGATATTCCCATATTCCTGCATTGCCAGATACTCGAATCTTTGAATCACGATAAAATATCTTAGGTATATTTACGCTCATTCCAGCAGGATAATCCATATCTATGGGCAACCATTCAGACGAATCAGTTTTCCTAAAATATACGTTACTACTTTGATTATTCCTTGCATTGGTAAATAGATAAACGATGTCTTTACCATCGGCACCTGGCTGAATAAGAATGGATTTGAGGTAGGCAGAAATATTGTCTGTCCAATTTGTCCAGGTATCTCCTCCATCCTTAGAGACGATGATCCTACCTTTATCTGCTGACCAAGTACCGTTTTGTTGGCAAACATAAATGATGTTCGGATCTATAGGAGATAATTGAAAGTGTAATTTTCCTCCCCAATATGATCCTCCTAATGCTGAACTAACTGAAGATGGTTTGTGTACAAATGTGTGCCCACCATCTTCGCTCTTATATAAACCCTTACCTACGACATCAACGTATATTACATCGGGTTGCGTATGGCTAATTTCCATATACATTGCCCTATCAGGAAAGTCATAAATCAATTCCCAATTTATACCGGCATCTAAGCTTCTCCATAGTCCAGTACCTTCTCCTAAGTATAATGTTGAAAAATAATTGGGATGATGTAATAAATTGCTTCTTCTTCCTCCATACTCGTCCATATTAGGGAATTTTGAAAATATAAATCTTCCTTCTGGCTTTTCTTCAGGTTTTTTTGGTAAGATCCAACCATTGCCCAAATCATTAAATGCAACTTGTCTAGGTTTGCCGTTCAATACCCAACCTGTGGGCGACTCCGCTCCACCCATTCGTAAAGCTTTATCACCATAAAAATCTGTAATGGCCGTATTGCCATTATGATATCTACCTCCCACTATTATGTCTTCATTCCAACCTTGATCGAAACCCCAAAAATCCGAACCTGCTAAACCATTGACACTTGCTCTATAATTTTGTTGCTTTTGAAAACCATCGCTTGAAAAATTAATTCCACCATCGGTTGCTACCCATACATGGTCATTTTCGAGAATTTTTATATCTTGGATATCTGGATGGATACTGAAATCACCTCCATACCCACCGATGATATTGAATGATGTACCACCGTTAGTTGATTTATAAAGTGATGCTGTTCCTGTAAAAATGATATTTTCATTATTAGGTGAAATTTCTAAAACTAAGTCAAAATATCCTTGCCAGTTATCCATTGGGAAAGTAGAAGTTTTACCTTTTGCTATGGTATTCCAACTCCAGTCTGTTCCATTTTTTATCCCTTTGACCAGATGCGGCGTATCATTATCACTTAATAAAATAGCCATGATGAGATTGGGATTAGCGGGAGTTACGGCCAATAATGCACCATCAGCTTGTTTTATATTGGTCGGGAATGAGCTGATTCGACTGAAATTGAGACCGCCATCCTGACTTGATACTATTGTAAAAATACCATTGACAGTAGTAACACCGTAAATAATATTTACATTGGATGGATGGAATTGTAGATCCCACGTAGGTTGATCCCATTTTTTTTGCCATGTCTCTCCATCATCAGACGACAAATAGATCCCTGAAGATGTCGCTGCAAATAGTTTTGTAGGATTTGTAGAGTCAATTCTTATTTTATCAGCACCAAACTTTTGTGTTCCCAGTTTAGGTGACCAACTTTGGCCGCCATCCATTGATTTATGGATCTGATTTCCAGCTGAAACATATACTATTTGTGGATTGGTAGGATGTATGGCTAAAGCGGTAATGGCCCCACCAAAATAGTAGTGAGATGCAACCATCTCCCATGTAATGCCATAGTCGATAGACTTATTAAGAAAGCCTGTCTCAGTACCTGCAAATATGATATTGTGATTGGATGGTGCAATATCTATGGCATAAACATTTACTTGCCAAGGACAAGGTGCTGGAGGAGATGTTGCCCCTTCTTCATTCAGCCAAAAAGTTTGTTTTGGCCCAAGGAAGGTCCATTTTTCATTTATAAGGGATTTTGGAGTAATGGATTGCTTTATTTTATCAGCATTTTGATTATTGACAAAATGAATTTCATCCAATGGAGGTAAAATTATTTCACCATTTGGCTCGACATAAGTCAGAATACATCTCTTCCAAAGTTTGTAATATTTATGTATTGCTGACCTATTCTTACTTGCACCAAAATTATCATTTTTGTATGCCTGCTCAATACTGTTGTAATTTATAGGATAATTGTACAGCATTTTTGCCCATTCTGGAAAAGACTCATCGTACGCAGGTTTTATACTTTTCTGAATGCACGGAAGGTCGTCATATCGAGTAAAATAGGACTGACTATAAACCAAAGTAACATTAAAAACAAAGAACAGAAATGAAACAAAGCGAAAAGCCATTTTAATTGATGAATTTAAAGTTGAATGCAAAAAAAATAAGGTATGATTTTATTATTTGCCATAATGCAGTCAAAGTTATGTCAATTAGAAAACAATTGAATGATTTAGCTAAATTTATTTTTATTTCTTGATCAATTTTCTGAAATAATGCAAAATTCTTAGATAATTGATAGGAAATTAAATTAGAATTCTGAAAATATTAATTACCTTATAGTTCAAAAAGGAGAATGATTTTAATGAAATCTACTCATTGTTAGAAAGCAAAAGAAATAAAGAGTAATTTTGTCCTTGTATAATATCATTTATGAACGTTTACTTTTTATGCATTCACTTATATACATCAAGACAAACCCTAAACTATCTCCAAAACACCTTGAGTTTAATAAATTAGTTCAAATAATCGAAAAGTTAGGAGTTGAACTAAATAGAGAAGAGCAGAAACTGGAAATGTTTTCGGATTATTATATTAAAAATATTATTCCAGTACAAGAAGCACACAGTAAAGTAAAAATAGAAATGGCCATCGCATTGGATGATATGTCTGAAGCGGACAAATTGCCCAAAACTACACTTAATGAGCTTGAAGTCATCATTCCTGAATTGTTATCAGATTCATTTGAGTATCTTCAGCCTGATGATATTACTAAAGCTATTTTTGAAAAGTGGACCGACTCTAATTACGATGACATCATCAATGAAGTCAAGGAAGAACAACTAGATGAGATGGCCGAGTTTATGAAATCCATGGGTCTCGACATAGATCTTAGTGATTTAGATATGGATGATCCTGCATCTGCAGAAAAGTTTTACGAAAAAGTGCACGAAGCAAAACAAAAATACGAATCGGAAAACATCGAACGTAAATCAGCCAGAAAAAAAACCAAAAAGCAGCTCGAAGCAGAAGAATTGGAAAAAATGCAGGACGAATTAAAAAATAAAAACCTGCGTAGTGTCTATCTTTCATTGGCAAAAATTCTTCATCCTGACAGTGAAACCGATCCTGATCTTAAGCTCGAAAAAGAAGAAGTGATGAAGCAAGTCACCAAAGCTTACGAGGATAAAGATATCATCACCATGCTAGTCATAGAGACACAATGGCTTAAAAACACTGAAGAGAGATTGGCCAATATTAAAGAAGATGTGGCAGCGATCTATATACAATTACTCAAAGAACAAGCCAAAAAGCTGAGACAACAAAAAGCAGCATTGAGATATCACCCTCGTTTTCAACATGTGAATACTTATGTCACTGATAAAGTAGATAGAGGAATGTTACGACTATCTCTACAAAAAGAGACCATCGAAAGAGATATAAGAAATATCCAAAAAGAAATAGGCATTATCAAAAGTAGTCCAAGAAATGATGTCAAAAAATTTATCAAAACACTAGCACAAAAATATTATAAAGATCCAATGGACGATTTTATCAACTTTTTTAAATACTTATAAATCTAAAACCAAACGTACTTTATCCAATGCACACTAACCAAATCATAGAATGTGTACCTAACTTTAGCGAAGGTAGAGACATGTCCATCATACGTCAAATAACGGACGAAATAGAAAAAATAGAAGGCGTGAGACTCCTAGATGTAGATCCAGGAAAAGCAACCAATCGTACGGTTGTTACCTTTGTAGGTCATCCAAAAGCAGTGATAGAAGCTGCATATCAAGCGATCAAAAAAGCATCCGAACTCATAGACATGTCTAAACATCAAGGCGAACATCCAAGAATGGGCGCCACAGATGTCTGTCCATTTATACCAATATCTGGTATCTCTATGGAAGAAACTGCTGCTTATGCACACGAATTAGGCAAAAGAGTGGGCGAAACGCTAGATATTCCCATATTTATGTACGAATCTGCTGCTACCAAGCCTGAAAGACAAAATCTCGCTATCATCCGAGCAGGTGAATACGAAGGTATGGCAGCAAAACTAAAAGACCCAAAATGGTATCCAGATTATGGAACGAATACCTTCAATGACCGAGCAGGAGCCACCGTAATAGGTGCAAGAGATTTTCTTGTAGCTTACAATGTCAATCTTAATACGACATCGGTACGTAGAGCAAATTCTGTAGCCTTTGATGTACGTGAAAATGGACGTATAAAAACAGATGCGAAAGGTAAAAATGTGCTAGATGTATCAGGAGAACCAATTAGAATCCCTGGCGCTTGCAAATCAGTAAAAGCAATTGGTTGGTTCATTGAAGAGTACGGAATTGCACAGATATCCATGAATCTTACGAATATTAATGAGACACCATTACACATTGCATTTGACGAATGTTGCAAAAGTGCTCAGTCTCGTGGTCTCAGAGTCACTGGCTCAGAATTGGTGGGTTTAGTGCCAAAATCCGTACTCATCGATGCCGGGAAACACTTTTTAAAACAGCAAAAAAGATCGGTTGGTATTTCTGAAAAGGAATTGATACACATAGCAGTCAGAACATTGGGATTGGACGAATTGTCACCATTTGACCCGTCCAAAAAAGTGATAGAATACTTGATGGAAGATAAAACATCCCATCCATTGGTTCAAAAAACACTCACTGATTTTGCCAACGAAACAGCATCAGAATCTCCAGCACCTGGTGGCGGTAGTATTTCCGCTTATGTAGGCGCGCTAGGTGTGTCTCTTGGCACGATGGTGGCCAATTTGAGTTCGCACAAAGTTGGTTGGGATGATAAAATAGAATACTTCTCCCAGAAAGCAGAAGAAGGACAAAAACTCAAGGATACACTCATCGACTTAGTAGATGCAGACACGCACGCATTCAACAAAATCATGGACGCACTCAAAATGCCCAAAGCAACAGACGAAGATAAAGCTGCTAGAAAAGCAGCGATGCATACAGCAACGATTGGCGCCATAGAAGTACCTCTAAAAGTGATGAGAGTGAGTCTGGAATCCATGAATATGCTGAAAGAAATGGCAGAAAATGGCAATCCAAACTCCGTCTCTGATGCAGGCGTAGGTGCAATGTGTGCTCGTACAGCTGTAGAAGGTGCTGCGCTCAATGTAAGAATCAATTGTAGTGGATTTGATGATAAAGAATATGTAGCAAGTGCTTTAGCTCAAGTAAATGAAATGCTTAGAAATGCCAAGGAAATGGAAGGAGAGATCATCAATGTGGTCGAGAAATTGATATAGGAGGTATAAGTGTGAAAAGCAAAATGTGTGATCTTTTAAGGACCTTTTTGAGTTTAAGGGATACTAGTATATATCAATTTTATAAGTAAAACTCTTAGATTGGCTTATTGAATTAGCAGATAGTGTGGAGAACTTTATTTTTCATCACACTATCTCCCCATCCTTCATCTCAATAATTCGATCACTATTTTTCTAAAATCAATATTGAGTGTTACATAAATCCTCGTTTGATTGTTATTTTAAGGAATTACAATTTCTCTACTTTGCGTAGTATGCGCTGAAAACAATCCCAAAGCACCACCAGAAATGTTGTTTGGTGGGTTGGATGGAGTAGTTCCTCCACTTGGTCCACTACTAGCCAATTGTGATAGCGTAAAATAATAATTGTATGGTCTGATATCTAGACATTGCATTTCGATTTTTACTTTATCGCCACTCACTAAATTCCCATTGTTTGATCTTAATGATCTTTGATTAACAACACCGTTATTGGTATTATCATTCCATACGAAATAGCTATTGTCCAGCGTGTCATTGACGGTAAGTCTGAAATTGTAATTATTACCAAGAGTGGTAGGATCTTTGTAAATTGGAATCACAACATTTTGGTCTTCGCCTGCAAAGGTGAACTTGTTGATACGAATGGATTCAAACTGAACGTTTTGTGGTATGGTGCTCTTAGCCTCGTAGGTCATTCCTTCTGATTTTACAATAAGCTTATATGTCCTTCCTTCTACACCATTAAGCTTTGATGTAGCGTAAATGCCGTTCATTGTATATTTTAATGTATCTGCTGTACCTGCATCATCAGAAATAATGATTTGCGCATTTTCTACACCAGGATAAATACTCGATTGATCCAATGGTAGTGTTTTGGTCAATTTTACAAAGTATGGTCCTGGCTGATTGGTGATATTACCTTCTATGACCAGTGTCGGTTCTGTATTTTCTAGGTCTAATTCGATGACTTTTTCGCAGCTGGTAAATAAGACCATCAATGAAAAAATAAAAATAAATGATTTCATAAAAATATATTTTTTGAATTTGAAAGAATGTTAATATTAAAATTTAAAATTGTAGGATACGCTTGGTACCCATTTAAATAGAGAGGTCTGTATTGCTTCCGTTTTAGTTGGGTCATCTTTGTTGTCTCTAAATGTGATGGTGTAGGCGTTTTCTCTACCGTATATATTGTAAACACCAAAATTTAGAGAACTTTCATACTTACCTTTCTTCTTGAAGTCATAAGTTGCACTTATGTCCAACCTATGATTAGCAGGCATTCTGTCGGCATTTCTACTGCCATATTGATAAATAGTATTTCCATTGAGATTGTATTTTCCAGTAGGGAATGTTACTGCATTTCCAGTATTATAAATAAAGACACCAGATAGCGACCATTTTTGATTAAGTTGGTAACTTCCTACCACAGAGACATCATGCGTTCGGTCTTGTCTTGCATTGTACCATTCATTATTATTGATGCCATCTATTTTTCGCTCAGTTTTAGAAAGTGTATAGCTTAACCATCCAGTAAATTTACCAGATTTTTTCTTCAATATCATTTCTAAACCGTATGCTCTTCCTTTCCCAAATAGCAATTCGCTTTCGACATCTGTTGCTGTTTGTAGATCTGCACCATCTTTATAATCTACTTGGTTTTGCATCGCTTTATAGTACGTTTCTATACCGAACTCATAAGTATTATCGTTGAAATTTTGGCTATACCCAAGACTTACTTGATCCGCTAATTCTGGTTTAATTGTGTAACTATTGCCAATCCACTGATCGGTCGGATTACCGCCTGTAGAATTGCTCAATAAGTGCAGATGCTGAGAATTTCTGGCATAACCTGCTTTGAGACTTTTCGTTGCAGACAATCTATAATTTAAAGTCAATCTAGGCTCAATCGTGAAATAGGTTTTACCGAATTCGCTAGAAGCAAGTACAACACTATCTGTTTTTATACCTTTTTCAAAAATATTGTATGTATCTCCTCCTAATAACGTATACCCAGATGCGCGAATACCGTAATCAATACTTAGTTTATCCGATGGCTTGTAGACATTGTTGAAGTAAATTGCATTTTCCCAAGCTTTTCTTCCTACTTGTGGTTCATTACTATTGACCGTACCACTAAAACTACTTGGTGTTATGGTATGATGGATAGCTTGGAAGCCAAAACGAATAGAATTTTTAGGATTGGCAAAATAAGAAAAGTCTTGCTTCAAGTTCCAGTCTTTGATATTAGAATTGATGTTAAAATCTGACTCACCACTTGTGATTTTGATGTTGTAGTCATAGTTGCTATAAATGAGCGATGTATTTGAAAACAACTTTTCATTTATAATGCTATTCCATCTAAGTGTACCTGTTGCATTACCCCAATCAATACCAAAATTATCTCCAAAGCCTAAAACATCGCGACCAAAATAGCCTGATAAAAAGACCCGGTTTTTGTCATTGATTTTATAGTTGGCTTTGGCGTTCAAGTCATAAAAATAAAGTGTATTGTCTTTAAAACCATCAGTCAACTTTAAAAATAAATCAGCGTAAGTACGCCTTCCTGAGATAATAAAAGATGATTTTTCATTTTGGATAGGTCCTTCGATGTTGATTTTACTACTGATCAATCCTAAGCCACCACTAACGATATAATCTTTGTTGTTACCTTCTTTCATTTTTACGTCCAGTACAGAAGATAATCTTCCACCATACTGAGCAGGACTGTTCCCTTTGATAATAGTAGCATCCTTAATGGCATCGCTATTGAAAGTACTAAAGAAGCCCAATAAATGTGAAGCGTTGTACACAGGTGCTTCATCGAGCAAAATAAGATTTTGGTCAGTTGCTCCACCACGTACACTAAAACCACTACTTCCTTCTCCTGTACTCTTAATCCCAGGGAGAAGCTGGATGGTTTTCAATACATCTTTTTCACCAAACAACACAGGGATCTTAGCAATATCAGCCATATTCAGTTTTTCGACACCCATTTCAGGTTTGGTGAGATTATCGTCCTGACGCTCAGCTGTTATAACTACTTCATTTAAAAGTACAGAATCGTCCATTTCCGCATCCAATATGGTGGATTTGACCATATCGACTGTTACAATAAATGTATTGTATCCCACATAAGAAATGACCACGTTTTGGGTACCTTTAGGGAGCTGCAATGAATAAAAACCATACTCATTGGTTACGGTACCTATACTCGAAGTATTTTGCAATGAAATAGATGCTCCTATGAGCGTTTCACCAGTTTTCTTATCCTTGATAGTGCCGCTGACGGTAAAGTAATCTTGAGATTGGGCAGTAACAGCCAACGTTATAGTGAGTACAGTAAATAATAAGGAATTTTTGATTTTGTGTAACATCATTGTCTAAATTTTAAATAAAGATACTGGCTTAAATTAAGCTAATATAGCACAATTGTCGTGAAACGGACAAAAGAATGATGAAGTGGACAGGAATAGATTTTTCAAAATTTGGGAGTTTGACTATAGAACCAACCAATTTAAAAATTCGGTAACTTTTTCTTTACCTACGGTTATTTCATCTTTGAATGGAACGTTAAGTACAACCAAAAGCTTCCGATGAAAATATTGTGAAGCTTCTTTAACTGCTTTGCGTTGGACAAGAAATTGTCTGTTGACACGAAAAAAATGTGGTGTAAATTGATCTTCCAAGATGTCCAATTTTTTATTGACCATCATCTTTTTTTGTTCAAAAGTATACGCAAATACTATCCCATTTTCAATAAAAAATAGGGCTATCTTTTCTCCATCTAAAGGTATGATTTTATCCCCTTGGTGAATAATGACAGATGGGATTTTTGTGGGTTGCAATTGATATTTTAGAACATCAAACAATTTTTCTAATGGTAGGCTTTCACTCTTAAAGTTGCTTTTTAAGGTTTCAAATTTAGTCAATGCTTTTTCTACGTTAGCTTTTGTAATAGGCTTTAAAATGTAATCTATTCCAATAGTTTTAAACGCTTCAATGGCATATTGATTAAAAGCGGTACAAAACACAATAGGTGTCTGATTTTTTGTTTTTTCAAAAATCTCAAAACTGAGCCCATCACCCAGCTGAATATCAGAGAATATTAAGTCAACTTCGGGAATATTTTTGAAAAATTCCAAACCATCCTCCACCGATTCAATGTAAGCTAAAATCTCGATGCTCGGATCAATGTCGTGAAGGGTTCTGGTTAAATCTTTTGCGACTAATTTCTCGTCTTCAAGGATGGCAATTTTCATAAGGGAATTAATGAAATAGTTACAGTAAAATCTTCATCAGTATCTTGTATGACAATAGACTTTTGATAAATCAACTCATATCTTTTATTCAGGTTTGATAGCCCTGTCGATGTTGTTTCATAATTTTTTAACATCTTTTTTTTGTTCCATACTGTTAAAGAATTTTCATTTCCTGAAATGGTAAAATGAATCGGCTTTTTTTCAGTAAAAACATTGTGTTTAAAAATATTCTCAACCAATGTTTGCAATGCGAGCACTGGAAGTTTATGTTGTAATAGTGTATTCGGTATATCTAAGTTATATGTAAAAGCATTTTCAAATCTTACCTTTTGCAAATCGATATAATCTCTCGTAAATTCAAGCTCTTTTTCTAAGCTTATCACATCTGATTGGTGTGACTCTACAGAATACCTGAGGAAATCAGCAAGTTTTATGGTGTAGTCTTCCGCAGTGTTTGGATTTTCTTTGATGAGCGACTTCAAGTTGCTTAAAGCATTGAACAAAAAGTGGGGCTGCATCTGATTGATGAGCGATAGTTTTTGTGCTACACTATTTTGAAGTTTTATTTCGTGCAGCTCTCTTTGTACATCATTATATCTGTAGGTATTTATTATAGAATTAATAATCACAATGATTACCATATTGATCGCAAAGGAAGTCGCAATCGGATAAATAAAATATTTGTCACCAATCGGAGGTTTTGATAAATCAAAAAGCGTTAAAAACACTAATAAAATCACTCTGATCATTAAGTTTATACCATATGATGTTAAGAACAGCCAAATGTTACTTAAGGTAGGAAACTTGCTTTTAAGTTGGATAAGTATCGCCCACACTAAAAATGTATTAAGTGTTAGACCAATGGTCAGTTTGATAACCTCTTGAATGGTGATGATCTCAAATACAAAAAAAGGCAATACTCCATATATTGCTATAATCGGAGACGTAATGAGTGCTATTTCGTATATCCTTCGAATCATCTAGTAAAGGTAAGACAAAATTCAGTGATATTTACAACTTCCTTCATTCAAGTGGACAAGATTTGTATTGAAGTGGATAAAGTATATTTTGAATACATTAAACCACTTCCCCATCCTTCATCTCAATAATTCGATCACTATTCTTGGCAAACTCTTCATCATGGGTAACTGCTATGATCGTCTGGCCCTGCTGACTCGTCAATTCCTTAAATATGTCAAAAACAATCGCTGTATTTTTGCTGTCCAAGTTACCTGTCGGTTCGTCGCACATGATCATGAGTGGATCATTGATGAGTGCTCTAGCAATAGCTACACGCTGTTGCTGCCCACCAGATAGTTTGCTCGCAGGTTTGAGCGCTTGATCTTCTAGACCCAAAAGTTTGAGTTTGTCGTAGGCTTTGGCTTCTATCTCTTGCATGGAATGTTTGCCCAATTTCAAAGCAGGGATCATCACATTTTTCATACACGAAAACTCAGGCAGAAGGTAATGGAATTGGAACACAAACCCAATCTTTTGGTTGCGCATGGCGGCAAGTTGGTCATTGGATTGTCCAGTTACGTTTTGACCATCTATCGTGAGTTGTCCTTGATATTCCGTATCCATCGTAGATAAAATGTACAACAAGGTGGATTTGCCACTTCCTGATTTGCCTATCATACTCAAAAATTCTCCCTTGCCCACTGTAAAAGATATATTTTTCAAAACCTGAAACTCCACAGGATCGTGAAAGTATTTATTGATATTTTTTGTTTCTAAAATGTTCATCCTAAATAATTTTTTTTTAAAATTGACGGCGGCCGCGCGTCTTCGTTGTTCGTTGTTCAGATTATTTTCTAAAAATGGAAACTGGATCTACTTGCGCAGCTTTGCGTGCTGGAAGGTATCCTGCAAAAAATGTGATGACCATACCCACAATAGCGCCTTGGATAAACTTTGTCAATTCATAATCGATAGGAAAAAATCCAATATCTCCACCGATGTACACTTTTTTCAATAAAGTGACTAGAACAACAGCCATAATCATGCCACCGATAACGCCCATAACACCGATAGAAAGTGCCTGCGTCAAAAAGATACGAATCACATCATTGCCTTTGAAACCCATAGCTTTTAAAATGGCAATATCATTTATCTTTTGGCTTACGGTCATGTTTAGAATATTGTAAATACCAAATCCAGCTACAATCAGGATCGTATATGAAACAAAAGTGATCACTATTTTTCGCATTCTGAATGCTGCCATTAGCGACTCATTGGCTTCCTTCCAACCTTCTGATTTATAACCCGTTAAGGTCGTTAATACTGGTGCTACCTTAGATGCTAGCTCGGGATCTTTTATATTGACATTGATATCTGTTATGTAGGTATTATTCTCTTGCAACAATTGCTGTGCGGCTGATAAGTTGATGTAAGATTTTGTTTTGTCGATAGCGCTATTATTGGTCTTGAAGATGGCAGCCACTTTCAGATTTCTGTTGACTCCTTTAGACGAAGTGATATTGATGTTATCATTGATTTTGAGACTTAACTTTTCTGCGACACCACTTCCTACCGCAATAGCATTCGTATTATTTTGCATCTTGTCAAAATCCCCTTCTACAATAGTCGATTTAATATTGAACATCATATCGGCTTCTGATGGAATAACTCCAATAGCCATACCTGCTATTTGGGTTTTGCCCACATTATAAAAAATGGTAGCGGATACCTGTGGCGTTACGATGGTGACATTAGGATCTTTTTTAATCAGAGCAACTACTTCATTGGGATTGATGATCGTATTGCTTGCAGGTACTACTTTGGGATTGATGATGATGGATTTCCCACCTTTTGATTGGTACAATGGCTTGCTAAGTTCATCATCTTTATATACTCTGATGTGAGCGGTACTCTTGAAGATAGATTCTGCGGATGTACGATCGAAACCTACTAACATACTATTCATAAATATGTAAATAGACATACCCAACAATACGCCCATGACTGCCACCAAGGTAAGTTTTTTGTTAGTAAACAAATAGGTGCTGCCGATATCTGTATTGATATTCATGGTTATGGTTTTATTGGTGCTAAGATATCATTGGCAGTAATGCCTTCCAAGACTTCAACATAATCTGTAGAAACGATGCCTGTTTTGATGATCAATGCCGTGTCCTGACCTTTGAGCATAACTTTATTGCCGTACCCCATGTATTCTCTGGGTATCAGTAAGGCATTTTTCTTTTCGCCTACCAAAATATTTCCTTCCAATGGTGTTCGGAATATATTCAATGCTATGGGCAAAGTATCTGTCAAAAGAATTTTGCAAACAAAAGATTGGCTGGCATTGTCAAAAGCGGTTAATATTTCACTGACTTTGCCGGTATATGTTTTGGCCTTATCGGTATTGAGTTGGATTTTGGTTTCTTGCCCTAGCTTTACACGATGGATGCTGCCTTCATCTATGGTCAGGACAATTTCTATTTTATTTGGGTTAGCTACTGTCGCGATGATGTCTCCTTTGCGCACATAATCGCCCGTGCTTTTAAATTTCTTGACGATGCTGCCATCACTGATGACGGTGATTTTATTATAGCCCTGCACTACTTGATTATTTTTCAGCTGACCTTTGGTAACGATTTTTTGTTGCTTGGCTTGTTGCAATAGTAAGTCGTATTGTTTTTTGAGTGCATTGAGATTGGACAAAGCATTTTCAGCTGCCAATTTTGCATTTTCGTATTCGACCTTGGCTATACTTTCTGTTTTTTGCAATCGTGCATATCGTTCTGCCTGTAATTGGTCTTGTTGGTACTTAGCTTCCGCAAATGAGATGTTTTGTTTGAGCTGTTGCAAAGCAGGTGCATTGGTGCTCAGATTTTCATCGGCAATGATTAGCTGATCTGCAGCAGTGCTTGTATTGATGACATTGGCTTGGTTATCTATGGTAGCAATGATGCTCCCTTTTTTAACTAAAGTGCCGATGTCATAATTGGCATTTAACAAGATGCCATCCGTCTGTGCTGTAAGATTGTACGCATCGTCCCACTCTATCTGTCCTGGTGCAAACACCCATTCTTGGATGTCTTGAACCACTGGTTTGACCTGTACAGTTTCTTTGTTTTTGCAGCTAAAAATGAATGCTGAGTTCAGCAGTAATAATATGTATTTCGTTTGCATAAAATGCTATTTATGTGGTGGTTAATATTGGTTGTGAATGATTATTTTATGTTTTGCAAAGGCGATATTAGCTAGTCCAACCACTACATTAAGTTGGCTATTGAGCATATCATTTTGTGAAGTCAATAATCTGTCTAGCGGCAAAATATTCTCATTGTACTGATTTAGATTTTTCTGATAAGTGTCTTCTTTTAGATCAGCGATAGACTTAAAATTGGACCATTGCTTCTGTGCTTTTTCATATTCTAAAGCCAATTGTTGATCCTTATTTTTTGTTTCGTTTTGGATATGAAGCTCGTTGTTTGCTAGCGTTTGCAATTGATATTTTTTGTTTTTGATGGACGAAAGTCGCTGTACTGTAGGTAAATCCCAACCTATCTTTAGACCTATAAAATTGTAATGAATCCCAGTAGAATTATTGGCAAAAAAGAAATCATTGCTCAGATTTTGCCAACTGAGCGATGAAGTAAATGAAAGTGTGGGATAATATTGATGTTGAAGCACTTTGATATCCTGACGCAACATTTTGGACTGTAAGGTCGCATTTTGGTATTGAATATTACCTGCATTCACAGTAGGAACATTGTCCAAAACATTGTTAACTAAATTTTCATCCACCATAGGATTCCATTTATTTTCCAAAAAAAGTGAGAGGATATTTTCCTGAAGACTGATGTTGTATTCCAACTGTTCCAACTTATCCTGAAGCGCGATCAGATTGACTTCCGCTTCGTTGACATCTTGTTTCCTGATGACCCCTTCTTTAAATCGATCATTGACTTTAGACTTGATTTGCGTCGCAATTTCGATATTTTGGCTCAATACTTTTTGCTGATTTTTAAGCGATACAATATTATAATATGTCGCATTGACACTTTCGTAGAGGGTCTTTTCATTCAACAGGTTTTGACTTTCCGTCAGTTCCTGATTGATTTTAGCTGACTTTATTTGTGAGATCGCTGATAGATTAAAGATATCAAACTGTGGCTGCATAGCCAGTAAAGCGTTGTATTGTTGCCCAAAAGTCACTTCTCTAAATGTACCTGCTGGTCCGCCAAAAATCTCCGCAGGTATGAAGTTGTTTTGTAATCGGGTATTGTCTATAAATGTCAACGAAACAGGCATTCGAGGATTTATGACATTGCCTATAGCCGTCTTTCGTGTCAATTCAGCGAGTTCTGACTGAATCGCTCCATTTTTAAATACGGTATGGCTTTGTTTTACATCTTTCCATACTTCTTCCAAAGATGTATAGTTTTTCACATCTTGGGCAAATCCAAAAGAAACAACACTAATTAAGAAAACAAAAAGAAAAAAGGATTTATAAAAATAAGATTTATCCATCATATTATTTTTTAGTATTTTGAGTTACCAATGTAAAAAAGTCGTCGATCATTTGGTTGCCTTCTTTGACCAGGTCAAAAGAAAATTTGAGTGTTTTCCACTTAAACATCGTAAGCCTGAATCCACCCATAAGAAAATGAATTAATGTTTCTTGTGGGAGTACAGATTGGATCTTCCCATTTTTGATACATTCGCTGACCAGTTCATTGATGATTTGTATTTTGTACAAAAACATCTTGATGATTTGGTTGCGGATACCTTCACTTTCGTCGATGAGTCCATCAGAAAGTACCACCATGACAAAATGCGGATTGTCCTTAAAATATCGAAACTGAGAATCAAATATCTGTACTAATTTAGTCTTGGCATCCACATCTTGAGCGAGGATAGGTTCAAATCTTTCTTGAATATTCTGATACAAATATTCGAGCATGAGCACCAGGATATCGTCTTTACTCTTGAAATGTCGATAGAGTGCGCTCTCCACAAAACCCATGTCCGCTGCGAGTGTCTTGACTGTAAGACCCGATAGTCCGTTGCCAGCAAGTCGTTTTCCAGCTGCTTGAATGATTTCTAATTGGCGATCTGTGATGTTCATAAATATATTGTGTGTGAATGTTCACTCACAATTAACATTGGTAGTGTTAAAAAAGTTTTATATAGTCCATTAATTTTACCTAAATGTGAAAGAATAGATAATAGGTAAAGTTCAGTTTTTAACTATATAATATCCTTAATTTACTTCTAATTTTAAAAGTATCTAAGTATTCTCCTTAAATATATTTAATTAAAATTTGAATATTGATAACTTTTAAGTTAACTTTGCATCGTGAACGAGCAAAGACATATAATTTTTTATAAGCATTATTTTGTTGATTTCTATTTGGAGCTTAACGAAAAGGTGCAAGAAAAAATCGAATATGTTTTTATAATTTTGAAAACGGTTAAAAAAGTTCCTAAAAAATTCCTAGACCATGTAACTGGAACTGATGGACTTTATGAAATTAGAATTGAATTTGAAAGTAACATTTACCGTATTTTCTGCTGCTTTGACAAAGAGAATATTGTCGTTTTGTTTAATGGTTTTCAGAAAAAATCTCAAAAAACACCAAAAAATGAGATTGAATTAGCTTTAAACTTGAAATTAGAATATTTTAAAATTAAAAATAAAAAGTGATGAGCCCAGATAAAATTAAAAATGCTAAAACGTTTGACGAGTTATTAGATATAAAATACGGAAAAATTGGAAATGAAAAACGTGACGATTTTGAAGAAAAAGCACAATATTTTGTGATTAGTGAAATGCTGAAAGAAGCCCGAAAAGAAGCAAATATGACACAGGAACAACTTGCAGAAAAAGTTGGTACCAAAAAAAGTTATATTTCCAGACTTGAAAATGGAAAGTGCGATATCCAACTTTCAACATTGTATAGAATTTTTGAATTTGGGCTTGGAAAACGTGTAAATTTGATATTCGGATAATAAAATTGCTAAAACAGGTTAAGTCTTTGTCATCAATAATCCTTAAACATTAAAAGCTCAAACCATACAATTATTCACCAGCACCTTAAAATTATCCTTTGCATTGTGTTGTAAGCACATGGGGTCAAGATTTAACGGTCCGATTGGTTTTTTTTTTACTAAATATTACTTCTTATAATTAAGAATAACTTGTGGCTATTTCATAGAATAACAGCTCACTCCTCAATTTAAATTCCTATACTCCATTGGTGTGCTGCCAGTCTTTTGTTTAAACAGTTTATTAAAATACTGCGGATATTCAAATCCTAAACTATATGCTATTTCATTGATGTTTTTTTCTGTATTGATCAAATAATTTTTTGCTTCTTCGATAAGGTAAAAGTGAATGTGTTCTTGGGTGTTTTTGCCTGTTTCTTTTTTTAATAAATCACTCAAGTAGCTTGGCGATAAATTAACTTGGTCAGCTAAAAACTTCACCGTTGGTAAGCCTTGTTCTTTAATTTTAGCATTGGCAAAGTATTCGGTCAAAACGCTTTCAATCTGTGAAATAATGGATTTATTGCTTTGGCTTCTCGTGATCATTTGTCTGCCATAAAATCTGGAGCAATAATTCAATAGCAATTCTATGGTTGAAACAATGATGTGTTGGCTGTGCACATCAATATTTTCTTGCAATTCCGCTTGTATTTTTTGCACACATTCATATAATATTCCTTTTTCTTTGTCAGAAAGATGTAGAGCTTCTGAAACATC
This sequence comes from Saprospiraceae bacterium, assembly GCA_016714785.1. Lineage (GTDB taxonomy): Bacteria > Bacteroidota > Bacteroidia > Chitinophagales > Saprospiraceae > OLB9. The sequence continues at coordinate 103,647 of JADKCC010000010.1, forward strand.
GTAATTGAAAAAAGTGTAATCTTTTATTTTATCATTTAATGTGGTAGCTCTGATCAGATCAGGGTGAAAAAACAATCCCCAACCCATTTTGTCTTCTCTTTCTACTACCTCATTATCCATTTCAATGGTTTGGTTTGGGGCGATACAAATTAGGTTTCCGTCTTGAAAATCTATTGTTTTCCTACCATACTTCATACTGTTTTTACAGTAGTTTTTAAACATGATGGAATAAAAATCGGTACTGATTTTGGAATATTCCTCCACGTTTTCGGTCACTTTGCTAAAATCCAAAATGGCTACCAATGGATGATGGCTATGTCCTAAATTAAATACATGATGTAGGTCTGCGATTGTTTTTAATTGGATCATAAGGTTATTAAGATAATGCTAAAAAATCTTCCAAGATACTTTTTCTTTCCTTAGTAGCAACATTTATAATGTCAAAACGCTTGTTAGCTGTAAATGAGCCCATTTCAGTATCGCTGTTTATCAAAATCGCTCCAACCAAAATAATATATTTGCAATGGTAATCGGTAAGTGCTGCCAATTCATTTATTCTCGTATCAATGGCTTCGTAAATTACTTCTGTGGCTTCATAAATGGGCAATTCTGCATTTAATATTCTTGCTTTATGTTTGTATAATATTTGTTCCAATGTATTCATTTGGTAATCTATTTCACTTACTGCATTCTCCACAATTTCATTGTTGAGCAGCTTTCCTAAAGCACCTTTTGCCGCACCGCAACAATTAGAATTTTTACTTTGCCCTAAGCGGTGAATTTCTCCTACAACTCCATTTTTTGTAATGCCAATATGTGGGCCATAATAAATTAAAACGGCTCCGTCGTCTGGAACATGACTTGCAAACGCTTTCATACCCGTCAATCCCGTAAAAGGATAACCATTTAAGCCGCCCATTTTAAAAGGCCCCAAAAATTCTTGTGCCCGTGTTGGGTATTGAATGCTGTTTACGTCATCACTACAAATACTATCTGCAAACATGATTTTAGAAGGTTCTAGTTCTAAAACATCTTCGTAATAATCTATTGCCTTGTTTACACTATCCACTAAGGTGATGGCATTGGGATAGTACTTATGAATGATGGCTAATTTTTCTTTTTTAAGCATATTGTTTTACATTAGAATGCCTTTTTTGGCAATGATGGGTTTGGGTAAATTGATTTCGCCTAGAGACTGTAAAATTTCAATTTCTAGGTTTCTAGTAATTGCGGTCATAGGTGTATCACTTATCAATCCTTCAAATGGATGCTCACTGTATTCGCCTACCAAATCCATTTGGTGAAACAACCAAGTTACCAGCATTGAAAACGGAATGGTTAACCAAACATTGACTTTATGTGTTTCATTTAATAGACCTAAGGGTAATATAAATGCAAAAACGATAATAAAAAGGGTAGCATAATTTGTGAATTGTCTAGGTATTGGAAACGTTTTGATACGCTCATTTCTTCCTTGATGCTCATAAAGTTTAGTAATATGATTTTGGAGTTCAAACATTCTGAAGTCTTCTATCATATTTTCATCCCGTAATTGTTTGAATTTTTTGGATTGATTGAGCAAAATTTTTGCTGCCATATTGGGGTAGGCTTCAACTTCTTTTAATTCTTCATTAGATATATATTTAGATACATCATGTTCAAACTCGGTATTGATATTAAAATCCTGACGAAATTGTGCCCTATAGACTTCATTCAATTTTAAATTATGTTCCCAGTCCATTCTTTTGTGTCTCAAAAAACTTTTATGAGCATATAGCCATGCAATATGTCTTTTTAAAATATTGTCTTTCAATCCTTTGTTAATTTCAGGCAAGTAGGTATTGAGCATGGCAATCAATGAACGAGTATCGTTAGTAATGCCTCCCCAGTTTTTACGAGCATCATTCTGGCGTTCATTGGCTGCATTGTTTTTGAAACCTACATAAAAAGACACCGCAATACCTAATAATGAAATGGGCAAAAATGGTATGGCCACCATTTAAGGTCTAAAAAGACATAACCTAAAACAACCAGCAAAGACCATGTACCACCTAATAAAATGGGAATAATCGAAAACTGCACAATGGCTTTAATCGGTAGGTTTTTAGTTAACATTACTCCATTGATTTAAATATTCCAAATAAATATGGCCTCGTCTTTCTGCAAAAAAATCTAAAGACAAAACAATGCTTGCTTGCATAAACAAACCCAATCCAATGCCTCTCCAAAATGTATCATTCATAGAAATGTACATCAATACTATGCCTAAAATGATTAAAGCTATTTCTACGTATCTATAAATAACAAAATTGCTAACAACTTTTTCCATACGTGGAATTTCAAGCGTCTTTATGTTTTGTGGTGCGTGCTGAATATAGGATTCCACACTTTCGATATCTTTTTGGCTTCGATTAACAATGGTGTATCCTACCACAAATTCGAGTAAAGCAACTACAATAAATGGTATGGCAACACCTTTCCAAAAAGAAGTCTTCAATTCAAAAATGAAATAGAGAGCCATTGCCAAAGCAACGACTCCTATTATCATAAAAATATAGCTTTCAGCTTTTTCGCCATTAAAATATTTTAAAACTTGGTTCATATTTTTAAGGTTTTAGAGTCCAAATTGTGATTTAATACCACCAATAAAAGTCGCATCATCATATTGCTGGCGATTTGCCATGAGCATTTTAGCATCTTCACCTGCTGTGTATCGCAATTGATTTTTGCCGTCGGTAGCTGCTTCATATATTACCACAGCTACCACACTTGCCGGTGATGCATTGGCTGCCATGGCTGGCATAGCATTCATTAAAGTACCTACGACATTTTGGTATTCAACCATATTTTCATCATTGCTAAAGTCAAAAGATCGGCCACCAAAATCAGTCGCTATCATACCCGGTTCCACAATTTTTACTTGCCCACCAAATTGTTCTACTTCATAGTTGAGTGATTCAGATATACCTTCAACGGCAAATTTTGTTCCGTGATATAATGAACCTAATGGGAAAGTCATTTTGCCTCCAATAGAAGAAATGTTAATTATAGTACCTTTTTTATTTTGTCTAAAATACGGTAGAAAGGCTTTCGTAACATCCAAAAGTCCAATCACATTGGTATTGAATTGACGTAAAATTTTGTCTCTACTAAATGCTTCCAATGGACCATAAGCGCCATAACCTGCATTGTTAAGCAATACATCAACAGTTCCAAATTTTTGAATGCCATCTTCAAACGCTTTTTGGATAGAATCCACATCTAACACATCAAGCTTGGTAACTAAAACATTATCCAATTGATTTAATTCTGTTTCGTACTCTGGATTTCTCATGGATGCGATTACATTCCACCCTTTTGATTGAAATAACTTTGCAGTTTCTTTTCCTATGCCACTGCTTGCACCAGTAATAAATATTGTATTGTTCATTTTTTTGAATTTTAAATTATTATAAATTTTCGAGTATAGCTTTTACAGCTAATTTACCAAGTTCATTTGCAGCCAAAGGACTGGCTCCGGTCACTAATTTTCTGTCCAAGCATACTGTTTTATCTGCTTTTGTATTCACAATATTAGCTCCTAAACTTTTTAGTTTTTCACTTAATCCCCAAGGCATTTGTCCAGGTAAATATCCAATTTTAGGTGTCATCTTATCTACTGAATCAGGAAAAACCGCCATTTTGTAGTCCTTATACAGGAAAGGCTGATTATCAAGTGTTGTTGTTAATAAGGAGCCTGGACCATGACAAAGTGTAATGGTGAAAAGATTATTTTCATGTGCCCACGACAATATTTTACCTACATTTTTGTCTTCAGGAATTCCAAGCAATGCGCCATGTCCACCTGGAATGAATACAGCCGCAAACGATTCAGCCTCTGTAATAGACATATTTACAAAATCTTGTAATTTTTTGGAATGTTCAAACTCACTTTTGTATTCTTTGTAGAAGTTTTTAACATTTTCATCTTTTTCTGGAAACGCCCACATTTCAAAAACAACTGGCTTCCCTGTTGGTGTAACTATTTCAAAACTAAAACCTGCATTTTTTAAATGCATAATGGGCAATAGTGCTTCAACAGGGTGGTTGCCCGTAGAAAACAATTTGCCATTTTGCATTTTCATGTTTTTCTGTTCGGTAAAAATTACAAGTATTTTTGATTTTTTACCATAGTATTTTTTATAAACAACATACTCATAGTCGGTTTTTTGTTTAGTTGCCAATTTCAAAGCAAGTTTTGAAGGACTGTAAGAGCCATCTGATTCTAATTTAGGAGCTATACCTAATATGTTTTTAATCATTTTATATTGTTTAAATTATGGTGCAAAGGTGGAGCTATTTCTAAGAAGACTGATAACACTTATTCGGGTAGTTTGTATGCTTATTCGGGATTTTCGGTTTTAAAAGCTACAAGACGTTGGTGATTTGGGCACTTAATTAAAAAATGATGCCAATGAAAAGCACGAATTGTTTAATTAAGCACGAAATTCTAGTTTGATATAAAACTAGGTGGTACACAAATATGCTTCTAACTCCTACATCCAAACTGTTTATATACCAGTTATGTTGGGATTCACTTTCTAGTAGATCGGTAGAAAGTCAATATAATCCTAAACTAATTCCAATTACTTAATGATATAATTTTTCGTAAAGCTGTAATTGGCACTGAAAGAGCCAAACGCTTTATCTGTAACAATATTAAAACCTGCAATTGCTGGATTTACAGTTTGATATGCTAAGCCGGCTACTACATTGGAATAGTAGTAATTATACTGATAAAAGGATGGTGTTACATTTCCAAACTCAATGTTGATAGATTTTGTATTTATAGATTCTTCCACTTCAAAGTAAAATTCTAATTCATCATTGGTAACTCTTTCGTAATCTACTAGAAAGCCATTTTTATGACTTAGGTTTTTATAGGCTTGAAAATCTTTCTCAAACGTTGAATTGCCTTGAGTTCCATTTTCTGATGTAGGTGTGATATAGAAATAGGTGTTTTCATCATATTTTGTATCTAACTTAATGTTGCATTTTACTTTTGTATAATGTTTGCCATCTATTATAGTAGAGTCCACTCTTTTTATTGACACATTTGCAATATTTATTGGTGATGGGATGGTGACTATTGGCTCAATATAATTGTCACTAGTACCAACACCTCTAAATTTATATCTCACTCCTTGTTTTAGGGGAAGTTTTGCTTTTGTAATAAACCAGTTTATTTCTCTTCCATCAAATTTGAAATCAACACCAAAATCTGCTTCGCCCTCAGCTATCGCAAATGTATAATTTTCATAATCAATTAAGGGTTCACTTTGTATTGTACTCGTATTTCCCGTATAGAAAATATTTGCATTAATTGTCTCACCAACTTTCATTTCGCACAATACGAAAAGTTTTCTTTCCTCATTGTCGTGTGGAATAGGTAAATCATCCACACATGATGAAATTGTAAATAGAAGGATAGATATGTAAATTAATGTCCTGATTAATACAAATTTAAGTGCAAATATGACAATAAAAATCAATTTTTGTCACATATTTTGCAAAAAAAGATGCCGATTTGTTCATATATTAATTTTTATAATGGATCGAAACTATAGTGGGAATTGAAGTGTTTTTTCAAAAGCTGATGTGAATAAGTACAAATTCTCAATTATCAGTTGTATTTCATTGATTAATACATATTGAAATATGACAAATTTTGGTATGCTTAATTTTTATTTTACTTTTATAGTATTTGTTATTGTCAGAAAGAAATACTATAGCTTAAGCTGGGTAACCATGGTAGTAGAGTGAATTGTTTAAATTCAAATTGATTTGCCTCGTTCTTTGTTCTAACTAATTCTGTGTAAAATGGATTCTTTCTATTGTATGCGTTGTAGAGACCAAGAAAAAACTTAGCCCTTCCCCATTTATATACATTGTAAAAACTAAACCCTATATCCAATCTATGAAATTCTGGAAATTGGGCATTATTTTTTGCTGGAAATATCACCACTGGTTTGCCATTCACATTGAAAGTCACATCTACGGGTTGGGAGTAATAGGTACCTGACATGTAGGACCAGTTTACTAAAAATTCTGAAAACTCAGAAATGCGGTAGTTAAAGGATGCCTTTACACTATGATTACGATTGAGTGCGTAAGGAAATTTATTCCCATTATTCAAATCAGCAAATCTTCTATCTGAAATGGAGTACGTATAATTGACATTAAATAGAGTTTTACCAACTACTTTTTCAAAATAGGTTTCAAAACCATAGGCATTGCCATTGCCTGTAGGCACGAAAGTTGCCCAATCAACATCCTTTCTGACTTCAATATTATCTCCTTCTTTAAATGAACTAATATTATCAAATTGCTTATAATAGACTTCCATGCCGAATTTTAGTCCAGAATTGGTCTTGTAGCCAACAGATGTATTAAATATCCATGCCTGTTGCGGGGACAGTTTGTCGGTCGAAGGCAACCAAATATCAGAAGGAAAACCAAGTCCACCATTGGTTAATAGATGAATGTACTGTTGCATCCTTGATAAACCAATCTTAAAATGCAAATTGTCACCATCAGCGAGCAATGCAAATCTAGGCTGAAACGAACTATAAGCTTTACTATTTTCAGTAATGATAGTAGAATAGTTCAACCCAACATTCATTGAAACGCCGTCGCCTAAATTGATCAAGTCCTCTGCAAAAATATTTATTTCATCACTTTTTAAGGTAGGTTTTGCAAATAGTCCCCTTAATAGATTTACATTGATAGATTTCAAGGTATCATTAAAAGTATTCTCAGTTACATTTGTAATTTTAGGACTAAAAGTTCTGAATTGTAGATTTCCACCAAATTTTACTGTATGCGACGGCGAAATTAACCAGTCCACCTCTTGCTTTAGACCATTTTCTGCGATATTGGATTCAGATATTGATGCTTCAAAGTACGTCAAAGTATCATTATTAAATTTAGATTCATACAAACTATTTTTATAGTTTTCAAAATCATATATGGTACAATATGCTGTGGTAGTAGAAAACAAGGACTTGCTAACTTGATGATCAAGGCGAGCGGAATAGAGTTGATTGCCCCAATTTAAAACCTTATCATTTTCATCTCTCAGGACAGAAGGCAATGCTTGATTATTAAAACTAAAGTTGTCTCCACTATGCAATGTTTGTAAATGAAATCGTGTTTTTTTGCCTATTTTAAAATTGAATTTAGCATTAAAGTCACTAAAAAAATAATTGGCAGACCCTGTGCGATTATTAGATTTTAGTTGGCTTTGAGTCAGTTCTTTGATCCAAATATCCATGTATGTACGTCTATATGAAACAATAAAACTACTTTTATCTCTGACTATTGGACCTTCTATACTTCCCTTAAATGCAATCGCACTCAAAGTAGCATCGCCACTGAATTTATTAAAATTGCCATCTTTAGTATGTACATCAATCACAGATGAAAGCCTTCCAGCATATCTAGCGGGAATACTGCCTTTATAAAAAGATGCACTTTTGATAGCATTGGCATTAAAAACTGAAAATATACCCAATGCATGTCCGGTATTATAAATAGGTACGCCATCCAAGAGTACTAAATTTTGATCTGACGATCCACCTCTTACATTTAAGCCGCCTATACCTTCTGCAGCACTTGAAATGCCAGCTTGAGTACCCAAATATCTGAATAAATCGGGCTCGCCACCTAGATGGTTGGACGATCTTATTTTATCAATGTGGAGATTTTGCTGCGAAGCAGTTGTCTCATGTTCTTCTTCCAATAGATCATCTAGAATTACTATTTCATTGAGTAATCCATCAGGCTGCAAGGAGATTTGTAATAGTGTATCTTTAAATGAATGGATATCCTTGATTTCAGATTTGTAACCTAGGTAAGTGAAATGGACTCTCAGCGCTTCTTTTTTCACTAGAAAACTAAAAAAACCTTTTTCGTTGGTTGCAGTACCTTCAGATCTATCATGCAAAAATACATTAGCTCCTATGAGATATTCACCAGACTGCTTATCGCGAATATAGCCGTAGATTCTTATTTTACCACTAACGTCTTCATTTGAAATCTTTACTAAAACTAATTGATTTCCAACTATATGGTAAGACATTTTGAAATCATCAAGTATGACATTTAAAACATCTCCCAATTTTTCATTTTTTGCACTAATAGATATTTGCTTTGCCGCAGGTATTCTTGATTCTGAATATATTAAACTGACATTTGAGATAGCTGCTAAGTCTTTTAATACAATATTAAGAGGTTTATTGACAGCAGTATATGTAATAAGCTTTTCATCAGGTCTTTTTTGCGACCAAATAGGAGTGAAAAAGAAAAAACTTATATATAGTATTAATAATTTTCTCAAAACCTTAAAATTATACCTTAATAAAATATTGGCAAAGATACAATTTGTTTATAATAATAAATAGAAAATCAATAAGATAGGAATAAATGTTGTACTATTCAAGGCATTACTTACACTTTACCTTGGTCAAGTTGATGCTATTGTCTTTCATCCTTGCGTACTCCAAGTCATAAGTTAGTTTCAAAATTATTAACACTTGATCTAAAGAATTTCCTTTAAGTGATCCTGATGTAAACGTACATTTTGACCAATCATTGTTTGATGGCAGTGTAAATTTAACATTGAAATTACTAGAAAGGTCTTTTACTACCTGATCAAAAGGTGTATTACTGAATTTAAGCTCTTCATTAAACCATAATATGGAGTCATCAAATGCACTGTTTTCGACAATAAATGTTTCACTTTCATCAATAACGACTTTTTGATTATTGACTAATATAACGTTTTCTTTTGCAGTAAAAACTTTTACTTTCCCATCTTTCACAAGCACTTCCTTGCTTACAGCATTCACAACAAACTTTGTGCCCAATACCTGTACGTCAAAGCCATCTGCATTAATCCTAAATGGGGCATTTTTATTTGAAGTTATATCAAAATATCCTTTTCCTTTTAATTTTACAAGTCTATTGTTTGGAGAAAATGAGTTTAAATCAAGTTCTGAGCCAGAATCAAGCCAAACCCGAGAGCCATCTTCAAGTGTAATCACTGATGAACTTGTTACAGGCAACTTAGTAATATCCAATTCAAAGACTACCAGTACAGCAATACTTAAAATAAGGAGTCCAACTAATGATCTTACCCAAATTAGATTAAATACATTTTCTTTTTTAGCTTGATTAAATTGTATAATTTTTGGTTCTTTTTCAATTGCAAGTGTATCAACTTTGACTTCATTGCTAAGCTTAGTCAAATGATTTTGGAAAGCTTTATTTACATCAAAGTCTAAAGGGATTGCATTAGCTGATGCTTCCCAGATTCCTTCTATCTGATCTGCCAATATTGCGTTTTTAGTTTTACTATCCTTCCAGGCAATAAATTCATTATCATCAACACTATCCGGCTGACCGGTTAGATGTTTATGTACAAATTTAATATCTTCGGTGTAACTCATTATTATCACTTTTAATATATGACACAAAATATGGCCCAATACCCTTACTCAATGTATTTATTTTTATATATTTTTTCTCTTAAGATTCTCAATGCTTTAGATATTTGGTTTTCCACTGTTTTGACAGAAATATTCAAACTTTTGGCAATTTCATTGTAACTCATGTCTTCAAATCTACTTAGGGAAAATATTATGCCACACTTTTCTGGTAATTGCGCTATTTCATCTTGGATTATTAAATTTAATTGCTCTAAAGATAATATATCATCAGAACTTAGCCCTGTATCTAGGATTTCATCCATTGCTGAATCATCTTCCCACTTTATATTATTATCTCTTATATAATTTAATGTTCTGTTCCTGCATGTCTTTTTTAGATATGCTGTAAAAGATTGATGGATATTAAGATTTTCTCTTTTCTTCCAAATATCAGAAAACACATCTTGCACTATATCCTCAGCGATGTACCTATCTTTCACTATTAAAAATACTTGATTACATAACATTCCATAGTAGTTGTTATACATCTCTCTCAATGCTTCATCTGGATTAGTCCGGATTAGGTATAAAAACTGATCTGTATTAGTTGCTTGCAATATTATTAATTCATTAGGTATAATCAATATCCTAAATTAGGCTAAAACCTAACAACTTTTAGGCTTTTTCTTATACATATTTGTTTGGACGTAAATTCCAACGTAAAGATACATCAAATTATAAAATAATTGTTGATAAAAATTTAAATGTACTATAAATGCCATCCATCTCTAAAAATAAAATTTACATTTTTTTTCATTATATATAGAGTATTAAAAAATCTTTTATACTTTTGCGTCACCAAACAAAATGGAGGTTATAGCTCAGTTGGTTAGAGCATCGGTTTGTGGTACCGAGGGTCGTGGGTTCGAGCCCCATTAGTCTCCCCCAAAAAAAAGACGATATTGCAAAATATCGTCTTTTTTTGTTTTTAAGACTTACTACAAAAAAAATATTAAGATGTTACTCTACCTATCATACAGCTTACATAAGATGTAGCAGTGGTCAATGCGGACCCGCTACCTGGTTGAGGATAACCCATTGATTGTAGTTTTTCAATAATTACATCTCTATTAAGGATGTCATCTTCACCTTCAATTAGTATCGTGCCACTTTCTATTTCGACAGCCACATTTTTTATCTCGGGAAATTTTAATAACCCGTTTTTAATGGAAGCAGCGCATCCATTACACTTTATATTTTCAACTTGAATCTCCATAACTGTTATTATTTATTTTTATTAACAAGATCAAATTCAAAAAAGTTCCATATAACAACAGCATCTACTTTAATCCAATACAAACAAAATAATGGCCAATTAATCATATTTTATTCAAAATGTAATTACCGACCATTAATTTCGATTACTACTATGTTTGACAAAAATATACATTTTGAAATAATTTTCATAAGCTGTTTTAATATTTATGCTACCTTTACATTTAAATATGCAATAATTTTGGTTGTTAAGACTTTTATATTATCTATTTTGTTATTTTTTAGCATTGAAGGATCTCGTGCCCAATCATGTGATATTAATGGTAATAAACATTATGATTTTCAAGATATAAAAGCCATACTTGATAAGAATAAATGTAATGCTTGTCATAATAAAGCATCTAATTTAAATACTTGGACATATAATACTTATGATGCTATATGGACCACACATCAATGCAATCAAGCTATAGTAGTCGCAGGTCAGCCAAATAACAGTTTGTTAATAGATAAATTAAATGGTGGTCCAACTGCTTGTGGTAATGCAATGCCCTTAGGAAGCCAAAGAATAAGCAATAATGATCTAATCGCTATTGAAACTTGGGTGGCAATTGGAGCACCTGAGTATTGTTTGTCTGAATTCGAGCAAATTAAGGACATCTTGACAATGAATAACTGTAATTCATGCCATATTACATCTGATAGATGGGATTTCACCACATATCATTCAGTCTTTCTCAAGCCCCAAAACAGTTTATGTATTGATCAAATCATTACTAAGTATAATGCAAATAATAGTCTTTTATATCAGAAGATCAGTGATACAGCCGTATGTGGGTTGAACATGCCGAAAGAAGGTATTCCACTATCTGAAATCAATGTAGCTAAAATTAGGGATTGGATCAACGCTGGTGCCCCAGAATTTGCCAAAGCACTGCCTGTATCATTGGTTGAGTTTAGAACTGATGTGAATAGTGAGGGACAAATCATTCTAAATTGGCAAACGGTATCAGAAATTAATACTAGTCATTTTGATATTGAATTTAGTCGCGATGGTCAACATTTTGATAAATTAGGAAGAGTAGATGCTTTAGGAAGTAGCCAATTGGGCAAAAAATATATTTATATACATGAGCATACACATACAGGCTACAATTATTTTCGATTAAAAATTATAGATTATGACGATCATTTTACTTACTCTGCCATAAGAGTAGAGAAAATTGAAAATTCTATCGAGATTTTTACATTTATGCCAAATCCTGTATTAAAAAATAATTTGTGCACTGTCGAATGGTATTCATTAGATGAGCGAGAAAAAGTGAAACTGTTATTAATAAGCATAAATGGGCAATTAAGAAAGGAATTCGTCTTAAATGAAGGTATTAATACATTAGATCTGGCAGGTTTTTTATCTGGTGTTTACTATGTTTCGATAGAAGATTATTTTACAACTAGAAAAATTAAAAAATTGGTCATATTAGATTATTGACCAAGGTATATTTCAATAATTCTTATCAAATTTATTATTTTTAAAAAATAATAAATATGCTCTCAAGTCTTTACACATATTGTAGCATTATCTTGTAAAGATTTTGCTTCTATTTTTTTCGACTTTCAGATATTTTATTACTTTTGAGATCAAAATTTTTAAACATTATTTATGATAAATTGGAAGGGAGTTTTCCCAGCGCTCACATCAAAGTTTGACAAAAATGAAGAACTTGATATGGCAATGTACCATAAAAATCTTCAAAAACAGATTGAAGCTGGCGTAAATGGTATCATCTTGGGTGGTACCTTGGGTGAAGCGAGTACTTTAACAGAACTGGAGAAGGAAACCTTGGTTAAATTTACTTTAGAAAGCGTAGAAAATAAAATTCCCGTAATACTTAATATTGCAGAAGGTTCAACAAAAGAAGCAGTAAGGCAAGCCACACTTGCTGAAAAATGGGGTGCTCAGGGTCTTATGATTTTGCCTCCAATGAGATATAAACCCGACCATAGAGAATGTGTCACTTATTTTAGTACTGTAGCTGATACTACGAGATTGCCTATAATGATATATAACAATCCTGTGGATTATAAAACTGAAGTTACACTAGATATTTTTGAAGAATTGACGGCTTGTGATAACATACAGTCCATCAAAGAATCAACAAGGGATATATCCAATGTAACAAGACTAAAAAACAGATTTGGAGATAGATTTAAGATTCTTTGTGGTGTTGATACGCTAGCCATGGAAGAGTTGGTTATGGGTGCAGACGGATGGGTGGCAGGTCTAGTTTGTGCTTTCCCCAAAGAGACTGTTGCTATCTTCCATTTAATAAAATCTGGGAGAATAGATGAAGCTTTGAAAATATATAGATGGTTTCTGCCTATTCTCGAATTGGATATTCATTCAAAATTAGTACAGTATATTAAATTGGCTGAAACCATGGAAGGGATAGGTAATGAGTTCGTAAGGGCACCTAGGCTCACTTTGGTAGGTGATGAGAGAGAATCTGTATCAAAAATAATAGGTGATGCAAAACGTATGAGACCAATTTTACCAAAAATATAGATATGATCAACGAACTTAATAAAGTAATGGAGCAAGCGTACGAGGCATTTCTGTCTTACCAGTTTGTATCAGGTCAGGATAAAAAAGTATTTTTGTACACTATTGCAGATGAAATAGAAGACTTAGGAGCAGATCTTTTAGAAACAGCATCAGAAGAAACCAATCTTCCTATAGCAAGATTTATTGGCGAGCGCCAACGTACATGTAGCCAATTACGTGCTTTTGGTGATTTAGTGGCAGAAGGGTCATGGGTTGATGCTGTGATAGATACGGCTATACCTGATAGAAAACCTTTACCGAAGCCTGACATGCGTAAGATGTCAGTAGCTTTAGGGCCAATCTTAGTATTTGGAGCATCCAATTTTCCACTAGCTTACTCCACGGCAGGAGGAGATACAGCATCTGCATTAGCTGCGGGATGTTCTGTAGTCGTCAAAGGTCACCCATCGCATCCCCGTACTTCTTTACTTGTGGCCTCTGCGATTCAAAATGCCGTATCTATATGTGGATTGCATCCTCATGTCTTTCAACATGTAGTTGGCGATTCACATGAATTGGGAAAAATACTGACACAACATTCTCATACTGCAGGTGTAGGATTTACAGGAAGTTTGACAGGCGGAAGAGCAATTTTTGACTACGGACAACAACGAGAAATACCCATTCCAGTATTTTCCGAAATGGGTAGTACCAATCCCGTACTTTTGCTCAAAGACGCTTTAAATCATAAGGCACCAGAATTTGCCAAGGCATTTGCAAACTCCATTACGATAGGTGTTGGTCAATTTTGCACCAATCCTGGTATTTTGTTGGGCATTAAAAGCAGTGCACTCAATCACTTCACTAGTTTATTAGCATTAGAATTATCCATGATTCCAGCTTTTAAAATGTTGCATCAAGGGATTCATACGAGTTACGTTTCAATATTGAGTAAGGTACTGTCTGACAAGGGAGTAGAGACTGTATTTCATGCACATGCTGATGGGGACCTAGTAGCAAGCCCAGTCCTAGCGAGAGTATCAGGAGATGCATTTTTGAAAAACCCTAACCTACATCATGAGATATTTGGCCCATTTTCGATAATTATTGTTTGCGATAATAAAAATCAAATGATTGATATTTGGAAAAAACTCCAAGGTCAATTGACTACAACTATTATCGGAACAGACCGAGATATTAAATCAAACATTGATTTATTGGATGTAGCAAGAAATATAGCAGGTAGAATTGTGTTCAATAATGTGCCAACAGGTGTAGAAGTTAGTAATGCTACGGTGCATGGTGGGCCTTATCCTGCTGCTACAGACGCCAGATTTACTTCCGTCGGGCTGGATGCAATCAAGAGATGGGTGCGACCATTATGTTTTCAAGATTGTCCAGATTTTCTATTGCCAGATGCAATAAAAGATAGTAATCCATTAGGCTTATGGAGAAAAATAAATGGGGAATACAAACGGTAAAAGTGTTAAAAAACTAACCGTTTATCTTTAAGTTCAAATGGAATATCTAATGGATCAAAGATTAATTCCATAGACTTTTGAATATCATTGGTCGGTATCTGCCCTGTGTAGTATCGGGTTTGATATTTAGTTTTCATCTCAAAATCAAAATCGTAGTACTTTTTTAGTTCTGTCAGTACATTTTTTAACGGAATATTTTCAAATTTCAATCTATTATCCCTCCATGAAGGGGAAATATCATTGACATTTTTAAAATCATAAAAATTACCATTCCTTACACTTACCTGCTGTGAAGCATGAATGATTTTAGTTTTATTTTGTCCAGCATTTACCTCCACTTTGCCTTCATAGCACGTCACATTCATAAATATACCATACGATTCAACATCAAATTTGGTACCAAGTACTTTTACAAAACCATCATTGGTCTGCACTAAGAATGATGATCCTTTTTTTACATCAAAATAAGCTTGACCTGAAAGGTTAAGTGTTCTTGCCACCTGCCATTTAGAAGGTAGATACGACAATGAAGTAAGTGCATTCAAATGGAAAGCTGAGCTGTCAGGTAGCCACCCTGCATATTTTTCACCCACTTTTGTTTTAATTTCCTCCACTTTATTACTTTCAATATTTTGGTAGGCAAGGTGCACAAAGCCAATAATCAAAATAAAAATAAAGCCAAGTAATAAATATTTGAACTTACCTTTTTTAGCGGCATTTGAATCTCTTTTTTGTTGAAAATCCTCCCAACTTTGTTCAATTGGTTTAGCCTTGAGTTTTAAATTATCAATATAAGCCAAATCCTGTCTAAGTACATCTAAATCTATACCTTCAGATATCTCTGCTAATTCTTGTATGGTAGCAGAACTATCCAACCATTTGACCAAAATAATATTTTCTTCTTTATTCATTGTAAACCCTTAACGGTTTAATCAGGTAATACCCTAATGTAATGAATCGAAAAAATGAAAATTTTTAGTTTTATTTTATTTTTCGTAAAGTCGAGAATATTTCTAGTGCTTTTTGCATTCTTTTTTCTATAGCCTTTACACTTAATCCAAGATTGTCTGCTATCTGTGCATACGTTAGCTTTTCGATACGATTAAGTAAAAATACTTCCCTAGCACCTTCAGGCATACTTTGGATGGTAGTATCTAATTTTTTTTTAAACTCCTCCATTTCCATTAAATACTGCGGATCGCTATTGTCTTGTTGTATTGAAAATGAAGCACTATAATTATTTTTAACCTTATGATGTCTAACATGGTCCAAAAAAAGATTGTTTCCGACAGTAAATAGAAATGACTTAGCTTTCTCTATTTCTACCTTATTTCTATTGTTCCAAAGTCGGACGAAAGCTTCTTGAGCCAAATCTTCAGCCAATGCTACATCACCACATTTCGCTGAAAGATACATCCGTATGATAGGAAATGTATGGTCATAAAACTGCTTAAATTCCTGCTCCGAGCTGAATGCCATTTATTTTATATTGATCACATTATCTCGTAAATATTCTATGGCTTCTTTATAACCTTTTAGTCCATTGCCAACGATGCTATGCACGGCAGATTCCTTAATATAATTAGTGTGGCGATAAGCTTCTCTCTCATATATATTAGTAAGATGCACCTCGATGACAGGAGTGGTAATGGCCCTAAGCGCATCTGCCAAAGCGATAGAAGTATGTGTAAATCCACCTGCATTGAGTATGATACCATCATATCTGTAGCCTACACCATGTATCTTATCCAATAAGTCTCCTTCATGATTGGATTGGTAATAATGCAAGTTAAACTCAGGAAAACTATTTTCTAGCTCAATAAAATAAGTTTTAAACGACTTCGTACCATATATTTCGGGTTGTCTTACACCTAATAAATTTAAGTTAGGTCCGTTGATGATAATGATTTGCACCATAATATTGTATTTAATTAGCTACGTCTGATATAAATTTGATTCGTGCAAGCAATACTTCTTCTTCACTGATATCATCTTCTTGAAGCTTACGAATAGCCGTTTCTATTGCTTCGGTTGCAGAGCCTTTGAAATAATCAAAGATTTCATCAATGATCTCCTCATCTACTTTATCCTTGATATAATAATTAATATTGAGCTTGGTACCTGCATCTACAATGTTATTCAATTCATACAATAACTCATCATGCGTCATCTCTACATTGCGTGCTATGTCATCAAATGGCATTTTTCGATCTATAGATTGTATGATTGTTACCTTATTACGAGATTTATTTGCTACTTGTTTTATGACTACCTCGGTAGGTCGCTCTATTTCATTGTCTTCTACATACTTTTTGATCAGCTCTATGAATGGTTTGGCAAATTTTTGTGCTTTACCTTGGCTTACACCAGATATTTGCAGCATATCATCCATACTGATAGGGTAGTAGGTTGCCATATCTTGGAGGGAAGGCTCTGAAAATATGACCCATGGCTGCACTTTTAGTTTGCGGGCTTCTGTTTTTCTAAGGTCTTTTAGCATTTCTACCAATACACTATCTAAAGCCGCTCCTTGCCCGGCACCATAATCATTGTCACCATCATCTTTGACAGAAAAGTCCCTATTTAAAGGAATCATAATAGATTCTGGATGTTTGATGAATTTTTTACCTGCATCCGTCAGTTTTAGAATACCGTATTGCTCGATCTCTTTAAATAGTAAATCATGTAGGACAGCTTGTCTAAATATGGTATGCCAAAACAACTCATCCTTAGATGCACCAGCACCGAATAATGGTAATTTGTCATATTTGAAATCTTTCATTTCTTTAGAAGTCTTGCCTGAAATGAATTCAACTAAAATTTTGATTGTATAATTCTCGTTCAACTGCTGGACAACTTGGAGTGCCAACTTCATTTCATCTTTGACTTCTTCCTTCTTTTTTGGATATTTGCAGTTGTCGCACATCTTGTTACACTTGCAATCATCATAATCCTCCCCGAAATAGTGAAGCAAAAATTTTCTTCTACAAGTATTATTTTCAGCATAAGCAATGACTTCATCCATCAATTGGGCACTTAGCTCACGCTCTGCTACAGGTTTATCTCTTAGGAATTTTTCTAATTTTAGTATGTCCTTGTATGAATAAAATGCTAAACAATCACCCATCAATCCATCTCTACCACCTCGACCTGTCTCTTGATAATAGTTTTCGATACTTTTGGGTATATCATAATGGATGACAAAACGAACATCGGGTTTGTCTATGCCCATACCAAAGGCTATCGTTGCTACAATGACTTCAACTTCTTCCATCAAAAAATCATCCTGTACTTGTGTTCTAGTCTTGGCATCTAGTCCGGCGTGGTAAGCCGCTGCTATGATTCCATTGACATTGAGCATTTTGGCAATTTCTTCTGTTGATTTTCTGGATTGTACATAGATGATTCCAGATTTACCTTTGGAGGTTTTTATAAATTGGATGATACTTTTGACAGTACTATCCTTATTGACTTTTGGTCTTATTTCGTAGAAAAGGTTATCTCTATTGAATGATGAAATGAAGATATTTGGATCCACCATTTCAAGACTTTTTACTATATCGGTTTGTACTTTAGGAGTGGCAGTAGCCGTCAATGCAATTATAGGAATATCATCACCAATAGCCGATATCATGGTGCGAATCCTTCTATATTCTGGTCTAAAGTCATGTCCCCATTCCGAGATACAATGTGCTTCATCCACTGCTACAAAAGAAATGTTTGTTTTTTGAAAAAATTCAATATTCTCATCTTTGGTGAGAGTTTCAGGAGCTATAAATAGCATTTTAGTTTTTCCTGATACGATCTCACTTTTGACATCATTCATCTGTGTTTTATTCAATGATGAATTTAAAAAACTAGCAATATTGTCTTCTTGGCTATATCCTCTTATTGAGTCCACTTGATTTTTCATCAAAGCGATAAGTGGTGAAATGATAATGGCCGTACCTTCCATCATCATGGCAGGAAGTTGGTAGCATAGAGACTTGCCTCCACCTGTTGGCATGATAACAAAAGTATTTTTTTTATCAAGGACACTTTTTACAATCTGCTTTTGTTCGCCCTTAAATGATTCAAATCCAAAGTATTTTTTCAACGACGAAGTAATATCTTGCTCTGTAAATGTCATAATGCGTATTTATCTTTTTTTTTAAACTTCTTAATTTTGTATGATCCGACTAGTATATTATTTTATGTAAATATATACAAATTTTGACAAATAAAGCATTAATTTTTTATTCAAAATTAATGCTTTATTTGCTTTACAGAAGGCTACATTTTTATTGAAAACAAATGTCTCTGTATTATTCTGTTAAAGGTATTGAATTAAAACTGAATATCCAAATTATAAAATAAAAATTACATATTATGCATACTCTTCGTTAAAAACTGCCTTTTTTTGTAAGTTTGACCTTATTTTTAAAGCCTTTTTTATTTAGCAGCCAAAATTACGATTTTGAATCCGAATATGCAAACTGATATTAAAGAAAAAATTCAAAATACTTTGCAAATAGAGGCAAAAGCCCTTTTGCAGTTGAGTGAAGTGATAAATGAAGAAATTTGTAATGCTGTAGCAGAAATTTATCGCTGTAAAGGAAGATTAATTGTGACAGGTATTGGAAAGAGTGCCATTATTGCTCAAAAAATAGTTGCTACTTTTAATTCTACAGGTACATCATCCATCTTTATGCATGCTGCCGATGCTATTCATGGAGACTTGGGTATGATCCAAGCAGAAGATATCATCCTGTGTATTTCAAAAAGTGGTGACACGCCAGAAATCAAAGTACTCGTACCACTCATTAAGAGTTTTGGCAATACTTTGATCGGTATGGCTTCGAATAGACAATCGTTTTTAGCTATGCAAAGTGACTATCTCATATATTTACCTATGGATAGCGAAGCCGACCCTAATAATTTGGCACCAACTACAAGTACAACTTTACAAGTGGCTATGGGTGACGCTATAGCGGTTTCTTTACTTTCGCTTCGTGGCTTTTCTCAAAAACATTTTGCCAAATTTCATCCTGGTGGTAGCTTAGGTAAACAACTATATCTCCGTGTAAGCGACATGATCATTCAAAATGAAAAGCCGAAAGTTTATCTAAGCGATAATATTCGTAAAGTGATTTTAGAAATATCATCTAAACGCTTGGGAGCTACAGCTGTAATGGATGATAATGAAAACCTTAAAGGAATAATCACCGATGGCGACTTGAGAAGAATGCTCGAAACCAAAGATAATGTCTCACATTTGCTTGCAGCAGATATTATGAATGCAAATCCAAAAATGACTCAGATTGACACATTGGCAGTGGATGCATTAGGTACAATGAGAAAGTTTAGCATAACTCAGTTGATTGTAGCAGACGGTAATAGGTATAAAGGAATGATCCACCTACATGATATGATAAAAGAAGGAATTATTTGATTTTTAGTGATATTAATTATTCCATAAATTGATGAATAATCCATTTACGTCACCAATGGGTTTTGCCCTATTGTCAGTATAATTTATTGGTTGTAACCTACTGGATGATTGCTGATTTGTATTCCAATTGATAACTTATATGGACAAAAGAGATCTTAAAATAAAAATGATGCTTGCCGATGCAACCTTTACAAATATCTCTTGTCATTCATATACAAAACAAAATCAACTGATTGGCAACGGTGATCGAAGATAAGATTTTAATACAACAATGCATCGCTGGTAAAAGAGAAGCGCAATACCTGCTTTATAAACAATACAATAAAGCAATGTACAATATTTGCCTTCGTATGGTCAGTGATCAAAATGATGCAGAGGATGTACTCCAAATATCATTTGTTCAAATATTTTCTAAACTTAGTGAGTATCGTTTTGAGTCCACCGTAGGAGCTTGGATTAAACGAATTGTGGTCAATAATTGTATCAATCATCTTAGAAAAAATATCATCCATTTTGAATCTATAGAAGATAAAGAAGTCATGAGCATAGAAGATGAACCAGCAGAATATAATGTAAGTAGTATAAAAAAAGCCATTGATGAGTTGCCAGAAGGATATAGAGCGATATTTTGTCTATATACAATGGAAGGATATGATCATAGTGAGA
Organism: Saprospiraceae bacterium; assembly: GCA_016714785.1. Lineage (GTDB taxonomy): Bacteria > Bacteroidota > Bacteroidia > Chitinophagales > Saprospiraceae > OLB9. The sequence goes on from JADKCC010000010.1 coordinate 124,512, forward strand.
TAGCTCAAATTATGAACATATCTGAATCTACATCAAAATCTCAATATAGTAGGGCAAAATCCAAACTTTATCAAATACTCAAAGATAATGGCAGTATAAATCATATTTATCAATAAAATACAATGAGCAATAATTTAGAAGATTTTATAAAGGCTAATAGAGTCCAATTTGATGACCAAAGACCAGACAGAAGTATATGGTTAGAAATAGAACGCAATCTGGATAAAGAAACAAAAAGTGAAAGGATATTTAAAATTAGTTTCTTAAAAATAGCAGCAAGCGTCATTTTTATTCTCAGTTTAGGAGTACTTATTGGTATCAATATGGCTCCCAAAAATGAACTTAATTATGCTATTTCTCCAGAAATGAAACAGTATAAAGAGACCGAAAATTATTATCGCACGCAAGTAAACTTGAAACTTAATGAACTCAAAGATCCTTTAACTAAAAGTAATGTAGAAAAAGACCTCAAGCAACTAGATGAAATATATCTTCAACTCAAATCTGAAATGATGAATAGTGAATATACCAATAGTGAAATGATGATTGATGCTATGATAAAAAACCATAAAACAAAAGTAGAAATCCTTGAAAGTATATTAAATAAACAAAACCAAATACATAATGAAACAGAAATCATTTCTTTATAATATCTCTTTGTTGCTTTTTGCGACATTGATAAGTTTTGACTTATCTGCTACAGATTTGAGAATAAGTTTAGATCATGAGCTCAAAAAGTCTTATAGCAAAGAGTATCCTATAGATCAAAGTGGTACCGTAGAACTTAGCAATAGGTATGGTAAAATAGATATTAAAACTTGGAACAAACCATCAGTAAAAGTAGATGTCATTGTCATAGTAAAAGCATCTAATAAAAGCAATGCTGAAGATAAAATGCAGGAGATTGGCATCACAATAAACAAAGTTGGTAACAATGTGGTAGCAGTTACCGACATCAATTCGTCCAATCAATCTTGGTGGAGCTCATGGTGGAATGCTTCAGGAAATATTAAGATTGAGATCAATTATACGGTGTATATGCCTTCGGATCAAAAGTCTATTATAGAAAACAAGTATGGAAATATACATTTACCAGACTTGAATGCAAAAACATCTATCAATTTGAAGTATGGCAATCTACAGGCTCAGAATATTGATGGTGATCTTTTAATGGACCTTTCGTATGGCAAAGCTACCTTAAGTAATGTTAAAAACCTTACTGCTTCATTGGCATACTCAGACCTAAGATGTACATCTAGCGGAACTACCACTATATTAAATACTAAATATTCAAAAGTCTATATCGACAATGCTAAAACCCTTACGGCTACAAGCAAATACGATAATTATAAAATAACCAATGCGACCACCATCACCATGACAGGAGCATACAATGACATCACCTTAGGTACATTGGGAAGTGGAACCTTTACATTAAAATATACTGGTATGGAGATAAATTCACTTGGGAGTGCATTAACTGCTGATGTAAGCTATGGAAGCATGACCATCCAAAATTTAAAAACAAGTTTTAAAAAAATGGTCGTAAATACATCTTATGCACCGATCAAAGTTTATGGTACAGTCCCTTGTAAAATAGATGTAAGTGGCAAGTATTTTGATGCGCAATTAGGAGCTGATTTTGTAGCAAATAATAAAGTAGTAGAAGGAAGTTCAAAAGTGATACAAGGATACAAAGGAAGTGATCGAACCGGCGCTTATGTCACCATCACAAGTAAATATGGGGATGTAGTGATAAAATAGGTAATTATGTAGATCAGAAAAATAAAAGGGTCAACACTTCACTGCGTTGACCCTTTTATATTCTTATTTGTCAAGGAAGCAATGCAACCTTGTAAATTAGTTAAGCGTGTATCTTACTGCTAATGCGCCATAACCACCACTAAATCCATTTCCATAGCCATTGATGAAGAATGTAGGAATCCAGTCAGCACTCAAGTTTACAGGATAATCACTAAATTTATAATCTAACCCTAATACTCCTGATATACCAATAGATGTAGTACTGCCTGGATCAATAAAATTCGACTCCCAAGACCAGAAATACACATTTGCACCAGCTCCATAGTACCATTTCAGACCATCTACTGATGCAATTTCATTATGATGCTGGTAATAAGCGCCTACATTAAACCATGAATACCCTGAATAACTTCTAAATCCAGCAACGCCTTCAAATGCACCTTTTTCAGAAATGAACGTTTTGTAAGATACTGATAAAGGCGATCCTAATCTAAGCCCTACTGCTGATTTATAATCCTGAGCCTGACTTACAGATGTTACAAACAACAATGCAATCACTAAAGTAAAAAATCTTGTCTTCATGATATTTTAATTTTTTGGTTAATAAATAATAAATTCGTTGCAAATATATAGTTAAAGTTCATATATAAAAAATATTTTTCATTTTTTTTAAATAAAAAAAGCCTGAAACTAAATGAATAGCTTCAGGCTTTTATAAAATTTTAAAATGTTGGTATTACTTTACTCCTTGGACTAAAAGAGATACTTCATTTTTTAGCACTTCTATAAACCCTTTTTTAATGGCAAATACTTTTTTCTCTCCTTTGTCATCCAATACTCTAATCTCTCCTGTGCCAAGTGCAGCAACTATAGGTGCGTGATTGTTAAGGATCTCAAACGATCCATTTATACCAGGAACTTTGACCGATGTCACTTTCCCATTATAAATTTCTTTTTCAGGCGTCAAAACAATTAGATTCATAAAAGCGATATCTTGGATTAAAGTATTAAATTATTGTGCGTTTGCTGCTGCTTCTGCAAGCATTTTTTCTCCTGCTGTGATCACATCTTCTATCTTTCCTTTAAGGTTGAAGGCAGCTTCAGGATATTTGTCCAATTCGCCATCTATGATCATATTGAATCCTTTTATAGTATCTTCTATTGGCACTAATACACCAGGGATACCTGTAAATTGTTCTGCAACGTGGAAAGGCTGAGATAAGAATCTCTGTACTTTTCTAGCACGGAATACCACCATTTTATCTTCTTCTGAAAGCTCTTCCATACCAAGGATAGCGATGATATCTTGCAATTCAGTATATCTCTGAAGGATCAATTTCACTCTTTGAGCACAGTCATAATGCTCATCACCTATGATAGATGGGTCCAAAATTCTAGAGGTAGAGTCCAATGGATCTACTGCCGGATAAATACCTAGTGAAGCGATTTTTCTATTCAATACCGTGGTGGCATCTAAGTGTGCAAAAGTCGTTGCTGGTGCTGGGTCTGTCAAGTCATCTGCAGGTACATATACGGCCTGTACTGATGTGATAGATCCTCTTTTGGTAGAAGTGATACGCTCCTGCATCAAACCCATCTCAGTAGCTAAAGTAGGCTGATAACCTACCGCTGAAGGCATACGACCCAAAAGTGCTGATACTTCTGAACCAGCCTGTGTAAACCTAAACCCGGTGGCTCATTCATCTGTCCAAATACGAAGGTAGCTTTGGATTCTTTCAATTTTTCTTTGCTTACTTTGCTAAGGTCCCAACCACCTGCTTCCATAGAATGTAAGAAATCTTCACCATAGCTGATGATGTTTGACTCAAGCATCTCTCTCATCAAGTCATTACCTTCTCTCGTACGCTCACCAACACCTGCGAATACGGAAATACCATCATAACCTTTTGCAATGTTGTTAATCAATTCCTGAATCAATACAGTTTTACCCACACCTGCACCACCGAAAAGACCGATTTTTCCACCTTTAGAGTATGGCTCGATAAGGTCGATTACTTTGATACCTGTGTATAATACTTCAGTATCAGTCGAAAGATCTTCAAATCTAGGTGGTTTATTATGAATAGATCTAGTAACAGTTCTGTCTAATGCACCGAGGCCGTCAATAGGCTCACCTACTACATTGAAAACTCTACCTTTGATCTGATCTCCAACAGGCATTGTGATTTGAGTACCCAAATCTTCAACATCCATCCCTCTTGTAAGACCATCTGTAGAGTCCATAGATACTGCTCTTACGCTGTCTTCTCCCAAATGCTGTTGCACTTCAAGGATTAAGATTTCTCCATTTTGTCTTTTTACAGACAAGGCATTTAGGATTTCAGGTAATTTGCTGTTTTCGCCGGCAAAACTAACGTCCACAACAGGTCCGATGATTTGTTTGATGTGCCCAATATTAGCCATAATATGATGTGTGTTTTAAATGAATTTTTGCTATATTTTGAAAATCGCCACAAAGATACGTTTAATTCTTTTATTGTGAATATTTTATACATTTTTTAGATATCTTTTTTTCTGCATTAAAAAATATGCAACCATATTAAATTAGGTAATAGAGCGGATATTTGAATTTTAATATTACTTCTATTAAGTATTTTCATGCACTTAACTAATCAATTATTCACTTGGTTGCATAAATATTTTCATAAAAACAAATATTCATAAGGGTTTGCCCTTTGGCCTTGGACGATAAAAGACTTTATGAATTACTTGACCGAATGCCAAACCTAAAATCGAAGCTATAAGTCCTGGTAGTAGTGGATTGATTTCAGTCAATGGAAATATTCTGAATATAGCATATACAATGCTTCCAAAAACCATAGCAATAGCAGCACCTAACTGATCAGTATGTTTAAAAAATAACACTGCTACAAATGGCACAAAGATGCTAACCAATCCAATTACACTAGCTTCGCTTACTAATGCAAAGATGTTTTGACTTCCCAAAGCTATTACAAAAGCTATCAAGCCAATGGTAATAACAGATAACCTAGTAATCAGTAGAAATCGAGTATCATTAATATTGGATTTATACAATGGTTTGATAATATTTTCAGAAAGTAAGCTTGCCGGCGCTAAGAGTGCACCACTGCATGTACTCATAATAGCACTCAAAAGTGATCCGAAAAATAATACTTGCAACCATATAGGCATATTTTGCAATACCATTTGTGGTAGAACTAACTGTAAGTCGCCTGAAAGTAATTCTGGATCCATAACCTGAATTGCCAAGATTAAATATAAAGGTATCAAAGCAAAAATCAGATATAATAGTGCCCCCAAAATCGTGGAATAGTAGGCTGCATCTTCACTCCTGGCAGAATTTACTCTCTGGAATATATCCTGCGAAGCAATACTTCCAAAACCTAAAACCATCCAAGCAGCCATCCAATTGAGCCAATCCGTGGTATTAGGTTCTGGTAAAAGTTGTAGCTGTTCAGTGGTAAGACTTTGAAAAACTTTATCAGAACCACCTACCTGATTGGTAATATACCAAGCTATAGCTACTAAGCCAACCACTATCAATATACTTTGTATGAAATCTGTAATAGAGACGGCCCACATGCCTCCAGTAAATGTATAAATGATTACAATTGACACACAAAGCATCATGCTGAAAGTTAGACTGAATCCTGCAAGAATATGGACAATCAATCCCAAAGCCACAATTTGTGCTGCAGCATAACCAACAAAACTCAAAATCATCAATACTGCACTTAACATTTCTACTTTATGCCCATAATGTTTCCTAAATAGATCGCTGATTGTAAATATATTTAGCCTATATAATCTACGAGTAAAGAAAAATCCAACTAACAACAAGCAAAGTACGCCGCCTAAGGGGTCTTCAATGATGCCCAATAATCCATGTTGAGCAAATTGCGCACTTGCCCCGAATATAGTTTCGCTTCCAAACCATAGTGCAAAAAGTGCTGCAGTATTGATAGCAGGGTGCAAATTTCGTCCTGCATTTATAAAATCACCACTATTCTTTACTTTGCTAGAACTGTAAAAACCTATTGCTAAGGTTCCAAAAAAGTAAAGCAAAACTGAAAATATTAACATCTCTACAAATATAATAGACTATCAAACAGGCATCAAATTATTGCTATGCAAACTATGCAAAAGATATTCATGTATCAGATTTCCTGCGCGTTGTAATTCATCTATCTGTGGCAAAAACACAACTCTAAAATGTGCCTTATCTGAATGATTGAATCCTGAACCAGGTACTATAAGCACATGCTTGTCATCAAGTAAACGATAAGCAAACTCATTATCATCATCAAAATTAAATTTAGTTAGGTCTAATTTTGGAAAAAGATATAATGCACCTTTGGGTTTGACACATGATATTCCCGGGATATCTATTATCATTGAGTATATAAGATCTCTTTGTTTGGTTAATCGCCCTTCTGGAGCTACTAAATCATTGATACTCTGATAACCACCCAGAGCTGTCTGTATGGCATATTGTGTAGGTACGTTGGCACAAAGTCTCATACTTGCTAAAAGATTCAGACCTTCTACAAGAGATTTCGCCTTGTGAACAGGTCCACTTAATACCATCCATCCGCCTCGGAAACCAGCAGCTCGATAGTTTTTGGACAATCCTCCATAAGTAAATATCAGCACATCATCAGCCATAGCTGCTATAGGATGATGTACATTGCCGTCATATAATATTTTATCATATATTTCGTCTGAAAAAATAATCAATTGATGCTCTTGTGCCAGTTTTAAAATTGATTGCAAGATGTCTTTGGTATAGACCGCACCTGTAGGATTATTTGGATTGATTAGTACTATCCCTTTGGTTTTGTGTGTGATCTTAGATTTAATGTCTTCTATGCTTGGATTCCAATCTGAATCTTCGTCGCACAAATAATGTACAGGTTTACCTTCAGACAATGCCACGGCAGTAGTCCAAAGCGGATAATCTGGTGATGGAACCAAAATTTCATCACCGGCATTGAGTAAGGCTTGCATACTTAGGATGATGAGTTCGCTGACACCATTTCCCACATAAATATCATCTATTGTCACACCATGTACACCTTGTTGTTGTGTATTGTTCATGATAGCTTTTCTAGCGGAAAAAATACCTAAATGGTGGGAATATCCTTGCGCATTTCTGATATTCAACATCATATCGTGGATAATCTCATCTGGCACATCAAATCCAAAGGGAGCAGGATTGCCAATATTGAGATTGATAATTTTTTGACCTGTGGCTTCTATTTGTTGTGCTTTGTCAAAAATAGGTCCACGGATGGCATAGCTAAGGTTATTTAGTCTTTCGCTTTTTTTAAAAGGAGATTCTGACATATATTTAAATTAAACTACAAAAATAGTGAATATTTCGGAATGTAAAAATTTACAAAAAATGGTTAAGTATTCACATTAGCTACCCTTTTACCTTGTCAGGATTATCTTTGATAAATGATGCCCAACCACTGTGTTTCTTTTGACCGCCGAGAATACTACCTGTCTGGTTGTAGTGACATACAGCTACGCCGAGGGCATCTGTGGCGTCAAGATGTTTGGATGAAATTTTGATTTTTAAAATGCTTTCTAACATAGCAGCTACTTGTTCTTTGGATGCATTTCCATTGCCAGTGATGGATTGTTTAATTTTCTTGGGTGCATATTCTTGTATTTCCAATCCCATCGTCATAGCAGCAGCCATTGCTACACCTTGTGCACGACCAAGTTTTAGCATGGATTGTACATTTTTACCATAAAATGGTGCTTCTATAGCTAGCTGTTTTGGCAGGTATGTTTCTATAATCTCTTGCAGTTGTAGGAATATTTCCTTTAACTTTTCATGATGATCTTCGTACTTCTCAAGGTGAAATACACCAAAACTCAATACTTTCAGGTTTTTACCATCTACTTCCAACACGGCATACCCTAAGATATTGGTACCAGGATCTACACCGAGTATCTTGTAAGATGGACTAATCTTAGTTTTAGTTATGCTCATTTACACAATAAATATAATAATTGGGACAAAGATGATCAAAATAACAGAAATACATCAATAAATAATATGATTGATTTTTAGAGTAATCTAAATTTCGTCTTTATATTTGCAAAAAAATATAAATCATGTTAACACCGACAGAAGAAAATTATTTAAAGGCAATTTTTAAAATAGCAGAAAGAGAAAAAAAGGCGGTGAGTACCAATGCTATTGCTAAGCAAATGAAGACTTCAGCTGCATCAGTGACCGATATGCTTAAAAAACTGTCGGAAAAGGAATTGATATATTACGAAAAATATAAAGGTGTATCATTGACACCTACTGGTAATAAGGCGGCGACTCATTTGATAAGAAAACATAGGCTTTGGGAAGTTTTTTTGGTCAATAAGTTAAGATTTGCATGGCATCAAGTGCACGAGATTGCAGAAGAGTTGGAACATATAGACTCAGAAGAGCTAATAAGTCGTTTGGATGCCTTTTTGGATTATCCCAAATTTGATCCTCATGGTGATCCTATACCAAATGCGGATGGAAGGTTTACGCTTAGAAACCAAATCAATCTTTCTGATATGTCTGTCACACAAACAGGTATCGTGTTGGGTGTTAAAGAATCGGAAACAGAATTTCTAAAACACCTGACTAAAATCAACATTAAACTTGGAAGTGAAATTACAATCCTTGGTAAAACAGATTTTGATCAATCTTTGCGAATTAGCATAGATACTAAATACGAAGAAGTCATCAGCCAAAAAGTAAGCCAATCCATTCTTATGAAAAGGAAATAAAGAGCTTATTATAAGTTTAAAAAGCCTATAGGATTACTACCTGACATTGGTGTGTAAAAATTTCCAATATTGGGAAACAATGTGACTAACTCACTTGCGGGCACACCATACCATAAAGCCAGCTCTGCAAAATACTCATCGGCAGATGTGGTAGGTATCAAAGACCCTCCACCTACTTCTAGTGGATTGGTATCCATAGTTGGATTATAGTTGGTCAAAGCCAGAGATGGATAATTTCCAAAGATTCGACGGCCATTGACAGCTCCACCCATTACGAAAGTATTTCCTCCCCAAGCGTGGTCTGTACCATTACCATTGGATGTTAATGTCCTCGAAAACTCTGACAATGAAAATGTGGTCACTTTATCCGCGATACCTAATTGCTCCATGGCTGCATTAAATTCATACAATGCATTATCTACTTCACCCAGCATTAATGCTTGATTATTTAACAGTTCATCATGATGGTCCCATCCGCCATATTCTACAAAAAATATTTGGCGATTCATATTTAGGGCATCTCTTCCTGCAATAGTTTTTGCAATCATTCTAAAGCTATTAGATATATCATTATCTGTAAATGGAACATTAAATGCCAAAGGAGTTTCCAATACTGGAGATAACATTTGGTGACCTTCTATTGATGTTTTAATGGTTTTGCGATAAGTATTTTTAAAAACATTTTGATATGCTGGGTTGACCATTCCGTCAATAGCAGCTCGTTTGAGTTGGTGGAAGGCCCAATCATTGTTGTCATAATCATAGATGGTAGTACTTCCGTCTTCTGGATGAATAGAATACTCCACCGTATTGTCACCAGATTGAAAGATGTTACTTCCCGATAATGATATATTCATCGAGATGGTTTGATTTTGGTTAGCTGAAATCATTAAGTCTGCGATCTTTCCTCCCCAACCTTGACCTACACGTTTGTCTGGAACACCAGTCTGCCAATGCATGATTTGATCAGAATGCGAATATAGGCCCAAAGGAGTAGGTATTTCACCATTATAAAATTGTTGTTTATTGATAGGCTGAACCAAAGTGCCTACATTGGAAACAAAAGACAATTTACCTGTCTCGAAGAGATTTTGCATTCTCACCATACTCGGATGCAAACCATAATCTTTACCATCAGGATTGAGTGGATTAATAGGCCGTAGTGCATTTTGACTCAATGCCATATTGGATCTTGTATTGGCGTATTCTGAGTAAGCAGCTGCACTTCTTGGCACCAACATATTGAAAGAGTCCATCCCTCCTGCATTTAAAAGACATACCAATGCTTTGTAATCACCTGACAAATTGCCAATACTGGAATTGAAAGATGCAGCTGCGTTAAGGTTTTTCAAATTAAATAGCGTGGAAAAAACTGTTGTTGCTCCTATGGCTGCACAACTAGCTTGTCCAAAAAAATTTCTTCTTGATATATTTTGCTTTGACATATTTTTATTATTATACGTAAATTTATAAAATTATTTTACACAGTTATAATCAGGGGATATCATGATTAGGTAGATTGCCAAGCGTGTCCTATGATAAGCGGAGCCAGTATCCCAAGTCCAGTATAATGGATTTAAAGCGTTTCTCAATATCTGTCTTGTTTCATCTGAAAGTTGACCATGTGTAAGCAGCATGTCCAACTCATTGATAAGGTCTTCTGTATCATTGCTAATATTTTGAAGATCAGTGGTCAATAAATAACCACCATCTAAATTGTCCGGCCATGAACCTTCCCAACTATACATTAATCCATCCCAAAGTGTCCAACCATGTACCTCATTAATGTATCCAATAGAAGTTGCTGTATTATGAATTTTAAACTCAGGAGCTACTAATCCTGCCGCTCCAATATCGCCTACAGGCTGAAAATCTGGTAAATAAAAGTTGAAAACAGTAGGAGATGCCATCACATGTTGACGAGTTGCATTCAAAAAGTTGTACCCATTATTCCAATATCTACCCCGATCCGTAACGGTAGGCAATGCTTTTGCCAAATGGGTATATCGTAAAAATGGTTCTCTCAATTTTCCAGCATATTCGTCCAGATAACCTGCAGCTTTTCTAGCTTCGTCATCTAGCAAAATGGCTTTAATGACGGCTTTCATATCACCACGAACACCACTACCATTATCAATAAATTTACTAGCAACATTTTGCACATATTCTGGAGTAGGGTTGGACTTGACCATTCGTTGGATTAATCTATAAGCAACAAAAGGTGCTGTATTTGGATGATTAAATAACCAATCAACAGCAGCATCAACTTCTGCCATTCCATTATTGGGAATATTAATAATTGTGCCATCTGGCATAACTTTTGGTCCTGGCTCATGGTTGTCATTGGACATAATCATGGGCACAGTTTTGTCCAACACATATATATTGTTACCAAATTCAGGAACTGTTGGCCACCAACAACAGGTATTTGACAAAGTATCACAAAAAGCAGGATTATTATTGCTCCAACATATACATTGGGCTGGATATGGATCATCAGGACAAGGCAACAATCCACCACCATGCAACCCAGTGAATATTTTTGCCAGCTCCTTAATGTCTTCGTTGGTATAGGTTGGTATAGGATTACCACTAGCATCAATTTTTCTTGTGCCATTTTGATTTAATTCAAACAATCCGATGGTAAAAAGCTGCATAATTTCGCGGGCATAATTTTCATCAGGTCTTATGTTATTAACCAAATCGGTTTTGGGATTATTTAAATGACTAAGATAATAACCCATGGCAGGATGTTTGGTCACTGCTAGCAATATATCTTTATAATTGCCAAAAGCATTATTGATGAAGATGTCATAATAAGAAGATAAAGACTCTCCCCAATCTCTTAGGTCAGAATTGATAGATGTCACTAAAACTTGGCTAAGTGCGTAGGCTGTTTTTTGTCTTAATAAATCTTGATTAGTCATATTGACTTGCCACCAAGCATAATTAAAATGTAGTGCATAGGGACCAAATGCTTCTGGATCTAACATGTAAATTTCATTCCAAATATTATTCATAACAGGTAAAATATTACTTGGCGCTTTGGTGAATTGATCATTTATCCATGGTTCGTAGCCCAGATTGAGTGCATTATTAATAGTGGTAGAATTACCACCTAATGTAGCTTGATTTATAAATCTGGAGGCTGCCATGATGTCATCATTCATACCTGAACCATCCATAGTTTTGGAAGGAGTCGCATTGCCTACAGCACTACTTGCTGTTACTGAAATTCCTGTATTGTTTCCTGCACCAACAAAATCCCTGTAAGGCTGTGCAAATACTGAACCTACCGAACAAAAAAGAAATATTACTTTGGAAATATATATTTTGAAATTCATATTTGCTTATTTTAAAATTGAGTAAAAGGATATTATTTAAGGATTTCCAATTTTAAGGATTTAGTTGACTCCCGTTGAGTAACCTTCAAAATATAAAATCCAGAAGGCATATTGGCACCTGCAATATTGATATATTCTGCTTCATTACGAATTGTCATATCATATTTTTTTATTTCTTTGCCCATCAAATCCAAGATCGTCAAGGATAAATCTCCATGTGGAAAATTGTTTAAAGTGATAGTTGTCATATCTCTGAACGGGTTTGGTTGGGCAGTTAATATTGCATTTGCTAGTGGGTCCAAAGTATTGCTGGTGGTGATGGCCGTTGCTTTTATGCGAAATTCCCCTAAACCATAACAATCTCCACCGTGATTGGAAGTGGCAGTAATTAATACATATCTTGCTGTTTTGCCTCCAAAGTCAGGTCCGAAAACACCTTCATAAAATGATGATCCTGGTGCTTTAGGTATGGTAAATCTCCCATGTTCCTTCCACGTAATGCCATCAATAGATAAATCAATCAATACATCTTTCAACCCATCTTCCAGCTTGCCTGCCAAAGGTGGTTGAATACTCCAACTTTCATTATTGTAACTATTGATACGTTCAGGTGTATTGAAATTCCAAACTGTAGAAGTAGTCAATGCATATGTATCACCTAAATTATACATAATCCAATGGCTCGTACCTCTAGTTGGGTTAGGATTAGCTGAAGCTGTGCAAGAAAGCCATCCGTCATTAAGGCTTGTAGAATGTCGATCTGGAAATGCTTGGGTAAAAACGGTAGTAATTCCTATTATGATGAAACTAAAAACTAAAAGTAAACGTCTGTTATTCATATTGATGATTTTTTGGATGAAAATTCATATTATTAAAACGTTGAGACTCTATCTTTCCCTACTATTTTGATAAAAGAATTTAAAATCATTGAAAATTTATTCTACTTTACACCGTTATTTTATCAGTTTTGTTAAACCAATCGAAATATTAGTGAAACAGTTAACAATCATAATTTTGAGCTTAATGCTATCTTTTGGTACCTACAAAGCTTATCTTTTAGTATCTAAATATCAATCGCACAAGATTTTGAAGGAAGATCTTGCCGAGATTAATAAGATAAATTATGGTCTTTTTAATCTACAACTATGGAAAGAAGAAGCACTATCTGTTTTTGAAAATCGGATTGCAGAATTTGAAATTTCGCCTAAAGCATATCGTCAAGTTGAAAAGGAATTAGAAAAGTACCTACATGATATCAATAAAGATTACATTGAGAATGGAAAAATCTTTGAAAATATTTTTGCAGAAGCTGAAAAAAGTGAAAAAGTCAACAAGTTTATACTTAACATGATAAAAGAAAATGCACCTGCTCAAATCAGAGCTCTGAACATACCAAAGTTTATACCATCTATGGCAATACAACTAGCGAGTGAACTTAAAAAGCAAGAACCTCAATTGAGAGATATCATGCGCATAGAGCTTAAAAAAATAATTGAGGATGAAGATTTTAACATTTACATGGATCCAAGAATAAATTTTTATGAAAAATATGGTCAAAAGGATCTGCCTACTACCAATGCAATACTAGAAAAAATGATAAATGCAAGTCAAATTGAAATAGATGAAATGGTAAAATGGACTTATGGAACATTACTTATTATTTTTATTGTGGCTTGGGTGTTGATTGGGTATTTGGGATCAGTAGAAGCAATTACTATTATTACAATTGACTCTATTTTATTGCTTATACTAGGTGTAAATTTGCCTATGATAGACATAGAAGCGGTACTTAATGCGTTTACCATCAATCTATTAGGTACGAATGTGGGTTTTGAAAGGCAATATATGTACTATCAAAGTAAATCGATCCTAGATGTGACTCAAACATTGATCAAAGGTGGCGGATTAGACTTGAAAATAGTAGGTTGGATGGTGTTGTGTTTTAGTGTTGTTTTTCCTTTTATCAAGTTGGTATTGTCAGGATTTTATCTTTACAGTGACCGAGTTAGAAATAATAAATGGGTACAAAATATAATCTTCTACCTTGGCAAATGGAGCATGGCAGATGTTTTTGTGGTAGCATTATTTATGGCATATATTGGTTTTTATGGTATCATCTCATCACAACTCAATAGTATCGCCAACAATAAAGGTGGCTTTGCTGTAGAAACTATCAATAATTCTGGACTTGCACCAGGCGCTTTATTTTTTACTACGTATTGTATTTTGTCCATCATTGTAGGTACATTGATCAGTAAAAGAGTGGAAGGAGTGGAGAAAAAAGCATAAAAAAAACAGCATTGACTCATTACAAAGTCAATGCTGTTTTCTTAACTAAAAAAGTACGAATTTCTTACATCTTTTTATATCCCGGCAAATTGATTTTAACTTCTGCTTGATACAAACGTCCAATGTATGGAGACGCAATAAATTCTCTCACGCTTTCTGAATCAAAAACATTGATCACCTGACCAGCCACTGTAATTTTGTCTGTTATTCTGTAACCCATTGAAAGATCGACATTGACAAAGCCACCAAGTGGTCCATTATTAAAATATCTACCATATCGTTTGCCTTCTTGTAGTGTGTATTTTTCTGCAGGCAACCCAAGTGCAGGATTCGCTGCTAGATTTTGGAAGATGTCAGGATTGGAAGCAGCCGCAACATTGATACCAGAAATAAAATCATAACTTTGTACCCAACGAGTAAGTATAGAACCGAATAGTTTTTTTCCGCTATAATTGAGTGCTAAACTCATCTTGTGTGTAGGTGTATTGAGTGGAAGGTCTATTTTATTGACTATGCCATTTTTGTCGCCATCATTGTTTGGATCGGTTTCATCTAAGTCGAAGTTAAAATATGAATAATTTAAGCCTGCACTAAATTGATTGGAAAAATAATAATTTAGGCCCAAATCAAATCCATAAGTATTGACCCTTCCGAAATTCAAATAGGTCAATACCGTAGCTGCACCATTTGCTGCAGTGCCTGGTATTACATCTGAAATGAGTGCATCTCCTCTTTTATAGACTGTTCTTGTGATGTTGGTATTTGTATTAGCACCAATATTTATCAATGGACTTAGGAAGTTTTCTGAGGTATTGTAATAGGCATTTCCATCGATAAAAAACTTAGTACCAATGGCTGATTTATACCCAAGTTCGAATGTTTGGAGTGTTTCTACTTTAAGTGGATTTATGGTTGATTCTGTGATTGCACCGCTTGTTTTGTCTATATCTCTTATAGTAAATCCACTTCCATTGCCCAATACTAAACCGCCAAATAAATTACCTTCTAGATTTAGGATGGTTGGTGCCGCGATTCCTTTACCATAGGTAAGTCTGACAGATCCGTTTTCGAGTAAATAGACGAGTGCACCTTTAGGTATGAAATTAAAGCCATACAAATCATGATTATCAGCTCTTGCACCCAAAACTACTTTAAATTTGGTGCCGAATGTACGTTCCAATTGCAAATATCCACCTACTTGGGCGATATCTACACCTGCACCATTATTGTCTAGTAAGTAAGTACCGTTAGAATTTGCTTGATCAAGTTGGTATTGTGCTCCTATGACGTAGCTTACACCTTGGAAAGTGTTGTTGTATTGTAATTCACCATTAAGTCTATTGGATTTATCTTGGAATAGTGCACCACGTTTTAGGGCGAATCCTGTGGCTTGTGTACCGAACCATGATTCAGCATAAGATCTTTTGCTCGCTTCGGCATCGCTGAATCCTGCATTTTTGAATGCCCAATAATTTTGGGTACGTTGATTCATAGCATAGGTTGAGTCAGTACGACTTTGGGTGTAATAAAACTGCGCAAATATTCTTGGAGATGTATATTTCAGTTGGTAAAAATTAATTTTCCAATCTTTTATTTGATTTCGCCCTGCATTGGTAAGACCGATATTGGATGAATTAGAGCCTCCATAAGTAAATATGATATCATTACCTGCAGATGGCGTAAAATATAAAGATGCTTCACCTTTTACAGATTTAAAATCTCTGTTAAGATCAAGTTCTGTTTTTGCTAATGCTGTCCTTGGGTCAGTGCCAATGTAAACAGTATCTACATAATCAAATTCAGTACCTTGGGTAAATTCACCAGTGATTTTGTAAGCAAACTTATCGCTTAGTTTTTCTGCATGTCGTAATCTGCCACTGAACACACTTTGATTTCCTACACCAAGTGCAACCGTTGTCCCTTGAGATACGCGTGGATCTTTGGTAATAGTGGAGATTAGACCATTATTCGCATTCGGACCGTATAAAGTTGCAGTAGGTCCAAGGATGAGTTCTACACGCTCGATATCTTCTTTGATTGTTGTACCTAGTGCACCTAGTGGTAAACCTGTAGCGACAAGTGATGAGATACGATTGTCATTGACCTGTAGGTTTTTGGGGTTAAAGGCGGAGTTGAAACCACGCACATTAAAACCTGTGCCTAGCACGCCAGCTCTAAAGTAGTCCACACCTTTTTGGCGAGCGATCAATTCCCCAGCATTAAAAGAAGGGGCTTCTTCAAATTGTCGAGCCTTGATGATGTTGATGGTAGAAGGAGATTGGGTGATTTTTCTGCTTTTCTAGATGCAGAAACAACGATTTCATCTGTGATGATATTGGTTTGACCCAATGTGAAATTTACTTCAGATGTTTCGATTGTAATCAACATTTCTTTGGGAGCGTAGCCAACATAATTACATAGTAATGAAAAAGGTGGTTTGACAGATGTCGATAGTGTATATTTTCCCATATCATCGGTGATAGTTCCTTCACCAGTGCCTTTTACAGAGATGGTAGCTCCTATGAGTGGATCGTTGCTGTCACCATCTGTGACGGTACCTGAGATGGTTGTTTGGCCAATAATAGGCAGACTAAAAATAATAAGAAAAAATGAAAGAAAAAAATACTTCATGGCTTAATGATTTGGTGATTAATAATTGCTTGACTCTATGATGTTTTTTATATTTTAATTATGAATAATTTATATATCGACAAACATCATGTCGTTATGGTGCCGCCAAAGGTAAATTTTATATTAATATTCAGCTCTTATGTAAAGATATTAAAAAGGTGTGATTATTGTTTGTAATTAAACGTATTTCTTTGTAAATCAATGTGTTGTTTTAGCATTGTGTCCTATGACAACTATAGAGACTTTAATTGTATTAAGTTGATTGTTTATTAGATCGCTTGACCTTGGAATAACCAATTATGTTAAAATTGTATGAAAATTTATAGGAATCAGTATATATTAGATTTTTATAAAGATGAAATGAATAAGTTTTCTTGAGCTTCTGATGTGTTTTATACCAATATTGGCTCACTTATGTCGTTTACCACACCATCTTCCCAAAATCATTTTTTAGTACTAATTTTGTGATATCAATCAAGTCATCATTTCCCATTGTGGAGTGATATTCTTTTGTTCTAGAACGTAAGTCAAGGAGTATTTTTTGCAGTTCTTGAAAAGCAAGATCGCCAATTTTGAACAATGCTATATGATACATCCACGGGATAGAAGGTGTATAATTAGCACTTTCGCTGTAAAGGTCATCCTTTTCTTTAAGTTTGTATGTGGTGTAATTTTTTATTATCCCTGGGAAATTTCCACTCACTAACATTGCTTTAAAGTAAGCTGTAAAAAACAAATGCCATCTGTGGTCAAATATTTCTTTTTTATATGCAGTTAGAAATACAAAGGCATGATTTTCAGCTTGTTTTGCTTTTTTAAGATCTATTAAAGCAAAGATCATAAAAGCTGTATGGCCGATTTTACTATGGAAATTTGGTGATTCTTTCGCAACGGTTTGGGATGATTTTAGTATGTCGTAGGCTTCTGTTGGTTTTTTGGAGCGAAGCAAGATAGCCACTAAATTATTGACATAATAAAGATAATCATTATTGATTTCTTTGATAGATAGATAACCGTAATAGGTAGCTTTTTCCAAGTTCTGGAAGGAAGAATGATATAACAAGTATTGACTGTAAAAATTGACCAAAATCCTTCGTGAATAAAAATGTCCACTTTTAATCATCTTGTCAAAATATTCAAACTTGTCTTCCAAGATATCATAAGAACGTTTGTTGTGTGCTATAAAAACAATCCTTATCCAAGCCAATAATCGATTATATCCATCTAAAGTTTCATTGTAAAAAATGGATTTAAGCCAAGGATACCAATCATTCTGTGTATCCTTTTTATGGATGTAATGATTGATGATTTCATTGGTAGCATCGTGGAGTTTGTCATTGACAAGCTTTGAATATTCGTAATCTGTCCTGTATTTATGGATAAAATGATGTACGATTTCAAAATCTTTATATCTCAGTCTGATCTGCAAATAATGCCGATACACTCTCGAAATATCATAGAGTTTTATAAAATTAAAATGTGACGAATCAGAAGATTTTAAGATCTTGATGAGTTCCTTCTCATCTTCTTTGGTAATAGCATCTGTCATGATAAGCTTTTCCCAAACTAATAATTTTTCTAATGTTTTGTCAACGTCGAGAGAGTCAAGTAGTTTGATACACCAATTTTTAATATAGCTATATTTCCTTTTATCAATGGCATCATTGTACGACGCATAATCAGTGATCAATGTAGCATTGAAAATCATTGTATCTACAATGCTGTTTTTTTCGGCATCTTCAAATTTTTTGTATTCCAATAGGAAATTTGCATCATGTGGTAGAATACATGAAGCAAATGATGAAAATTTATTTAAACGTGCCTTCAATTTTTAACTATGTTGAATTGTTAAATTACTTGATTTGCGAATCTGTTAAAGTAAGATGCTCTGAAAATCATATTGTAGGTATATAGTCTCAAAAAAATACTATTCATCAAAATATATTTATAATGTAATGCCTCCATCGACACTGATAGTGGTACCATTTATATAGTCTGCTTGATCAGAAGCTAGAAATGCGTAAATATTGGCGATGTCTTCAGGTTTGCCCAATCGATTAAGTGGTACTTTTTCACTCATTTTGGCAAGCACTGCTTCAGGCATCGCTTGCACCATTTCTGTCAAGATAAATCCGGGAGCTACTGCATTGACATTGATACCTTTTCTACCTAATTCTTTTGCCCAAGTTTGTGTCATAGCTATAACACCTGCTTTTGTAGCTGCATAATTTGTCTGTCCAAAATTGCCATATAAGCCTACAACTGAAGACGCATTCATGATACGACCATAGCCATTGGTAACCATGTGCGGTGCTACAGCTTTTGTGCATAAAAATACTCCAGTAAGATTGATATCAATGACCTGATTCCATTGCTCTGTTGTCATTTTTAGCAAGGATGAATCTTTAGTGATACCTGCATTATTCACAAGGATGTCAATTTTACCGAAATCATTGATGACTTTTATTACAGTTTCGTTTATTTGTGTTTCATCAGCTGTATTTACCTTGTAGAAGGAGATATTATTCCCTTCCTTATTTAGATTATTTTCTAGTTCTTGTCCTCTTTCTTCGTTGATATCCCACACAGCTACTTTTGCTCCTTCAGCCACAAATTTTAAAACCGTAGCTTTACCTATTCCAGCAGATCCACCTGTGACTATAGCAACTTTTCCTTCCAATGATTTCATGGTTCAATGATTTATTGTTAAATTATTACGTTTCAACGGCAAAAATAGGTAGGTTTAATGATTACTCATTATATTATTTAGGAAATGTAAATAATGCTTAATTATAGTCGCATTAGCCTACTGTATTATAATAGGCAGATATACAGTGTATTAAGTAATTTTAGTCTATAAAGTCATATTGATTATTAATATTTATTATTGGTATGCATATCAATTAAACATAGATATTAGCATCGTTATTGGTGTAACATAAACAAATTATTAATGAATTTTTCACAAGCCACACTTCTTATAATTGGTATTTATATGTGCATTACTTTGTATATCGTATATAAAGGAGCTCAGAAAACCAAAAATATAAAAGAATTTGCTCTTGGTAGCGGATTTTCTCCTACTGTAGTCGGCTTGTCTTTGGCAGCTAGTATCACAAGTGCCGCGACATTTATTATCAATCCTGGTTTTGTTGCGCTATATGGTTGGAGTGCATTTTTGGCTATGTCTGTTGTGCTGCCCTTTGGACTTTTTATTTCTTTGATCGTGCTGAGTAAAAGTTTCAGAAAATATGGCAGTAGCATCAAGGCTTTAAGCCTTGCGCAATGGGTAGGCAAACGTTATGGCAGTCCATTTTTTTCCATTTTAATGGCATTTTTTTCTTTACTGTTGTTGACATTTATTGTATTAATATGTGTTGGGTTGACTAAAGTGATTGCTAGTGCAGTTGGAGCAGATGAGTTGATCGTTTTGGTAAGTTTAGTGATTTTTGTTTTTGGCTATACGATGTTTGGTGGTGCCAATTCTATGGTATATACCAATGCGATTCAAGCGATATTGATGATCATTGTGGCCATCATTTTAATTACATCTGGTTTTGGTCATTTTAGTGATGGAATAAATGCTTTTTGGTCAAAACTAGATGCGTTAGATCCAAATATGTCTTCTTCCTTTAATGCTAGCAGTCCACTTTTCCGAGATTGGTTTGAAGTGATTGTGTGCAACTTTATAGTAGGTATAGCCATTGTTTGTCAGCCCCACATCATCACTAGATCTCTAATGCTTAAAACTGATGAAGATGTCAACAAATATCTCACTGTAGCCATCGTCGTAGAGACATTATTCTTTTTTGTACTTTTTGCAGGATTTTATGCGAGATTGATGTTTCCAGATCTGATGGTTGATGGTGTTCCCATGAAAATGGACGGCATTCTATCTACTTATGTAGTCAAACAGTTTTCTGTTGGGGTAGGTATTGTGGTCGTTTTAGGCTTAATTGCAGCAGGTTTATCCACTTTAGAAGGCATTGTTCAGTCTCTTTCTACTACGATAACTAATGATATAATTGCTCCCTTTGCGAAAATAAAGGAAGATTCATCAAGCCGTTCCATAATTAATAAATTTGTCATTTTAGTATTGGGCGTTTTGGCAATCATAATTAGTTACAACCAATTGATCAATCCGAATCTAAGTGTGGGAATCTTAGCCCAAAATGGTGTTTATGCCTTTTTCTCCGCAGCTTTTGTACCCGTATTATTCGGAATATTTATCAAAGATACACCCAAACAAGCAGCCATCGGAGCTTCGATAACCGCCATAGTGGTACATTTCAGCGTGTATTATGGGCAATTGACAATTTATACAACAGGTGCCATTAGAAATCCAGCTGTGGCAGCAACTTTGGCTATTGTATCAGCAGTTTTGGTCGGATTGATACTCTTTTCCATCTATAGAAGCAAACAAAAAATAAAAATAAACCAAATCTAAATAAGAAATAGTGAAGACAGAATTCCCATCGTCACATACGCGAAGAAATGCCACCATTTTATCTACAGGTTCGTACGTCCCCGAGAGAGTTGTCCCCAATTCATATTTTAATGAATTACTGGGCGAAGATGTTGATACTTGGCTCAAACAACATGTACAAATTTACGAAAGAAGATGGTGTAGTGAAAACGAAAGTACCGCTGATTTGGTCGAAAAAGCTTGTCAAATAGCGCTCAAAAATGCAAATATAAAGGCAGAAAACATTGACTTACTCATAGTTGCTACAGATACACCTGAGTATATTTCGCCTTCTACGGCATCGGTCATACAAGATAGGATGAAACTTGTCAATGCAGGGACATTTGACATTAATACCGCTTGTGCTGGATTTGTGACAGGCCTAGATGTCGCAACCAAATACATACAATCAGACAACCAATACAATCATGTCCTTGTGGTGGGTGCTTACACGATGAGTAAATATCTCAATCTTCAGGATAAAAAAACAGTGACTTTATTTGCTGATGGAGCAGGTGCTGTGATAGTTGGATTGGCAAAAAATGATGAAGGTTTCCTTCAGAGCAAATTGGCAACCAAAGGTGAATTTAATGGTTGGATGGGAATATATGCTGGTGCAAGCCACGAACCTGTGACCCACGAAGCCATCGAAAATCATGACCATCAACTCAAATTTGTCCAAAAAATACCGACGCATATCAATCCTGAAGTTTGGAGCAAAATGATACAAGATCTATGTGAGAAAGAAAACATAACGCCCAATGATGTCGATCATTACTTTTTAACCCAAATCAATATAAATTCGATATTCCAAACGATGGATTTGCTTGGTGTAGATAGGTCAAAGGCAGCCACCATCATGCATTATTATGGTTATACAGGTTCGGCTTGTATCCCTATGGCATTGGACGAATGGATGAAAAAAGGAAAGATCAAAAGCGGTGATATCATTTGTTTTATGGGTTCAGGTGGAGGATTGGCATTTGGAGCTTCATTGTTTAAAATGTAATTGATTATGGATATTTGGCAACAAGATTGGATTTCTAAATGGGCACTTTATAGTCCCAATAAAATTGCTATTCAAGAGCACGAAAGTGGCAAAGAGATCACCTATAAATCTTTGAATGATTGTGCCAATGGAATAGCCCAATATTTAAATTCAGAATACAATATTGTCAAGGGCGATAGGGTAGCAGTACTTGCAGAATATGATATCGAATATGTAGCCCTTTTTTCGGCAGCACAGAAAGCTGGTTTTATCATTGTGCCTATCAACTATAGATTGGCACAAGCAGAAGTAATTGATATCGTTAATGATGCTGCTCCAAAACTTATTTTGACCCAAAAGAAATATGAACATTTGGTAAGTCAAGATTTTGCAAATATCAATCAAGACTATGCTATTCTGACCACAATAGATGGTAACGAAATCAATACAATTACACAAGTAGAAGACGACGATCCTATTTTTATCATTTATACGTCAGGCACTACAGGCAAGCCCAAGGGTGTGAAATATACCCACAAAATGTTGTTATGGAATAGTATCAATACAGCACTTTCTCTCAAACTGAATGCAGAGAGCCGCACCGTAAATGTGATGCCACCCTTTCATACAGGTGGTTGGAATGTATTATTGACCCCTTTTCTACACCACGGAGGATTCGTCAGCATGTGCAATAAATTTGATGCCGAAAAAGTATTACAAACCATTGCTTCATTAAGATGCAATATCTTCATGGGCGTCCCTACAATGTTGGGAATGATGGCCAATGAAAAAAGCTTCGAAAGTAGTGATTTATCTTGTTTGGATTATATCATCGTTGGTGGAGAATCCATGCCTATACCATTGATAGAAAGATATGCAACAAAAGGTGTAGCCATCAGACAAGGATACGGCATGACAGAAGTTGGGCCTAATTTGACATCACTACATCAAGATGACGCCATAAATAAAAAAGGAAGTATCGGTCGCCCAAATTTTTATGTCCAACATCGCATCATCAATGAAAATGGTCACGATTGTCAAGCTAATGAAGCAGGAGAATTATGGCTTCGTGGACCAATGGTGACGCCAGGATATTGGCATAATGATATGGCAACAAAAGATGCTTTTTCTACAGATGGCGAATGGTTCAAAACTGGTGATATTGTCATAGAAGATGAAGATAAATATCTCTACATAGTTGACCGACTAAAAAACATGTTCATCAGTGGTGCCGAAAATGTTTACCCTGCAGAAATCGAAAAAGTATTGAGACAACTGTCTGATATTCAGGAGTGTGCTGTCATAGGTGTAAAAGATGAAAAGTGGGGAGAAGTAGGAAAAGCTTTCATCGTAAAGTCGGCAGATTCTTTAATGTCTGATGAAGAAATAAGGGGTTTTTGTATCAGTAAGTTGGCAAAATACAAGGTGCCGAAATACATAACATTTATCGCCGCATTGCCAAAAACTGATAGTGGCAAAATAGATAGGAAATCTTTAAAATTTTTATAAAACTTTTTTTAAATCATTAAAATTCATAAAATGAAATCATTAAAATTATTCGGATTCATGATGCTGTTTGCATCGATTATTATGGTAAGTTGTGGAAAGGAAGATGACAAAGCGACTTGTACCGATGGTATCAAAAACCAAGACGAAACTGACATCGATTGTGGCGGTGTTTGTACGCTTGTCTTGTTGAGTTAAGGACAAGGCAAATGGAAGTCTTTTCCTGTAGCTCGATTATAGCCAATTTTGTTGATTCAATTATTGCAGAGTTTAAAACAAATAATACCTATTCAGTAAATCAATGGAAGGATGGTACGAAAACAGTGTTAATTGGTACTTATACTCAAACAAAATCTTCTGTAGGTTCTATTTACACTATCAAACTTAACCAATCATCTCCTACTGCATTGACTGCAGAAGGAATTTTGAAGTTGCAGCTGATAAATTGAGTATGAAATATGAAGTAGCTCAAACTGAGCCTTCTATCCCAAATGTAACACCGCCAACTCCAGCAGGTGGATTCGGTAGTACTTCAGGTGGTGCTTTTGGCCAATTAAACATCCAAAATTACGTTAGTGTAAAATAAAATTGTGGCTTTAATAAAAGACGTGGAAAGGAGTTTGGTCTCCTTTCCCGTTTTGAATAGTTGTTTTTACAAAAATATTTTCAGCATGTTTAGAAACATCATTTTTTCAATTATCCTGGTTTTACCTTGTTTGCTTGCAGCTCAAGAATCTGGTAGCGATGGCTTCAAAGGTTTTGACAAAACATTACCAACCAAAGCCAATCGTCAACTGCAAGCTTATGTGTATTTTTATCAGCAAAATGTAGCTATGAATATGGCACCTGAAAATGATTTTCTCAAAGGACAAATCGTAGGAAGACTCTTCGGAGCCAATACGACCACAACATCTAAAGACTTCAAAGCCCGATATGCTGAGCAGCGAGCCATTCCTTTTTTTATATACACACCAAGTATTTTTGATGGAAAAGCCACCTTGAGAGCATCTTTTGAGATAGACTGGACATGGGGCGATGTCGCTTATGGCACAGGTGGAAACTTCGGTTCGGCAATCTCCGCTGATCAAGTCAACCTACAAACCCAAAACCTAGAAGTGGAGTTTGTTCCAGCTAAGTACTGGACTATCAATGTAGGTTTGCAAAGAATGTTTGACTCACCACATGATTTGTATCGCACTTTTTTTGATAAATTTACTACAACAGGTTACAGGCTTGCCTACTTCGGTACAGACGGTGTAGGTATCAGCGTGCGAAAACAAACAGACAACAAAAAACTAAAAGCTGGATTCTATAAATTGTATGAAAATAACGTAGAATTAAATGATGATGTGACTCTTTTTGAACTCAATCAACAAGTCACAGTATCACCCAAATGGAATGTTGGTGCTTCTGTTTATTATATCAGAGACAACTCATCAGGCAAAGGTGGTGTCAGTATTCTTGGTCAAGGTTATGGTAGCCAATTGACGACGTATAATGGGGCTTTCCGTTTTCCCATAGGCGCAGATCCCTACAAATCTGATGTATTTTGGTTGGGAACTTATTTTTCGAGAAATGAAGAGATGATGCTTGATCGATGGTTTATGTCAGGATTTGTCAATTATAATATTGGAGCTATCAGACAAAAAGCAGCTGGTAGTGAGACCTACACCAAAACCGTTTCCATTGGTGGTATTGCAGCCAATCTTCGTGCAGGTTATCGTTATGGACAGACCACAGGTGATGCCATCACAGGCGATGTTATTTTCACAAGTGGCGATGATAATGGTATAGCAGATAAAAAATATAGTGGTGTCATGACTGCCAATACATGGGGAAGTCCAGGTGGTATTTTTATAGGTCATGGTGGTTATATTCTATTTCCTCATGGCAATGTTGTCAATCGTTTTGTAGCTGCTGTTACGGACATTTCCAATATGGGATACGGCATTGCAGGTGGTACAGTCAATTTTTCGCGCGATTTGATTCCCAATAAACTCCACTCTAAAATAGGTGGTGCCACAGGATTTTCTACCATTGCTCCTAATGGTGGCGGCATCTTTATGGGTTGGGAAGCCAATGCAAAAGTTGGGTACGATTTTGGTGCATTCTTGACCGTAGAAGCACATGGAGCGTATATGGGTTTGGGCGATTTTTATGATAGTACATTGACCAATGGCGGAGTCGCCGAGAGACCAATAGACCCATGGTTGGGTTTTGTATGTCTCAAATGGTTGATATTCTAAATTTTGCAAAACAGTAATTTATTTTCATATTTAAAGATCAAATTCAAAAACATGAAATCGTCATTCACCATTATATTTACCTTTTATATTGCTAGCTTTATGGTAGCCCAAAATGGATCATTCAGTATGGCTGATTTAGATTATAGTTTACCTACGCAGACTGTCACCATCAAAGATGATATCAAAATAGCCTACTCTGACCAAGGAAAGGGTAGCGAAACCATCCTGTTTATCCACGGTCTAGCATCCTACATTCCCGCATGGAAAAATAATGTCTCAGCGCTCCAATCTGACTATAGATGCATCGCCATTGATTTACCTGGATATGGCAAATCTTCCAAAGGTAACTATAAAGTATCCATGGACTTTTTTGCAGAAGTAATTCACGATTTTTGTGCAAAATTGAATATCAAAAATGTCGTATTGGTTGGGCACTCTATGGGTGGACAAATAGCCATTTCCACAGCACTCAAATATCCTGACTTGGTATCCAAATTGATTTTGGTTGCACCTGCTGGATTCGAGACATTTCACAAAGGTCAGAGACAATGGTTCCGAGATGTAATGACCGTAGATGGTGTAAAACTGACTACGGTAGAACAAATCAGGGTAAACTATGCCTACAATTTTTATGACATGCCAAAAGAAGCCCAATTTATGATAGATGATCGGATTAAAATAAGAACTGCATCAGATTTTGCAGATTATTGTTACCACATCACCCAAGGTGTCAATGCCATGGTGGATAGTCCCGTATTTGATTTTCTACCATTGATAAAACAACCCACATTATGCATTTTTGGTGCCAATGACAATTTGATTCCCAATAGATTTCTGAATGGTGGTCCTACTGAAAAATTTGCCAAAGCTGGCGCTGAAAAAATACCAAATTGCACCCTTCATTTAGTTGAAAAAGGTGGTCACTTTATTATGTTTGAGAAAGCTTCGGAAGTAAATGGATTGGTGAAAGAATTTTTGAAATAAGGGTTTAGTGTACAAATTCTAGTTTGTAGTTTATGATTTTGTTGAAAATTACTTCATAATATATTAATATTTAAGATTTTATGATTTTAAATGTCAATTTTTTTTAATTTTACCTTCTATCGCGCATTTCAGCTAAGGGTTATGTATTTGGAACGAGAAATGAGTGCAGAAAAAAGCTTTGAGTAGATTTTTTTAAACCAAATTCTGATCTAAACTAAAATTTAGGATCTATGTTCTGAAAATGTTCTTAAACTTACAAATTCATATAAAACGGTGGTTATGCAAATTATTACTATTTTGTGCCGATTTTTCATGTGGTCTTACCGAAATTAATAAAATATATGAATTTAAAGATATCAACCATACTCAAAGGATGTGCTATGGGAGTCGCAGAGGTAATACCAGGAGTTTCTGGTGGCACCATCGCTTTTATATCCGGAATATATGAGACATTAATAGATAGTATCAAATCTTTTGATGCGGATTTCTTCAGGTTATTGCTCAAAGGCAAATTTGTTGAAATATGGGAAAAAATCAATGGTTGGTTTTTAGTAAGTTTATTGTCAGGTATGGTATTTGGCATATTGGTTGGGATTTTTGCTATCACATGGTTGTTAGAACATTATCCTGAGCCATTATGGGGTTTCTTTTTTGGCTTAGTGATGGCTTCAGCGATCATTATTTCTAGACAAGTCACACATTGGGATTTTAAAAAAGTAGCATCTTTGCTTATTGGAATTGGTGTAGCTTTGTTTATTGTCACAGTATCTCCGACCGAAGGTAGTACGCACCCTGGATATATTTTTGTAGCTGGGATGATCGCTATTTCTGCCTTTATTTTGCCGGGAATTTCAGGTAGTTTTATGCTATTGTTGATGGGTATGTACACCTTGATCATACCCTCATTAAAGAGTATTGTCGTCTATCAAGACATGGATAGTTTTTATATAATTTCTATTTTTGCTATAGGGTGTTTAGTTGGAATCACGACATTTTCGAGAGTACTTTCGTGGTTATTTCATCATTATAGAGCCACTACTTTTGTGCTGCTTACAGGATTTCTGATAGGCTCTCTTTATAAGATTTGGCCATGGAGAAATCTAAAAACCATAGTGGATAAAGTCTCTGGTGTGCAAACAGAGGTTAATACATTGGAACAACTAAAAGGTTTTGATATGGAGCACATGAAAATACTTAGTGAAAGCAATGTGTTGCCCATGGATTACTGGATGTCATCTCCCAAAACATTTTTGACCATCGTTTCGGTAGTTATTGGGTTTTTATTGGTATTTTTGATAGAAAAAAATAGTAAATCTGAAAACCTTGTAGATTAGGGTTTTGGCGGAGTTTGTGTAACCATATTGTCTTATAGATTTCACTGGAGAGATAATTGTCAACACTTATGTTGCAATTAATTTTTAGCACCTGTAGAAGTCTATTTGCTGTACCTTAGAGTAGAATAGTTACAGATTATCAGAATTACCTAATCACCACTTCATCCACAAATAACCATGCTTTGTGTCCCGCACCTTGCTTGCCAGTAGGGATTTCTCCATAATTGGCAATTGAGAACTTCAAATATCTTGTTTGCAAATTTTTGAAACTTTGGCTAATTGTTGCAATCTTAGTTTTAGTACTTATATCAGAAATTTTATGAATGCTTTTAAAGTCAATTCCATCATTGGATGTTAGGATTTCTATATTTTTAGGAAGATAGATCCACTGTCCTTCACCTTTAAAAAACCGGAAAGTAATCTCATTCAATTCAGTAATATTTCCAAAATCCAATGTAGCGATACAATCTGATCCTGCGAATCCCAGCCATTCTGAACCACCATATTTATTATCATTTCCTTTCACTCCATTGATTATACTTCCAGAACCATTACCAGAGTATTGTTTGGCTGGATTATTTTTAAGTTGGATAGAAGCTGTAGTACCTTTATGTAGATCAAAATCTATTTTTAATGGACGACCTTCTTTGTTTCCTTTAGTTGCCCTAAATGTGTGGTTTCCTGAGGTTTTTATAACAATGGGATCCTTTTGAAATAAAATTATGCTCCCTCTGTCTTTATGAAAATAATTTAAAGTATAATTTTGAGGCATGTCAAAACTTACACTTATAGGTTTGCCTTCTCCAGCTTTGATTTTGGGGATAAGATCATATACATGAAATGCCATATTTGCGCCTCTATTTTTCCAATAGTCATTATGATTTTCATATCGGTTTAGAAATTTACTAAAATCCTTTTGTCTAGACCATAGTGCTTCGGCCATCGCTATACCACGCGCATAAACCATATATTCTACGCCAGCATATTCTTTGACATATTCACTCCAAAGATTAGACTGACCACCTAATATATATATCCTTTTTTCAAGCTCAAGCGTTTCAGGTATTGGTTCCCAGCCATAGACCTTCTCAAGGGTTGTTAGACCTCCTATGGCTATGGGCTCGTCTGCTGAGTCTGACTGATAATGGTCAAAATAGCAATGTGTTCCTGGTGTCATGATAACATCATGATTTTGCCTTGCTGCTTCCATTCCACCTTGTATGCCTCTCCATGACATGACGGTAGCATTAGGCGCCAAGCCACCTTCTAAAATCTCGTCCCATCCTATAATTTGTTTGCCTTTTGCATTGATGTATTTTTCCATGCGCTGTATGAAATAGGACTGGAGACCATGTTCGTCTTTAAGATTTTCTTTTTTGATCAATTCTTGACAAAATGCACTTTTTTTCCAAGCTTCCTTTGGGCATTCGTCTCCTCCAACATGTATATATTTGCCTGGGAACAAAGTAACTACTTCATCAATGACATCTTCTAAAAATTTAAAAGTGACTTCATTGGGGCAAAATACATCTTCAAATATGCCCCACTTTGTTGCGGCTTCATATTGTTTGTTTTCACAACCCAACTCTGGATAGGCTGACAATGCAGCTTGCGCGTGACCTGGCATTTCTATTTCTGGTATGACATTGATATTTCTTGCAGCGGCATAGGCTACAATTTCTTGTATTTCATCTTGGGTATAAAATGCTCCATACCGCTGACCATCGTATTGATGTGGTTGATCATTGTAATGGCCAATCAATGTTTCTTTCCGATATGCTGCAACTTCTTGTAGTTTAGGGTATTTTTTGATTTCTATCCGCCAACCTTGGTCATCTGTAAGGTGCCAATGAAAATTATTGAATTTGTAGTATGCCATATAATCAAGGTACTTTTTGACATCTGATACTTTGAAAAAGTGTCTAGCCACATCAAGGTGCATACCACGATAAGCAAATTTTGGACTGTCTTCTATAATTACCTGAGGCAGTGGAAAGCCATGGTGTTGTACCAGTTGTGTCAGGCTGACTAACGCATATTGAAGACCTGTAGGCGAACTTGTACTTATTTCTATTTTATTTTGCTGAATATCAAGCCTATAACCTTCCTTCTCAAGTTCTGCAAAATGGAGCAAATGAACATTGGATGATTCTTTTTTCACTAAAGTGATTCCTTTTGTTTCCTTAAACAACTGTTGGAAAAAGTTAATGTCAACTTCATTATTGATGAAAATATTGACAGTATTAATATCAGAATTTTCGTTTTTTAAGAATATATTATTTGGAGCTGGTATGATGCCTAAATTAATTAAGTCCTCATTATTATCAATGGATTGCGCCATTATAGCAAAAATAGAACTCATAAAGAATGAGAATAAAATAATATATCTTTTATACATACAATTTGTTTTGCAAATGTTGTGATTATTAAAAAATGTTTATGCTAAAATTTCCAGCGGACAAATGCTTCCATCGCTTCATATTCAGCAAGTCCTAATATATTATATTGGTGTGCTGTTGTTTTGTTTCTATCTTCAGCTCTTTGCCAAAATTCTCTTGTGTCATCGCCAGGAAACACAGGGTGATCTTTTTGTGATTGGTGCATAAATATGGCTTTACGCTTTCTCATCAATTCATCTGGACTAATAGGCACTGCCATTTCTATCTCATCTATGGGCCATTCATGCCAAGCACCTCTATATAACCACAAGAAACAATCTTTCCACCATTTTTGATCTCTAGTTTGTGCAAATGCCTCAAAAATAGCATCCAAACATACTCTGTGTGTGCCATGTGGATCAGCCAAATCTCCTGCAGCAAAAACTTGATGAGGTTTTACTTCATTTAGCAAATCAATTATGAGTTTATAGTCTTGCGCTACCAATTTGTTTTTCCTTACACCTCCAGTCTCATAAAATGGCATATCCAAAAAGTGAATATTTTTATCACTTAATCCACAATACATGGCAGCACTTCGGGCTTCCTGTCTTCTTATGATGGCTTTCAATACTCTCAACTCTTTAATGTCAGTATCGTTGGTATCTTTTTTATCTATAAATTTTGATACTTTATTGATAATTTTAGATAATTCAGGATGCTCGACACCTATTGCTATTGCATACTCTCTCATAAATTCTGCATATCTCCAAGCATCTGCATCATGTACCGCAATATTACCTGAAACTTGATATGCTACATGTACTTCATGACCTTGTTCTACTAGCCTCAAAAATGTACCTCCCATTGATATGACATCATCATCAGGATGAGGGCTAAAGATGATCACTCTTTTCTTGGCTGGATTGGCTCTTTCGGGTCTATTGGTATCATCAGCATTGGGCTTTCCGCCAGGCCAACCTGTGATGGTATGTTGCAGTTTGTTGAAAATCTTTATATTTAGACTATATGCAGAGTTATATTCGGCAATCAGTTCAGATAGACCATTGTTGATGTAATCCTCGTCTGTAAGTTTGAGTAATGGCTTAGAAAGTTTCAGTGACAACCATATTACTGCCTTTGCTATCAACCTATCATCCCACACACAAATACCAGCTAACCATGGTGTTTTTACTTTGCTTAATTGTGCAGCAGCAGCTCCGTCTAAATAAAATTTTACATTTGAGTGCCCTTGAAGGTAAGTAGCAGGAATCATTTCAGTGACGTCACCTTCTATGGTTTGTTTTACGATGTCTGCTTTATGCGAGCCCCATGCCATGATAAAGATTTGTTTTGCCTTTAAAATAGTGTTGATACCCATTGTAATGGCTCGGTAAGGCACATTTTCTTCTTTGCCAAAATCTTTTACAGCGTCAATCCTTGTAAGATGATCTAACTTAACTAATCTGGTTTTTGATGATAACCAAGAACCTGGCTCGTTAAAACCAATATGCCCTGTTCTTCCAATACCTAATATCTGTATATCAATGCCACCATGTAAGTCAATTTTTTTTTCGTATTCCGAACAAAAATTCACTAAATACTCCATAGGGATATCACCATTTGGAATATGAATATTTTGAGGATTAATATCAATATGATTGAAAAGAAATTCATTCATAAATTTGACGTAAGACTGGTTGGAGTCGGGTTTCATTGGGTAGTACTCATCCAAATTGAAAGTGACTACATTGGCAAAAGATAGACCTTCTTCTTTGTGCATTCTGACTAACTCATTATATATCATAATAGGTGAAGAGCCCGTAGCCAACCCAAGTACTATATTTTCGTTTTCTTGCTGTTTTTGCCTAATGCAAAGCGCGATATATCTGGCAAGATGTATTGCACCTTCATCAGGGCTTTCCCATAATTTGATTTGGATTTTTTCAAAACTCTTAAGCTGATATTTTAAACCCGGCGTATCTTCTGCCACTTTATTATTTGATGCCTTCATGATATTATATGTTCTTCGGTACAAAAGTAATGCAAAATGTGCACGTGCACAATTTTAAAACTAGAATTTTACTCAAGATGTACTGAAATCCAAATATTAATCAGATAGTAAGTCTAAACTTATCACTTTGTCGTAGTCAAAGCTACAAAAATCAGCTTATGACTTGCCCATCACATGCTCCAAACCCGATCCTTATTCCTTCCTTTTCGCACCATCCGTGCATCGATACTGTATCTCCATCGTGGATAAATTTTCTTTCAGTACCATCAGGCATTTGCGCAGGTTTGGTACCTTTCCAACAAATCTCAAGCATAGAGCCATAGGAGTCTGCTGTAGGTCCACTAATCGTGCCTGATGCTAGCAGATCGCCTACACGCATATTGCATCCATTTACAGTATGATGGGCCAATTGCTGACACATATTCCAATACATATACTTGAAATTGGTGGTAGAAATCCTTTGTGAGATACCTTGTTGTGTTATAATATCAACAGAAAGATGTATGTCATAATTTTTATTTCCTTGATACTGGAGGTAAGGCAGGACTTCAGGATCTTGTGTCGGACCTTCTACGCGAAATGGTTCTAGTGCTTCCATCGGAACAATCCATGGAGAGATTGTAGATGCAAAATTTTTAGCTAAAAAAGGACCTAATGGAATATATTCCCATTTTTGGATATCTCTAGCTGACCAGTCATTAAATAACATCAAACCAAAGATATAATCTTCCGCATGATCAGTGGAGATGGTCTCACCCAGATTGGTTTCTTTTCCTATAACAAATCCCATTTCTAGTTCAAAATCGACTTGTTTGCTTGGGCCAAAAATTGGTTTGTCAGCTCCATCTGGCATGGTTTGACCGTTTGGACGGCGTATAGGTGTGCCTGAGGGCACTATGGATGAGGCTCGACCATGATAAGCTACTGGCAAATGCAACCAGTTAGGTAGGAGTGCATTGGCAGGATCTCTAAACATCAATCCTGTATTGGTAGCATGTTCTTTACTAGAGAAAAAATCTGTATAATCACCTATATGGATCGGTAAGACCATTTTCACCTTTTCAGCATTTACAAACAAAGGGGAATCTTTAAAAATATCATTGTCTAGAAAACCACCTACTAAAAGTGCCTTTTGAATGCGCTTCCTAACTTCTGTAGTGATGGGTTTTCCTAAACCAATGAAGTCATTGATGGTGGATTTATGAAAAATTCCCTTTGGTAAAGCGAGTCCATCAAAAAGTTGAGTTTGCATACATTGGTGCAGATCAACAATAATGTCTCCTAATCGTGTACAAGCAGCATGATTACCATCTTGATTATACACTCCAAAAGGTATGTTATGAATGGAAAAATCTGAGTTTTCTGGAATATTTATAAAACTAATCATGTTTAAAATTAAAATTAAGATTAAGATTGTGAAAATGAGTAATATCTATAAAAACATAAATTTAATAATTATCAGGAATAATACCATTTAAAAATATGGCATTGGAAAATAAAAGTAAACCTTTATCCCAAAAACATCTGAAAAGCGGATTGTCCACCATATACACAGCTTGCCCACTACCATTGGCTTGTACGGCAAAAGAAATAGTTTCTTCCAACTCTTTTTTCAATCCTTTGCCTATAAATCCATAACTATCATAATTTTTTGGTACATGGATTACATTCCACATTCCTTTTGTAATGCAAATTTTGACGATGATGTCTTTAGACTGTAATAAGTATTGCCAAGACCATAAGCCAAAGGATGGGTATCATCTACTTCGTTTTTGACTATGGCACCTGCTGTACCTTTACTTATATTTCTTCTTTCCAGACCTTCATAATCATTGAGTCTATCCATGAGCTCCTGTTTCGTACGTGAATCTTCAGCTGCTTTCTTTTCATCATCAGTGGCAAACACATCAAATGTTAAACCTTTTTTATCTTGGAATTGCTGCACAGTGCCATCTATTACAATCAGCCTTCCTCCATCACGTGTCCATTCTGTTAACTTTTTAAACCTATCCTCATTGATACTGTAATAACCATCAGGGAGTACGATGGTATTGTAAAGTGACAATTTGACGCGATCAAAATGTTCCCAATCGACCATGCTCACTTCATATTTTAATAAATGATCAAAATAGTACCATATTTCTCCTGAATTGTTGGCACTTACACCACGTCCCGAGAAGGTCAACACTTTAGGAGCATTTATGAGTTGAAAGTAATTACCACCTATATCTCCACCTTTGTCTGAAAACCCTGACAAATGGCTGATAGCGTTTTCTATCTCATAGCTGTTGATCATTGTTGTTAGTTCAGTATCAAATTGATTTTTGTGTTTATTGTCTCCTTTATTGACCATAATGCTGCCCTTTGATATCACTTGTCCATTAAAAGTCGCTTCTTTTACTGCCATGCGTACTTTATATCCTTTTTGATGTAGTGCAGCCAAAATTTGTGCAGACTTAAGATCATTCCAAGGTATTTGATAACTAAATGCTTTTCCAACTAGGATATTTTCTTTTTGCGACGCTTTAGCTGTGGTTTCGAGTTTTAATGGTGTAGTAAAAGCGTAACAATCGGTTTGATAGGCAAATGGTAGTGCCCAAGCAGTAATATCGTATGTCACTGAATCACTCAAAATTGGTTCTTCTTCCATTAATACTTGAAGTAATACAGATCTTGGCTGGGCTGTTTGTATGATCATGTCACCAGATGCAACATCCAAAGCCTTTGTGGACTTGCTTTGATAATGGTACCCAGTTAGTTTACTTGAATTTTTGGCATATTGATATTGGATGCCACTTCTATCAAATAGGCTTGCTAATCTACTGAGACTTGGGCTGTTTTTCAAGACGTATGATTTATATTTTCCTTTGGGATTACTTACACTTTCTCGATAGTATTGCTTAAAATTTGAGATAATATTATCTGCATTTTTTGAAGAAACCTCGATAGTGGAAAGCCCAACAACCGTATTGTGATCTATTTTGTCTTGTATAGTTAGGGTATCGCCATTTTCCAATTGTATAGATCTTCCAGAAGAACTATTACCTGCTTGTTCATAGGTCATACCAACAGCTCCGCTATAACAAGGATACGTGTCACCATAACTTGGATAAAACAAATCGAATACTTCTCTTGTCCAATACAACCATCCCTTTTTATCAAAATATGAAGCATGGTTTTTTCCTATTTCTGTCTGAAAGTCTCTCTGGAAACCAGAAAGATACTTATGATAAGGCTCTACGGCTGGTGCAAAATAATAATTTTCATTATAACCCATTTCATGAAAATCTGCATGTATGTGAGGCAGCCAGCGATTATAGGCAATGATGCGCTCCTTAGTTTCTTTTTGAGTTTGCCATGCCCAGTCCCTATTCATGTCAAACATATAATGATTGTATCTGCCTGATGGCCAAGGCTCTATATGCTCACGGTGACTAACACCAGGATGCATCAGCTGACCACTTGTACTTTTTAAGAAGTGTACATATCTGTCATAACCATCAGGATTAAGGCTTGGATCAATGATGATCACTGTGTTTTTCAACCATGATTCTGATCTATCATCGACTCCTGATACTAGATGGTACAATATATTTGGGACACTTTCAGTGGTACCTGCTTCATTGCCGTGAACTCCGAAACTACACCAAACCAATGCCTTTTCGTTGATATTTGCTGGTTTTGTAGTGTTTACACCTGCATTATAGAGGTTAGTTAATCTTATAGATTCAAGATTATCAAGGTTTTCGGATGATGATATGTAAGTCAAAAACATGGGTCGTCCTTGATTGGTCACGCCATATTGCTCCATACTTATTTTATCACTTTGGGCGTCAAGGTATTTTATGTAGTCTATGACTTGATGATGAAATGTATGTTGTTTACCATAATGGTCAAAATATTCTTTTGGAGATAAAATTTTTTGCGATTGAATCTGATAAAAGGATATTATTCCGATCAATGTCACAAACCACTTATTCATAATTTAACTTTTTTTAAATGAATGAAATATTACAATCAAAACTGACTAAATTAAAACTATTTGCAAAAATAGTTTTAATTGTTATCTTTTAAAATTTATACCTTTAGTAAATTGTTTTTTAAAATTATTTGATTTCAAATGTATCTATCTGGTGCCGTGGATGCATTAAAATATAAATTATTTTCAATCCAATTTCTTACAACTATTATGGAAAGATAAAATTGAAGATGGCATAAAATTATACCTTTAGATTAAAAATATTAAGACCTTTATCAATTTATAAATGGCAAACATAATCTAAGAATAAAAGAAGCAAAATAGATGTATTAAAGTTTTACCCACTTCATGTGATAAATAGTATCTTCTACCACTAAAGTCAAGATGTACATACCTATGGGCCAGTCAGAAACATCTATAGAGACATCTCCTTTGATAATGGTCATCATTTCCTGATGACGAAGATTGCTTATATAAGCGTATTGGACTTTTTTATCCAATAATATTTGCAAATTATCTTGAGCAGGATTGGGATAAATGGTTACGTATGGATTTGTTTCATTATATTGAATGGCGCTTTCTTTCTCTACAAAGGCTACGACATTTAATAAGTCACTTTCACAGGTTTGAAAATCATGATGTACTTCCCAGTTATAGAAATACATAAAATATTGTGACCCAAATGAAGAAGAAACAATACTAAGGGTATTTTCTATCGTGTAAGGATAATTAGTACTGCTGAATGTGCGTACCAAACGTGGAGATTTAAAACCTAAAGACGATTCGTTTATGTTTTCATCCGTTCTTATTCTATAATTTAAGCCTGGTTTTAAATTTGCGTCTAATATTACTTTTGTAATTCCAGGTTTAAGGATGATGTCTTTAGAAAAAATAACTTCATTGATGTTATTGGTGATAATAATTCTACGCAACCCTTCCGTATCAGTGTTAAGTTGGATTGCATGTATAATGCAATTTTTTTCTACATTGAAGATCATGTTTCCAGCTGTCGTGTTTGATCCATAAAAATTACTAGATGGGAATACCTTTTCACCCACATTATTTATTTTAACATCAATGTTTTCTATCGCTTTAGCACCATAAACCTTAGTTAATTCCAACGGTTCTGTGATCAGAGTGTCACCTATATAGATAGGATTTGTGAAGTCAGGTAATTCAAACCAATGGGTATTTGGATGGTTGGATGTCAATGTTGCAGGCTTACCTTGCGTCACCGTATCACCTTTTACCAACCAATTAATATTTACAAAATCTACATAAACACTATCTTTTTTAGTATTGCCACAATAATCTGATGCTGTAAGTGATATCCATCCTGTTTCGTTTGCTTCAAAAAAAGATGCAGAACTTCCATCTTGCCATTTGTACTCAGCTGCTGGAATCGGATATATTTCAAGAATGCTTCCTTGGCATAGTTTTTTATTATTGATAGAGGGCAATAATTTTTCATCATCTTCAAAGCAGCCTGATATTACCACTATTGGTTTTGAAATGGTAACACAACCATTTGTATCGGTCATAGATACATGGTAAGTGCCATTATTTACTTGTAAGTTAGGATTAGTTGTCCCACTATTCCACTGATAGGTAGCAAATCCTGGCAAAGCGTTTAGTCCCACTGTTGTATCTTTGGCTATCAAAACATCTTCGTAAAGTTCCATTTGTTGCGTCATACATTTTCCTTCTTGAATATAGTAAGTATTATTTCCTTCTACATTAGTGTATTTATCAATAATACCGGAAGGCCATTTTATTAGAAGGCTATCGGACATATTGGAGTTTCCTAATCCAAATATTTGCTGAAAAGAATTAAAAATCCCGTAACTTTCACCACCTTTGATATATCTGACTTGTTTCCCCCAAGTGCCATACAATTCTAACTGTGCACCTATGGCTGAAATATTGGAAGTCCTACCTTGTAAATTGAGTTTGATGTAGTGATTATTGTTGGGTTGATTAAGCCATATTTGGTCATCAGTTGGACCTACATCATTGATGGGTTCGCCCAAATGCGCATGTATATCTATAAAACCATCGTCATTGAAGTCGCCACATATCATTGATCTTGCTTGCGTAGGGCCTATAATATCTTTTATTATGTCAAATGTTTTGTCTCCTTTATTGTGCATTAAGATAGCGCCTTCTACACCAGTAAGCAATATATCAACCCATCCATCATTATCAAAATCTCTCATAATAGCTTGAAAACTAAATGAAGATAAAGATATAGGCATCGTTATTTTTTTAAATGAGTTCCCATTGATGTTTTCCATAAGTTCATGTGGACTATAGTGATTTACTACGAAAGCATCTTGATCACCATCATTATCAATATCTCCAAAAGCTGTTACCCAAGATTGTGCTCCACTATTCAGGCCAAATACAGCCCCTTTTTCTTCAAAAACTGTGTTACCTTTATTGATATAAAGTCTATTAATTCTTCTCTGATCAGATGGATCTTCAACGCCTGCACGACACTTAGATATACAAAGGTCTGGCAACAGATCTCCATTGACATCAACCCATTCACTCCCATAATTTCCAGAACCATCGGTAGGGTCATTCAGTGAGAAGTCGATGATATTGGTAAGTGACAAATTGCCCGCACCATCATTGAGATAAATTTTATTTGGACCATCATCATTACAAACAAAATAATCTAACCATCCATCATTATTGATATCTACAATATTGGATCCTTGTGCGTAAATACCCGAATTGAAAGTTTTGCGTGAAAATGAATAGTTTTTGATAGAAATGATGCTACCTAAATTATATTCTCCAGCAAGGATGAGTTCATTAAATCCATCATTGTTTATGTCTCCAGCTGCCAAAGTCCATTCTTTACTTGAAGTAGTTTTTACAGTATCTAAAAGTGAAAGTCCGAAATTTTTGCCTGTACTCTTTACGAGTTTCATTACATTTCCTTTGTCCAATATCATCAAGTCATCAATCAGGTCACCATCAATATCCAATGCAGCGCCAGGCATGACACTACGAGTCTGAAGTTGATTTTTATATAGAACAGTCTTATTTGTAAAAGTTGGCTGTGCTTTTAGTAAGCTTATGGTAGCAATAAAAAAGTAAAAACATTTATACTTTAGATCCATATATAAATTACTGATTTTAAGATGTAAAGATATATATATATTTTAATAGAATGTTATAATTGATTTTTGAAAATTTAATATTAAGTCCACTCAGAAAAGTAAATTGATTATCCCGAAGGGATAAAATATGAGCAACCATCGGTGTAATCGGTGGTAATTAATAGCTAAAAAAATTGAAACGCTACCAGGGTTTAATTATTAAGTTATTGATATTCAATCCATTGATGGTTGAACTTTATTCTTTCATTGTACCAAAGGTTTCAACTTCGGATATTCATATTCAGTCCTTTAAGGACTGTTTGTTGATTTCCAGACTTTTCGGAATGGATTCAGTATATGAGTTTTTATTATGAATTAAAAATAAAAAAAGGCAACCCAATTGAATGAGTCACCTTTTTTAAATGATATATTGTAATAATGATTATTTTTTCAATAAATCTCTAATTTGTGTCAATAATTCTTCTTGAGTAGGGCCTGCAGGTGCTGGTGCTGGAGCTGGTTTTTTTGCAGCATTCATTGCTTTGATAATCATAAACATTACAATAGTTATGATGAAAAATTGATAACAGTTCCTACTAATGATCCATAAAGAATAGCAGATTCTGGTGTTGTAACCACACCTGCTGCATCGACTACAGCTGGTGACAATACCCACTTTGCAGTACTTAAATCTCCTAGCTGGAAAATCTGTCCAAAAATGGGCATGAACACTCCATCAACAAATGCTGAAGTTATTTTCCCAAAAGCTGTCGCTAATACTAAACCAATAGCTACATCCAATAAATTACCTTTAAATGCGAATTCTTTAAATTCTTTTAACATAATGTTTTGATTTTATAATATTAAGAAATAAATGATAAATTTGAGACGAAGATAATTACAAAAGTTACTAAAAAACTAATTAAAACGTAAATTAATTTTTCCTAGACTAATTAAATTAGTTTTTGTCAAAATAAATTTTGACCAATTATTGGATCCTTTATACTTTAGTAATCTTCTTTATTTATCCTTTTGGCGCCAAATTCATTTTTAATTAATATAGCTATATTAGCTAATTAATTAGAAAATCTTACTTTTGCACCATTAGTTTACAGTTTTTAGTTGTTGTTTATTTTAAATAGAATCATAAGCCAAAACCATGAAACGTCGTCAATTCTTTAGAAACACTGCACTTAGTGCCATAGGAGCATCATTTATTTTGCCTGCGCAAGCTTGTACGCCTACCCAATCTTTGATTAATGGCATAGGTCAAGGCAAAAAGGCAAAGAACATCATTTTTATGGTAAGTGACGGTATGAGTTCAGGTACACTCAATATGGGTGATCTATTCAGACGACGCAAAGAAGGGAAAGGCAGTAATTGGTTGGATTTATACAGAAATCAAAGAGTATCCCGTGGATTAATGGATATGGCGTCTGCCAGCTCTATGATTACAGATAGTGCTGCAGCCAGCTCATCGTGGGGCGGAGGAATAAGGGTAAAAAATAAAAGCCTCAACACGGGTCCTAATGGGGAAGAATATATGCCAATTTGGCAAAAATTTAAAAAAAGTGGTAAAAAGGTAGGTTGTGTCACCACTGTGCCTATTACTCATGCCACGCCGGCAGGCTTTTGTGTATCTTCCAAATCGCGTGGAGAGCAAGATGAGATTGCTTTAAAATATTTGGGTCTAAGGTTTGATGTGATGATGGGTGGCGGAAGCAAATATTTTGAAAACCGTAAAGATGGTAGAAATATGTACGAAGATTTCAAATCTGAAGGTTATTTTGTTGTGAATAATAAGACGGAGATGATCAATGTTAATGGCAACAGACCCGTGCTTGGAGTTTTTGCTGAGGACGGATTGCCTTATGAACTGGATCGAATCAATGACTCACAATTATTAAATGACGTACCGTCTCTGGCTGAAATGTCACAAAAAGCCATAGACCTGATGAAAGATCATCCTGATGGTTTTTGTTTGCAAATAGAAGGTGGCAAAGTGGATTGGGCTGCCCATGCCAATGATGCAGCAGGGTTGATTTACGATCAGGTTGCTTTTGATGATGCCATTAAAGTGGCCATCGATTTTGCAGAAAAAGATGGTAATACTTTGGTGATCATCACTTCAGATCATGGCAACGCTAATCCAGGACTTTATTATGGGGATAAAGCTGACAAAAATTTTGAAAAATTATTTAACTATAAACATACCAATGACTGGATATTGATGGGATTTGATAAAGACTCATCCGCCACCACACTTGCTGAACGTGTCGTATTACATCAAGGATACGAACTGAAAAGTGATCAATTGTCATTCATTATTAATAAATATAAAGAACAAGCTGCTGAAGGTGTGTATAATTCCTATAAACTACCATTCAAAGAATATGCACAATTTCAACAGGAACATACTTCCATAGCTTTTGGAGGTATGGAGCACTCAGCAGATTTTACAGAATTGGCTATGTTTGGTCCAGGGAGTGAACGTATGAAGCCATTTATGATTAACACAGATATGCATTATTTTTTGCTAGAAGTGGCAGAAGTAGAAAATAAATTTTAAGCGTATTGTCAAAATTTGTAAGAGACCGTCAAAAGCGGTAAAATATCATAATAACTTCCAAAATTATAATAATCTTTATAATCTTGTCTTATGATAGCTGCTTCTATCAATAACTTATTAAATGCATATCTCGCGCCTAAAGAATATTTATTGCCAAAATAATCAGAATTGATTAGCCAGTTTTCGGTGATAAGATACAAGGATCGAGACAACCTAACCATACCATTGATATTTATAGTAGTAAAAGAGCTCGTTTTAAATTCTTCCAAATAAATAGAATTAACATAGGCGTAGTGTATCCCTTTAAATTGATATCCTCCTAAACCAAAAGTAGCATTGTTGTTGCGATTTCCAAAGGTGATCAATCCAGAGAGTGATAAATGTTGGTCATGGTTTTTATTAAGATATTGAGAATAAAAAAAGAAATAATTGTCTTTGACTAAACTATAATACCCATTCATCCCAACATGAATATTTTCTAACAATTTCCATCCACCAACTTTGATCTTAAACATATTAACATAAGGCCCTTCATTATCATCAATAATGTATGGATACAAACTGATGCCTGTACCAGCACTTAAATGATTAGATATGCCATATTCTAAGCTTTTATAAAATAATAGCGAGCTGTTTATCACAATATCTTCTTTAGCTAAATTGAATGCAGATGGACTTAAAAAATATTTATGAGCGAATTGATTATCAGGTAGATATTTCCAGTTTTTTATTTGGTCAGTTTTTCGTTTTATAATCTTTTTAATATCTGACTCATGGACCGTTACTAAAGATGAGTCGCCTATCATAAAGGCCAATTTGTCATTAGTTTCGTTAATCAAACGACCCATGAAATGATTGCCACTCTTTAAATAAACTTTATAATATGCATTA
This sequence comes from Saprospiraceae bacterium, assembly GCA_016714785.1. Lineage (GTDB taxonomy): Bacteria > Bacteroidota > Bacteroidia > Chitinophagales > Saprospiraceae > OLB9. The sequence continues at coordinate 167,793 of JADKCC010000010.1, forward strand.
TTATGCCAATTTTGCGTTTCTTTAGTTGTTTGTCCTTGTAGATATTCATTAGTAGAGAATATAAAAAGTGCATTGAAAAGAGTTATCCGCCACCATAATGTTTTTGTATGTTGAAATGTGAGTTTCATGAGCTTAAGTAATTAGTATTTGACTATATTCAGAACATAAATTGCCTTAAACATATTGTCTAAGTACAATAATATTTTAAAAATCTTGCATAATTAATTTTATTGTGTTAATTTTACACTAAGATATGTGGAATTTCCGATTATCTTACGAATTTTACCATTTATTAACCATTATAAGCCACACAAGATGAAAAAGTTTTTTGCAATTTCTTACTTCTTAATTTTAGTTTCTTTCAACCTGAATGCTAATTATGGAGGTTGGAATTGGAATGTTACTTTAAATAATATTGATTATCCGTCAGGAGCAAATTTAGGTAGTTTTAACCCGAGCTCACTAATCCTTAAAGGAGGTTGGGGCAATTCCTGGCAGAATGGTGAGCATGATATATGTCACATGGTTATAGATTACTCAGTAGTGGGAGGCGTTAGTGGATCGTTGATTATATATTATGTTAGTCCGCATGGAACCACTCCTGGTGATAAATATCATAGCAAAAAGGATTATAGTATTGATATTTCAAATTTATCAGCAGGTACTTATACATTGAACATTGATTATAAACTATTTGGGAGGAATGGTTATGTTAGTTGCGGCACTTCTGGCAATGCAAATGAATTTACATCCAATGCATTGAATACACAAGCATATACCTTTACCGTCAATGCACCCTTACCTGTAAAGTTTGGAGCGATCGAAGCTGTCAAAGATCAGAATGGAACTAAAATATCTTGGGCTACATTTTCAGAAGCCTATAGTGATTACTTTGACGTGCAATATAGTGCAGATGGTAAATATTTTACTTCAGTAGGTAGGGTCAAATCACTAGCTAATGGTACTCAAGAAGCACTTTACTATGATTTTGTGGATCAATACAGAGACCATTCAACTATATATTATCGTATAAAGCAAGTGGACTTTGATGGAAAATTTACGTATTCACCCATGATAAGTCTAAGAAAAAATGTGGTGTATAACGATGTGAAAATATTTCCTAATCCAACGCGTGATGTGATAAATGTGACAGGTGTTAAACCAACATCTTCACTTACCATCTTTGATATGAATGGAAGGATTGTGAAATCTTTTACTGGTGGTCAATCATCTTTAGATATACAGGAACTAACAGCTGGCGTTTACATTTTAGAGATATTGGATGAAGATGGCAGGCACTTTTATAAAGTAATCAGGGATTGATATGTTAATAAATATAGAAATACTTTTTACTTAAATTTGTATGAAGAGCCTATGTATGGCAAGTATTCACCATTATCGATCAAATTAAATAGACCTAGATCTAAAAGGAATTGAGAGCCTGCAATGCGAAAACCAATTGAAAGTACATTTTCGGTCTCATCAGATGTGGTAATCCAGTTTTCAGTCATCAAATAAAATACTTTTGAAACTCTCCACATTCCTGCAATTGAATAAGTAGGTGTAGTGGTAGTTTTTGTTTCATTGTCATTATAGTATGGATAATAGTAATAAGCAGTTTTATATCTATAAGCTCCCATACCTAGTGTAAAGTTTGAATTTTGATTTCCTATAGTCAATAAACCATTCATAGAGAGATGGGTGTCGTCTTCGTTTTTTCCATAAAAACTTGATAATCCGATGGTTACGTTTTTATTGAGTGAAAAGCCGCCAACCTTTGCTGATATGATGTTTAAGCTTTCATAATCATTTGGGGCAAAGACAGAAAACAGATTGAGGCCGCCCGATATACTAATATGATTTGTAATACCATACTCCAAGGCGGTATAGAAACCCATATTATTATATAGATTAACGTCGTTTTTAAGAATGTTGAAGGCAGATTGTCCAAAAAAATAACTATTTGCATGATTGTTTGTCTCCCACCATTTCCCGTTTTTGATTTGCGATGGGTTTATCTTTCTGATATGTTTGATGTCATTTATATGTGCAGATAGCTTGGAGTAATTGTTGGTATGAAAAATGATTTGTTCTCCTTTTGTTTCATGGTATTTTCCTAGGAGTGTTGTTTTATCTTTTAGAGTAATGAGATAATTTTCGAGTCGAATAAATTTTACATCTTGTATATTTTTGATTTTAACCTGTCCAAAAACTGGGAATATAATTAAGAATATTAGGTGCGTTAAGAAGTATTTTGTTATGATCAATTTCATGTTAATATTTTATGCTTTTTTAAAATATGATGGAATTTGCCATGCAGAATAAAAAATATTCTTTGTGGTTTGCAACTGCATACTGTAGGGCAAGTAAAATAAACTCTGCTTATTTTTATGTTGACTTCATGTATTAAGTATTTAGTTATAATTATTGATTGTTTTACTGCGTCAAAAGTAATAAATTTTGAACATATAGTGATATTATTTCCCCTATTGTAAAATCTTAATACTATAAGACTCATCTGAGCCAAAGTCCATTTATTGAGTTAGAAGGTTAGTAAGGTATAGTATTTACACTAGACTAGGATGTATATAACAAAAGTTATATTGTGCACGAAAACAAATGCCTTTACCTTTGCATTATAAAGTTTTTAGTTAGTTAATTAATGTTAGTTGTTGCAAATACCTCCTCATCTTGATTGCCATTTACGAATAATCCCGTGAACACATCCAGTACAAGTATTGCAGAGGGTTTGAAAGAGGCTACTGTAAAAAGAAAAGGAGAGCATTTTGAAAAATGACTCTCCTTTATCATTATTAATAACAAAAAAACTACAAACTAACTACTATTCCCAAAGTTGGAAGTACGGTACCAGTCCCATCATTGATGGTTTTGACCTTATATTTTTGCTGGTCTGCCGGTGCATCAGGATTGATAATAATAGGTGGCCCTATCGGTTTTAGATTTTCATCCAAAGGCCTGTCTAGTACTAAAACATCTCTTGCAACTGCTGCGGCTGTGACATTTTGCAAATCTAAATATAAGTTGAGGTCCCAACCCTTAAAAAACCACTTTTTATCTACTCTAAGGTCTAAGGCACCAAATGCACCATACCTTATTGTATTGATGCGTGTATAATCTGGAATGCCACCGAAATTGCGATCCCAATTGGTCTTAAGGTCTGAATTATTGCTAAAAGGTGTACCTGGTAAGCCAGATTGATAACGATATTTTACACCTATTTCCCAATTTTTCCGCAATCTTTTGCCACCTGTGAGACTGATGATGTGACGGCTATCCCAGCTACTAGCAGCATACTGTCCACTTGCATTGGTAAATTCTGACTTTCCAAAAGTATATGCCATAATGCCATAAAAACCTTTGGTCAACCTTTGTTGGTAGAGCAGTTCAAGACCATAAGTACGTCCCTCTGATGTAGGCGTTACTGGTTCATTGCCGATGACACCAAAATCACCACCCAAATTGGCCAAAGAAATATTTTCTCTCAAAAGTAAAGGATAATTTTGGTATGTTTTGTAATAACCTTCTATGGTCATTCTACTTCCTGGTGTTGGGTTAAACTCAAAACCCGAGACCAAATGATTGGATGAAATGTAAGTTATTTTATTTGTTTTATTTACTAAAATGCCATTAGATACGAAACCTAGTGCCGGAAATGGTGGTAACTGGAAATACCGTCCTATGTTGACATTAAACGAAAGTTTATCATTTATCTGGTAAGAAGCAGATGCTCTAGGCGAAAACTGGTCCAAAGGATTGTTCATTTCATTAGAGTAAGTATTGGCATCCATTCTGAGACCGAATGAAACATTGAGTTTATCATCGAGTAGTTTGCGACTAATGTTGGCAAATGCACCATATTTTTGTATATTAATATCAGTGCTGTAGTTGATATCTTCAGCACCAGCGCCTGTATATATTTTGTTGATAGTAGTATTGCTGTACTTTACAAATTCATAACCTATGCCCAAAAGATATTCCCATTTCCCAGCTCTTTGTGATGTTTCTATCCGGAGCTTATTTTCTATTTCTTGTGATTTATAATCCAATATGATGTTAGCGCTGTTACTTGCGTCATTATTGAAGTATTTGATGGCTTCATTATTGAGCATATTGCGACTAAGTACAAAACTGGTATATCCATTGGAGCCATAATGTTTATACACAAGACCATTGGTATAGTTCCACTGAGTATTGATAGGCAAACGATCTAGGAGATATTGTTTAGATTCGGTATCATTGGCATCTTCATTTAGTGAAAAATCGTCAATAGCACCTAAACCTATGAAGGTGATTTCATTTTTTTTGTCTATTTTGTATTTGTATTTAGCATTAAAATCGGTGTAGGTTGGTAAGAAAGGTAAGCCGATGGCTTTGAATAAAAATTGCAAATATGACCTTCTTGCGGAGACTAAAAAAGTGCTTTTATTTCCAATGGGACCATCTAGTGTCACACCAATATCGGTAGCACCTGCAGTCATGGTAGCGCCTATGCGATCATCTCTACCATCTTTAAATTTAAAATTGAAAACAGAGCTCAGCGCATTGCCTCGACTCACAGGAAAAGCACCGCTATAGAAATCTACTTCGCGGATGAAATCCACATTGATAATACCTGCTGGGCCACCTGAAGATCCTTGGGTTGAAAAGTGGTTGATGACGGGTACTTCGATATCATCCACAAAAAATCTATTTTCATTGGGAGCACCACCACGTATGATGAGGTCATTTCTGAACGATGCGGTAGATGTAACACCCGGCAATGATTGGATTACTCTGGATATATCTCGATTTCCACCTGGATTTCTTTTGATTTCAGATACACCGATAGTACGTAGTGAAACGGGACTTTCGGCAGTTTTTTTGAAAGATGCAGCCTTGACTACCACCTCTTCCAACTGTTTGGCATTTTCAATTAGTTCAAAATTCAATATGGTAGGCCGTATTCCTTGTATTTCTATCTCAAACTGTGAAATAGTTTCATAACCTAGATAACTCACCTGTAAATCATACAGACCTGGTTTAAGACCTACTATGATATAATTACCATCTATATCAGTAGAAGTGCCCGCATCTGTGCCTTTCAAAACAATATTGGCACCGATGATGGCTTCATTAGAAAGTTTGTCTTTGACACTACCTTTGATTGTACCAGATTGGGATACTAAAAGTAAGGGCATTAATAGGGCCAACAATATTGATATGTTATGTTTCATTAAATCATTTTTTTTTGACAGTCGTAATTACAAACGAAAGGCATAATTGTTTAAAAAAGTTTGATACAAAAAATAATATTGCTAGATCCACTTTGTTTAGATTTTAGAGTATGTTTAATAATTTTCTTAGTTGCTAATCAAAAGGTTATGGTTCTGACAATAAAAGAATTAATGAGTTTAGTGAACTAAACGAGGCAATTATTTTGAAGTCAGGTTCATAAGATATTGATTATAAAGCAATAAAAATTTAAACATACTCTTACTGTATATTAAGTTTTCATGTATTTTACCTAACTTTGCAGTTTATATAAGACGCAATTATGGATACTGCTTTGTCAATATTAAAAATAGTACATGTCTTTGGATTTGTAGCATGGGTAGGAGGCTTGTTTTATTTAGCCAATATTATGGTTTATCATCGCAAAGCTATAGAAAATCATGTTTTGGGAAGTGTTGATGTTAATTCTGTTTTCGAAAGAATTGAAAATGGAGTCTATAAAAAAATGTGTAATCCAGCCATGATGATTACATGGACTGCTGGGTTAATGATGATTTTATTGCATGGAATAGATTGGTTTTAGAGCCAATCTTTGGATGCATCATAAATTGCTCCTTCTGATATTGCTTACAGTATTTCAATTATTGGCCAAAAAACAAATCAAAAAACTGCAATTAGGCACACATAATATGACTACGGTACAATTTAAATTTTTTAATGCTATTCCGGTATTGTTTTTAGTAGCTATAGTCGTGCTTGCTGTTTTTAAAAATACAGATCCATTGGTACTTCCAGTAGTGGTGATTGGTTTAGCATCTGCTTTATTGTTTATATTTGCAAAAATAAAAAAAAATAAAAAATCCAAAAAAGTCACCCAAAATTTAGCGGAATAATGAGTAGATCAAAAAAAACACTTATCATCATTGGAGTTATTATTTTCTTCATTTTGGGCCTTTCTTTCTTTATATCGAAGGAGTATAGAAGTACCACGACGACAGAGATAGATGCTCCTGCCAATTTTGTATATAATGCGATTAATGATTTGCAATATCAATCAGCTTGGAATGGGAAAGAAAGTTTAGATACTACTTTTCAATTGAATTGTACCGGTAAAACTAAAGGAGCAGGATCTTCCTGTGATTATAAAAGCGAAAGTTACGGAGCAGGAGTATTGCGTATAATATACAGCCATCAAGATAGCATAGTTTTGACAGACGAACCTGATGGCCAAAAATTACGAACATTTTATTACAAGATGACACCTATTGATGATGCCCATACTTCACTAACAGTGACGGGTATAGGTACTTCAGGATTTTTTACTAATTTGTGGAATGTAATCCATCGTTGGAAACTTTCGAAACACATCAAACATGGATTAGATAATTTTAAAATATTTATGTTGGATAGATATAGGAATAAAATCTATCATGGATACAAAGTCAATGAAGTGCCAATGAACCAGAAGTTTTTTTTAGCTCAAAGATCAGAAGTAGCTTTTGAAAATGTGCAACAATATTATACCCAAAATATCAGTGGACTTTATCAATTGGCTATTCAAAACAAATTGGTAGTAGCAGGGATGCCTTGTGGGTTGTTTTACAGATGGGACGAGATCAATCAAAAAACCGATATGGCAGCAGCTTTGCCATTGCTCGCAGAATTGAATATTGCCGAGAGCGATGCTATCAACATACCAGCCCAAACAGCACTCAAAATAGAATATAAAGGGGAAAGTAATAAATCAGCTGAAGCCCATTATGCTATGGATGCCTACATTTTGGATCATCAATTGAGACATGACTTGCCCATCATAGAAGAGTACATGACCGATCCTGCCAAAGAGCCTGATCCAACCAAATGGGTGACCAATATTTATTATTATGTGTCACCTAAGTAGATTTTTCAGATAAACAAGCAATATTGAGTACTGGAAAAGTATCAACAGAGTGGGTAGAAAAAATGAATGAAATGGGCAGATTGGGTACGCCATTTTTGTTTATTCTTGATTTTGCATTAATTAAACCTTTGATTTTCGAATTGTCCAAATTGGATACAGATATATTTTATAAGTTTAATGATGTTAAAAATTATGATTTACACGGCACAAAGTCCAAACTTTTGTCATTCATAAAGTATCCAGTGAGTTATGGAAAATATAGTGACGCGTTTTATGATGTACAAAAAGAGATATTTTTTGGCAATTCCTTTTTACTCAATCTTACTTTTCCCACTCAGGTAGAGACCAATTATACACTTAAAGAACTTTTTGATATATCTAGAGCAAAATATAAATTGTATTATCGTGACCAGTTTATAGTGTCATCACCAGAGATATTTGTAAAGATAAAAAATGGGAGAATATATACTTTCCCAATGAAAGGCACTATAGATGCAGCAGTTGATAATGCTGAACAAGTGATATTAAATGATATTAAAGAAACGGCAGAACACTACACAATAGTAGATTTATTGCGCAATGATCTAAGCATAGTGGCCAAGAATGTAAAAGTAAATCGGTTTCGGTATATCGAAGAGCTTAGAACTACATCTAAAACACTGCTACAAGTAAGTTCAGAAATAGAAGGAACATTACCATTTGATTACAAAAGCAAGTTGGGTGACATTTTTGAGGCTTTATTACCAGCCGGAAGTATATCAGGTGCTCCCAAAAAGAAAACTGTGGAAATCATACAAGAAAATGAAATCGATGATCGAGGATATTACACTGGGGTATTTGGTATTTTTGATGGGCAAAATGTAGATAGTGCTGTAATGATAAGGTATATAGAACAGCATAATGGTCAATTGACTTACCGAAGCGGATGTGGCATCACAGCTTTGAGCGATTGTGCTTCAGAATACAAAGAAATGATAGACAAAGTTTATGTCCCTGTTGGTAGAAAGTATTAAAATCCTGAATGGGAGATGTTATAATCTTGCATTGCACGAAGCACGAATGAATCGTTCGCGTTTTGCAGTATTTGGCATGGAGGATCGATGTAATCTTAAACAATTTATCCAAATACCAGAAGCATATATGCATGGATTGGTCAAATGTCGCGTGGTGTATGATAGCCAAATACAAGAAATCACTTACAGTCATTACCAAATCAGAACAATCCGTTCCGTCAAAATCATAAATACTGAAAATCATAAATACGAACATAAATGGGTAAATCGACCACAACTTGATATTCTTTTTGGTCAGCGACAAGATGCAGATGAGATCATCATAGTTAATAATGGTTTGGTCACGGACGGTTATTATTACAATTTAGTATTTGAGCGAGATGGTAGATTCTTCACGCCAAAAACTCCTTTATTACATGGCATCCAACGGGCATCTCTGCTCCATAAAGTTAAAATAGAACCAAGGGATATACTCGGTTCAGATATTGGGATGTATGATAAAATTCATTATATCAATGCATTGACACCATTGGGGAAGATTGCAGTAGATATTCTCAATGTTATAAGGTGAATTATTAAAAATGATACTTATTTTTCATTTTGTTTAAAGACAAAAATACTTCTGTTTTGTACTTTGGTATTTGATAGCATTTGTAAATTCGATTTTTCGAAATACTTTAGGAATTTCTTTTTTGATAATTGGTGATAGCAACTATATGCTCCTGGAAAAGCTTTAAGATCATAGCTTGCGTCCTCTTTAAAAACTTCAATAACGATTATTTCCCCCTTAGGATTAAGATGTTGTTTTATATCGTCCAACATCTTTTTTTTGTCAGAGAAATGGTGAAATGTATTGCGTATTATTATTTTATCATATCTTCCTTTCAAATTCGTTTTCTTTTCTTCCCCTTTTATCAAGCTATAATCATATTCAAGAGAATCTTGGTGAATTCCCTTAATCTTTTTGTAAAAACGAATCTTACTAATATCTAATTCATTTAGATGGTATTTTAGTGGATGAAAAATGATGTTTAATAGAAAAGCAAAATAACCAGTTCCTGCACCAATTTCTGCAATACTTTGGTTAGAATCAATATTGCATGTTAATATTTCCTGTAGCATGTAGTGCCTAATGTTAAGCCTAAATGGGAAATCACTACTGAGAATGCCTTCATACAGCATCCAGAAAAAATCAGAGTTTGCCACTAGGAATTCCATCTCTTTTCTTATGTCATCTTCATCTTGATAGGTTTCAAATCTGTTACTTTTTATGAACTCAAAATCTGAACGTGTGAGCGTATCGATACCTACATAAAATTCTGAAAGCTCTTTGTATATCTGAATAGCTGGAAAATTTGCAGAACTTTTGTATTTGGAAGTGATATTCAATATTTCCTTAAAAAATATACTATCAGAAAGTATCTTATTACGTTTTGTTTCTAATGCTTTTAATACTTTTATTTGATGTTCATTTTGTCCAAAACAATAAAAATGAAAACTGCAAAAAGTAAAGAATTGGATGATTAATATAATTCTCGACATGTTTGATCGTTTTGTTTTTTTGATTGCTGACATTTTATACGATTTCCATCTTATAGATAATTAATTTTATCTTTAATAAAGTTTGTTGCCATCCAACATTTCTTACATTTCTGCCTTCAAAGCCAGATATACGCCATTGGTCCATCCAAATCCATCTTGTACGGGATATTCTCCACCACCACTATGGGAGTTAATATTGGCCACATTATATTTTTCCATCATTTTACCGGTTTGACGAAGCACTTTTTCGTTGAGCGATGTCCATCTGTGTGCAATGGTTTGTGCCAATTCCATATTGTTATAATTTTTAGCAGCGATATAAGCCATCCATTGAAGTGGTGCCCATCCATTGGGTGCATCCCATTGTTGTCCACTATATACATCGGTAGTCATGATACCACCGTCTTTGAGTAAGTGAGTTGCGAGAAATTCTAATGTTCTTTGGCCAATAATATCATCTACAAGACCAAAACACAGAGGGAAGATTCCAGCCGCGTGAATAGATGTAGTTTGTTGAAGTGTATGGAAATTATAGTCAAAAAAGTATCCTTCGTCTTCATTCCAGAAGTATTGTAATATCAAATCTTTCCGCTTCTCAGCATGAAGACTGAACTTATTTGCATCAGTTGATCTTCCTGCCAATGTGTAGGCCTGAGCTAATGTTATTTCTAAATGATAAAGCAGACAATTAAGATCGACTGGCAATATTTCAGAAGTTTGGATGGTACCCAAATGCTCTCCATCAGCAAACCATCTACTGCTGAAATCCCATCCTGACTCGCATGCTGATCTGATATTGTGGAATAGGTCATTTTCTTCTCTGTCTGTTTGTGTCGCAAGATGCGTATCTGCGGCCAACATTTCTGATCTTGGTGTAGGTGAAGCATCGTAATACCTATGTAGCAAGTCGCCGTTTGGTAAGCATACATTATGAGATGAAACATCATTGGCATTCATTTGGTTATTTACCCAGAAGGTATATTCTTTTTCCAAAGCATCAAGATATTCTATATATACAGTAGTACCTTCTATTTCTGCCAAGAGATCGACCATCATAGAGAAAAATGGTGGTTGGCTTCTGCTCAAGAAATATGTCCGGTTGCCATTTGGTATAAACCCGACTTTATGAATCAAATAACTGAAATTGTCCACCATGGACCTTATCATATCTTTATGTCCTGACACTTTGAGTCCCAACATGGTGAAGTAGCTGTCCCAGTAGTATATTTCATTAAATCTACCACCAGGCACGATATATGGATACGGCAAAGGTATTAATGTGCTGCCAATTTTGACTTGATCGGCTTCTCTCCTTAGAAAAGACCAAAGTCGATCCACATGTGAAGTAGTGGTTTCGTTAGGATTGGTTTGGAAGTCAGAGTCTTTGAGTTTAGGAATGTCAAAATGGTCTTCTACAAATGTAAGTAGATCAAAATCAGGCTTGTTTTTTTGTGACTCATAGTTAGCATTAATGGTGGATGGATCAAATAGTGGAGTAGCATCAGCTAAAGATTTTCCATCGGAAATCAACTCACTAAGTGCCACATCTTTAAAGAGTGGGTTATACAAATTTTCTGGAAGCACTAATTGGAGCATATTTTTGTTTTTTTTTTTGTATAAATATTCCTGATAAAACTTTTTGCGCATATCGAGAATTTCATTTTTATTCTGACCATTGACACTCTGTAATAATCCCTCATATTTCACCATGTCTTGTTTCATCAAGTCTCCAAACTTGTCGATGCCTTCTTTGGTGTAATCAAAACTTCCGCCTTCATTTTGCATCTGCTGCATCATGTCAAAAAGAATGTAGAGAATGGAACTATATCCACTGGATAAAGTATTAAAATCAAATTCTTCTCTATGATCTGAAGTAAGATAAAAGTTCAATTTGTCCTCTGTTCTTTTACTTATTAATTTCAAGCTTTCGTCCTCAAATAAAAAACGAAGTGATGATTCTAATTTATCAAACCAATCAGAAATTAATTTTACTTCTTTTGCATTCTCGCGTTCAAAAGATAAAAAAGCTTGCTCCGTTCTCTTTTTGGCAAGGAACTTTTCAAAGTCTTCTACTTTTTTGGTTATATTATCTTTAACACCTTCAGACTTTTCGACTTTTAGATTCCGAACAGCTGGGAAATACCATTTTGTTATTTCTATTACTTTACTATGAGAAAACGATTCTGATATATTAAATATCAAGCTTAATGAATCATTAAATATTTTATGCTTTCCATTTCCATCTATTCTGCTATTATTAAAAAAAATGTCCCAAACCGAATTTAAAACAGAAGTCTTTCCACTTCCATTCTTGCCTGTCAGTATCAAATGTTTTCGCTCGGTGTCAGAAATATTAATCTCGATATCTTGAAGATGTCTGACTTTTTTAATATCAATCTTCGTAATATAAAATGAATCCATACCACAAAATTAATTATATAATTGGTTATCACCAATCTTAGTACCAAATTTATCACCACCTACCCATTCTCCTTCCTCAATACTTCCAATGTTGAATTGCTCCCTTTATATTTACTTTGATCATTAAGTAATATCAAGCCAAACATCTTCATATCCATCTTTATCCATTAAAAATCTGAACCCAATATCAAGTCCTAAGTACTTAATTATTTCGGGCCTTATCTGGAGCAGATGTTCTGCACAAAGTGGCTGGAAAAAATCATCTTTATCATCATACGCTCCTGACCAAATATACCATCCTGTAATGCCACTTTCTGCTTTTTCTCTCTTGCCATTTAGGGGATCACTTTTCAAATCAGTAGAAACCCCAACTTTTAATTTGTAATTTATGGGACTCCATTTTGTGTTATACTTTAAACAAATTTCTTTTTGTTTTTCAATGTGATGATTCCAAGAATTATAGTCCAATAATTGGTCAACATTCTTTTCAAGTCTTAGCTTCCAAAGCGACATATTTACTTTGTTAATAGGAAAGTTTATTTTTTCATTGTCCCATTCAGAAATGGTTTCAGACAATATTTCATCATCATCATCCCAATCTACTTCTTCAGAAAACATCAATGTTGAAGCAAAGCTTTCGATTTCGGATTTACAAATCTCATCATTGAGAAATTGGTCACATAATCGAATTAAATTTTCTCTGGTAACTGTCATTTTTTAAGTTTCTGGATTTGTTTTGTTTGGGAACGGTGGGTGTTTGAGTATTTTGAGTTTGTGTTTATTGAATTCTAAATTGATGATAAAGCTTATGATTCTAATTGATTGATATATTCAAAATTTATTTGTTCAGGAGTATCTAGTTTTGAAATTAATTCACCACCATTTATTTTAACATTTAGATTGTAATCTGGCTTCTTTACAAATGCCATTTTATTTATCCAAAGATTTCCTTCAACTTTTCCTCCCTCTAATATTATCATTTTTTCACACGATAAGATTCCACAAAATTCTCCTCTTATTCTTACAATATTATTTCCAAGACCAATAATTTTGCCTTGAAAAGATCTTTTTATTTCAATATTTGCATTCCTCTTTAAAATTATATTACAATTATTTATACCGTCAAGAACCTTTGTTCCTTCAATAATAGAATCGCCTTTTAAACAATCAATATATTCTGAAGATAACCAAAGATAATCTTCTGCTAAATCAAATCTGAATATTTTTTTAAATAGACACTTAAACCTCTGCATTACCCATTCTCCTTTCTCAAAACTTCCAATGGCGGATTGCTCACCACATCGCGACTATTAAACATACCAATGATTACCGTAATTAATACCAATCCGAAAAGAATGGACATGACGATCCACCAAGAGATGTCAAAATCCAGTTTTAACTGCACTTTGGTCAATATAAAGCTGGCTATCAAGGCAATACCTACACCAGTCAGTGCAGAAAGTACGCCCAAAAATGTATATTCTGTCGCATTGATTTTGATGATTTGTGCACGGGATGCGCCTATGGTCCTGAGCAAAATACTTTCTTTGAGTCGTTGATATTTGCTCAGTGTCAATGAACTGATCAAGACTATCAATCCTGTCAATAAGCTAAAAATAGCCATAAACTGTATGATAAAGGATACCTTCGTGAGTATGTCGTTGACTGATTGTAATATGGTGGTGAGATCTATGACGGATACATTGGGAAATGCTTTTACAACAGCGCCACGATAATTGGCCATCGTCGCATTATCTGGTGTTTTGGTCACTAAGACTTGAAATTGTGGCGCTTGTTCCAAAATACCATTAGGAAAAACGATAAAAAATCTAGTAGATAAATTTCTGAATTCTATCTCCCGAAGGCTACCTACATAAGTCACCATTCTGGTTCCTTGCACATTAAAAACGATCTCGTCACCTACCTTTACATCTAGTGCTTCTGCAAAGGTCGTTCCTAAAGATACAAAGATACTATCTGATGGATTTCGATGATTTAAGACTGCCTTCGACTAGTGTTTCATCTTCCTGATATAGTATCTCTGTAAGTCACTCTTGCTTCCCGATTTACTGCCCATCTTTCCGCTGTCATGGTGGAGTCTGCAAGCCATTGAGCTTTGGTTTTCCCTTTCCAACCATCGATTTTCATGGTGACGACAGGCACTTGCTGCAGGATAGGTAGCTTGTAGCTTTCTGTCAAAGATTTTAATTCTGTCATTTGATTGGTCTCTATGCCGTAAAGGATCATATTGGGTTGTTTGCCGCTATCCATGAGTGAGACATTATTGAGTAAGATGCTCTGCAGTATCAGTAATGTGGTCAATACCGCTGTGCCCATTCCCAAAGTAACCATGATGGTTTGTGTCTGATTATCAGGCCTGAACAAGTTAGAAAGCCCTTGTTTCACCACAAACCCTGCACTCGATGGAATACTATTTTTCAATATTTTAATCACCAAAAAGGCAAATCCACTAAGTAATAAGTAAGATACTACAATTCCAACCACAAATCCCAAAGCTGCCAAAATAGAAGATGTCAAAATCCATAAATAGACTGTCAAAACTAATACAATGGCAACATATAATCCTATTTTGAGCCAATCTCTTTGGCCAGAAGTTTCATCAGTCGCAACTCTTAATGTTCTCAAAGGACTAATATTGCGAATAGAAATCAAAGGTATCAATGAAAATAATGTTGTCACAGATATCCCTACTATCAGACCTTCAAAAATCGCTCTTGGAGAAACAGCCATCTGAATACTCACAGGAAGAAAATCAGCCATCAATACGGGTAAAGCACTCTGAATGATGACACCAAACCCAATACCGATTAGTACACCGATCGTACCTAAAAATGTAATTTGGATAAAATACACCAAAAATGCATCCCATGGCTTCATACCCAAACAACGAAGTAGGGCAATGGAATTTGTTTTGGATTTTACATAAATAAGCACACTCGATGCTACGCCAAGACAACCCAATAATAACGCTACTATCGCCACCAAATTGAGAAAATAATTCAAAAAACTAAATGCTCTATTGAGATTTTCTTTACGATCTTCTATTGTCTCCAATCTTACATTGTCAGATCGAAACTGGGTTTTTCTTTTTGCTTTCCACTCATCAATATCTAGATTCGCAGGCACTTTAAAATAATAAGCATAATTGATCAAACTGCCGGGTTGGATGAGACCTGTGCTATCAATATCCTTCATATTGATATAAATCACAGGTGCCACAGATGACATGGCGCCTACACTACCTATAGCTCCTGAGAGTTTTCCTTTGATCTCAAAGGTCGTTTTTCCTACTTTTATTGAATCACCTTCGCTTAGTCCGTGTTGTATCATCAAACTTTCGTCAACCAATGTTGACCTACCTGTTTTGTAGGTCTTAGCAGCTTCTGAAGGTATGGTTTTTATTTTGCCGTAAAATGGATAATCGCCTTCGAGTGCTTTCAGTCTTACAAATTGTGTTTCATCTGTTTTGGGAATGTAAGACATGGACATCATCTCCATCTCTCTGGCCTTTTCGCCTGGCAATGAGTCGAGTATATTCATCATGATGCTATCCATCGGTCTTTGCTAGTGGCAGATAGATCGGCACCCAATAGCGTTGCAGCTTCTTTATTGATCTCTTTCCGAAGATTATAATTAAATGAATTGATGGCTACCAATGCTGCTACACCCAGTATGATGGATGACATGAAAAGCAATAGTTTTGACCTATTTTTTCTACTGTCTCTGATGGCAATACTCCACAAAAACTTAAATCTGTTCATTGGATTAGTTTGCGGTGTTTTGGACAATATTTTTTACATCAGCGACTATATGGCCCGACTTCAATTGTATCGTTCTGCCCGTTTTGGCAGCTAGCTCAGGATTGTGGGTGACGATGATTAATGTCGTACCGAAATCTTTATTTAGATCAAACATCAGTGATTCTACCGTAGAGCCGGTATCACCATCTAGATTTCCTGTGGGTTCGTCCAAACAGGATTTTGGGTTTATTGATAAAGCTCTGGCCAAGGCTACTCTTTGTTGTTCTCCACCTGAAAGTTGTGTCGGGTAATGGGTCATTCTATCTTTCAGCCCTACTCTTTCAAGGAGCTTCTTTGCATCATCTTCTGCACCTTTGATACCTTGGAGTTCGAGTGGTAGCATGACATTTTCTAGCGCTGTAAGGCTGGGTAACAATTGAAAATTCTGAAATATAAAGCCAATAAATTTGTTTCTCAATTGTGCACGTTGATCTTCAGACAATGGCTTTACAGCATTGCCCAATAATTTGATATCCCCAGAAGTAGGATTGTCCAATGCAGCGCAAAGTCCCATAAGCGTGGTCTTTCCTGACCCTGATGGACCTGTGATGGCTACAGTTTCGCCTTCATGGATGACGATATTAATGTCTTGCAAAACGGTAAGTGTTTTACTGCCGCTCTGGTAAGACATGATGAGATTTTCTACTTCGAGAATGGGAGACATATATTGATTTTTAATTTTTGTAAAACTCTTTTATCGGCATATTGGTTAATAAATGTATATCAAAGCAAAAAATGACACCAAATATAACTTTATACCATTTTAAAAATGCCTTAAAAACGCTTTTGATTGCAATCATCGGTGGTTTTATGGTCCAAGGATGTAAGTCTAAACAAGAAGCAGACCAACAAGTTGGGAATAATGCAGAAATTCAAGACCAAAATGCTGATTCTGACCATGTAGCTGCTCAAAAATCCGACACAAAGTATATTTTATTCTTTGGAAATAGCCTTACAGCAGGTTACGGACTAGACGAAAACGAATCCTTTCCGGCACTCATTCAGCAGCGATTGGATAGTCTGAAAATGCCTTACACCGCCATCAATGCTGGTCTAAGTGGTGAGACGACTTCTGGTGGTAAAAATAGAATCGACTGGGTACTAAAACAAAAAGTAGATGTATTTGTCCTGGAGCTTGGCGCCAATGATGTGCTCCGCGGTCTCGATCTCAAAGAAACAGAAAGTAATCTTAGAGCCATCTTAGATAAAGTCAAAGTTTCAAATCCTGACGTAAAATTAGTACTTGCTGGTATGGAAGCACCACCGAATATGGGCAACGAATATACCAGACAGTTCGCAGCTATTTACCCAAAACTAGCCAAAGAATATAATGCCGCATTAATCCCTTTTTTATTAGCCAATGTTGCGACTATCCCATCGCTCAATCTTGAAGATGGCAAACATCCGAATACTGCAGGACAGTTTATAGTCAGGGAGAATGTGTGGTTGGTTTTGAAGGAAATGTTGAATTGAATAAATGAAATCTGTAAACTTTGAGTCCACTCCTAAAAGTCAAAAATGATGGAATGCCACTAAGACTCTAAGGTCTATAAAGTATTGATTATTAACTATATGAAATTTGGATTTTTATGTATTTTTGTGCCTTTGTCGCAAGATTATATTTTGCGGAGCTAATTCAGGTTTAAATAATGATATCATGAAAGGATTTTTTAAATTATTTTTTTTAGTATTTTTAGCATGTAAGCCATCACCTAATCCAGAAGCACCTGCTGAAGAAAAGTTGGTTTCCTTTGAATGGATGTTAGGTTCCTGGCAACGATCAAATGAAAATCCAGGAAAGGATACTTACGAACACTGGCAAAAAGCTAATGATACACTTTATCTAGGTCTTGGATTTACTATGCAAGGAAATGACACGATTTGGAGAGAGAATGTAAAACTCCTTAAAAGAGATACTTCATGGATTTTTTCTGTAACTGGAAAAGGTGATATTATATCTACTGATTTCATACTGACAGATATTGTAGATCAAAGTTTTGTTTGTGAAAACCCAAACAACGAATTCCCCAAAATGATACTATACAAATTAAAAGGAGACTCTCTTTTTGCTAAAATATCAGGTGGCGGAGCAGATATTGAATTTAAGTTTGGGAAGGATACTCGTCCTAAAATAACTGCAACAATGACGAACGACGAATAATGAACGACTAATCTGCCGCGGAGGAAACGACGAAGCACTCAATCTGAATGATGGGGTTGCGTTAAGGATATATGTGTTAAAAAATGAAAGTTGAATTTTATCGAACCATTATTTTTTCATAAAAATCCATACAATTTTATTTTTGACTTTACTATGTTTGATTAAATTTGTGATTTAAATTTGAATCATGAAGAATTTACTTTTTTGGATAATTACACTAACTATGATAACCTCTTGTCATGTTTCACAACTGTCAAGGTTTAAGGGTAAGTACAATAGGTTTTTGGATAGTGATGAAAAAGAGGTATTTACAAGTTACCACACTGTAATTTCTAAGAAACAAGATGGAAGCCATGTTTTTCGTCAGTTTTTTCCTGAAAAGGGACAAATAACCCATTATTTTCAATATGACAAGGGGACAGGTCAAAAAAATGGTCTGTACAAAGAATGGTATGATGACGGTACACTTGTAGCTGATGGTCAATATAAAGATGGAAAAGAAGCGGGTGAATGGAATAAAGGCAGTAGTAAAGGCATGTACCAAGATGGAAAAAAGGAAGGAGAATGGAAGCAAACAAATAAAAAAGGTAAATTAACAGCTATATATCACTATGTAAATAACCTAAGAGATGGTGCATTCATTGAGTATGACTCTCTAGGCGCAATATCGAATGAAGGCATCTACAGAGCGGATACCATTTTTTCAGAGACTAGACAAACGAAAGAAGCAATAGCCAAAGAAGTAATGCCTATGATGGCTTCCTGTATGCAAGAAGATCTGGAAGAAAGGAAAAAATGTACAGATCAAACTATGCTGCAATATATCCATAAAAGTCTAAGATATCCTAAGCAAGCACGAGCGAATGGTGTGTTTGGAAATGCCATTGTACAGTTTGTCATAGACAAAGACGGGAGTATAGATGATGTCAAAGTGCTGAGAGGCGTCTGTCAGAGTATAAAAGATGAAGTTACCCGAGTAATAACCAATATGCCGCCATGGAATCCAGGATATCAAAATGAGAAACCTGTGAGAGTTTTGTTTACTTTGGCCTGTATAGTTTAGATTGATGCGAAGAGAAACCCTCACACCTTCCTCCCCAACCATTTAATTATATCCAAATAAAGCATAGACCGCTGCTCGAAGATATCTTGCTCTAGGGCTTGTAGATCGTGGTAAAACTGCTGAATGAATTTCTTGCGGTCGCTGATGGGTAGCTTCACTACCTTGCGGAAAAATGCTAGGGTCTTGATCTGAAGCGTATTGGTCTCGTGCATTTTGTCAAAAAACTGTTTGGCACCTTTTACTAGGTAGTCCATGATTTCGTAGTTGCCAGCATCGTAGTGCGCCATGAGGAACATGAGTTGGCTGTAGCCTTGGATGTCTTCGCGGAGGGAACCTACTTCCATGTTGAATATCTGATTGAGATACTTGATGGCTGTGGAATTGTCGCCTGCCATGAGGTGCATCCATGCGATTTTGAAGTAGAAAACTAAGGCACGGTGAGCATCGAGTTTGTACTTGTATTTTTGTAGGCGTTTTAAGGTAGATGGGATCACTTGAGTCCTTCGCTGTACTGCTCAGATAGGAAGATTTGTTAAGACGTCCATAGTGCACGTATAGGAATGAAATTATCTGTGAGTTATTATTGAACTGTCCGTATCGCTCGTTGCGGAAGTCTTCGAGTTCGTCGAGGTACTTGGTGTATTTTTCGGTATATTTGAGATTGTACGCACACGTGAGTATGTAGTGATAGCCACGCATGTAGAGATCGGGATCTTCATTGATCAGTTCCGGCGACTCGTTAAATAGGGCTACCCAATGTTCGGCATTGATGAGACAATTCTCGAAGTCTAACACGATGTAGTAGTACCATACGAGCGACTGGTAGAGATATATTTTTTCGTAATAAGATAAGGTCGTATCTTGATTATAATCTCGTACCCAAGCATATTCTGTGGTAAAGGCATCGAGTTCTTCCTGATTTTTGACGTGGCCATTTTTGATGTAATGACTATGGAGGAGGATACGGATATTGGATAGTTTGGTGACGCCTTCTATGGTTTTTATTTTAGCGACACTTTTTCTATGAGATCGGGTACCATGTCTGTACCACTACGGGTAATGTGTCGCGATTCTATATTTTTTTCTGTCTCTAGGATGGCGAGTGACAGGAGATCATTATTGGACTTTTCGGCGAGCGCTTTGGCTTTATCTAGGATTTTTAGACTTTGGATATAGAGTCCTTTTCCATAAAGGATATCTACGTAATCGAGGTATTCGCGTACTTGGATGTCGGTCTTTTTTTATGTGAATCATACGGAGACTGACCATGAGTTGTTTGTACAGGTGGCGTTTGAGATTAGAATATTGGGTTTTATCGACGTCTTTGAGTTTGGCTAAGATTTGGTTTTCGTCGAGCACTTTTTGTTTATCGAGCAATTCGAATAGGTGGATATATTTCAATGTATCAGCATCCTGAATTCTGGTAGAATAAAAGGTGAAATTTCGTTTTTCTGCTTTGGTGAGCGATTTTACGAGATTAAAGAGCTGATCCGATTGCGATATGGGCATAAGTGGTTGATTTCGATCTTAATGGTTTGCTAAACAAAATTTTATTTTATCAAGTTCAATAGAACATGACTTCAAATTGTATAAAACCAACATTTGTGATGTAAATGTAATATTTTATTTCTTATTGAAGTGAATCAGGTTCAAAAATCAAAAAGATTGGTGATAGACTTGTAAAAATCTAGTGCTTTATCAAGGACTATCTTCTTCCGCTACTTACCAAAAGAAAATTTATGGTTCATTTTTAATTCGTCAAAGAATTACTGAACTTAGATTAAAGTTGTATATTTTTACTTTTTGGGATTATTACTGCATATGACCATTGTTTGGATGTTTTTTCCCCAGGTTTTAGAATTGCATTCCATGTGATGATTCCTGTTTCTTTGTTTAAAACGCCTCCGGAAGATTCCAAAAGTTCTACTTCCATATCTTTATCTGTAGAAATTGGGATTCTTTCTTGTATTTCTATTTTGATTTCATAAGATTTGTTATTTCTTATAGTAAACTCTTTTGTTTCTGTTAACTCCTTTTTGCTGGATAGCGTTAGATTCTTTTTAAAGGATTTTATCTTTTTTGTTTCACACAAAATAGCAATATCTTGCCCTAAAGAAATCTGCAAAGTATCTTCAGATGTTGATGCATTGAGAAAGGTTGTGCCTGTATAAGTGTTTTCAAAATAAATTTTTACTTCACCTGAAGTTAGGTTATATTTATTCCAATCTATGAGACCAGCTTTAAGAAATACTCTGTTGTTCATGCTCGGGACACAATAGTACTGCAAATGAGAATTTATGGTATCTGTTTTCAAAGTGATTTCTTTTCCTTTATCTACACTTTCTATTGAGACTAAATAAGGTATATTAAATTGGGTATAAGTGATGTTTTCCCTAATTGTTGGATCAAGATCTTGTATTGTCCTAACATTGGATTGATCTTTTACTCTAACTCCATCAAGAAAATAAACGTTCTCATTCGATCGAGAACCTCTTACGGAAATCTCATTTCCTAAAGGTTGAATTTGTTGAATGTATTGAAGAAACCATGGCGATAATACTGGAGCATTAAAGCTTCGTCTAGGATCACCCGTAGCCAAGGCCAAACTTATATTTTCCCAAAGCTCACCAGTATTTTGAGATATCATTGCAGTGTTATCTAATAGTATAGGCTGGTTCAACTGACTGAGCCGAAATGCATAAGAAGAGCTCCAATTTGCCCTATAGTCTAGGTAGCTAATTGTTACTTCAAAACTACCAATTTGGTCTGAAAAAGCATCTACTGATAATACTAATGGGCTTTGTTTTTTAAAATGCGAATTGATATTATTTTGTATCGTTTGTATTTCAGTATCCAAACTATCCGACTTTTTAGTCAAACTAAACACCTTTTCTCTGACAGCTAGCAATCTAGAGCGATATAAGTCTGCCATTTTAGATAAAGATTCGGCATTAACTCCATTTTGAGAAGTATTTAAGATTTTGTTACCAATAATCAAGGATTCTTCGTCTTTGTACGTAGCTAATATGATTTCATTAAGATCTTTTATATTTCTTATTTCAGAGATTCTTCTTTCCTGAGATTTAGTAAAATCGTCTTTAATGGTCTCATCCTTTCTTTTTCCTGATACAGATTTGACTTGGATAGCATTGGGTAATTTGACTGAAATGGTATTTTGGTCCACGTCTGGTATTCCGTAAAACATAAAATTATTACTTCCTTTTACCACATTGACTTGTGCAGTTCGGGTGATTTGAGCACCGTTTCTGAAAACAATAACGGACTTTACCTTGGTCTCAATATTTGGAAATGCCGTGTTTATCGAGGCAAAAAAGAAAATTAAAGAGATAAAAAAGTACTTCATCATTTTTCCTATTTTAGTGATTATACCTTTACAACGAATTTTAAAATAGAAAAATTTTTGATTTGACTATAAAAAGCATGATGAGTCACGAAGGAGACATTAAAGCTGTTAAAACCAAGTTTATATCAATTGCATCTTGGCAACTTTAGGGTCCACTATAGCTACATCATGCTCAAAATCAAGTTTTATTCTCCATTTTTGCATTGTTGCAGCTCCTATAATAGCTTCTTCACTCAATCCTGGGATAACCAAAAACTCATCAGAAAGCAGCACATCATCCATGTAAAAATCTAAGTTAACCCTTGATTTACTTCTTATATAATGTCCTTTGCAGCAGTCCCAATCATCCTTGTTCTACCTAAAGCTACGGGAACTTCTAAATTTTCTAAAGCGATTGGATGAATGCACGACAAA
The DNA here is from genome assembly GCA_016714785.1 of Saprospiraceae bacterium. Taxonomy (GTDB): domain Bacteria; phylum Bacteroidota; class Bacteroidia; order Chitinophagales; family Saprospiraceae; genus OLB9. Next base: position 190,724 of record JADKCC010000010.1, read on the forward strand.
TTGGCCTCTGAGTCATACAAGGCATATAAATATTTTTCGCCTTGAGAACCTGCAAACAATAAAGGTGATTTTATGATGGACCTAATAAATAGAATTTATGACTAAACGTCAAATCAAAGTTAAAAGTTTCGACTTTGACACTTTGATTAAGGAGTTTGAGTATTTAATTGTTTTTTAGGTAAAATTATTACGCTTTTATAAATTTATAGGAGTACGTCTTATTATCACTAAACAAAACTAAAAAGTACATTCCTTTATTCAAAGGCTCTGTGTTTATTTGAAATGCACCACCATTGTGATCTTCCTCAAAAGCAATCTACTTAGTTGATCTCGTATTTCACATCCGTAATTTTACTTTCTCCATCCATTCTTTTACTTCCAAATGATCAATGGTTGGGTTTGATAGATTTTAAAACTCAGGGTTGATACTTTCAAATGGATCTGTAGATGATGAAACACAAGATAAATCATTGATATATTTCCAGATATCATCATTAAACAAAAATGGGACTTCTGCGCTATCGGGATTTTCGCCAATGCGTATCCATACCATATTTTGTGAAGGGATTACGTTGATAAATTGACCATTTTTACCCAAAGCTGAAAACATATCTTTCGGAGCATTTGGTTGAACATTTCCAGGGATTTTTATTTGAGCTCCTGGTACCATATAGCTATTTTTTCCATTTAGCCACCATAAATACCCATAGGATTCATTGATGGATTGAGACGGAGTTACCATGTCTTGGTAGTATTGCTGATCGGACAGCACAGGAGTGCCATTCCAGTTTCCTTTATTTAGTATCATTAGCCCAAATCTAGCCATACTTCTTGCTGTACTGAAATAGACATTATTGTAGTCTTGGTAGATAAATAATCCATCCATGCCCGTGATAGATTTTATTTTCTGATTGTTATATTGATTAATAGATTTGTTTGTAGCTTTTTCTAAAACACCATCAAGTAATGTGTAAGGTCCATTGTGATAAGCCCATCTTGTGCCAGCATCTGCTTTGAATTTTAAGCATGTATTTAGGGTACAATATGGGTCTCCTGTGCCATCATCGAGACCAGATGTCATTGTCAGTTGATGTCTTATGGTGATTTTATCTTCTTGATTAGGTGTGCATGAAGTCCATCCTTTCCCAAGGTATTTGGATGTCTGATCTGACAATTTCAAAAGGTTTTCTTGTTGTGCTATACCTACTAGCGTTGCTGTCAATGTTTTGCCTGCAGATGCCCAATACCAGTTTGAGGTAGGGGAGTGGCCATTTAAGTATTTCTCAAGCACTATTTTTCCATCTTTCAGTAAAATAAAGGCTTTAGTACTGTTAGCTGCTAAAAATTGATACAAACTGTCAATCTTTTTTTGACACCAACCTAATGTTGATGGATCAGTAGTTGCCCATGTATTGGTATTATTGGGAGGGAAGTACAATTGTGCAGACATATTGATACTCAAGCTAAACATAATAAGAGCCAGCAAAGATGGTTTCATTGTATTAAAAAAATTGTTGATTACAATAAGACTAAATTTTAAGTTAAAAGTTTAAAATAATGACATAATTAGCTTCTGAACCTTAAAACTGGATATACAATTAAGGATACTACTTCTAAATACTACCCCCGATCGTCGCAGTTTGCAACTGCGATGTACTATTTTATGAATCTTTACCCCGTAGGATTAATATCCAACGGGGTAAATTCAATATGCACCACACTTAAAAATAAAGCTAAAATCATTTGATGCTAAGTTTTGTGCTTTAATGTATCAATTTTAGTCGTGTCGAATTGCAAATTCTTAAAAATAGGATCGAAGTTGCAAACTTCGACCATCGTCTCCGAGTTTGGCGGTGGTAGTGCATTTTGGGACGGCAGACTTCGGCCATCGAGGATAATGGACGTTCGAAAAGAGCTTTCGGACATCGAAAAAGAGCTTTTGGACATCGAAAAAGAGCTTTTGGACATTCAAAAAGAGCTTTTGGACATTCAAAAAGAGCTTTTGACATTGAAAAAGAGCTTTTGACATCGAAAAGAGCTTTCTGGACATCGAAAAGAGCTTTGACATCGAAAAAGAGCTTCGACCGAAAAGAGCTGGACATCGAAAAAGAGCTTTCGAACATTCAAAAAGAGCTTTTGGACATTCAAAAAGAGCTTTCAAACATTCGAAAAGAGCTTTCGGACATCGAAAAAGAGCTTTCGAACATTCGAAAAGAGCTTTTGGACATCGAAAAAGAGCTTTTGGACATCAAAAAAGAGCTTTTGGACATTCAAAAAAGAGCTTTCGAACATTCGAAAAGAGCTTTCGGACATCGAAAAAGAGCTTTTGGACAAGGGAGTGTGGGAGTGTAAAATACCTGTTACAACTCTTGAATCAAATTACGTGATGACGAAATTAAGTTCAACACCCTTGAATCAAGTAACGTGGTCGTGAAATCAAGTTACGTGATTACCGAATCGAGTTTTACAACTCTTTAATCAAATTACGTGACGCAATCATGTTCTAAAACAGTTGGATCAAATATTCTTATGACAAAATCAAGTTCAGCATATGTTGAATCAAATTACGTAATCAGCGAATTAAATGTTGTAACTTTTGAATCAAATTACGTGATGACGAAATCAAGTTATACATCTTTTGAATCTTATTACGCGATTGTTAGGATGATATAAACTGAACTGAAAGTATGTGAGGAAGGCACTAGCATCGAGATGAATATTAGTTACATCCGAGTGAATGTTTGTAACATCGGGATGGATGTTAGTTTTATCCGAGTGAATAACATCCGAGTAAATGTTACTAACATCGGGATGAATATTAGTTTCATCCGAGTAAATATTAGTTACACCGTAGTGAATGTTATAAACATTGGGATCTTATATCATATCGCCCTTTCAGGGCTGGTATGTATCTAGAAATAACATTGATAGGCTTAAATTATAAGTAAGTTTATTTACGTACTGTTACATCAACTATTCACTTTCATTATAAAACTTGACTGTATAGCCGAGTTAAAATATCAGTTGTTAAGCAAAGGTTTTACTGATTATTACTCAGTTTTTTCGCAAAACTTAATCTACCTAATCTATGATTGAACAAATGTGCAGTTGCTACCAGTAAACCACCAGCAACACTAAATAAAAGCATCCAACCATGGTGCTCGATCATACCCGTGAATAAAAATATAAAGCCTAACATAGCTAGGGCTAAGGGTGTGAAGTTTCTATGTTTTTTAATGAAATCTCCTAATAATGAATAAGTTGCTATCACAATACCAGTACCAATAACGACCCAATCAATTAAATGATTGTGTAGCCAAGTTGAAGTACTTAGTAAACCCATTGAAATCATAACTGGTACGGCAGAACAATGGATAGCACAAAGCATGGAAGTAAAAAAGCCAGCGGTATCAGGATTAAGATTAAATATTGATTTCATAAAAAAACTAATTTTAAGGCACAAAGATAATACGTTAACATCATATATGCAATAGTGTTGCATTTAAGTAATTAAAATTATAGAAAATTATTAAAATTTATTCATTAAAAGTATATCCATCATATTAAAAGAATATTTTTGCATCAAAATATAACAATATGAGTTTATTGAATGGAAAAGTTGCCTTGATAACTGGTGGTTCCAGAGGAATTGGAGAGGCTATTGTTTTAAAATTTGCCCAACAAGGTGCAGATGTTGCTTTTACATACTTATCATCAGAAGATAAAGCGCAATCTGTCGTTCAAGCAGCACAACAATTTGGAGTCAGAGCTAAAGCATACAAGTCAGATGCTGCTGATTACACTGAAGCTGAAAATCTCATTACCGATGTTTTGAATGAATTTGGTAAAATTGATGTTTTAATAAACAATGCAGGAATAACTAAAGATACTTTAATGCTTAGAATGTCAGAAGAACAATGGGATCAGGTCATCGAAGTAAATTTAAAGTCCGTATTTAACTTGACTAAACATGTTTTAAAGCCCATGATGAAACAAAAAGCTGGTTCTATTATCAATATGAGTTCTGTTGTAGGCGTTTTTGGCAATGCTGGCCAAGCAAACTACGCTGCATCCAAAGCGGGTATCATCGGCTTTACTAAGTCTATAGCCAAAGAAGTGGGCTCTAGAAACATACGATGTAATGCAATTGCCCCGGGATTTATAGAAACAGATATGACTCATATTCTCACCGAAGATCAAAAAAAGGCATACATTGATAGTATTCCATTAAAAAGACTTGGAAATGGGAATGACGTGGCTGAAGCTTGTGTTTATTTGGGGTCAGATATGTCCACTTATGTTTCGGGGCAAGTATTGAGCGTGTGTGGGGCTTTGAACACATAATAACATTATTTTTAGCTATTCACAATACCAACTTATTTCCTCTGTAAATATAATTATATATAATGCAAGATAAAATTCAGAGACTGCGTGAGCAAAAAAAACTAGCTTCAGTCGGAGGTGGACTAGACCGAATAGAAAAACAACATGCCAAAGGTAAGCTTACCGCAAGAGAACGGATAGAATTGCTCATGGATAGAAATTCGTTCGAAGAGATCGGTATGCTTAAGGAGCATAGGTCTTTTGATTTTGGCATGGAAAAGCAACAATTTCTAGGCGATGGTGTAGTCACTGGTTATGGTACTATAGATGGTCGATTGATTTATGTATTTGCGCAAGATTTTACTGTTTTTGGAGGTGCACTATCGGAGACACACGCTCAAAAAATATGTAGAATCATGGACCTAGCTATTGAAAATGGCGCTCCAGTAATTGGACTCAATGATTCCGGTGGAGCTAGAATACAAGAAGGAGTAGATAGTTTGGGAGGTTATGCTGACATATTTTATAGAAATACCAAGGCATCTGGTGTGATTCCACAGTTGTCCGCCATCATGGGGCCTTGTGCTGGAGGAGCTGTCTATTCGCCAGCTATCACTGACTTTATCATCATGGTGGAACAGTCTTCTTACATGTTTGTCACAGGTCCAAATGTAGTGAAAACTGTAACTAATGAGGAAGTGACATCTGAAAATCTAGGTGGTGCTTCTACCCATTCTACCAAAAGTGGTGTCACGCATCTCACCGCTGCCAATGACCTAGAATGTATCCAACACATCAAAAAACTACTTTCTTACGTACCACAAAATTGTAATCAAAAAACTAAAGATTTAGCTTATACATTGGATGATGAATATCGGGACCAACTTCAAGATATCATACCTGCCAACTCCATGCATCCTTACGATATGAAAGAAGTGATCCAAGGTATAGTAGATGATGAAAGTTTTTTTGAAATTCATGCGTCTTATGCAGAAAATATTGTAGTCGGTTTCGCAAGATTGGCTGGTAAAAGTATAGGAATTGTTGCCAATCAACCTTATGCGCTTGCAGGAGTATTGGATGTAGAAAGTTCAAAGAAAGGTGCTAGATTTGTTCGTTTCTGTGATTGCTTTAATATACCTTTGTTAGTACTAGTTGATGTGCCCGGATTTTTACCAGGAACTGATCAAGAATGGAACGGTATTATCACCAATGGAGCAAAATTGCTATATGCTTTTAGTGATGCTACCGTCCCTAGAGTTACAGTGATTACTAGAAAAGCTTATGGTGGGGCTTATGATGTGATGAATTCTAAGCACATCGGTGCTGATATGAATTTTGCTTGGCCTACGGCTGAAATAGCTGTAATGGGAGCAAAAGGTGCTTCAGAAATTATATTTAAAAATGAAATATCAAAAGCTGAAAACCCATCAGAAAAATTAAAAGAAAAAGAAGTAGCCTATCAAGAAAAGTTTGCCAATCCTTACAGGGCAGCTGCCAGAGGTTTTATAGACGAAGTGATAGAACCTAGAGAGACCAGACGTAAACTCATAAAATCTTTCTCCATGTTGGAAAATAAAAAAGTATTGATGCCCAATCGTAAACATGGCAATATTCCGATGTAAAGTAATGCGACGAGGCTGCTATATGATTAGCAATAATATTTTTATATCTTTGCAGCCCTAATCATACTTTTATACAATGGCGGACAACAATAAAATACAGATTTTTGTCACAGGTGGTACTTTTGACAAGGAATATAATTATATCAATGGTGAACTATATTTTAAGGATACCCATCTACACCAAATGTTCGAACGTGGACGCAGCACACTCGATGTAGATATCAAAACTTTGATGATGTTGGATAGTTTGCAAATGTCCGAGGCTGATAGAGAGATCATCATTTATAGCTGCAAAAAAAGTGAATTCGATAAGATAGTATTGACACACGGGACTGATACTATGGTTATGACTGCCGCAGCCATTGCCAAACACAATATCTCTAAAACCATCATCATCACAGGTGCAATGATCCCTTATGCTTTTGGTACTTCGTCTGATGGATTTTTTAATCTTGGTGCAGCTTTAGCTTTTGTCCAGACGTTGCCGCATGGCGTATATATTGCTATGAATGGCAGATACTATCATTGGGATAAGGTAAGAAAAAATACTAAAACAGGATATTTCGAAGCTTTGTAGATGGTAAGTATAATAAGCCTTTAAGTCACTATTAATTGATTGGAAAACAGTGTAAAAAATATTACGAATATCAATAATATTTTAACATCAATTTCTTTGTACTACAAAACTATTTTATACGCTTTTGGTTATAATGTAGATGTCTTAACAACCCAATTCAACACTCTCCTGAATTTACCATAATACGTATGCAGATACTTTTCCAATACCTGAAAAACTACAAAAAGCTTATATTTTTTGCATTACTAATGGCTGCCATCAATCAGACTTTTTCGTTGCTTGATCCGTATATCTTTGGAAAAATCATCGACAAGTTTGCCAATAATCCATCAAAGTACTCACAAGATGAGTTTGTATATGGTGTAGGCCTATTGATTTTGGCAGCTATAAGTGTGGCTATGGTAAGTCGTATTGCCAAGGCATTTCAGGATTATCTCACGAATGTAATTATACAAAAGTTTGGTGCTCAAGTATATACAGATGGATTGAAACATTCTTTGCAATTGCCATTTCAACAATTTGAAGATCAGAGAAGTGGTGAGACACTCAATATTTTACAAAAAGTAAGATCAGACTCTGAAAAATTTATTTCAAATAGTATCAATATATTATTTACTTCTGTCGTAGGTATTGTTTTCGTAATGATTTATGCGTTTCAGGTAGAACCAAAGCTAATTTTTATATATTTTCTCGCTTCCTTTTTATTATTTAGTTTGACTAGTTTTCTGAGTAAAAAGATCAAGGAGATACAAAAAACTATAGTAAGGGAGACTAATTTGCTGGCAGGTGCAACGACTGAAAGTTTAAGAAATATTGAATTGGTCAAGAGTCTCGGTCTTACGAATCAAGAAATAAGAAGACTTAATACTACCACATTAAAAATACTACAACTCGAGCTCAAAAAAGTGCGCAGTATACGTAGTATTAGTTTTGTCCAAGGTACTTTTGTCAATTTATTGCGGCAATCGATTATGTTTTTTTTACTTTTTTTGGTATTTAAGGACGATCTTACTGTTGGACAATTGATGACATTGCAATTTTATAGTTTTTTTATTTTCGGACCACTACAGGAGATGGGGAATGTAATCATGTCCTATCGGGAAGCTGAAGCATCTTTGCACAATTTCAAAAATATATTAAGTTTACCCATAGAAGTTAAACCAGAAAACCCAATAAAATTAAATGTACTAGAGACATTTTCTTTTGATAATGTCACGTTTAAACATAAGACGGGTAGTACCAATGCGGTAGAAGATATTTCTTTTGATGTCAAAAAAGGACAAACTATAGCTTTTGTTGGACCATCGGGATCCGGTAAAACTACATTGGTAAAGTTGTTAGTAGGACTCTATCAACCAGAGTACGGCCATATTTTGTATAATCAAGTAGATTCTAAATCTCTAGATATCGAAGAAGTTCGCCATCAAATCGGGTTTGTCACGCAAGATACCCAATTATTTTCAGGTACCATCAAAGAAAATTTGCTTTTTGTAAATCCTAGTGCGACCGATATTGATATAATAGATGTACTAAATAAAACTGCATGCCAAAACCTATTGTCTAGGAGTGAAAATGGCATCAATTCAATCATAGGCGAAGGTGGTATCAAAATTTCTGGTGGTGAAAAACAAAGATTATCTATTGCAAGGGCACTCTTGAGAAATCCGAGATTGATTGTTTTTGATGAGGCAACATCAGCATTAGACAGTATTACAGAGATGGAGATAACAGATACGATCAAAAATATTTCTGATACTAAAGAACATATTATGGTATTAATTGCTCATAGACTTTCTACCATCATGCACGCTGACAAAATTTTTGTTTTGGAAAAAGGAAAGGTAATCGAAATGGGTAGTCACCAGGATTTATTGGCAGAGAAGGGATTATATTATGCGATGTGGCGACAACAAATAGGGGAGCGAAAAGAGTGAAATATAGAAGTAAAATAGAGTTTATTTTCCAACAAAATATCTCATTATGCAAAAGGATATCCCACAATGTCAAAAAATAGGTAGTCAAGCTCTATTCGTTGTTCGAAGTCTATATATTTAGGATAAATATTATTCCGACTTCCGACCGATGTGGAGGGGACAATACTGCCACCTTCACATCCTTCCGCACTGTTACTGGCGCCAGCGTTTGTTTGAGATTTTTGTGCGTTTTGATCGTTTGGGAGGGCATGGTGCAACCAATTGATAAATAATAAAATATGTCTATAATAAACAAATTAAATGCAAACCTTTTAATTGATTTTGTCCAAAAGTCGTGTACCTTGGTTGGCTTTTGCCTTATGCAGGGCAGTTACTTTTTTTGCATTGCCCAAAAAAGTAACCAAAAAAAGTCTAGTTCAAAAAAGGTAACTGAATGGTGCAGCTTTGCTGCATTTTGAGTGATACGAAATCACTCAAAAATGAAGGCACTGATTTAAACTTAAATCAGCTAAGTGTATTGTTGTTCATTCTCGACCTGCCCATCCCTTACGGGTTCCTTCGCTTCTCGCATTGTCATGCTCGACCTTACAGGATCGCTCAGTCATGCATTTTTCTATTGCCATAAGTATTTCATATTTAATCCTTTGTGCTTTCTATGGCAATAGACGCACTTTTGTTTCTTCATTCTCTATTGCTTGTTTTTTGAACGATAGTCTCCGTTAAACTAACAACCAATAATAACAGCTGACTTTTTCAGCAGCCCCCTAAATACTTATTCAAATTAGCAGAAATGGACAAATAGTTTGACGCATCAAACCTTAATTTTGCAGTCATTAAAAAAGTAAAATATGAGCACCAAAATTTTAACATTAAGCATTGCTATTATTTTAATGGCAACCACTCCGTCTATTATGGATGGCCAACAAATATTACCTTGTGGTCATGACCATGTATTACATCAATGGTGGACAAAAAATCCAAAGATGAAGGAGCAATATGAACAATTTTCCAAATGGAGACAAAAATCCAATATCCACCAATCGGATATTAGAAATACTAGCATAACCATCCCTGTGGTATTTCACATTTTGCATCTTAATGGTCCAGAAAATATAAGTGATGCACAAATCCATGATCAAATTAGGATTCTTAATCGGGATTATCAAAAAATGAATGCAGATACATCACAAGTAGTCCCTGCATTCAAAAATAATATCGCTCACGTAAATTTTGAGTTTCAACTAGCGAGTATTGATCCTGAAGGAAATTGTACCGATGGTATAGTGAGACATTACACACCTAAAACTACTTGGAATTCTTCGAGATTGGAAGATTTTACCTATACTTGGCCATCTGATAAGTATATGAATATTTATATTGTGAAAAAAATTGACATAGCGCCTGCTTACACTTTTTTGCCAGGTAGTGGTATTCCAGACTATGCTGATGCCATTGTATGTGAATCCTGGCTTGTAGGCAGCATTGGTACTGCCACCACTGCAAATTCAAGAGTTTTGACTCACGAAATTGGTCACTGGTTTGGACTTCCACATATTTGGGGAGTAAGTAATGCCCCTGGTGTGGAATGTGGCGATGATGGAGTAAATGACACACCGATCACAAAAGGTTTTACAACTTGTAATCCTAACAATGTCAAAATTTGCAACCCTAATATTATAGAAAATCATCAAAACTATATGGATTATACACCTTGTAAATTGATGTTTACTAATGGTCAGGCAGCTTATATGAGAGAGACGATCACATTAGGACTCAATAAAAGAGATCGTTTGGTGAGTGAAGAAAATTTATTGTCAACTGGTATTATTGGCGAAAAACCTTGTGCTACTCATGCTAATTTTTATTCTATTTATTCCAACATTTGCAAAGGTGAAACAATTAGGTTTTATAATCTAAGTCAAGTAGGCGGTGAAAATGGCAAAATAACATGGTATATTGATGGTGCTAGTCCATCGTACTCGAATGATAGTATCGTAGATGTTACTTTTCCAGATCAGGGTGAATATGAAGTAAAACTTGTAGTTTCAAGTACAAATGGAGTAGATAGTCTATCCAAATTTATTCAAGTTTTAGATGGGTCTAATGGCCTGACGGGTCCAATATTATATTCTTTTGAAAATGGAAATCTTCCGTCTGAAATTCAGATCTATAATAATCAAGCTACTGATGTAAACTGGGAAACTTTATCCACTTTGGGTGCTGAACTAACTGAAGGCTGTATATTTGTTAATAATATAGGTTCAGAACCAGGAAACGGAGCGTATTTTGAAACGCCTTTTTACAACCTGTCTGATAATAACAAACCCAGTATGTCATTTTATTATAGTTATGCCAAAGCTACTTCAACCCAAGCGGATACATTTCGTTTGGAATATACGCTAGATTGTGGAAAATCATGGAAAAATTTCCCTGGTATGCCTGGTACTAATACCATGGCCAGTAATACAGGTGGTGTAACCAATAGTCCTTTTTTCCCAGATGGCCCTAATCAATGGAAAAAAATTACACTGACAAATACATTTCAAGCTTTGTTTAAAAACAAACCAAGTGTCAAATTTAGATTCTTTTTCAAAAGTGATCCTAGTAGTAATGGATCAAATAATATGTTCATTGACGAAATAAACATAAGAAATGAATCAACTACAGGCCTTTCTGATCAAAACGCAGCTGCTATCCAACTCTTTCCTAATCCATCAGCATCAGATATTGTGCTAGAAATTATGACAGAAAGCTACAGTGATTACCACATTGAAATACTTAATTTTATGGGACAAGTAATTGATAAGTTACAACCTGTAGCTAAAGAAGGAGGAAAAGTAAGGTTTGAAATCAATAAAAATAATAAAATGGCGTCCGGTATTTATGGTGTAAAAATCGTAAAAGAAGGGCTTAACGATTTGGTGAAAAAGATAGTTATTTTATAATAAATTTGAATGTAACGCAAGTTAGCTTTTGATTGCTTAATCAGAAGCTAACTTGATTTTTCAAAATTGTTGTGATGGAGGGCAACCAAAAAACTGCTTATAGGCTTTACTAAACGAAAAAATATCATTATAACCAACTTCCATGGCCAATTGAGTCAAAGGCAGTCTATGTTTTACAAGGATTTCCTTGGCTTTTTCCATTCTTTTTTGTTTTATATATTGGTAGGGGCTTACACCATACACCGTTTTAAACAATCTAAAAAAATGATATTGAGATATGTTGGACTCAGTAGCTACTTGCATTATATCTATTTCGTGCGTATAATTCAAATCAATAAAGTGTTTTCCTTTTGACAACCTTCTTAGCAGATCTCGTTTGGTATCCGACTTGATACATCTTAGTGACTGAAACTGTTTGACCACTGGAATATAATCTCCAACAATGCCTTCAGAGAGTCGATAATAAAACTCTGGCTCAAATCGGTAATCATCATAAGGTTTATTGCTTATGATTTTGTCCAATTGTGTCAATAGCTGGCCTAGGTGTGTGGATTGGGCCTTAAATTGATGTTCTATAAAATCCTGTGAATTGAAATGCTTACAAAGATCTAAATCTAATACATTGGTATCTGGAGCTAAGTATGAAGCAACTACTTCGGAGAGTAATTCTCTTGATACATCAATACAAATACCCTTAACATTAGTCTTACTATCTATGATTACCTTACCTTCGCAGTGATGATTGCACAACAGATATTCCCCTCCAGTCAAAGCAAAATCTTGAGACTTTAATCGATATAATTCATCTCCAGCCATCACGTATTTGATAGAAAAATTATGGAATGACAACTTACTATCTAAACTCTTGCAAGACGAATACATCACAATATTCCCATCGTTTGCTTTCAAATTACCATTTAAGCCATTATCATCAACGGTCACGTACATATTATTGTATTTGTTCGGTCGAAATTATACAATATTTATTGATTCAATTTTTGCTTTCGACAAATGATGATATTCTAAGGATCAAATTTTCAAGTTTTGTACCGAAGGCGACATTTATTGAATTATAAAGTTGCGTAGAATCTAAGTATCTGATTGCAATTCTTGAGTCAACTAAAAGTAAACTTCTCATCTCTAATTAAGTAAATAAAACCTGCGTGTATTATACAAATTGAAACCCTTCTCACCTCACAAAATAAGATAAGAAAGCTCTCTTTGTGCAACTATTATAAAGGTCGTTTGTCGTAATTAACCTATCCTTTCACCCTTTGCTGCTCACTGTCTGAGCCAGATCCCGTATGTTTGGGCTTATTGGAAGTGGATTTTCCGAATCGGTAGGAGAAAGCTAATGTAGCTGACCTAGTATCCAACCTACTGTTCCAATCTGCGTCTGTATCTTTGAGATTATTGATGATGCCATCGGCTCTTCGCGTGTATAAGATATCGTTAAGGCTTAGCTTAATACTACCTTTATCTTTCAGGATTTTCTTTTGTACAGCAAGATTTAATGTGCCAAAGCTTTTTATTAATAGTTGGGCATAAACGATATTGCTCTGATAATCGCCTCTTATATCAGCATTCCAACATCTTCCTAGCTGAAAACTATTGGTGATGTTGGCTGCCAAATAATTGCCTGACACGTTGAGTTGTTCTGTATATAATGTGCTTTCAAAAATTTGGCGACCCAACTCGATGTAAGTATTTACCCGATACCATGCAGCGATATCTGTCGCTGCATCCATTGATAAAGATAGGGTATGATTGGTCGATATATTGCCTGGCCGACTGTAATAGATACCTTCTTTAATCTCCAATGTTTCATTAATACCATCCGTAGTTAGGCTATAATTAAGTGATGTGTTGATCCTATTCTTATAGGTGTGAGTAAGAGAAAAATTATTTGAATAAGTAGGTAATAATCCTGGATTTCCGCCGTAAAATGTAAACTTATCCAATGGTAAGATAAAAGGATTCAAATCTTGAAAAAATGGTCGGTCTATCCTTCTCCCAAATGAAAATCCCCATACTTGATCTCCTATCGAATCGGCCTGATAAGATGCATAAAATGTAGGAAATACATTCGAATAAGTGCGTGTAAAACTAGTGTCAGCTTGCTCAGCATTACCTAATTGTTTACCTTTTAAACTAGTGGTTTCTGCCCTAAGTCCCAACTGCAAGTCCAGTTTCCCAAATTTTCTGTTGTAATTAATATATCCTGCATGTATCCATTCGTCATATAAAAATTTATTGCTCAATCCATAATCAGGTTTGGTCACGTCATCTAAAGTATTAGAATATATAGCTTCGTTGACGGTTTTGGTGAAGGCTGATTTTACTCCAGCTTCAATTTTTGACGTAACATTAAGTGGTTTTGTATAATCGGCTTTTGCCGCATAGATGCTTATTTCCGAAGGTACATTGCCATCGATGATATCATCATAGATAAGTGTATTGATATTGTTGTAGATATAATTTTTGAACAATTGGTCGCTACCAGATTTATACTTTACATAGTCAGCATCTACAGTAACACTACTACCTAAAGTGTCCAATAAGCGTTTAAGATACACGTTAAACGTACCATTATTAAAAGTGTTTTTAGTATTATTATCCGCTATAACTCTGTTGACATTTATGTTTTCAGCATTTCTTACAAAAGCTTTATTATCAGTCTGATCTCCTGAGTTACTCAGCAGACCCTTGACAGAAAATCCCAAAGTTGTTTGATCCGAAATATAATAGTCCAAACCTAATTTAGCATTTCCAGATTGGCCATCTTTGACTATAAATGAGTTTTGAGAGAACGATGATGTCCTGATATTTTGGTCATTCTTATAGTATCTGTTGATGTTTAGATCTTGAAAACTGTTTCTAAAGCCACCGTTAAGATTGGCATACATACTTACTTTATTTTTATTGAAATTTAAATTGACACTATTATTGCTCCGAGTGTACCTACCTTGTTGTAAACTCACTACCGTATTACCATGAAACCCAAAAGTCTTATTTCGTTTGGTTATGATATTGATAACACCAGAATTTCCTGCAGCTTCATATTTTGCAGGTGGGTTAGGCATGATTTCTATTTGTTTGATCGAAGAAGCAGGCAAGGACTTCAAATAATTTTCCAACTCTTCTCCAGAAATATAAGTAGGTTTATCATCAATGAATACCGTAACTCCCGACCTACCTTTGAGTTTTAGCACTCCACTCTGGTCTAGCGATATACCAGGTGCTCGCTCTAGTGCTTCTAATGCATTACTTCCTGCATTAGCGATAAGGGCATCTACATTAACCACAGTTCGATCTATTTTCCGCTCAATGTATGGTGCTTTGGCAGTAATCGTAACAGCATCCAAAAGTTGAGTGGTTGTTACTAACTGTATCGCTTCCAACTTGATTTCAGTGTTTTGCCCCAAAATCTTTATTGTTTTTTGTAAAGTTTCGTAGCCCAACATAGAAACATTGATAATATAGCTGCCACTTTTGATGTTAGTGAAATCAAAGCTTCCGTCCTGATCAGAATAAGTAGTCTTGAGGGTTGAGTCCTTTTCTGTCTTCAATATGACCAAGGCTAAATCAATACCTGCTTCCTTTTGATCAATTACTGTACCCGAAACATGGTAAATGGACTGCCCTGCGATGGTTAAAACCCAAAAGAATAGAATAGATGTAAAGTAAAATGTTCTTTGCATTGTACAGGTGTTAAATTTTTGTATGCTTATTAATAAAATCAAATGTATAAAATACTCAGCCATTGTCTTCTTTTATTAGACAGACTTTCAGTTTCCTTCTACTAACACTTTTAATACAATGCCGTATATACCCATTGACCGAAATCAATACCTGCTCTTATAATTTGGATTATCATACCTATTGTAATGATGGTCACCATTGCTGGAAAATACTTAGAGTTGCATACATTTTTTTTGTGCATAATATGAAATTTTTATGATATAAAAGTCAAAGATAAATGGTCTTTCTTGGGTATCATTTATCCAAAACTGCTATAAAAAATGGAAGGTAAGTAAATAGAAAAATCTCTCATTGTTCTGGTTGTGAAAAATGATAATAAATGAGTATAGAATGTACATGAATAGCCGTTGCGATATAAAAAAGATCTGGCATAGAGGCGTACACCAAAGCGGAGTAAAATCAATCTGCAATAGTTTGAGCAATCTTATATCTACTGTCTCAAGTTAGGGCACCATTACCTTAGCAGTGCCTAAGAGTTTTTGTTCTTTTTGCAAACTACAAACATAAATTCCTGACGGTAAGCCCATTACGTTTGCCATAAAACTATTTCCTGTAATGGTGACATCATCTTGAAAAATGCACTTGCCTTCTATATTGCATATCTTCAAAAGTGAATTATTAGGCGTGTTTTCTGATAATTCCAAAATAATATTGGTACCAACATAAGACGCCTTTTTGATATGATTGACAAAAGTTGGTCTATTCACATCATTAGTATTGACAGAACCAGAGGTTGAGATATATCTTCTCATAATACTATGTCCATAAGTACTAGCAACTACGTATATGGAATCATTAATTTTCTGGTAATCCATATCTGTAATCACAGCGCCTTTGGACAATCCTACATCCCAAAGAGACCAATGTTGACCTCCATTTTCAGTAATGTACACTCCAAATCCATCAGTACCAGCTATCAAAATATTTTCGTTTTCAGGATGTTCAAAGACTACGATATAAGGTACATCGGGTAAATTGCCAGTGATATTAACCCAATCAAGACCAGCTTTGTCTGATCTGAATATACTTTTACCTTTTAATTGTGGGCCATAACCTCGCATAACTGCATAAACTCTGTTTTCGAGCTTAGGATTTTGAGAAGCGAATACATTGGGTAAACTATATCCTTCGCGATCATCTTGAACTGGTAATCCTTCAGTGATATTTGTCCACTCCCATATTGCAAAATCCAAAACCATCATCTGCTCATCTACTAAACCTGGACCACAGATATAGATCTTTGGAAACTCACCTTGAGACACATCCATAGAACCGATAGCGTCCATACTCAAATCCTGAAAACCCAGATATTCCCAAGTAGAACCATCATTGTTGGAATAATACAGTTTATTGTCAGTTTGAGTAAAAAGCGTAGGTGGATTATTATGATCCATATCAATCAACCGCCACCATTGTTCTGAAGGGTACAAACCGACATTTATATCTTGCCAACCTGCTACAGAAGGGCCAAATTTCCTTACATTATTGAACGTCAATGGAGGCTCTGATAGCCCTATTGTCCCGTATATTTTTTCTTCATCATTTGGGTCAATGGCTACACCACCACCATCACCCAAAAGATAAAACCATTTTTTGACTTTTTCATTATAGTAAACCAAACCATTATCTTGTGTGCCTCCTATCATGACGTTAGGATTGGTACGACTTACTGATAAACTGACAAACTGTGTGATGGGCAAATGATTAAATTCAAGATTCCATTTCCAATTTTTATCAAATGTTGTAGAGTAAATACCTCCATCATTGGCATACCAAGCTGTTTGGCCATCATGACTCCAACTTCCTGAATGGAAATCCGCATGTTGTCCTTCTGTAGGTCCATAAAAATTTTTGCCATCATCGCTATATATGTACCATCCACCACCAGAAATGACATGGTCAGGATTGGTCGGTGAGACAGAGATAAAACTATTATAGCCAGCTTGGCCCCAGTGATAGTCCAAATCTTTCTTGCCTTCGTCATTAATTACAGTGCATCTTGTCCAAGAGTCGCCACCATTGCTACTTTTATAAATACCATTGGTAAATCCTTGTATATTTGTGTAAAGAGCAAAGATTACATTGGGTTGTGATTTACAATTAGATAATTCTATTCGACTAAAGCTGTCTATTGGAAGTCCATTGGACAATAGCTTCCAGCTTTTACCACCATCATAAGTTCTGAAAATGCCTCTATCATATTCAGATACTAAGATAGTATCCGGTTGATTAGGAAAAACAACCATACCCGGATGGTTTCCTCTTTTTTTATTTTTCCAAGTTAATCCACTATCATCAGAAAAATATACGCCATCGCTACCGCAAGTCCAAACTTTTCCTCTGACGGCTGTAAATTCCATTTCGTCAAATGCGGACATACCATCTTCCAAAGGAATGTGAATCCATGAACTACCCATGTTAGTAGTTCTCCATAATCCAGTTCCATATCTCAAACCTGGTTCTCCCGTACCTAACAAAATAGTATTGGCATTAAAAGGGTCAGATGCTACAGTACCACTCCAAGATGAAGTTACATCATTTATCGAAATATTTTTATAAATAACTTTCTCATCAGTGCCTTTTTGAATGTCCCATAGTCCACCACTTGCAGATGCTATTCGAATATGATTGTCATCCAAAATCTCAACATCTCTAATTCTACCAGAGCAAATAAAATTAAAACCCTGTGAACTTAAGATACCACTTGGACCCACTAATTCCCATGCACTATTGTTTCTAAGAGTTGTCGATTGCAAACTTCGGTCTTGGATGATACTTTGCCAAAGGGATTGTCTTTCCCTAGGTGTAAATCTATTGCCTCCAGGGCTCAACAATCTAAGTTTTTCAGTTTGCCTGATTTTGTTTGGATTTAATACTTTTCCAGCAGGAATAATCTGTCCTAATAACGGAATACCAATGAAGACTAGCAAAAAAATTAAAATTATATATCGGAATGAAAAAGAATCCTTATGTGACATTTACTAAAATATTTTGGACAAAATTAATCATAAATAATCATACAAATGTATAACTTTTGTTATACAAAATCAAGAGCGTTTTGATAAGGTCAAAGAAATAAGTGTTTTTGTCTCACCAGTTAAAATATTAAATTTACCATTTAATATTTGAGCTCTGTTTGCCATGTTTTTCAGCCCATTTCCTCTTTTTATAAGCAATGGGTCAAAACCAATACCATTATCTTCAAAGGTAGTAATGATCTCCCTTTTGCCTATTTTGAAAGTAAAGTGTACCTGACTAGCTTGGCTGTATTTTGCAGTGTTGTTGATTGCTTCCTTAAATATTAGGTAAAGTGCCTTCTTTCTTCCGGATTTAATTGAACATTGCTCTGATCATCATCTATAGTAAAGGCTATTTGGATACCCAAAGGCTCAAGCGTATCGATGGCAAACTCCTGTATCTTCCCAATGATATTTTTCAAGCTATCATTTTTGGGATTGATGCTCCAGATAATTTCAGACATATTGCTCATTACTTCTGAAGTTTTGTCTGCAATTATCTGAAAGGATGGGTTAGACTCTTGACGCATAGACTCTCGCTCGCTCATCATCTTGATATGTGATAGTGTACTACCCATATCATCATGAAGGTCGCGAGCTATATTGTGTCGTAGTTTTTCTAGTTTCTCACGTTGGAGCTCTCTGTATTTAAATAGACTGTAAATAACAAATGATATCAAAGTAATAATCAACCCATTAAACCACCATGTTCGCCAGAAAGGAGGAGCAATCGCTATATTTAGCAAAAATTCATTAGGACTATTTAGACCAAAACTATTTTCTGCCCTGACTTTTAGTACATAAGTGCCGCATCCCAAATTATCAAATTTAAGATGATTTTCGCTTAGATTGAGCCAATTTGTTTTTATTCCTTCTAACTTGTATTGATAAGTGTTGCTTTGAGAATTAGTAAAACTCAGATTAGAAAAATGTAAATCAATATTATTTTGATCATATTTTAGGTCTAAAGTTTGTCCAGAATTTGGTATGGTATCCAATGCAAAGTTGACGATTTTCATATCAGATAAAATTACTTTTCCTGGTTTGGCCATTTTTAAAACATCTAAACTTATACTATTTATAGCGAGATTTTGAGATATATAAACAGTTTTGGATCGATTAGAAAATGTAATAGCAGGTGTAGGCACCACTCCAATATTGGAATTGTAATAATTGAAATTTGTTATCGCATTTTTTTTGATATTAAATCGAGTGATGCCACTATCTGTAGAAATCCATACATTTTTCTCATGATCTGTGATTATGTCTCTATAACCGCCTAGTGGCTTATCTTTGTAAGTATCGAAAAGGTCAAAAGTAGGAATATCCTTGGTTACATCCATCACACAAAAACCATTGAATGAAGTGATCACTAATTTTTCTTTTGAAATAGACACTATCCCTTCCAAACTCTTCAATATTCTTAATGCCGGGTAATCCTTTTGAGTAAAAAGCTTAATTTTTTTTGTTATAGAATCAAAACAATATAAAGCATCATCTTCTTCATATTTTTGAGTAGCAAATATCCAAATTTTGCCATCTGATGCTACAGTGAATCTAAAGGCATATTCTGACAATTTTGATCCATTGATAAACCTCCTGATATGTGCTTCTTCTATGACTTCATTTCGTGCCCTATTATACATATACATCCCACTTAACGATCCCATCCAAAGGTTGCCATGCTGATCTTCTACGATTTTAAGAATCTTGGGGATTTCTTTTTTTTCAATATTCAAATTAGGTACAATTAATTTTCCTTTTGTTAGGTCATATCCAACTAATCCTTTATTATTGGATGACAGCCATAAGATATTTTTAGAATCAATATAGGAAGTAAATGGTTGTACTTTTTGACAATATGGCTTCAAAACTGTCGGTATATCTACCTCTCGATTTTGGATGATATCATATCTGAAAAAAGATTCATACCCAATACCAAACCAAATAATGCTATCTTTTTGACTGCCCGATTCAAAATTAATACCTCCTAATTTCCAATCTGATTGGCTATTTGATAAAGTTAGATCTAATACTTTTATATTTTGTTTGTAAGGGTCATATCTATGCAGACCTTGATAAGTACCGATCCACATACCTTCCGTTTTTGTTGGTTCAAAACAAAATCCAGCCCCAGGAACACCTTGAGTGTCATCGTGTTTGGATGTCTTGTAACCTTTAAATTCATGGGTGCTGATGTCAAATGTTTTGACACCATCCGAAGTGCCCAACCATAAAATATTTTCTTCCCCTTTGAATCCAGATTGATTTATAGTTAATATGCCATTTTGCACCTTTGTTTTATCTGCAAAAGTGTAATTAGACATAGATTTAGATAGGATATCAAATTTCATTAACCCATTAACCCAACTTCCTATCCATAGGGTATTGTTTTTTTTATTTAAATATAGACTCATAAATCCATCATCGTATTTTACCTTAGGGTCGTAACTAGGCCGATGGAAGTTTCTTACAGTGCACTTTTGGACATCATACTGCCACAAACCATCATTGGCTGCCAACCAAAATCCGCCATTTCCATCCATCTCAATATCATAAATTCCAGAGTTTATATTTTTTTCAGGAATAGTTTCAACTTTAAGATTCACTTCTTTTCCTTGGGAATATAGTAATCCTTTGTTTGTACCCAACCACATTACATCATTGCGTTCATCATAGGCCAAGGTTCGTATATCCAACTTATTTTCTACATCAATGTCTTTTGGAATCTCAATTCTTTTGCATTTGCCAGTCTTAGTATCAAAAACATTTAAATCAGGTAACGCAGTAATCCACAATCGACCGTGTTTGTCTTCCACCATATTTCTTATATAATTAGACGAAATCGTAGTAGAGTCAAAAGGATTTGATCTAAAGCTCTTAAAAACATGTCCATCATATCTTACAAGACCCTGCTCTGTGCCTATCCATACAAATTCATCTTTAGTTTTTTCAAGACACAATGCTTGAAATGAATTAAAACCCTGAACAGCATTGTAATGATCAAAAATAATATCTCTATTCCAATGTCTGTCTATAGTTATTTGTGCATCCAAAAAACTAATAGAAAAAACTAATAAGACGGTATGAAGGCTTTTGATTATCAAAACAAAGTTTACATTAATGATTTTTAACTATCGAGGAATAAAACTAAGTCTTTTTTTCGATAAATACCTTATGAACAGCTTCTGTGACTGAATGAACGTGCAATTTTTCATATATGCGTTTTACGTAGGTACGTACCGTATCTAAACTAATGATCATTTCATTGGCTACCATCTTATAACTTAGACCTTTGGATAGCAATTTTAATATTTCTACTTCGCGTTCAGAAAGATTATAAGTTGATTCTGAAGCCTTTCCCACAGCAAATGGCAATTGTAGGACTTTTCTGGCAATAGATGGACTTATAGGTGCACCGCCATTCTTCACGTCTTTGATAGCTGTTAATAATGTAGCCAATGAATTTTTTTTAAGTAAGTAGCCAGTTGCACCTGCTTTCAAAGCATTAAATATGCGATCATCATCATCAAAAACGGTATTCATGATTACCTCTACCTCTGGATAAACAGATTTTAGCTCTCTGACACCTTCTATACCTGTACGACCAGGCATATCAATATCCATAATAATAACATCCGGCACAAATGCTTTAGTATTCTGAATGACATCAAGACAGTGACCAAACTCGCCTGCAAGCTCAAATTCTTCCGACTCTCGAATGATCGATGCCAAAATTTCTCTTAACCCTGCATTATCTTCGTAAATAGCTACTTTGATCTTGATACTCATGGACGATATGTTAAATTTAACAGCAAAAATAACAATAAAACTTTTGTAATTTTATAAATGAATGTCACATGATGATGTGAAATATTAATGGAAATATAATTTTCTAAATTGAATTAAAATGCTAAATCTAGTTATTAATACCTTAATTAGGTACATTTGTCACTAATAAGACCAAATATGAATTTTCAGAATACTTTGCGTGTCATTATTTTATTGTTTTTTGCTATCGGTTGGATAAGTTGTCAAAAAACAGAACCAGCCAATATTGAAACTCCTAACTCTGGCAACCATAAAGACCAATATGGAACTCCTTTTGCAGATATCCCTACAATATCAGACGTAATAATGTATGAAATAAATCAAAGGGCATTTAGTGTTTCAGGTGATTTTGAAGGTATTATGCCGAGGCTTGATTCTATCAAGGAATTGGGTGTCAACGTAATATGGCTCATGCCTATCCATCCTATTGGTAAAATTAAAACAGTTAATTCTCCATATTGTATCCAAAATTTTATAGAAGTTAATCCCGAATATGGAAATCTAGAAAAATTGAGACTATTAGTTACAGAAGCACATAAAAGAAAAATGGCTGTAATATTAGATTGGGCTGCCAATCATACTTCGTGGGACAATCCATGGATTCAAAATAAAGATTGGTATACTCAGGATGCCAACGGCAATATCATATCCCCTGCAGGTACAAACTGGCAAGATGTAGCCGATCTCAATTTTGACAATGTTGTTATGAGACAAGCTATGATAGAAGCAATGAAATATTGGGTATTGCAAGCCAATATAGATGGTTTCCGTTGTGATGCAGCCGATTATGTTCCATTTTCTTTTTGGAAAGAAGCGATAGACTCGCTACGCAAGATCCCTAATCGCAAAATCATCATGCTGGCAG
The DNA here is from genome assembly GCA_016714785.1 of Saprospiraceae bacterium. GTDB lineage: Bacteria > Bacteroidota > Bacteroidia > Chitinophagales > Saprospiraceae > OLB9. The sequence goes on from JADKCC010000010.1 coordinate 213,603, forward strand.
AAGGTGCTCGAAAAGACCATTTTTCAGCAGGTTTTGATATAAATTTTGGTTGGGAGTTTTTCAGTAAGGCAAAAACTATTTTCAAAACCAATCAAACTGCAGCAGGATTTTTATTAGCACATCAGTCAGAGTATTCTGGTATTCCTACTGGTACACAAAGGTTACGCTTTACATCCAATCATGACGAATGTGCTTGGGATGATACTCCTTTAGGACTTTTTGGTGGTAAAAATGGGTCGATGGCTGCTTTTGTCATAACTTCTTATATGGGTGGAATTCCTCTCATCTACAACGGACAGGAAGTAGGTTGTCCCGTAAAGCTGCCCTTCTTTAGTAAGTCGCCTATCAATTGGCAAACCAATCCTGATATGCTTAAATTATATCAAAAACTGATTGCAATTCGTGCAGCCAATCAGGCTCTAAAAACAGGAATTTTAGAACATTTTTCTACTACGGATATAGTGGCATTCAGCCGCAAAGCTTTAAATAATGAAGTATTGATTTTAGTCAACGTACGAAATAGCAATAAATCTTTTGCTCTGCCAAACACTTTAAAAAATACTACTTGGAAAGATGCCATGAGTGGTGAAACCTTCAAACTTATTTCTGAAATTGAACTAAAAGCCTTTGAATATAAAGTGCTGATAAAGTAGCATCAAAGTTGTAATTTTTGACTTAGCCTTCATGTCATACTAAGCTTTTCATTCTCACATCATCATGTGACAGGGTATTTTTGATACCCAAGTCGATAAGTCGTAATTTTGGCGCCAAATATAGTGCTGATAAACATGAAATTAGTAAAGCAAACAATCCAAGTTGCGTCTTTGAGAGTGGAATCAGAGCCAATCATCATTTGTCATGAGACATCACTTCACAATGCCATATTAGCATCGGGTCGCATTATGCTACCAATTCCTGGTGGCTATCAGTGTTGTTTGCCTGATGATATTTTGTATTTAAAAGCAGAAAGCAATTACACAGAAATCTTTTATAAGGATGGTTCCAAAAAATTATTGTCCAAGACGCTTAAAGTATTAGAAGATATCCTCCCATCTCATAGGTTTTTTAGAACACATAAAAGTTATGTAGTTAATGCGGCACATATCACAGATATTGTCTTATCTACAAGAAAAGGCAGTAAAATTGATGGGAGGTATCAAAATACCAATCTGTAAGCGTAAAATTAGTATGTTTAATAATAAATCAAGAAATTTATGAAAAATCTTTTGTATTTTTTTATTTTGTTTTCGAGTGTTCGGGCATTCGCACAAGTCTCGATTGTCGGCACGGCCACTCCTAGCAATAATTGGACTACGGATCATAATATGACCGAAACAGCTCCGGGTTCAGGGGTTTGGACAATTACTATTACCCTTACTGCAAATGAAATTAAATTTAGAAAAATAATAGTTGGACGATCAACTGGGGCAGCACATCCTTTCCAGCAGGGACTGGCGTGCAAGATGGACCCAATATACCTGTCGCCAATCCTGGTGAATATGCCATCACATTTAATGAAAGTACTGGAGTATATAGCTTTGTCTGTCAATGTTTATCTGGAGGTATTGTATTCGATGAGCAAAGCGATATTGATAATTTTGCAACAAACTATCCGGGATGTGTGAGGGTGTTGGGCAATGTGAACATTAAAGATGCAGTGACTGGAACTATTAACAATTTGAATGGTTTGGCCCAGCTTACTGAGATAAATGGAGATATGACAATTGGTCAATTTCCAGGTCCAAGTAACATCAATTTGTTATCGCTATCAGGCTTAAACAATATTAATTCCATAGGCGGCACACTATCGATATCATCCAACTCAGCCTTGGCGACTCTTTCCGGTCTAAATGGACTTACTTCAATAGGAGAACATCTTTATATTAGTAATAATAATTTGTTGATAAATCTTTCTGGTCTAAGTGTACTAAATTCCATCAGTGGTGGTATCAATATAAATGGTAACGATATGCTCACTACTCTAGATGATTTAATTGGTCTTAATTCGATCGGAAGTTTTTTGTATATTGGTGCTAATTCATCTTTAGCGACAGTGTCTGGTTTAAATGGGATTAATTCTCTAGGCGGTACTCTTGAAATTTGGAATAATGGTGCATTAATAAGTATTTCTGGTTTAAATGGACTTACTTCGCTCGGTGGATCTCTTCAAATTAGTTCTAATGATGCTTTAGCAAATATGTCTGGATTAAATGGCCTTTCTTCCATCTTTGGTGATTTATTTATTTATAATAATAATTCTCTTCCGAATGTATCAGGTTTAAATGGCCTTTCTTCTTTAGATGGTGGCTTTATATTCAAGGCAATGATGCCTGCGGCTTATGACAAATCTAGTCAGGCTTTCTATTGTGGATAACCTTACTTCAATCAATCGCGTTCTTAAATAAGTACCACAATCCATTGTTATCCGACATCTCTGGCAATTAAAAATATAAACCCAAGTGGCATCAATAACGTATAAAATCCTTCATCGAGTCACCTTAACATCACGAACAACCCACTCCTCTCCGAGTGCGATATCCTATGTCTGTAATTATCTTGATTTACCGGAAGTATGGCTACTATCTCTGCAATGCGGCTAATTGTATAAATAGATCTAGCAGTAGAAATCTGTGCAAGTCCACTGCTCGAAAGTGGTATTACATTTACTAGTCAGGCACAGATCGATGCCTTCCTGCCTATGTATCCTGGGTGTACTAAAATTTGGGGCAATGTAAAAATTGACGATGCGGTGGCAGGAAACATCACAAATTTGAATGGCCCCTCGCACAGATTACGGAAATAAATGGATATCTGTGGATTAGAAATAATAGTGGATTAACCAGCCTCTCTGGCATGCAAAATCTGATAGCAATCAATAATGAATTGTGGATTGGAACCAATAGCGCTTTGACCAATATTAATGCATTGAGTGGATTGCAGACGATTGGAACGGATTTATTGATCACAAATAATGATGCCTTGATTGATTTACAAGGACTTAGTAGCTTACTATCTGTAGGGGCAGGTATCTCTATAAATTATAATGCGATCCTTCAAAATTTGAATGGTTTGGAAAGTTTAACTTCCACTTATAATTACATTCAAATTGTCGAGAATGGAGCACTCCAAAGTGTCAATGGGCTCAATAATATTACCTACATAGGTGGAGAATTATGGATCGAAAATAATCCATCACTCATAGACTTGGCTGCCCTACAAAATGTAGGTGCAATAAATGGTCATTTAAGACTGAATAATAATGATGCGCTGGTCCATATCAACGGTCTAACAAATGTTTTTAATATCAATGGAGACCTTAATATCGCAGGCAATTTTGCATTAAATTCTCTAACTGGCCTAAATACCTTACTCTCATTGGATGGAAATATTTTTATGTCCAACAATTTTTCATTGACAAATTTGACAGGTCTAGAAGGTCTCACGTCGATCAATGGATTACTCTATTTTTTCAATAACGCAGCTTTGACTAATCTAAATGGGATCAAAAATATCAACCCAAGTACGATCCATCCTGACCCCGATTGGGTAGGACTTGATCCGCTCACACTACTCAATAATCCACTTTTATCCGAATGCGACGTTTTAAGCATTTGTAGTTATTTAGAAGTCTTGGTAAATACTGCTACCATATCAGGCAATGCTGTAGGCTGCCAAAGTCGCACACAAGTAGAAACGGAATGCAATACCCATTGCTCCTATGCAGGTATTACCTTTACATCACAAGCACAAATTGACGCTTTCCCTTCTTCTTATCTAGGATGTAGCAAGATTTGGGGAGATATCATCATACAAGATGCAGTTGGTGGAGATGTCATCAATGACCTAAATCCATTGTCACAAATCACTGAAATTGGTGGAAGTTTAAAAATATATGGTAATGCTGGTTTGACAAGTTTATATGGCTTACACAACATTACAAAAATAGAATCCGATGTAGATATTTATAACAACGATGCTTTGGTTGACTTTAACCTTGGTGCACTTAATACCATAGGTGGCTTCTTTTGGATAGATGACAATGATGCTTTGGTCAATCTTTATACTACAGGTGCCATCACTTCTATTGGTAGCTTTATTTCCATCATCAATAATAATATGCTCGAAGGATTAGCCATACTTGGGTCGCTTCATCATATTGGAGGAAATCTCTCTATTTTTGATAATCCAGCCTTGGGAAATGTCGAAGACTTTGGAAATCTATATACCATCGGCGGGAACCTTGATATCAATAATAATGTGGCATTAATCTCCTTAGGTGGCATGTCTGATCTAGACATCATTGGTGGTGATGTCTTAATCCATGATAATGCCTTATTGCAGGGTGTCAATGGGTTTAATGCTTTATCTTCTTGCGGTGGAGATATACAAATATACAATAATCCTGTTTTAACTTTGATTTCAAGTTTTGCTGTCTTACCTATTTTAGGAGGCTATCTATCTATTCATGATAATATTGCGATGACGACATTGAATGCCTTTCAAAATCTAAGTACCATTGAAGGATATATGACGATTTATAATAACCCACTGCTTACAGAGATTATAGAGATGACAAATCTTACACAAATTGGTGGAATATTATCCATAAGCAATAACAATACCCTGTTCAATATAATAGGTTTAAACAATATCAATCCTTCCACTATAGATTATTTAATTATCAATAATAATCCTAATTTGGCCATCTGCAATCTAAAAAGTGTATGCGAGTTTTTGGCTATCAATGCTATATCTGCATCCATCAGCGGAAATGCTTTAGGATGCAACAACATTATTCAAGTGATTACCTCATGTTCATGCTCTACGTCGGCAAATCTATTGGCGTCAGGACCTACCGCTATTTGTGATCAAACCACTACAACACTCAAATTAATCATAGACGGTGGGACCAACCCTTTTACCATTAAATACACAGATGGAACAAATGTTTTTGTATTACCAAACTACATTAAAGGTTCCGTTTTTCCAGTATCACCATCTATCAATACCACTTATTCTTTGGTAGATGTCATAGATGCATTTACGTGTTTCGGGACGGGAAATACAGGTACACCTGCCATTACAGTATATCCTTACTCTACCATATCTGACGGTAATTTTAGTGCTCCAGCTACATGGGAGGGAGGCTGTGTACCTCCTTTGCCATTGCCTACTGGTAAGACGATATCTATCAATCATAATGTGGTAAAAAATTGATTTTTATACTGTTATGTTTTGGAAATCATACATTTTAAAAAATAGGAATAATAGTAATTTATTTTCAAAAAAAACAGTTCATTAGAATCCATCTGTGGCATAAATGAATGGTTGTATATACAATCTCACATGATCATGTGACAGGCCAATTTTCTTGTATATCTTTTCCCTACCTACCTTTGTATTATCAATTTTGATCACCATCTTAATATTGAAATATGATGTTATGTAACCTAAGAAATGGTCTCAACCAATCACTAAAAATATTATGTTTTCTAGTGTGTTTCTATTCACACAAAACAATGTATCAGCACAATGTTTTTACAGTCCTGTCATTGCCAAAGAATATTTTACAGGTGAGTGTGGAGAGCAATATTCACAAAATCTATTAAATGTTCAAATCTCCGTTTATGGCAATCATAATGGCCTACACTTTACATCTCCTTTAACAAATGATGTGAATGCTACAGCGACGCAAGACTTCACATTTGAACTGGAACTGTATCCCAATCCTACTTTTGGACTTATAAATATCAAATGGGGACAAGCTGAAGATGCAGATGTTTTTATATACTCACAGCTCGGGCAGTTGATTTCAAAATCTAATATTACCGCTTATTCAGCTAGTGAACTAGATGTCCAGAATCTTTTACCAGGCTATTATATCATCAAGGCAGTAACAGCCAACAATCAAACATTTATCTCCAAACTTATCAAACAATAATAAAATGAAAAATTTAATTTTAAGCTTCTTCATTATTCTATTTTGCTATTCAATCCAAGCTCAATCATTCAACTATCAAACTATAGTCAGAAATAGTAGTGGTGCTCCTAAGCAAATACTGCCGTAAATTTGAGATTTACTATATTAGAAACAGCATCGTCAGGAGTATTGTATCGCGAACTTCAAAATCCCACCACAGATCAGTATGGTTGGCTTTCTCTTACAGTTGGATCGGGCGTTCCAGTCACGGGTACATTTGCAATTTTAGATTTTTCTGTAAAAAGATATTTATTAGTTGAATGCAGTACGGATGGCGGAAGTACTTATGGTGAAATAGGAGTTAGCGAACTTCATGCAGGAGGTATTGGCCCCAAAGGCGATAAGGGTGATCCTGGTATTGCTGGAGCCAAAGGCGACCAAGGGGAACCAGGTGATGTAGGTCCAAAAGGTGATAAAGGTGATGCTGGAGCTCAAGGTCCCAAAGGTGATATAGGAATAACTGGGCCAAAGGGCGACCGAGGCGAGCAAGGGATACAAGGCGTTGCTGGCCCCAAAGGAGACAAAGGTGATGCAGGAAGTGGCGTCAAGATTGTAGGTTCATTACCCGATGCATCTACCCTGCCAATACCTTACACTGGTTTGATAGGTGATATGTATATTACCCAAAATGATGGAAACGGGCATGTTTGGTCTGGTACAGTCTGGACTAATGTTGGACAAATTAAAGGGCCAAAAGGCGACCAAGGGATTCAAGGTGTTGCGGGACCAAAAGGTGACAAAGGAGATACAGGTGCTACTGGTCCACAAGGAAGCAAAGGGGATAAAGGTGACCAAGGGCTTGTTGGGATGACAGGTACAAAAGGTGATACTGGCGATCAAGGTATTCAGGGTGTGCAAGGTGTTGCAGGACCAAAAGGAGATAAAGGAGACCCTGGTAGTAGTTTCGCATTACCATATATTGGAAGTGCCAATACATCTGGGCTTGAACCTGTATTTCAAATTACTCAAACTGGCAATGGCAGAGCCGCCATCTCTGGTATATATGGAAATATAGCAGTGGGATCTGGATTATCAGGTGTAGGTATTAGTGGATCTTCAAATATATCTACTGGAATATTAGGTTCATCATCTGCTGGAACTGGGTATGCAGGGGTGACTGGAATAGGTTACAATGGTGCCAAAGGAATAGAAGGAAGAGGGAATGCAAGCTCCACAGCTGGATACTTTGAATCAACAGGTTCTGGGCTCGCTGGTTTTTTTAGATCCAATACTGGAGATGCTGGATATTTTACTTCTGCTGCTGGATATGCATTGATTACAGACCAAGGCAATGTTGGGATTGGTACACCTACACCAACAGCAAAATTGGAAGTCAATGGGCAACTAAAAATAACTGGTGGTGTTCCTGGTGTTGGCAAAATCTTAACATCTGATGCATCAGGATTGGCTACATGGCAATTACCTATATCTGGTGGTAGTGGCTCCAACTGGCAAAGCAATGATTTACGTCCTTCCCTTCTTCAAAACAAAACGTCACATAATCAAGTTTTGATCAGCTCTGAACCTGGTAGCATTGCTGTCCTTGACAATACAGTCCTGACTGTAGCTGGACAAAATGCCAATACCATCGCTAGTTTTATCACCCAAAATGTTACCAATGGATCTAAAGCAGTAAAAATAGATATACAAGGTACATCCACCACTTTTACAGATCCTATTGCTTTGGATATCAATAACAAACCTTTTACGGACTCTGGCATAGGCTTAAAAATCAATGCAGGAAATGCGGCTATTGATGCTCATGGAGATCTGAATGGTATCATATCGACATCTTTGGACCTAGGAGTAGCAGGTCACTTCACTGGTGGTACTGGAGTAGTTGCTATAGGAAAAAATACAGGAGTTTTAGGTTCATCTACTTTGGCAGCAAATGGTGCTATTGGAGTAAATGGGCAGTTCGATGCTATGGGCAGTTTTGAAGGAATAGGTGTACAAGGTATTGCATTGCCTTCGGGAGCAACTATTAGAGAGTATAAAGGATTTGGGTTTGGAGGTGTATTCAAAGGAGGAAATAAAGGTATTCATGCAGAGTCCAAAATCAATCCTTCTTCAACTTACTTACTTGACTTAAGAACTTATCCTAAAATCTATGGTCATCAGGATAGACCTATGGCTGGATACTTTCAGTCGCATTCTAGTGTGGGATTGATGGCTATTAGTAATGACACTCACGCAGGTATTGATGGCAGTGCTTATGGTATTGGCGTGGTAGGCCGTAGTAATACTGTAGGAACAGCTACCACAAGTATAGGTGTATATGGCGAAGGGGAAGGCCAAGGAGATAGGGTAGGAGTAATGGGCCATGCAGAAGCCAATCCTACAAATATTTCTATAGGTGTTAAAGGAACTGCCGTTGGTGATTTGGGTATAGGGGGCGAATTTAAAGCGGCAGAAGGATTAAATGTAGAAGGCTCAAGAGTAGGGATTATTAGTACTGCACCGACCAATGAGTTTATAGGCTCAGCTAATACACAACCTATCTTGAGATTGCAACATTTATCGGTAGCTGGTGGTACAGCTTTAGAACTTCATAATGGATATATAAAAGTTAACCAAAGTGCTCCTGCAAAAACAGCTTATGTACATACTACAAGTGTTGCAAATACTTTGAGTAATGTGACAGAATTAAATTATCCTGGTATGAGTGAGACAGATATGATCTTTGTTACGCATGCCTATCAGGGGCAGTATATAATAAGTCCAGTTGGTGTGTGGTGGGATGGTGATCAATGGACGATATATAGAGAAGATACAAATGCTATGCAAATAGGTGAAAAATTTAATGTCTTAATTATCAAACAATAATTTTTAAATTTAATAAATACACATTTAATGAAAAATATATTAATCATTTCTTTAGTTCTTCTGATTGTATCTTGTAGTAAAGATGATGACACTAGTGTTGTGCCTGGTACTTCCGTGCTATCTATGAAAATCAATGGCACACAATGGTCTGGAAATATCATAGGTAATATGATAGATGAAACCACAGACAATTTAGTAGTACAATCATTTAATACTTCTCCAGAAAGTTTTGGATTTACTATAGAAGATTTTACAGGTGTAGGTGACTATCCTACATCACAGGGTTCTAATTTCACTGGTGCTTTGTTTTCACGCAAGGATAAAGTAATTTTTAGTGGCGGTGGTACTGATATAAAATATAAAGTTACTAGCATAGAAGGATCAGGAACTTCGAAAAAAGGACATGGTACTTTCTCTGGCATTATGAAAAGTTCCGCAGGGGAAGTGTTGACAATTACTGAAGGTAAATTTTGAGTTGGCCAACATATTCTAAATAAATTTATTAGGGTATGATTTTTTCTCACTCTTTGAATTTGTAGCATAACACCTGAAATTTTAAACTAACCACCATTGGTGTCAGATGGAAGTAAAATCAATAATGACGTTAATGGTGGTTTTATTTTTGGGCTATGTATTTTATCAGTAACTACACTTTTTCTCCAAATATTTTGTACTCAGGACCTTGATTTTGATAGTATGATTAAAAGAATTATTATAAAATATAAAGGTTATAGGTAAGTCAAGAGAAATTTAAAATAAAATTATCGAAAAAGCAAATAATTTTTTGTATTATTCTTGTTTTATGATTTATCTTTACAAGAAATTTTGTTTTATGAGATCTATTTTTCTATCTATCGTCATATTACTAATATCATTTCAGGCATTCAGCCAAATTAAGCCCCAAAATGATGAATGTTCTAAGGCTGTTTATGCTAAACTAGACACATTATATCAACAAAAAGATATCCTCCCTAATCTGGATAGTATCCCTTTTTGTGGGCAGCAAAAAGAGTATTACGAGGTGTGTGGTATGAAATCAATGGCAATGACAGTATCCTAATGGTGAAGGTAGTATCTGACTATGCAAATGCACTTATCATCGAAGGCTCTTGTTCTAATCTCTCATGTGTAGAAAATGGTAATTATTATCGGCCCATCAGTCGATTTATTGAAAAAGGTAAAACGTATAAAATTTTTGTGTACTCAGATAGTGGTAGTAAATCTGATTACTCAGTCACTTTTTCGGCTTTTCCTACTGTAGAAGCCAGCAAATGCGAATCAGCTCCATTTCTTGATTGTGGAGGTGAATTAAATATTAATTCATCTGGACTTATAAATTCCCCAACTACACTTTGTAATATTTACAATTTCGGCTATAAATATATGTGGTTCAGAATTAAGGGAAATGGTGGCCTTCAAACTATTCGTTACAATTCATCTGAGTTTTCATCATTTATTTCTTATATCTATGAAACTACATGTGGGGACTCCATGCAGTGTGTTTTAAATAGACCCTATTACAATGAACTGTCCATTATTACTGAATTAAATAAAGAGTATTTAGTACAAGCCGCCATGACTGCATCTATTAACAGCCTTGTTTCAGTCACATTAGATTGTAGATCATTAGACCTAAATTTAACATGTGAAGGAGCTAAAAGCCTAAGCTGTGGCAAACGATATGAGAATGAACAGTTGCAAAACATTTATGTAAATACTTTAAATCAAGAAAATAATAAGCAATATGGATTATGGTATAAGTTGCCCCGAGAAGTTGGCAAACAAGTTCAATTAAACTTCGATGGCAATACCTATGGTAATATGCAAGTTAATTTATACAAATCTGACGCTGGAGATTGCTCCAATTTGGTTAAAATCTATAATAATACTATCAATGTGTCAGATGATAAATTTTATTTGGACATGATTGATGATGAGCAATATTACATGTTGTTGACCGATTATTCAAGTGTTCCATTCAACCTAAGTGTTACATGTTTAGATATAACCTATGATAACAATTCGTGTGAAAAAAGCGAAATAATAAATATTTGTGGGGATACACTTACCTTATTTAATTCATTTTGTCTAGACAAGACGAGCACCAATTTGCCAAATGACTACAACCAAAGTGGCAAGTGGTTTAAGTTTACTGGTGGAACTAAACCCATAGTGATCTCATCTGATTTTAATGGTCAAATACCTGTAGCTATTTATAATACAGATTGTGGAGCAATAGGTGAACCCATTTTTTGGAGCTTAGTTCATTATAATAGTAGTAGCAGCTATTTTAATGTTACTGAGGGGCAAGAATACTATATTCGTATTAATTACGATTATTCTAAAAACTTGCAAGCTTTTAATTTATATTTCAGTTGTCTTGAAGCAGATATCACTGGCCTTAGATGCGAAGACGCTGTCAAGTTAGAATGTGGCAAACCTACCCTGATTAAACAAGATTATGTAATTCAGAATCTAATTACCGAAAGTAGTTGTGGCTCGATCAATGGATATTCATGGTTTAGAGTTGACGGTGATGGTGGAATCAAAAGCATATCTGGAGATAACGTGTATAGAATTGCAGTCTATAAAAGCACGGATTGTCAAAATTTTGAATGCTGGGCTATCTCGTATTATTATAATTACGTTACATTTCCAACTGAAGATGGTGTTACGTACTATTGTATTGTATATGGTGGCGATCAAGCAAGTAATGTTACAATGAGATGTGAAGATGAAAACATCAATAGCACTTGCAGTAAGGCTATTTCATTTTCATGTGCTGACGTCGCATTTCCCCTTGATTTTAGGAATACGTTTCAGATCGATAGTGCAATATATACTCCATCCTCGCTATGGTATCAGATATCAGGTGAAGATAGAGTGGTTAAGATTAATACCAAATATTATTCAAATATCCGGATATATAATAGTTGCAATCAAGATACAATTTACCGTCCGTCAGGGTTAAGTTTTAGTTTGTTTTTGGCGAAAGGTAAAGAATATTATATTGAAGTAATTCCCTCTGGCACGCCATTGGATAGTATATTTTTGACATGTCGTGATCATTATGAACATAATAATACTTGCCAAACAGCCAAAAATGTGGTATGTGGCACACTCTTCAGAATTAATATAGAGAATAGTCTTTCCACTACTATAGGAAGTAATCAAGATACAATATATTTCCCTTACAAATCGGCTTGGTATCAATTTATAGGTGATGGTCAAACTTGGGTTTTTTCACCTACAAATTTAGATGGTTATAGTTATGAAATTTATGAAGATGGGTGTGATGATACACCATTAGTGTCTGTAGATAATTATTATTATAACGCTAAATTTGTAGTTAATTCCGAACTTGGGAAGACTTACAAAATAAGATTGAAACTATATGATTATATGTCATTTGTCAATTTTAATGTAGAATGCTTACCTTCGATTTCCAATTTCAATTGTCAAAGGGCAGCTACAATATCTTGTGATACTACTATAACAATTAAAACACAAGATGTCAGCCAAGACGTGGTTCAAGTGCCAGGTGTAGGACAATTAAAGAATGTGAGTTGGTACAAGCTGGAGTCAAGTGACAATTCATATTTAAAACTTGAAACTTATTCTGGCGCTGGGATAGTTTTTGAATCTACCGGAAACTGTGATTCATTAAAACAAATTCTAAAATTATTTGGTACTGAACCTGTTTTTGTTGAAAGGAAACAAGGTATGACACATTACTTAGCCATAGGTAATTTTAATTATTATACACAAGAAGAAGTTGTTAAATTTCGGCATTATTGTGCTCCTGATACTATTGAAACAGAAGATTACTCCTGCAATAATAGGATAGTATTAGGGTGTGGCAACCAATATGATATTTCAAACACGCTTTCTTTTGCTTCTACATTCAATAATTGTACCATGAGTGCTAATGGCCCGTGGTTTGAAGTCGTAGGTAATGGAAGTTATATTCAATTAAAAGTAAGCGGTGATCCAAATTACTTTAGTTCTACATCCATCATTGTAGGCGAGGGAAATAATTGTGATGATGTCCAATGTACTTGTATCCTAGCATTAAATCAACTTGGTATAGTAGGTTTCCAATCAGAAGTAGGTAAAAAATATTTTATTAAAATATCACACAATTATTTGATAGGTTTGGCCTTAAAAAGCATTCAATTAACATGTTTTGATGATAGGAACAATCATACATGTTCAGACGCACTTCCGGTTATTTGTGGTCAAAATGTCAATGATGTAATTTCAGATTTCACACCATTAGATACCATAAATGTTTGCCAAACAACCAATAAAGGTAATTATTATATTTTACAAGGGACAGGAGATAATATCACTTTTAAATTTAGTAACATTTCCACAGGTCAATTAAATTATGAAATCATCGAAAATTCTTGTTTAGATGGTAGGTGCCTATTTACAGGTGCTGTTGAAGCTAATTTTTATAGTAGAAACCAATTTACCATAGACACAAAATCCAATACAACCTACATCATTAAATTGCATTCGCCAGTAGATTGTGCTTATGAGTTCTCAACTTTCTGTTTTGAGACGCATGAAAATATATCATGCCAGTCAGCAGATGTATTTCAATGTGGTAAGGATTATAATCTCAATTTACAATCTCCACTTGGTCTAAACTTTGGTTCAATTTGTGGTAGTACCGCAGGGCAAATAGAGCATTGGTTTCAATTACCAAAAAACAAAAAATGGTTTGAATTTAATTTTGATTCCACTCAGCAAAATGAGAATATCGGCATAGCTTATCTAAAAGGTACTTGCAATGGTTTACAATGTATTCAAAGTTGGGATTACACATCGAATCCAATTGCTGTTTATGGCAGTAATGATGATGATTATTATGTGAGAATTACGAGAAGTTATAATGGTCAAAACGTAGATAATATAAAGTTTAATTTGCAATGTATCGAAGGCAAGTCCAATGACTTTTGTGTAAATGCAACATTAATACATTGTGGCTTTCAGGATACTGTTTCCACTTATTTAAGTTCGTTTTCTCAGATTAATGAAAATTGTTCGACGTACGGCAATCCTGATATTTGGTATAAATTGATAGGTAATGATTCCATTTTTCTATTCGATATCAAAAATATCAATAATAGTGGGTTAATTACAGTTTACAATACAACAGACTGTACCAAATTGGCATGTGATGCACCACAATCGGGCTTATACCAAACCGAAAATCAAATTGCAATTCCTACTTCTAAGGATACTGTTTATTATATACGATTACAAAACTCTGCATCCAATGATGTATATAAATTTGAAATGAATGTCAGTTGTTTGCCAAGACTTGAAAATGATGTTTGTAACGGTGCTATCGAAATAGATCTGACATCAGATACAATTATTGCTAATATTTTACTTGCAGGTAGCGATCTACCTGAATTAAATTATTGCAATCAAAATTTTGTATATCCTATTACCAATGGATTATGGTACACATTTGAAGGAACAGGGGAAGTGACCACGATTTCAAAAACAGATCAATCCAATCCTTTTAGGTATCTTATATTTGAAGGTAATTGTGATCAGTGGCAGTGCATCGAAAATGATGTACTTTATTATAATACAAAAGATATCTTTACAGAATTGGGCAAATCCTACAAAATGGTAGTTTATTCTTCTGATAATTATACCAAAGCTGTTTCTTTTCAATTCAATAAAAAAATATTGGCAAAAAACTGGGAATGTGTAAATGCTGATACAATTGGATGTGGCACAGAAATCATTATGAACAAATCGAAACTTTTATACTCAAATGAAGTCCGTTGTAATACATTCGGTGGACACTCATCATGGTACACGATCGAAAGCGATTCTTCACTTTTACTAAAACTAAATTCGATTAATGTGTACAATCAGTTAGTTTGGCTGGTTTATGACTCATGTATGGATGTGTGCAAAACTCGTTTTGACTTGCCGTACTCTGGAGGCTCTACTCAAATACTTGTTCCAAAAGGACGAAAATACTTAATAGAAAGCCGATCAGATTTACAAAATAGTGAACCATTTTTTTATAATATCTCCTGTTTAGACAATGCTTATAAACATACGAGTTTCGAAACTGCGCTCGACCTAAAATGTGGAAAACAAATTGTAAATCCATCGAGAACAGGATACCCTTTAGCTCATGAAATAGAGTCATTCCAAATACCACTTCTGTTTTATAAGTTCAATAGTAAAAATGATACTACGATTCGTTATGTACCTTACGGTAATATTCCTCACCGAGCATTGGTTTACAATACAGAAACAAAACAAACTTTCGATATATCCTTTTTTAGTCAATTTGAAATTAAGAAAAATATAGGTTATTATCTGTTAATCGATTGCTCAGGAAGTGGATTTATTGACAGCAATTTTGAGTTCGAAATGTTAGGACTTTGTGGTACAGTATCTACATCTGATTTAAGGTTAAATACAGAATTGAAAGTAAATCCTAATCCTTTTAGCCAATTTTTTGAATTACAATTGTCAAAACCTATTGAAATGAATAGTGAAATTGAAATTTTGGATATGGTAGGAAACATAATCAAAAAAGTAGATTTATCAGATCAGGTTGGAAATTTTAACATTGTGATATCGGATCTTGAAAATATAGTAGATGGCATGTACTACGCCAAGTATAACAGTCATTCAGTTAGTAAATCGGTTAAAATTATTAAGATGAGTGGAGACTAAACCGGAGCAAAACACCGATTGAATGCAAAAATGTCATTTAAAGATGTGCAGATTCTTTAAGAATATGCTACTCTATTGACTCACACTGCATCAAAAATACGTGCTCTTTTTATTAAAAACAATGCTGTAGCAATTTCAATAGGATTATCATAGTTTTATTTCCTTCTTATCTCCAATAATCAATAACCACAGACAAGTCCCTATCTCTCCCAATGATGCAGGCATCGCTAATTGAAGCTCTCATTACGAATCTCATTCTAGATATTTAGGTATCACTTATATTTTGATATGTCAATACAGGGTTTTGCCAATCAATGAGCAAATTGGGAATTTACATGAGACTGAAAATCCCTGAGATTACGATGGTCAGATAACAAATTCCCGCAAGATGTGCCCATTTTTTACGAAGATCCATGAATGAAAATTTAAGCGTTAGAAATTTGCCAAAGAAATGCTTTTCGAGCAATAAGAGCTGCCAATAGTATTTCAATCAATGCAAACATCAAATAGAATTTGTACTATCCTAAATCCAATGAAGTCAGGATGAGTGATAATAAAAGTGCAAAAAACACACCTAAACCTATATTTAATAATCTATTTATTTTTGGTGGAAGTGATATCGAGAGATATATCATCAAGGACGGAATAACTAGTAGCACTGAAGCTGCAAATAATTTCCACGGATCGTTCAGCATGCTGGTGCCATTGATAATACCCGATATTTTATCTGGTGTATAAAGGTCAAAATAATCACAATAGATGTAACAAAACATCAGAGATGTCCACATAAAAGCCAATTGGATTCTAATGTCGATCTTATTGTCTTGCTTACTCATCATATTTTTATATTATTACTAACTTATGAATATGACTACAATTATGGCTATATGGTTGTAAAGTGATCCTTTTTTATTCAAGTAATTAGGTTCACTTTAGAATGTGACAAAGTACCATTAATGAAACTTTCAAATATTCACATCATCATGTGACAAGTCAAATTTTAAGGTTTTGCATTATGCCCATACCTTTGAGTTATTATTAAACCTTAAAAAATCTTTAAAATGAAAACTTTTTATTTTTTAATTATTTTTATTGTTTGTCATTGTGTCTCTATGCAAGCACAGTCAATAGCATGTAAGTCTGATATTCATTTATCTATCTCTGAAGACGGTACAGGATATATCACACCAGATGCAATATTGTATTCAGAAATGAATTCAACCTCCATATACACTTTGAGTCGATCTCATTTCAATTGCGCCGATGTCAATAATACTTATAGGGTGATAGTCTCAGAATATGATGGAAGCACTTACATTAACTCTTGTTGGAGTATGATTACAGTAGAAAATCATTTTGACGGACCACTTCCTTGTTCACCAGTTCGTGCATTGTGTAGAGATGTCACTTTGCCTTTGCGAAGTGATGGAGAATTGGCTATTACTCCAGAAATACTTGCTGGTGGCAATGTAAATCCAGCTTTCAATTATGCAGTTACACCTTCTCATTTCGACTGTTCAAATTTGGGCGTCAATACAGTTGCAGTAACTGCTACAAGCACCAACAATGTTTCGCACACATGCACATCAAATATAACCATCACCAATCCGTATGCTTTATTTTCTCCATGTTATAGATTATACGTCAATTTATTTAGGTTTCTTCCAAACAACATATTCATAAATCATGTCCGACCTGGAACACCAGTGCCATTTGAATTAGAAATAGCTAAGTCCAAGGAAATTAAGAAGCAAATTAATGGAGAATTAGTCATGGTACTTTCTAAAGATGAAGAAATAAGTAAAGATGATAAGGTACTTTATACGAGTGCGATCAAATTTAATAACAAGGATCTTACTTTACGAATAAATAATAAATTCTTAATCCCATCAAACGTGGATATGGGAGACTACTATTTTATTATGGATATATTGTCCACAGACAAAAAAGAGAACCTTGGATTTAAACGAATTATCAATCCTTTGACCATAAGTAAATCTATCAATACCACGGACAATAGAACAGCATCTTTTATTACTGATGATACCGGTTTAAATATTTTCCCTAACCCAGTGTATGATGTTTTGAATATTATCTCTGAAATGCAGAATGAACAGCAATTTGAAATATTTGACACATTCGGTAAGTTGTGGCTTAATAATAATATCACAGGAAGCCATACACAAGTTGATATAGAAAGCTTACCTGCTGGAATGTATTTTTTAAAATTGGATACAGATGGTAAAACAAAGAAATCATTCAAGTTTATCAAGATCAATAAGTAATAAAGGTGAAATAGATTGTAACAATTCAGTTCTTATGCCAACAAGTATAAGACCTGAATAGTTACAATCTATTTCATATCACTCACATCATAATGTTACAACAAATATCATACGATAGAAAAAATGTTGTATTTTTGACTTTAAAAATAATGGGTATGCTGCAGTATCTACAAATATTTTGTTTAATAGCCTTTTCTTCGGTTGCTTTCACCCAAATCTCCAATCGTCAATGGTCCACTTATCATGGTGGTAATAGCGATGATAATTTTAGAGATATGGCCATTGATGCAGCGGGCAATGTATTTGTAATCGGTAGCACACTTAGTCCCAATGCTATAGCTACTACTGGTAGTTATCAACCGAATTTAGCAGGTGCTAGTGATGTTTTTGTAGCAAAGTATGATAAGGATGGCAATAAAATTTGGTCCACCTAT
The DNA here is from genome assembly GCA_016714785.1 of Saprospiraceae bacterium. Taxonomy (GTDB): domain Bacteria; phylum Bacteroidota; class Bacteroidia; order Chitinophagales; family Saprospiraceae; genus OLB9. The sequence continues at coordinate 231,851 of JADKCC010000010.1, forward strand.
TTTGGTGGATCTGAAGATGATTTTGGTCAAAGTATTGACTTAGATGCGGTGGGTAATGTTTTTATCACAGGATTGACTTTTTCAACCACCGGCATAGCTACAAGTGGAACTCATCAAAGCAATAACAATGGGAATGGAGATACTTTCATTGCTAAATTCTCTAACAATGGGATGAGAATATGGGGTAGTTACCTAGGTGGTGAAAAATTTGATTATTCCAATGATATTGAATTAGATATAGCAGGAAATCCGATCATCTTAGGTTGGACCAATTCTGTAACAAATATAAGTACTACAGGTGCTTTTAGCACAACGTATAATGGTCAGAATGATGTGCTATTAGCAAAATTCAATACCAATGGCCAGTTATTATGGTCCACCTATTTTGGCGATGTTGGTTTCGACACCGGACTGCAAGTCGAAAGCGATGGCTTAAGTAATATAGTCATTTCAGGATGGACTTCATCTACAGTAAATATAGTAACTCCTGGAGCCATTCAATCCACTTATGGAGGCAATACAGCTGATGTTTTCTTAGCAGTATTTAGTGGTAATGGAAATCGTCTATGGTCCACTTATTATGGTGGTAGTGGCAATGATTATGGCGATGCACTTTATGTCAATAGCATGGGCGATATCTACCTGTCAGGTTCTACCAGTTCGCCCAACAATATTGCAACACCTAGCGCTTTGCAATCAAATCTAGCTGTGGGATATGATGCTTTTTTGACAAAATTTGCAATCGATGGCACTCGAAATTGGGCTACTTATTTTGGTGGAAACGGAGATGACACAGCATACAGATTACGAGAATCAAGTAATGGAGGGATTTTTATGGTAGGACATACCACATCTTCTAATGTCATGGCTACTACTGGCGCTTTTCAACAGGTAAAATCTGGTGGACAAGATGTTTTTATTGCTCGGTTTGAAAAAAATGGAACTCGAGCTTGGTCCACCTATTATGGCGGTGCTTCCAATGATTTTGGATTGGGTCTAGTGCTTGATGTGAATAATGACATTTACATCAATGGCACAACAGAAGGGAGTACAAATTTATCTACCCTAGCTGCTCCACAAATCAATTATGGTGGTGGAACCAAAGATGGTTTTGTATCCAAATTTTCACCTTGTGTAGCACCCATATTAAATTTCACGAACTCAGGATATACTTGTAGTCCAGTAAACTATGTTTTTGAATTCGAACTAATTGGGCAGCCGCCGTTTTCCATTTTTTATAGCATAGATGGTATAGCTCAGCCACCTTGGACTACCAATAACACTAATTTTTTTCCTACTGTCAATGCCAGTCAATGGAACAAAACAATACAGATTGACTCAGTCAAAAACAATAATTGTAAAGGCACCATTAACAGTGCTTTTGGGTTTGTGCAGGTTAGAGATTCTATCCGTGCTACCGAACCAATCATAACATGTGATCAAGCAACGAGTACCTATACGGTTATGGTTGACTTATCGGGTGGAGCTTTTGGTGGTTTTGCATCAATAGGTACCACTGGTGGATCTATTAATAGTACTACTGATCGATTTGTAAGTTTTCCTATACCTTTTGCCCAACCTTATCATGTCCAATTTACAGAAGCAGGGACTTTTTCTGATTGCGATACTCTTTCTTTCAAAGGCATTTCAGGATGTTCAAATCCATGCCCACCTTTTATCCCCATTATTACCTCCAATAGCCCTGTTTGTTCGGGTTCTTCCCTGTTCATCATGGCAGAAAGTAATCTTAATTATGAGTGGCAAGGGCCCAATGGATTTGCATTTAATGGCCAAAATATAACAATTAATAATGTTACGCCTATGAATGCGGGAACTTATACAGTCACTGCCACAGATTCAAATGGCTGTACATCAATATCTTCCCTGATAGTTGTTATAAATCTACCATCATCCGGCAGTATTTCTTCCAATAGTCCTGTGTGTTTCGGAAATTCCATTGAGCTTGCAGTGACGGGAGGTACACAATATAATTGGACAGGACCCAATAATTTTACATCAACAGATGACAATCCAATCATTCCAAATGCTAGCAATATAAATGCTGGTGATTACATCGTGACCGTGTCAGATGTTCAAGGCTGTACACGGGTTGTTTCAGTTACAGTCAATGTGACCAACCAGATTATAGTTCAATCGAATTCCAACAGCCCATTGTGTACAGGAGCAACACTTAATCTCACCGCTTCTGGAGGTGTATCTTATGCTTGGTCAGGCCCGAATGGATTTACCAATAATATCCAAAACCCAACCATAAATAATGCAACCATCCTAAATGCAGGCACTTATATTGTCACTGTAACAGCAGCAAATAACTGTACTGCAACATCATCTGTTCAAGTAATCATAAATGATCTTTCTAATGTCATGATTACAACCAATTCGAATGTATGCTTAGGCAACACGATCAATTTGATGGCATCTAACGGAATAGCTTACCAATGGTCGGGGCCTAATGGCTTTACTAATATGACACAGAATCCTGTGATCAATAATGCCACACTTCTAAATAGTGGTTTGTATAGTGTCACTGTTACAGCGGCAGGTGGTTGTACAGGAATGGCCAATATGAATGTGGTGGTAAATTCACTGCCTTTGGTAAACAGTACATCCAACGGTCCATTATGTGAAGGTAATATTATCAACTTGTCAGTGAATGGTGGTGTAGCATTTAATTGGTCTGGACCAAATGGATTTACCAATAATGTACAAAATCCTACAATAAATAATGCATCTTCTTTAAATGCAGGTGTATATACGGTCACTGTGACCGATACAAATGGATGTTCCGCATCTACAAGTACTAACGTTGTCGTCAATCCAAAACCTACTGCTATTTTATCTTCCAATAGCCCTGTTTGTAATGGAGGAGACATTTCATTCCAATTGTCAGGGGGTATGAGTTACAACTGGCAAGGACCCAATGGTTTTGTATCCATGGTACAAAATCCTGTCGTCACAAATGCAAGTGCAGTCAATAGTGGTACATATACCGTGGAAGTTACTAATCAAAATGGTTGTATATCTAACGCATCTACACCAGTAATTGTAACTGGTCAGTTGAGTGTAGATCTCACATCCAATAGCCCAATTTGTGAAAACGACACGCTGCGTCTGATGGCTAATGCTGGCCTTACTTTTGTGTGGAATGGACCCAATGGATTTACAGCAACAGTCCAAAACCCAACCATACCTTCGGCCAATCTAAGTGCTACGGGTAATTATATTCTAACAGTAAGTGATGTTTCTGGATGTACTGGTACTAGACAAATAAATGTAGTAATAACCCAAAATCCTGTAGCTATCATAACAGGAGATCAAAATATTTGCCAAGGTGAGCCATTGATTCTTAACACGCCTTCACTTGGTATTTTGAATTGGAGTACCAACGAAGTAGGGACATCTATTACGGTGGCACCTTCTTTGAATACCACATATACTTTAATCGCAGACTTAAGTGGATGTAAGGATACTACTTCTTTCGATGTCATAGTTTCCCCAAAACCCAACATAACAATCAATGTAAATAATCCTATCATAACATTAGGTCAGTCAATACAATTAATGGCATCTGGTGGATTAGATTATATTTGGACTCCAAGTATTGGATTATCTTGTGCAGACTGTCCCGATCCTATAGCAACACCATCGGCAACTACAACTTACTGTGTAATGTTATCGCTAGATGGTTGTCTTGCAGATACATGTGTCAATATTACGGTAAGGGATAATTGTCAGTTGATATTTCCTAATATATTTTCTCCTAATGGCGATGGAATTAATGATATCTGGTGTAGTAAAGCACAAGACTGTATTGGCGTACAAAGTTTAGCAATTTATGACCGTTGGGGAAATTTATTGCACAACCAAACAGGCACTGAAGTATGTTGGGATGGTGGTACAAATTTCCAAAATAATGTATATACTTATCTCTTAAATATAGTAAAATCCGATGGGAAAACAGTAAATCTTACAGGTACGATTACGTTGGTAAGATAGTTATAGCCCATTTCTCCATCTCAACCTTAATCTCAACATCTACCTTAATCTTCATCTGAACCTTAATCTTAACTTAGGATTGGGTTAACGGTTACTTAATACTACGAAGTGATCTTTGTGCGATATTTATATGATGAGATAATGAATAAAAGGCAAATTGAATTGGTGGTATTGAGCGACTTACATTTAGGTACTTACGGTTGCCACGCCGATCAGCTGCTAGATTACTTAAAAACTATTGATCCTGAAATACTCGTTCTAAATGGCGACATCATAGATATTTGGAATTTTTCAAAAAGCTATTTTCCCAAAAGTCATATACAAGTGCTCCGGCAAATCCTCAAGATGACAGAAAAAGGTACTAAAACATATTACATCACCGGCAATCATGATGAAGCATTGCGTAAATATTCCGGTACGGGTATTGGGAATTTTGTCTTGGACGACAAGCTGATTTTAGAGTTGGATGGCAAAAAAATGTGGCTATTTCACGGAGATATTTTTGACGCTACAACCAAAGGTTGGGCTAGAATCATTGCAAAATTAGGAGGGAAAGGGTACGATATTTTAATATGGACCAATAGATTGCTCAATGATATGTTGCAGTATTTTGGTAGGGATAAAATTAGTTTTTCTAAACGAATAAAATCAGGTGTAAAAAAAGCAGTAACATGGATTTCAAATTTCGAGACTACAGCAGCAGCCTTGGCCATTGATCAAAAATTTGATACAGTAATATGTGGGCATATACATCAGCCGCAAGATAGGATGATTCATTTAGATCATGGTAGTGTTCATTATTTGAATAGTGGCGATTGGGTAGAAAATTGCACTGCTTTAGAATACAAAGATTGTCTATGGACACTTTATAAACATCCTGACATCGTACCCAATTTAGTACATAATGAAATCATCCATGACGATGAAGAAAACCATGAAGACTTGGCTGTTTTTAATCTGAAATCTTTGTATGAAATGGATCTAAAAAATAAGCATAGTGTTGTTTACCCTTCGCGATAAATTAGTTATTAAACTATTAAAATCTAATCTGCATAACCTCAGTTAAAATCCAATAAATATATACAAATGAAAATACTGTATGCAGTACAAGCCACAGGTAATGGTCATATCAGTAGGGCACACCAATTATTTCCCTATTTAAGTGAAATAGGAGAAGTGGATATTTTATTAAGTGGTAGCAATGCTACACTAAAGATGGATATACCTGTAAAATATCAAGCTAAAGGTGTTAGTTTATTTTATAGCGAATGTGGAGGACTAGACTATCTGAAGACTTTTAAAGCCTTTAATTACGCTAGAATCAAAAAAGAAGCACAGGATCTACCAGTAGAAAAATACGATCTTATTATCAATGATTTTGATCATATTACGGCAAGGGCGTGCAAAAGCAAAAAAGTACCTTCCATTCAATTTGGACATCAGGGTAGTTTTATGTCAAAATATACACCCAGACCAAATCAAAAAAATTTTGTTGGAGAGTGGATTCTTAAACATTATGCTCCTGCAACACATTATGTTGGACTACATTTTGAGAGATACGAACAGTTTATATTTCCTGCTGTCATCAAAGATAGCTTTATGAATGCTAACCCATCTGACCATGGGCACATCACGGTATATTTGCCATCTTATGACAAGGTTTGTCTCGAAACGATATTTCGTCAGATAGCTCCTATTGAAATCCACTGGTTTATCCAAGGCATACAAGAGCCTCATAAAGATGGAAATATCCACTATTTTCCAGTACATCAAAAACATTTTAATGAAAGTCTTATCCATTGTCACGGATTACTCACTGGTGGTGGATTCGAGACTCCTGCTGAAGCCCTCTATCTTGGCAAAAAACTCCTTACTATCCCGATCAAAGGTCAATATGAACAAGCTTGCAATGCTGCGGCATTAGAAAAAATGGGCGTATTAAAAATGAATGAGTTAAATGATAAGACCAAAGAGTCCTTTTTCAGTTGGTTAAAATCTAATCATAACTCACCGATGATAGTTGCCAATGATATCAAAGAAACCTTAGACTATATCTTAAATCTTCCACTTAATTTCGGACAAAAAAGTTTCACTGATGAAAGTTTGATTTCTGTTAAATGAAAATAAAATATCTTAACCTAAATAATTAAAATAGTAAAATTTAATAACATATTAATATCTATTAAACAATAAGTTAACATCCAGTTTTGACCTTTGTGCAAACAAAACGAACGACTGTATGCATCATTTAAAAATATGGTTATTGATAGTTCTATGCGTATCTGTAACCTTTGTCCAATCTGAAAAATTACCCAAAAAGCTACAATCAAATTTTCAGGTTTGGGAGCAGAATGAAAGCTATCTAAATAAAATAGAAGGTGGAGAAGTAAATGTCCTTAGTTACAATACTTGGGGATTACCCATTGCACTTTTTGGTCATGACCAAGCCAAAAGATTCTCCAAAATGAGTGATAGTATTATTAATATACATGCAGATATTATCGGTTTGCAAGAAACTTTCCATCCTGATTTGAGAGATAAACTACTTTCCCATTTGACTAAAGACTATTACACCTTTAATGATTATAGATGCGGAAGGACAATAATACCTGGTGTAGAAATGGATTGTACGGGTGGCTTGATGACATTTTCAGTTTTCCCCATTATCGATGAGCAATTCTTTCCTTTCCCTACCAATGAAAAATACTCTCTAATAGAGAAAACGGGACGAAAAGGATTTTTGGTTTCGTACTTACGTCATGGCCAAAAAACCATAACTGTAGTCAATACCCATCTATATGCGGGTCATGATGAACAAGCCGAAAATATAAGGATGCAACAAGTACAATACATTTTGAAAGTGATGAATTCCCAACTGATAAAATCTTCAGACCAAACGATCATGTTAGGAGACTTCAATATTCATCATCCAGATGTAGCTTGCTCAGATGTTTATGATTTTATAATTCAAAAGATGCATTTTTTAGATAGTAAGCCACATATTGACGCAAGTGATTATACTTTCACAGATGCCAACGCTTATTGTCCCAATACAAAACAAGGTAGCAAATTGGACTACGTTTTTATCAAACCAACTGTGGGTGGAAAGATTTTGAGCCAGTCTAGAGTTTTAGATTCGAATCAACCATTGTCAGATCATTATGGCTGGCAAGTAAAATATATCTTTGAGCCAGCCCCATGAAAAGTCAGCTTGGTTTACAAAATTATTTTTGTAATTCAGTCTGACCTTTCAGGAGGCTGTTACACTACTCTCATAACCTTGAATCAAATTCAATTGTGCTCTTTGGGGCTAATGATTGTACTATAGGTTTGGTATTGTCGCTCTAGCCGTGACTGGCTTTAAGTTTTTTTGCATCTTTTGCTCACGTTTATTCCTTTGGAATGCAAACCCAGAAAAAAAGTAAACAAAAAACGCTAGTTGCGCTAAATCGCTCCGCGTACCGGAACAGTCTCCCCAAGGAGGTAAACCTTGGTATTACTACATCTCCCAAAGCAATATGTTAACGTCGTATTTCTAAATCTTCTTGTAAATTATTTTAAGATATTGATTATCAGTATTATAAAGTAGATTATTGTTTAATTAAAATGCAAATCTAAAGGAAACTTCAGTTAGTAAATATCAAATACATAACATTTTTGTAGTTAGACTTTAAACGCTTGCACCTTGCCTTGAGCATTTGCCCTGTGCTGATGGCATTTACTTTTTTCTTTTTGCTCTATTTTTTGAAACATGTTAACTTTTGCAATCCTAAATGTTAATAACATCGGGATAAATATTAGTTACATTGTAGTGAATATTATCTATATACCATGAGATGAAAGGACTTTTTTAAACTAAGCTTAGGGCAAATGGTATCTTCTTACTTTATTCAACCTAAAGTGATCCTCTTTAGATTGCAAAAGGTTATCGGAGCGTAGTGGGAGTGTCTATGGAGCGTCTATATAGCGTGGTCGGGCCAAGGTCGGCACAACCTCGACTCAACGTCGTGACAACCTCGGCACAACTCATTTGAGAATTTAGGAGAAAACAGGCAGTTTTGTTAGTTTTTTATGGTTTAAGGCTTTGCAATTTGGGTAAAAAGGGTTAATACAAAGATATACTTTTATATTGAGAAATTCAAGGGTTTGTGGATGATTTTTTATTTTTTATTTTGGGATTTCATCTGCGAAGGGCTACACCCTTCGCAGGGTTATATCGCACTTTCAGTGCTTGGATTGAATTTCTTGCCTTGTAAAATGTTATGAAAATCTTAAATCGAAGTATTTTAGTCCGACTAATGTCATGAATGCGACTTTATGAATGTTAAAATTGTTATTTAAAGGAATATTAATGATTGTAATTTCGTTTAATGTATAACTAAAATATATCATCATGGCAACGCAAGTATCATTGGTAAAATTTGTAGGGAGAATAGGTAATATTGTCCATTATATCTCGAATAATAGGTTGGTATCAAGAACGATCGGCAAGGTAGATATTGTCAAGATGCGCACAGCTCCGCAATATGAAGAAACACGCAAAAATCAGTCAGAATTTTCGATAGCAACCAAAGCTGGACAGCTGTTTCGACAGGGAATGATGCACTTAACCCGTGGGTGTACCAATTATGAATATCCTGTAGAAGTAATGCAACTTATGCTCAAGACATTACGTGCTGACACGACACAACCTAAAGGCCATAAACAAATAAGTAATGGGCTTAAAAATGCGGAAACACAACAAGCATTTAGTCGATTGAAAATCTATAGTAAACGAGAGTGTGAGATGTATCAAGGAACCTTATTAAAGCGTGCGCCCGACCAAAAAGCATGGCGACTCAATCGCAATTTACTCTTCGGCAAAGGAATCAACGGAGACCAAATGACCGTAAAAATAGGTTATTATCATGTAGATTTTGAAAATCGAGTGGCTAAGTATGAAGATGCCTTATCTATCGCCTGTCATCGCAATGAAAAGATCGAATACAGCAACTTTATGTTACCCAAAGTAAATGGAATAGGCACTCCGTGGATCTTTGTAGTGCTCCAAGTGTGGCGAGAAGGCAGCATTCAAGATGTGACCGGCATGACATTTATGTCTATGATAGATGTGATCGCCCATGAAGTGAAAAATAAAGTTACTGATGAAGAAAATGTGCAAAAACTATATACATGTGGGCTGGAAATAGAAGAAGGGCACGGATCGCATGGATTGCATGGATTGCAAAGGGGCAAAACGTCTAAATTGCATAATCAAGTTGATTATTCTGTATCATTGATGCATGGCCATAGTCGCATTAGGGAGAGCATGATTAAAATTGGCGGGCAAAATGATTGGGATGAGGTGATAGGGAAGATGGTTTTGATGTAGGAGATTGGAGAGATGAGATTTGATATCTTTTACAGTCATGGTTTTGTAGGATATGGTCCGGAAAGGGATTACGACTGGATGGGTCAGCATCAGCCAGAATGTCAGCCAAAATTACAGCTTAATTTAACTGATTTTCTGACCGTTTGGGTGGGTCAATATGATCCAGAATATACATCCATATCTTATAATAGTGTAAATGACTTTATTGTCATGTATAAATCTACTTTGACCTATTTGAATAAAATAAGTTTTCTCACCACTCTGTGGTTCGAAATGACCAAGGCTGATAAGGAAAAGAGGGAGATGAAGGGAGTTCGGCGAGGCCGAACTCCCTTCATCTCCCTACCTTAAACTCTAATACTAGGTCATTTCGAAGGAGTTTTAGCGACTGAGAAACCCCTATTTTAGTCTCAAATTTTTTAAAATACTAATTTGACAAAGTGGAATTAATGTCCATGTCAATTTTACCAACTATATATTTATAAAATAATTGCTCTGTTGTTTTCTTTACAATTGTAAACTTACCTCTTGTTTCATATTCCAACCATTCGGATTTATCATACCATTGTCCACCCTGAGTTATTCAGTTATACTTTTTAATATCTTTTGCTCACACTTATTCCTTTGGAATGCAAACCATTAGGTTTTAAAAGACTTCCAAATTGTCCAATTTTATTAGATTCGGAAAATATATAGAATTGGGTGAAAAAATTGTCTTCAAAATGACTTCAAAAGGAAACTCTTCTCAGGTCACTATTCAATTTTAGTAATTTTGTGAAATTTTATCATATCCTAGAGTACAAATCATATCTTTGGTACTTATCTAAACATACAAAAATATATAAATATGCGTTTATTTAGTACTTTGACAATGATATTGGTGATATTGACATCGATTTCTTCACAAAATTTACCATCCCAGTGGCACAAAACTGACGATGGAAAATACCTCGTAGCTGGGGATCAGATGTCTTCAGGCTTCTATGACGAATCTACCGTGGAAGAAATTAGAATCTATTTTTCACAAAGCAATTATTGGGCTTTGATGACGCAAAATTATAATGCCAAGATTGACATACCATGCCAAGTAAAATATAAAGATGCGGTATTGGACAGTGTAGGCATTCGTTTCAAAGGTCAGACTTCATACTTCATGAACAATACTCAAAAGAAATCTTTTAATTTATCCATTGATGCATATAAGGATCAAAAAATTGGTGGATACAAAACACTAAATCTTAATAATGCTTGGCAGGATCCTTCTTTTATGCGAGAAGTCTTATATTATCAGCTTATTAGAAAACACACACCTGCGGCAAAAGCAAATTTTGTACGCTTATATATCAATGATCAAGACTGGGGTATCTATCTCAATGTACAGCAACTTAATAAGGATTTTCTAGAAGAATGGTATGAATCAAATAATGGCATTAATTTAAGAGCAGATACGCCTGATGGTACGGCATCAAGCGGTGGTGGCGGTCCTGGTGGTGGCGGAGCTCAATGGGGAGATGGAACTGCAGCATTCAATTATTTAGGGACGGATACTGCGCAATATCAAAAATATTATACACTCAAGAGCAATGATAGCGATGCCAATCCTTGGAATGAACTTATGGAAGCATGTAAAGTGCTCAATAATAGTGGTGCTGCGCTAGAGAGCGAGGCGCCAAAAGTATTCAATATTGATAATATCCTGTGGCATTTGGCTGCGGAGATTGCCTTTGTAGATGATGATAGTTATGTATATAAGGGAAAAATGGATTATTATCTTTATAAAGATGCTGAGACCAACAGATGGCAAACCTATGATTATGATGGTAATAGCGCAATTGCAACAAATCGGGTGAGTTGGTCTGCTTTTTACAATGAAGCTAAAACTAATTATCCATTGCTAAATAAATTGTTGGCAGTTCCTGCTTTCAGACAGAGATATTTGGCGCATCTTCGTACGATATTGACCGATTTGTTTGATGAGACAAAGGTCAACGCTTTGATAGATAAAAATGATGCTTTAATCAGAGCAGGTGTATTTGCAGATGCTAAAAAGGCTACTACTAATGCTGCTTATACAAGTGAAATATCAGTTTTAAAGAACTTCATTAAAAATAGAAAAGCCAATTTATTGGCCAATGCCGAAGTTAAAGTAGTGGGGCCAATCATCAATGATACTAAGTATCAAGTAAATGGGGCTGATTTCGGAGTAGTTAGAGCTGGAGATAGGATAGTGGTCAGTACCAATGTCAGTTTTGCAAGTGGATTACAGCAAGTTGTACTGCACTATTGTGCAGGATTTTCTGGGGTTTTTACGCCATTGACCATGAAGGATGATGGGCAAAATGGAGATGTGCAAGCAGGTGATGGTATATTTACAGCTGATTTGCCTGAGTTTTCTGCAGGTACACTTGTTAGATTTTATGTGGAAGAGGTAGGAAATAATGGTGCAAATACACGGACTTATTTTCCAGCTGGTGCAGAGCATCATCTGATGATTTTTTCAGTAGAATCTAAGGTGAATTCTAATAAAACTGTGGTGCTTAATGAATTTATGGCATCCAATAATGGTATCATAAAAGACGAAGCCGGAGAAAATGAAGACTGGATAGAATTATACAATACCACATCAACCGATATAGATATTTCTGGGTTTTTCATCACTGACAATCCAGATAATCTTGAAAAGTTTGTAATCCCGGAAGGTACTATCATTAAAGCCAATGAATATCTTATAATTTGGGCAGATGAGGACCAAGAACAAGGCCCTTTACATGCAAATTTTAAACTTTCAGCTGGTGGTGAACCCATCATCTTATTGGATAAACAATTGTCTATTTTAGATAGTGTGATTTATGATCAACAAGTAGCCAATAAATCTGCAGCAAGGATTCCAAATGGTGTAGGTGCTTTTGTGATAGGGGATCATACATTTGGTAAAAATAATGAGGAAATCTCATCTACGATCAATGGGTATAACAATCATTTAAAGGTATTCCCAAATCCATCATCAGGTTATGTGACCGTCGCCAATGAGAAAAATGAAACCGTTGACTTAATGATATATTCGATCAGCGGCTTGCAGCTTTCCGCTCATCGTATTGATGCAGGTGCACAAATAATAATAGACCATTTGTTGCCAGGTTTATATTTATTATCTGGTGAAGGTATAAAGCAAAAATTGATCATTTCAGGGCAATAATAAAAAAGGAGTTGGCATACAATAGCCAACTCCTTTTTAAATTTAAGAGCAAATTTAATTTCATAAAATTGGTATTTAATCATACTATCCTCTATAGTGGATAAAGTTTGCATTTTATTTATAAAATAAAACCAAAGCAGTATAGATTATTTTGTTTAAATGTGTTATTTTGTATCGAAATAAATAGTGTTTTTGAATGACCAAGGATGAAGTCATCATAGTAAAAAACATCCCAAAAGATATCTATAGCGTGATTGCTTATCAAGCTATGAATTATGCGCTTATTTCTATTGCTTTTACTTACAATAGGATGGAAAAAAGTGATCTGTCAACAAGAATTGGTAATATCACAAAGGGTAAAATTGCAGAGGGACTATTTAATTACTTTTGTATTGAGAAAGGTATAAATTTAGACTTTAAGTCCTGTGCTACTCCCTTTTGGATGGCAGATATGCGTGATTTTCTTTGGCTCGGTGGAGAATGGGATATTAAAAATAATTTTTTATACTGTTCTGATCGCGATTTTACAAAATTTGATTTTACACTTTTACCTGCTTTAATCCCGAATAAAAATGATAATGATCAATGGAGTAAACGCAATGAAACATATCACTTACAAAGTAAATTTACTGCGTATGTATTTACTTTTATGAGATTAAAACCTGATGATAAGCATTTTTTTTCATTACATATCTCCGATGCACAATATGAATTTATAACGTCCATTGCATCAAAATATAAAAACCTAGCTATCAGTGAGATGCCATTTGCTGAACAATGGTTTTTTGATCAATTTTTGAGCTTTGGTTCCACAGATTTATTGACTTTGCGTTACTATCCTGAATTGATTATTACATCTTGTGCCAATGCAAGATATTGGTCACTTTTCAAAGACACATCTATCCAAGACCATCATTATCAAGATCATATATCAGGTCAAAAGTGGTATCAAAAAACAGACAAAATCATTAAATTTCTGAATGGTGCATTAGTGACAAAAATAAGAAATAAAACTTGCCCTGTAGGTCTTTTGCCCTCATTACAGCATATCATAAGAGAAGTGAAAGTTTAGTGGCATAATAATTGACCATATATTATTGTATATCATACGTAATTTATTCATTTGTAATAACAATAAACGATGGATTTCAATAAATGGACAAATATTGTCAAAATAATTTTGCTTAAAATTGTGGAAGAAATAGAGCGCCGTATTAATGAAAAAAATGGTGTGGCAACTTCAGATTCATTCAGTTCGTCTTTATATACTTCTTTGAAATTTATCATTTTGGAGCAGGTCGATGGATTGGTTGATGAAGCGATCTCGTATTCCAAAAAACAAATCAATGAGTTAACTTCATTGATAGCCCTCAAGATATCAATTATTTTAGCATCTTTGGTCTATGTTCTAATATTGGTAGGTATGGTCATGTTTTCTTTCATATTTTTTGCTATCACTTTTGCGATTTATCTTGGAGATGTGCTCGGCAAAACCTATTATGGTTTTTTGATTACAGGTGGTATAATTGCTGTAATTACATCGATGATCTACTTATGGGGACATCAATCCATATCTAATAGAATCAAAAGCCATCTCACCAAAATGATATGATGATGGTATGGAGCGTAGTGTGTTAAATACTAAAGTTTCGGGGCAAATTTTGCACAATAACTACTCTCAAAACCTTGAATCAAATTTAATTGTGCTCTTTGGGGCTAATGATTATACTATAGGTATGGCATTGTCGCTCGAGCCGCGACTGGCTTTAACTTTTTTGCATTGCCCAAAAAAGTAAACAAAAAACGCTAGTTCCGCTAAATCGCTCCGCGTACCGGAACAGGCTCCCCAAAGAGGTACACCTTGGTATTACTACATCTCCCAAAGCAATATGTTGACGTTGTATTTCTAAATTTCCTTGTAAATTGTTTTAAAGTATTGATTATCAGTATTGTAAAGTAAGTTATTATTTAATTATTTAATATGTAATTACGTAATTAATTAGTTGACATTAATCCATTTTTAAACTCCGAAACTTCAGTTAAATATTACTATAATACCGAATCAATTTTTGTCAATTCCGATTTTTCAAATGCTAAATTGTCCAAGGCCTTGAGACTATCTTCAAGCTGACTTACACTACTTGCACCCACAAGTACAGAAGTGACTCTTTCATCTTTAAGCAGCCAAGATAATGCCATTTGTGCTAGAGATTGATTGCGCGCCTTTGCTATTTCGTTTAGTTTTTTGATTTTAACCAATATTTCTTTGGTTATGTGGTCACTTTGAAGTGCGCCGTGAGATTTTGCTGCTCTAGAGTCAGACGGAATTCCTTTGAGGTATTTGTCTGTCAATAATCCCTGTGCTAATGGGGAGAAAGCAATACAACCCATACCTTTTTGTGCCAATACATCCAATAATTCTGGTTCTACCCATCTGTCAAGCATGGAGTATTTGGGTTGGTGTATAAGACAAGGTGTGCCCATGGAACGCAATAGATTGGCTGCTTTGGTAGTTTGTTCCGCATCATAACTTGAGATGCCAGCATAGAGCGCTTTACCTTGCTGTACAGCTGAAGCAAGTGCGCCCATCGTTTCTTCAATTGGTGTATTGGGATCAAACCGATGAGAATAAAAAATATCTACATAATCTACTTGCAACCTTTGTAAACTTTGGTCAAGGCTCGACAATATATATTTTCTGGAGCCCCATTCGCCATAAGGCCCAGGCCACATTAAATAGCCTGCCTTACTAGATATGATCAGTTCATCTCTATATCCTTTAAAATCATTTTTTAAAATTTCGCCAACATTTTTTTCAGCTGATCCAGGAGGTGGACCATAATTATTGGCAAAATCAAAGTGCGTGATTCCTTTGTCAAAGGCTTTGTAAATTATTTTTTTGTAAACAGTAGCATCATCCACATCACCGAAATTGTGCCAAAATCCAAGTGAAATCAAAGGCAATTGGATGCCACTTTTACCACTTCTTCGATACTGCATTTGTTGATATCTTTCGTTGGCCGGTTTGTAGGACATATTAGTTGGCTTGAATGTGTCTGTAATTTTATTTTAACAAAATTCTTTAGCAATAGTTTTTTATGAGAATTTATCAGTAAACAAATAACCAAATTATTCATGCCATATAAAATACAAGGCTGTAAAATTAAGCATTCATCAATTTCATGTCTCCGACTATCAATCGGTCTAGTCTATAGGCAACGGCTACACTTAGTAAAATAATTCCGATACTAATGTAGCCTAAGATATGATAATTGTGAATTGCATATTTCTCATCACTATAGGTGATCAAGCCACTCAATAGGGTAGCGAGACCAGAGCCCAAAGATTGGACACAAGAGTTGAGACTCATAAAACTACCTCGGCTTTGAGTAGTAACGGCTTGTGTAGTCATGGCTTGACCAGGTACTGTTCTGCCAGTTGCAGTACTGAACCAAAGAGAAAACGTCAAGAGTATTATAAAAAGGGGCAAAGCAGGCATATTGGTAATAGCAAAAATAAAAAGTGTGGATAACAGTGCTGAAAATACAAAAACCTGTCTCTTTCCGAATCGATCAGCTAGTTTCCCAGCAAACTGTGCAGCAATCATTGCACTTAATCCACCACATAGATAGATCAGAGGTGTATTTGCTTGTAAGACACCAGCATTAAATACCATGTAAGGATTGATCAATGGAATGATAATAAAATGACCACTAATCATCAAAAGGCTGAAAATCAAAGCCGTAACTTGAGTTTTGTTTCTGAATATTAAGAAAAAATTACTGACTCTATCCTTAAGTATTACAGGATTGGCTAAGTGAGCATCTACATTTGGGATGAATCTTATCAACAATGGAAGTAAAACTGTACCCACACCTGCTACTACAATAAATGGAAAGTACCAATCAAAAGAATTGGCTAGAAACAAGCTAAATGGTACACCAACCACTGAAGCCAATGCAAATCCACCCATCAGTAAACCCATGGCTTGTCCACGTCTTTCATAAGGGATGACATCGCCTATTATACTGAGCACTTGTGCACCAATCAAACCACCAAAGATACCTGTCAAGACCCTCGCTAAAGACATAGTGTAATATCCCGTAGCAAATACGCAACCAAAAGTACCTAATAGAAAACCTGCATAAGCCCACAATAATAATTTTTTACGATCAAACTTGTCAGCAAAAAATATAGCAGCAAAACTACTTACGAATGCAGCCAAGGAATAAGATGAAACAATCACAGAAAACTGTGAGGTAGTCAGTGCCCATTTAGGCATCAAAATATTACCTAGAGGCATCATAATCATAAAATCAAGGATATGTGTAAAATTGAGCAATGCCAATAGGCTAACTAAAATAATTTCGCTACGTTTCAAAATCTTATTTTGTTTATAGGATTCAAACAGTCAATAATTCTATTTTGTTGTTTATAGTGTAACTATTCAGGTGTTTACTATTTCACTACAATTTTGTCACGATTTTTGCAACTTATAGGCAAAAATAGCGCCAAAATTAAGTTGGTTTTCCATTTTTACCGCGGATATATATCCGCGGTTATTAATATTCTACCCCTTTGGGGTTATAGCTGAACAGTTACTTTATAGTAACATTAAATAGACGAATATTTGTTTTGTTAATGATAAAGAAATTATCAAAACCGATATTCGGTGGTCATGTATCCTATGACAGGAAGTGGCTTGCCCGAAAAATCATAAAATGTGTTGTTCTCCCAACTCGATCCTGTGCCCCATTG
Source organism: Saprospiraceae bacterium (assembly GCA_016714785.1). GTDB lineage: Bacteria > Bacteroidota > Bacteroidia > Chitinophagales > Saprospiraceae > OLB9. The sequence goes on from JADKCC010000010.1 coordinate 249,193, forward strand.
ATCTTTTAGATTGCTACTGATCCAGCAAGGTTCCCAGTACATAATACCGCTACCACCACCATCGATGATGGCTTGAGTTAAGTCTTTCATATATTTTAGTTGATTTTCTTTGGTAGCACTATATCCTGTCGGTAGGTCGGATCCTGACAAAATATTTCCATAGTTATCTGCACCACGTGTAGTCCAAGGAAAAGCGGTTTCTACGATCATTACCTCTTTCTTATATTTAGATTTTAGGTTTTTGATATTTGTCGTAATGGCTTCACTAGTTTTGATGTCAGACCATAGGTAGTAATGTGAAATACCTAAAATATCAAAGTCTGAGACACCAGCTTGATCGATGACTCCATTGGCCCAAGCATCCGCATTCTGAAATTGAGCCACATGAAGTATGATTTTTGGTTTTATATCAGATGATGCGGAAAAATCGCGTACAGCTTTAATTCCAGAAGAAAGTAATTGTCCGAAATTTTTATAATTATTGTTGTTTATTTTACCAATAGGGAAGCACATTCCGCCGTTATTTTCATTGCCAATTTGGATGAATTCTGGTGTGAGATTTTGTGCTTTTAGATATTGTAAAACTTTTGAAGTATAATTATAGATAGAGTCTTTTAGAACATTGAGATTAGAATTTTGCCAGGCTTTGGGTGTAGCTTGCTTTGCAGGGTCAGCCCAGTCATCACTATAGTGTAAGTCTAAGTTCACCTGCATACCTGCTAGTTTTGCCCTTTTGATGGTTTTTGTTACATCGTCTAATTGGTGGTACTTTACGCTTCCATACAATGCTTTTTGCCAATCAGGCGTGTGCCATAGCCTTACACGCACAACATTAGCACCATTTTCATTTAGATGGATATAAGGATCAATAGATTTACCTCCTTCATCTACAAATTTCCCGCCATTTTCTTGTATGGCATTGACATAAGATAAATCTACACCCATTACAAATTTTGCCACATCATACTTATTCTTTTTGGGTGGTTCAGGATCTTTGGTTTCTTGATTATTCCCACTACAAGCTGGCATTGTTAGTGAAATTAAAAATAACATTATAAAGAGGATATTTCTGTTGGGCATAAACATAAAGATATGTGAATAAATAAAACCAAAGCTAATGGTTATAGTTCTCAAATATTGGCTTTGAATAAATCTAAATTGGTTAAAAAATCAGCTTTTTATAATAATAAATACAAAGTGCCAATTCATTTTTATGAAGCTTACATATTTTTTCTAAAGATCGTGTACTTTTGTGGTTGAAAATAAACCAAAACATGGTTAGACAGGTAGAAGTTAAAGTTTTCCCAGATAAAGTGTACGATAGTGGGTATATCCTTAGCATTATCCATCAACAAATGAAAGGAGAGCTTGAACGCATCAAAGATGTTGTATTAGTAAAAAAATCCATTGATGCACGTGGGAGAAGAGCAATTTACTTGCTTAGATACGATGTTTATTTAGATGAAAAGTTTGAAGAATCCGAAGCTATAATATCTAAATTTAAGGATGTTTCTCATCAGCCATCCATTATCATTGTCGGAGCTGGGCCTGCTGGATATTTTGCTGCACTTGAGTGTATCGAACTAGGACTAAGACCTATAGTACTTGATCGAGGTAAAAATGTGCGCGAACGAAGGAGGGATCTAAAATCCATACAGCAAGATGGAGTAGTCAATTCTGAGTCAAATTATTGTTTTGGTGAAGGTGGTGCAGGAACATACAGTGATGGTAAGCTATATACGAGATCTGTCAAACGCGGTAAAATAGTAAAAGTATTAAAATTATTGGTAGAGCATGGAGCAGATCCAGCTATATTAATAGAAGCACACCCTCATATAGGAAGTAATAAACTACCTCTAATCATTACAGCCATCAGAACAACGATAGAAAAATTTGGTGGTGAAGTTCATTTCAATCAAAAGGTGACAGATTTTATATTAAACGAGGATAAAATATTGGGTGTTAAGTGTAATGATACTGCTTATATCGGGAATGCTGTTGTGCTAGCAACAGGGCATTCTGCCCGTGATATCTATAAATTACTGGCAGAAAAAAACATTAAAATCGAAGCTAAACCTTTTGCACTTGGCCTCAGGATTGAGCATCCACAAGTATTTATAGATCAAACACAATACCATCAAGAAGTCAGAGAAGAAAATTTGCCTGCAAGTAGTTATAGTGTAGTTACTCAAGTAGATGATAAAGGAGTATTTTCATTTTGTATGTGTCCAGGAGGACTCGTCGTACCAGCGGCTACAGCACCAGGTGAAATTGTGGTCAATGGCATGTCTTTAAGTAGGAGAGATAGTCCCTTTGCTAATTCTGGGTTTGTTACTTCAATAGAACTCGACGAGTTAGAAAAACATGGATATACTGGTATTTTTGCGGCCATGGATTTTCAAACAGATGTCGAACGTGCTATGTTTGCTGCTAGTGATGGAAGCCAAAAAGCGCCTGCGCAACGTGTGGATGATTTTGTAAACGGTATTGTTTCACCTGTATTGAATGATACTTCTTATATACCTGGGCTTATTTCAGCTCCATTACATAAGATTTTGCCTTCATTCGTTTACAAGAGACTGCGTCAGGGATTGATCGATATTGATAAAAAAATGAAAGGATACAAAACTAATCATGCCAATATACTTGGCGTGGAAAGTAGGACATCATCCCCTATTAGAATACCAAGAGATTCAGAAACTTTAAGTCATCCCGAAGTGTTAGGATTATACCCATGTGGTGAAGGTGCAGGCTATGCTGGCGGTATTATTTCTGCTGCTATGGATGGACAAAATGTAGCAAAGGCAATTAAAAAGTGGATTGATAATGAAAATTCACTTAAAATAATATCATAAAGCTTACTTTTGTACCATGAAGGACATCGCAGAGTTATTGGCACGTATTCTTATTGCATTCGTTTTTATATATGAAGCGTTGGATGCATTGGTGTTTTTTAATAAGACCAAGGCGACTATGACAGCTTATGGAATTATATGGCAACAAGATCTTTTACTTAAATTTTTAATCTTTATCCTTCTGTTAGGAGGAATTTTAGTGTTGATAGGTTACTTTGCACGATTTGGTGCTATATTATTATTGATGTATTGGTTGCCATTTACTTTGATAGTTTATTCATTTTGGGATGATACTCTAGAATACAAACGAGTTCACGCTTTATATTTCATGCGTAATCTTGCACTTTGTGGTGGATTATTATTAATGATAGCAAACGGAGCTGGAAAGTATAGTGTAAAAAGACTGATCTATATAATGAAATTACCAAAATAATAAATATTTAAACTATATACATACGAGAAGTGCTTTTTTTTTGTAATAAAAGCTTCCACTTTAAAAAAGCACTTCATCAAAATTATAGTGGATGTGTTTTATTTTACACCTAAATTATTTTAAAAGTTTTAAAACTGACTTACCAACAAGAAGTTTTGTATGAATTGAAAAACCTCTTTTACTAAATTCTTCATTAAAAAAATAAAAAATATTACAAAAAATTATAATATTTAAATTATTAGTAATATTTTTGCATCCATAAACCTAACAGACTGCGCCTTGCGTGCATTTTGAGATAATAGAATTTAGTTGCCATCAAGTAATTGTTGGTGAGTATTCTGTAGTTACAATTATTTCAAAATGAACGTTTTAATCAATTTTTTCATGCATAATTTATTTTTCACTCTTGCCTTTTTGGGGTTGGGGTTTTCTCTATTTATTGTTTTAATGGAGCAAAATAGATTGTTAGAAATTTTAGAAAATTTCATTTTGAAACTACAACGTAACTATAGTATGTCTTCTTTTGGATTATTTAATTCACACATAAATTTTCAAACTATGTTTCTCAGGCATCCCTCGTATGAAAGCGTTAAATTTCATGGAAAGCCTCCACGAGAGGAAATTAGTTTATTTAAATCACTTAATCTCAAAGTAATGAAAGGTATTTTACAGACTTTTGTTTTTCTGCTCTTCCTTACAGGGGCAGAAAGCCTTTGGGGTCAATGTAGTATCGGTACGCCGACAGTGACAGGAGTTTCCTGTCAGAGTCAAAGTACAGATTCACCATCTGATGATGCGATACAATTTAATCTGAATGTTACTGCTACTAGCGGCAGTGCACAAGGGTATTGGATCGACATTAGTGGCGGCACTACAGTGACACCACAAGAAGGCATTTACGGGAGTAATTTGGCAGTAGTGCTCGGCAATGGAACAGCTGGGAGTGGCCAAAGTTACACCGTTACCCTGACAGACAAGTCGGACTTGTCATGTCAACGCACCGTAGTAGTGGGGCCTCAAGCTAGTTGTAGCGCGGGGTGCTCGACACCAGTGCAACTTATATGTGATACACCAGGCAATCCTGGGCCGCAGACAGTAACACTGACGGCGACAGGAGGATTGACCAATGTATTATGGTACAATCAAGCGAATGTACAAGTAGGTGCAGGACAGTTGGTAGTAAGTACCACAACTCCAGGGATGGCAGACGGAATAGAAATATTCAGATACGAAGCCCAAGATGGAGATGGTTGTGTAGTCAGTTTATGTTGTCCAATTACAGTACAGACACAGGATTGTGGGTATTTGGATTTAGCGCTGATAAAACAGAAGAGTGATAATTTACCTGTAAGTTATGGACAGTCAATAACGTTCAATATTCAGGTATGTAATCAGGGTACAGACCCTGCTACAAGTGTGAGTTTAATAGATTATGTACCTTCGGGATTTACATTTACAGCCAATAATGGTTGGACTTCGTCAGGCTCAAATGCAGTACGAACGCTCACACCAGGTAGTGGCTTACCAGTGGGTGGACTACCTGCAGGGGCATGTGTGACTATACCGATAGATATGACTGTGAATACCACAGCTACACCTTCCAATGTACTAAACATATCAGAGATCACAGCGGGCACAGATAGTAGAGGTAGAACTGACGATATAGACAGTACACCTGATACTACACCTGGTAATGATGGTGGAGGTATGGTAGGTACACCAAGTGATAACGTACTAACAGGCGACGGAACTGGTGTTCCAGGTGGAACTAATCCAGTTACGGATGAGGATGACCAAGATCCAGCTACTGTGAGAATAGTAGATTTGGCGTTGATCAAAGAAATCATCACTCCTGGGCCATACAGTTATGGACAAGATATAACATTTAGAATAAGTGTTGCCAATCAAGGGAATGAAACTGCTGCATCAATAGTAGTATCAGATTATGTACCTGCAGGGTATGCCTTTACATCCAATAATGGATGGGCAGGGTCAGCACCGTTGATTACAAGGACGATACCTGGGCCATTAGCACCAGGAGCGACAACAACGGTAGATCTTGTTCTGAAATTACAGGCGAATGCGTCTGTCAATGCTTGGTTGAATGTAGCTGAGATTAGCTCATTCAATGATGTGAATGGTAATTCTATTGGTATGTTTGATATAGATAGTGATCCAGACCAAAGTCCAAATAATGATGCTGGAGGTTTAGCAGAAAGCCCAGCAGACAACTATTTGAATGGTAATGGCACAGGCACACCGGGTGATGGTGTAGCAAATACCGATGAAGATGACCATGACCCAGCTTTGGTAAATGTCTTTGATCTAGCATTAACAAAAGTTTTAAATACGGCAGCACCATATACGTATGGTCAGACGCACAACTTTACAATCACCGTTTATAACCAAGGGAATGTAACAGCCACTAATATAGTATTGAATGACTATATACCAGCTGGTTATACCTTTGCGACAAACAACGGTTGGACAGGCAGTGCGCCAACAATCACCCGAACTATAGCAGGGCCATTGGCACCGGGAGCGAGTACGACGGTGAGTTTAGACTTGACGTTTGTGCGTATAGTGACACCGACAACAGGAAAATCTTGGGTGAATTATACAGAAATAGCTTCAGCACAAAACGGAGCGGGAGCTCCGGCATTTGATGCGGATAGTACACCTGGTAGTAATGGTACGAATGAAAATACGATTATGCCAGATGGACCAGGGGACAATGATACGGCAAGTACTTCAGATACGGGTGTAGGAAGTCAAGACGATCATGACCCAGCAGGACCAAAAGTCTTTGACCTAGCCTTAAGAAAGACTAAAATGACAGCAACACCAAGTTTCAGTTATGGACAGACGGTGATGTATCAGATCGAGGTATTCAATCAAGGTAATATAGCAGCTACAGGTATTGAAGTAACAGATTATTTACCGTGTGGGTTGGAGTTTGATGGAGCATCAGCGACCAATGCAGGTTGGACCTTGTCAGGTACTAAAGTGACAAGAACTTATGGCGGGATATTGAATCCAGGTCAGAGTACGACCATGATGATAGATCTAATAGTAAGAGAATGTTATGCAAATCAAAATACCGCATGGACGAACTATGCAGAGATATCTCGAGCAGACGATACTGATTCAACTACACCAGGACTTCCAATAGATGTGGATAGTACTCCAGATGGTACAAATGGCAACGATAATGGCGGTGTTCCAGACTTTGGAGGAGTAACCAGTGGCACAGATGACACCATCAACAATGAAAATGGTGACGAAGACGACCACGACCCAGTGAAGATAGAAGTATTCGACTTAGCGTTAAGAAAAGTGTTAACAACGAATGCGCCATATAGTTGGGGACAAGCCTTAAGTTTCAATATAGAGGTACATAATCAAGGAAATGTCACTGCGACGAATGTAGTATTAAGTGACTATATACCAGCTGGTTATACCTTTGTAGCCAATAATGGCTGGACAGGCGGACCAACGGTAGCGACGAGAACAGTTGCAGGCCCCATAGCGCCAGGAGCAAGTATGACAATACCATTAGTGCTTACACTTCAACAAAATGGAGCAGGAGGCGCAGCATGGGATAATTATGCAGAGATCACTTCAGCACAAGATGATAGAGGCAACAACAGAAATGATGATGCAGATAGCGTAGCTGATGGTAATCCTAACAATGATAATCCAGTATTACCGGATGATGCAGATGATAACAACATCTTAGGAGGCGGCCCAAATGCCAATCCTGACGAAGATGAAGATGATCATGACCCAGCAGCACCAAGGATAATAGACATTGCGTTAAGGAAAACAACAGTAACAGCAGGTCCATATAGATATGGCGATGTTGTAAGTTTTAATGTTGAGGTAATCAATCAAGGAAATGTTGATTTATCTGATATAGACGTAGTGGATTATATACCTTGCGGATTTGAATATGTTGGAGGAAGCCAAACATGGACATTAAATGGTACTCAAGCACAGACAAATATAGCAGGAGTATTGACGGAAGGTAGTAGTATTACTATAAGAATAGATTTACGAGTGATACCATGTAGTACACCAAATGCATGGTTGAACTATGCAGAGGTAAGAAATATGGAAGATACACAGGGTAATAACCTTAGCGGTTCTGACATAGACAGTACGCCAGACAATAACAATGGCAATGATGACGGTGGTACTCCAGATAGTGCAAACGATGATTATGTAGATGGAAACGGGAAATCAGCAGGAGGGGCGCCAGGAGATAATGGTACAGCAACCGACGAGGATGACCATGATCCAGAGTTAATTCAAGTATTTGACTTGGCATTAAGGAAGACTTTGACTACAGTTGGACCACATACTTATGGACAGCCACTGACTTTTAATATAGAAGTACTTAACCAAGGTAATACAACTGCTAGAAATATTGTAGTAAGTGATTATATTCCTGCTGGATACAGCTTCTCTGGAGTTGCAAACCCAACATGGAGTGGGTCAGCACCAACAGTAACAAGAACCATAGCTGGTCCATTAGCAGCGGGAGCTTCAACAACAATATCAATAGTATTAAATCTTGAGATGTCAACAGGTGCTACAGCGTGGGATAACTTTGCTGAGATTACAACATCTACCGATGGAAACGGTAATCCAGTGATAGACGCAGATAGTACACCAGATGGAAATCCAAATAATGACGGTGGTGGTGCCATTGGTACACCAGCAGATGATGCTGTTTTAGGAAATGGCACAGGCGGACCTGGTGGCAACAATCCACTTACAGATGAGGATGATCATGATGGAGCGCGACCAAGAATAGTGGATATAGCATTGAGGAAAACCACGGTAACACCTGGCCCATATAGGTATGGTGATGTAGTGAGTTTCAATGTAGAATTAACGAATCAAGGAAATATAACATTATATGATGTTGACGTTGTTGACTACATACCTTGTGGATTTACTTATGCAAGTGGCAGCCAGCCATGGGCAGTAAGTGGTATGCAGGCGACTACGATTTGTGCAGGATCTTTAGCACCTGGACAATCGAAGACCATAAGAATCGATCTAAGAGCTCAAGCATGCGCTCAACCAAATGCATGGACCAACTATGCAGAGGTAAGAGCATTTGAGGACGAAAATGGTGTAAACATAGGTAATCAGGATATAGATAGTGATCCGGACAATAACAATACCAACGATGCTGGCGGACAACCTGAAAGTCCTGCAGATGACTTTATAGGTGGTAATGGTACAGGTACAATAGGTGATGGTGTAGCTTCTACAGATGAAGACGATCATGATCCAGAATTTATACCAGTATTTGACCTTGCCTTACGTAAGACATTGGTGACCAGTGCTCCTTATGAATACGGACAACAACATGTGTATAACATCGAAGTATTTAATCAAGGAAATGTAGATGCGTACAATATCGTTGTAAATGACTACATACCAGCCGGCTATACTTTCAATGGTGGGCTGAATGCTGGATGGACCTTAGCTGGAAGTACTGCCACGCGTACAATAGCTGGACCATTGGCTCCAGGAGCAAGTACAACAGTACAAATATCGTTAACATACAGTATGACAGCAGGAGGAGTAAGAGATTGGATTAATTATTCAGAGATTGGATCTGCTGATAATGATCAAAATCCGGCTAATACACCGCCTGTAGATGCAGATAGTAATCCAAATAGTAACACACCAACAGAAAATACAGTAACACCAGGCAGCCCTGATGATAACAATATCAATGGAGGTGGACCGGGAGTAGGACAAGATGAGGATGATCACGACCCAGCTGGACCAAGTTTCTATGACGTAGCCCTTAGGAAGACTACGACAGCTACTGGACCATTTAGCTACGGCCAGATTGTCAAGTTTGACATCCAAGTATTGAATCAAGGTAATCTTCCAGTTAGAAATGTAAGAGTAAATGATTATATACCTACAGGTTTTACTGGTTCTGCATTAGGAGCAAATTTTCCAACATGGACTTTTGGACCGAACAGTGCTACCACTATAATACCAGCGACGTTACAACCAGGCCAAAGTACTTCAGTAAGTATTTATCTTCAAGTACAACCTACAACAAACTTTGTAACAGGTTGGGATAATTATGCTGAAGTATATCAGTTTGAAGATACGGCTGGAAATAATGTAGGAAATCAAGATGTAGATAGTACTCCTGACACAAACCCAACGAACGATGCAGGCGGCCAACCATATAGCCCGGCGGACAACTTTGTAGATGGTAATGGTACAGGCACACCAGGAGATGGAGCGTCATCAACCGATGAGGATGACCATGATCCAGAGCGTATCGAGATCATAGACCTTGCATTAAGGAAGACCTTAGTAACAGCAGGTCCTTATGCTTACGGCGACTTACTTCAGTTCAACATTGAGGTATTTAACCAAGGTAATGAGCCAATGCGTAATACACAAATCACAGATTACATCCCAGCAGGATATACATTCAGTGTGGGAGATAATCCAGGATGGACAGCAGCGGGAGCCAATGCGACCTATATACTTGCAGGACCATTAGCGCCAGCAACAAGTCAAATGATAAGTATCAGCTTGAGAATACAGCAAACGACTGGTGGCGAAAAACACTGGATGAATTACGCTGAGATAACGGATACCTACAACGATGACTTAGCACCAAGAAACACTTGGGATATAGACAGTAATCCGGGTAGTAATGGCGCAGCAGAAAATGCAGTAGAGCCAGGGTTCCCAGCAGATGACAATATCACGAGCATGGACAAAGGTGGAGAAGAAGATGACCATGACCCAGCGGGCATTGAAATCTTTGACCTAGCACTGATGATAGTTGATGATACAGATATCCTTGCCAATTATGGTGACAATGTAGTACATACGATCACCGTAACCAATCAAGGAAGTATAACCTCTAATGGATTTGATGTAACAGTGTATGTACCATCAGGATACACATTCAGTACCACTAATAATCCAGGATGGGTAAACAATGGAAATGGTACAGTGACTTATGTTTCGCCAGAAGTTTTAACACCAGGTGAGACAGTCAATTATACATTGAACCTTACAGCAGTACCTACGAAGACAGATGTAAATGGCTGGTTGGTCTATGCTGAAATCAGCAGAGACAATAGTGTATATCCAGGAGTAACCCAAGATATCGATAGCCGACCAGACACCAACAGAACTAATGATACAGGAGGAGCTGTGGGAACCACATCAGATGATGTACTTACAGGAATAGGTAGAGATAGAAACGGCAACATGACTGGAACATTTGGAAGCACAACAGCAGCCACGGATGAAGATGATCATGACCCGACTACTATCAGAGTATTTGACATGGCACTATACAAGCAATTAGTTACATCAGCACCATACCAATACGGAGATGTACACGAATTTAAAGTTTGTGTAGTTAACCAAGGAAATGCAGTGATGCAAAATGTACAGATAACAGATTATTTACCTACAGGTTATACTTTTGCTGCCGCTGGTAATGCAGGATGGACCGTATCAGGAAGTAATCTAGTCAGAACCATAGCAGGGCCAGTAGGCTTATGTGATACAGTATGTGTTAGTCTATTCCTAAACTTCAACCAAACCACAGGAGGAAGAAATCACTGGATCAATTACAGTGAGATCACCAACATGGAGGATAATACTGGTACACCGAGAGATGATGTCGATAGTACACCAGGCAGTGATGGACCGGATGAGAGAGAAGTATATCCAGGAGGCCCATCAGATGATAATACCACAAGTACTGACGAAGGTGGTGAAGAAGATGATCACGACCCAGCAGGACCGAAAGTATTCGACTTAGCATTATTTATGGTCAATGATACAGATATCTTGGAAGATTATGGTGATAATGTTAGACAAACGATCACAGTAACCAATCAAGGTAATATACCAAGTGATGGATTTAATGTAACAGTGTATGTACCTGCGGGCTACACATTCAGTACTACAAACAATCCAGGATGGGTGAATAATGGAAATGGAACAGTAACGTATGTTTCAACAGCATTAATCCAACCAGGACAGACGTTACAATATACATTAAATCTTACGGCAGTACCTACCAAAGCAGAAGATGGCTGGTTGGTATATGCAGAGATAAGTGATGACAATAGTACAGATCCATTAGCAACAGTAGATATAGATAGCCGACCAGATGCAATCAGAAACAATGATGCAGGTGGAGCAGTCAATACAGCGAGTGACAATGTAGTTACAGGAGTTGGAGTTGATAAATTAGGAGTTGTAAGAGCGGCATTCAAGAGCAATGTAGCAGCAACAGATGAAGATGATCATGACCCAACAGTGATTAGAGTATTTGATATGGCATTATACAAAAATTGAAGACGGCAGGCCCATATAGATATGGCCAAGTGCTAGACTTTGATGTATGTGTAGTCAATCAAGGGAATCAAGTAATGACAGATGTACGCTTGATAGATTATTTACCGGCAGGATTCCAATATGTTGCAGCAAACAATGCTGCAGGAGTATGGACCGTATCAGGTACTAATCTTACAGCCAATGTATCAGGACCGATTGCAGTGTGCGATACTATTTGTGTACCTTTAAGACTTACAGTCATACAGACCACAGGTGGAGAGAAAGACTGGATCAATTATTCCGAAATCACGAGTATGGAAGATGAGACAGGCACACCAAGAGAAGATGTAGATAGTACCCCAGGCAGTGACGGACCAGATGAGCGGGATGTAGAGCCAAGGAGATGATGCAGATTATGATACGACAAGTATCGACGAAGGAGGAGAGGAAGATGATCATGATCCAGCAGGAATCGAGGTATATGACCTAGCACAAAGGAAGACAACAGTAGCAACAGGACCATTCAGATATGGCGATATAGTTAAGTTTACTTACGAAGTGTTCAATCAGGGAAGTATCCAAGCTAGTGGCATAGATATAACAGACTATATACCATGTGGCATGAGATATGTATCGGCAAGCAACAATGCCTTAGGCTGGACCTACAATGCCACTACCGGCAATGCCACAGTAACGTTACCAGGTTCATTGATACCAGGAGCGAGCAGAACGATAGACATCTATCTACAAGTGCAACCATGCATAGTAGGAAGTACCGAAGCATGGACAAACATAGGGGAGATCACAGGAGGAGACAGCGATGATCCAAGTGAACCACCGACCGACATTGATAGTGATCCAGATACAGATCCAGACAATGATGATGGAGGCGAACCAGATGGACCAAACGACGATGTAGTGAATGAGGATCCAAATCTACCACCGGGCGATGATGAGGACGATCATGACCCAGAGAGAATCGAGATAGTTGACCTAGCGTTAAGAAAACGAATGGTAACAGCAGGTCCTTATAGATATGGTCAGGTCATAGACTTTGATATTGAAGTATTCAATCAAGGTAACGTGACAATGACAGATATCGAGGTGATTGATTATATACCAGAAGGCTTTACTTATGATCCAGCGATCAATGCAAGCTGGCAAGGAGCATATCCATCAGTATTTACAATTATACCTGGCCCATTAGCCCCAGAGGCAAGTACAACAGTAAGACTTAGACTTAAGTTAGTACAAACCAACGGAGGCGCGCGAGTATATACCAATGGAGCAGAGATCACAGGGATGGATGATGAGGATGGAACTCCGCGAGACAATGATGATGCGGATAGTACACCAGATGAAAATCCAGGAAACGACAATCCAGTCAACCCGGGAGATCCGAATGACGACGTAGTGGATGAAAGTCCAAACGATCCGAATAGTCCAGGAGACGATGACGAGGATGATAGTGATCCAGCGGGACCAAAAATCTTCGACTTAGCATTAAGGAAAGTACAATTGACCGCATTACCAAGTTTCAGTTATGGACAGACAGTGATGTTTGGCATAGATATCTTTAACCAAGGAAATATCGACGCGAAGGATATCGTCATCATCGATACGTTACCATGTGGTTTGGAGTATATTGCGACTTCAGCAGTCAACATAGCAGCGGGTTGGGTGTATAATGCAGCGACGAGAGAAGTAAGGACGACGTACAGAAATGTATTATCAGCAGGAGCGAGTGTTCAGTTGATGTTGGACAATAGGGGTAGTACCGTGTTATACCAACGTAGGCAGAGCGTGGACGAACTGGGCGGAGATAGAGTCAGGCAATGACAACGATCCGAACACACCAAATCCACCTGTTGACATAGACAGCACACCGGATAATAATAACAACAATGATCCAGGAGGGCAACCGAATACGCCAGAGGATGATGAGATCAATGGCGATCCGAATAATCCGAATAATCCAGGAGCACCACAGGATGAGGACGATCATGATCCACATCAGATACAGGTATTTGACCTAGCCTTGCGTAAGACAGTGGATGACAGAGGCCCGTATATGATAGGAGAGACCGCGACATTTAGGATAAAAGTATTCAACCAAGGAAACGTACCAGCACAAAATGTAGTAATCAATGACTATATGAGAAGTGGCTTTAGCTTTACGGGAGTACTTAATCCAGGATGGACGCTTGTGACCGCTCCAACATCGTCAGCAGATGGTTTGTTGAATTATACCATAACGACCGTGTTAATGCCGGGCGATAGTATCACGCTAGCCTTAAACTTAGAAATAGCGTTGGATGACAATCCAGCAGTAAAAGACTGGTGGAATTATGCAGAGATCAGATCATCACAAGACAATGTAGGCAACAATAGAAATGATGATGCAGACAGTGTAGGCAATACGAATACACCACGTGAGAACGAAGTAGAGCCAGATGGCCCATGGGACAATGTAGTGAATGGTAACGGACCAACTGTAAATCAAGACGAGGACGATCATGACCCAGAAAAGGTTATCGTAGTAGGAGGACTAGGAGATACAGTATGGAAAGACCTAGATGGAGATGGTATCCAAGATCCAGGCGAACCAGGAGTAGGTGGCGTAATAGCCACGTTGACAGATTGTAGAGGAAATGTGTTACAAACCACTACCACAGATGCGACAGGATTCTATTTCTTCAATAACTTGATCCCAGGAGATTATCAAGTACAGTTTGATATTAGGAACCTTCCACGCGGATGTGCCTTTACATTCCAGAATCAAGGGAATAGTGATGAATTGGATAGTGATGTAGATCTTAACGGCTTAGGGCCATGCACCAATATCACAGGTGGTGAGTTTGATAGCACTTATGATGCAGGATTACTTATTCTAGCGGCGATAGGAGATTTTGTATGGCATGACCTTAACGGTAATGGTCAGCAAAATGCAGGTGAACCAGGAATACCAGGTGTACAAGTAAATCTCTATAAAGGAGACGGAAGTTATGTAGGAACAACCTATACAGATAACAGTGGTTACTACTTGTTTGACTTCTTGTATCCAGAGATTACTATTTGGAATTTATCGACCCTACGGGATATGATTTGACCTTCTTCAATAGAGGCAGTGATGTAACCGATAGTGATGTGGATAAATCGAATGGCCCACGTACCACTGCGACGACGTATCTTGCACCAGGTGAGAGAGATATGACATGGGATGCAGGATATTACAAGTGTATTCCGATCGGAGACTTAGTATGGTACGATATTAATAAAAATGATATCTGGAATACGAATGAAAACGGTATCAATGGTCTTAGAGTAAATCTTTGGAGAAACCACTTCGGTACTTGGATGATTATTGATCATACGTTTACAGGACACAAACCGGATTCACCATCTGATGATGGATACTGGAAATTCTGTGCAGCACCAGGTGAGTACTATGTGGAAGTAATCATGCCACCACTAGGACTAGTGAGAGCTAGAGCGAATGTGGGCAGTGTAGAGGAGATAGACAGTGATATCACCAATGCCAATGGGCCAACCACGACAGATAAGTTTACCGTGTTGTCAGGTCAGGAGAAATGTGACCTAGGTGCGGGCTTCTATCCACAAGCTACCGCAGGTAACTTAGTATGGATGGATGCCAATAGCAACGAGTACAAGAGGCACAAGAAGCTAGAATAGCTGGTGTAATGGTAGAAGCAGTTTTGGTTTCCAATGGTCAAGTTACAGGATCAGCGGTGACAGACATGGATGGTGTGTATAAGTTAGAAGGATTGGAAAACAAGCTTACTATCTTAAGTTTACACCACCAGCAGGATATCATGCTACAGTATCGAGAGCGACAACAGACGATGTAGATAGTGACGTAGATCATAGTTTCGGACTAAATACCACACGTGTTTTCGATATGCAACCAGCAACAGCGTATGAAAATATCGACATGGGAGTATCGTTTGCACCACTACCAGTAGAATGGTTGGATGTGACGGCTACAAGAGTAAACAATACACACTTGATAGAATGGCGTGTAGCTCGAGAGTCAAATGTCAGCCATTACGAAGTAGAACGCAGATATGGTAATGAGAAGGAGTTTTACACCATACCTGGCAAAGTACTAGCTAAAGGCAATGCCAGTGAAGTGAAATCTTACGATCTTACAGATATGGACGTAGCGAAATCAGGTATCTATGTATATCGAGTGAAACAATACGATTTTGACGGGAAGTTTAATTATAGCAAGTTGGTAAAAGTAAGTCACAATGGAGAGAATTCCATAGACCTATATCCAAACCCAGCTAGAAATGAAACAAACATACAGATAGTATTGTCACAAGATTCTGAAGTGAGCATAGAAGTTTTTGATGCAGCATCTAAATTGGTAAAAGTCATCAAAGTAAGTGATGTACAGAAAGCAGGGGATATGATATACAATGCCAACTTACAGGATATACCAGCTGGAGTTTACAATGTAGTCATAACAATAGATGGCGTGCAGACGCAGAAAAAACTGATCAGAATAGAGTAACGAATCAAGAAATTTGTGAAATATAAGTAGTGAGTTGCCGGCAGAGTTTTTCTGTCGGCAACTTTTTTTGCAGCAAATTTTAAGTTTTTAATGAAAACATTTAAACCAGTAAATTTGTATAGTAATAGTTTAAACATGTTTATAAATTGAAAATAATTGATCTTACCAAGACATCAAAATTAAAACTCAGAAATGAAGTGGAAAGGATCTGTGGTGGCCAATCAATAGAAGATCAATGGATTAGTGGCCCTGGAAGAGGTTTAGGTGGTTTCGCATTTAAAGATAATTTGCTTGCAGATGACCAAAATAAAAATCTATTCAATTGTAATTTGGCATTCTATAAAAATGGGTTAGGAATATACTTTCGTAACGGGTTTTCAAATTATCTTGTACTAATTCACGAGGATGAAATATCCAGTATTGAACTTGAAAAAAATAGTGACATTATCAAACCGTACAAATATTCTCTTTATAGTTTATTAATCAAAATCGGAATAAATCCTTCAAAAGCTGCCGAATATTTGATGCCAAAAGAGATTGTGAAAGAGAATATAGCATATTGTATAATTAGATTACCAGAAACACATTTTGACCTAGAGTTGTTAAGTATAAGTATAGACAAGTTGAAAAATAGGTTGTCAAAAACGAAATTTGTACATCTTCTAAAACTTAATTTACTGCCACCACGCATTTTTGAGTTTTGAATTAACCTATATTTTGGCTTACAAATTATACTTACTACATAAATTTTTGATATATATCAATAAAATCACAAACTCTAATTAACTATACTTGGAAAAAAGGAACTCCTTGATTTTTTGAATAAAGCTTATTATATTGGATGGAGAATTAGGGTGAGAAGAGCATTCAGCTTTGATACGCACTTTTCTCACCCTTTTGAATTATCTCTAAGTCATCATTTTATATATCTTTTTCAGTCTAACAGAGGCAAAGCAAATTATTACTTCTCAATTTTCACCATAGTGAGATTTTATAAATAATATAAGATTTTCTTTAGAATGTATATGCATATCCTGCTGAAATGTTAAACCCTTGATTTTTTGATTGAATATCAATGATAGGATTATCCAACATATTAGAAATACCAAGTGTATATCGTGCATCGGCAAATATTTTACCGTTTCCTGCTTTGAATTCTCCTCCTGCGCCGATAGTTCCCGAAATTTCAAATCTTCTGTAAATATCATTGTCTAAGTTGATGTTTACTCTTGGCAAATTAAAATCAATCAATAGGTTTGCTACAGGTCTGATGTGTGCATTGGCAATATATGATACATTTGGACCAGCAATAAAATAAGCTTTGGCAATCTCGGAACCAATACTATACTTCATTAATAATGGCATTTCTATATGATTGAATCTTGTTTTGGCGGTAGCTCCAACAGGGATGTCGATACCTAAAATTTCAAAATCATATAAAGATGCTTGTGTGATAAATCCTTTCTGGATATAATTCAATTCTGGTCGAAATGAAAATCCATTCTTTATAGCTATTTCGGCTACTAACCCTGCCGTAAAACCTGGATAAATAGTTTGTTCTGGTATAAAATTAGCTATTAAGCCTTCGGTTCTCGAATCTGCCATATTTACACCTATTTTAACACCTAAAGATACTTGTGCTTGGCTATAAAATGCAATAAAAATAAATGCTACTAAAAGTTGGATTTTTCTTAAACTGTTCATGGTTAACTATTTTAAAATTTGAAAATAAATGTGATTACATCCTTTGTAAATCTACACTTTTTAAGACGAGAATATTTAATGGCTTTTGGTTAAGGAATTAATAATTACGCTGAAGTTTTGGTTAAAATCTAGTTAAGAATTTTCTATCAATCGATTATTTAGATTTTGCTTTTACATTCATACTATATATTAATACATCTAGCATTTTTTATCTTTGCATTAAATTTTACATATTCAAAAATTGACCACAATGAATATTAACCCAAATGTTGATCTTTTTATAGCAGATGGCTGCGGAAGATGTGCGTATTTCGCTTCAGACAAATGTAAGGTACGGTCATGGCAAATGGAATTACAATACATAAGGCAAATCATGTTGGAAACAGGACTCAGTGAAGAGATCAAATGGGGAGTACCAGTATATACCCATTGTGGAAAAAATATTGTGATTATCAGCGCACTTAAAGATTGTGTCACATTTGGTTTTTTTAAAGGTGTATTGCTCCAAGATTCTTATAAAATATTGGAGAAACAAGGGCAAAGTGTACAATCTGCCCGAATCATTAGATTTACATCTTTAGATCAAATTTTGCGACTTATTGAGATTATTAAAGAATATGTGAATGAAGCGGTCTCTATTGAAGAGAGTGGCGCAAAAGTGGAATTTAAAAAAGATTTAGAACCTATTCCTGACGAATTGTTTGAAAAATTTGAAGAATTCCCTCAACTAAAAGCAGCATTTTATGCATTGCCGGCAGGCAAACAAAGAGGTTATGTTATTCATTTTTCACAACCAAAACAGCCTATGACTAGAATAAGTAGGATTGAAAAATGTATTGACAAAATCATGCGTGGAGAAGGATTTCATGATGGGTATAAGTCGAAGTAAGAATTATGGTTAAGCGATTGATTGCGCTTAATTAATTAAAGTTTATCAAAGGTTTTTTTGTTACCTAAATATTTATTTGTTTTTTGTAATCTTATTACATTATGCATTTGCTGTAAAACTAACAGTTTCACTTATTGGTTTGTTTTTTCATTTTTTTATGCTTCGTATCAAAAGTAAAGTATTGTATATCTTCACCAAAGTCATTATCTACACTTATTTCAAGTAAACTTTGCGAATCTTTCCAATTCAAATTAAATTTGGGTTCATGGTATCCTTTAACGCAAATTAATGAATCAAAAATCATAGTTGTGTCTTTGTCCATTGTTTTGATTATTAAAAAATAAGAACTTTTTGTTTTATCAGTTTTTATTTCAGCTTTAAATATATTGTTTGAAGATACTGATGTTTTCATAGTTTTATCATGAATAACATTAGAAGGATGATTACATTGGATCAAGCAAATGATAAAAGTTGCAGCATAGAATATTTGGATTATTTGTAATTTATTTGTTTTCATAAGGATGTGTAAATATGATACTAACAAAAATTAGAACGTAACATAGAAATCAGCTGCATTAAATTTGCTGCGCATAGCGATCAATCTATCCCCAATACTTTATGTGTCTGCACGCTTAGTTTCCACTTAGGGTGCTTCATGCAGTATTCGATGCAAGCCTTGGTGTTTTGTACCTGTTGGGCATCATCTAATGGCTGTAAATAAAAGTGCTCAAAGTCCAAATGAAGGAAGTCTTCAGGTTTATTTTCGTTTTGTGGATATACCAGCTTCAACTCATTGCCTTTAGTGATGTTGATGTCAGTGTTGGCTTTGGGGCTGACGCATAACCAGTCAATGCCTTCAGGTAAGGTAACTGTACCATTGGTTTCAATGGCAATTTCAAAGTGGTGATGATGTAGAGCATCTATCAATACGGCATCCATTTGTAATCCTGGCTCTCCGCCAGTACAGACTAAAAAAGGTTTTTCTGATGTTTCTGGCCAGAGAGATAAAAGTTTTTGTGATAAATTGCTTGCAGTGTATTTACCGCCATTCACACCATCTGTGCCCCAAAAATCAGTATCACAAAATTTGCATATTGCTTTATCGCGATCTTCTTCTCTACCTGACCATAGATTACATCCTGCAAATCGGCAAAAAATCGCTGGTCTGCCTGTATGAAAACCTTCACCTTGTATGGTATAATAAATTTCTTTGATTTTGTACATACAGATGATTATGTGATGATCGCTGTCACTTCGATCTCTACCAGCATTTCTGGGTTGATCATGGACGACACTGCTACCATTGTACTAGCAGGTTTGATTTTATTAAAATATTCACCATGAGCTCTTCCTACTTCTTCCCAGTCAGCAACATGTTTTAAGTATATGCGTGTACGTACTACATCTTCCAAGGTTGCATCCAACTGTTTAAGCACGTGCTCTATGATTTGGATGATGTACTTGGTTTGATTGTATGGATCACCTGTGTGCACAACGTCTCCATTCCTAACAGCGGCTGTACCTGCTATTTCGATAACATTTCCGACTTTTACAGCCCTAGAATATCCTATGATATCCTCCCAAATGGCGCTGGAACTCAATTTTGTTTTCATGATGGAAGATTATGAAGTATTAATAAATATCTATAAATTGCTTAAATATGTTGCAAAGTCAACCAAAGAATCCAAACGATAATCAGGTATCGAATTTAGGTAAGCAAAACTATTATCTGCTTTGTTGCCGACCAAAATGGTTTTCATACCTAAGTTATTACCAAATGCAATATCACTATCAGAATCACCTATCATTATACTACGTGAAAAATCGATATCTGGAAAATCCTTTTTTGCTTCCAATGCCATACCAGGATTTGGTTTTCTGCAGAGCGGATCCAAATCTCCTTTGAAAGGACAATAATATATCTCGTCAATCCTGCCGCCATGATATTGAATAAACTCCATCATTTGTTCGTGTATCTGGCTGAGATCTTCATGTGAATATAATCCTTTTTCTATACCTGCTTGATTGGTTACGATGAATATTCTACGAAAATTAACAGCAAATACACTCAATGCATCCAAGACACCAGGCATAAATTTGAACGATTCCCATGAGGTGACATATTCACCAGGCAACCTTTCATTAATCACACCATCTCTATCAAGAAATAGTGTCCATTCGGCATTAAATTTGAAATTTGGCCAGCTAAATGGTATCTTTACTTCCATGATTTATGATTTCTAGCTATCATTTAGCTGACCTTATTAACAATGTTTATTCGTATCCAAGTTTGGCTTTCAAACCTTTGTTTAACGCTTCCAAAAACTCTTCTGTATATAGATAATGCTCACCGTGGGTGACTTTATTGCCATGAATGATGACAGCTAGGTCTTTGGTCATTTTGCCACTTTCTACGGTTTCTACACAGACTTCTTCTAGTGCTTCACCAAATCTGATCAACTCTTGATTGCCATCCAATTTGCCTCTGAAAGCCAATCCACGTGTCCAAGCATAAATAGAAGCTATAGGATTGGTAGATGTAGGTCTGCCTGCTTGGTGCTCTCTGTAGTGACGTGTTACCGTACCATGTGCTGCTTCTGCCTCCATCGTACTGCCATCAGGTGTTACTAGTACAGAAGTCATCAATCCCAAAGAACCAAAACCTTGAGCTACAGTATCTGACTGTACATCACCGTCATAATTTTTACAAGCCCATACGAAGTTACCATTCCACTTCAGTGCACTTGCCACCATATCATCGATGAGTCTATGTTCGTACACAATACCTGCTGCGTCAAATTGTGCTTTGTAGTCTGCTTCAAATATTTCTTGGAATATGTCTTTAAATCTACCATCATATTTCTTCAAGATGGTATTTTTGGTAGAAAGATATAGCGGCCATCCTTTAGATAGTGCCATATTGAAGCATGAGTGTGCAAAACCTTTAATAGAGTCATCTGTATTGTACATACACATCGCTACACCATCTCCTTTGAAGTCATATACGGACCAACTTGTCTCCTTGCCTTCTTCATCTGTAAATGTCATCGTCAACTTTCCTTTACCTTTGATCACGGTATCAGTAGCTCTATACTGATCTCCAAAAGCATGACGACCGATGATAATAGGTGAAGTCCAGTTAGGAACTAATCTTGGGACATTGCTCATTACAATAGGCTCTCTGAATACGGTTCCATCTAGGATATTTCGAATGGTACCATTAGGAGATTTCCACATTTGTTTGAGCTTGAACTCTTCTACTCTTTGCTCATCTGGTGTGATCGTAGCACATTTGATACCTACTCCATATTGTTTGATGGCATTGGCTGCGTCTATGGTTACTTGATCATCAGTCTCATCTCTATATTCCATACCCAAATCGTAATATTTAATATCAATATCCAAGTAAGGAAGGATGAGTTTGTCTTTGATAAATTTCCAGATAATCCTTGTCATTTCGTCTCCATCCAGCTCTACTACAGGATTGGCTACTTTAATCTTGCTAAATGCCATATTGTGTTATAATTTAGTGTTTTTAATATAAATAAAGCGCAAAGATACTAAAATAGCTCCGTGAAGAATGATATATTGGAATGAAAACTTTGTGGTTTTGCTATATTCTTTCACAAAAAACCTAACTTTGCCCTTTTAAATTCAAAAAATAATATCATGTCAGAAAATAACCAGAATCAAATCAACATAGAACTATCAGAAGAAGTCGCTGAAGGTATATATAGTAACTTAGCCATCATTTCACACTCGCATTCAGAGTTTATTGTAGATTTCGTCAGATTAGTACCTAATGTACCCAAAGCCAAAGTAAAATCAAGAATCATCCTTACACCTCAGCATGCTAAGCGCTTGATGAAAGCACTACAAGATAATGTAAAAAGATATGAAGCACAATTTGGCAATATTGAAGATCCTGAAGCAGGAATGATGCCACCTATGAATTTCCCTACCGCAGGAATGGCTTAGGATTTTAAGGTTAAGATTAAGGCTAAGATTAAGACTAAGGTTGATTCTGAATATTTGATATAGTATTTAGATATCTCTTTCTTACTAGGTCTTATTAATCATTTATTTTTTGGAAAAACTAAGCATAGAAAAATTGATTGTAAAAATTGCGTTAATCAGTTACAAAATAGCTTAAATAAAAAATGGTCGCCCCCCAGCGACCATTTACAAATTATAATCCCATAAACATATCCAAAACTCACGCGCCAACCGGGATCTCACTCCGCTTGACTAAACTCTATATTAACTCAAAACTCAATTCAAAACTATATTTTTAAAACGCTAAAAAGCTTTTACTATCCTTTGATAATACAAAGATAGTGGGAGAATGATGTGATATAAAATACAAATTTATGCACTTGTAATATATTTATTATTATAATATGTTTATTATTTTTGATTAATTTGCTGTAATTCAGTATTTTGGTTATTTTTTACGTTAATTTTGGAGTGGAGTAATGTTAAATATCCTTTATATTTTTGACTTAAATAAATAATATTTTATGTAAAACCTTAGCTTATTCACCTATATCTAAGCTTTTTTGATACTTTTGTCCTTGAAATTTATAAATACATACATGTCAAAGCATAAATATATTTTTATTTTCGGATTAATGGTAGCATTATCTGTGATGAGTTGTAAACAAGAAAAAGTAAAGTCTGGTACTGATCTGATGAAGTATGGCATACCTTATACGATACAAGCACCTGCTGATGTATCAGTACAAAAAGTTGGGTCTGGAAATCTGGCTGATGTCAATGTGAAAAATCGATCTGGTTATGATGTGCAGATTTTTATGAGTACTGCCTATACTTTGGATATGACCAAGCTCAAACAGCTTAAAAAGGAGCAAGTCATAACACATCCTGAGTTTTCAAAAATAGTGGAAGAATATGATTCAGGCTTTTTATTTGAAAAGAAAAATGCACTTTCTGAAAGGAGTTTTGATTTTTCCATTGTAAAAATAATGGGCGACAAAGAAATTACTTTTGAAGCAGGCAATTCCAAACCTTTTAATGAAGCCGAGGTAAAAGCAATGGTTAATTCGATCATCGGTCAATAAATACTTAATATGATTTCATCACTTCTTACCACTTCATTGGGAAAGTTACGTATTATAGCATTTGCCGAGGGTTGTTCTTACTTATTGCTTGGGATTACCATGGTGCTCAAATATAAATACGATATGCCATTGCCAAATTATATAGTAGGTATGGCGCATGGTGCGCTTTTTATACTGTATGTCGGGCTATTATTATATGTAGGACGGAAACAAAAATGGAATTTATGGAAAATGTTTCTTGCATTTATAGCATCTCTCATTCCTTTTGGCACATTCTATGCAGATGTCAAGTTGTTTAGAGATTAGTTCATCTAAGAATAGAATAATTCGAAGAGTATCTATTAAAGGTCTTGAATTTGTGAAAATATTAGTAGCGTAAATAACAACTACTGCCTCAATATCCAATCATAAATAGCATCTGTCCCGGATGTATAATTCTGAAGTGTGACTGGGAATATCACATCAGGTACAATCGTGTTCGCATTTGCTGTAACTTCATCCAAGGTTGTTTTTCGGTGACCTCTCGAAAAACCAATACGCAAACACGAGCTTGGTAAATATCTCGTATCAACTCCACCATAGAAACTTGGTTTTCCACCTGTCGGCTCTCCAATTACGGTAGCATTGAGCAATCTTTTTAGCTCCATAGTGTGAATAATCGCTGCCGAAAATGTCCTTCTTCCTACGATGACATACACCTTAGTTTTGGTGGTATCGATCATTTGGGCTAGTTTTGTTATCATTGCTGAACCTTGGTTAGTCATGCCGCCACCATTTCGACTAAAGTCAAATACTAATTTTTTTACTGGTTGGTTTTTAATGACTTGAAAAACTGAGTCTCTGAAATGACGGAATTATGGTAATGGTTGAACTTCAGTTTTTTATTTTGATTTTTTGACTGTTTTGGGCTGAGTAGTACAATACTCATTCATATCAATATTTAAAGAATCTTGGATAGCATTCATTTGTTCAACTTCTCTGCCTGTACATTTATTATAGATCACAAAATATAGACTATCTTTCGGTAGATATTTGTGTCCGAAGATTGCTTTTGTTCTTGGTCTTTTGTTTTTCCTACCACTAAATTTGATATATTCTACATCATCTCTATCGATATCTTCCTCATGTACGGCTTTCACTGTTTTTTCATCAGGAATTCCATAATAGTTTTCCAGTTGAAGTTTTACTTTTTCTTTATCAACAAAACCAAAATACTTGAGAATATCATAATTGATCAAATAGTTTGTAACATTTCTTTTGTGCCAAGAGTCATTCTCTGCTACATAAAGTGTTTTTATACTATCGACTATAGTTTCTATTGGATGGCCATTGATACTTATCAGTTTATTACCCATCATATTTTCGTCAATATCTACAGTACCGACGATAAAAATACCTTCATCAAAAGTCTCAAGTACGATAGGCAAATACATTCTAGGCAGTTTATATAAAAAATTCGATGAAGTATGCGAGTCACCCAATTTAGACAATAATTGCTGAATTTTTATAAACATAGTTTCATCGCTAATGGCGCCTATTTGTTTTTTAAGGCTTTCGATATCACTTTCGTAAGATGCTTGTGGGTATTGAAAAAATAAATTACTATGTAAAATTGGCAACTCATTTTTTAGATAGTCCAAATCCTTCTGCCAATCAATTTTTTGGGTTTCTTGTGCGTATATACTTATGTTGTAGATCATTGAAATCAAAAAGATTCCTAAGTATTTGTTGAAAGCTGTGAATATTTTCATTTTGTAATGAATAAGGGTAACGCTTAATTTTTCTTAAAATTTGGGTATCTCTACCAAAACATTTACCTTTATGTCTCGTTATTGAAGCAACAAAGTTAAAATAAATATGCATACAGATACTATTGACAACTTACAAATGATAGAAGAATCTGCCAAAACATTTGCGCAACAACACATTTTGCCAAATGTAATGGAATGGGACGAAGCACAGTTTTTTCCAGTAAAAACTATGCGTGCTCTAGGACAATTAGGCTTTATGGGCGTATTGGTTCCTGAAGAATATGGTGGTTCAGGTCTTGGATATCAAGAGTATGTAAGTGTAATAGTAGAAATAGCAAAAGTTTGTGGTTCTGTGGGCTTAAGCCTTGCCGCACACAATAGCCTTTGCACAGGTCATATCTTAGCTTTCGGTAACGAAGAACAAAAACAAAAATATCTTCCTAAGTTAGCTTCCGCTGAATGGATAGGTGCTTGGGGATTGACAGAAGCCAATACTGGTTCTGATGCGATGCGTATGAAATGTGTCGCTGTTCAAGATGGAGATCATTGGGTCATCAACGGCTCAAAAAACTGGATTACACATGGTAAATCAGGCGATGTCGCAGTAGTACTCGCTAGAACAGGTGATTTATTGGACAGTCGTGGTATTACCGCATTTGTGGTGGAAAGAGGAACACCAGGATTTACAGGTGGTAAAAAGGAAAACAAACTCGGTATGCGTGCATCCGAAACTGCCGAAATGATTTTTGATAATTGTCGTGTACATAAATCACAAATACTAGGTAATGAAGGTGAAGGTTTTATCCAATCTATGAAAATCCTAGATGGTGGTCGTATCAGCATCGCTGCATTGTCACTTGGTATTGCAAAAGGAGCCTACGAAGCATCTGTAAAATATGCAAAAGAAAGAGAACAATTCGGTCAGCCTATAGCCAATTTCCAAGCTATTTCTTTCAAATTAGCTGATATGGCGACCAAAATCCAAGCAGCTGAGTTACTCATCAGAAAGTCAGCACACCTAAAAAATAACCATCAACCAGTCACGACCATTTCCGCAATGGCCAAATATTATGCATCAGAAATATGCGTACAAATAGCAACAGATGCCATCCAAATATTCGGCGGATATGGTTATACCAAAGATTTCCCAGTAGAGAAATTCTTTAGAGATTCTAAACTGTGCACGATAGGCGAAGGTACATCAGAGATTCAGAAATTGGTGATCAGTAGGAATATATTGAAAGAAGGGTAGCGGAAACTTTATAGTTAACCAAAATGTACACTTACTTCGTGTTGATCTTTCTTCTTGCTAACAAAGAGAGAGATAATGCACCAAAGAGATTTTTTTTTTGGTGTTGATCAGTTATTTTTCTGTATAGAAATGATAGGTTTGCCTTAATGAAAATAAAATTCAAAGTTTTTCCAAAAAAATCTTTGCTATATTGAGTGATCGGAAAGTAAATCTTTTTTTACTTCTATGTTCAGATGCTCGACTTAAGATGTCTCTTAATGTCTCCATGACTTCTATCGTATGACTACCTTTGTTAATCATGATACACTCAGCTTGGGCAGCATGGCCTGCGTCTGTTATTTCGGATCGAGTGGCAAGGCCTGATTTATTTAGATTTTCAAGTACTTGAGTAGCCCATATTACAGGTACGTGGGCTGCCTCACAAATCCAAAGTATTTCTTCTTGTATCTCGCCCATCCGCTCAAAACCAATTTCAACAGCAAGGTCACCACGAGCTATCATGATACCAAATATTTCTTGTTTCATACCT
This sequence comes from Saprospiraceae bacterium, assembly GCA_016714785.1. GTDB lineage: Bacteria > Bacteroidota > Bacteroidia > Chitinophagales > Saprospiraceae > OLB9. The sequence goes on from JADKCC010000010.1 coordinate 276,582, forward strand.
TCTAATAGAATTTCTGGCAAATGTCTAACAGATTCAGGTGTCTCGATTTTGATAATAATATCAGGATGTTTTTCATTGGTTTCTGCTATCAAATTTCTGAGCAATGATACGTCAGCAGGCAATCTGACGAAGGAATAACCTACTAAATCTGCATTTTCGCAAATAAAGGGTAAACAAGCAATGTCGTAAGTGGTTAAAGGTGAAATATTTAATTCGGAATCTGGAAAATTGATTCCTTTTTCATTTTTAATAAGCTTCTTTTCCGATGAGATTCGTGTTATTCTTACTGTGGCTCTATCTTTTTTTACTTTTTCTATGACACCACGTATCATTCCATCATCTATATAAACTCTATCACCTTTTTTTAAGCTTGAGATAATATCAGCCTCTGTAGGACTAATTACTATTTCTTTTTTATCAAAACCATCAGCGTCATAAGCAAGCCAAATCAATTGACCTTCTTTAACTTTGACCCGGCCTTTGTCTATTCCTTTGTTTATGATATCAGTTCTAATTTTAGGACCAGCAAGATCCATATAAATTTTGCAGGATTTTCCTGTCTGAAAACATGCTTTTTTTAGTTTACTAATCATGGCCGACCATACCGCTTCGTCATCATGGGCACAATTAATGCGAGCAACATTCATTCCGTTCAACAATAGACTCTTGATTAGCGCATAATTATTTGCAAAGGATGTATCAAATGTTACCATTATAGCTGGTACATACTCATTTTCCTTTTGGCCAAATAGTCTTTTAGCTTTTTCAATGTGATTCGTCTGACACCATTCAAAGGTACATTTTTCAATGTCTTCGGGTTTATATTTTTTTCCTATTCTATTATTAATAGCTTGCAATTGACTTCTGATATGGCTCTCTGCGCTAGCCAAAGACGATAACCCTAGTCCATGCAATTCGTTTTGTAAATCTCTTATATCTTGATTGCGTAAAGTCAAGTAATGAACGAGATTTTTTGCAGCAAATATTTGCGTAGGATGCACTGAATTCAACATTGTACACCTTTTAGTGACCTCATTATTCATAGAAGCTTCGATCACTTTTAATGCTTGTTTTATACGCAAAATAGGGCTAACCGATGTCATTTTTTATTATTTAACAACAAATATATACTAATGAAGCGTTTTGCAGGGCTGACTAACATCTAAAAATAGATGACAAAAATCACCTATTTCCTAATGGACTTTCACCTTGTGTCAGCCTTTGAAGTAATTTTGCAAATCTAACTGATATGGCCACTAAATCTTTGGTTTCTAACAAAAGATTGAGCACTAAATCAGTGTTTTTAAAACCATATTCCTTTTTTGAAATACCATCTACTTGCTGAGAGAGTGTATTTTCTATAGTATCAAATATGGACCGCTTGTTTGATTTTACATCTGTAAGATAATCATAATCATGTTTTTCTAGGGCATTGGCAATAGTATTTAGATAAGAGACGACTGCTATTTCTATTTTTTTGATGATCTCTGCTTGCCCTTCTGTCAATGGTTTATGTGCATTTTTGACATGATTATCTGCGGCAGTAATGATGAATCCTAAAGATTGAAGAATATCTTGCATTAGATCATTGCTCAAGATGTACAATTGAGCGGTTTGTTTTTCATTAAGTTTGGATTTTTTTATTGCTTTAAAAAGATTGTTTTTGATATCAGAGTAAAAAGTCAAAAGCTGTTCATTGGCCAATTGTGCGTCATTGATATTTTGTTGATTTTCTTCAAGCAATCCAGTGATAGTCTTACTATAAGCATTGCTAATAATAGTGATACTTTCAGCTATTTTTTTACCTGATTTCTGCAAGGCTCTATCTGTGGTAAGATCTATAGAATGTATGACTTGCTGTGCTGCTATTTTTTTATTTTCTGATTTTTTATGATACAATGATGTGAATAGTATAAATCCTATTAATGTTATAATCATTATTATTAAACCTACCAATTGCAATTGTAGTAAAATAACAGCAATAATAGCAGCTGAACAAAAAGCCACAATGGCAGTCACTAGCCAACCTCCGATCACATTGATCACTCCAGCAATCCTATACGTAGCGGACTCTCTGCCCCAAGCTCTATCTGCCAGCGACGTACCCATAGCCACCATAAAAGTGACATAAGTTGTGGACAAAGGTAACTTGTAGGATGTACCTAGTGCAATCAACATACTAGCTAAGGTTAGATTGACAGAAGCTCTCACTAGGTCAAAAGCTGGCGCATCCACATCATCTGCATGTACTATAGGAATGAATTGAGCATTTATTTTATTACTTACAGAAAGTGGTATGATTTTATCTAATTTTTGAGACAAATACAAACTGCCTCTAACAATCGATCTAGAAAGCTTGTTGGAAGAAAATTTCTCATCTGTTTCATCTTGGGATCCTAGTTTTACCTCAGTTTCTGTTACATTTCTAGATTTTTTTGAAAACCAAAGTGTCAAAATCATGATAATTCCACACAACATCAAATAGATATATGGTGTTTTGATGGGGAATTTCAAGCCAGACATTAAATATGTATCGGCACTTAGATGTCCACCTGCAGCGATGTTTGCCATTTGGAATAGTTCATAAGATTGGTAACCCGCTAATGGCACACCTATAAAATTTACCAAATCGTTGCCAGCAAAGGCCATTGCCAAACTAAAAGTCCCTGCAAAAACCACAATCTTAAGGGGATTGTATCCTGTGCGGTGTAAAATTCCAAATACAACTACCCAAAATATTAAAAATAATGACAAAAACCACCATAAATTATCTTTAATAAAGGTTACTATTTGTTTAATTTTTGCACTCCCAAAAAATACTTCGTAAGAAGGTTCGCTAGAAGAACTTTGATTGACGACTAGATTAAAGACCATTTCTTGACCTTCTACGTCTGTGATAATTAGGCGTGTATCATTATTAATGGTATCTGGAGCATTTGGATTAATGGACTTTATATAAGAGATTAACTCTGTTTTGGTAAGCTCTTCAGTTGAATAAGTTGATTTAAGGCCTTTGTAAACTAAAAAATATGTGAGTGCCACCATAGCCAAAGAAGACCAAATAACGCCTGTAATTTTGAGCCTTTTTCTGTAATTGAAACTAAAAATAATCCTAGATATCCACATAACCAAGACACCAAAAGAAAAGGCAATCAAAACAGATAAGAAGATGCTCGAAATTATGGTATTTGTTTTATTCCAATTGATAAGACCTATGATTCCATTATCAGGATTGTTGATATTAAAGAGATAATTGAGTGGTAAATTGTCTGACATAACCATAGAAGCTGATACGATGATAGAAGCGCCTAATAGTTCAAATATGATTGAAACTGTTGTAGATGTGGGAAGCCCAAGCGTATTAAAAGCATCAAGTAGTAATATATCCGTAAGCATTACAGCCAAAAAAATGACCATCACATTTTCTAGACTAAAATATTCTGGATTAAAAATACCTTCTCTGGCTATTTCCATCATTCCCGCTGATGACATAGCACCAATAAAAATACCAGCTGTGGCAACCCACATGATAGTACGAAAATTAGCTACTTTGGAACCTATAGCCGAATTTAAAAAATTGACTGCATCATTACCTACTCCGACTACAAGATCAATAATTGCCAAAGCAACCAACACAATAACACCACTAATCAGAAATAATTCCACACAATTTCATTTTAGAGTGTAAAGGAAAAAATATTCTTTTGGATTTGTATAAATATCTATATTAGGTTTATGTTAATTTTTTAAAATAAAATGTCATTACAAGAATATTTAGAATTTTTGCCAAAATTCTTTTCATATTTATTACCTTTTGCATCATCAAACTTTGGCATCAAAGGCAAGTTAACACAAAGATGGCATCATATTTGTTTTATACAATGCATCTCATTCCAAAAACAAAGAGCCTCCATTTTTTTAATTAAAAGTGAAGGCTTTTTTAATGCTTTAAAGCTATATTGATGTTATTGCAACTTTTTTATCTATTGTGTTTAGTACGATTATTTTTGGAAGCATTCTTCACTTATGAGCTACAACTCAACATAGCACAACCGATTTTTTGATTGGCCCATTCTGGTCGTTTAGCAAACCATTTTTCCATTTCGGGTTGTTCATCATAAGGTTTTTTCAATAGATTATATAATTCATCAATAACACTAAAATCCCTTTTGTCGGCAGCATCTATAGCTATCTGTGCCATATAATTGCGCAATACATACTTAGGATTGACAGCATTCATTTGACTTTTTCTACAGCTATTATTTTGTTTCTGAATGATTTGGCCGTAAGATTGTAACCAGGTTGCCCAATCATTTTTAAATTTTGTAAAGTCAAGAGCATAGCTGAATGATGGAAGTAAATCTAAATGCAAATCTACATCAATACCATCAAAACAACTGAGACTTCTAAAAAAGATGGTCATATCCATTTGGCTTTTGTACAGTAAATGTTCAAAATCTAGTAAGGCGTTTTTATCAAAAGTGCCATCTTCCAATAAGCCTAGTTTTTGTAGCATCATACTATAATGTTTTTTTTCATAATTCTCTTTCAATCCATTTATTATAGTCTCCAATGGTTCAGCTTTTTCGATTATAGGATATAAAGCATTGGCCAACTGATATACATTCCAGATAGCGATATTTGCTTGATTGCCAAATCGATACCTTGCATCCCGAGCGTCAGTGGTATTGGGAGTCCAGTTGGGATTGTAATCTTCAAGCCAACCGTAAGGGCCATAATCTATGGTAAGACCTAGTATTGACATATTATCCGTATTCATGACGCCATGTACAAAACCTACTCGTTCCCAATCAATAACCATTTCGATAGTTCTATTTGCGACTTCTCTTATGAAAGCAATATAAACTTCCTTAGATGGTGTACCCAAGTGGTTATAAAAATGGTGAATTGTGTAGTCAGTCAAGGAGGTGAGTAATGCGAATTCCTTTCGGGATGTTAAAATCTGGAAATTGCCAAAACGAATGAAACTTGGAGCTACTCGACAGACTATTGCTCCCGCTTCATAAGCTGAATTGCCATTGTACATTATATCTCGCAATACTTCATCGCCACTCAGTACTAATGAAAGCGCTCTCGTAGTTGGCACTCCAAGATGAAACATTGCTTCAGAGCAAAGGTATTCACGAATAGATGATCGGAGTACAGCATATCCATCAGCATTTCTTGAATAAGGAGTCAAGCCTGCTCCTTTGAGCTGGAGAGCCCAACGTTGCCCTTTATGATGTACTTCAAAAAGATTTATAGCCCTTCCGTCACCCAACTGTCCAGCCCAATGACCAAACTGATGACCGCCGTAGCACATAGCATAAGGACGAGTAGATGGATATATTTTATTACCTGCAAATATTTGTAAAAATTCATCTGTTTGAACATCTTCGACATTCAATCCAATGGCATCCATTATATCTGTAGAGTAATGAATAAGTGTAGGGTTAGAGCATGGTGTAGGGTTTACATAAGAGAAGCAGGCATTATGTACTTGTCTAATATAGTTTTCATTAATTGGGTCAGCGTCCAATTCTTTATTAAATGTGTCCTTTATCTCAAACTTCATTTTTGACTTTTAAGTATTAAAACAAATTGAAAGAGAATCTCTTTCGATACATTGTATTAAACAAAAATTCTAGGCAATGTTTAATGTTGAAGGTAATAAATTAATCTAACAAATAGCAATAATCAACATGTATTAAAAACAAGATTGGCTTTTAAGATGTATAAAAATATTAATTCGATACACTTTTTAATAATGGTTTTTAGGATATTTCTAAAGCTATTCACCATTAATAATCAACTGAAATCCAGTCAAAACGGTAATTATGGCATTGGTCGCCATTTTGATCATTTTTATTTCATCATTCATATCCACCTCAGGGAAATGTGGTATATTATTAGGGACGATGACTATTGTATTTTCATTGGGTAATCTGCTTTTGTTCCAGTTGCATCTTTCCGACCATAAGTTATTAACTTGACCTTGCCATGTAAGCGTATTATTACAATCAGAAGGAGGCAAATTATCTAAGAGCGCTTGATATTTTGGTGCAGTGGTTGAATATGGCGGTTGAATATCTATATCCTCCATTACTCCCCAAGAACCATAAACACTTTCTTGTGGTCCTGCAAGACTAAAATTGGAAGCTAATTTGCATCCCCATTTACGAATAGAATCATGCATCATATCATACATTTCGTACATGAGTGTACTATTCTGTGCGTCCCACATAGCTTGTTGATAAGGGTAAGGACTTCCGAAAACATTCCCCACAAAATGTTGGCCACCTTCATAAGTGATGACTTCTTTTCCAAAAACCTGTATGTTTCTATAATCCTGTTTGACCAAATTTTTGAAGCTATTGAAATTGTTTTGGGCATTTTGCATTACGTCATTGACTGTTGCCGTAGCACCCAACAAGTCTAAGCGAGGTATTCCATTATTATCATGGTCAAGTCCAAAGTAATGTGTGGGTGATCCAAAATCCCAATCATCTTGGTTTAAATGTGCCAATATTTGCTCATTTAGGTAATTAAAGCCAGCTTGAATACCCAAGACTCTTTTTACACGACATTCTTCACCAACAAAAATGGAGTGCCAAATATCAAAAGTATTTTTAGCTTTTAGTGCCATAGCTCTACCGTAATTAAGATTGAAAGGTCTATTATCGTTATTGTAGTTGGCTTGTGAAAATATCCAATTCCAAACTTCATTGCTATATTCGATATAAATGGTGATGTCAGGATCCAATTGGTTTTTAAAAAGCGTGGCCATTTGCACGATAAAATCATTATCAGCTGCATGAGGGACACATATCCATATATCTTTTTTGGTTTGATTGGCGAGTTGGATGATGAGCTCGTAAGGTACGCCACGAGCGTCACCATAAGTAAATCTACCCAAGAGTGGTCTATCGCCCCATTGAACCATAGGATTGTTGTTGGTATGTTGCCAATCCATGTATCTGATGACCGAAAAAGGTGCAATCTTATCGACAAATCCTTGATAAAAAGGTTGGATATTAAGATCAACAAACTCATCTGCCAATCTCACTACTCTGATATTCCTAATATGGTTGCCCAATGTGGACTGGGTAAGCTGAAACCAGAAGGTTCCGTCTCCACCAAGTGTAAATTGGATACGCCCTGAAATCTGATTTATATTAGATAAGCTTCCACTTAGATCAATGGTGCCATTTCCATCATATAACAAAACATACGTTTGTCCAGAAGGCATATTTCGTCCTTCTGACGATACGAAATACCTAAGCAAGATATTACCATGTGAGGTTGATTGTGGCAAAGATGTAGGATATCCATCTATATCAAATGTCATTTGAGAAAAAATATTACTATTTGTCGATTCGTCAAATGACCAACAATTGCAAGCAGCAGTATAAGGAATTGCTTCTCCACGCGTATTTTTCATAAAATTGCGCATAGCTCTATGTGGCTCCCAATCTGCAAATCCAGGTAAATTAGTGCCAATTTCCATAGCGCAAGGAGCAGGTTGCCATCCGATGCACCTGCTGCTGTCTATTGGGACATGTAAGGTGTATTGGTCACTACACCCATTGGCGCCTGATACACTCAACTGATACTGACCAGTCATTAAGTTTGTATAGTTATTTCCTGATGATGGTATGATCGGAATACCATTGAACGTTAGGGTACGTGTGGTATTGGCTTCTGTATGTATTTGTAGATGACCACCTGTGCCATTACAGGCTGCTAGGCTTACAGCAGTGATAGACGACAAGCATGGAAATCTGCCATTTTCATCTAATAAAGTAATGACTACTGATGTAGAATGTGAATTATTATTGATGTCAGTTACAGTAAGTGTTGCAGTTGACTGTCCGCCGCCAGTTGAATATATATGAGTTGGATTGGATATGGAAGAAGATGGAGTACCATCACCAAAATTCCATAAATAGGAAAGTACACCACCAGCAGGGTTTAAAGAACCAATGCCATCAAATGCTACTGTTAATGGCGCCATTCCTGTAGTTGGTGTAGCATTGATGATGGCAATAGGTGGGCTATTGAAAGTAATGTCTTGGTCTGGTGCGACACACGCATAAGTAGTGGCCATTCTAATTTCATCTATAGCGCTTTTATCGTAATTACTACCGCCATAATATGAAATACTTTTGAAAAGCAAAGGAGCTGGACTAGTATGGCTGAAAGTAGGTGTATTGGTTCCATCATTTCCAAGATTACTAGGATTTACGTAAATGTTGATGACTGTATTTGTAGGGTTGAATTGCATTTGCAAAACAATGAAAGCTTCAACTCCAACAACAAGCGGAATAGACGTCGGATAGACCACATTATTGATACCAAGCGACCATCTTTTTTGACCTCCTACATCTGATGATGGTCCAAAATATCCAACCTGAATTCTATCATTGTTTGGTGCATGTGGATATGTAACTATGTTTTGATTGTGCAATTCTACAACTACATCATCACTATCATTGACATCTTTGCGCATAAGCATACTAAACCATAGATCTTGTCCTGTTGTCTCTGAACCTATAGAATTACCACTTGTTCCAACATAAGCCCCGAATGGACCATTGTTGTCTAAATTAAGTGCTCTTCCTGATACTCTATACTGCCATCCTCCAGAGGCATGTACACCAGTATTTTGCAGATCCTGATAGGATAGATTTAGACTTTTAGTTTGATAGCCAGGTAAGTTTACACTATTGTCTTGCACCTGCCAAACATCTCCAAAACCTATACCTGTGTCAAGTTGATGTAGCGGAATATTTTGTATATAATCAAAAGGTTCATAAAGTAAATAATCGCAATTATTACCATTACTTGCTGGTTGAACATTAATTATAGATGTTGCCGAATGGCTATTATTATTACTATCCGTAACAGTAAGTGTAGCTGTGAAATTGCCTTGACTATAATAAGTGTGATTGACCTGTACACCTGATAAAGTAGCCGACCCATCACCAAAATTCCAATCATAAGTCAATGATCCGCTTCCATTATTGATTGATTGACTTCCGTCAAAAGAAACACTCAATGGAGTTATACCAGAAGTGACATCTGTATCAATAACAGCCATTACTGGTGATGTATAAATACCAGTACGAGGATACGAAGTCACTACCTCCCAAATCATGTTTTGGAGGTAAGTTGCTAGAGCTGGGCTTGGTATTTGTTGACCTGGCAATGGGTTAGGTAATAAATCATTAGGTAATCCAACAGGACTGACATTGTATATACAGGCGTAATGGATCATAGCGATTGCATAGTCTCCTAACGAATTGGTATGTATGTTGTCACTAAAAAATTGATTAAAATTGCTAATTCCTGGAACTATCCCCGCTATAACATCATCGTACAATCTAGCCATCATTTTATGTCCTGGGATGATATAGACATTGGTTGCTCCTGTCGGTTTATTGGCATTTGCAATATCTTGTCTAACTTCCCATTCAATGCCTAAAGTATCTAATTTTAATCTAAAAGGGCCATCAGAACCGTCAATATTTATCCAATTAGTCCAAAGCAAGGTCGAAGCACCGGCACCATTGTTGCCATTATTCCAGGCATGGTTGACCCATGTAGAAAATATGTCACGCTGATCTTGTATACAATCTTGGTACCAACTAGCCGAATTACCTCCAGGATAACACATATTGGCAACTTCAGTAATTGATAATAATTCAAATTCATTAATATTAATTTTTGCATCTGGATACCCAGAAGAATTATTCCAGCGATAACTCATAGGAGACCCAGGAATTGTTGATTTGCCAATATCATCACCAGCCCAAGTTCCGCGTAGGTTTGTAATAAGCTCAACAAACTGACCAGGCCAAGGCTGACCAAATAGGGGATCCGTTAGGCTATGTCCACTATGTATTTGTTTTATGGTTAGTGGATAAGCTTGCTTTGGAGGTAGGTTTTGGCTTTTAACATTTGTAAATATTAAAAAAAGTGTAAATATTATTAACGATCGAGCCATGATAGATGTATTATAAGCTTTTAATAGTAATTTAGTGTTTTACAAATCTTTTGACATATTTGTCTGCTTTGAGTACATAGATACCAGCAATAAAGTGACTTAAATCAATATTGGTTTCTGACCCCTCATAGACAACTGCACCCATATTGTTAAAAATCTTTATATTGCCAAAAACGTAATTTAGGTTTTTGTGACTTAAGCTGATTTTATCTACAGTTGGGTTGGGGGATAAACTAATTTCATTTGAGGGATCATATTCTTCCAAATTAGATGTGTTTTCTTTTACACCAGTACGTTCATAATTTGTCACTATTTCCCAGACTAATTTTTGCAAATATTGAGCTAATGCAGGAGTAGGAAGTGGTGTTCCCGCTGGTGGATTATCAATTAATTTATGCGGCAGACCTAATGGGTTGATATTGTAAATACAAGCATAGTGAATCAATGCAATAGCGTAGGCTCCAAGTTCATTGACATGTATATTATCAGAAAAAAATTGATTAAAATGTGTTATGTCTGGCACTATTCCAGCTTGAACATCATCATATAAACGTGCCATCATTTTGTGGCCAGGTATGATATAAACAGGTGGTGCTCCATTTGGTCTATTCAGATTGGCATGATCTTGCATTCGTTCCCACTCGGCACCTAAGTTATTAAGCATTTGTCTGAATGGACCATCAGCATCATTGATACTGACCCAAGTTGTCCACAGAAGGGTAGGGGCACCTTTACCTTGATTTCCATTAACCCAAGCATTGTTAGTGAATAAAGTGAGGTATTCTCTTTGTTCTTTGATGCAATCTTGATACCAACTAGCATTACTCCCTCCTTCATAACACAAGTTGGCCACTTCGGTAACACATAGCAATTCGAACTCTTTGATATCATTTTTTGCATCAGGATAACCAGATGAATTGTTCCATCTCCATCGCATAGGCGATCCAGGGATAGTAGATTTCCCTATTTCATTTCCTGCCCATTGGCCTCTAACTTGTGTCATAAGATTGACATATTGACCTGGCCAATGTGGGTAGAATAATGGATCTGTAAGACTATGCCCTGAGTGTATCTGTTTTACATTAAAAGGGTATGCTTGTTTTGGTGGGAGAGTTTGACTAAAAGCAAAATCTGTGCATAGTAACGCCATTAAAAAAAGAAAATATACATTTTTCATAATTTATTTAATTTTAGATTTGGAATAGATCATAACTATCTGTTGTTAGTTATAAAGACGATTTTGTGCCAATTTGCCCTACTGTTTTATCAAAAAAATGTAGTCTCTTAGATATAAATTACTCTAAAACAGACTAGTCAAAAAGATGGGATTTCTGTTTAGACTTCATTTTCCAATAAAAATAAGACACTTTTAAGCAGTGGGATTCATCATCATCCAAAGGGCATCTTTGAGTTCATTAAGTCCTTTTTGGGCTACTGAAGATATAAAATAGAAAGGCGCATCTATTTTTATTTCTGGTCTAATGATATCCAGCCATTCGTCTTCTACCAAATCGCATTTTGTAATGGCAAGCATTCTGGGCTTATCCACGAGATCTGGATTGTACATATTAAGTTCATTGAGTAAGATGTAGTAGTCTTTGCTAATATCATTGGAGTCGATAGGGACCATAAATAATAGTACGGCATTTCTTTCGATATGTCTCAGGAATCGCAGACCTAAGCCTTTACCTTCATGAGCATGCTCAATGATACCTGGTATGTCTGCCATCACGAAGGAGCGAGAATCTCTATAATTTACAATACCAAGATTGGGTACTAAAGTAGTAAATGGATAATTGGCTATTTCTGGTTTGGCTGCAGTGATAGAAGCTAATAGACTAGATTTGCCTGCATTAGGAAAACCTACTAAGCCAACATCTGCAAGAACTTTTAATTCTAATATTTTCCATACTTCCGAGCCACTCTCACCAGGTTGGGCATACTCAGGTGTTTGTTTGGTAGCAGATTTGTATTGCGCATTACCTTGTCCGCCTCTCCCACCTTTGGCGATGATGCGTGTTTCGCCATCTTGTGTGATCTCAAAGTCTATTTCTCCTGTCTCGAAGTCACGTGCTACGGTACCAAGAGGTACTTCTAAGATGACATCGTCACCATTAGCGCCTGTACTATTATTGCCAGAGCCATTGACACCCGGCGTTGCGATGACATGTTTTTTATACTTTAATGCTAGTAGTGTCCAAACATTAGAGTTGCCTTTTAGTATGATATGACCACCTCGGCCACCATTGCCTCCATCTGGTCCGCCCATACTGTTCATCTTATCTCTGAAAAAGTGTGATGAACCCGCTCCTCCAGCGCCGGACCTACAACAGATCTTTACATAATCAACAAAATTCTGTTCAGCCACGCTTATTTATGTTTAATGAATCCTTATTAATAAAAACTATAAAAATATTTTCAACAACAAGCTTCATCAATGGCATCCACCAATCTAGCGAAGATTTCGTCAATACTACCTACTCCTTCGATGAGTTTTGATTTATTTGTTTGAGCATAAAAATCAAAAACCTGAGCTGTTTCAGCTTTATAAATTGAGATTCTGTTTCTAATGATTGACTCATCGTTGTCATCAGCTCGGCCAGATGATTTGCCCCTATTGAGCAATCTGCTTACAAGTTCTTCTTCTGGAACATCTAGTGCTACCAAAGCAGTTACCTCGGTGCCTTTTTCATTAAGGAAGGCATCCAATGCTTCAGCTTGTGCAATGGTACGTGGGAAACCATCAAATATTATTCCACTAGCATCAGGATTGGCATCTACTTTGTTTTTGAGCATGCCAATGGTTACTTCATCTGGTACCAGTTCTCCTTTTGCCATGTATTCTTTGGCTTTCAGGCCTAAAGGTGTGTTATTACCCATTTCGTATCTAAAAAGGTCACCTGTACTAATATGGAGTATTCCATATTTTTCTATTAGTTTTTCGGCTTGTGTTCCTTTGCCTGAACCAGGAGGACCGAATAAAATTAAATTTAACATATCCTAAAATGTGTTTGAGCTGTAAAGGTAGAAAAATCTAATCTTTAAATTATCTAAATTGATTTAATTAGTATAATCATTAACCATTTATTTAGAATCTAAAGGTGTTGTATCAGGTAATTGTTTATGTTTCTTTATAAATTTATAGAAAACATCGAGTATTACTCCTGGATTAAAACTAATGTCTCGGATGGCCATTATGGTAAATACGACAGCCCATGGTGTCAAAATGATACATGGTATCCAAGCTGCTTGCAAACCAGTGGTTGCATCTGACCTGACCAATTTTTCTCCATATATGGTGCTGATTATAAAGATCATGTAAAAAAGTATTGCAACTAGTAATGGATATCCATATCCACCTTTACGTATGATGCTGCCTAGTGGGGCACCAATAAATAGAAAAAGGATACAAACTACTGCCCAACTATATTGCTGATTGAGTCTTAAGGTGTATTTTTGTTTTTGTTTATTGTAATCTTCATTTGTGTTAGATAGCGTGAGTAATTCATCTCTGTCTCTTGACAAGTCTGATTGAGCACGGATGATGACATCCCTGAAGTCTATAGAGTCTATTGTTTGTGCAAAATATTTGATAGAATCTAGATGTATAGCATCTTTTTGCTCTACCAATCTAGGCTTATTTAATCTCGCAATGGGAGTTTCAATTATGGTTTGCGGAATCGGTTTTTGAATTAAGACTTTTTTAAGTGATTTCTTTTTGACACTTTTGATATCTCTATCTTTCTGGATGTGAGACGAAGTTTTTAAAGAGTCTCGTTTTGCACTTTCTTGTATATTGTAAGCGAAAGTGTCAATATTATTGTTTGTTGATGTATTGTATCTTAATGCATATTGCTTGGGCTCATTGGCTAATGTGTCATTGACTTCTTTTTCTTCCGAAAAGAGAATGGCCATTTTGTTATGGAGTTTTTCATTATTATTGTCGATATTCATCTTAAAAGAGTCGATGGCAGCTTTAAGCTGAAAAGAATTCATCATCTGCTCTCGGTCTCTGTTGAAATTGAGCAAACCTTCTTCTCCATCAAAAATACTCATGTCAAAGGTTTTGGACCATTTATCAAAGTACATGCGAGTGAAGGGTCTCTCAGTTTTATCAGAACCCAATTTTGATTTTTTTTCTCCTTCTTGATAACTTATTCCAGTGTCCAATTCCATGACAAAGTACTTACCTTCTTGTGCAGTGTACATTTGGCCACTTTTGGCAGACATTATACGGATTAGACTTTTGTCGTTGGCTGTGTGGTCATATATAAGTACATCGTGGATGTCTCTTTTATTTTTTTCTATTTCGTTGACCCGTATGATGGTTTCATTAAATGCATCATTGAAGATACCTTGTTCTATAGCCAAAGCGGACTTTTGTTTTTTGATGGCAATAAATCGTTTATTGAACTGAAGAAGGGATGCAGGCTTTAAAAAATTTGCCGAAAGGATAGAAAATATTCCGATACCAAACGCGATCACCATACTTGGCCACATTATTCTGAGCAAAGATATACCCGCAGATTTCATACTCGATAGCTCATATTTCTCTGCCATATCTCCAAAAACCATCACCGAAGATATCAACACAGTAATCGGTACAGCCATTGGTATCAAGGTAACTGCATAATAAAATATTAACTCCAATAACTCAAATATAGATAATCCTTTACCCAGAATTTCGTCTATATACTTCCATAAAAATTGCATAACCAATACAAATGTCGCTATAAAATAGGACAAGATGGCTGGACCTATGAAACTGGTGGAAATAAGTTTATCTATCTTCTTCAATACTTATGATGAATGATTTGTGATGCAAAAGTAAGTAAAGTTATGATGAAATCAAGGAGTTAAAAATTAGAAAGACTTTTTTATGATTTATTTAATATTTTTGGAGTAGCAATGTACCATTTTAGAGAATAGTTCTTTTTAAATTCTATTGTTGGCTTAAGGATGATATCTTTATTATCTTTGCGGCTTATCAATTTGATTTTGAACCATTGATCATTGAAACGCTAAAACTTACACAATTTAGGAATTACGATGCTGCCACGTTGATATTCCATCCACAAGTCAATGCACTGACTGGTATGAATGGTATGGGTAAGACCAATGTACTGGATGCACTTTATTATTTATGTTTGGGCAAAAGTTACTTTTCTGGCACAGATAAAATGGTGATGATGCAGAATAAGGACTTTTTTAGAGTAGAAGGTCATTTTTATAAGCAGAATGATAAAGAAATAGTGGTTGTCAAATCCAAATTTGGCCATAGAAAAGAGATAGAAATATCAGGTAAAAAAGTGGAGAAAATCAGCGATCATGTCGGTAGATTTTTGTGTGTGATCATTGCCCCAGATGATATACAAATGATGCTGGAAGGAAGTGAAGAGAGAAGGAATTTTTTGAATAATACGATCGTCCAAACAGATAAGTTTTATCTTGATGATTTGTTATTGTACAATGGATTGTTGAAGAGAAGGAATACATTGCTTAAGACTTTTGCAGATCAGAAAAGATTTGATGCTTTATTGCTTGAATCGGTAACCACAGGTATGTTCGGTCCTGCTTTAAGGATATATAATCAAAGAAAAGCTGCCATAGAACAGATGATTGCTATTTTTAGAGACACCTACGAGGAAATATCAGGCAATAAGGAGCAATGTAACATCCTATATCAATCTCAATTAGCCAATGATTCACTTGAATATCTAATGCAGAAAAATATGGATAAAGATAGGATATTGGCTCGTACCACACAAGGAATTCATAAAGATGACTTGATATTCACTATGAATGGCGAACCATTGAGAAATTTTGCTTCGCAGGGACAATTAAAATCATTTGTATTAGCACTTAAGCTTACGCAATACCGCTTGTTGAAACAAAACTCTGGACAGCAACCAATTTTACTTCTTGACGATATTTTTGATAAATTGGACCATTTGCGTGTTAGACAAATGCTTACTATGCTGATTAAAAACGGATTTGGTCAGATATTCATCACCGATACCAATCAAGATAGAATTAGTGAAATATTGGAAGAGATTGGAACTGAGTACAAGGTATTTTCTGTTGTAGATGGAACAGTTTCTGTTTATTCATTAGACAATCAAAATTAAAAAAATGGGTCGCCACAACGATAAAAATATAAAAGAAGTACTGAATGACTTCATGGCATCCAATGCTAAGGTAGCAAAAGGGTATTATACATCACACATAGATGAAGTATGGAAACAAGAGATGGGGCCAATCATTTCAAACTATACTAATAAAATATACTTTAGAGATGGTCTGCTTAAGATTTACTTGACATCTGCACCATTAAAGAAAGAACTGTCTATGGCAAAAGTGAAAATCATCGAAAATCTAAATGTGGCGCTTGGTCTTGAACTAATCAAAGAAGTGGAAATCTATTAAAAACTCCTTTTAAAGATTAAGTATGGCCAACTTAATTAATTAATTACGGAAACATAAGGAGTGAATAATAATGTCAGCGATGACAAATTTTTAGAACAAAGGATAGCTATATTAAAGAAAAAACATCCCAATTAAAGAAGTAAATCGCAAAAAAGAAAGATCAATAATTAGGGGCTGTTGAAAAAGTCAGCTGTTATTATTGGTTGTTAGTTTAACGGAGATTATCGTTCAAAAAACAAGCAATAGTGAATAAGAACGAAGTGAAGTGCAAAGCACCAAAGGCCGCAAGCCTTTGACGAAGTGAACCGCTAGCGGGTGGGCAGGAAAGTGCGTCTATTGCCATAGAAAGCACAAAGGATTAAATATGAAATACTTATGGCAATAGAAAAAGCATGACTGAGCGAACCTGAAAGGTGAACGCAGTGTAGTGCAAAGCACCAAAGGCGGCAAGCCTTTGACGGAGTGAACCGTGAAACGGATGGGTGGGCCATGACAATGCGAGAAGCGAAGGAACCCGTAAGGGATGGCAGGTCGAAAATGAACGACATTACACCAAGCTGATTTAAGTTTAAATCAGTTCCTTCATTTTGAGTGATTTCGTATCACTCAAATGCAGCAAAGCTGCACCATTCAGTTACCTTTTTTGAACTAGACTTTTTGGTTACTTTTGGGCAATGCAAAAGTAACTGCCTAATGCGCAAAGCCAATTCAAGGTACATGACTTTTGGACAAAATCAATTAAAATGTTTGCATTTAATTTCTTTATTATAGACATAATTTATTAATTATCAATTGGTTGTACCATAGTCGGCAAGCCCTAATTAAAAGAAGATCAAATACACTTTTATATAATTGCAGTATAATGGTACAGAATATAGCATTCCAAATTTGCTTTTTAGAGTGGATTCGGCAAAAAAAAATCATTTCTGTCCGCATAGGACAACGTAAAATCAAAGTGCAAAGGTTTGAATATCAGTACATCAAAATACGTGCACTTGTCAATAAAAAACAATGAAATAAGATACTAGGCTATATATCTCTTTTCAAAAAGCTGTAGTATGCTACACTTATAAAAATAGAACTATACAAGATAGACATACCAATAGCGTGAGAATAAGGCAGCAGGATACTAAAATTCCACTCATGGTTGACAAAATAATCTGGTAATTTGAATAATGGGAAAGGCATCAAGTCTTCTATACTATTCATCGGCCAATAGTTTCTGCTGGAATTTTTAAAATAATAGACATGAATCAACATAAAGATTGGCTCTAGCATCATGACATAAAGAAAATAAAAAAGTAGTGTCAATGTTCCTTTTCTTATTAAAAAAGCTAACATCAATGCAAAACTCATATAGCCAATACACAATAAAAAGTATCTTAAAATTGATAAATTATTATCCATAATTAGTTCAAAATCAAAACCATCCGTATGGATCATCCCTATCACCAATGAAGACACTGCATAAATAAATGTAGCAATGATAGCCATAATCAATACAGAGTATATTTTGCTTACAAAAAAATCTTTCCTTGTCATTCCTATGATGATATTCTGCCGCATGGTTTTATTTCCAACTTCAGAAGTTATCATGTGGATGACCAAAAATCCCAAACAAAATATCACCAACCAGCTTCCTACATACCCTTGGTAATCCCATACGGTAGGGAACTCATAAAATGATTTAGCGCTTGGCATCGGTGGTGGCATATCTTTGAATGAATCTTTGCCACCCAAAATTATCAGTGGAGCCATCAATACATATATTAAACTTAAGGCCCTAAAGACAGTATTGCCACTAAATTTTTTCCATTCCAATAAAAGAAGGTCCTTCATACATATACAATTTATCTCGCAAATCTAAAATTAAAATTTTTCATAACTCGGTATTTAAGACAAAAGATAAAAAACCAACTACCAATGTGTGTATAAATGCACAATTATTAAAAGTTTGGGGATTTTTAGGTTTTTACTGAAATTATACTAAAAACAAAGGACTGTGACCTATAAGGCTTCGTGACTACTCATGAAGGCTTTTCGGTGCTACGTTTAAGCTTTATCATGGAATTCATTCATTTTCGATCGGATACCAAACCCGATGGTCGAAGTCTTTATTATAGGAATCGAGATTTTCTGCCCAATTTTGTGCAGAAAATTCTATTGTTAATATCCAAACTTGCCTTAAACTTATATTCTAGCATTACAGATATATTTTAATGAAATGAAAACCAACCAAAATATAAAAAGCCCTTTCTACAGATATTATTTGTGGAAAGGGCTTTTTAATTTTCTTCGTTGTGAGGTTTTATTTCACTTTCAGAAACTTTATTTGTGAAGACTTACCATTGGTACCGAATGTTTACAAAATATATTGACCAGCTGATAGGTTGGAAATGTATTAGATTCATTAATAATAATCTGTCACCTTTATTTCTGTCCTCCTGTTTAATTGATGTAAATCTTCCGAACATTTTATACCATCTGAACAGTTATTAATCAGTTTGTTTTCACCATAACCTTTTGCAGTAATTCTAGAGTTGTCAATACCTTTAGAAACAATATAATTTACGGCAGATTTAGCTCGCCTTTCACTTAGCGCTTCATTATATTCATCTGATGATCGACTATCAGTATGAGATCCCAATTCTATAGACAATTTAGGATTTTTTTGCATGAACGCTACTACCTTATCAAGTGCTAAAGCTGCGTCAGGACGAATATTGTCTTTGTCAAGATCATAATAAACAGGGTCAAAATCAAATGATCCAAATGTCTCCTTACCCAAAATACGTGTTTCACCTATGATGACTTCCTCAATAGTTAAGAACAACTTGACATATAAGGTTTGACTACGATTTAATCCTTTAGTAGATGCTTCGGACACACTTGTATAGTATCCATCTTTAGTACCACTGATCTCATATTCTGAATTTTGATCCAATTGAAACTTAAAAAAACCTTTTTCGTCAGTGACTACAGTTTCATCGATATTTTTAGTTTTATTAAAACAAATTACTGAAACGCCTTGTACACCTATTTTGTCCAATGTCTTTAAAGCAAAACCTTCTAAAGAAAATCTTGGATCATTATGTAACAGTGTGTAATAATAACTCTCAGATGATGAGGTCTTTAGTATACTTTCTGATGTGGTAGCTATGCCATTTTTAATCCCCGATATTGTATAATTTTGCTCTGTCATTGCTTCAAAATTGAATCTACCGTCATCTTTTGTGACAAACAACAGTTCTTCACCAGTCAAAGTATTTTTTAAAATAACCGTAGTTTCTTTAAGAGGTAACTTGGTAAATTCGTCAATAACTTTACCATTAATGATGATCTTTTGAGGAGGCAGCTGTATTTTATTTTTTTCAAAATACCAAATATTGTCTTTGTCTCCATTTCCACCAGTATTGGAAGAGAAATACCCTGAATTATTTCCATCCTTAGTGATAAAACCAAAATCATCCCTTGAGCTATTAAATGTACTACCTATGTTTTCAATAGAGGATAAATGAATGCTGCCATCTTTAATATCTGCTTTAAAAATATCTAAACCTCCGTAACCAGGCCTTCCATCTGATGAAAAATACAATTGGGTCCCGTTGTAAGTCGCAAACACTTCATTTCCTTTGGTATTGACATCTGAACCAAAATTGATAGGATCTTCCCACTTCCCATCATGATATTTTGAATAATACAAATCCATACCGCCAAAACCACCAGGTCTATCAGATGAGAAAACCAATAATTTCTGCTCTGCAATATAGGCAGGATAACCATTAGAAAAATCTTTATTGTTGAAAGGAAATTCTTCTTTAAAATTCCACTTATTGTTAGATTTAGATGCTAATCCAAGAATAAGATTATAATCTTGATTGGTACCTTTCTTACTATTATTACGAGTAAAAATCATGGTTTCATTATCAATAAATGTACAAGCTCCATTATGAAATTTTCCATTGAGATTACCATCAAGCAATACGGGATTACTTTTATTTTCATCCGTTATATACAAATTTGAAAAAGATTTTCCTGTCCATGGATCTACTTTACCACCTTTTTGTGATGTAAATATAATCTGCTCACCATAAAAAGTAGGACTAAAATCAGATACATCAGATGAGAAAGAGCTTTTAGATAATACTGTTTTGTATTGCTTGTCTTCTTCATCTTTTTTGATTTGGATGATCTGAAAAAGTCGTTTGTATTCATCAGATGACGGAAATGATCGAATATACTCCTGCAAAACAGAAGAAGCTTTAACTTTTTTATCATTTAATATCAGGACATTAGCATATTTTAGCATGGTAGGTCCATCACTTTTTGACAAAAGCAGGTTTTCTAGATTGACTTCAGCTTTCTGATACTGACTAGTTAATAATAATGCATCCACTAATTTTTGTTTCACGGTATGATCATCTTTCTTTAATAAATGTTTTTCATACATCTGAATCGCTTCATCATATTTGAATAATCGAAAAGCTTCGTCGCCTAGCTGAAGTTCATTTTGACTTATTGCTGGAACAGAAAATGCTAAAAAGACAAATGCAACTTTTGTCCATGCTATGATTTTATTAAAAATGGCCTCCATATCTTAAACTTTTTATGCGTGGGTTATTTTTATTAGTTGTGAATTTATATCCAAACATTGCTTCTATACTTCCTGAAGAATGATTTCTGATGGGTGACAAAGTAAAGTCATAAGCTATACCAAATCTAAATTTTTCTAGGAAATGAATTTCGCTACTTATGGCTACAGCATCTTCAGATCGCCAGTGAGCACCAATAGCAAAATCAGGGCTAAACCAGGCATTCATCCCGAAAGTAAATTGAGGCTTTACTGCCTTTTGAAAATTTAATAAAAGGCTAGGTTCAAATTTTACTTTTGAGTATTCATCTCCCAGCATCAATCCAGTGTGAAAGTATATATGAGGGACACGGTCTCCAATATCTTTCGATTTGCTCGCTACAAAAAGAGTGGGTACTGCTGCTCCTATGTAAAGGCCATCCGTATGGTAGTAAAGGCCCGCGCCTCCACTTATCACGCTATAGCTATTAAAATTACTTTCAGGGACTTCTGAGTTTGCTCGTGAAAAATCATTACTAAAAAAGCTTAAACCTAGACGCAAACCTCCGCACAGGTATCCCTTATTGAGTTTGATTCTGTATGCATAATTTGTTGCAATTTCATTTCTGCTTTCTACTCCGATGTTTTCATTATAAATGGTGACTCCTAGACCTACTTTGTCTTTCATTAGATTGATTTCACCACCAGCCATTAGCGTTGTGGGCGCTCCTTCAAACCCTATCCATTGATTTCTGTATTGAATATTGGCAGTTCCTATACTTGCTCCATGTGATCCAGCATATGCAGGATTGAAAAATAAACTATTGTAGGTGTATTTGGTCAGCAGTATCTCCTGCTGACCATATGATGCGTTGATCACTAAAATTGCAATTACAAATATTAATGAAAACTTAGATTTTATATTATGTTTCATGATAAATTATTTTTAATGGTATGAATTAATTTTTTTTAATTATCTCTCCTTAAATCAATAAATGTTTTGATTTCCTTATCCTTATCATTGGTATCTGGAAAAGACACAATTAAGTAATAGGTCCCATCTGGCAGTGGTTTTGACTGGTTACTTTCACCATTCCAAGTATTCTTATAAGCCTTTTCTGACCATACTTTTTGGCCCCATCTATTATAAATTTCTATATCTGCTTCACCACACACTTGCGGTATTTTATTGATTTTAAGAAACTCATTTACTTGATCTCCATTAGGTGTGATAGCATTGAATATTTCTATACTCGACATATCACATTCCGTCTTACATTCCTTGATATCATACTCTTTGGTAATAGTGGTTTCAATACAAGGGTCACCAATATCATTGAATCTCAATATTTCCATAGATACAATATATTTACTTGTACTACTGTATTTATGGCAATATTTAGCTCCATCGCCTGTTCCGATAGTATCAATATTATCTCCCCAGTTGATATAAAATATTGTACATGTATCCAATGGCATTTGCAAACATAACTCACAATCAATAATCACTGCATCTTGCAAAACTTGATTATATTTCATTTCTATCTCAGTATTAGTGACATTGCAACACGCAGAAACGAGAGGGCATTTCTTATTGTATTTCAATATTTTATTTGCTTCTTTACAAATAGTGCCATCAATATTTTTTCTGATTATTTTGACTTTAATACTGTCAGCACCTACTGAACCAGATGTGAATTTCAAACAATACAAGCTATCAACACCAGGATCGAAATTTTGAATTTTATTATTTCCAAAGTCAATTCTTGCAAAAGTGCATGAGTCTAAAGTTATTGACAAACATAGCTCACATTCTACATCACTTGCAAGTAAAGTTATATCTTGTAACATACCATCCAAGGAACTCTGAGTTATATTACAACAGGTACCAGAATCGCATGGATTATCAATAACCACCGTAGTACACAACTTGCCTGACCAGCAAGGATCTACGTTGACTCCATCTGTACTTTCAAATACGTTAATACAAATATTATAGGTACCTGCCTGTGTATATTTATGTGTAAATACTTCTCCAGATGCAGCTGAAATGATCACATTGGTCACTGGTGTACCATCGTCCCATCCTGGATTTCCTGATGTAAACCAATGGCAAGTGTCAAATTGTGGCGCAGATACAGATACATCACAACCACTGACATTTACTTGCCAGCCTTGTGATAGCAAATTTTTAAATTGCAATGAATCTTTACAACAGGTATTACCATTTCCACAATCAGGAATTTTAATACTATTTGTAATGGTATCAGCACAGCACAGGATTGGCCCACCACCTCCAACAGCATAATCTTGATGGCCAATTATTGAATAACTTAGTTGATCACCAGCTATGACACCATCGTACTCAACACAAATCCAATTGGAAGTCATACCCGGTGAAAGTTGTGGTATTTTTATAGGATTCGGCGTAATACTTACCGTAGATGGAGAAATATTCCACAGCTCAATAATGGAGATATTGAAACCCGGCGATGTACTATTTTTAACTTGAAAACAATATTTTTTCTTGATACAATCTATTGAGTCTTTGACTAAGGTAAGACATTTATTTGGCGGTGGCGGTGGCGAACATGTACGTTGGAATGTTTTGGTACATTGGTCCACTGGGCCAGTAAATCCTGGATAATGAACGAAATCTGAATATCTACAATGTTACTGAGTTTTCTGGACACATCGTAAATATCTGTGCACTTCCTTTCGGTACATATGCAGTAGCAGGATACAAGTAAGCATTGTGTGCATCTATAGCATAAATGGTATATCCACTCAATGCTTGAATCTGTGATATCGTAGCAGGAGCTATGACTTGGACATGGAATCCTGTATAAATATTGTCACAATAATTATTGGTCATGGTGCCGGTAAAACAACAGCTGGAGCCGCCACTTGATGACAATGTAAGGTCTGTTAAAGTACAGGCATCACCTGTACAGCAATCCAGTACCTTGAAACAGTGCTTTATCGTATCAATACAGCAGTATTGTGGTCCAGTGCCTGCTATTATTTCTCTGTGGCCTACTATTTTAAAACATACATTGTCATTTGGATTGACATTTTTGTAATCTACACAAATCCAGTCCGATGTAGCGCCAGGTGTCAGCAAAGGTATATTGATGATCTTTGGTGTCAATGCATTGGACGGACTTACCATATAAAGTTCTACGGCCACTATATTGAAGCCCGGCGATGTACTATTTTTAACTTGAAAACAATATTGTTTCTTGATACAATCTATAGAGTCTTTGACTAAGGTAAGACATTTATTTGGTGGTGGCGGTGGCGAACATGTACGTTGGAATGTTTTGGTACATTGGTCCACTGGGCCAGTAAATCCTGGTATAATGAACGAAATCTGAATATCTACAATGTTACTGAAGTTTTCTGGACACATCGTAAATATCTGTGCACTTCCTTTCGGTACATATGCAGTAGCAGGATACAAGTAAGCATTGTGTGCATCTATAGCATAAATGGTATATCCACTCAATGCCTGAATCTGTGATATCATGCAGGGCCGTGACTTGGACATGGAATCCTGTATAGATATTGTCACAATAATTATTGGTCATGGTGCCAGTAAAACAACAGTTGGATCCACCACTTGACAATGTGATGTCTGTTAAAGTACAGGCATCACCTGTACAGCAATCTGGTACCTTGAAACAGTGCTTTATCGTATCAATACAGCAGTATTGTGGTCCAGTGCCTGTTATTATTTCTCTGTGGCCTACTATTTTAAAACATACGTTGTCATTTGGATTGACATTTTTGTAATCTACACAAATCCAGTCCGATGTAGCGCCAGGTGCCAACAATGGTATATTGATGATCTTTGGTGTCAATGCATTGGACGGACTTACCATATAAAGTTCTACAGCTACTATATTGAAGCCCGGCGATGTACTATTTTTGACTTGAAAACAATATTTTTTCTTGATACAATCTATAGAGTCTTTGACTAAGGTAAGACATTTATTTGGCGGTGGCGGTGGCGAACATGTACGTTGGAATGTTTTGGTACATTGGTCCACTGGGCCAGTAAATCCTGGTATAATGAACGAAATCTGAATATCTACAATGTTACTGAAGTTTTCTGGACACATCGTAAATATCTGTGTACTTCCTTTCGGTACATATGCCGTAGCAGGATATAAGTAAGCATTGTGTGCATCTATAGTATAAATGGTATATCCACTCAATGCCTGAATCTGTGATAACGTAGCAGGAGCCGTGACTTGGACATGGAATCCTGTATAGATATTGTCACAATAATTATTGGTCATGGTGCCAGTAAAACAACAGTTGGATCCACCACTTGATGACAATGTAAGGTCTGTTAAAGTACAGGCATCACCTGTACAGCAATTATCGACTTTTACCATTTTGCATATCTGGTTAGTCCAACATGGAGTATTACCACCATCATTGCTCTCCAAAACTTCAAGGCATATATTGTAAACACCAGGTGTTGTGTAAGTATGAACAAACGGCCCAGCATTCAACGCCGGAATGATCAGTGAAGTATTAAAACTTCCATCTCCCCAAATGGGACCTCCATTGTCTATATAATGACAGGTATCAAATGGTGGTAAATTCACAGTTACTGAACAACCATTTACTGTAATATCTAAACCTGCTGAAACTAATTTATCGAATTTTGATTTATCAACACAACATAAACTCGGATTAGGTGGACATGATGCTACAACTACTTGCTTGCATATTTCAGCACTCCAGCATCCACCATCATTAATATCATTACTCTCAAATACTGTCATACATATAGTATATATGCCTGCCTGTGTATATGTATGCGTAAACGGTCCAGCATTCAACGCCGGAATGATCAGTGAAGTCACAATACTTCCATCTCCCCAGATCGGACCACCATAGTCTATATAATGACAGGTGTCAAATGGCGGTATATTTACAGTAACTTCACAACCATTTACTGTAATATTCATTCCTTGTGCCATTAAGTTATCAAACTTTGTTTTATCTACACAACATGAACTCCCAGTGGTACAGGAAAACTCTAAGCTATCGACACAATTAAATTCCGGATGACTTATGAAGACTTTATTAGAAGTATTCTTAGGAATGCATATCGAAAATAGATCAGAGATTCCTGAAGGTATAGAACCATTGTATGCTAGTTCAAAAAGAGTCCCAGGTATTATTCCTAAAGGAGTTACATTCCAATTATTGTCAAAAATTACTTCAGAAACTGGGTTATCAAATTTGACTAAAATGTTTTTACCAAAATTGTATGTTGTGTTATTTAAATCTAAATGCGCAGAAAAGCAACATGTATCTGTGTTTATTCTCCTGATGCTTTGGGAAAAAGCAGAGAAATCTTTACAAGGATCACATGGCTGTAAATTAACACATTTAGGTCTTGCTTCGGTACAAGAAGCTCCCCTATTAAACAAAACAGTATTGAAACAAAAATCAGTATCTACATTAATTGGCGTATTAGATATTATGGTGACACATAAATCATTTACACATTCCCCTGGATTAAGTCCGTTTAATTTAGGTTGAATCAAAAAATTTGAGCTAGGTATTCCATTTACATCAGTACATGATCTGAATAAAATATCTGGATTATTACTTGTAAGATTTAGTAAACTAGCTGAAAATTGTGAATTATTACAAACGGAAAAATTCATTTCATACGTATTTGCCGCTACACATTTTACTAATGGCTTAATGGATACACAACCAGTTCCATTAACAGGTGGCGGACAAGAAGATATTATCGTATCACGGCACAGAATTTCAAACCCGTCTGTAGGTCCTGGTTTGAAAAATTTGACTTCAATAACTTGGGGATTTTGAGATGAGTTATTGAGATTACTCAGACAATATTTCAAAATTCCCTGGTAAGAGCCAGGAGTAATTGGGCTAGGTCTACCAGGAATGGTGTCCCTAATACATACCATGTTGCCCAATATTGATGTATCTAAAATGAAACCCAAGTCTCTTAAGAGAACTTTATCAAAAACAAGACCTGGAGTTGTAATATCAAGACAAACACTTGTAACACCATCAGGAATTTCTAAACTTAAGTCATGACAGCATTCGTTTGGAAAAACTTGCGCACTGTTACAAGCACCTTTGACCCAAGAAGTCACTCCAGCTCTTTGAGCTGCACAGGGATTATTATAATTATTTCCATCACAGCCACATACTGGATCAAACTCTAAAGTACAAGGTTCTGCAGATATCAAAGTAGAATCTATACACCCAGATTGAGTTATGGATGCTGTTGCTTTACTGCAACAATCTTGGAAGCAAGAGCATGCGACTGGAATGTTTAAAACAGTACCACATTCTTTTAATATACTAGGTGGATTTCCATCCTTTGTGATTAGATTCCAAGATATATTTACGTTAAGATCATTAGTATTTCCTTGAAAATTACACACTGAAAATAAAGGACCTGTACTTCCCGGAGGAATATTATTGTTAGGCTTTTTTGTAACTTCATATATTCCGTTATTTACTGGAGTAATCACCCAAGAATTATCCGCTATGGGAATAACATTTGGACTTTGTCCAGGTATAAATGATGACGGAAATACAAAAGTAAACTTGTCTATATTGATATCTTTAAGCTTATTATTTAATGTGATATCAAAACAGCATCCTTCTTTACCTTGCACAACATTAAACATGGTCAAATCACAAGATTGCGTACATTGCTGAAACTGAATCGCTTTTAACGCCGACTCAACTGTTAGATTCGGGTGTTCACATCTTAAAACACAGCTATCACCTTTTGATCCAAAGAGTGTAATAGTATATGTAAAGAATTCCGGGAAATTTGCTGCACTTCCTGATACAATATACTCTTCATTAGAAGTTGCACCATGAGGTATATTTACCAGCTGAGTCATCGGATTTGATTGAGTAAATGGTGGCTCACCTTCTCCAATATTAACATTAGGATTGTCAGGTGTGATGACAATCTTTTTGATGGTATCAAGAAGATTGTTAGTAATGGAAAGATCATAAAGTTGAAAGCCATCTACGCATGTCAAACTTTGTTTGAAGGATGCACAAGGTCCACAAGGAGGCGCAGTTACACATCCTTCAATTATATTTGGTCCACCAGTTTCATATTTAAAAATATAACAAAAGTTTTGACCAGTATTAAGATTGCCAATTAAAGGTATTGAAACAATTCCTGATGGACTAGAAGGACTCAAAAAAGGATTAAAGACAATGTGATTTGTAGCTATAGTAATACTTGACGGACTATTAACTTCAAGAATTATTGAATCTAAATTAAATTTCAAATTATTGATTATAACAAACTCAAATATTAAGTTACCATTGACGCACTTTATATTTGGATTGCGCAATTCAATATCTGCAACAGTGGATGCGGATTGAGTTTCTAAAAGTGGTTTATTTTTAGACAACGCAATATTAAAGTATCGATCTATACCGAAAACACTTATACTTATAAAAACTAAAAAAACAAAAAGGTACTTATTCATAATCTCTGAAATTTTAAATATTTATTTAATACCTATTGATCCCGATATCCCAAAAAGTAACCCAATAGCAGCAAATAAAATAAAAAAAAAAGCCGCTGATTTTTTAAGTCGAGCGGCTTGAATGTTATGGGAAGATATTATTTTTGAATCAATTACTTAGATGTAATTTTTATGATAAAATTTATCTATGTAAAAGTGCTTTATTATTATATAATGATGGAAACAAGATTATTCATGAATGACAATTTTTTGGCTGATAGCATACTTTTTATTTTGTAGACGAATGATATACATACCTGGTTGAAATTTCCTATTTATTTCTATCGCTGCACCTTGATTTACCCTCGTCTCTTCTGACATTAATACGTGCCCTCTGACATCCATAATATTGATAAAAATCGGACAATTGGAATCAAAACCTACCAAAGGCATTATCGAAAAAGCACCATTGCTTGGGTTTGGATATATTTTTGCATATAAATTGTGGTCATCTCCAGTGATATCTACTACTGATACCGTACCTTTACATGCTACAGAATCAGGATCTACTAATGGCCCCATGAGACAAGGCTCGATCGCAACTCCATTTCTAAACATCCCTGGTACCGCATTTACATTGGTTTTTATGATGTCATTTGCATCCTGATCACATGCACCAAACCAATTTTGCAGTACAGATTTATAGACTTGTTTATAGTCATACTGTGCAGTAACATTTGTTGATGCTGTTATCTGATCAACTGGTGGTACAACAAAATTGCTTCCTATGACACCACCTTTTATAGCATTTCCGAAAAGAAACATAGGCGCAGCATAACCATGCTCCGTACCTAGTCCTTCATTTGCAACTACCCTTCTACCAAATTCTGAATAAGTCATTCCAATAACTCGATCAGCAAACCCTAAATTTTCAGCATCTTTCTGGAAAGCTCCAATGGCTTCACTCAAATCTTTTAATAGCCAGGAATGCCATCCGATGTGTCCTCCAGTTTGTCCTACTTGGTTTAAGCGGTTATCAAAATTGCCCATTGACACAACAAAAATGCGAGTTTTCAAACCACCTTTTATAAGTCTCGCAACCACTTTTAATTGAGTAGCTATAGTAGTTGGCTGCTGGCTTTGCTCATTACTTGAAATTACCGATGTTGGATAGGTAACAGAACTGTTTGAGCCTTTAATCCAAGCATTATTAATTTTGTTGCCATAATCTATAGTGTGACCTTGAAGTTGGCGTATAAAGGCAAGCTCACGCTTCATATTTTCACCTTCACTTGAGTCAGACTCATTGCCCAATAATTGTATTAAGTCCCCGTCTAATTTTGATGAAATTCCTTGCCCAAGGGTACCACCTGTTCCCCTGATAACCGTTGAAGGTGCTTCATTTACTTCTATTGCAAAAGGATCTTCCATACAGTTGTTAGGATACCCAAAAGGAGCTCTGTGATATGTTTTTTCAAGATATCGCCCTATCCAACCAGAAGTGTGGATCTGAGCGTTAGTTGACGTTGTTTCCCATTGATCTATACCATGAAAATGGGAAAAAACACCTTCAGGATTTGCTACACCTTGCACTATACAAAGCTTCTCCTCATTATATAAGTTTTGCATTGATGTCATTGAAGGGTGAAAACCTTGTAAACTATTATTGTTTAGTTTTAAGATTTTATTTTCAGGTATGACAATACTCTTTCGAACCTTTTCGTGTGCTAAAGATGCATACT
The DNA here is from genome assembly GCA_016714785.1 of Saprospiraceae bacterium. Lineage (GTDB taxonomy): Bacteria > Bacteroidota > Bacteroidia > Chitinophagales > Saprospiraceae > OLB9. Next base: position 306,834 of record JADKCC010000010.1, read on the forward strand.
GATCTAAAGGTATCACTGTATTAAGTCCGTCATTGCCTCCGCCTAAGCGCACTAATATAAGTATTCTGTCAATATCTCCTGCTAGTAAGGCCATAGAATCGGGACTAATACTATTTGGGGAAAGAACTGACGCAAATATTTTATTAGATACCAAAGGTATACTTACCAAAGGCAATATATTTTGTAAAAAATTTCTTCTTTTCATTTTACTTAATTTTAGGTTTTACATTAATTGAAATTCAGCATAACTAAATAGGGCATCATAAAAAAAATATAATTTTTGACGAACTGCAGCATATCCTCCATTTGTAGATGTTTTATAGTCAGTCCAAGCATCTTTCCAAAGTTTAGGACTTCCTATGTCATTTAATATATTTTTTAATTTAAGTTTCTCTTTATCAGAAAGATCGGTTACTAAAAAATGATCTATGTTTTGCTGGACAAATTGTTCCACATCTTCTTGGTTATTTAATTGCTCTACAAATGCAAAAAGTATATGCTTATCCCAAGGTCTGTAGTTTATTATGTTCTTTTGTCCTATTGTTATTATTCCTGAAAAATTTATTGAGTCCGTACTACTTTTTTGCAACGAAATATGAGCTTTTCTTACCCTTAGTGTTTGAGCATTTAACCAATGGTGATGGTAATCTGGATATTGATAATATGCTGGATAGCCAGCAACGTCTGGGACATTTGCTAAGTTAATTCCTGTCCCAGACATCATAGCGTAAGCATTAGGATAATGTCCATAAATGCCATAGTTTACTAAATCCCCTCCATTTTGCCTTGTCGTGTCTGCAAGATATTTCGCACCTAACGTCCTAAACGTTCCTATGATAAAATCAGCTGGATTTTTTATCATGACACCAATATTTTCTTTATCATAAAAGTGCTCACTACTTAGTAAGACCTTCAAAATATCTTTGAGATCGTAAGGTTTACCACCATTTACACCTTCACGAAGCATTTTTGCCATTGGCTGAATCACATCTCTCTCCGTCTCATCTGTGATAAAGGAATAAACGAAAAACCTATAGATTTTTCTAGCAAGGTTTTCTGAAGTTTCTTTACGAGAAAATAATAAATCTATCAACTGATTGATCTCTTCTTGACCACCATTAGCTCCTGGTTCGTAATTTATCAACGCATTATTGTAATGAGACGAAAACTGCTTATTCTCTCTTGAATGCATCGCTGGAGCAAACTGTACTGTCCAATTAGCGCCATCTTTACACCATCGATTTATATAAGAAGTTATATTATGGTCGTTGTCTTTGTTTATAATATTGCAAGTGTGCCAGCCAGTTAGAATTTTTGAAGCTGCAATGACGTCACTTTCTAAAAACAGTTGTTCATTATTTTTTAAACCTTTACCAACTGTATATATTTCTTGCAACTCTCTCGCAAAATTCTCATTTGGCCTTAAAGGAATTTCTTGATTATTTTGGATTTTGTATGCTGCGTTTGCTTTATGATCTAAATATGTCATCATAGCTGCATTGGTACAAATCTTATTGATCAGCTCCTTATAGTTTCCAACGGAGTACTCAGACAATAATTTAATTCTTTCATAATAAAATTTTTGATAACCTACTACGTCTTTACCATTGTTGGAAGGTAAATGATTTTCAAAAAAGAGTATCATTTTTTCTCGGATATTTTTGTCTTGCTTCAACATTCGACCTGTCCACCAATAAGAAGTATTCAGATTCAAACCACTTACATTCCACATTCTAGCTGCACTAGTATTGATCCACGGTTCGCCTACTTTAAGAGCATCTGTAAAAGGATTTGTTGCAGTGTGCCAAATTGGAGGATCTGGTTCTGGTTGGAAAGACAATAACTGATCTAGCACTTCATCCATACTTTTACCCTTAAAGTATTTCATATCTTCCAAAGTCGCCCCAAACATGGTGCGCCTTAACAAATGTCGGAGTTCTTTGTCACTAAACTGGCCCGTATATTTGTCCAAATTACTTTGACATAAAACATCATTGGAAGCAAAAATGAGAAAAAAAAACAAAATTACATTCTTCATATTTAAAAATTTTAAAAGATTTACACCCATTAATCCAAGCTTTACTAAAAGTAACCCATGGATATTAAATTATTTTTATTTTTACATCATTTCTTCACAAAATATCTCACCAATCGTTTCTCTTCTCTAGGTGAATTTGGACTATTATTTGTATAACCGATAAGCACTTTTTTAACTGGACCAACTCCTCTGGCGTACCAAGTAGAACCATAATTATAATAATTAATTTCAGAATTTACTTTTGATAAAAGTCTTGATATCGTATATAAATGATCTGCATGCAAACATGGGAATAACGTACCATTAACGTCAATGTCAGGAGCATTTTTCATAGTGATGGAATGATTGATTTTAATACCTTGTTGGTCTAATACAAGTTTTTCATGTATTTTAACATCTTCCATTTTAGTAGAAAACCATTTATACCCCAAAGGTGCTAATAGAAATTCTGAAGAATCTCTGAGGTAATAAGTTTTGGGAATATTGGGTGGACTCCCAACATATTCCCCATAAGTAGTATGTATGGTATGATACTTCTTTCCAGATATTATTGTGTCTTTACCTATATAAGTACTATCATGATATTGTGTCTTTTAAAATGCCGAACTGCCTTTCTGAGCATAAATATCATATATCCAATAGTTTCCTTCTTTGAAGGGGAAAGTAGTCTTTTGGGCCGATACTGGAGTCCGTTGTTTCTATACCTTCCTTTGCGCAACTCGAAAACAAAAGAAAGGAACATATTGCTAAAGTGAAATTTAAAAGATTTGATTGCATATTTTATATGTTTATTATTAATTAATTAGGAAGCTGTATTTAATTTACTGAATATCGTATCAAATGCTTTTCAGACCTTTTATTATTAGATGGATACAAGTCTCCATTGATGACTATCTTAGCAAAACCAATACCTTTTACAAAATAGATAGAACTGTTTTCCTTATATTCGTCATTTCCTGATATAGAGATGCTTTTGTCCGTAAAATGTACCACTTCCCACTTGAGCGCATCTTTAACACCAATTGGCAGATTTGCATTTGGAATATATTTTGCTTTGCCAGTAATAGTATATACGGTTTTATTATTTACGGCTTCGGTAGCATAATGAGCTTTTAATATGGTATCAGTGGAAAAATAGGTTCCCCCTTCCCCATGGATCATTCTTGAATCTTTAGTTCTTAAGCTTGTGAGCAGATATGTTCTTATGTTACTTTTTTGACCATTTAAAAGCTCATATCTCATACTGTAAATTTTAGTATGTTTTAGCCCATTTATAATTGTATCACTTCCTACATATGTAGAATCCATGTACTCTGTTGGTCTTAAAGTTCCAGACTGACTACCATTGTTGGAATATGTTTGAAAGATCCAATAGTTACCTGTTTTTAAAGGTAAATATTCTGATGGATCGGTAAAATTAGTCGGGCTTGGCTCAATAATGTCTTCGTTCTTAGTACAACTTGTGACCATAATATCTCACCAATCTCTTCTCTTCATTTGGTAGATCAGAACTACTATATATATTGCCAATAAGTACTTTTTTAACGGGACCTACTCCTTTGGCATACCATGTAGTACTATAGTTTTTATTAGTTAATTCTGGATTTCCCGTTGTTGATGACTTTGACATAGCATATATGTGTTCTGCATGCAAACATTGAAAAAATGAACCATTAATATTAATGTCAGGAGCATTTTTCATTATAATGGAATGATTGATTTTTATACCTTGTTGGTCTAATACAAGTTTTTCATGTATTTTAACATCTTCCACTTTAGTAGTAAACCATTTATATCCCAAAGGTGCTAATAGAAATTCTGAAGAATCTCTGAGGTAATAAGTTTTGGGAATATTGGGTGGGCTCCCAACATATTCCCCATAGGTAGTATATATGGAATGATACTTTTTTCCAGATATTATTGTATCTTTCCCTATATAAGTACTATCAGTATATTGTGTCTTTTCAAATGGCGAACTGCCTTTCTGAGCATAAATATCATATACCCAATAGTTTCCTTTTTTGAGGGGAAAATAATCTAAAGAACCTATACTAAAGTTTTCAGTTTCTATAACCTCCTTTTCGCAACTCGAATATATTAGCATGGTGCAAATGACCATTGATAATTTTAAAATGGTGATGTTCATAACATTAATTTTATAAGGTTTAAAAAAATACTATCATACTTTCTCATAAGTTTGTAGCGCTATTTGGGCTAAATAAGATTGGCTTCACATAACAAATAGATACCTGCTGCACCAGGCTGAGTGATAACATATAACTTAGTGTCAGATGATATCATCACTAATACTTCACCAGTAAGTATGATGGGTTAAAACACCTTACTCTTTATCATATTTAAAGTTAAATCTTTTTACCTCTTAATTCAATATTGGGATGAATATAGATTTCTGCTTTATCTGGGAAAGTGGAAAATGCTATTAAGCCACCTGCAGAAGGAATTAAAATTTGTCTAAAAATATCTCCAGATAGTTTTTCAAAATTGTTTTTATAATCATTACAGTCTTGGGTTTTATAATAAACTTTAATAACCCCATTTTTTTTCACTATAAATATTGGGAAATCACCATATTGACTTCCCCAAGTATATCTAAAATAATATGTTTGGTACGAATTATTTGGAATGCTATTAAAATCAATTGTATAATTCCCACCAGCATTATTACTTGTAACCAACACAGGTGCATTGGCATCGATTAAACTGCAATCGGTAACAAACGATGGGAAGATCGCGCTACTGACTTTTGAGTCATATAAAAGACTTTTCGTTTTAAATACAGTACTTTGACTTTTTATAGAGCTTGGCACAAATTCATTACCTATCTTACAGTAAGTAGTGATTTCAAAATATACATTATATCCTGAACCCAAAGTGTACTTAAAAACATTGTTAACTGATGGAGTATATGATAATAAAAGAGAAGAATGCGTCAATGCATCCTTTATTTCATACGTATATCCTTCAGCACCAGGTACCTTATCCCATGTAATTTCTATTTCATTAGTCAGGGAGTCAAGATTAACATTAATATTTTGAGCTTTTGGTAAATTGCAAGCTTCATAAGTTTTGAAAGTGAAAGTTGCTATTTGTCCGCTCTTTAGATTATTGTCACAATAACTTGTTACAGTCAAACTATAGTCGGTATTTGTAGTTAAATTGTTGTAACTAATACTTGTTGCTGTTATTTTTTGAGATAAAACGACCGTTGTTCCTTTACTAAGTACAACTTCATACTCCTTTGAGCTCGTTTCAGTTTCAAAAGTTATTGTAGCTTCAGTGGAAGTTAGAATTTCCGTTTTTAAATTTATAACCTTAGCGAGATTACAGGACTCTTCAGTTTCGTTCTTGCTACATGATGAAAGCGTAAGAAGAAATAGATAGGATAAGCAAATAATGGAAAAAACTCTACTAGTCATATTTGTGATTTTTAAAATTTGATTGTAATTATGGTTTAATGAATATTATTTCGGTCCATTTGATTTTTATGACGGCATACAGAAATAAAAACCACATTTTCGATGCGACTTTACTCATTCATCCACTTATGAAAAAAAGTAACCCAAAAAAATGAAGAATTTTTTTTTTAATCAAATAAACCAAACTGCCAAAAAACAAAAAAAGCCACTTGGATCTGAATCCAAGTGGCTGAGAAAATTCATGGGGATTTGTAGATGGGAAAGGTAGGGATGCTTCTTTATTTTTATTCTGTAAATATGATGGGTTTGGTGATAGTTCCCTGATCAGTTTGAATTTTTAGATAGTATATCCCTGCTGGAAGATCGTTTCTTTCCATTGTAAATTGTGTGGATACAGGAAAATACTGTTTGATAGAAGAACCGATAGTATTAAATAGTACAAGGAATTAATCTTACTTTCTTTTGATTCAATATTGATATTTTGAGATGAAGGATTTGGGTACCCATATAAATTGCATTTTACTATTCATTTTTTCTTACCAATCATTAATTGGTTAACTTACCTTTACATTCAATATCTGGACTATTAGATAGATATATTCGATTTTTTCCCAACCTTATCGTAAAGTTCCGAAGTTTACCATCAATAACCACTTCTTGAATCAAGAAATCGGCGTAGCCTTTTTTAAGTTCAGATTTATATTCAATGCAATCATTTGTTTGATAAAACACTTTTATATTTCCATTCTTTTTTTCTATAAACAAAGGAAGATCTGCAAAAGTATTTAGCCAGGAAAATCTAATATAATATGTAAAACAAGTATTGTCGGGTTCATTAGAGAAATCGACATAGTAATTGCCGCCTGTGTTTTTTTCAATCAAAATAGGACTCTGAGCATCTCTAATGGAACACTCAGTTTTAAAACAAGGATGGGTTGATTTACTTACTTTCTCTTGGGATAAGTAGCTTGTAGTTTGTAATATACTGCTATTTGCGGTCTTTGTGTTTGGTACGTTTTTTCCATCTATATTGCAAGCAGAACTAATTTCAAAATAGGCTTTAGTCCCAGGGAAGGCAGAGAAGGTATAATTTGTACCAAGACTAATACTGGGGGAATTTAAGACTTCTTTTGTATCAAAATCCTTCATAATAACATAGTATCCGGATGCACCTTGCACTGCATCCCATTTGAGATTACCAAAAAATGTGAGGGTGTCAAAATCTATGCTAATATTAGTAATGTCAGGTAAAATACAGCTTTTTTCAGTTTTGAATGATTGCGCAACTGATTGTTTACTTTCAGTTCCATCATCACAAAAAGATGAAATAATAATGGTATAGTCGGTTTCCGGAAGTAAGTCTGAAAACACTAAAAATTTAGATTCGAAGATTTCATTTTTAAAATTCTCAGTTTTTATAAGCTTACCTCCCTTTTTCAAAACTACTTTATATATTCTGTTTAAAGTTACATTTACTAATAATAAATTAATTTTATTAGATTCAAATCCTTGCTTAGTGATGATTAAGTTTGTAGCTAAGTTACAAGTTGGTTCAGATTCTTCTGTAGATTCTTTTGTACAAGCAGTAATTCCCATTACTATCATGGTAAGTATCATACATTTTATAATATTTCTTTGATGTTTCAAAATATTTAAATTAATTTTTAAATTTAGTGGCATACATTTTACTAACATTAATTGTTGATTGTTCATAATATTTGTTTTCGATTAAAAATTAATAAATACATACTTTTATGACGGCATACAGAAATAAAAACCACATTTTCGATCCGTCTTTACCCATTCATCCACATATGAAAAAAGTGTAACCCAGTGACGCTAAAAAATATTCACCTTTTTGCAATATTTATTTTAAAAGAGTCACAGAGCCTTGTTTTTGTATTTGTTTAGCTTGGCCCTGGTTACTGTAGAAAACATTTAAAGTATAAATGTATACTCCGGTCTCTGATGGCTGCCCCGAAAAAGTGCCATCCCATCCATCTTCAGGTCCTGAACTTTTGAATACCACGTTGCCCCATCTGTCATAGATCTTCATACTGTAGTTTGTAATGGATTGGGTATCTCCATTGATCACAGGCTTAAAGATGCCGTTTTCAGTACTATTATATCTAAATACATTTGGAAAATGAATGTCAAATGGATTGCAGTCTTCTGTTACTATTGAAATACTATCTTTTATTTGGCAAGCATCATACGTCAATATTGCTGAGTAAATCCCTTGTTGATCGATAATTCGCGTATCATCTATGGATATATTATCCCACATGATAGTTGCGCCAAAAGGGATACGAGGATTGAGTACAATGGAGTCCCCGAGACAGATTTTTTGATCTACACCAAGGTCAAAGTCAGACATTTCAGTAACTCTCAGTGTAATACTATCGGATTGGCTACATCCGTATTTATTGGTCACCAGAAGTATGTACTGACCATCTTTTGTAAGCATACGACTCGGATTAGCATTCCCATCATCCCACAAGTATTTATGATCTGATAAAGCTGATAAAGGGACATTGTAGACTTCTCCTTCGCAAATAGTGGTGTCACCACCTAAATCTATGTTTTCTGGCAATGGAAAAATAGCAACATGGACCAAATCATTCACTATACATTGTTCGTTGGATATTTCTACTTCGTATATTCCTGTTTGTGTGACTTCAATGGTGAAATCAGTTGCACCGTTTGACCATTTCACCGCCTTATTTTGAGGTGTTTTATCTATGCTCAAAGTGACCATTTGTCCCTGGCATGCACTTACGGTATCCTGCAAAGTGGATATTGGCAATGGAAGGAAAGTCACATTGATACTGTCTATTGAAATACAATTCTCATTTTTTACTTCTAAAATAAAATTACCACTTTCATTTACAATAATTGCAGGATTTATCTTCCCATTATTCCACAAAAAGGTAAAATTGGGTTGTGCAGGTACAGAAAGTGTTATGGTATCACCTTCGCAAGCATTGATATCATCACCAAGTTGAATGATTGGTTTTGAAATATCAATGACTTCTATAGAAGCCATATTTTTACAGCCATTTTCCAATACAGTCAGTGTGAACATCCCCGATTCGGAAACGATAATTTCGGAGCCTAATTGACCTGTATTCCATGTATACATAAGTCCTGGTAATGGATTGACGCCTATCATTACAGAATCACCAGCACATTTTTTTATTTCACTTGCCAAGGATATTATTGGTTTTTCTGTTACATCTATCTTTATTGAATCTGTAACACTACAGTAATCATTGGAAGTAGTAACAGTAAATATACCTTGTTGAAAAAAAGTACGTTCTGATGAAGTATTATTATCATTCCAAAGATAAGAAATACCAGGCACTATAGGAAGTGAAATAGTAAAAGTATCTCCCTGACACAAAGTGTTTTGGTTTGCAATGTCCAACACTGGACGATCTACTTCTGTCACTGTAATAGTGTCCTTGACTACACATATATCGTCACTATATGCTCCAAGTGTATAAACTCCGGCTTTATTAACACTACGTTCTATACCAGGCAAACCATCATCCCAAAGGTAATCGCGACCGTCAGTAGTATTTAAACCTACTGTAATGGTATCTCCTTTACAAATTGTTTTATCTCCTCCCAAATCTATGGCTACCAATGGTTTAAGTTTGATTGTAATATCATCTGTCTGTGTGACTCCACAAGCATCGGTTACTGTAATGCTATATTTACCTGAATTAATAGCGGTGTAATTTCGATCTGGGTAGAAATCCTGCCATCGATATTGCTCAAATCCTTCTTGAGCGGACAAAAGTACAGACTGGCCATTGCATATCTCTACATCTGGGCCTAGCTCCAAGACTGAAGACGAAGGATTGTATGCAAAAGAACCTGTATTATTGGTCATATCACAATCTTCCGATGGGAAAACCGTTTGGGATGTAAATGGTGTGGCCAAATCCATTGTTGCATTGACTACAGCATAGATTTTGCCTTGGGTAAATTTCTGGAGGACAAACTCTTGAGTTACACAACTGTCTATGTCTATTGCATTGATAAAATATTGTGACGAAGATATTGGTTGTGCATTCGTAATCCATGGGTCATTGTTGTAAAATGTGATTGGTGTGTTAGGATTGATTGTTTTTTCTCCTATATTACACACAGTGACATTGACTACATAAGTGTCACCCTCACACTGTATTTGGTCAATAGATTGGATACTAATATTGGCTTTGTTTTCGCAAACATTACATGGGCATGCTGTGTCGGCACAGTCGGTCAGCCCATTATCATCATCGTCTATACTGTTATCGCATATTTCAATGCATGGGGCATTGACGGTGCATTTCTTTTCAATAATGAAAACACCGTTTTCCAATTCAGGCAATTGAGCATCAATAAATTGATAAGGGGTAGTAAAGCTGTTTGTGACATTTGTATTGGTAACTTCTTCCAAGTTAACCTTTTCAACCGTAATGTTATCATAATTCTCAAGTAAACAATCGTCAGCACTATTTGGAAACAAATATAAAATATAACTATCTACAGACCCGATACAAGGTAAAATCCATCCATTTTTATAAATTTCGATATTATTAAAAAGTGCTTCGTTATTTATTATACCGCCAATTTTTTTGCAATAAACTAAATTACCTACATTATCTAAAACGGTAAATAAGGATACTTGAAGTCTTTTATGAAAAACAATTGTATAGCCATCATTTTCTAAAAAATTGCCATTATTATAGAAATCATCCGAGATTAAACTAGCGAAGTTTAGTTCTCCAGATGACGAGAATCTTATCACCAGCATAAATCTTTGTAAAGGTTTAATTACTGGCACTTTAATTGTAAATCCGCCATCAGAGTTTGGTACGCAAAACCAAAGTCCTGTACCAATTGAATCAACTTCTATTTTATAGGATCTGTTAAAAATGATATTTCCATCCAGATCCATTTTTGTCATACTTAGGATTTTATTTTTACAAAAGGAATATGCCAAATTCCATTCCTTGTAACTGTATTTGCATATCCAAAATTTTCGTCAAATTTTTTTGTCCATACTATATTTCCATCCAAATCCATCTTAGTGTACCTACCAATTGTTGTGTATAAATAAATGGCATCATTTACAATATTTATGTCATGAAATGTTGCAAATATTGTATTTACCTTTGTCCACATAACTGTTCCATTAATATTTGATTTTTCAATGAAAAGATTTGAATCTTTTGTTCCAAATCTATAGATGTATTGACCATAAGGAATAACTTTCCAAAAAACAATTGAGCCTGAACTAGAGTGTTTGAAATCTAATGATATGTTCCCTTCATGATCTATAATACCAAAATTAGATTTAGATTCAGAATATAAAGAGAGTGCAATTTCTTTATTTGAAATGACACTAACCTCTAATTCACCTATAGGAAATGCTGATATAATCTTCTTATGTACCAAGTCCTGATTACAATTTTTTGGGCAAGGGTTTGAAACTCGACATTCCTGTAAAATTGTGGAATTATAAGGATTAGAACTGAATATATAACTTTGGTTGATAAAATTTGCATTAAAAAATTGAGATGAATTATAACTTGTCGATACAAATTCAGTTTCCGTTTCTGTCACAATATTCCCTTTTTCAATAACGCAGTTATTATTTATATTGCCAGTTGTCACTTGAATAAATGTGGTTTTCCCTTGCCATGTCATAGGTATAACCCACCCATTATTTGTACCATTTATGTAATTTTTATTACTAAAATTTTTAATATTTGTTTGATTCCGAAAAGTTTCTTCTCCATCAGCTTCAATAATAATCAGGTCAAAAAATCTATTGGGCAAAGTGTAAATGGATAAAAGAATCTGATCTAATTTATTGATATTGATACTATTTACAGGACCTGAAATCTTTTTTTGCCATAGTATTTGACCATCAATAGATAATCTTAAAACATAATTTTCATCAGGATTTAAATTATTAGTCAAGTGCATAATTAAAGAGCCGTCAGTCAAAGTCCCCATAAATCTATGTCCAAACTCTATATCATTTAATGCTATCAACCAAGATTTTGAAATATTTCCACCTTTATCCATTAACATTGCCCGAAATTTCCTTTTGCCTGATTCAAAAATGGATCCAACACACCAAAATTCATTTTTACTCTTAAAAAGCCCTGTCACACTATCATCAATTTTGGACATAAATTTACCCCAATTTATACTGCCATTAATATCAATACTCAATAGGTAGTAACTATTTGTCAATATAATTCCACCGTCATCAGTGGCAACTGCATGGACGTACAATACATTTTGTAAATTATAATTATATGACCAAAGCTTCACACCCATAGTGTTATATTTTGTGACAGTCAATCCATGATTTGCGTTTGGATCATTAAGATTTTCTATAACAACCAAATTTCCGTCAGAAGTAAGATATGGTGTACTCCTGAAAGCATTGTCAACAAAATATTCATGTGCCCATTTCTCTACCCCTTCTTTTGTAATATATCCCACCAATCTGTGATTTAAATTATCAGCTGATGCTGTATAAAACATATCTCCAGAAGGAGTCACAACAGGAATATATTCAAAATCTTTATTGTTAACTATTGAAAATTGAGCGATCGAATCCCCACAAGCGCTCTCTACACTCACCTTTCCACTTTTGTTATTGCTACAATAGGGATTGGATGCTATGAGTTGGACAAGATAGTCTTTTGTTTTGTCAAATGTATAGTTCAAAACAGGATTATTACCTACTTCTATCCCATCTATCTTCCAAACATAGTCGGTGGCACCTGTGGTATTGCTAGTAAAAGTGACCTGAGTTCCCTCTTTTATATTTGTAACTTTGGGGTCAAAATCTGCAGCAATATTACATATAATCCGAATAGTTTGATAGAGCTTTTTTAGGCAGTTTGGGTCTTGATTATTGACAATCAACTCAATTTTATAAACACCAGGTTTAGTAAAAGTATGATTATAATTATTTTGGGTTGAAATCATAGTATCATTTATTTTCCATTCAAAATTTGTAGCATCCGTACTCGTATAAGAAAAACTTATACTTTGTCCTGTAACACCTTCTAAAGGAAGATTAACCACACCATTCAAAGGATTTGGGCACGGAGATAGGCACCCTTGGGACTCTAAAAGACTCATTCTCACTTCTTCCAATGTTGCTCTCATTCGATCAGATTGACCCTTTGTAAAAGCAAATTGACATTCAAATGGTGAGTAATCCATATAGTTTTCAGTCATATCGTTGACATCAGTTGTAAAAGGATTATGACTTAATGTGCCATCTGCATCTGTATGACATGAGTTAAATACGCATGCTGAATGCAGAGATTGGTCCGGCGGTGTGTCACACACTTTATCACCATTTATCTCACAATGTTCATTTGTGCAACCACCGTCAAAAGTGTGAAGTAAATTGAGATAATGACCCATTTCATGTATAAAAACCACATCATCCGAAGGGCTTACACCAAAATATTTTGCTTCACAAACCATACCATCATGAGGTTGACCATGCTGCCCTGCCAAATAAGCATATCCTGCTACGCCTGATCCTTGAGTGTTACTATTGATCTCATTTACAATCCAAATATTGACATATTCCAATGGATTCCAGCGACTTAGATCCTTAAGACTAATGTCGTCTGTCTCCATGGTCATATTTGTCAAAGTAGAAGCGACTCTATTGATACCCGTGGTACCTTGATTTGAAGGCGTTCTGTTTGCCAAACAAAACTGTATTTGGGTATCATGCCCATTACCTTTGCCCGAGTAATATCCTTGTGTGCAAACGCATCATTTAAGTTTTGGATGGCTTGAATTACTTGTTGATCACTTATATTTTCTGATCCATTATTGTGAATCACATGAACTACAACAGGAATGGTAAGAATACCTTGACTTCTGGAGCCTGATCTGAATTTAGAGTTTCTCAAAATGATTTCTTCTGTAAGCTCCTGATTTTCAAACCACTTCCTGTCTTTTTTGAATAGATTTTTTTGTTGTTCTACCGCTCCACATGGATAAGTTGATTGAGAACCTACTATTTTAGCTGTCAAAAGCATGATGGCTAATATTATGCATTTGATTGGTGTCTGAAGTTTGACGTGCATTTTAAATACTTTTTCCTTTATCCAAGTACTTAAATAAAGTAACCCACCAAAAATAAGAGAATAAAAATATTTTATTGCGAACTTTGTCAAATCTAATTCATCACCCGAAATGCTGCCCATTTTTCAGGCGAATAATGTTGTTTTCTGAGTTCGTTTTGCGCGTATTTTAAAGCTGCGTTAGCATCTTTGTGAGTGATGAAATGATCATAAAAGTAATCACATAATAAAACTGTAACATCATCAGGTATAGGCCAAAGCGTAGCGACCACTTGGCGTGCTCCAGCTTTTTTGAAGGCATTGGCCACGCTCGCATTTCCAAATCCAGCCATGTATGTGCCCACGCCCGTATTGCATGCCGAAAGGAATACCAATTTTTTATGGGTGTGATTTTGATTAATGATCTCTATAGCGGATAGACCAGCATCATCCCGTTCATTGACTTTGGCCAGTAGCAATTGTGACTGACTGTTATTGATGAAGTATTTATCCAGTTTATAATTGTCTTCTGTATTTATCAGACCATGCGTTGATATATGTACATTGGTTACATTTGGATCTTCCAATCCCAATAAAATGCTATCCTTTGATGCAGCACAACCAGTCAAAATTTTGCTTTTCATATTTTTATGCTTCAGCTTGCTTTCAAGCATTTCAACTTCTCTTTTGGATCCTTCCAGATATTGAATATTTGACCTGTCCAATCCATAATTTTTATTACTGGTCACTAAAGCTTCATCTGCTGTCGTACAGTCATACTGAATACCTCCAGAAATGAGGTAATTATCTTTAACATCAGTATGCAAATGTGTTTCAAATAAGGATTTTGAATTTTCAACATACAATAGCTCAAACATATCACCAAATAATTTTGTCTTGGTACCTGTAGGACTCAATATATCCAACGCCACTTGATTGAGCACACCATCCAGAGACAAATAAATTCTTTTTTTATTTTTTAAGTATGGCTCTATAGGTCTTAGTAGATAATTGTATAGTGCTTTATTTTTTTTACTATTATTTACGTAATTGGCAGAAAGTAAATGGGATGATAAAGTATCCACAATATTTTTATAGGACACAAACGATAAGGTATCTTTACTGACTATAAAAAGAAACAAATCTTCGTCATCTTGCTTATTTGATTGATAAAAATCAAGAAAAACTTCCTGGCTAGACAACTGATTTTGGATCATTGAGACTTTGATGTTGGAATGCCATTTTATACCAGCATCAGCGATGTTATTTTGAATATTATTGGCTAATTTATTTATTGAATCAATCATACTCAAATTTGTAGTTTTGCTACACCATTCTTTATATTTCAGAAAGTTATCTTTCAATTTCTGATTACTACTTTCTGAAACAAATTTATTGATTTGAGCATAATAGCCACTAGATGCATTTTTGATATTATTCATATTGTCATAAACCGCATACATTTGATCCATTATTTTCATATCATTGAGTCTGTTGATGAGAGATGTGTATTTTGAAGAAATTAATGAAATACTAGTGCTCTGTTCTCTAGGACTTTGATTGATTAGACTGATGTAATTGGAATGTATGGCTTCAGCAATTTTATTTGCAATATCAACTGCATTCTCATAGTAAGACATGCCTAAACTCAGTTTTTCTAATTCAAGTTGTATCCTGAGCAAATGATTTGGTTCAATCCTATTTTTTTCAAGTAAAGAATCCACTTTTTTGATTTTTTCAAATGCTATTTCATGTTTGCCATGATGAATCAAATACCTAATCATCGGCAGTGCTTTAAAGTAGCTGTTATAAACTGAAGAATCAATTTTATCAAAATACATACCTGCCTTGACATAATCTCCATTTTCCAGTGAATTTTCCAACTGTTTAAAATTGAATCCATTCGCTATTTTGTTTTCGAAGCGTGAACCTTTGACCATATCCAGTATCTTTAGTCTGTATTGATTTGCCAAATTTTCATTTCTTAATTCCATAGCATTATCAAAACAACCTTCAAGATTATCAATAAGCGTTAAAGTGTCTGGAAACACTGTATTTGCTATAAGATTTTCATTTTCTTCAAAGATGTTGAATGCTGACCCAAAATCTTTTTTCCACCAATAATACAATCCAAGATTTATTCTTGCCTTAAAATAATCGCTGTAATTAGGTGAAAATTTCTGAGCACCTAGGTCTATGGCCTTGTCTATGTGCTTTTTCATTCCAGGCAAATCGCCATACATCAAATGTATTAAAGCTTTACGGCCATTTAAGTACAAAACAATTGAATCATTTTGTGAGCATGCGTCTATTTTCTCATCATATAATTTTAGTGCTTCAGTCTTCTTATCAAGATCTATAAATTTAATACCTGCTGCAAGTCTAACCACTTGACCATAGCCATGATGATACGAGCATGGACAGTATTGGTCATATGTTTCTATAAGATTTGTCAGGGACGAATCTATTTTGGGATAAGTCTTTTTTTTAAACGCTTCATCGGCCTTCCTTTCATAATACCGATACAAACTATCAATTTTTGTATATTTTTTGTAAAGGGCATCACAGCTAATCTGTCCATTTACCTGGTTAGTAAATAATAAAACAAATAGAATTATTACCATTATAGATACGTATGACTTCAAAACACTCCAAACCAATTTCATATAAATGTATCAACTTTAAAAACGGAAAAATAAATACTTAAACTAAAAAGATAAAACCATCATCTTATCAAAAATGATGGTTTCACAACCATTGGGGATATGTAAATGGAATAAAAATCATTCTAATCTACCCAAATGATAGGCTTTGTGACGGTACCTTTTTCGGTTTGTATTTGTATGTAATACAAACCTGCAGGCATGCCATTTCTTTCTATTAAAATATGATCGGTATTATTTTCTCTTTGTTGAACTACGCTTCCTTTCATGTCAATAATTTGAAATTTATGGATATTATTTTCAGGCTCGCTGACATAAATGAAGTGAGTTGCTGGGTTTGGGTATATCGACAAGTTTTCTTCTGAATACAAATCGTTATTGCTTGAGATATCGGGTGTTTTATAGCCATAAAGTTTAGCCCTATTAATACTTAAATTAGAATTTAAATCGAATTCGTTGGCATAATATACTTCGGAATACTTTAAAGATCCATCTGCACGGTAATTAGATGCTTCTCTAAACGTTACCTTAAAATCATTTAACTCATTGTAAAAAACTTCAATTTTATTTTCAATGATTTGCTTAGTACTATTATAGCTTAATGTTGCTTTTCTAGTGGGATTATCTAAATCTAATCCAGTCAAAATTATATGTTCATTTTCCAAATATTTATGTTTAGACTTACCTGTAAGTACCCACTCATTTTGTGTTTGATTAAATTGGTAATAATGTTGCTCATCCAATTGATTATCCAAGTCGTAATACCATTCATTTTTTGCAATCCACTTAAAATTTGTCGTATCTTGACCATAAGCTTGTTGCAAAGTAAAGCTACTAATTTTATTATTTTGATAATAGTAGTTATGTTTTGCAACTACAGAAACATTACCATTATTTAGCCCAATGTATTTGAATAAGTACTTGTTTTCATCATAATAATTCTCGTAAATAGAATTATCATTTTGTACTTTTGTTTTTAACAATTTGCCTTCCGATGTGTATTCAAAGGTACTTAATTCTATAATACTATCATTTGATATCTGTCTAGTCTCAATGAGTGAATCTTGTTCTCGGTAATTGTATTTGTAAGTTATTTCTCGATCTCCAATTGTTACTTTGGCTATTTTTTTATTTGGCAGATAGACAAAAATGCTATCTTGAGAATATATAAACGATGACAATGAGTCAACCCATAGGAGCGTTTTAACTTCTTTTTTTCTACCATCATCGTGGTATTGGTAGATCAATTGAGAAAAATTTTTTATACCTGCGCCACCATTGGTGTTTTTTTCAGTTATCGTATCAGGCAATGGCGATCCACTCAACGGCTGTGCCATTCCTACCGCAGTACAAAACAAAAGGGTCAAAAATGTAAAGATTTTAGATTTCATAAGAATTGATTTAATTTTTGATTAATATAATATTTGACGAATCAAAAGAAAAAACTCACAAAATTGGAACTATAAATTATTTTGACTCTCTGTATTCATTCACTTTTCTAAAAAAGTAACCCAAGTCTTAAAACTATTTATAAAAAAAATTACTTTTACATCCAAATTCGCAAAAACCCGATGGATTGGATAGCAAGGATAAAATCTGACCCCGATAAAACCTTAGCGATGTTGTACCAAAATTATAAAGCAGATGCGGTAGGTTGGATCAAAACGACTTATCAACTGGATGGAGGAGATGCTGAAGAGATCTTCCAGACTAGTATCGTATTGCTATATGACAATGTCGTCACAGGAAAACTCACCATACTAACAGCAGATATAAAAACTTATATCTTTAGTATCATTAAGAATAAAATCATTCACCATAATAGGGCAAAGTCAAAGACCATTGCTTACGACGCAAGTGAAATCATACGAGATACGGTGGAAGAAGAATACCAAGAGACCAGCAAAGAAGATCTAGATAAAGCAGCAAAAGCACTACTGCATATAGGTGAGCCTTGTAAGTCACTACTCGAACTCTCATACTATCAGCAGATGAAACTGGATGATATTACGGTTATAATGAACTATAAAAACAATGATACCACAAAAAATTTAAAATATAAGTGTATGAAAAGGTTACAAAAAATATTTTTTGGATATATATAGACAAATCGATTACCATGAACGACCAATACATAGATTTATTCGAAAGATATATTAAAAATCAGCTTAGCAAAGATGAAAAACAGACATTAGAGCAAAACTTGCAAACTGATGTAGTGCTAAAAAATGAGTTTAATACTTTCAAAACTTTGCACGCTGGCATAAGAGTCAATGTCTTACAAGACAAACTGAAGATGCTTAAAGAGTTGGATGCACCAACTGATAAGGTAGATAAACAATCATCTTTAAGTTCAACTCCTAAATTTTGGATTATATCACTATTGCTGCTTGGTCTATTAAGTGTCATCATTTATTATTTTGCAGAAAGTAATACTATACCCACAAATCTTGAAGATGTACCACAAAACACCACTCAACCGATCCAGATTGATGATAATCAAAATGAATCAACTGATACTTTGGTTCAAAAAACTAATATCCCTTTTGTACCTAAAAATGATAATGTTGGGAGTAACAAAACAAAAGCACCTAGCAAAAAACGGGAAGTAGTGGCAGAAGCCAACAAGAAAACCTTTTGGCAAAAAGCCATATCAGTCTATCAAAGCCCTGCGAGCTTCGCCATGATACTAAGAGATAATTCAGGAACGAGTCAGGATACATACAAAAAAGCTGTAGCATTATTTACAGCCAAAAAGTATAACGATGTCATAGCACTGATCAAAGATCTGCAGGATGAAAAAAGTCAATATCTGTTAGCACACGCGTACTTTTTGGCAGGTCTTCCAGAACAAGCTATACCCATATTCCGCCCGATGGCTACAGACGACTTTTCAATGTTTTATGATGATGCCAAATGGTACCTTTCATTAAGTCTATTGGCTCAATTTCCTGAATCAAAAGATGAATTGACTTCACTCCTTAATGACCTAGAAAAAACGTCAAAGTATGGCACTCAGGTTGAAAAAATTAAGGATCAATTGAAATAAAAATAGATTAGTATTACTTTATTGTAACTACTAGTTCATCACTCTAAATGCTGCCCACTGTTCTGGGCTATACTTGCTTCTAAGGATACTTTTGGCATGTCGCATGGCAGCGTTGGCATCTTGATGCATTAGATAGTGTGTATAAAAATGATCGCAAAGCTCAACCGTCACATCATCGGGTATCGGCCATAAGGTAGCAATGACTTTTTTAGCACCAGCTTTTTTAAAGGCATTGGCAATACTTGCATTGCCCAAACCTGGCAAGTAATTTCCCTTCCCAGTATTGCATGCCGACAGAAATACTAATTCTTTTTCGTCCAAATCTAAATCTAAAACCTCCAACGCCGATAATATACCGCTCAAACCTGCAGCACTATCATCCGCTAGTATCAGTTGTGATTCGAGATGCTTTAGCAAATAATTATTTCCACCTTGAACATCTATATCAAGATTACCATGGGTTGAAATGTGCAAATTTGCAATGTCTCGTTGTTCTATAGCGCTTACCAAGTTAGTTACAGTGGCATTACAATCTGTAATTAAATCAAATTTTATATTCCTATGTAAAAGTTTGGATGCAATGCTATCAACTTCTCTTCGAGAGCCAGGTAGATATTCCAATTGCGATCTATCAGAAACTTGGCCATTTAACTGATAAATGTCTTTTCTACTATTTCCAATACAATTATACTGTATGCCACCTGCTAGCAAATATGATTGCATTGGGTTGGTAGCTGTTGTTTTAGTCATAGCCAATAAACCTGAGGCATTTTCAACATATATAATTTCAAATTTTTCTTCTATCATTTGCGCCTTAGTTCCTGTTGGGCTTAGCAGCTCTATAGCTATTTGATTTAACAGACCATCAGGGGAAATATAAATTCTTTTCTTATTTGCAAAATATGACTCTAAAGGTTGAATTAAATACTGATACAACGCCTTATTTTTCTTTCCATTGTTAGTATAATTAGAGCCAAAATCTTGTAATGCTAAAGTATCCCATAATTGATGATATTTTTTGAAATAACAAGTATCTTTCGTAACAATGAATAAGTATAATGCACTGTCAGAATTCAAATCAAAAGGCTGATAATAATCTAAAAATATATCATTTTTATCCAGTTTTCTCTGTATGTCTTTTATTGAAGTGTTTGTATGCCATTTCATGTTGTAAGCATCCAGTTTTTGCTGAAGTTGCTTGGACAGAAAGTTGATAGTATCTAATAAAATCTTACTGTCTGCATTTTTCAATAGTGAAGCAGTGAGCGCCTTGTATTTCTTAAAATCAGCCTTCAATGTTTCATCTTTTGAGTTATCAATATAGTATTGTCTCTTTAGGTAGTAGCTAGATGAGATATTTTTAAGGTTATTCATTTTGTCATAAACATCGGTTATCTCACTAATTTTTGACGTTCTGTTTAGCTCATTGACTACTGCCAAGTATTTGGATGTTATTAAGGAAATATTAGAAGTCAAGTCTATGATGCCTTCGTTTACCAGATTGATATAATTATTGTGTAATGACTCTGTGATAGAGAAGTGCAATGGCACTCCATTTTGTTGATTATCAATACCCAATCGTAGTCTTTCTAAATTTAGATTTACCCAATACATTTGATGTTTCGGTAATTTTTCATTGTTTAAGAGTGAATCCATGATACCAGTGTACTTTTTGGCCTTTTCAAGTTGTCCTGTATTCCTCAGAAATGATATATATATGATACCTATGTCGTGGTAACTTTGGCTAAATTTTTTTTCTATACTAGATTGAAATGCGGCAGCAAGGTTGTATTCATTATTTCCAACATGGGTTTGAAATGATATTTCTTCCAGTTCTGCTATTACATTTTTTTCAAATCTACTACTCGCTGTGAGACTTAAAAGTTTAGTTTTATATTGTTGTGCTACATCATGATTTTTTATTTTTTTCGCCATGCTGATAAGACTTATTAAATTATCGATATGTGCTGAAGTATCAATCATAGGCAAATCGCCCAATAAATCTTCATTTTCTTTATATTTTTGAAGCGCAGTATGGTAGTCATTTTTCCAATTGTAATAAAGTCCAAGATTAATTCTTGCCACAAATAAGTCTCTGTAGTTATTTTCAAATTTTTTCTCACCCATTGAAATTGCCTGTTCTAGGTGCAGTTTCATACCTCTGAAATCATTGTTCATAAGGTGATAAAGTCCCTTCTTATAAAGCAAAAACAAAGTCGTTGAGTCATTTTTATTGGTACACTCTTCAATCTTAGTGGCAAACAT
The DNA here is from genome assembly GCA_016714785.1 of Saprospiraceae bacterium. Classification (GTDB taxonomy): domain Bacteria; phylum Bacteroidota; class Bacteroidia; order Chitinophagales; family Saprospiraceae; genus OLB9. The sequence continues at coordinate 328,394 of JADKCC010000010.1, forward strand.
CTCTAATGCTTCCTTTCTTTTTCCCAAAGTAAAGAAAGTAAAACTAAATTTTGCAAAATGTAAATTAGCAACTGCCCAATAGTCACATGGACACACTAGGTCAATTCTTCTTATGTAGTCATTATAAATTGAGTCTCTTTTATCAATGTTTCTTTTCTTTTTGAGACTATCCAAGACTGGCGTAATATTTTTATATTGTTGTTTTATTAACGAACAGTCATCAGTCTGTGCTGCCAATATTGCCTGATTGCACATACAAGAGCCAAAAAAAATCGCCACTGCAACAATTATACTCCGATACATATACTCCATTTTATTCCAACTGTGTTTAAAATTATAACACAAAAGTAAAAAATATTGATATCAACTTCTATATAAGCTGAAACTAAGTTTTGTAATATGCCGGGTTCATTTATTTAACCACGTTTTTGCATAGCTTGAATTCAAGCAGCAAATGCAACTTTGTTTTTTGAATTATATTCTTGTATAAGTGACTTAAATCTAAGAAACCATTTTCTTGGTATGGTTGTACCTAAATAGACAAATAGTAGCACCTGTATCGCAACTCGCAAGATGTAGTGGTAGGCTAGATATGGGCAAAGAAATGTCGGTAAATGGGCGCATGACACCATCAATGGCATAAGAAATAGAACGATAGAAGATAAATTTGGCTGGATTGTAGAAGCGTAATCCTTAGTTTTCTATAACAAGTACGTTAACTTAAATAAAAAAGCCTGTCTGAGTAATTCAACAGGCTTTTTTGATTATAAAACTTCTACATATTCATACTTTACCAACTTAATACACGCCTTCCATAGCTAGCCTTGCCATAAGATAACTGACGGTAGATTCTGCACCTTGATTGAGGTTGACATTATTTTCCTCTAGGCCATCATAACATCCTCCTGTACATGGATTATAGATGATTTGTTGCAAATGGTTTTCACCCAAAAACCAGCTAAAAGCACAATTCATTTGCTCTCTGTAAACTTTGTCATCAAAAACATCATTAAACCTTTTTAAGGCCAAAATGGTATAAGCCACATCTATGGGCTGCTCTCCACCTGAAGCGGGAGCCAATACTTCCCTACATCTGTGCATCCAAGTTTGATTAGAGATCACCTGCATTCGGTCTCCATTAAATGTTTTAGTTAATAAAAAGTCAAACGATGTTTTGGCCACTTCCTTATATATTTCCTTACCTGTAGCAAGATAAGCACACAACAATGCTTCGGGAATTATGCTATTGCCATAAGTAAGATATGACTCATACCAAAGCCAAGAAGGTTCCGACTCGTGCTGATACATTTTCAAAAGTCTTTGGCTTAATACTTCCATCACACTTTTATAATGACCATCTTCTATATGCAAATTGGCAAAGTAAAGACCTTTGATAATGAAGGACATTGCCCTAGTTGAATGGATATTTTCAACATTTATGAGTGCTGAATCAAAGGTTTTTTTTTGCATCATGGATAATATCCTTAGGAAGCAATTGTGTTTTGGAAATCAAAAAACCCAAAGCCCATATTGCTCTTCCAATAGCATCTTCAAGATTGGTTTCTTCATTTTGTGTTGTAAAATTTAAATCGGTATCCATGTAATTGAGAAAATTCCCCTTTTCCTGCAAGCAACTTTTTATGAAATTATTGTAAATCCGAATGAGCTTGATGTCATCTTCATCCATGGTCAGTGCGAAATGTTGGCATAATGCTACTAAGGCACGTGCATTGTCATCCAAAGTATAACCGGTAGAGATATCTGGAATATTTATTTGAGAAAACTGTATCATTCCGATATCAGTCGTTAACTTTTGGATATGGGATAAATTTATTTTAGGCAATTTGTATTGCAATTTGAAATCATCATCTACTGTACTTCTTATAATATTAGCATGTGCAATGGCTGAGTTTTCCCACGCAGTAGAAGCCATCCTATGCAATCCATTCATACTTAATTGTGTGCGATACGGACTATCATTGAGCAAATGGATGACTGCCGCAGCCAATTGATCAGGACTTTTAAAATCGATAATAATGCCTGCATCATTTTTGAGTACTTCTTTGGCATGAGGTATAGGAGTAGAGATGATAGGGCAACCACAACTGATGGCATACGCAAAAGTACCACTTACGGCTTGATTAGGATCTTTGGAAGTAAAAAGGTAGATATCTGTCAACTGCAAATATTCCAATAATTCGTTCAACGGCAAAAAAGCATTGACAAAAAGCACATGATCTTGAAGGCCTAGTTTCTCAACTTTAGTTTTTAAAAAATCTCTATAGAACTCTCCTTCTCTTTTTATCGTGGTCGGATGGGTTTTGCCTATGATCAAAAACATGATATCGGGATATGCAGATATGATTGATGGCATGGCTTCAAGGGTAGTTTCTATACTTTTGCCTGAACCTAAAAAACCGAAAGTAGATAAGACTTGTTTGCCTTCCAAGCCATATTTGGCTTTTAGATTGTCCCTGTCTCCATGTTTGATTAGGTGTGTTCCATGCGGGATGACATTTATTTTTGATTTTTTAATATTATAATCTCTTACCAGAATATTGGCAGAAGATTTTGTCATTACTATAAGTGAATCAGCAGTGGCAGCGAGATCTATTACTTGTTTTCTAAACGAAATATCTGGACCTGGCAATACGGTATGAAATACTATGGATACAGGTTTATTGATTGCAAATAACATCTCGGTAAGTGCTGCGCTATTTTGACCAAAAAGTCCAAACTCGTGTTGCAATACGACCATCCTTATTTTTTTGTTGGCATTGATATCGGTAGCCAATTGCTGGTAAGATATGATGTCGTCTGTATTGAGTTTATACTTTATTTGTGATGCATATTGATGGGCTTCATGTTCCGATTCCAATGCACAAATACTAATATTAAATGTTGTGCCAAAACCCTTTGAAATCGATTCGATTAGGTCTTGCGTGTAGGTCGCTATACCACACTCTCTAGGTGGAAATGTGGTAATAAATAACACATCTGAAAGTAATTTTTGCTCAAGCTTTACATTATTAGTCACATTGCCAGACTTTTTTGCTGGTGCCAATAAGGTCATTGTAGGTGTTTGATATTGAAATGAAGGTATTATGCTCATATTATTTGGTATTTAACTTAAGTTCATCGAGTAATATATTGATATTGACGGAAGCACATGCTATGCGTTCGTCAGCAGCACCATAGTAAATGTAAAGTATCTCATTGATCACTACTACTCCTGTAGGAAAACAAACATTATTGACTTCGCCTTTCAATTCCCATGCAAATTCAGGAAAAAACAAAGGGTAAGGCAACCGGGCTATTTCTTTTTGTGGATCGTCAAGGTCCAGTAAAGCCGCACAGGCAGAATACACAAAACCCTTCACCGAATCGTGGACACCGTGATAGATGATGAGCCATCCTGATGCAGTTTCTATAGGAGGACATCCACCACCAATATAGCTGACTTCATGATTATAAATTGGTGTTAGCACTATATGCTCTTTAATATTGGTTATGTATTGGTGCCAAAACTCTTTGGTCAAATCACTCAATTCATCTATAGCAATTAATATCTGCACATCTGGTTTGATACGGTGCAAAAAACATAATTTCCCTTTTATCCTTCTAGGAAAAAATATTAGATTTTTGTCCCACAATAATACTTCGTCATGCGGTGCCTCCAAACTTCTGATATGCTCATTGTATCTCAAATATTTGCCATTGAGTGATCCATTAGTTTCTGCCAAATACCTAAAAGTCTCATAAGTAATTTGTGGGACGATGATTCCTTTTTTGTCCCATACTTTCAAATCCTTGGAAGTGGCTACCGCTCCTAATGCATTGGTACCATTGTAAGCGGTATAAGTAAGATAAAATGTGTCGTCTATTTTTACAATACGTGGGTCTTCCAAACCTTTGGACTCATAAGCATGCTCAGGCTCTATCAGAGGAGTCTGCAATCTATAGACCACCGTCAATGGAGTATCTAGGATGCAATATCCTATAGTGGAATGATTGCCAAAACGTACTGCTCTATAAAAAAGATGTATCTGATTTTCGTGCACTATAGCCCCAGGATTTAAAACACCTTCATTTTCGAAATCTAAATTTGTTTTTTCTAGGATTACTCCATGTTTTGTAACTTGTATCATCTGTTTTGGATTTAATTAATAAAAGAAAGGACAAAGCCACATAAATAATAATGCATCCTTGTCCTTTTTGATTTAAGATTAGGCTTGTTTGCCCGTTTTATCCGTTAGTTTAGGATGGAAAGAGTCCACTACACTATTTTTCCCAGTACCTTTGCCTTCATTTTTGTATGACGATCCTACTTTAGACTTTCCTGAAGTTTTGTCAGCTGGTACCTTTTTCTGGTTCTTTTGACCTTTGTCCTTGCTCATGATAAATAATTATTTTGTGAATGAATTTCCACATTACAAATGTCTTCCTTTTTGTGTCAATAATCATTACACAATTATGGATTGGAGTTGTAATTTTTCATGGATTATCTGGCCTGAAGTATAAAATGGAATAAGTATTAATCTTGGAATAAATGATGGTTGTTCTATAAAAATGCCTGTTGTTCATAGATCTTTTAAATCTATGAAAACAGGCATAAAATAGACTATCACGGGATATATATAAAATGGGGGGAAGATCTAGATTACTTGATTTTATCGTTGATTACATCGTTCAAAGCAGCCTCGGTCTTTGCTTTGCCATTCGAACTCATGTCAGTAATGTCATTCTTAAGGCTTTCCATCTTTTTGTTGATCATACTGACATATCCGTCCATAATATACTCAATGCTTGATAAGTAACTTTCGCCTTTGTCTAATATCATTTTGCGCGTAGATTTGCCTTTATGTGGAGCAAATAAAACGCCAAAAACAGCTCCAGTCGCTGCACCTGCCAATACACCCATCAATACTTTTTTGGTATTCATTGTTTAATATTTTTGGTTATTTAATATTACAAAGGTCAGCTTATTTACAATAATTTGCGTTACACAATTCTATCCATTTATTACATGTTTTAACGATAAAACATTGATAATCAGTTTGCATATTTGAAAACTAGGTGGATTTTGCAACAATTTACATTCATTGTATAACAGCATTACTTTTATAAACACCACCTTTGTTGACTTACTTTTGAGTACACAAAATAATAAATCAAAAAATGTTAAAAAGAATTCAATTAACCATCTTTTGCTACTTTCTATTGCACAGCATGATATTTGGTCAGCCGTTGTCTTTAGGCCCAATGTTGGGAGCAAATTTCATGTCTATCAGCAATACTACCGCATCAAAAACATTGGTAGGTTTGTCTATAGGAGGTTTTGCCAATTACAGTATCAATGAGCATCTAGGTATCAATGCCAAATTGCTATACTCGCAAATGGGAACAAGCATTGAAAATTCAGAATACATCGCAAGATTAAATTATCTACAGTTGCCTCTTAGTGCGGTTTATTTTTTTGGTAATGTAGGAAATACTTTAAGACCAAAAATTTTTGCTGGACCTTACGCAGCTTATCTTTTTAATGCGAAAGACCATAATGATAAAGAGATCGTTTACTCCAATGGAGAAGATGTCTATTTTAAATCTGATTTTGGTGGTGTGATAGGTGTAGGACTAAATTTCATCATTTCAGATCGCAAATGGTTAAATATAGATGCCACTTACAGTACAAGTTTTTACAGTATTGTGGATGCACCAAACACCACTAATAAAAACAATGGATTTCAGTTGAATGCTGGCGTAAGTTTTCCCATCGGAAAATAAATAAGTGCCATTACACACTACTACTAATAATAGGTTAGTTAGATTTTGTTATTAATTGTTTTGATGCCACCTGAATTTCCTAATTTGGGTGGCTTTTTTTATGCGCTTTATTATTTATACATTTTTAGCGGACAAAAGGTATTTATCTATATCACTATTCTATATAAAGTTTTGCCACGTTATTATATACGATGTTTCATCTAAAAAGCCCTTTGACTGTAATTTTATTGTTGGCAACATCTGACTAGGAATACATACCATATCCTCAGCTATTAAACGATCATAAACGTCAATTATTACAGCTTCTACTTCCAAACAAGCTTTTACTATTACCTTACTATCTTTTTGCAAAATGCCAAATTCCAGTGTAGGCCAAATAGCTGCAAACTTCCCCAGAGATGTAGTATTTTCTATTGGACTACCGTTGAGTTTTCTTATTTCAAAAATTAAATAATCCATTGCTGTATTGCTTGACACTATCAATGATTTTAACTTTTCATTCAATGCAATTAGTTCTGATTTATAAATTGCCATGTTGTACAGTTGGATGCGATCATTATGTATCTCTATCAATGTGTTGATAGCCGCTATTGACTCAGTGTAAGACATAAAATAATTATTTGATAATGAAGGATTAAATAAAAAAAGTCCCTCTTTTATTAGAAAAGGAACTCTTCAAACATTAAGTATGGATATTACAGCAATGTTTTTCTTACTATATCTTGAATCCGCATTTAGCGTTAGAATAATCTAAAACCTAGCGTTGTCTGTAACCATACGTTTTTGTATCTCGGTGTGGTAGAAGTACCATCGCCATGATTGTTGTAAAGATCCCAACTTGCTCGAGCTCCTAAAACTATTTTACTAATATTTAGATTGACACCCAATGATACACCTAAAATATTTTTACGAAGGTTTTCATTTTTGAATTCTTCTTCTATTTCAAAACTAGTGATGCTATTTTCAAAAACATCCTTTTGTTTGGTCAAAAAAGAAAACTGTGGACCTACCAAAAGTGTCAAAGTACTCATCGGTTTGATAGTAAAATAGATAGGCACGTCAATAAAGCTTGTGGTGCGTGTCAAGCTATAAGCGCTTCCCAGAAGACTACCTTTGGCATTAAATCCTTTCTGTGAAAATAATACTTCGGGCTGTACTCCAAATGTGCTGCCTAATGGGACACTCATAAATGCACCTAAGACTAACCCAAATTTTCCATCTGCGTCAAAATCTTCACCTTGTGTATCATAAACATTGGACAGATTTGCTCCTGCTTTTATACCTATTTGGAATGCTGCACGGTCATCTACTTGTGCTTCTCCCTGATTGATTGCAAATCCAACAATCAATAATAAAATTAAAATATGTCTCTCATGCTCTTTAAAATTTAAAATGATAAAAAATAGTAGCTTTGTTCATACTTATATGTGACAAACTATTTATCACTTTTTCCGAAATTAGTGATCGATTCACCAAGGGCATCCATGTCTCTACCGAATTCAGCTTTGAAAAGTTCCCATTTTTCTTTGCCATCTACCTGATAATCGTCCATCTTTTTTTTTCATATCGCTGTTTTTCTGTTCGAGCTCTTTGATTTTTGCTTTATAATCAGCGCTTACTGTCTTCTTTTCTTTTTCTATTCTTGCATTAAATTCTGCAATACTCTTATCATTGGCAGCAATCTTCTCTGCAGATAGCATTTTGTATTCCTTAATATCCGCCAAATACTCTTCCTGTGCCATCTGAAGATCTTTTTCCGCATCTACAACATTGTCTTCCGCTTTTACTACTTTTTGAGCAGCATTATCACAGCTGGTATGCAATAAAAAAAAGCCAAATACTAAGAACAAACTTAAAATTTTTAATGATTTCATTTTGAATTATTTTTACCGCTAATGGCGGCACATTTGTGGATATATTTCCACCTAAATTTAGTATAAAAAAGGTAACTACAGGATAGGTTATATTGCAGCTATCTGTCAATACACCCATAATTACTGACCCTAATTAGGGGCTGCTGAAAAAGTCAGCTGTTATTTTTGGTTGTTAGTTTAACGGAGACTATCGTTCAAAAACAACCAATAGCGAATGAAGAAACAAAAGTGCGTCTATTGCCATAAAAAGCACAAAGGATTAAATATGAAATACTTATGGCAATAGAAAAGCATTTTGGTTCGAAAATGAACGAAAGCATGCAATTGCCTTTTTTTGAACTAGATTTTTGTACTTTTTTGGGCAATGCAAAAAAGTAACTGCCGCCTGCATAAGGCAAAAGCCAACCCAAGGTACATGACTTTTGGACAAAATCAATTAAAAGGTTTGCATTTAATTTGTTTATTATAGACATAATTTTTTATATATCAATTGGTTGTGGCATTGTCAGCAAGCCCTAATTAACCTTTAAAATTTGGCAGTAGTCAGAATCACTTCCCATGAAGGAGATTGAACATTGGCATCGTCTTCAGCCGTAATGAAAATCTTTGTTGGTGTAAAACTACTTACTGTTTTAAAATCAGACTTCAATGTTTTTGAAAAGGTGCCATTTCCAGTCATGATTTGTCCGATATTTTTAGTGACATCTTGGTCTGTGACCATCCATACCATGTACATTTTTTTAGGTGGATTCAGTCTTTCAGGCTCTGCTAGATTTATCAGTGATATATCTATCGTGTGATTCTTGTTACTATCTGTTTTTACCTTTACCGTGCCTCTAGCTGCAGGTACTACTGTCGATGTCAAAAACGTCATTTTGTTAGAACAAGAAGATGCCGCAAATAGCACGAGCATCACAAGGGATAAAATTTTCGTCCGTCTTAAGGATAAAGTGCATTTTAATGCTGTCATAATAATTATATTTTATACCTAAAAATCTAAAATGAAAAAGTTATGGTTCAAAATTTGTTAAATTTTGATCGATTAGGGATGATAGGAATGATTTTGTTTGTTGTCTTCACATGAGCAATCTAATTGATACCTTTGGGAAGGACATTTTCAGAATAAAAGCCATAATTATTTCCATAAAAGGATACTTTTAGACGGATTAGGGCATACTTCTTTGTCCCTACCAATGGTAAGGTTAGTTTGAACACTCTTGATTTGTTTGTCCAAACTTATATCTGAAGGATTAGTTGTTCTAGTTGCGACCATCTGTGGGCTGCATGGTAATATTTAGCCATCTTGACGTAAATATTTCTGGCACTACTGACTACTTTTGCAGGTATCTTTACGAACCAGTCCCGAAAAGTTTTATATTCTTCTCGCCATGTTTTTTTACACGCTGTGAAGCGCATGATAATAGAGATGTTGTAAGCCAGCACAGATAATTGCCACAATATATCATTGCCATGAAAGTTTCGCATTCTCGTTTGACCAGCGAGTAGATGATTTTTCGTTTGTTCTATCCAGTTCTCACTCTCGGCTCTTTGACCATAGATTTCATGTAGTATATCACCACTTGGATAAGGCAGATTAGAACAATAACAAAAGTATTTGTACTCGGCAACACGCTCTGTTTTACCAAAATTCTCCACTTCCACATATCCAACGATCACTCTGACGGCGTGTAATGTTCTTGTAGTACTCCAGCCTTTTGCTTTGTAATTAAACCTGCTCACCGCCATGTTTGTATTGCAAGCTAATGTGCGCCAACTTTGAACTTTCAATAACGCTTTTAAGTTTTTTAATTTTACCTTTACCAAATAAGTATGACCATTTTGTTCTAATAAATCAAATAATGCACCGTTAAAAAAATCCACTATCTGCTCGAAGGAATACTGATGTGATTTTATTAGGTAAAGTTTTAAGTGTTTGGCGGATAAACTCCACTACACCATTGCCAGTATAGGCAGAACCTGTTCTAAACCAACTGTTTACTAAATATTTAACTTCTGAGACATAACACAAAATCGGGTGGTAGCTGTTTGGCTCCTTTCTTGTGTGGATTATATCCTTAGCAGCTCCATCCTGATTGCCATATACAGTTTGTTCGGTACTGTCGAGGTCTAAAGTAATATGCTGTAATGATAAGCTATCTAAATAACTCTTGTTAAAAACCAATAATCTTTCATGTAATGCTATTGCTCCATTTTGTCCCAAGGAACTAATGCGTTTGCCTATGGTGTCTTCGTCAATATGTTTTTTTAAGCCTAAAATGGTCTTTACCAATACGTCTTTGGTGAAAATTTCTATACTTGATATGTGCTTAACGCCACATAAAGCTGAGCATAAAAAGCTCAACAGAACTTGTGTAGTACTGAACTTTGTCGCATTATGTTTAACAGTTGGAAACAAGTCGTCAAATATGTAAGGTATATTAATTTTATCAATGTATTTGAACAAAACACTAAGACCACCATACTGAGTAAGTCGTTCAGCAGAGAAAGAACTTTTAGTTTTTATACCTTCAAATCGGATATGTTTTGTATTTTTGACTCGCATCTATTAAGTGTATTTATATGTTACTAATTTTTATGTTTAGTAGCCTAAAATTAAACATATTATCACTAATAGATGCACTTTTTTATAGTTTTTTGGTTCTACTACCATTTTAATGGATAAAGTTGAAGTCCTCCATGGAAAAACAAAATTGCACTTCTGAAATTCTGAAAAGTCCTATATCCTTTACTACTCGTTTTTATTTCTTGTATCTTGCCATTTATTCTTTCTGCCATGGCATTGCTGTGTTTTGATATCATTGCGTTTATTACACCACTAGAGTGTGAAAGCATGGTTAATATCACATCATTGAGTTCTTTAATATTATCCATATAGAATGTTTCTGCCCAATGCTTTAGATTAAATCTTGCGGTATTGTCATCATTATGTTTATTAAATAAGCTTTTAAATGTTTCCTTTGCGAAATGTGCTTTTGCTACTTGGAGGTTACTATTTAGTATTTCTTTAAATATTTTTTCTTGAAGTTGCGTTCTATTGCCTTCATTTTTTAACAGGGCATATCGACTGTTCTTTAATATTTCATTTTCTTTAACTTCCCTTCTCCTGATTTTATCTATAGCTGCATTTAGATAGTGAATCAGATGAAACTTATCATGTACTAAGGCAGCTTCTGGAATAATTTTGCCTACCGCATTGATATAGGCTTTCCACATATCCATACAAACAGTTTTTATATTTTTCAATTGCTTGTCACTAAATGTGTTAGTTAATAATTCAACTACTGATCGCTCGTCCCGATCCTCTCCTACATCCAATACACAACCACTCACTGGATCAGATATCACAGTTACATATTGATGACCTTTCTTAAATGATTTCTCGTCTATGCTAATGTGCTCTATCGGTGCTATTTGGATGTTTCGTCTCTGTAAGCCCCTTTGTGTACTTTGGTGTAAGATACTATTTACCAATCTAAAACTACACCTCAGTAACTCTGATGTCTTACTTTGATTTTTGGTGGCTTTTAAAGTATCTATCACTTTTATCTCGAAGCTGTATGTATGTCTATCATACCTGTCAGCCCAGCCCGTCCTTATTGTCTTTACTTCCCCTTTATCATTCATTATTCGAGGTAATCTGCATATAATATAAGATTTATAGTCCCATATATCCAAATGGCGCCACATACGCTCAGGAGCGTGGTCATACAATTTGCATTCCTGTTCACTATCAGGATCATAATATTTATCATTCACATACTTCATTTTCAAAAAGACCTCTTTACTTTTGTGGTCTGCATTTAATTCTTCAATAACCCAATCATCCCCAAAATCAGATAATAAATTAAAAAAATCCTTCGTCAAAAACATATGTCATTTTAAGGTCAAATTTAATTATTTCCATTAAATTTGCAGTAGAGAACTCATTTTTTAGATTTTTAGGTATTAATATTATTTGCAAACATCTCCGAAACTACACATTATAATTTGTTTGGCAGGGCGGTATTAAGAGTATTTTTTTAATTATCTTTTTGTGATTTGTAGTTTGGATAGAGTATGGTATGGTTTTTTAAAAGTATTGGACACATTATTTGCATTTTTACCAACTGATAAAACTACCTATATTATATTTTAGCAGTTTGGTAAATAGGGGCTGCTGAAAGTCAGCTGTTATTTTTGGTTATTAGTTTAACGGACACAATCGTTCAAAAAAACAAGCAATAGAGAACTCTAGCCTGATTTAAGTTTAAATCAGTGCCTTCATTTTGAGTGATTTCGGATCACTCAAAATGCAGCAAAGCCTACCATTCAATTACCTTTTGAACTAGACTTTTTGGTTGCTTTTTGGGCAATGCCAAAAAAGTAACTGCCACTGCATAAGGCAAAAAAAAAACCCAAGGTACACGACTTTTGGACAAAATCAATTAAAGGTTCGCATTTAATTTGTTTATTATAGACATATTCTATTATTTATCAAATTGGTTATACCATAGTTAGCAAGCCCTAAATAGCTTGTATATCCGTGGAGTCATCGATGTACGTAGGTATGTTTAGCTTAAAACATCAACGTTTTACTTTGTAATCAGTTAGTGTTTGTTTACAGCACGTCCGTGTTCTAAAGTTTCCTTGAGACGTTATTTAGTGATGCTTGAATGGTGTAAAGAAACGTTTACTCGTATATAAATAATGTTTAAACGTTGCAAAGTTATCTTTACTCATTTGCTTGCACCACTTAAGTGTAGCAAAGAAATCTTTACTTGTTCTTTTGTAATACTTGGAAGGTTACTTTGTAACCTTTAAGCAAAAACATCTTAATCAAGATGGATATAGTATAATTGATGTAAATATTTTCTGTATCGATGTGGATTCAGAAAATATTGATGTAGATTCAGAAAGTTTTGATGTGAATATTTAAAAAGTATTGATTTGGATGTTTAAATATTCAGTTGGATATATAGTATTTTCAGCTGAATTTCTAATATTTGATTGATATTTTAAAAATGCATTTGAATACATTCTTTATTGACATTAATTTCTGAAATATTGAGGGCAATAAAGATTGTCCTAACATAGTAATAAAGTCAAATTTTGACTGTTTTTATGTATCGTAAGGTCAGTGAAAACTTTTACAAATATAAATCTTTATTTTGATTAATGTTTTTTCATCTCTTTTTAAAATCAGTTGATCAAGCACAATTTACAAATCCATAAAATCAATCTTATGAAAAACATAGAGCCATGATGCTGCACTTTGGCAAACATTCTCCTGAATACGTGAGTTATGTGTGATCATCTGAATATGCCCAACTGATGACTTAGGAAATAAGGGAGGATGAAAAGCTGAACAGAGATACCTACATTCTAGCAAAAAAGCAGATTGGCGAAATATTTATAGTGCCGTGGGAGGGATGTTAGATAAGTGGAATCAAATGATTTTAGATTTTTGTAAATTTATTGTCTATATACTACCTTCGGGTTCATCGCGTTGAAGTATTAAAAACGTAGCTGCACCTTGTTATTTTGATGCCATCAGCTAAGTCTGAAGGCTTTAATTGATTCAAATTTGACTTACATATTTTGGTATGAAATAGGAAATTCATTATTGATATTTTAGGTTATATATAAAAGTGCATCATATTTTTTGATTAGCACATTTATTACCAATTCAATTATTTAGAACTTTATATAAGTAGAAGTTAAAATATAAAAAGAAAAGTATGCAAGATTTTTGGAACGAAAAATATCAAGATACTCAATATATTTATGGGAAAGAGCCAAATTCTTTTTTTAAAGAGTATCTAAAGTCCTTCAATATGTAGTGCAGCCCAAGCACTTAAGCCTGGAGGGACAGTCATTTTAGAAGCATTTAGACCTGAACAATTGAAGAACACTTCAGGTGGGCCCAAAAATCCAAACATGCTTTATACGGATGTACTTTTAGCTGAAGATTTTGATGTGCTTGAAATACAATTGCTTGAAAATGCAGAGGTGACGCTGGATGAGGGGCCACTACACCAAGGCAAAGCAGATGTGATTCGTCTAGTGGCTGTACGGACATAATCATCCAGATATTTGACTGGAATTTTGATTGCAGACTGAATAGTATTTTAGGTGAGATGGTATTTGGATTTACATCATGAATAAGCAAGAACATCTTTCTGAAAAATAAAAATATTTGCATTCAAAAATATAATTTTATTTACCTTTGCACTTATTACTTATCACAAAATATATATCAATAAAATGAGTATCAATCCAACAAAAATGGTGTCAGCAAAAGTGCAGGCTATGGAAGAGTCAGCCACTATCCGTATGGCTCAAAAAGCTAGGGACTTAGCAGCCAAAGGTGTGAATGTAATTAGTTTAAGCTTGGGTGAGCCTGATTTTGATACGCCAGAATTTATCAAAGAAGCTGCTTATGTAGCCCTTAAAAAAGGCAATACTAAATACACTCCAGTACCAGGAGCCATGGATTTACGTAATGCAATTTGCGATAAGTTTAGAGTTGAAAATAAACTTGAATTTAAAACTTCTCAAATAGTAGTCTCTAACGGTGCCAAACAAAGCATTGCCAATATTTGTTTGGCATTACTGACGAAGGAGATGAAGCTATCATTCTCGCACCATATTGGGTTTCTTATGTGGAGATTGTCAAATTTGCAGGAGGAGGGCATCCAGTGGTGGTCAGTGCTGGCATAGAAGATGATTTTAAAGTGAAAGCTGACCAAATAAAAGATGCAATCACGCCGAGAACAAAATTATTGATATTTTCATCGCCCTGTAATCCAACAGGTTCTGTATATACTTATGATGAATTGGAAGCTATTGCTCAAGTAATTTCTGCCAATGGCAATATATTGGTGATATCAGATGAAATATATGAATACATTAATTTTACAGGTGCACATGCGAGTATAGGAGCGTTTGAAGGTATGAAAGATTGCACAGCCACGGTCAATGGATTTTCCAAAGGGTTTTCAATGACAGGTTGGAGGCTGGGATATATGGAGCCCGCAATGGTTGGCAGATGCATGCAATAAAGTACAAGGACAGATCACATCAGGCGCAGCATCATTTAGCCAAGAAGCCGCTGCAGTTGCATTAAGAGCCAATAGATCAGAAGCTATGGCAATGCGAGAAGCATTCCTTCGACGCAGAGAGTTGGTAGTTTCGATGCTTAAAGAAGTACCAGGTCTAAAGGTCAATCATCCTCAAGGAGCATTTTATGTGTTTCCAGATGTAAGCCATTATTTTGGTACTTCCAATGGCAATGTAAGTATCAATAATGCCGATGATTTTGCTGAAGCGATGTTGACAGAGGCACATGTTGGAACTGTTTCTGGAGCAGCTTTTGGCAATGATCAATGTGTCAGACTTTCTTACGCTGCTTCAGACGAGGACTTGATAGAAGCAGTGGTAAGAATAAAAAATTGTCTCAAAGAATTTAAATAGAGGCTATTAACAAATTTATATACTGCATCTGTCAAAATTATTGTCAATAGCGAAAAATAATTAGGCATAACCAGTAAATGGCTTTTTTTATTTGGTAATTGCAAGTACTAATTTATTTGCAACATCATTTTTTATGTAATATTTGTAAACAATTTGTTAAATATTTTTTTGTAATTGAAATAATTATCGTAATTTTCGGATTCAACACTAATATTTAATAACAATTAAATCTTTAACATTATGAACATCACATTTGATGAATTAAGAAAAATCAAACATGCACTACCAACTGGTAGCGTAAGCAGAATCGCATCAGAATTAAATGTAGAAGAGCAGACAGTAAGGAATTATTTCGGCGCTAAAAAATATGAAAATGGTCAAGTTGTAGGATGTCATATTGAGCCAGGACCAGAAGGCGGCATCGTTCACCTAGACGACGATATTATTTTTAAAGCAGCCAAAAGGATATTGGCAGAAACTCAACATATCGGAGTTTAAAAGGTAAAGATTAAAAAAAAGGGATTTTCCACTTCGAAAATCCCTTTTTTATTTTTGCGACTTTTCACTTAGACTCCAAACTGGGTAAGGTGGTGATTTAGATGTTTGTAAAACATATTATTCCACTCTTCTATGCTCAGTTTTCCGAATGAAAAAGATTCTTTACCATCGAAAGTTGCAGCTCCTTCTTTTTGAACTCTCTTTATAAAATCTATCAATTGTGTTTTTTCTTGGTTAAAATTTCTATCATCTTTGATTATAAAATCTGGCGCAGTGCCGGTATTCTTTTTATATGGAATTTCATTGGTGACAGTATTTTTTATAAATTTCTTTAATACCCAAGCCATTAAAAAGTTGGGCCTTTTGAAATTTTGTGGTTCATACACATATCTGTATGTCACACAGCAATGGGCTAACATCTGTGAAACCGACATTTTACCCCAAAGTGGTTTGCTCTCTGGTGTGAGTTTTTGTATTCTTTCTATAATTGATGCAGTAACTTCTTGGGAGAAAATATTGGGTAATGCCATATCGGAATAGATTATTTTGGATTTTGAATTTTATCGGTGCAAAAGTAAAAAAAAATATGCTGCTGTAAGTAGAGATTATCAGGTAAATCTTTTTGCTATCAGATGGTCAGCATTCAATTGCAGTAAGTCCCATAAATTGCCGTATAAATCTTTAAAAACTGCTACGATGCCATAGTCCATCGTTTTGGGTTGTCTGACTATTTCAATACCAGATGCCACCATTTCATTATAATCTCTCCAAAAATCATCTGTGTTTAAAAATAGAAATACCCTTCCTCCAGTTTGATTTCCTATAAAACTTTCTTGTTCATCCTTTGATGCTTTTGCCAATAGGATTGTAGTTCCTTGAGAATTGGGTGGTGCAATCACTACCCATCTTTTATTTTGTTCTGGTTGAAATATATCTTCCAATAATTCGAAGTGTAATTTTTGGGTGTAAAACTCAATGGCTTCATCATAATCATGCACTACAAGTGCTATATGAACTATAGACTGCTTCATTTTGGAATGCTTTTTTTGTTTTTAGAATAATTTCACTTCGCTTGTCTTTTTGGAAGCATTAGGCTCAATATTTAAGAATTATACTAACAAAGGTATTTTATATTTTCTAAAAACATCTTAAAACTCAAAAGAAAAAAATTATACAAAGCTAAGTACTTGAAGCACGTTAATAATTTTATGTCAAATTTTGTGACTTTTAAACAAGTAGCAAGCTAAAATCAAACTATTTCTGCGGATTTATATTCATAGCTAATGCTCATTTACATTTTGCCTGATAAATCCCAATTTTATAAATTTTGGGGACTTATTTTGTGGTATTATAATGGTGTAAAAATATTTTTTATTATTATAGCCCTTAAAATAATAGGGTGTTGAGTGTAAAATTATGATATATTTTTGGAATTACCCTGTTAATATTTACCTTTGCGTCATTAATTTTAAAATTTTCAAAATATTAATTAAAATGGCCTTTATTAGAAATGAAGCTCTTAAGTCAACATTGGATAGAAAACCTGTGACTATCATCGAGCCTGTAGAAAGAAGATCTGAATTATATGCTGTCAATGTTTTTAATGACACAGCAATGAATCATTTTATGACTAAAGATGATTATAATGCTGTACAGGATGCCATCAATCATGGTAAAAAAATAGATCGAAAAGTAGCCGACCAAGTAGCTGCGGGGATGAAATCTTGGGCTATTTCTAAAGGTGCAACACACTATACACACTGGTTTCAGCCTTTGACAGGAGGTACTGCTGAAAAGCACGACGCTTTTTTTGAGCCTAAAGGTGATGGTACTGCAGTAGATAAATTTGATGGAGGCCAATTGGTACAGCAAGAGCCTGATGCATCTAGTTTTCCTAATGGAGGCATTAGAAATACCTTTGAAGCACGTGGATATACTGCTTGGGATCCTACGTCTCCAGCATTCATTATGGGCACAACATTATGTATTCCTACTATTTTTGTATCATACACAGGAGAGGCATTGGACAATAAAGTACCTTTGTTGAGAGCTTTGCAAAGTATAGATCAGTCTGCTACAGATGTGGCAAGATATTTTGATAAAAGTGTCAATAAAGTAATAGCAACACTTGGCTGGGAACAAGAGTATTTTTTGGTAGATAGTGCATTGGCAGCATCGAGACCTGACTTAATGATGGCAGGAAGACTTTTATTAGGGCATGAAGCAGCCAAAGGTCAACAATTAGAAGATCATTATTTCGGCTCTATACCAGAGAGGGCTTTGGCCTATATGCGAGATTTGGAAATAGAAAGTATTAAGCTAGGCATACCAGTAAAAACTAGACACAATGAAGTAGCGCCCAATCAGTTTGAGTTGGCACCTCTATTTGAAGAAGCCAATTTGGCTGTAGATCACAATTCTTTGTTGATGGATGTGATGAGTAAAATTGCTGCAAGACACCATTTTAAAGTATTATTTCACGAAAAGCCATTCGCAGGTGTAAATGGTTCTGGCAAACATAACAACTGGTCTTTGGCTACTGATACGGGAGTAAATTTACTTGGACCAGGTAAGACACCAAAGAGTAATCTTCAGTTTTTGACCTTTTTTATTAATACAATAAAGGCTGTACATGATTATTCAGATTTGTTGAGAGCATCGATTGCATCTGCCAATAATGATCACCGTTTGGGAGCTAATGAAGCACCACCAGCTATCATTTCTGTTTTTATTGGCAAGCACTTGACAGAAGTGTTGGATGAGTTAGAGCATGTGTCGGATGGAAGCCTCTCTCCAGAGGAAAAAACAGAATTAAAACTCAATGTAGTGGGTAAAATTCCTGAAATTTTGTTAGATAATACTGATCGTAACAGGACTTCTCCGTTTGCTTTTACGGGCAATAAATTTGAATTCAGAGCCGTGGGTTCTTCTGCCAATTGTGCCAAAGCGATGACTATATTAAATATGATCGTGTCAGAACAGTTGCGCAAGTTTAAAGTTCAAGTAGATGCTCTCATTGAAAATGGTATGAAAAAAGATGATGCCCTTTTTAATGTATTGCGAGAATTGATTAAGGCTTCCAAAAAAATTAGATTTGAAGGGGATGGATATAGTGATGATTGGGTCAAAGAAGCTGAAAAGAGAGGGTTAAACAATTTCAAAACCACACCAGAAGCGCTCAAAGCACAGGTTTCAAATGAGACTTTTACCTTGTTCGAAAAGCATGGTATCATGAATAAAGTAGAAGTAGAAGCTCGATATGAAATTGAACTCGAAGAATACATTAAAAAGATTCAGATCGAGGGAAGGATTTTGGGAGATATAGCAAGAAATCATGTCATTCCTACCGCTATTAGTTATCAGACAAAATTGATAGAAAATGTTCAAGGTTTGAAAGACATTTTTGGTAATGAATATACAAAGTTTGCTTCTGAACAAGTGAGTCTTATCAAGGAAATTTCAGGTCATATTGGTTCTATAATGTCCAACGTAGAAAAGATGACTGAGGAGCGTAAAACAGCCAATAAAATAGAACATGCAGACAAACGAGCAGACGCATATTGTCATAATGTAAAACCACTTTTTGATGACATCAGATATGCATGCGATAAGTTGGAATTAATGATAGATGATGAGTTGTGGCCATTGACAAAATACAGAGAATTATTGTTTACAAGATAATCTTTTTGGAACTTAAAGGACCTTTCTTTAGTTAAATGAAGGAGGGTCCTTTTTTTTGCACTCCAACCAAATCAGGTACTTCTGTCTTGCAAAAAAGGCAGTTTTTTTCTAAAATTGTACATTTCAGCTTTATCCAAAGACAAAGTTAAGGAAGAAGGCTGATCATCCAATTCCCCAATAACAGTGCCATTGAAATCAACAATCATGGAATTGCCAGGATAATGATAACCATTTTCATCCATTCCGGTGCGATTGACTCCGATTACAAAGCATTGGTTTTCGATGGCACGAGCTATGAGCAGTGATTTCCAATGATGTACTCTAGCTATTGGCCAGTTAGCACTATAGATGATAATGTCGGGAAATTTATTGGTAAACGAAAGATAAGGAAACCTTAAGTCATAACAAATAAGCGGTAAAATCTGCCATTTGTTTATTTCAAAATATGTGCTTTTATTGCCAGATTGATAGACTTTCTTTTCACCTGCTAAAGTAAAAAGGTGTATTTTGTCATAATGATGAATTAATCCAGATGCATTTACTGTGATGAAAGTATTGTACCATTTACCATCCTTAAACATCGGGATACTGCCTGAGATAGCGAGATCAAACTGAGCTGAAAGATATTGAAGCCTTGAAATGGTAATATTTTGCCATTCATAAGGAATCTCGTCAGGTGACATAGTATATCCAGTATTGAACATTTCTGGCAGTACTAATAAGTCTGTATTACCTGATGCTGATTGACAAATTAGCGATATTTGTTGGAGATTATCTTCTAGTGCCATCCAGCTAGTAGCATATTGCAATAAAGTAACTCTCATGGCTAATACTCTTTGCGCAGCCAAGGCGGTAATGTCTTTTTGTGTTTTTCAGATTTGAACTCTATAGGTTTCTTTTTTGCTGCTGGAGAGGTCCTTTGTGGTTTTTGAAATTCTCCTTTTGGTAAAGATGGATTTACGATAATAGGTCGTCCTTCTATCTCTATACCGTGTAATGCAGAAATTGCAATTTGAGCTTTGTGTTCATCGGCCATAGTGACAAAACCAAATCCCTTATTTTGTCGCGTAATTTTGTCAATGATTATTTTTGCTGAAGTGACTTCTCCAAATTGCTCGAAAAGTTCTTCAAGATTTTTATCTTTCCATTTGAATGGAATACTTCCTACGTAAAGGTCCATAATTATTAAATTTGAATGCAAGGTAAGGAGAAAATTTGGGAATAAGATAATTTTTACTATTCATCATCTATAGGATAACTAACTCCTATTTGTCTTCTTACTTCATCCATCAGGGCAACAAGGTGCTTTGATATTTCTAAGTGCATTGTATCACTCTCCATAATTCCTTTTGTTATACAGTCCTTTACATGTTCTATCTCATGAAAATAGCCGAAACCAATTCGACCAACTTCACATTTTATTTCAGGCAAATCATCTTTTTTTAGGAAATAATGTCTGGCTTCATGAAATCGACCAGGTATGGTTATTTTACCTTTGGTACCATAGATTTCACATTTGGTGTCAGTAGGGCAGGTGATCGAAGAGTATAGCGAGGCAGAAGATCCATCACTATAAGTCAATAATATATTACATTCACTATCTACTCCAGTTGTTGAGAGGGTAGCAGACGTTTGGATAGTGGACGGCATACCCATGGCCATGATAGAGATGAAAATAGGGTAGATACCTACGTCAAGCAATGACCCACCTGCTAATGAAGGATTAAAAAGCCTGCTATTGGGATCAAATACTGCTAAAAATCCAAAATCTGCAGTAAGGTGTCTGATTTCACCGATTGTGCCTGCATTTATAGTTTTTTGTATATCCAATATCGTAGGTAGAAAAGCAGTCCACATCGCTTCCATCAAAAATACTTTGTGAGTTTTGGCAACATCGATCATGGATAGTACTTGATTTTTATTTATTCCCAAGGGTTTTTCACAAAGTACATGTTTCCCATTTTTCATACATAATATACTATGGCCGTGGTGGAAAGTATGTGGTGTCGCTACATAAATTACATCTATTTCTTTGCATTGAGCCATGTCCTCGTAGCTATCATAATAGGTTACAGCATTATATTGATCTGCAAAAGATTTTGCTTTTTTGACATCCCTACTTGCACATGCATAAAGTACTGAATTTTCTGAAAGCAATAAGTCGGATACAAATTTATGAGCTATTTTCCCGCATCCTAGGATTCCCCAATGGATGTTCTTTGAAGTGGTCATGTTACAATATTTATGGGTAAAGGTAGGTGTAATTTGGTATATAGGAGATGAATTATGTATTATAAAACAAAACAGTGGTTTTATCCGTTTGATGTTAATTCTTTCCGTTCGAAAATCAAAGTAAATTTGTCTTATTTGGCCGCTTCAACAATAGATATATGCCCATTATGTTTGTCTGCGGACACTGAACCACTACCATTTATGTTCAAAAATAGGACTTTCGGTAAGTGTAATGTGTGCGAGTTGATATTTGTGAATAAAGACAATCTGCCGGATTCTGATTCTGAAAAGCAAAGGTATCTACTTCATACCAATAGTCATGACAATGAAGGGTATATCAAGTTCTTGAAACAAATCATTGCCCCATTAAAACAGTTAGTAAAGCCTTGTTCCGCTGGACTTGATTTTGGATGTGGACCGATGCCGGTATTAGCTGATATTTTGGGTGAAGAAGGTTATAGTTGTGATATATATGATCCTTTTTTCTTTCCCAAAAAGCCTCAGATGACTTATGATTTTATCACTGCCACGGAGTGTTTTGAGCATTTTCATCAGCCTGCTTTGGATGTGGGTTTTATCTTCTCATTATTGCACCAAGATGGTATTCTTGCGATAATGACAGACACATGGCAGACGACGGCATCGTTCAAAGATTGGCATTATATTCGAGATTTCACGCACGTGAGTTTTTATCATAACAAGACGATGACATGGATAGGGGAGAAGTATGGTCTTAAATTGGCATTTACGGATGAAAAGAGGATTTTCCTGTTTAGGAAAGTGAAGGAAATCTAATGAGCAGAATACATAATGCGTTAATCAAAAAAATATTAACTTTACGAAAAAAGTAAAAATAAATTTCTTCTAAAATGTTGTGAAACTTGGCAATAACTAGTATTCCTTTTGAAGCGTGACATCTTATCATCAAGGTACCCAAGTATGTGGACTCTTTCTGAAATCTCATCATAAAAGTGATTTATTGCTATTTGATAAAGTCGTGTTCTTAATCTTGATGTCCCTTTCTCTCCCACTTAAACTATAATCTTATGTCATTGGTAAGAAGCTTTAGCGACTGAGAAATCCATCTTTTAGGTTAATATTTTTGAAAATACTAATTTGACAAAATAGAACTAATAGATAGGGAGTTTTTACATTAAAACCATTTTTGAGTATCGTATCATGAGTTTTTAGTTCCATAAATTCCACCTTACTTGATAAGGGTAGCGCTCATAAATACTATTATCTTCATTTATACTATTTCCTTGCTTTCCATATTTTATTGCTTCTTCCATTAATTTTTCTGCTTCTGAAGTCTTTCCTAATCTTTGTAAGCTGTTGGCCTTATAATATAGAACTTCTGCAAACTTTGGATATTTTTGTAAAGCCCTGTCAAATGATTCTATTGCTTCTTCATGTTTGCCTTGTTCATATCGTGAAATGCCTAAATAAAAAAACTCAAGATAATGTATCCATTCTTCTCCATGCAACCTCAATTCTGTGTTGATCACCTCTTCAAGTAAATCTTCTGCTTGTGAAAATTCATTTAGCTGGATTTTACTCAAAGCTATATAAAAATCATAGGAATGGTCCATGACATAACTGGTACCATTTTTCTTCTTGCAATCTTCAAAATCAATGATAGCTTCTTGATATGTTTTTGAAAAAATACATTTTATGAATGCTCGATATTCTTGCCATTCATTGCTTTTGTCATATTTCACAGCTTTATCAAGATACTTCATGCCAACTTCATATTTCCCTTGCTTAAATAATGGCATTGCCTTTTGTTGCCATAAATATGCAATTGTTGAATCTTTAGCTAGGCCTTTATCTATTTCTTCTTGCCATTCACTTGAATATAGGCCCTCTTTCCAAGCACCATTCTCCAAATGTTCTTTTACAATTGAGTCTTGTTGCTCCTTTGTTTTGATCTGATTATTTTCTCCAATTTTAAGTTCATTAGTCACGTTCACTTGGTTGCACGAAACTATTAGCATTATTATTCCAAATATTATAATAGACTTCATTGTGTATAATTTTAAAAATCTATGGCAAAGAAACGTCTTTTGCTCTGAAAAACCAAAATATACCTAAACAAACCACTACTCCAAACGCCGTAGGAAGACTAGAAAGGTCGGAAATAAAGCCGATGATCACCGGACCAATCAAAAAGCCACCCATAGCATAGGTATTCATGATGGCCAAACCACTCGCCGCTGGCATGCCGGGATACCTGGATGCTGCAGCATAAAGTATAGGCGCACCACACGATACACCCAATCCCACAAAACCAAATCCAATGATCGCACTCAATGTATAAGGCAAAAATATCACTATCAGCAATCCTATCACGGTCAATGTAGCACCATACATCAATACTTTGTTTCTTCCCAAAACAGGGATGATGCCATCTCCAAATAATCTACCTGTTGCCATCAAAGCCGAATATCCGAATAATCCCCATCCGACAAAGTATTCACTCGTGTTTACGATATCTTTCATATAAATGGATGCCCAATCTGTCATAGATCCTTCTGTCACATTGATGCACAACGATATCAATATAATGATGAGCAAGGTACCACTTGGGATGATTAATTTTGTTTTAGCAGTAATAGTCTCCAATGATTTAGGAGTGTGATATGATATGGACAATATTGTGTTCCGTATCAAAAATCCCAATCCTACTGTAATTAAACTCATGAACACCATGTGTGTAGCCTCATTGATACCTGTGAACAGTGTAAAACTTCGCATCAGTGAACCTGTCATCAATCCTACACTAAACATGCCATGACAAGTGGACATGATGTTTATGCTTTCATTTTTTTCCAATAGTGCAGCCATACTATTGACAGAAATATTGAGTATCGTCATACAAATCCCTACACCGATAAGACCTAACGGCAGGAGATATATGGACGAAACACTGATCGGAATTACATAAGCTAGACTAATGATCATTATTCCAAAAATCATCATTTTTTGCGCACTAAAACGTTCTATCAAAGCTGCTGCAAAGGGATTGAAAGTCATAGCGCCTAATGGCAGACAAAGGAGTATCAATCCTAAAGTTCCATCGCTTATCTGGTAGAAAGTCTTTATATATGGAATCAGCGTTGCCCAGTTTCCGAACAGAAATCCTAATATAAAAAATCCCACACCAACAGACAAACTCTTGGGGTAGGTAACAAATTGTACAAGGTGTCTAAGCATACTTGATAGTAAAAAGCAACAAATGTAAGGATTTGTGACTTTAAAATTCTTCTTGCGAAAGCGATTCTTTTAATTCTTTAAATTCAGGTTGAATTCTTAAGAAAGCCAACATATCATATTTCAATATGTTTTCGATATCCTGAAAGCCTTTTTCGATGGAAAGATTCAAGTATTTTATTCCATCAGAAACATTTTCTTAATTTGAATAAGCACAAGCTAGTTTGAAATATAATTCAGGATATTCGGACTGGCTTTTATTGCTTTCTTAAACGCCTTGATAGCTAAGTCAATATTATACAATTTCAAACTTTTCAATCCTTCTTGTTTGGCCACCAATGCTGGGGATTTCGGTTTTTTACCATAAGGAAGTAAGATATCATTGTAAAGATGATTTCCATTTTTCAACAAATCCACTTTTACTGCTAAATTATCATTAGCAAGCTTTGTTATAAGTGTATAATCCACATCTTCACCTTCTATTCTTAATGCGAAATAGTGTTGAGTACCTAAAATGGAAGATTTTTTGACAATATTTGTCCGTTTACTTCTACGGTTTCCACTCCAGTCCAATTATTATGAAAACAAACAGATGTAGTCCCAACTTTAAGTTCTAAGTATTGCATTTGGTCACCTATCAATCAAAACTAAAAATATAAGGCAACCTGGCAGTAGGCTCTTGCAATCTCATAATCGCCTTGAACTGTTTGTATTGATCCAGCATCTTGCGTTCTGCTTTGGTCGAGAAAAGACTCATCACATCATCTTCACCATTGCCTTTTTGGATCTCTCGAATTATGGTAGTCATAAAGTCATCTTTTAAGAATGGATAGTCCACAGTTTTGTATTTTTCGATACCTGCTTTTTCAGCTGCTATCCGTATCGCATCATCCAGATTTCCCAACTCATCGACCAGTCCAATTTTTTGAGCTGCACGACCAGTCCATACACGGCCTTGAGCGATTACCTTAGTACTATCAACTGACAATTTACGACCTTTGGACACTCTATCAATGAATAAATCGTAAATCTCCATCGTGGACTCTTGGAGCAAGGCTTTTTCTTTGTCTGATAGATTGATCATAGGACTAAATCCTGTTGCAAATTCATTGGTTTTTACTGTGTCAAAACGTACACCAATTTTATCATTCAATAGTTTGGTTGCATTCGGAAACATCATAAAAACACCAATAGATCCAGTCAGCGTATTGGGCTGTGCTACAATTCTGTCTGCTCCAGCAGCAATATAATATCCACCGGAAGCTGCATAATCTCCAAAGGATGCAATGACCGGTTTTCCAGCTTCCTTTATGCGTTCTAGTTCTCTCCAGATTACATCACTTGTAAATGCATTGCCTCCAGGAGAGTTAACACGTAATACTACTGCTTTGATATTTTTATCATTTCTAATTTTAGTAAGCATTGAAATGTACTTTTTTTCGCTAATGACACCAGAATCATCAGAACCATAAATGATCTCACCTTCAGCATGTATGATAGCTATTTTATCTTTTTCGCCACCGTCATCATCAATATCAGCCAATGTGTTGTATTTGGAAAGTGTTACAGTTTTTAATTTTTTACCTTCTTTTACACCAAGTTTATTTCTTAAGAAATCATCCAATTGGTCTTTATAAAAAAGTGCATCTACCAATCCATTTTCCAATGCTTTTTTGGCAGTTCGGCCTTCCATACCTTCTATGATCGTTTCTATTTTTTCTGGACTTAAGTTTCTATTTTTAGAAATTTGCTCTACCATTATAGATTTCATATCTTCCAAAAAAGTCCTTGTTTGCAATTTGTTAAAATCGCTCATTTCAGTAAGACGGAATGGTTCGGTGGCACTTTTAAAATTTCCAGCATAAAAAATATTCATCTCTACTCCGATCTTATCCAGCATATTTTTTAGAAATGGTATAGATGCTCCATATCCTTTGAGATCTACACCACCCTGTGGATTGATAAACATTGAGTCAGCTACGGAGCAGAGCATATAAGATGATTGGCTATGGCTATCAGCATAAGAGTAAATAAATTTGCCACTCTCTTTAAATTTAGCCAACCCTTCCATCAGACTTAATAAAGATGCTTGACCTACGCCTACAAAGTTATTTTCGATAAGGATTCCTTTTATTTTTTTATCTTTTGATGCAGCATCCAATAATTTAAGAATTCTGGTCAAACCTATTGCATCAGGAGAAGACTGCAGCAAGTCAGTAGGTTCTTGATTTATATTATCTGTTTTTTCAGGAATAAAATCTTCTAATTTTAATTTCAAAATAGAATTATCAGAATAAGTATCACTTTTTGCCATACCTGATATACCCATACCGATTAGGATAAAAATACATAATGCAAATGCAGCAAAAACACCTAAACATGATGCAAAAAATGTAGGAAAGAATGATTTCATTAATTATTTATTTGAATTTATTTTTTAAAGTCACAAAAGTAAACAATTGGATGGCAAAAAGTTTTGTATAATCGTCAAATATCATCATTTTATCTATCAATTTAAGTTAAACGATATTTTTTTTATAGTTTTACTTTTTTAATCAATGAATTTTATACTTTTAACGCAAAATATTGATCTTGGACAGGTTGATGATATGGTTGGATAACTCCATAAAATGGATTGGAGAAAAAAGTGCTTGGTTAAATCTCTGCCTTGTACTTCTTATTTGTTTGGATGTCATTCAGCGGTATATCTTTAATCAATCTCACAATGTCATTTTAGAACTGGAATGGCATATTTTTAGCTTAGTATTTTTATTAGGGAGTGCTTATACTTTGCAGATGGATAAACATGTAAGAGTAGATGTGTTTTACCATAAATTTAATGCCAAGACGAAAGCAATAGTGGATATTTTAGGCTCTGTTTTTTTGTTGATTCCTTGGTGTATCGTTGGCTTTATTACTTGTTACAAATATGCTTCCAATTCATTTTACATCAAAGAAAATTCCCCTAATCCAGGAGGATTGCCGGCATGGTATGTGATAAAATATTGTATTGTGTTGTGCTTCGTTTTGTTAATGGTTCAGGGTTTTTTATTAATTTATAAAAAGTTAAAATTAATAAAAAATGAATCTTGAATTAATAGCTATTTTCCTTTTTTGCGTGATATTTTTACTGTTATTGACTGGATATCCTGTGGCATTCATTTTAGGAGGGTTATCTGTATTGGTAGGTGTGTTTTTTGTCCCAGATTTTCTTGATTTCCTCCCATTACGGATTATGGGTACGTTGCAAAATTACGTTTTACTGGCAGTACCGCTGTTCGTTTTCATGGGGCTAACGCTCGAAAAATCTGGAATTGCCGAAGAACTATTGCGCGCCATGGGTGTAATGTTTGGAAAAGTCAAGGGCGGACTCGCTTTGTCGGTGGTGGTGGTTGGTACTTTGCTTGCTGCATCTACCGGGATAGTTGGAGCTACTGTTATTTCTATGGGTTTGATTAGCCTACCTATCATGTTGAAAAAAGGCTATTCTGTCCCATTAGCCACAGGTGTTATAGCGAGTTCGGGTACGTTAGGACAAATCATTCCTCCATCTGTTGTATTGGTCTTGTTGGGTAGTGTACTAAATGTTCCAGTGGGAGATTTATTTAGGGCTGCCATCGTGCCGGGTATGTTAATTGTAATAGCATATATCATATATATTGTAATTTACGCTAATTTGTTTCCAGCAAAAGCACCTGCACTGCCTGAAGAAGAAATTAGATTGTTCCGAGCTGAAAATTATAAAGCAAAACTGCTTAAGTCTTTTTTGTATCCTATGGTTTTGATTTTATCTGTTTTGGGTGTCATATTTGCAGGCATCGCCTCCCCAACAGAAGCTGCGGCTGTTGGAGCATTGGGCGCTATCGTTTTGACCATGTTTCAGCGTAAAATGTCTTGGGCATTATTAAGTGCAGTTTCAAAAGAAACCACTCATCTTACTTCTATGGTGTTTATGATTCTCTTGGGAGCCACAACATTTTCTTTGGTATTCAGAGGTTTAGGTGGAGATAAGATGCTTGTAAATTTAATTGAATCTGGTAATCTTTCTGCCAATCATTTTCTCATTTTAGTCATGTTTGTTGTTTTTATCGCAGGTTTTTTCATCGATTTTATAGAAATAATTTTCATCATTGTACCTATCGTTGCACCTATTTTTGCAAAGTTTCAGATGGATCCGCTTTGGATAGGAATATTATTGGCACTCAATCTCCAAACTTCCTTTTTAACGCCACCATTTGGATTTGCCTTATTTTACCTTAAAGGAGTGGCACCACCAGAAGTAAAAACCACAGATATTTATAAAGGGGTATTGCCATTTATTTTGATTCAAATTTTGGTTTTAGTTTTAGCCATTCTTTTTCCTGCAATAATTTTATCCAAATAATTGACTTCAAATTATCAATAGGTTAAGTCATTTTTCATCATCTGCTTTTCGACAATGACATTGGATTTGGTTTTTTTTCTTGCCTTTGTAAAATACATCAATGGTTTTTTCATGTCTTTGTCCCATTACATCTAATACTTTATATACACCAGCCCAAGGGCAATTAAAAAGCGCTATTTTCGATTTCAGAGGATATTTAAATAAGAGATCTCTTGAAATAGCTACGAATGGTTCTTTGATTTTGAAAGTGTTTTGACCTGTAGCAGTTCTACCTTTGATTTTATAGGTTATTACCTTTACTGTATCAAACGTAATAGCGTCTTGCCCATACGAATAAACGTTGTTTAGAAGAAGCATAAACAATATGGATGTAATATAATGCATTGCTTGTGAATTCTCAAGCTTATAAAATGGTAAAACAATACAATTATAAATCCGTGTACTCAATGGATATTTTTAGTTCTTTAGCCAAGGCTTTTACCCAAACAAAGTCCCCACAACATGAGGTGGAACTTTCCCAATATGTTTATACGCTTTAGCCGTTGCTTCTCTACCTCTAGGCGTCCTTTGGATGTATCCTTCCATGATTAAGAATGGTTCGTGAACTTCTTCTATAGTACCTGACTCTTCTCCAACAGCTGTAGCAATGGTACTAATACCTACAGGTCCACCTTTGAATTTTTCAATAATGGTCGTAAGTATCCGATTGTCCATCTCATCTAGACCGCTTTCATCTACATTGAGTGCATCCAACCCATATCTAGCGATTTCTTTATCAATATTGCCATTGCCTTTGATCTGAGCAAAATCTCGGATTCTTCTCAACAAAGCATTGGCTATCCTAGGTGTGCCGCGACTTCTACCTGCAATTTCACTAGCGCCATCTTCATTTATTTCTACTCCTAGTATTTCGGCACTCCTAAATAATATTTTTTTTAATGTTAACACATCATAATAATCCAAAAGAAAAGATATCCCAAATCTTGCTCTCATAGGCGCGGTAAGTAATCCCATCCTAGTGGTGGCACCTACTAGTGTAAACGGATTGAGATTGATTTGAATACTGCGTGCATTTGGTCCCGAATCTATCATAATATCTATTCTGTAATCTTCCATGGCAGAATAAAGATATTCCTCAACCACATTATTTAGCCTATGAATTTCGTCTATAAAGAGTACATCACCTTCTTCGAGTCCAGTTAATAATCCAGCCAAATCTCCAGGTTTTTCCAGTACAGGTCCCGAAGTGATTTTCATGTTAGTCTCTAATTCATTGGCTATAATGTAAGATAAAGTGGTTTTGCCAAGACCAGGAGGACCATGAAGTAACACATGATCTAAAGCTTCTTCGCGCATTTTAGCTGCTTTGATGAAGATGTTTAGATTTTCTACAATCTTGGGTTGTCCATGAAATTCCAATAAGTCCTTGGGCCTTAATGCTTTTTCAACTTGTTTGTCCTCGGGTTTGAAGTGAGCTTGTGTTGGGTCCAGATTTTGATTCATTCAGGTTTTAATATACTAATTATGCTGAAAATGAAGTGCCACAACCACAAGTATCTTTGGCATTTGGATTAGAAAACGTAAATCCTCTATTATTTAATCCATCTATCCAGTCGATTTCCATACCTAATAGATAGATAGCATGAGATTTTTCCATGAAAACTTTAAATCCTTCCATTTCGTACACATCATCTTTATCCTTTTGTACATCAAATCCCAAGACATAACTAAATCCTGAACATCCACCACCTTTAACACCGATGCGCAAACCATGTTCTTCAGAAAGATTTTGTTCTTGGTGTATCCTTCTCAATTGATTTAGAGCACCTTGTGTAAGTGTGATTGGCTTGTTTTGGACTTCTGTTGCTATAGACATAAATAGTGTTTATTAAAATTTATTGCAAAAATAATCAAGATTTGTTTTAAATATCTGATAATTGTTCAATATTTGAAACTTTAAACACAATTGGCATCTAAATAGTTTATGTACCGATACAAATTCTAAATTTGTCAAATGACAAACTAATATTTATAATATAAATGGAAAGTTTTTTTGAAATATTAAAGTACAGCATACCAGCATTAATTGTTTTTATTACGGTGTTTTATCTTTTCCGAAATTTTTTAAATCAACAATACCAAATGGAAGCGTTGAAATACAGGCAATCCCAAGGCAAAGAAATCATAC
This sequence comes from Saprospiraceae bacterium, assembly GCA_016714785.1. Taxonomy (GTDB): domain Bacteria; phylum Bacteroidota; class Bacteroidia; order Chitinophagales; family Saprospiraceae; genus OLB9. Next base: position 359,721 of record JADKCC010000010.1, read on the forward strand.
CATTAAAATTGCAAGCGTACGAGCGTCTGATGATGCTTTGCGAGCGGATATCTTTAGATCATCTTGCTTACCGATTATTGCATCCTGACATGGGTGTGTCAGAACTGCGCAATGCTATGCTTATAGCCATACAGCAAGAATACGAACATAATGTTACACAACAAGTATATGTAAGTGAGAGCCTTTGGAAAATAATACAAATTGCCAAAGACCAAATGCAAACTGTAATATCTGAAGCCAATGGCTCTACCAATGGAGAGTTTCTCAATGATATTAGACAAAAATTGATAAATGCAAAAGCGGATCCTGTTTCTTATGCAAAATCAGCAGTAAGAAATGAAGCAGAATTATTAATGTAATCTATACAAAAATGAAGTACCTTTATTTATTATTTTTACTAGCATTTTTATCTTGTAGTAAACAATATCATCTTGCTGATGTAAAGAATAGGACTTACCGAATTGAGAAGGCTTCTTTTCCTGTTGATGTCAAAGTTGCATCTATGATTGAGCCTTACAAGCTCAAGCTCGATGAAACGATGAATGAAGTGATTTCCTATTCTGATATCGAATTGGTAAAAGGGAAACCCACTTCATCACTTACAAATTGGTTCACGGATGTTTTATTGGATGCAACTCAGAAATTAGTGAGTGATCCTATAGATTTTGCTGTGCAAAATTACGGTGGTATAAGATTGCCTGCTATACCAAAAGGTGATATTTCGGTAGGCAAGATATACGAATTGATGCCTTTTGACAATGTCATGTATATTATGGAGTTAGAGGGCAGCATTGTTCAGATGTTTTTTGATCGGATGGCAGAATCAGGAGGATGGCCCGTTAGTAGAAATGTTTATTTTGAAATAAGTTATGGTAAAGCAAAAAATATTCAAATAAAAGGAGTGCCACTTGATACAAATAAGATTTATACCGTAGCGATTCCTGACTATGTAGCAAATGGTGGGGACAATATGACTTTCCTTAAGGATGCTAAATCGAACAATACTGGTGCTTTGATCAGAGATATGATCATAAGCCACCTTAGAGAAAACAAGTTGAAAGGCATCCATATACAACCAAATTTAGAAAAAAGAATCATAGATTAATCATGAATAGACGGTCATTTATTAAGAACACGACTTATTCGGGGCTCATATTGACCTATGGTGCCTATCCATTAATCGCAGCTGCGGATGCTCCAGAAATAACACAACTCACTATCCTTCATACCAATGATGTGCATAGTAGAATTGATCCGTTCCCTATGGATGGTGGCAAAAATGAAGGATTGGGTGGCGCTGCAAAACGGGCAACATTAATCAAAAGGATCAGAGCGGAACAGAAAAATGTATTGCTACTTGACGCAGGTGATATCTTTCAAGGTACTCCATACTTTAATTTTTTTGGAGGTGAAATAGAGATGAAATTGATGTCAGAAATGGGCTATGATGCCGCTACTATTGGAAATCATGATTTTGATGGTGGTATTGATGGACTTGATAGGCAGCTGGTGCATGCCAATTTCCCGCTTTTGATTACAAACTACAATTTTGACAATACACTACTTAAAGGAAAAACCAAAGAATATAGTATCTTCCATAAAGGTGGATTAAAGATAGGTGTTTTTGGTATAGGTATTGAGTTGAATGGATTGGTACCAAAATCACTTTATAAAGATACCATATATACAGATCCTATTGTCGCTGCTGAAAAATGGGCTTCCTATCTTAAGCATGAAGAAAAATGTGATTATGTCATTTGTCTATCTCATTTAGGGTACAAATATGGGCCAAATGAAAATAAGGTTTCTGATAGATACCTTGCAGAAAATAGTGCCAATATTGACTTGATAATAGGAGGGCATACCCACACTTTTTTAAAGGAACCCGATAAGCTCAAAAATAGGGTAGGAAACCCAGTTTTGATCAATCAAGTTGGCTGGGCTGGTATAGTCTTAGGAAGACTAGATATCTATTTCGAGCGCAATAAAAAAGGTACTTGTGTGACCTGTAAAAACATCCTTGTTGGTACCAATTCATAAACCCTTATAAGGTCAGTTCTTTATTTATTATCATAATATGTATGATTTAAAGTATTGATTTTTAGTATATATTGTAATTGTGAAAAGTAAATATATCTCTATGACAATGAGTTCTTTATGATGAAAAAAAATATATAAAAATTAATGTCCATTAGTTTTTTTATCTTTGAAAAAAGTATCACTTTTGCGTCATTCCCGAAATTACGATCCTAAAGTGTACTGAGGATTTTGTGAAGGCTTACCGAATACCAAAAACCGGTTAGCTGGGTGATTGGAACATAATTTTTTTATAATTTTTTACTTTTTAGAATGATAAAGGATCATATACTTGTCTGGAATAACTGTCTCAATATAATAAGAAAAAGTATAGATGCTCAACCGTTTAAAACTTGGTTTGAACCTATAAAGCCTGTTAAACTTGCAGAAGAAATATTGACCATCCAAGTGCCTAATAAATTCTTTTATGAATGGCTTGAAGAACATTATGTAGATGTACTAAAAAAAGCAGTTAAAAAGGAATTAGGTCACAATGGTAGTCTTGAGTACCATATAATGGTTGAAAATCATAGGCAAATTGGAACTAAAACAAAAGAGTTGGTGCCAACCCCAAAAGATAAGCAAGAAGAATCTAAATTTTTAAACCCTTTTGTAATCCCTGGCATAAGGAAAATAAAAATCGATTCTCAATTGAATGTAAATTATACATTTGATAAATTTGTTCTTGGTGATTGTAATAAATTTCCTGGATCAGCGGGGATGGCTATTGCCAAGAAACCAGGAGGTACGGCTTTCAATCCATTAGTTATATATGGAGGCGTAGGTTTGGGGAAAACACATTTGGCACATGCCATTGGCAATGAAATATTAAATAAATTTGAAGACAAACAAGTATTATATGTCACAACAGAAAAATTTACTAATCAAGTAATTCAAGCCATCAAGAGTAATAGTGTCAATGACTTTATGAATTTCTATCAAATGATAGACGTTCTTATTATTGATGATATTCAATTTTTAGCAAATAGACCAAAGACACAGGAAATATTTTTTAATATTTTCAATCAATTACACCAAACGGGTAAGCAAATTATATTGACATCTGACAGATCTCCTAAGGATCTTGCGGATGTAGATGATAGATTGATTTCAAGATTCAAATGGGGATTAGTAGCGGACCTTAAAATTCCAGATTTCGATACGAGATTAAAAATTTTGGATTTAAAATTGGAAAAAGAAAATCTTGAACTTTCCGTTGAAATTAAAGAATATATCTGTACTCACATAAAGAATAATATAAGAGAGCTTGAAGGAGTTGTAATATCTCTAGTGGCCCAGTCCACTCTCAATAAAATGAATATTGATATGAATTTGGTAAAAGATGTTATTAACCAGTTTGTATCTCAAATAGATAAAGAGATTTCTGTAGAAAATATTAAACAATTAGTAGCAAAATATTTTGATGTTCCATTTGAACAATTACATTCTAAAACTAGAATGCGCGATGTCGTAATGGCAAGACAACTGAGTATGTATTTGGCAAAAAATTATACCAGTAGTTCCTTAAAAGTTATAGGTGATTCATTTGGTGGTAGGGATCATAGTACGGTTATCCATTCATTAAAGACAGTACAAGACATGATGGATACCGATATACTATTTAAGGATAAGGTAAATAAATTAGTTAAAAAAGTTCAGACAACTTTAGTAAATGTTTAGGAAATAATAAAAATACATCTATATTTGCACCGCAAAAAAAACGTTTTTTGAAAATGAAGTATTTTATACCTTTTTTGATAGTCATGGTTGTTTTAGTTGGTTGTAACAACAAATCCAACAAGGCAGCTAGTAATGAGTTAACTTGGCTAAACATTGAAGATGCCAGTAAATTAAGTGCTGGTAACAATAACAAAAAGTTTTTGATTGATGTATATACAGATTGGTGTGGATGGTGTAAAGTCATGGATAAAAAGACTTTTACTGATCCTGAAGTAATCAAATATTTGAATGAAAATTTTCATGTTGTCAAATTTGATGCTGAACAAAAAGATCCTGTAAAATATAAAGGAAATACTTATAGTTGGGAATCAATGGGTAGAAGTGGTGTAAATAAGTTGGCTTTTGAACTATTGCAGGGCAGATTGAGTTATCCTTCATTGGTGTATCTTAATGAAAACTTAGAACCAATCATGGTGTCGCCAGGGTATAAAGAACCAGCACAGTTGTTGGCGGAATTAAAAGCTTTATAAAAGTATAAAGGGATATTAGCTCAGTTGGTTTAGAGCACTACCTCGACAAGGTAGGGGTCACTGGTTCGAGTCCAGTATGTCCCACAAAATTTATAGAATTGATTTTCATGTGTTTAAGATAAACTTTAAAATAATTTTCAATTTTTATTTGTTTATTTATTAGTTAATCCTATCTTTGCGTCGCTTTTGAAGAAAAGCATTAAATAAATAGAAATTTAAGGATTGTTTGCCTCAAGTTTTCAGTAAAAAGAGAGAGTGTTCTTGTAATTTTCTCGCTGGTGGGGTGGGTGAGTGGCTTAAACCAACAGTTTGCTAAACTGTCGTACTGGAAACGGTACCGGGGGTTCGAATCCCCCCTCCACCGCATGATTTGTGTAAATGCAAGGATTTAAAAATATTACGGGGCGTGGCGAAGTCCGGTTATCGCGCCTGGTTTGGGACCAGGAGGCCGCAGGTTCGAATCCTGCCGCCCCGACATAAAAGGGAGTCAGTTTGGCTCCCTTTTTTATTTTAAAAATATTTATCAGGCATCTGGTCTTCAAATGTTGTTGTGATCTGTTTGCCGTACTATGTGAAGTGTAGGTCAATATTCGGTATTTCAAGCGTTGAAGAATACTTTATCAACGCTATACTAGTTCTTCTAAGAATTTAATCTACTTCTTTGTTTTCATTTCCCATATTTTTTACCATAGCACAATATTGGCAGCGTCGAAAGCAACAAGAATTATCTTATGATGTTGTTAGCTAATGATCTATATGTCATACTAAATGCCGTATATGCTCACTGAGTGATGTTAAAAAGGTAATTTTCGTTGTGGTTATTATAATTTCTCAATATAAATGATAATGTTTTTATCTTTGCGTTTTATATTTAACAATATTTCAACCTATCAAATGAGACCAGAACCTTTCCTTAGTTTGTTTTTAACTGTTGTTTGCGCTCTTTTTGTATCAAATGCAGCCGCTCAAATATTAGGACATGACAATGACCACTATTGCAACAAGGCTCATGCTGCAAGGAATATGTTCAATCCACTGCTTAGAAACAATCCTTTGACAGAAACTTATAATTTGAAATATTACCGCTTTGAATGGGATATTGATCCTGCAGTGTATGGCATCAAAGGTACTGCCACATCTTATTATGAAGTTGTGTCAGATGTTATTAAAGAGATCAATTTTGAGTTTTCTAATCAGCTGACTATAGACAGTATAGTGTGGCATGGACAAAAAATGACCTATGAACAACCATCAGCATACTTATTAAAGATATTTTTTCCAGAATCTATTGCTTCTGGTTCGATAGATAGCCTTTCTATCAGCTATCACGGAGCTCCGCCTTCGGGAGGCTTCGGGTCATTTGTACAAGATGTGCACAATGGTACATCTGTGTTGTGGACTCTTTCTGAGCCATTTGGCGCACAGGATTGGTGGCCATGCAAAAATGGTCTGAATGACAAGATAGACAGTATAGATGTTATCATTACTACACCGAATACTTATAGGGCAGCAAGCAATGGACTATTAGTTTCAGAAAATACACTAGATGGTACTAAAAAAAGATTCCATTGGAAACATAGGTATCCAATAGCACCTTATTTGGTTGCCTTTGCGGTCACAAATTATAATACATATACCGATGATGTTTTATTGTCTGACAATACGGTAATGCCTATGCTGAATTATGTATTTCCTGAAGACGAAGTTGCTGCTCGCAGAGGCACAGCGGACAACGTTAAGGTATTGCAATATTATGATAGTCTCTTTGTTGATTATCCTTTCAAAAGAGAAAAATACGGACATGCACAGTTTAAATGGGGCAGCGGTATGGAGCATCAGACAATGAGTTTTGTGATAAACTATAGCTGGGGATTACTAGCTCATGAGCTTGCGCATCAGTGGTTTGGTGATTTTGTTACTTGTGGTGCTTGGGAAGATATATGGCTAAATGAAGGATTTGCGACCTATCTCGAAGGGCTAAGTAGGGAGCGTTATCCGCAATCTACTAATGATTGGTATAATTGGAAAAATGGAAAAATAGGGTCAATAATTTCTCAGCCTGGAGGTTCTGTGCTAGTTTCTGATCCTACAAGCGTCGGAAGGATATTTAGTAGTAGATTGAGCTATAATAAAGGATCTTATCTCTTACACCAGTTGAGATGGATCGTAGGCGATGAATTGTTTTTTGCAGGATTGCGTAATTATTTAAATGCAAGAGCATATAATTATGCAACTACTGAACAACTCAAAAGTCATTTAGAAACCTCGTCCGGACGCAATTTAACAGAATATTTTAGCGATTGGTATGAAGGGGAAGGATATCCACTTTATAGTGTTAAATGGGGTCAAGCGAACGACATAGCTAGACTAAAAATTGACCAGACGACTTCGAGCAATAAAGTTGATTTTTATGAAATGCCAGTAGAAATATTATTAAAAGGACAAGGAAAACAAACGAATGTGCGGTTGGAACATGGTTATTCTGGACAGGAGTTTGACATAAATGTTGATTTTAAGGTCGAAAGTGTTGATTTTGACCCGAATCTTTGGATAGCATGTAAAAAGGAGGTTTCTAAAGATGATTTATTGATCTCTTCAATAGCAAATATATCAGAAGATGGATTGACAGTACAGCCTAATCCTACAAGAAATTGGTTGGCAGTCAGCAATATTAGTAGTATTACAAAATCGTATCGCATTTTAGATCTAAATGGCAGAGTGTGTATGAGTGGAGACTTTTCTAAAGGGTTGAATAATTTGGATGTAAATGCATTGAAATCAGGAACTTACATTATATCAGTGATGGGTCAAGAAGGTATTGCTACCTATAAGTTTGTAAAAATTTAAAAATACAATGTTATCAAACTTCTAGCTACCTTAGTTCTATTATGTCAACTTAGACTTTTTAAAAATTTGCTTCTATTAAAGGTGTTTCTTTCAGCTGAATTGGACACTAAAGTAACTTTGCGAAATGACAAGGAATTAGATTTTATAAGGGAGAGAATCGGAGTTAGGCATGGCCAACCTCCCATTCTCTCCCACATTTACGTATAAAACATAGTCATTTCGTAACTATTCAGGTGTTTACTATTTCACTACAATTTTGTCACGATTTTTGCAACTTATAGGCAAAAATAGCGCCAAAATTAAGTTGGTTTTCCATTTTTACCGCGGATATATATCCGCGGTTATTAATATTCTACCCCTTTGGGGTTATAGCTGAACAGTTACGTCATTTCAATCCAGCTCTGTGGATCGAAAACACATTTAATTCAAATGGGACAAAGTAACATTAATTCATTATTTTTAAGAATGATTTTATCCATTTATTCTCTTTTGAAACAACGTGAATAGTATAATTGCCAGTCAATAAAGCGTTTGTATCGATTGAAAGATTATCTAATGTGATTTTGCCTTGTTGCACTACACTTCCCATACTGTTTACAATATAATAATCTGCATTACCAACCGTTATAGGCAATCCTAATTTTATATCATGCATCGTTGGGTTAGGGTATATAGTCATATCTTGCTTTGCTTCATCAAGTGGTCTATTAAAACCATTTTTTAATTTATATCCAAAATCAAAATTTTCTATCACACTATCATCGATGATGGTGAAAAGGCGAGATGTTCCTAGTCCATATTGGTTGGTAATTTCGCTATCAATGGTTTGATTTTGACCTGTGAACATCACAAACTCTAACTCTGGATAATCAGGAACAAGACAGTAATATTGTCCAGATTCTAGATTTTTAAATGTATATACTCCATTTTCACTTGTCTTGACAGATTTAATAAATATCTTGTTTTTATTAAATAAGAAGATCACTACATTTGATTTGGTTGGTTCATTTTGGTCTCTAATGCCATTTTTGTTTTCATCCATCCAAACTATACCCTTGACTGTACCTGTGAGTTTGTAATATAAACCTGCATCTATATACTTTAGTGTATAAGAATCATTCAACATGGTTATGTCTGATGTGCCATTTTCATCTACGTCAGAGTCTAAGGTAGCATTATTTCCCATATTTTTTTCTGTGAATATATGGTTAAGGGGCGCATCTACTTGTATGAAATGTTGACCTGGGTTACTTGACGCCACACAATACATACCCGCATGGTTAGTGACTACCGATTCTATGGTCTGATTGTTCATGTTTTTAAGGTGTACTATTACGTTGGTAAGCAGAGCTTCACTGTCTGATCTTACACCATCTTCATTGCTGTCATCCCACACAGTTCCCATGATAAGTTTTACTGTAGTCAAGTGGATTCCTGCATCTACATCTAGAAAAGTACTACCATGCGCTAATGAGATGAGTGGTGTAGTACCAGTTGCATCCACATCGCTGTCTGTGGACCCGTTATTAGCATTGTATTGTTGGGTAAACTGAAATCCGTCGGGAAGGCTAAACTGAATAAAATAAAGTCTTTGGCGTAAACCTGTAAATTCATATTTGCCGTCTGAATTGGTAATTTTTGTTTCTAATAATTGTCCACTTTGCGTGAATAGTTTGACGGTAACGTTGGGCACACCTGGTTCGCCAATGTCCTGAACGCCATCATTATTGAGATCATTCCAAACCCAATCCCCTAAAGTTGCTGGCTGATAGGCACCTGCATCGATATTAGTGATATTTTGACCTATATCCACTGTAAATATATCGGTAGTGTGCACACCATTGCTTCCCGTGATGTTGCTATCCATATTTTCATCTCCGATATTAGGTGGAGACAAAAAATAATCAGATGGAATGCCAAAATGTAAATAATAGCTACCTGGCCGTACGTTATTAAAACTATAGTAACCTACAAAGTTTCCTGTTGAAGATGTACTTGTTTTGGTCTCAGCTACTTTAGTGCCGTCAATCATAAATAGGGACACTACTACATCTAAGATACCAGGTTCATTTGCTTGCATGATACCATTTCCATTCAAATCCAACCACACATTGTCACCGATGCTAGCAGATTTTACATATCCTGCATCTACATCATGATAAGTTTGGGCTTGTAAGAAGTCTAATAAAGCTGTTTTTCCTGTATCTTTATTAGGTTTACTATTTGTTACATTATTAGTATTATCATTGATGGTGTATAAATAGCTAGGTAGTGGTGCAAATTCTACCATATATCTTCCTACTGGTATCTCAGTAAATTGGTATTGCCCTGAGCTAGAGGATACTGTGGTTGCTTCTATTTTGTTGTATTCATTAATCAATTTTATAGATACATTTGGAATACCTGGTTCGCCTGAATCTTGTAATCCATTGTGATTGAGATCATCCCAAACAAAATCACCTATAGCTATCTTATTGGCATATCCAAGATCAATATTTTCTACAATTTCACCTGGGAAAACGCTTATTATTCTTGTAGTACCGACTCCATAATCATTGGTGATATCACTATCAAATGGTGTGATTTGGCCACTGTATATTACAAAAACTTTATCTGTCATAACGGGTACTTTAAGGTAATAGTCACCAAAAGGTACATCATTGAAACGATAGCTACCATCAGTTTGAGTAAGCTGAGTAGCAACCAGAGTATTATTGACATCGTACAGTGAAATGGTATTATTGCTCAAAGTATTTTCATTAGCATCTTTGACTTTATTGTTGTTTGCATCTTGCCATACGATACCTTTGATGCTTCCAGTGACAGGGGCAATCAGGATGTACCCAGCATCTATATCATCTCTATATTGATTGGGCTTGAGGGAAATCGGTCCAGTTGAGCCATCCATCAAATTCACTACATCTGAGTTATTAAACACTGAGTCGGGAATATTAGGGGCAAATTTTAAATTTTCTTTTAGTATAAATTGTATGGAATAATCATCATACGCTATGCTATCGAATTTGTAATATCCACTAAGCATAGTAGATGTTTGTATCATGGTAATAGTAGAGTCAATAACTGCTCCTGTTTTATTTAGTAGAAGTATTTTTATTCCATTGATACCTGGTTCGTTAGTCGATTGTTGCCCATCTTCATTATCATCTCTCCACACATAGTCGCCGATGGCAGAAAGACCTACATAGCCTGCATTCACACCTTGGAGATCTAAACCTGATACTAGAACAATAAGATCTGTTTGCCCTGTATATTTGTTTACGTCATTGTCTATGCGGTTATCGTTGCCAAGTTTCACATAAGTGAAGAGGCTATCAGAGATAATTTCAAATGCAATTTTATAGGAAGCTAAAGTCAAATTTTCAAATTTATACTCGCCTGTTACAGACGTTATCTGGGTGGAAAGTGTATCGCCTGTTGTATTCAACAGATATACTTTTTTCCTGATTTCAAGTCTTCTCCAACATCTTTTAGACCATTACCATTGTCGTCAGACCAAGCGCAACCTGAAATGCTGCTAACAGCGTTCGTCAGTCCTAAATCTATATCTAATCTTTGATCATTTGAGTAAAAATGGATTTCATTAGTAATGGCAGTATTTCCCACCATTGTGAAATCAGAATTTGTATTTTCATCTGCATTGTTTTCTAACGTGACTAAATATTCATTAGGTATGTCAGCTTCAATTTTGTAAATACCTGGATTTTGATTGACAAAAAAGTAAAGGCCATTAAATATAGATGTAGTAGTACTAATGGCATTATTTTGTTCATCAAGCAATCTTAAAGTCACGCCATCTACACCTGGTTCACCTACTTCTTGCAACCCATTTTTATTTATGTCATTCCAAATAAAATCACCTATCATGATTTTTCTATACATACCTGCATCTATATGGGATATGCGCGTAGTTGCATTTAAGATAATAGGCCCCACTATCCCAGTAAGTGGATCAGCGTCGGAGTTAATGTCTATGGTACCTTGGTTTGTTTTTGTAAAAGCATAAGTGTGAGGCGTTGAAAATTGTATTTGATAAGTACCCGATTCGATATTGTCAAATCCATAATAACCATTTTGATCGGTTGTTGTATTTAATACTATAGAATTTCCAGCGATAGATGTGCCAGTTAGCGTAATATTCACATTTGCTATACCAGGTTCATTTTGATCTTGAATGCCATTGTAGTTAAGGTCTTCCCAAACAAAATCACCTATATAAGCATTAGCATTGAGTGAAAGCCCTGCATCAATGTTGTTATTCGTTTCTCCACTGATAAGTGTTATATCTATATCTCCAAGTGTGTTTACATCGCTATCTATGGTACTATCATTTCCATTTTTCTGATGTGTAAATCTATAGTTTTCTGGGAGCATTATATTGAATAAATAGTTGCCTGGTTTCAGATTGTCAAAATAATATATACCTGAAGCATCCGTAAATGTTTCTTTAACTGGTTCAGCAGAAAATGTGGTTGGTGTTAATGTTATTTTGATACCTTCAATGCCTGTTTCATTGGCGTCTTGGATTCCATTTTCATTCACATCGTACCATACCCAATCTCCTAATGTTGCTCTTCTGAATAATGGAGCATCAATATTTAATGCATGTTGTCCACTTAGCAAATCAACAAATGTGACCATAGCTTGGGAAAATTCGTATCCTGTAGGATTGTGGAATATTACCTTGTAACTACCTGGTTTGAGATTGTCAAAAAGATAGTTTCCATTTACATCGGTGTAAGTGGTTTTTTGTATGAGCACATTAAATAAGTCAATGCCTTCTAAGGTTAACATGATGCCTTCTAATCCTGGTTCGCCTGTATCTCTGACACTATTACAATTGAGATCTTCCCAAACTAAATCACCAATGCTTCCTAATTTTACTAAGCCTATGTCTATTGTTAGATCGTTTTCTGCCAGCGTGAAGTCTATATTGGTACGACTTTCTGAAAGGTCAGAGTCAATTGCACGGTCATTGCCAGTTTGAACTAAAGTAGGTGTAAAACCATTGGGTATATCAATATTAATGGAATAATTACCAGGGAAAATGTCATGAAAGATGTATAATCCATTTTCATCTGTTAGTGCAGTGCGTGTCAATGTTAACCCATCAAATGTCACTCCTGAAAGTGAAATATTTACATTGGGCAAACCTGGCTCATTGGTATCTTGAATACCATTCACATTGCGATCCTCCCATACAAAGTCCCCTATTTTTAATGCTTTCACAAACCCAAAATCAACATCTGTACGTATATCATTGCTACATACCATGATATTATCGACAATACCTTGGTTTCCATCAGCATTCAGTGTTGTGTCTATAGTTGAATGTTTTGTAAATGTATAGTCATTAGGTAAATGAGCTGTAATAGTATAAGTACCTGGTATTAGATTTTCAAAGCGATAAGAACCGTCTATGCCACTGATTGTATTTATGTTCAAATTTGTTCCTGAGCCATCTATTCCCGCAATTGTTAATGATACATCACTTAGTCCCGATTCATTGATGTCTTGAATACCATTAAAATTTTCATCTTGCCAAACATAGTCGCCAATTGATGCTTTTCTGTATAAGCCACCACCAATATTATTTATAATACTACCACTAATTATTGTAATGTTTTGGAGCAAACCATTGACGAAATCCGAATCTGTATCATCTGAACTTATATTGGCAGGTGACCAAAAATAGGAAGATGGTGCATTGCAAGTCAAAGTATATTGATCGGGCCCAAGATTTGATATGGTAAAATATCCTTCACTATCAGTAAAGACTGTATTAGTGTTGTTAGATGTTCCTTCATATCTGATTTGGATATTTGCTAAACCTTTTTCTGTGGTTTCACGTATTCCGTTTGCATTTTTATCTTCCCACAATTTACCTTGAATGGTGGATGTATGATAAAAACCTGCATCTATATCTGTTCGATATTCATTGCTAATGAGAGTTATATTGCTTACCACACCATTGATAGGATCGGAATCAAGATTTGGATTGACACCTTGATTAGCAAGTGTAAATTCAGTATTGTCAGGTGCCGTGAATGTTATATTGTAATATCCTGGTATTAGCTGGTCAAAAGTATAATATCCATTGGTATCAGAAAGTTTTTGGGCAGCAAAAGAATGCCCAAAAATATCTATCCCAGATATAGATACGTTAACATCAGCTACACCTAACTCACCGATGTCTTGGGCCCCATTTCCATTGCTGTCTTCCCATACAAAATCACCGATGGAAGATCTTTGGATAAATCCCGCATCGAACATATCTAATTGGTCTCCACTTTTAGCAACAATATTGGTTATTAAGCCATCAATAGCATCTGAGTCTGAAATGTCAAAAGGATCTAAATTATTGAGTGTTAATTCATAGCTCGAAGTGGGTACAAAAGTAATATTGTAAAAACCAGGCAGTAAGTCATTAAAGGTATAAAATCCATTGGCATCTGAAATGGTATTTTTGATGATGCTTATACCGGCACCTGTCTGACCAGTGAGTGTGATCGGGATACCTTGGATACCTTGCTCTCCTATATCTTGTAGCCCGTTTGTATTGGCATCGTGCCACACAAAATCTCCAAGTACAATACTTCTTACCAAACCGGCATCAATAGTGGAGTGATGGTGCCCGCTAATTATTGTCACATTTGTTTTATTATCTATCGAAAAGTCAGAGTCGATGCTTCTATCGGCACCTTGCAAACCTACAGTAAGTTGGTAAGGATTACTTACAACGATAGTCAATGTATAATGGCCCGGTGGGATATCAGAAAAAGCATATTGGCCTTGATCGTTGGTGGTGGTATAAAGTGAAATGGTACTGCCAACTCCGGTTGTCCCTGACAGATTTAATCCAATATTGGATAGTCCTTTTTCATCAATATCTTGTTGGCCATTTCCATTATTATCTTCCCAAACGTAGTCGCCAATGCTGCCAAACTTATACATACCAAAATCAATATTGACTAGCTTGGATCCACCTAAAATTTGTGTTACTGCTACTCCATTGGTACCATCAGAGTCCTTGTCTCTATCAGGCCCCAAACCAGAAGTGGACCAGTTGAAATTTGTTGGTAGATTTGCTGTTATGGTATAAGTACCAGGCACTATTTGATCAAATAAATATTGTCCATTGGCATCAGTGGTGGTGGTTAAAGCAACGTTAACGCCCGATGTTGTAGTTCCTGAAAGGGTTAAAATGATATTTGGTACTCCCATTTCAGCTGTATCTTGAATACCATTACCATTTGAGTCTTCCCAAACGAAATTTCCAATGGCACCAAAGTTGTACATTCCAGCATCATAACTATTATTGTTTTCACCACTCATGAGCATAATATCTTTTATTAAACCGTCTTTCACATCGCTATTTTTATGGATAGAACCTATTTGATATTGTGTAAATTCAAAACTATCTGGTGCTATAATAGTGATAAAATATTGACCAGGTTTAATGTCTAGGAAGTTATATTTTCCATTGGAATCTGTCAGCGTCATTGCCACTGAAATGGTATCAATGTCAAATATTTCATATAAATTTAGTGCTACATTGGCTATACCTGCTTCGTCTATTTGTTGGGTACCATCACCATTTACATCATTCCATACAAAGTCACCAATACTACCTAATCTATACAAGCCTGCATCATTATTGAGGTCATAATCTCCAGATTTCAGCTGTATATATTCGATTTTTCCATCTAATACATCACTGTCAAGGGTTTCGTCACCAGCATCTGCCATCGTAAATAAGTAACCAGTTGGTGCTGTAAAATTCAAGACATAGGCTCCAGGAAATAGGCCTTCAAACTGATACCTGCCATAAACATCCGTAACAGTTTGCAACGCTACATTCGTACCGTTACCAGCTAAACCAGACAAAATTACTGGTACACCTGGCAAGCCTTGTTCTGTATCATCATCAAACAAGCCATTACCATTTTTATCTTCCCAAACAAGATCACCAATGGTTGCTTTCTGATAAAATCCAGCATCTACATCTTGATACATTCCTGGAGTAGTAAGCGTAAGTGTCTGTGTGTATCCTTGGTTATTGATTTTTGAATTGGAACTAACGGATGTATTATTAATATAAGTTGGGAAGTGATTGGTTGGTATGTCAAATATAAGGTAGTATTTGTTACCCGCTATATTTTCAAATTTGTAATTTCCATTAACATCTGTCCACGTTGAATCCAAAAAGGTATTATTTTGTTTGAAAATCTTCACTTTGACATTTGCAATACCTGGCTCATCTAAGTCTTGAAGTCCATTAAAATTTGTATCAGACCAAACAAAATCACCAACTGAGACTATTGGACTGTAGCCAAAATCAATAAAATCAATGGTTTTTCCTATTTCTGTGGTAATTAAACTGGTAGTTCCTATTCCATACACATTGGTGATGTCACTATTGATGTCAGGATCTGATGCATTAAATAGTATCATTCTTTTATCAGTAAATGTCGGTGCTTGGATATAGTAGTCACCAGCCACCAGATTACTGAATATATATTGACCTACCTGATTTGTCGTAACGGTATCTACGGCAATACCACTTGATGAATATAAAATAATGGGAATGTTGGCTAATATGCCTTCACCACTGTCTCTCAATTGATTATCATTATGATCAAGCCAAGCCACACCTTTGATTTGTGATGAATTACAATCTTGATAGGAAAAATCTCTACAACATTTCTCTACAAAACTGCCATCATGGTCGTACACATCTACACATATTTGATAAATCCCGTAAGAAGCTGTGGTGATTTTAAGATCTATTGTTTGATTGTAAACAGACGCAGAAACCATATCAAATCCTAGTGGGAAATTCCATACGTATGACCCATATTGTTCATATTTATCTATATAGAATGTCAGGCATTTATCATCGCAAAATGAATATACAGGCGTGTAATTTACAATGATGGATATTTGATCTATTTCTACAGTAATGGAATCATTGATTATGCTCCTGATTTGCATTTGATATCCAAAATTAGGATCATTAATATCAGCAGAAGTCCAAGATGTGCCCCATGTATCTGTGGCCGATCCGTACATCCATACATTATCTTTTCCGTCTCTTTTTATACTCCAAGGCTTTTGAAGTTTTGCCGTGTTTTTTTTATTGATTCCTTTGGGTTCGCCAGTTTTATTGAGAAGTAAAATTTCTACTTCATCAATATTTGTTGCAGAAGTAGATTGACCTTCCACCATCAAAGTTATCCCATTTATAGTGGCTCCATCAGGTATTTGAAATCTAAAATTATTGCCTATAAATTGTCGGGATTTACCAATATTTATTAATGTTGTTTTTGATTTTTTATCATCAGATAACTTCAAATTGTTCAACTCGCTCCATTTGGTAAAATATTGAAAATATATTTCCGATGCTAGCGATGCAGACTTGGTTTCGCTTTGACCTTTTGGTTCCATTCCTACGCCCACTGGACAAATAGGTGGAGACTGGGCGCTTAAGTTGTTGGATACCAATAGATTGAAACAGAAATAAATCAGAGCGTATCTGAAAAATTGAATTACGAGTTTCATATTTTGAGTATTAGAAAGTAATATATAATAATAAAATATCTGTAGAGACCTAAATAATAAGGCAAAAATAAATATTATTTTCTAATATATATAAATAAAGGATATATTTATTTAAATTTTTTTCAAAGGGTTACAAATAACATAAATTTTAGTATATAAAAATATCATATAGAAATTACATTGGTAATCATATTCTTATTCAATAAAATAAAAAATATATGTAAAGAATTTTTAATTATTTTGAATATAGATGGTTCCCAAACTATACTTTTATCTAATTATTTGAATAGTTAATTTGGATAAGGATTTTGTATGATTTTTTACAATAGCTGAGTACAATTGTACTTTTTTTTATTTTGTGTAAATGTTCAAATAGTGATTCATCAATTGTTGCGCTGTAAATTCTGAAGAAAATTTTGCAGAAACATAATCAAAGCCTTTAGTTGCTAACGTTTCATAAGTTGATGTATCATGCAACCATATCATGGCTTGGGCTATATCTTGTGGGGAAAATGGATTGACCAATATTGCTCCATTACCAGCTGCTTCTGGTAATGATGAAATATCAGATGTGATAACAGGTTTTTTCCTAAAAAGTGATTCAATAATAGGAATGCCAAAACCCTCGTAAATAGAAGGGTAAACCAAGCAAAAACTTTTATCATATATAGTGACTAAGGCTGAATTGCTGATGCCATTTACAAAAAAGAAATATTGGTCTAATTTATAATACTTTATCATATCCACGACTTGAGAAGTATATTTTTTATCTCCATTCCCGATGATTACAAACGGTTTTCTATGAGTTTCTGGCAATTTGGCGTAAGCGAGCACACATTGTAGCAAGCCCTTTCGCTCTATGATAGAACCCACATATAGGTAATATTTATTTAGGTGTGAGATGGTTTTTGGCAATCCTGTATCTGGGCTGGATAGCGATTGGAAATCTTGATGGCATGACTGATAGATGACACTGATTTTAGATCCGTCAGTATGGTACATTTCCTGTATGTCTAGGCTTGTACTTTCACTAATGGCTAGTATATAGTCAGCACGTTTGGCAGAATTTTTGTATTTTAATTGATACAGGTTTCTATCCCACCATCCGAATTGTTTGGGATATTTTTCATATATCAAATCGTGGAAAGAGACAATCTTTTTGATGCCCTTGTGAAGACCAAAAGGTATCTCATGACTCAATCCATGAAATATATGAGGATTTAGTCGGTTGATTTGAGATGCAATCCCAATGGTTCGCCAAAAAGGTGACCACTTTTCAGGTGTATGAATGGTAAATTTTTCAGAATCCAAGAAATATGATGTCTCTTCGTTCTTATTAATACTGGGTGTAAAAAGGTGATATTCATGTTCAGGAAAATAAGTCTGTAAATTTCTAACCAAAGTGCGGCTGTAATTGCCCAAACCCGTGAAATTATGAAATAACCTTTTTGCATCAAAGGCAATGATAAGTTTCTGACTGGATTCCTGATATTCTGACATAAAGCTACTTGAAGCGACAAAATTACGTAAATATTTTCACGGTTTAGCTTCAAATAGTGCTTATTACTACAAAAACAATACCTTTGCTTCAAATAAATTGGCATGCATTATAATTGGCTAGATCATATTTTTGTTTTGGTATTAATGGTGATCATACCGACTATATCTATTAGAACTGATAGGTTGAGCAAAGATATGATGGATGACTTACCACCCAAAAAGCATTTATTTTATTCCAATGGTCTCATGCTTATCATTGCTGCAATGCTTATATTGACATCATGGAATATTTCTGAAAGATCATGGCTAAACTTAGGTTTTCGATGGCCAATCATCAATCGCGATTTGATAATGCCAATTGTACTTATTATTTTCATTTATTTATCAGATACCCTTTACGGTTGGTTGGATAAAGAGTACAAAATAAACAAAATCAAAGAGCTTTCCTATTTGGTTCCTTTGACATGGAGAGAGTATAGTCACTATGTATTTTTGGCATTCACTGCAGGCATCTGCGAAGAGATCATCTTCCGTGGATTTTTAGTAAATTATCTGCTAAGCTACCTATCAGATTATCAATATGCAGCAATTTTAGCTATAGTATTGCCTGCCATTGCTTTCTCTATCAGTCACTTATATCAAGGATGGTGGGCCGTACTTAAGATATTTTGCATTGCATTGTTGTTTGGATGGATATTTATTCAGTCAGGTTCTTTACTCATTATCATCATTATACACATCTTGATTGATTTGATTTCTGGTACCGTAGGTATAGGAATGAAGGAAGATGAAAAGTTGGTATGAGAGGGCATTTTAAGAAATATTATGATCTTGTGAACAATAGTGATTTAAAAAAATCATCCAAACAAGCCAATTTTCCATGGTTTGTACTTGTATGGTATATAACTTAGTGCCTGCTTACTTAATTCTTTGTGGAAAAAAACAATACCAATATCATAAAGATCAATGCTAAGACGCACATCTGCATGACTAATGATAGATTGCCATGCGCGTGTCATTCCCTCAGACCAATAGATATCATCCACAACTATGATGCTTTGATCATCACATTTTTTCAATATTTGTTGAAAATAATCTAGTGTAGCATGTTCCTCATGGTGTCCGTCAATAAATACCAAATCAAACTTAAGCTGCTGAGAAAGAACCTTTGGAAGCGTGTCGCTAAATGCACCCGTCGTGACCGAAATGTTTTTCAAACCCAGCAATTGATGCACTTCTTTTGCCTTGGCTGCTATATGATCGTCTCCTTCCAATGTGATTACTTGTGATCTGTGATCAGCCGAAGCGAGATAGGCTGAAGATATACCCAATGAAGTACCCAATTCTAATATTTGTTTACATTGATAGTAATTAACCAACTGGAATAAAATTCTACATTTTGTAATGCCTGATAGTGAGGTGGCAGCTATATCAGCTATTTTTCTATTTTTTCCTTTGAATGCAGTTGACCCTGCACCATAGTCTTTCAGTGTGATAGAAGTGGTTACTGACTTTAATCGATTTCTTTCTTTTTCTATATGATCGAAAGCATAATAGTTTTTATCAGTATCTAGGATATTGGACACAAAATCATACAAAAATGGTGACTGAACATTATATCTTGTGATAGCTTGCCAATAAAAAGTAAAAAATGATTTTAATCTATACCACATCATGGTGTAAAGGTAAAGAGATATTTTTTAGAATGTATAATGTTTGCTGAAATGATTTAGATAATACACCAATTAGTGCGATAGAAAAGAGATTACATGTTCAGTGAAGTTATCAAGGATGATGAAAATATTGGTTTAAATATGGATTAAAAGATCAATTCGTAAGGGTTTCTGGTTATTTCATCTAATATTGCACCTTTATTTGCAAATTTTCTGATAGTTTTGTCCAAAATTTAAAGCGATGCCAGTACTCCAAATCAATGGACTCACAAAACAATATGGTCGAATCACAGCACTCAAAGACTTGAACTTAAGTATCGAGGCGGGGCATGTGTATGGTTTACTAGGACCAAATGGTAGCGGTAAAACGACCACTTTAGGTATCATATTGGGCATTTTGAAACAAGATAAAGGAGATTTTGAGTGGTTTGATGGTAAATTTGGTGAAAATCATAGGCTTAAAATTGGAGCAATTTTGGAAACGCCTAATTTTTATCCATATCTCAATGCCGATGAAAATCTTGAAATAGTCCGACTCATCAAAAAGGATGAAAAGAAAGATTTTTCTGATCTTTTAGAATTGGTCAATCTTAAGGAACGTCGTAAATCAAAATTTAGTACCTACTCATTGGGTATGAAACAGCGATTGGCTATTGCTGCGACTTTGATTGGTGAACCAGAAGTTTTGATTTTTGACGAACCTACCAATGGACTTGACCCTCAAGGTATAGCTGAAGTGAGAGACATCTTAAAAAAGATCGCGGATACTGGCAAAACTGTCATTATGGCTTCTCATATTTTAGATGAAGTAGAGAAGATTTGTAGCCATGTTGCGATCATCAAAAAAGGCCAACTCTTGGCGACAGGCCCTGTAGGTTCTATCATCAATAGCGACATCACGGTGGAACTCGCAGCCAATGATATGGAAGGCCTTAAGCTTTTTTTAGCAACTTTGCCTATGGTCAAACATCTCAATATGACAGGCAAAACCTTTGAGATAGGTATTGATCCAACTACTGATCATAGCATTATCAATCGAATGGCATTTGAAAAGGGGATTTTACTCACGCATTTTGTAGCTCGAAAGAAAAAATTAGAGACGGAGTTTTTAGAAATCACTGCCAAAGCGGGATAATCAAAAATCAACTTTTGATAAATCCTTTTCGAAAAATAAATGTTCTCAATTTGGTGATTTTGGTAGGTTAAAAAAATTAATAAAAGTAGTAAAAGAAAAATATGAATCTTTTTGGCAGATTGAAAGAGAAATGGAATGTGAGTTGGTTGCAATTCATACTGATATTTACCACATTTGCTTTGGGAGGTAGCTTATGTGCCAAAGCAGGCAGTTGGTTATTGTCATTATTGTGGACAGAAAAAAGCTTCATTTATTGGATTGTGTATGTACCATTAGTTACTCTGTTATGGCCTATGTGTGTGTTACTTGTTAGTATTCCATTTGGTCAATTCACATTTTTTGTCAATTACCTTCGTAAGATGGGAATAAAATTAGGTATAGGCATTGGCCAATAACTAATCGCCCCAAATATATTACCTTAAAAGTTGCCGATATTGATTGATTTACTGATTTAATGACCAAATCAATGCTCTTGTTTTGGTAGCACGAAAGATCGTGTTGTGTTGCTCCTCCAATTTGTCGGAATACTCCCACTTAAAGTTCGGTGACTTAATGTCATTAATGATTTGAAAAAGTTTTTTGGTATGAGGATTGATGTCTTCTGCATTGGATCCAGCAAACCAAAATCTAATTTCTTTATTAGGGAAGGCAGCCAATCGTTGGGCCGCATTTTTTATTAAATGTTGATCATTCCACCATAATGAAGGGTCAAATGCAATATAGAAGTCAAACATTTCTGGATGGTAAAGTAGCGTTTCTGTTACGAAAAGTCCAGCGAGAGATTCTCCTATGATGCCTTTTTCAGGCGTAGTCCTATATTTTTTATTGATTACACTAAATAGTTCTTTGTCTATGAAATTCCTAAATTTTGTGGACTGACCGACTACAGGTGCTATTTCTTTATCTTTCTCAACGGATGTTGGGCCACTTAAGTCTCGACGCCTTTCAGTATTCTCTATACCCACTAAAATGATGGGTTTAATGCTTTTAGCTTTAATCAATGAGTCTAAACTATTGGCTACGTGTGCGAAATCTTCTTTGATACCACCATCAAGCATATACAACACAGCCAAAGAATCATTGCTTGTGGCATAACTTGGTGGCGTCCAGATATTGATGACTCTCTTTTCACTCACCTCGGTGGAATGGATTGCTATGGTTTCATGTGTAGGTATTGGGTCATTATGTACAGGTTGATTTTTGCAACTAACAAATATTAAATTGAGTAAAGCAACAACATAAATTAATTTTTTCATTAGACTTGTTTAATTATTTAAGTTTGGTAAATGTATTTTATTAATGTATTGAATTTCAGATGCTTTTTCTGTATTTGTGATTTTGGTTCGGTCTATTGTTGTTTTAGCAAAAATGGTGTGTTCATAATATTTTAGTGTTTTCACTCTCTTTTAATGCATATTTTATTTTTAACCTATAGTAAAGGTTCTAAATGGAATTTGTCTTGGACTGTTGATACTCACTAAGTTTTTATAAAATTGAAACATCATTTTTTGCACTGTTTGAGCTAGACTTGCTAACACGGGTTTAAATTTTTTAGGTATTTCAGTCTCGTCGATCAGTAGTGTATGATGGTTGGGTGTCATTATTTTGTTACTTCAACATTTCATTCAATTCTCCTAAAGATATCATCAGATTTTTTGATATTTCATCCAAAGAGATTCCACTTTGAATCATGAATTGAATAGCGTTTTTATGTTTCTTGATTGCTTCTTCTTTCTTTTCATTTTGCGTTCTTCTTCTTTCATTTTGCGTTCTTCTTCCTTCATTTTGCGTTCTTCTTCTAGACTATCATAATACATGTCAAGTTCTGCTAGAAAATCATCTTCTATTTGCATGTATTTTTGTACTTCCGAGTTTTGTACTGCTTGAGCTAGACGTTCTAACACGGGTTTAAATTTTTCAGGTATTTCAGTCTCGTCGATCAATAGTGTATGATGGTTGGGTGTCATATTATTTTGATTAAAGATATTAAGAAATATTTCTAACTCGTTTCTCCTTTTGAGTTTTAACGCAGGAATATTGATAATAATTACTTGATGATATAAAGAATCGATAAATGGATCGTTGACTATTATTTTTTTCTTTGTAAAATTATCAGTAATATCTAAGCCAATTTTAATTACAGGGATGTTACTCAATGCATCATTGTATGGTTCACCTAAAAAGTATATACTTATTATAGGAATTCCTGCTTTATACTTTCTGCTTGAAGTTTCTACTTCATAATAATTGTTTTTATTTAGGAATTGTTTACCAAGATATGCCCTGAATCTCAAAGGAGTAGTGAAAATTTTAGCTTTTTGGATTTCTATTATGATTAATTTTGTTGTGTTATCCTTAGTTTTGACCCTAGCACTAAAGTCCATTCGATACACGTTGAAGTTAAGCTTAAACTTACTTTCTATTTCTGGCTTAATTTCTTCAGAGGATACGATAAATTCTTGTGGCATTAAGTTTAATTCAATCACTTCCATCTCCAGCAGGGCGGACAACACAAGCTTTGCGACTTTAAAGTCATCCATCATGTATTTGAACACTACATCATAAATTGGATTAGCTATTTGCATAATATTCTACCTCAACTCATCACATATCCCCTCCAATATCTTACTCCCAGGACAAAGCTCCTTTTCGGTCAATTGGTTGAGTGGCGTATCAGTGGTATTGAGCAATTCATTGAGTTCTACACTTTCAGTATCTATGTATAGTAAGCCAGTAAGAATTTCGTGTTTTTCACGAGCATTGTGTAAAGCGGTCATAATAGACAATTTATCTTCTGGATCCCATGCAGGCGACAGTTTGTTTAGTTTGATCATCGAGCCGTCATGCATTTCTACCATTGTGATTTTGGTGTGATCATAATCCGCAACGATCTCTTCTTTGACAGGTACAAAGTCCAAGCTAGATAATGTTTCATTGTGCTCTCTGACATAGTCATACGACTTGGTAGAGCCTTGATTATTGTTGAAGGTTACGCAAGGAGAGACTACATTGATGAGCGAAAATCCAGAGTGGGAGAGGGCAGCTTTGATCAGTGGTATCAACTGTTTTTTGTCACCACTGAAGCTTTGTGCTACAAAAGTGGCACCCAGTTCTATAGACAAGGCACATAAATCTATACCTTCGAAGGAGTTCATATTGCCCGATTTGGATATTGATCCGTAATCTGCGGTAGCGGAGTCTTGTCCTTTGGTCAGACCGTAACAGCCATTGTTCATCACGATATAGGTCATGTTTAAATTCCTACGCACTACGTGTGCAAACTGTCCCATACCGATAGATGCTGTATCACCATCACCAGATACACCGAGATATATCAGAGATCTATTGGCCAGGTTTGCACCTGTGGTTACTGAAGGCATACGACCATGTACAGAGTTAAATCCGTGTGAATTGCTGAGAAAATATGCGGGAGTTTTGGACGAACAGCCTATCCCAGACATTTTGGCTACACGGTGTGGTTCGATATTCATTTCAAAACAAGCATCTATAATGGCAGCACTAATGGAGTCATGACCACATCCTGCACATAAGGTCGAAAGGGATCCTTCATATTCTTTACGAGTGTATCCAAGATTATTTTTGGGAAGTCTCGGATGGGCAAATTTAGGTTTGATATATGTCATGACAGATTAATTGATCGGTTGGAATAAATGTTGATGAATGTTTTTCAATATAAAATCGGCTGTGATAGGTGTACCATCATAATTCAATACTTTGACAAGCTTTTTAGGATTGATTTCTAACTCATTGATGAGTAATGACCGCATTTGAGCATCTCTATTTTGCTCGATGACAAAAACGTTATCGTATTGTTCTATAAATTGCCCTACTTCATCGCAAAATGGAAACGACTTAAGTCTCATCGCATCTATTGGTGCACCTTCATTTTTTAATATGTCGATGGCTTCTTCGGCAGCATGCATGGATGTGCCATAAAATACAATGGCTGTATCTGAGTTTTTACCTTCCTGATAAAACTGTGGTGCAGGAATCATTTTTTTTGCTGTTTCTAATTTTCTGAGCAAGCGATCCATGATCCTTACATAAGTTGGAGAATCTTCAGAGTAAGCGGCATTTTCGTCATGTGAACTACCACGCGTAAAATAAGAGCCTTTGGTCGGATGCGTGGCTGGTATTGTTCTATATGGTATGCCGTCGCCATCTACGTCTCTGTATCTTCCCCAAGAAGGTAAGCTTTCCAGTTGGTCTGCTGTCAAAACTTTTCCTCTGTTATATTTTCGGTTGTCGTCCCATTTAAAAGGTGTGGTCATGTGATCATTCATGCCCAAATCAAGATCTGACATCATGATCACAGGTGTCTGTAGCTGTTCTGCATAATCAAAAGCATCAGCCATCATATCAAAACACTCTGTAGGTGTAGATGGTATCAATAATACATGTTTGGTATCTCCATGCGAGGCATAAGCAGCAGAGATAAAGTCTGATTGTTGTGTTCTAGTCGGCATGCCTGTAGATGGTCCTGATCTTTGGACATCTACCAATACTACTGGTAATTCTGAGTAATAAGCCAAACCCAAAAACTCACTCATCAAAGATACTCCAGGTCCACTTGTTGCTGTAAAAGATCTAGCGCCATTCCAATTGGCTCCGATAGCCATTCCTATAGCGGCCAATTCATCTTCTGCTTGTACGATAGAATAATTATTTTTTCCTGTTAACGGATCTTTACGTAATTTTTTGGCATAATCTTCAAAAGCACTTACCAATGAGGTAGAAGGTGTGATAGGGTACCAAGACACTACCGATGCGCCACCATATACTGCACCAAGTCCTGCTGCACTATTACCATCGATCATGATAGCATCACCGACCAAATCTCTGGCTTCTACATGGAATTCTAATGGATAAGTAAAATGATCTTTTACATAATCACTTCCCAGGTGTAAAGCCTTGACATTGGGGGCGATAAGTTTTTCTTTACCTTGGAATTGCTCAGCAAAAAGCCCTTCAATTACAGAGGTATCTATATTGAGTAATCTTGCAATGGCTCCGACATATACGATATTTTTAAACAATTGTTTTTGTCTAGGATCGGTAAATTCTCTATTGCAAATATCCATAAGTGGTACCCCGATGAAATGGATATCTTCTCTCAAAAATTCATCATGCAACGGTTTGGTGCTATCATATAGAAAGTAGCCACCTGATTTTATACTGGCTATGTCTTTCTTGAAACTTTGAGGATTGACACTTACCATTAAGTCTATCCCTTCTTTTCGACCCAAATATCCTTTTTCGCTTACGCGGACTTCATACCATGTAGGCAAACCTTGAATATTGGATGGAAATATATTTTTGGCAGAAACGGGGACACCCATTCTGAATACTGATTTGGCAAAAAGATAATTGGCACTTGCTGATCCGGTACCGTTTACATTCGCAAATCTTACTACAAAATCATTTACTCTACTCATGCGTAACAAAGATGACCTGCCTTGGCAGTATTATATAAATATTGTTTCATATCCCACGCTGCTGTTGGGCAACGTTCGGCACAAAGTCCACAGTGAAGACACATATCTTCGTCCTTTACCATGACTCTTCCGGTTTTTAATGTGTCAGAGACTAACAAATCCTGCTCTAAATTTACAGCTGGAACTAAAAGTTTCATTCTAAGTGTTTGTTCATCGTCTTCATTGGTTGTAAAGGTGATACAATTAGTAGGACATATATCCATACAAGCATCACACTCTATACATTTATTTTCTGTAAAGACGGTTTGTACATCACAATTGAGACACCTTTGAGCTTCTCTGAATGCAGCTTTAAGGTCAAAACCGAGTTCCACTTCTTTTTTGCGATCTCTTAGCGTTTCCGCTTTATCCGCTTGAGGTACAATATATCTAATATCAGTAGTGACATCATTGTCATAAGCCCACTCATGAATGCCCATTTTGGACTCAAACATTTTGACATTTGGTGCTGGACGGAGATTGATATCATCACCTTGGCAGAAAGCATGGATTGAGATTGCCGCTTGATGACCTTGTGCTACGGCTGTGATGACGTTTTTCGGTCCTAGTGCTGCATCACCACCAAAAAATACATTAGGTCTGGTAGATACAAAAGTAGTTTCATCCACCACCGGCATATCCCACTGATTGAACTCGATACCTAAATCACGCTCTATCCACTCAAATCTATTTTCTTGCCCGATAGCTATGATCACATCATCCGCCGGGAAAAACACATCGGGTTCGCCTGTAGGTACTAATTTTCGGCGACCGTCTATATATTCTGCTTTTACTTTTTCGAAGTACATCCCGGTGAGTTTGCCATTTTCTATGGCGTAACTTTTCGGTACGTGATTATCGATGATCGGAATATCTTCGTGTTGTGCGTCCTCTTTTTCCCATGGAGAAGCTTTCATCTCTGAGAATGGACTTCTTACTACGACTTTGACATCATCACCACCGAGACGACGTGAAGTACGACAACAATCCATAGCGGTATTACCACCACCGAGTACGATGACTTTTTTACCTATTTGGTGAGTATGCTCAAAGGCAACACTAGCGAGCCATTCTATACCTACATGGATATTAGCCCTGCCTTCTTCACGACCGGGCAATATTAAGTCTTTGCCACGTGGTGCACCTGTACCTACAAATACGGCATCATAGTTTTTGTCCAATATACTTTTGAGACTAGTTACATAGGTATTGAAATGGGTATGCACATCCATATTGAGTATGAAGTCCACTTCCTGATCGAGTACTTCAGCTGGTAATCTGAAGGATGGTATCTGACTGCGCATCATACCGCCTCCTTTATTTTGATTGTCATAGACATGCAACTCATAACCGAGGGGAGCCAAATCTCTGGCAACTGACAATGCCGCAGGACCTGCACCAATTAAGGCTATTTTTTTACCATTCTTTACCTTAGGAATGTCTGGAAGGAGATGACTAATATCATCTTTAAAATCAGCGGCCACGCGCTTCAATCTACAAATAGCTACAGGCTCTTCTTCCACACGTCCACGACGGCATGCTGGCTCACAAGGCCGATCACAAGTACGGCCGAGTACGCCTGGAAAAACATTGGACTCCCAATTGACCATATAAGCCTCGGTGTATTTACCTGCAGCTATGAGTCTAATGTACTGTGGCACAGGCGTATGTGCCGGACATGCATACTGGCAATCCACTACTTTATGGTAGTATTCGGGATCTTTATAATCGGTAGGTTGCATATATCGTTTTTGTTCTACTCACTAAAAAATGTGAAATCATATTAATATTACATATAATACGGCAAATTTATTGTTTTTCATAAGATGATAAAATTTTTAGAGCAATTATTTATTCCAATCGGACGAATATCATGTTTTAGACGTGAAAAGGATTTAACTTCTAAAATTTTAGCCTTCATATTGGATTAAATATTACTTTTGCCCAAAGACTTTTTATGAAGCATAACACAATACTATTTTTTATTATTTTGCCCTTGGTGCTATGTTCACAAAATCAAGGTTTGGATTATAATCAATGGAAGTATCCTGTTGTGAAAATACGGGCATTTAATATAGATAATAGTTATGACGGAAATTCGGCATTGGATTTCAATTCAGAAAAAAATAATTATTTCGATGTTAATGGAAATGGTTCAATAAGTGTTGGCTATTCTATTTTTCGCAATGAAGATAAAATTCAAAATCAACGTTCAATGTCATTGAATGTAGGGTTTTCCGATGAGAGGTCAAACTATTCAATTAATTATTCCAATAATTATAGAAAATATTTTGAGAAGGAAGATAGAAATGGACTCTACTTTGAATTACAACCTCGGGTGAGAATTGATTTTTACGATCAAACTTCATCTAGTCAAAAATCTTTTGATTTAAATCTGAATATCAAATTAGGAAAGGGGCGCATAGAGCCCATGAGAGATGTATTTTTAGCCCAATTTATGATAGATGATTTGGTCGCAGAAAATTTATTGGATAGTGTTTATGATCAAAACCTTATTTTTGAATTGGCCAATGTAATGATTTTGGCACGAAGTAAACGAATTTTTGATAGTAGGTTCGCTAGGAAGTACCAACTGAAAACATTATGTGATTTTTTAGTGAGTAAAGGCATCGACTCGGATATAGATTTATTTAATATTGTCAATGACCATTGGTTTGCAACCGTATATAATGATAGGTCTGTTGGATCGCGTGCGAGTATCGGCATTGTTTCAGAACTCTACCATAATTACCATATTTACAAGGATATTCCTTCTTCATCAAAAAGTGGGTATGTAAGCGTCTTATTAGATTACAATTACACTAAGCCTATTAATCAACATTGGCATAAAACCTTTTACACAGCGGCAGGTGTGGCACAAGATCCTAGTGAAAAGGTAGATCGAGGATATAATGTGCAAGGTAAATTTATAATATCCTATTTTCCAACCACCAGGACATATTTTACTGCATCAGTTTCTACAAGTTTCTTAACGCATGATTTTAAACAAGCTCGAATAGCCAGTGGTTTTGCATTGGAAACATCTATATTTATTACGAACACTATCAGAATAAATGGAAATATTTCAGTAAATAGATTGAAAAATAACATTTATAAATCTGATAGTTTTTATAGACTATCCCAATATGATAACAATCTTTTTGAATATAATTATTTTAACAGAGATTACAATGTCGATTACGATTCGAATAATATAGATATCAATTATGGCATTTCAATGAGGTATATTTTCTTTTAGATGCCAAATATTACCCAATTACTACTATTTGTTTAATCCATCTGCTGGAGCAAGTTTGCAACTTATACCTATTAGCATAAATTTTGATTTTTATTTTACTACAATTAACCTATTAAATTGACTTGAATGGTGACTAGATTCCGTTTCAATAATAAAATACCCTGCATTGACGGCGTCCAAATCAAGGGTAACTATTGATGCGTTGATTCCTGTTTTGGTGTATATAGTTTGACCAAAAATATCCTTTATTTTAATACCACTAATGATTTGATTGGCGGATATGTTTAAGATGTTGTTTGTAGGATTGGGATAAATCTTGGTAGTTAAAGATATGTTCGCTACATTGCTTGGGTTGATTTGTTGATAGATATTAAATCCATTATCATCCAATATTTGTACAATATCGTCATCTCCATCTTTATCCAAATCTGTAAAAAACAATTGTTTAGTAATAAATTCTGGTGTATTCAAATCAGTTTTTTCCCAATTTATTTTTCCATTGTCAATTTGAATATCATATAAAACCAACGTACTTTTTTGATCGGCGCCTGCTAATATTTTTAATCTATTATTTTCATCTATTTTCATTGCAAAACTTGAATAAGTGTTCAAGCCGCTAAGATTAAAACTATCTATAGCATATAAGGAATCTATGAGTCCTGTGTTTCTTAATAATGACAAATTTTTATTTTCTCCTTCAGTTATTGCTATAATATCCTTTTTAGAATTACTATCTATATCGGTAATAATAAAGTCTTTTATTTCACCCTTTAGTAAAGTGTTTTGAACACTAAATGTATTGTTCAAATTCAAAATATAAAAAAGTCCTGGTTCATTTGGTTTCCCTTTTCTACCAAAAACTAAATCATTTTTTGTATCATTATCCAAATCCGCCACCTTGATTTTGTAAAAATCTGAATAAGTGCTATTGGGTATTTCGTAATCAAAAAAAGTGCTGTCTGGTTTTTGATATAAAATTTTGGTTTTCCCGTAAGATGTTACCACATCATACAAAGTATCGTTATTGATGTAGTCAAAATCAAACACAGGGACAGCACTATACTGAACACCTTGGAAATAAAAATCCTTTGAAACCTTGATAAATTCAGGTTTTACTAAAGTACTTTTATTTTCGATCTGAATGATTCTGCCAGTAATGCCTACTAAAATGTCTAAATCACTGTCATGGTCCATATCCCACAACTCAAATGTTTTGATAGGGCTTTGGTCTTTGTGAAGGAGTATTTTTTCAAATTCATATTTACCATTTGCTTTATTTATAAATGCTAATATCTCTCTTTTGTCGGCATACAAAATATCATCATATCCATCTTGATTGATGTCGGCCACATAACTACCTGTATAACCTTCTGTGGTAATGTTATAATCTGAAATTAGCTCAAATTTCTGTGCACTAATACGTAATGTACTAAGGTTGAATAGTATAAATAAGAATAAAATGCGATTCATATATTGGCTTTTAGGGTATTTTTCGATTTAAAGTTTCAAAGTTATTGATATTTTTAAAATATTGCATTAAAATCAAATGTTTTTTGTCGAAGCATAGATTAGGTGGTTCAATTTATATTAGCATTTTAAAATATTTTTAATAAATTATCCAGCTAATTCAAAATTTTATTTACTTTTATGTAATAATTTAAGTAATGACAAACTTATTATATCATAGGATTGCAATTACTCAGATTTATCTATCATCCACATCAAATATCACATCATTGTAGTACTTTCAAACTAAAAATTAATGAAACACTATTTCCAAATTTTAGCTTTACTTTTCGGCTCAGTAGTACTTTCTTTTTCTCAAGATACAGGAAACTGTACCATTTGTTGCTCTTTTGGCCAGAGCGGCTATGCCGATTGTCAAGATTTTGAAGATTTTATTGTAGGGCCACTTGTACCACAAGCTTCTCCCAAATTTACATTATTTAGTCCTACTGCTCAAAATGCTACTGTCAAAACATTTCCGTCAGGAACAAATAATAAATGTGTATATTTTGAAAACGTAAATGACATTGATTATAACATCGATAGGGTATTGAGCGAAGATATTGCAGCCAGATTAGAATGGAAAATGTATGTAATTAATGGCAACGGAGCATCATGGGGTATAGAAACCAATGACCCATTGGCTTATCCTCTTGGAGTTTTAATGGGTAGCGATCTTGTGGGGACAGTTTTTAAGATACGAAACGGAGGCTTTATTAACTTGGCAAATTTTAACTTTCAGGCTAACACTTGGATTAAGTTTGCCATTATCTTTAATCCCGAACAAAATTCATTTGAGTTATGGGTAGATGGTAAGTTTATTTATAAAGTATCTGACTATATGTCAAATAAAGTGACAGACCTAAATTTATATGGTGATGGCATGACTTTTCCTAATGGATTTTATATAGATGACATTTGTTACAGAGAGACTGATGCAGATATAGCTTGTACACTAGAGTATAATCCTGTTTGTGTGAATGATAAAACGTATGCCAATGGTTGTTTTGCATATATAGATGGCTACTCCGAATGTGAATATTATGGAGGTGAGTGCAGTACATCTACATCAGAAACTAACCATGTACTTCCCATATTTTATCCTAACCCTAGCCGCACAGGTCATTTTTATACGCAAGACCAAAACATAACTTATACAACCTTAATAAACACAAATGGTCAGAGTCTCCCATTCGTAGCCCATCATGGAGATATAGACTTAAGCCATCTACCTTGTGGCGTGTACCTGCTATCAGGTATAAAAGACCAACTACCTTTTCAGGTAAAATTGGTTTTATTGGAGTAGGGGAGAGTGGTTTAATACTCGCTAACAGGAATTCCATACTTGCTAACGGAAGTTTTATACTTGCTAAAGGAAATTCCATACTTGCTAACAGGAGTTCCATACTTGCTAACGGAAGTTCCATACTTGCTAACGAAAGTTCGATACTTGCTAACAGGAATTCCATACTCGCTAACGGAAGTTCCATACTTGCTAACGGAAGTTTTATACTCGCTAATGGAAGTTCCATACTTGCTAACAGGAGTTCCATACTCGCTAATAGAAGTTTTAAACTTGCTAACGAAAGTTTTATACTCGCTAATACAAGTTTCATACTTGCTAACACGATTTCCATACTCGCTAACGGAAGTTTAATACTTGCTAACGGAAGTTTTATATGCGCTGACACGCATTCTATACTTTATGAAAGGTGTTTTACAAAAGTTGAATTGAACTTTGAACTAGGGATTTTGGAATTTGCATAATTCAAAAAAAAATATATATAATATTGAGTCCACTCTGAAAAGTCAAAAATGTCGGATTGCCACTAAGACATCAAGACTCAAATGTGTATAAATAATTTATATTCAACTATTTGAAATTTTAGATTCTTGTGTTTTCGTGCCTTTGTGGCAAAATTATACTTTTAAGAGTGGGCTCAATATTGGAATAAAAATGAAAAAAACTTGACAGTTATTTTACCTAAAAAGTGCCTTAAAAATTTATTTTTTCTTTTCAATTTTGAATTTTTAAAAATAAATTACCTTTGTACTAAATAATAGTTTAATTCGCTTTTGGTCAATAAAATATGTTTTTTTCTATATATATTTATTTATAATTTAATTTTATGATATGTTATTTCTGAAAAATATTTTAGCATCATTTCTGACATTTTTTTTAGTTATTACTACTGTAATCGAAATAGGAGCACAAGTGCACAATGGAGATATAATTAACGAACCTTTTGAGATTGGCATTACCACAGGATCATTTATTCCTGAAATAACTAAAATTGAAAAATTACAGGTTTTTCAGGAGGAAATCTTTAACGGTAAATATTTTAGAATCATCCCATTTTACGATATTCCAACTTTGACATCAATAAACAAGTGGGAATCTGAAGGTATGTTACTGACTGACTATTTGCCAGGAAATGCCTATTTTGCGGTGATTGACCGAAGTTTTGATTTGACTAAATTGAAAAATGAGATTAGGTCTGTAATTCAGATAGATAGTAAGTTTAAACTCGAATCATCATTGTTTCTCAAAAGAAAATCTCTCCATGATGCAAAAACAAAACTGATCATTGAATTTTTCAAAGGTTTAAACGCTGAAGAAGCAAAAAAGGATCTAACTCGTCTCGACATTGCATGGAACCAAAATAGATTGGATGGCAACCAATTAGAAGTCACTTTTTCTGGTACATTCATAGAAGATTTGGTAAAGGTTCCTTACATCCAGTTTATATCAATTGCACCATCAGAGCCTATATTAGAAAACGAAAACCTTTCTTATAGAAACGCAACAGATAGGAGCAATTTTTTAAACACAGGTTTTAATGGAATAAATTACAATGGCTCAGGAGTTACCATAGCTATTGGAGAAGGAGGTACTGTAGGCTTAGGCTTGGATTTCAAAGGTAGAAATACGGAATTAGTTTCTGGAACCTTATCAAGTCACAAATTGGGGTGTATGGAAAATGCAGGTGGTTCAGGAAATATTGATCCACAAAATAGAAGCCATGCATGGGGAGCACAAATTCTAAGTACAAATAATGAAAATTATCCTTCTCTAATAGCAACTTATGGTACCAGATATTTCAACCATTCTTATGGTTACGGTATTCAAGGAGGCTATAGTACAGAGGCAAGAGCGCATGATTTGCGTATCATTGATTACCCAAACCATCTTATTAGCTATTCTTCAGGCAATGTGGGTGATGATCCTGGGTATGCTCCTTACAATTTTAATGGATGGGGCAATATTACTGGAGCTATAAAGCAAAATAAAAACCACATGGTAATAGCCAATTTGTCACCTAATGATGATATTCTTTCATGGGGATGTAAAGGTCCTGCTTACGATGGTAGGTTAATGCCCCACCTAACTGTTGCTGGCCCTGAAGGTACATCTTATGCTTCCCCTAAGGTAGTTGGCTTGTTTGCACAATTGGAACAAGCGTACAAATCCAATAATTCAGGAAATGAATCACCTAGTTCTTTAATGCGTGCTATTATTTTCAATACCGCGGATGATATCGGAAATCCAGGACCAGATTTTAAAACTGGTTACGGCAGGCCCAACGGCAGAAAAGCCCTTCAAGTGATTGAGTCAAATCAATTATTTTCTGGCTCATTACTACACGGAGCATCCAACAACCATAACATAACAGTACCTACAGGAACCCAAAAGTCAAAATCATGATCGTTTGGCCTGATGTTGCTGCTGCCGTAAATGCTGCAACAGCCTTAGTCAATAATTTAAATATTTTGGCTACAGACCCAAATAACAACTCATATAATCCTTGGGTTCTTGACCATACGCCAAATCCTGTCAACCTTAATGCCAATGCAACTAGACAAATTGATAATCTCAATACTATAGAACAAATCACCGTGGATAATCCAATCGCCGGAACTTGGAATATTCAAGTCAGTGGTGCCAATATTCCAATGGGTACTCAAAATTACTATATTTCTTACCAATTTGAAAATGAAGAGCTACAAATGGCATA
Source organism: Saprospiraceae bacterium (assembly GCA_016714785.1). Lineage (GTDB taxonomy): Bacteria > Bacteroidota > Bacteroidia > Chitinophagales > Saprospiraceae > OLB9. The sequence continues at coordinate 395,017 of JADKCC010000010.1, forward strand.
TCCTTTGGCCAATGAAAAAATGATATCTGGCGATGTTTATTATTTGAAATGGGATAGCTATGGGTTAAATGGTGCTTTTACACTTGAATATCAACTAAATGGTGGCAGCTGGATAAAAATTGATGACGGAATTGATGAATCAAAAAGATCATACTCTTGGATTTCACCTTATGTTGAAGGTGTTCAAAATATTAAATTTAGAGTTATACAAGGGAGTATATTGGTTGAAAGTGGTGTAAAACAGATTTCACAAAATATCTCAAACTTCAGAATAAATAAAAGTGTGTTCAGATGTGGTAACTTTAAAATGGAGTCCTTTATTCGGGGCAACTTCATACAAAGTATATAAGCTAGGTACAAATTATATGGAAGAAGTAACATCAAATATAACTTTTGATGGAAATTCTGCAGTACTAACAGGTCAAAGCACGAGCTTAAGTGAATACTATGCAGTATCTGCATTGACGGGAAGCATAGAAGGATTAAAATCACTAACGATTGAAAAAATACCAGGAGATACTTCATGTGATGGTATAGATTGGACAGGAAATATTTCAACCGACTGGTTTAATAGTGGCAATTGGTCATCAAACGCGGTTCCTACTTCCAGTCAAAATGTAAATATACCATCGCAACCTGTCCATCAACCATTGATTGCAAATAGTGGAGCAGTTTGTAATTCGATAACGATACAATCAGGTGCATCTTTGACGATGAGTAGTTCTATACAATATACGCTCGCTGTACATGGTGATTGGACAAATAATGGTAGTTTTGTTGCTGGTCAGGGTATTGTTGATTTTGCAAGCAACAATGGCTATCAAGAAGTTTCAGGAATGGCTGCCACAAACTTTTACAGCTTGAAAGTTACCAAAGGAGATATCAGTCGAATGCTTGAAGTCACATCACTCATCACTTTAACAGCTGCATCCAATCCTTTGGTGATAACAAGTGGAACGTTTAAATTGTCCAGTGCATCTACGATTACTCCCTTTACAACAGGTAGTGGTGCAGAATTGAATTCATCCAAATGTATATGGAATAATGGAGGAACGATCAACTATGGTAACTTCAGTTGGTTTAACAATGGTGGTACACTTCGTATTAGTGCTGGTACTTTCAATTGTGGTACAAACGCAGGCAACAACATTATCTATCTAAATAATGGAAAAATCATAATAGAAGGAGGTGATTTAAATATTGCTGGCTCCTTAAGACCAAATAGCGGAACATCTTCAGGTACATTTTCTCTTCACGTTGGCAATGTCACGGTTTGCTCAGTCGGATGCAATAATACTGACCGTGGTGGTTTTGAACTAAATGCTGGAGTGCCTTTCATCATGAATGGTGGTAATATCACCATTAGAAGAGCATCTTCTAATAGTTCGGCAGATATCATCATTTTGTCATCTACATCATCAATAGCTAATGGTAGCATCAACATTGGTGATGTATCAACGCCTCCATCTCAAAATATTAGAATAAATTCAGCTGTACCTATTTACAATTTAACTGTAAATACAAATAATGCACCAACAGCGACAATAGTTGCCAACAACTTGGTGATTAAAAATAATCTTGCTATTTTAGGAGGTACTTTGCAAGCCAACAATCTGGATATCACTCTTAAAGGACATTGGACTAATACTGGAAATTTTATAAGCGGAACTGGAAAAGTGTCATTTAATGGAAACATAACTCAATATATTCAAGGTACATCGCCCACTACTTTTAATGACTTAACAATTGACGGGAATGATGTTATTATAAATACATCAGCTGTGCCACCTGTCACAAATATAAATGGGATACTTGACATAATACAAAATAAAAAACTGACATTGCCAATTGGACAAATGCTAATTGGAAATTGATAAATTTTAACGTAGTTGCGACATGGGTATTTAGCCAACCGATCTTCTTAATTATATCTTGGTCCTAAATTTTACTGTTTTTTTTTACTCGTATTTTTAAATTGTAAAAGTCCGAAAGTACACAAGCATAATGAAAACTGGCAGTCACTCTCCTTGTACTTAGGGCTAAACAAGAGAAGAAGTAAAATTCGCTTTTTGGGGATTTAAAAGCCAGCTTTCTTGCTATAATGTACTGATGAAAGCGGCTACCTTAGATACTTTTGACATTCTTTTGTGAGATGGCTGTTTTGCCCGTATCCGGATAAGTATTTTTAATCCAAAGATTTGGAAAAAGAGTCACAATTTCTTAATTCAGTTCTTTGATATGAAAGGGCTCAAGTCTCTCCTGGCCTGTCATTCTTTGCTGAATCCATTTTTCGCTTCTGCCCCGTTTTTGCCAGTTTTCTCTAGCTGTATCTAAACTCATTTCTGGGTCCTGAAATTCTTGCATTCTTTCGTATCCGACTTTTGCCAGCCATTGTTTGAAAGGCTCTGCTTTGGGAGATGGGATGGATTATCCTGTTAGCTTAGGCCATGCCCTTATCGTACCTAAAAGATGGATATCTAATTATTTTGTTTTAAGCATCAAAGAACAGATGGCATTGTGGATGATGGTGAATAAGTCCATATACAGTCATGCGAGTTATTATTTATTGAAAGTACACTTCATCAAAAACACTCCTTCCCATGTCAGTCAGATAGGGATAAAAAGCCCATAAACAGCTTTTGTATTTTCAATAACGTTGTTGTTTTCGGGTGAATCATAGATGGCCGATGACGCAATCCATGCGTCACTGAATATCTTAATCCGCTCGATGAGCCCGGTATATTCTCCCTGATATAGTTCTTGTCGCATCAGATTTTGGTCTGTGGCTTTTTGTATTTCGATCAAGTACATGTCTGCACGTAGTTTTTCCAGATCAAGAAATGTGTTATGAAGGTTTATTATCTCGCAAAATATGGGGTAGATCAATCATTAGAAAACGATACTCATAAAGAATTGTAAAACCGATTTTGTACTATGGTATAAACCTTGTAAGGGATGTGAAGCGGCCTGAACCTGCTTATTGAGCCTATGGCTTTTTCCATCAACTGGTGATGAAGGGGCGATGATGATGTCATTTTTTGATGGAAAATAGATGAGATTGCTGTGACTGATGCCAGCTTCAG
>JADKCC010000011.1 GCA_016714785.1 Saprospiraceae bacterium
TTCAGAAAAGATTTCAATACCTTTTGATCTTCAAACAACCACTTACCCCCATCAGCAACAGCTTTCTTCTTCAGCAGTATTTTGTTCTCACACCCACCCAAAACTTACGTCGATAGCTTTCGCCTCTTCATCGGCGAATATAAACCTTCTTTTTCGTCGTACAGCTTGCAAATATCAAATTTAACAACCGCCAGAAAGCATCTTTCTTTTCGACCTTCATTACCATAAATATAGTCATGAGATCGTTTGAATACCCGAATAAGCGTGTTGCCATTGGCTGGCTTACGACTATACGACCCGTCAGCTCGATCTATGGTCATCAATAGCTCTCCCCTCACCAGGGAAATCAGATAGATTCACAAAATTATAATCGCAAACTAATAGCATCATCCTCTTTTTGAAGAAATGCAGGTCAGCACCATTGGTCCATAATCCAAACTCGCAGCTTCTACAGCAGCCATGGCATTGGAGTGTGGCAGTCAGCCCCTTGGATTTATCAGATTCTTTGATCTTTCATCATGAACGATACATACGCAATGACATGATTTTGGTCATGCTCCACCAGAACTAAAGACAACAAGATCAACCTGCTTTTTTGGGTTTATTGGCTTTAAGCGTCTATATATTCTATCTTAAAGTCACGTTCCATATCGCTCAGGTCAAACCCATACTCTTCATTGAGCATCAAGATGACAGATTGAAGGTTACCTCGCAATTGTAATCTTCGTGGCACCTGTCAATATACATAACAGTTGATTGTCATCCAATACAACGTCTTCTTGTTCCATTACTTCATTTTCCATTCTCCTTATCCATGAGTTATCAAATTCCTCACCTCAGCTTTTTATCACGTCGCGAAGCATACCGTATGCTGCCTTCTTATTGACATTATATACTTCTAAATGCTATCCTCAAATAAATTTGTAAATTCAATCTCCCAATGACCCTGCAAATATCAGCTTTCATACAACACATTAACCAAAATCCCTTCCAGTGTAAAGAATAAAAAGCAATATCACCTTTATAGGTGGAGCCTCTGACAAGTGTGGTAAGGAATATAGTCATTCTGCGCATTGACATATCCATAGCTTGGTCCCTTTATCAGTATGTAAAAATACCTGTTTGCTGAAATCGAGCATTTTATCACAATTGAGCCAATTCATCTTTTGGCGCAGAGATAAACATCCACCTTTTCTATGGGTTGATCAATAATTGTCAATCAATAAGTGAGTATCAAATACATATAGATCATAGGAACAAGGCTTTTTATTCTTTTAAGGTTGCCTTTTAGTCTTAGCAGATACTGGGTGTAAACTCCGGCTTATAATCAAATGTATATAACCTCTACCCACTTGAAAAACCAGTTTTTCTTTTCAACCGAAAAATACGCCATGCCACTGTACTGGTGATGTATCAGGATATGCATCCAAAATATGGCGTAGTTATCTCCTGTGTAGAAATGAGATTTTGGTTTTAAACCTAATTTTCAAGTGGTTGGTTATCTCGGTATTGACCATAATTTACAAATAGACCCCAATGTATAAAGTTTAATATTAATTAACAAATCTTTGGCAATAATATTGTCTTTTTGCCATATATTTGATATAAATCATACATCACAACTAAACTTTCTTTAGGTATAAAATTAAGTTTTGGTGTTTTTATTTAATTGATAATCATTACTTTGTACGTACATTAAATAATAATACCACGTATTAAAGAAATACTATCAATTATTTAACTAACTTTTACTTATTAAATAAGAAGTCTAAATTTCAGTTCATAACTTAAATCGGAGGTAGAATGCAAAAGAGCATGGCCGTTCCGGTACGCGGAGCGATTTAGCGGAACTAGCCTTTTTTGTTTACTTTTTTTCTGGGCTGCATTCCAAAGGAATACGCATGGATATGCAAAAAAGTATAACTGAACGGACCTGCAAGGTGATGCAAGACAATGCATTAAGTGAAGGCACCCGAGAGGGGCGGGAAGCGCGGCTCGAGCGACAAAGCCAGACTTATGGCAGGATATAATAAATCATTTAACTCAGTTAGACATAAATTGAAACAAAGAATAATTAATTGACCTACAAGTTTTCAGCAATTTCTCATTCCAATAAGATAAGATCGGTGATAATTTTTACAATAAACATTAGAATACAGTACGGTTTTTTTTCATCGTTGAAAAAATATCACAGAAGCTTCAGTCATTAGTAAACAATTCTTGTCCAATTTGTACTTATATTTGCACAATATTTGAGTACCATGCGAATCCTCTTAGATAAATCTTTATCAAATATTGAAGCAGCTGAGTTTTTACACCAGGAAGAATTTTATGCTCCCAGTGTGCATTGTTCATATTACAGTTGTATTCAGTTGATGCGACATCTCATATTCAATAAATATGGAATTGAAGAAACGGAATTTGATGTCAGACCAGAAGTACAAGCCAATGGTTCTCACAATTTTTTAATATCTTATCTTAGGGATAAAATTGATAATCCAATTAATGGCAGATCATTTAGTGATAATTTAAGACGTTTGAAAATTTATAGAATCAATGCAGACTATAAGCAAATGAATGTATTAAAAGATGACAGTACCACTTCAATAAGTTTAGCAAAAGCAACCAGAACCATATTATCAAATATAAATTAACCATGAACTCTCAAGAATACTTAAAAAGCAAAATAAATAATTTGGTGATAAAATATCCATCCATAAAGTGCAGTTATGCTTTTGATGGCTTTGACAATACACATACCATAGAGATTACGCCATCATCTTTTTTTACAATCATGATGAACTTTCATACAAGATGAAAATGACATCTATGCTGAATTCTTTCAGTTATTTCATATGAAGGATTATTTTTTATCACAGGTGAGAATGAATTTCCTGTTACCAATCCTTTTATATCAAGTCAGGTGAATCATTTTTAGATTATAGCCAATTTGTTACTGTTAATTCCATAAATAGTATTAAAATTGAAGCTAGTACTTTGGTATCACATGAATTTTCTTTCGAAAATCCATTATTGCCTTTTATGTCAATAGATGAGATATCAAGTTTCCAAAATCAATTACAAAATGATTTATGGGAAAAAACTGAAGTCAAATTCTAACATTGGTACAAATAAATTTGCATTAGCAGCATGAGCAATTCAGAAAATTTAGAAAATGGTTTTAAAATTGAAAGTCTTACTTTAGTTGATTTGTAAGTTCTCTCGTGGACCCATAATTTCATCAAATTCAAGTGAAGTAGATATAAAACATGATCTCCAGGTAGATAAACGTTAAAAGATAATCAAGTTTTCGTTGTAGAAAAATTCCAACTTTCACAATCAAATAACAACGAGATTGAATTTAACATTGAAGTAACCATGCTTGGCATTTTTCAAAAGTTGGCGAGATGTCTTTGTCTTTAGAAGAATTTGGTTATGTTAATGGTGCTGCAATAATATTTCCATACATCAGAGAGCAAGTTTCAAATCTATCTTTTAAAAGGTGGTTTAGGTAACATTATCCTTCCACCAGCAAATTTTGTAAATCTTATAATAACAAATCATCAGTTAAGTAAAAAGATACCATTGTTTTCCGAAGTTGCAATAAGACCATTATTGCACTTTTAGCCTTCCCTTATTGGCGTTGCAAATTCAATTTGCAACAAGACCTTCACCCATTGATAGTTTTGTTTGTCGAATTCTGCAACTTCGATACCATATTTTTGCGGTCACTGACCGATCCACCTATGTTTTATTGGACTTGTAAACTTGTTTGCAAGCAAAACATCCAATTTACGGCATGGCAGCAGAATACAAAGTGAAGCCCCAAATAGTTGCTAAGTTTCCGGACCAGATAGAAATAAAGCAAAATCTAAAATATGACTTATTTCCTCGATTAAATTGGCAAACTATCCTAATAATTGCCCCAAATCCCTCCATCCTACGGCACACTTCACTCCTTCATTCATTACGTTTGCTACATTTCACGATGTTCCCATTTTGCTGCACTTCATTCACTCATACATTCAGAGAGCCGTGGTGTACAGTCAATGGAGTTACATGATTTGTAAGGTATTTTTAAGTAGATCCAAGCGCAAAACACAGTCGAACCGGTTGGTTCGGCGATGCTTTTAACGCAGAGATACATAAAAGAACAACAAATCATGAATGACTCTATGTTGACTGTACACCTTGATCGTACAAGTATCTCAGTCATTTCATTGCACTCTCCATCCCATATTCAGGTCTGAAGCAGATTAGTCAGCTCATCTCATGATCCTAAATAAATCATGTCTTCCTAATGCTACAGCTTGCTGCATGCACAACTAAAAGTTTCATTTCATTCTACGATACACATGCTCTTTAGCCTAGCTTCTTTTAGTCCCCGTTTCAAATTGGATGTAGTCAAAAAATATATCACGTATCATGCAGCAAAGGTACAGGGAATGCATCTGACACAAGAAGTACCGCAAATGCTCTGATAATATGAAGTGCTAAAATATATTGTGGAATGTTTTTGAATAGATCAAGGCGAAAAATGCAGGCACACTAGGATAGTTTGTCGAGGCTTTTCAACGCAGAGATATTCAAAAACAAACGCAATTAGATAGTAAGTTCATGTTGTCAGAGCATTTTACTATATGACAGAAATCTCCACACCGTTCGGGTAGTATTTATGCCATATTCCTTCTTTTAGTCAGATCCACCCTGTGATCACAGCACCATGATACGAGATATATTTAAGAGACAGTACTTCGGCTGGTGGCTTAGTGTGTTTTCGAGTGACTTCTACTTCGAGTGAGTTTAGAGTTTGTAGATTACCTTATGATTTAGTATGTATTCAGTGTTTTGGATGCAGGTTTTCATTAGTAGGTTACCTTTTTAGTTTGGTGTTTTTCAGTAGCTCTCAGTGATGGGGGCTTTTTTTATATCCGCATTATTCCTATTGGACTTGTAAACTTGTTTGCAAGCTATCCCTTTAATGGAGTTGTAAACTTGTTTGCAACATTCTATATTTTATTACCTAATGAACCCCTTTAAAAAACATCTTCCCCAACTCTTTTCATCCCTATACTCAAAGCCTAACTTCATAAGCTGTGTGCCAAAGGCACTTTTTATTGTCGGGCGCTTGCTCCTTTCAGTCCGCTGCGTTCGCCCTTTCACAGGTTATATGGCATACTGTCTCAGCCATAGACCAGAATGTTCCAGCCACTTCCTTTACTCATAGCGCTTCATGTTCATAGAGTAGCTTAACTCCAAATCCTAACACAATTGTACACTATGCCCATGAACGCTATCTCCAATCCCCTGAAAGTGGCTTTGTCGCAGTTACATAGTATCTACCATATAGACAAGTACCGTTACACTATATGTGCCATATTCCTTGTCATTATGTTAGATACTATGTGTATTCATCTTACATTCTGGCGGCTATGGCTGGCAGTATTTCGCTGCTACCTGTATCTGTGCCATCGCATCCACATCATGTATCCTTGCAGGAGCATACATTTACATCATGAGTATGCATGGCATCTACCGCAGCTCATTTTATTTGTTTTGGTGGCGGCCATGTGGGTGCATCTGGTACGTACAGCCACATTCGTACCTCACATTACTCCTGTACGCACCATCTGCACCGCCGCCACTAAAATCTTCTTCCTGTTATTACCACCTCTGGTGGTATGTTTTTTTATGGCATAGTCAGGCTCTGGGCTGTATAACCTGACAACCAGCGTTCGTACCTCACAAACTCCTTAACCTAGCCTAAAGGCATCGGAGAAAACCACTTCATGTTTTCACCACTTCTAGTGGTCTGTTTTCAGTTGCAATATCAGAATTAATGGCTCTATCCTTTTGACTTTTAGTCTCCTATGTTTAAAAAAAAACTACCATTTAAAAGAACCCATACCTTTGGGCACGATATGTTATTTTGGGAAGTATATAAAATAGTATGTCCTCCATTTAAAATAAATTTTATAACCAAACTTTCGTATTTTTGATATTATTAATAAGGACTTGAAAATCAGTGAGATATAGTGAATTTATTTAAATAGGAGTATAGCAAATAAGTACGTTAGCATCAAAAAAAATAAAAATGGACGAATTAATAGAAGATGTTAAAAGTTATTACAAAATGATTTTCAAATGCAGTTATTTGATGCAGCAATAGATAACTTAAATGCATCAGAAAATAAACTATGTTATAATAATTTTGCATATAGTATGAGAGAATTGTCAAGACATATTCTTAAAGATCTATCACCTGATGATAAGGTTTTAAATAGTTTTGGTATACAAACGAAATTCCTGATAATGAAAATGGAATAACAAGAGCTCAAAGAATCAAATTTGCTATTCAAGGTGGATTATCAAATGAATACATAAAAGATAAACTTAACATCGCTGACCAAATAAATTTAAAGAAGAAAAATCTTGTAGATCAAATAAGTAAACTCAGCAAATATACTCACATAAATGAAGAAAGCTTTGGTATCAATGAATCAAGTGTAAAGGAGAAGTCTATTGAAAACTTGAAAGCATTTAAGGAATTTGCATTTATGATTGATGAGACCAGAAATGAATTGATGAGAAAACTGGAAGATATTACAAACAATAAATTGGTTAGTGAAGTCATATTTAATGTTTATTCAGAAATTGACATACTTGCACCAAAGCATCATATTGAAAATCTAATAGCGACAAAATCAAGTATAACTTGCATTACAGACAACAGTGTTGAAGTCAATTCACAAGGAACTGTATTCGTGCTTGAATACGGTACTAAGAAAGAAAGATCAAATAATGATGGTCTTGATATGTGTTTGGAATTTCCCATTTATGAGTAACCTTGCTTTATAATAAATGATAGATTTCCGCATGGTTCCAATGAAGTTCAGACCTTTGATGTTGATACATCTTCTTGGTATGAGTAAAAAAGCAAGTGGCTAACAAACAATATAACATAAATTGACAATGAATTTTATAACCAAGCTCAAACTTAAAAACTTTAAACGCTTCGACTCATTTGCCGTTGACTTTGATGACAATATAAATATCCTTGTTGGCGACAATGAATCGGGAAAATCGAGTTTAATAGAACAATTAGCCTTGTTTTAAGCGGTAGTAGAAGCAAAGTGGAAACAACGGGCTTAGAAATATTTTTTACTCTACAGCAGTAATTGATTTTTTAGCTTCCGACAAAAAATATGAAAATCTCCCGAATGTGTTTATCGAAGTTTATTTCAACGAACAACACAACATTGAACTTTCAGGAAAAAACAATTCAGATGAAATTGTTTGTGATGGACTAAAGCTCGAGATTGTTCCAAATGATGAATTTGGTAAAGACATTAAATCAATACTTTCTCAAAGTGAGCCAGTATTCCCTTATGAATTCTATAGCATTAAATTTTCAACTTTTTCAGGTGAAGCATATTCGGGCTACAAAAAGTATTTAAGACATATCCTTGTTGACAATAGCCAGATAAGCAGCGAGTATGCGATAAAAGAATATGTAAAAGATATGTATAATTCTTATACAGATCCTTTAGAAAAAAGTATACACCAAAATGAATACAGAAAGCACAAAGAAAATTTTAAAAATGTTGTTTTAACAGGACTAAATTCTAAAGTCCCAGACTACGATTTTTCAATAAGAAATAACTCGAAAGCAAATTTAGAAACGGATTTAACGCTTACGGAAGGAAGCATAAGCATTGAAAATAAGGGTAAAGGCATTCAATGCTTTATAAAAACCAAATTTGCTCTAAGCAAAGCAGAAGAAAATTTGGATGTAGTTTTAATTGAAGAGCCAGAAAACCACCTTAGTCATATAAATATGAAAAAATTGATTAAGGAAATTGAAGGGTCAGAAAAGAAGCAGATTATCATTTCTACTCATAGTAATATGATAAGTAGCAGGCTTAATCTAAGAAACTCAATTCTACTTAATAGCAATAGTAATGTTCCCGTTCATTTAAAAGGTGTCGATGAAGAAACGGCAAAATTTTTCATTAAGGCTCCTGACAACAATATCCTTGAATTTGTTCTTTCCAAAAAAGTGATACTTGTTGAAGGAGATGCCGAATTCTTATTAATGGAATCATTTTTCAAAACAATTGCCTCAATGAATTTTGAGCAATCGGACATTCATATAATTTCCGTTGACGGAACAAGTTTCAAACGATATTTAGAAATTGCCAAGTTATTGAATATAAAAACGGCAATAATTAGAGACAATGACGGGGACTATCAAGCAAACTGTGTAGATAATTATTCAGACTATAATGGTTTTGATTACATTAGGGTTTTCTCCGAAAACGACCCTGCAATCTCAACTTTTGAAATTTCTGTTTATACCAATAACGAAGAGATATGCAATGACTTATTCTCACCTAGGAGAATATCACTGACACCATTACAGTATATGCTCAAAAACAAAGCGGAAGCAGCCTTTCAACTCCTTGACAAAAAGTCAAGCGAATTAGCTGTTCCTAATTACATTAAAGAAGCTATTGAATGGATAAGAGAGTAATTTTTGCTGTCGCAGGTTCAGGAAAGACAACTTTTCTAATCAATCAGTTAAATGAAACTGACAGGTTTTTACTTGTTACATACACTAACAACAACGTTCACAATTTAAGAACAGGCATTATTAAGAAATTCGGTTACTTTCCAAACAACATTAAGTTATACTCCTATTACTCCTTTCTTTATGGGATTTGCTATAAGCCCTTTTTACACGACAAACTAAAGACAAAAGGTATAAACTATGACTCAATGCCTTCTCGCTTTGTAAAAAGTAATTCAAGAGCGTATTACATTGACAAATTTAATAGGCTATATAGCGGAAGAATTTCCAAAATCCTTATTGCGACTAAAGAACAAGGAAACGTTGTGGAGAGAATATCTAAGTATTTTGACCATTTGTTTATCGATGAAATTCAAGACTTTGGCGGTAACGATTTTAATTTATTAAAGGAAATAAGCAAAGCAGAAGTAAATCACATTTATGTTGGAGACTTCTATCAACACACTTTTGACACTAGTAGAGATGGAAATACTAATTCAACCCTACACGACAATCTTAAAAGATACGTTGATGAATTTCACAAAGTGGGAGTTGTTCCTGATATTGAAACTCTTTCTAAAAGTTTTAGATGTAGCCCGACAGTTTGCAAATTCATAACTAATAATTTATCTATTTCAATTGAATCGCATAGAACAGATGAAACAGAAGTTAAATATATTGACGACTTAGAAACAGCAAGACAAATATTTAGCGACCATTCAATAGTCAAACTTTTTTATAGAGAACATTACAACTACGACTGCTTTTCAAGAAATTGGGGTGACAGCAAAGGAGAAGACAAATACTTTGATGTTTGCGTGGTTTTAAACAAATCAACTCTTGACAAATACAGCAAAGGTAAACTTCACGAATTGCCACCGACAACAAAAAACAAATTGTATGTTGCAATATCTAGAGCAAAGAATAACTTATATCTAATTCCCTTTAATTTAATAGATACGGTCTAACACAAAGACAAGAAGAACAGCCTAGAAAAAGCGTTTGGCTCAATAGCTGGTGACGTGTTTAATAGAATATTCTAGTTCATCTCATCATTTATAGTGTAATGACTTTTTCGTCATAGAAATCCACCATATTACCAAGCCTAAACCGTTGATTATGTCTACGCGCCTTACCGCTGGTAAAACTATAGATACAGAATTTCAGAATTCCAATTATAATCAAAATAAAAACCGACCAGCAAAGATAATCCTTCCCATGGCTTAGTAAAGATCAGGCCTTGCAGGTTTCGGTATGAATGTCTGTTTCGTAGGAAAATTGACAGCGTCAATTTAGGCATGAACCGTGCTGCACACCAGCACGGCTTATTAGAAAGCTTTATCTTAAGACATTCATCACCGAAAATCTTGACAAAGCCGCCTGCCCGCATTTTTGCTGCTTATCGGTTTTTATTTATGATATGTCATGTTTTGGGGACACACCACTGGACCAACAAGAAACTACCAATCAACAAACTACATTGACTTCAGCATAATGCCCATTGATCAAAGTGAGCCACAACAGCAACTCCAAATTAGCAGATCCCCATCCCACCCAGCAAATTAGCAAATCACCAAATTAGCAAATCAGCAAATACACCAAATTAGCAAATCCCCATTCTACTAAGCTGCAGTTGTAAGCCCGCCCGCTTTTCTACCACACAAAACAGATACAAAGTTAGCTACGGGAAATGAAACGTGTATGGTCCACTACGTTCTCCACCATACACTTATTCATTCCTCGCTGTCAGGTATCCGTTAGTATGGTCTAGTTGGCTGTACACTTAGTTTTTCATTTTTATATTCTTATTATTATGAGTACGTCAGTTGCTTCAGTTCGTAGTTTTGAGTTCGGTTCGTTATTTACTAGTGCCACAGTTTTTGATGCTAGTTGTGAGCATATTCCGTTTGGGGAGTTTGTTCGTTCATGTATTGCTCGTCATTTAGCTTGTGATTGGGGAGATTGTTGTCCAGATGATGCTGCCCTTAATGATGCTGCCTTAGTAGATGGTAGTCGTATTTTTTCAGTATATCATATTCCTGCAGGGTTGTACGGTTTAGATAGTAAGATTTGGATTATTACGGAGTCTAGTAGAGAGTACACTACAGTTATCTTTCCATCAGAGTATTAGTCCATCATCAGTAGTAGTCCTGGGTTTTGTGCTCGGGACTATTTTTTTATTTCACCTTTTTTTATTTCACCTATTTAATTTTACACGTATGAGATATACACATCGACTTCCTGAGCTTACATTTGAGCTTGGTACTATTGTTTTTAGTCCTGGTATCAGAGCAGGTTTATTGTCATCATCAGGATTACAGCCTTATTTAGATCATGTCCTAGAGTGTCATGCAGCTACAGATTTTGGGATCGTTTCCAGAGCCATGAGATTTGATAATGTGATCGCAGCTTTGATGGATACAGGTCAGTTGACTTCGAGATTCTTCATTACTCCTACTATTTGTCCACCAGAGACAGTTGTCATCGTCTCTACCCATTTGGATGAGCGTACTACCACGATCAGGTTTGCATCAGAGCAGCTTTAGGTAGTCCATTAGGTAGCCTTGGTCAGTGATCAGGGCTATCTATTTTTTAATATTTATTATTATCTTTGCAAAATAAGAAGTAGAAAAGGAATATCATACAGATTGATAAAGTATAAAAGTGCAATATGAACATGCGTGATACTGTTAAGAAGCCTTCCCCTTGCCATCAAAATTGGGAAGATATGATTCCCGCAGAAAAAGGAAGGATTTGTCTAGGTTGCGGCAAAAAAGTAACAGATTTTAGGAATTATAATTGGGTTGAAATAGAAAAAGCTCATAAAAGTAGTCCGATACCAGTTTGTGGAATATATACCGATGAGCAAATAAGTTCTTGGGATACAAATTCTTCTGGACAAAAGTCATGCAGTTCTAGGTATTTTGCTATTTCTGCCGCTTTGCTTGCATTAACTCAATTTCCTCCTAATATAGTTAGCGCGCAAAAAATTGATAATCAAGAACAAACACCAATTAACAAGCCAGCAATATCATTAGAAAATGCTAATCAGAAAATAATTTGTGGCACAGTAGTCGTTATTAATGCTGACACTACAATGTTGCCATTAAAAGGGGTTTTAATACAGGTTTTGCAAGAAAATATGTTATTAGAATCAACAAGTGACTCATTTGGCAGATTTAATATTGACATTACTAATAGTTTTAGTAAACTGCCAGATAATCTTGATTTAATTATATCTCATCAAGATTACTTAGTACAACCTATTACTCTAAATAAAAACAATCTTAAACCACTCGATATTATTTTGAGTGATGTGACTATTAAAGCTAAAAAGATACAATTTACAGATACAAACACATCTTTTTATGCTGTTGTCAGTCCAAAGTCAACATCGAGTTCTGAAACTTTAAAAAAAGAACAAAAAAAATGGTGGCAATTTTGGAAACGAAACAAATAATCAAATCGGCATTTAATAAGGACCCGAACCAGCCTCTGGAGCCTAACTTCATTCAAATTGAATAAAAAAAGTGACTACACAACTTCAAAATACAACTTACACAGGCCAAAAGATTGATGATTTTCAATGTTTTAACAGACTTCCTGATTACTTGAAGAATTTCTATACTAATCAAAATGGATTTGTAGCACTAAATGGTGGTTTTCATATCCGTGGTTGTGTCATAAACCCTCAATGGCATTCCCTTGGAAATGTTTGGTTAGGAGATTTAAAGCTATCAGATTTATTTGACAGTTTGTCACCTAACGATATCCCGATTGCTCAAGATTGTTTTGGTGACCAATATTTGATTCGTGAAGAAAAAGTTATTAAACTTTTAGCCGAAACTGATGATATAGTATTCTTAGAAAAAGATTTTTTCGAATTTTTGGAGCTAGTTAAAGCTAACCCAATAGGATTTTTAAATATTGAAAATATTGATCAATTTGAGTTGAAACCTGGTCAACTTTTAAGCGTATTTCCGCCGTTTTGCATTAATTCAGAATCTGAAATCTCCATGAAACCGATTGATTTCGTGGATAGGATATTGTTTTTGAGTTATATATCAAAGCAGATAAAGAATTTTCCTGATGGAACAAATATTGAAATTGAATTACAATAAAAACTTTTGATCCACCAATTTTTACAAATCAACAAATCCTCCAATTAAACAAATCCGCATTAAATGAAAAAAGGCCCCGAACCAGCGTCCGGAGCCCAACCCATGCAAAACAAATCAAACTAAAACTCAATCTCTATCCTGTTCGTCAGAGCGTCCGCGCTCTGATGCGGTATCTCTAGGCATCCTGCCTGAATCTTTACCGCTCTTTTCCTTTTTGAAAGGAAACTCTACATTCCCGGGAAATATCTTGTGCAATCCCTTCGACACTCCAAAACTGACCATAGCTCCCACACATGCCAGGATACCAGTCTTGATGATGTCGCTACCATCTACGATGCCGATGAAAGCGATCAAGGTACCGCCAAGCGTTCCCATCGCCTGATCACTATGGTGAATTGCCATCCCCATCAGACCCTCCTTCCTTTTTTTCGCCGATGGCATCATCACTTATATTGGTGATCTGACTTACAGCTGTGGCCACACCGCCAGCTGTCACCAGGTACCCACCTAAAGTGACCACCGCAGCTGGAAGCGATACAGGTGCCGTCAACAACACAGTACCCACACCAGCCATGATCAACCCAATATTTCGCAGCACCTTAAAAAACTTGGGTGTCGGTGCCTTCACCCTATCTATGATTTCACTCATCACTTTTTACTTTTAATGTCAATAAAATGTTCCATCTCATCACTAATTCGCAGATTTTCAATGATATAGTTCAATGCTAATCTGGAATGTTGTCCTTTCCCGTTCCCCGTCAAAGAAAACACCGGAGCTATACAGCCCCGGAGTTCCTTCCGAGCATCATTGGCCACATGTATCAGGATGCCAGACCTACCTTTCACACCATTTATCTGCAGGCATTCACCGAATTTCGGATGTTGAATGATGGCCACAGGATAAACTCCTTCTGGCACACACGATATATTTCGCTCATTATTGGCCCATCTCAATTCAATACTCCGACACACTAGGATACCATTGATCAGAATCTCCCCATCAGTCCAGCCATCCCTATACAACCTTTGAAGCTCAATTACCATCTCAAATCCTTAGATTACATCGATAACTGCCAATGAATTATACCCACCATTCTTGAGAGAATACTGCGTACCATTCACTTCCTGATAAAACTCAATCTAGGTGCGAACACATGAATACCAGTCGCCAAAGCTGGAGGAGCTACATGCGTCAGATTGATGTCCACAGACGTGTTGTTGATCGGGATGTTCACAGAGTTGCTGATCAGCGTCTCGAACTCTCCCAACTGGAAATCCATCTTTGACCATCCTGCCTTAAACGTCACATGCGTTGATCCTGGAGCCTTCACCAAGTCCATCATTGGTACCACACCAAGGATGTCCAGTGCGCCAGTAGTAGTGTTCAAAGCAAAAGTCTTGAACAAAATACCACTCAAAATCGCACGATTGTTGAAGTTAAAACCCTTCAGCACAGCTTTACCTTCAGGAAGGTCAAACCCTTCATGGACATGTCTTTCTCCACGGTCATTGGCCGCATCCAGATTTTTCACATCCGTCATCAATCTTGTCAATCTCGATACCACCCGGTTGTCACTGGCAGTCATCATCAGATTTCTCAATGCTGTTCTCAACAGCTTCCCTGCACTCGCTGACATTCCGAATTCAGCGCCATTCTCCCTCGTCCTCTGAAACGTCGGATCATTCGCGATCCTATCTCCAGAGACACCACCTTTGGTCCTTACCAAAAAACCATCAGCACTTTTGTAAAAGGATAGGTCATCAAGCTTTCCCACTACCTTCAACAATCCACCTTGTCTAGCCATAATGCTACAATTTTTAAAAGTTAAATAATACAACAAAGATATAGGTACATTTCCCACTTTACGCCACTATTTCGACCATCACTATCATAAATTACCTTAAATGACATATAATATCAAATAATAACATATCTATTTAAGGATTTATTAACCATTATTTCCCACAAAAGACATACTTTTGTTCAGCAATTGAAATTCAAACCACTTACACAAAGTGTTTTTCCCAGCACCTGAGATATAAATACTCGAGAAATTACACCTTCACCTAAAACCCTCATAGCAAAAAAATCATCTGACCCGTCCTAAAAAGATAGTGTATGGATGATGTATGGATAGTGTATAGATAGTGTATGGATAGTGTATGAAAGTACTATCATCGATTATGTTAAATAAAGTGTAGTATGAGCAAATTTTCAAGACTGATTATATACCCTAAAGATGTCTCCGCCATCACTGGTAAGAACTACCGGACATCTTGGCTTTTGCTTCTTAAAATCAAAACTTATTATGGGAAGGAGTCACACCAAGTGGTGACGGTGGATGAGTTTTGTCGTTATATGGGGATAGAACTCGATGCTGTTATTTCTTTCTTTGATTAACCTTTTTCATCATGATCATTGATATCGTCTTTTATCAGTTCAATCATATAATCTAAAAACTTGGTTGGATCCTGGCTATTTTTTACATCCTGATATTTTCTATAATGGTCCTTTAAATCCACATTAAACATCACTTGTATGTATTCCACAAGTTCTTTAGTCGTTATATTTCCGTTGTTGATGCTATTCGTTAGAACCATACCTTGACTAGAAGTACTAAATTGGTAAGTTTTCCAGTCCAAATAATCTTTGGATAATCATTGATCTTTTCATCAATGGTTCTATCATCATCTATACTGTACAAAAATTCCTCCATCATGGATGTTGCTTCAATTAGCGCAAATATATGATTATTTGGCGAATTTCTCACAAATAATCTTTCATCTTGATCAGTGTCTTTCATTCTGTAATATACTACATACGCTTGATTTTCAATAAATGTCGCATAAACATGGTTATATGCATCCTCATAATAATCTGCCTTCATCTTTTGCGATCCCATTGGGACATTCGATTCTAATTTCAATAATTTATTGTAAAACATACCATACCTCTGGAACTTTGGCTTTTCATATTTATAATACCTAATTTCGTCAGCTGTACTCTCAAATTCGTAACTTTTTTCTATATCAATGAGTTCGCTATTCAAGCTCGCAAAGAGATTCATCCTGTAATTTATTATGTCCATGGATTTACTATACCCCAAAATATGTTGCCGAGATTGATTCTCAAAGTTATCTAGGATTATATGTAATTTTTGAAACAGCACACAACTACTTTACTGGGACTACATTAAATTCTCTAATAGGTATAAAATCATAAACGAAAATATGATATAATATTCTATAATTTTAACCAAATTTTTATATTATGCTATTAAAAAATTTATTCCGAAGTCTCATATCTGACTAAAAGCATTAAAAAGCCCTGGTTAAAAACTAGGGCTTTCAAAAGAGTTTCAAAACTTATTTAGCTACTTTGCTTCTCCAAACTTAGTATCTCCTTTCTCACCCTTTTTAGTCTTGGACAGTTTTTCGCTGAGCATTTCCATCTCAGCGCCCACCCTTGTTTCTAGGATCTTACCATAAATCTGAGTCGTTTTTAAGCTGCTATGGCCGAGCATCTTACTTGTCGCCTCCATACTTACCCCATTACTGAGGAGTACGGTTGTGGCAAATGTATGCCTCGCTATGTGCGTTGTTAATGGTTTTTTAATCTCACAGATATCTGCAATCTCTTTTAAGTAGGAATTAAGCTTTTGATTACTTTTCATAGGCAGAATTCTATTTTACTTTACACAAACAGGGTGGTCCTTATACTTTTCAATGATGTCGAGTGCTTGATCCAAGCGGCACGTTAGATACATTGTCTGTTTTTCGTCTAGATGTATATATCCATTTTTTGCTATTAATACCTGTATCAATGTGTTCAGGTGTCAAGTTAGCGGCATCTTTGTAAGCATATCCTGTATGACAACAAAATACAAAAATGTCTCTCACTTCACTGAGTCTATCAATTTTAAACTCTTTGCTCATAATACGATCTAGCTCAGCTTGCGTCAGATATTCCCGTTTCGTCTCTTTGACTGGACATTTGAATCCAAATAACACATTCTTTTCAAGCCACTCATATTTGACGCAATAGTCCAGAACTCTATTCAAATACTGAATGTATTTGACCAAGGTGTTTTGATGAAGCTTCAGCTCTGTCTTCAGGTAATGTTCATACTCTATACCAAATGAATATTTGATATCAGTAAGAAGAATATCCTTCAGCTTCAGCTTGGTTGATATAAAGTCGTTGATTCTGGCGGCAAATGTAGCATACCTGCCAAAAGTAATTTCACCGATCTCAATTCCAACAAGCTTCTCAAAGCTTGAGTTGTAAATCTGACAACACTCGATAAGGTATTTTCTGCGGTCAATGCCTTTACCAGTCAATTTATCTCTTAGCATTTCTGCTGAAATATCATCGTTAAGAGATTTCAGTTCATTAAAAGCTTTAACAACATCCACAGACATTTTATCTAAATATTCATTAATGACTTTGGCTCTAGCTGTTTTACCGATAGCTCTGTTAGACTTTAAATCCCACAGTTCAACTTCGATTTTCTGTCCAGTACTAATAAACACTCTTTCACCTTCGATGGTGATTTGCAATTGGATAGGTACCATCCCGGCTACCTCGATTTTTCTGATAATAAATTTGGCGTTCAATAGATCAATCTTTTGCATGATATTAATT
>JADKCC010000012.1 GCA_016714785.1 Saprospiraceae bacterium
TAATAACAATACTAATGAACAAGATATCAATGGTCGCTTAGATTTCGAATTGCCTTTTGCTGCTAATAAAGGTAAACTTCAGTTTGGGGGAAGATATCGAGGCAAAGACAAGGAAAGAAACAATACCTATGATATTTACAAGCCTATTGGAAATTTGGGTACGAATGGCAATACTTTTGGTGATCTTCCGAGTACTGCTCAAAATGAAAGAACATTTTTGAATAGTGAAAAATATGTTCCTGGCAACTTTATTACCAAAGAATATTTAGGTGGCTTGGAGTTTGGAAATGCAGCTAAGTTCGAAAAAGAAGATGCTGTAGCAGAATATATCACCAGTAACTACACCGCCAAAGAAAATATCACCGGTGGATATGTGATGGCAGATTACAAAATTTCTGATAAGTTATTAGCTATAGTTGGTGCCAGAATCGAAAACACATCGATCAAGTATAGCGGTTTTGAATTTGATGAAGATAATGAAGTAGCTAAACCCACTGCCGAAATCTCTCAAAATTATACCAACTTCCTTCCCGGTGCTCACCTGAAATACAATTTTACAAACAATTCTATTTTACGATTTGCTTGGACTAATACCGTAGCTAGACCCAACTATTTTGATTTAGTGCCTTTTGTCAATTATAGTCCGGACAATATGACCGTAGAAAGAGGAAACTCAGCGCTAAAAGCAACCACATCTATGAATTTTGATGTCATGTTTGAAAACTACTTTAAGTCTATCGGTTTGATATCCGCAGGAGGTTTTTACAAAGATATCAGCAATTTTATATACAATCGTACTGACCTCAATGTCAATGATCCTAAATATGGCCAGTTAGTTTCACTTTCACAACCCCAAAATGGTGGTACGGCTGATGTATATGGATTTGAAGTTGCCATGCAAAGGCAATTAGATTTTTTACCTGGTGCACTTAAAGGTTTAGGAGTTTACCTCAATTATACATTTACAGAATCTAGTACGACAGGAATACAAGAAAGAGAAAATGAAAACCTTAGCCTTACAGGAACGGCCAAAAATATGCTCAATGCATCTCTTTCTTACGAAAATAAAAAATTGGTCATCCGTACTTCTCTTAATTTTGCAAGTGATTATATTGATGTAGTAGGTGGGTCAAGTTTCAGCGATATTTATTACGACAAACAGACTTTTGTTGATGTCAATGCTTCTTATGCATTCACTCCAAAGTGGAGATTTTATGTAGAGGCCAATAACCTTACCAATCAACCACTGAGATACTATCAAGGTATTTCTGAAAGAACATATCAGGAAGAATACTACAATGTACGTATCAATGCAGGTATAAAATTTGACTTCTTCGGAAAATAGATTTCAGTAAAACTAATGTGGTAAACCTGGCTATCAATGATGATGGCCAGGTTTTTTAAAAATATTTTTAAGCAATGTAGTCTTGGTATGCAAACACTTAACATGGGCCAAAATAATTCAGCTAGGATACAGGATTAAAAAAGTAAATTTCCATCACTTTTACGAACTTTAATATCCAAAATATAGTTGTAAAAATTAATCAAAGAATATGGAGTCTAAAATTCTTAAAAAAAAACTTGAACTGATTCAATGGCTCCCGACATTGGAAGATAAAGTAGTTATTGAAAAATTGATTAAATTTAAAAAAGAAGAAAATAAAGATTGGTGGGCAATAACTTGAATATTAAAAAATAAATTGATTCTTTGAGAGATTTGGCCAATAGCGGTCGTGAAGATGTGATGCATTGAATACCGTTGTATTCCTTGAAAGCTACTTATAAAATATCTTGAAATCATAGATTACAAGACCAATATGGGCTAAAGCTTGCCGAACATTCAATACCAAACATTTACACCAACAATTTGACTAGACCAACTCTTTGTACTTACCTTTGCTTTTTCTAATATTACAAGCCACAACCTTGTATTCTGGACACATTGCTTCACTATCGTGTTCGTCAGAAGTGATCATATTGAGCATCACTTCCGGAAAATGGAAGGTGCTACTCAAAATGCCTTGTCTTACTTCATCTGTGATTTTGGCTTTAATATCCACTTTGCCTCTCGGTGACTCTACGCAAACCATGTCTCCATCATTGATAAAATGCCTAGCTGCATCATCAGGATGTATTAACAAAACATCTTCGGTAAGTATCTGCACATTACGAGTGCGACGCGTCATTGTACCCGCATTGTAATGCTCAAGCTCTCGATTGGTAGTGATGATATAAGGATACTCTTTGCTGTGTTTTTGGATTTCTCCACTTTCTTTCCAATCAAAATAATGGAATTTACCTTTGCCATTTTTGAACGTTTCTGTATGTAATATGGTTGTCTCAGTACCATCGGCAGCTACAGGCCATTGTTTGCCGTTGGTACTTAGATTTTCCCAAGTTACTCCTTTGAAAAAAGGAACAATTTGGGCTATTTCTTTAAGAATAACCGAAGGTTCGTAATCGCTCTGATCAAAACCCATCACTTGCATGATATCGGCTATAATCTGTCCATCTGCTTTAGTTCCTGGTAGCGGTTCAACGACTTTTTGCACTTTTTGAATGCGACGTTCACCATTGGTATAGGTGCCACTCTTTTCCAAAAACGAAGCACCAGGCAATACAACGGTAGCATAATGCGCCGTCTCCGTCATGAATAACTCCTGCACTACTAACAAATCTAAATTTTGCATCGCCTGAATTACCTTTTGAGTATTGGGATCGGTCTGTACGACATCTTCGCCCATTAGCCATAAAGCTTTCAATTGTCCATTGATACTTGCGTCAAACATTTCTGGGATTTTGAGTCCTTTTCCTAGCGGAATTTTTGTATTGTAAAATGATTCATATTGCTTATTCACTTTAGGGTCATAGGCATTGAGATATCCTGCTCCTTGATGTGGTTGGCATCCCATATCAGCTGCACCTTGAACATTATTTTGGCCCCGCAATGGATTGACACCAACACCAAGCCTCCCTATATTGCCAGTAATCATAGCTAAGTCTGAAATCAACATCACCGTAAAAGTACCTTGTGTATGTTCTGTTACGCCTAAGCCATGAAACGACATTGCGTTGGGAGCTTGAGCATAAGCTTTGGCTGCATCTCTTACCAAATCCCTATTTACACCCGTGATTTCTTCTAGCTCATTAATATTTAGAGCCAAAATTTGATCTTTGAACGAAGCATACCCTTCTGTTCTTTGCGCTATAAAATTAGCATCTTCAAGATTTTCAGTAATGATAAAATATAACATCATATTTAGCAAAGCCACATTAGTACCAGGTTTGAGTGCCAAATGGTAAGTGGCATATTTTGCTATTTCTGTTCTCCTTGGATCTATGACAATAGTAGTTTTTCCTTTCATGGCAAACTGCTTGAGTTTGGCACCTGTCACTGGATGTGCATCTGTGGGATTTGCACCGATAACCATGATACAATCCGTATATTTCAAATCTTCTATGCTATTGGTAGCGGCACCTGTACCGAATGCACGTTGCATCCCTAACGCCGTGGGCGAGTGGCATACTCTTGCACAACAATCAATATTATTGGTACCTATGACAGCCCGGATGAACTTTTGCATGAGATAATTCTCCTCATTAGTACACCTTGCCGACGAAATACCTGCTATGGCATCAGGACCGTATTCTGACTTGATGGCATTTAGTTTTTCTGCAATAAATGTATAAGCTTCATCCCAAGTCGATGGTACCAAGACACCATCCTTCCTGATCAAAGGTGTTTTGATTCTGTCTGGATGCTCATAAAAAGAAAATGCAAATCTACCTTTGAGACACGTATGCCCTTGGTTTACAGCGGCATCATACGGCGCTTGAATAGATTTTACCTTGTCATTAACCACAGATACTTCCAAGTTGCAGCCTACACCACAATATGTACACACAGTCCTTACCTTTTTGTCAACAGCTACTGATTTTGACTCAAAAACATCGGAAATGGCTGAAGTAGGGCAAGCTTGCGCACATGCACCACAACTGACACAATCAGATTCAAAAAACGAAACGTCATTACCTTTGATGATTTTCGAATCAAACCCTCTACCCAACACACTGAGTACCAACTCACCTTGTACTTCGTCACATGCACGTACACATCTATAACAATTGATGCATTTGGACAAATCCATGGTCATATAAGGATGACTAAGATCTTTGGTTCTATCTAAATGATTTTTCCCTGCGGGATATCTTACATCGCGGATGCCAACCCGAGCTGCTACGGTTTGGAGTTCACAGTTATTATTGACCTCACACGTTAAGCAGTCCAAAGGATGATCTGTCAAAACGAGTTCTATGATATTTTTACGTAATTTTTTGATCTTTTCTGAGTCAGTGACAATATAACTTCCTGCCAACACTGGTGTATGACAAGATGCTTGTGTGCGAAATGGACCATCTTCATTTAGTCCTACTTCTACACTACACACTCTACAAGACCCAAATGGTTCGAGATTGGGTGCATCGCATAATGTTGGGATGGCATCTTTTGATTTATGTCTTTTGATAAATGCAAGAATGGTTTCTCCTTCCTTAATATCGTAAGGTAAACCATTGATGTATGCCATCGTGGTCAGCTTATTGTACGTCATGTGGCTTATGATTGATCAATAAAAGAATAAAATTAAGGGTTAATAATGAAATACAATAAGAATTATAAAATAAAAAATTATTCTGATGTAACTGAATAGAAAAATCAGCACCTAGATTTATCAAAAATGCCTCGATTTACTTTGCCTATTTTCTTTATTTAATTGAATTTTTATCCTTAGCGTTTCTTTAATATTTATACATCAAACTAATTAGTTCAACTTATTTGGGGTGCGGAAAAAAGTTGCCTTTTTTTTTTTTTTTTTTTTTTTTTTGTTTTGTTTTAAAAAAAAAAAAAAAAAAAAAAAAAAAGGGGATTAAAAGTTTTTTTGGTGGGGGAAAAAAAAAAAAAAAAAATTTTTAAGGTTATAAAAAAAGGTTTTTTTTTAAAAAAGTTTTGGGGATTTTTTTTTTTAATTTTTTTTTTTTTTTTTTTTTTTTTTTTTTTTTTTTTTTTTTTTTTTTTTTTTTTAATTTTTTTTTTCGACCCTAATTAGATATGTATTTTCAATAATTTGAGTCTAAAAAGGGAATGTCTCAGTTACCAAAGTTTTATCGAAACTGCATTCAAATTTTTGAGTATTAAGGCAAATCATACCATCAAGAATTAGGTCGCTGCCGATATTCTATTCACAAATCAGATAAAAACTGAATAGATTGTAATAATTTTTATAATTTTGCTACATCAATAATATCTAATCGTTAAAATACACAAACTAAAACTCAATTGACATGAAAACATTTAGTCTCCTTCTTTCAGCACTTTTCATTGTTATTTTTTACTCCTGCGAACCTGTTTCCTATGTAAGGTTGGTAAAAGACCATGTAAAAAAGACGGAAACTTACTTGCTGAATTTTGAGAAAATAACCATGTCAAAAATCAGCCAAGTAAATCAAAAGTTCAAATTAGAATTCTACAAAGTAAATAAAGATGGTAACATGATAGATATCTTTATTTCGACCAACCGCTTCCCGACTGTTCCACCATTTACCAATGAAGCCTATTTGCTAGCGGGTGCCCAAAAAATAAATGTGGACCTAATCAATACTCTTCAAATTCCTATTTCAGAAAAAAATGTGGTCCAACATACCAATACTACCTACCAAACTACTTTTAATCATGTGCCGGTAACTACTACTGTTCAAAAAACTGTGGATGATGTCCCTGTGACGGAAACCAAAACTGAAATACAATTAGTGCAGTCGCAAGTACCAGTCCAAAATAATTATAACACGGTAACGGAAAGCAACTACATTGCTGAAAAATTCAAGATATCCATTGCCAAAGAAACACTAGAAAATATATGTATTTCGCCCCAATTTACTTTGCGCATCTATAATGCAGAAAATGATTTTTGGAATATCGTTTTAACCAACTACAACGTGATAGATATCAAAAACTTTTTAAATAACAAGGTTGCTCAACACAACATTTCCATCAATTAATCTTTACCTACCAACAAAATAATAGAAAATACAAAATTTATATAAGTCTTATCTAAATACTTTTTAGATTTGAGCCATATAATAATACAACATGGCCACAACAATCAATGGAGGATTATCGACTGAAGAAGATGTGAGGTTTAAACCTACCTTATCCTTTATCAATATTATCAATATGAATGTTGGATTTTTCGGCATTCAATATAGTTTCGGGTTGCAACAGAGTGCTGTTAATCCCATTTATGATATGTTGGGTGCATCAGCCCATGAAATTCCAATACTCAATATCGCTGGTCCAGTGACTGGACTCCTGATACAACCGATCATTGGAGCCATGAGCGATAAGACATGGTCGCCACAATTTGGGAGACGAAAACCATACTTTTTTATCGGAGCATTGATCTGCAGTATCTGTCTATTGATCTACCCATTTAGCAGCACATTATGGATGGCTGCTGGATTGCTGTGGATACTAGATGTTGGCAATAACACTGCTATGGAGCCCTATAGGGCATTTATAGCAGACACGCTTCATAAAGACCAGCAACCTACTGGTTTTCAGGCACAAAGCTTCTTTACTGGATTGGGGCAAACCTTAGCCAATCTATCCCTTTTCATTTTCCCTATCCTGTTTGTAGGTAAAACTGGCTCTTTGCCAACGTGGGTTTATGCTTCGTTTTTTTTAGGTGCAGTGTGCTCCATAGGATCAGTTTGGTGGAGTATGCGAACTACCAAAGAATTGGCTCCCACCGAAGAAGAAATAGCAATAATTTCAAACTATAATGCAGGTAAGCCCAATAAGTTCTTGCAATTTTTGGGTTATATACTGTCAGTATCCGTGGTACCTGGATTGTTCTATTATATCATATATTCAGGGTTTGGAATAAATATCGCCAATTTTCTTATTTTACCAATCTTTTTTGGTTGGATATTCCTTTTAGCCCGCTTATTAGAGAATAACCAGCATGTACCTTCAATAAATGCCATTTATCTTCTTGTCTCTCCTTTGATAGAAATCATCGACTCGATCAAGTCTATGCCCAAAGTCATGTGGCAGTTGGCCTTAGTATATTTATTCCAATGGTATGCACTCTTCTGCTACTGGCAAAATAGTGCAAAAAGTGTCGCACTCTCCGTATGGGGCACTACGCCCGCCGATGATCCTGCAAGTTATGAAGCAGCTGTCAGTTGGACCGGATTAGTCAATGGTTGGTATAATATTGTAACTTTTTTGACGGCGTTTGGATTGGTATATTTTGCCAAAAAATATGGTAGCAAGTACGTACATTTTGTATGTCTGCTATTGGCAGGTATAGGATTCCTTGCTTTCCCATTTATCAGTGACAAAAACCTACTTTTTGTTGCCATTACTGGATTTGGAATAGGTTGGGCTAGTATGATGGGAATTCCCTATCTAATGGTGGTCAATGATATACCCAAGGAAAGATATGGAGTATATATGGGTATCATCAACATGATGATCGTAGTACCTATGATTATACAGACATTGACCTTTGGTTATATTTTAGAAAACTTCCTTGGCAACGACCCAAGGTATGCTATAGTATTTGCAGGTGTGTTATTATTACTCGCAGCTTTAGCCACTTTGTTCATTCAAAGCAAAGAAAAGGTAACTCAGTAAATTGAAATAGTGATAGAAAAAAGCTAAACTTTTACAAAGAAGCAGTAACAATAAACCAAAATGACAATAGAAACTCAGCACCTTAAACTCATAGCTTGTTATGCTGAAATTTTAAAATCAGCTCTCCAAGGTGACGCACAGCTTGCAAAGAAAATCAATGTGATAGTTTAAGAAAATTGGACAGAATTTGGGGGTAGTCCATTGCAATATTGACTTGAAAGAATAACTGAAAGTGACGCTGAAAAAAATTGGTGGACATATTTCCCCATACACAAACGAAACAACAAGCTAATAGGAAGTGGTGGCTATAAAGGAAAACCAACAAACGACGGCACAGTTGAAATAGGATATAAAATTGTAGCAAACTATCGAAATTGTGGGCATGAAACTGAAATGGCAAAAGGATTAATTGAAAATGCTTTCAAAGACGAAAGAGTAAAATCAATCGCTGCCCATACTTTGGGACATGATAACCCATCAACTAAAGTCTTACAGAAATGTGGTTTTGAGAAGGCTGGAGAAGCTTATGATCCATAAGATGGTCTGATTTGGAAATGGAAACTTAAAAGACAATAGAACGAGAAGGTGTATCTTGGCTAAAAAAGATGTTTACAAGTCAGCTCTTTATTAAAAAATACAGCTATATAATGCAGAAAATAAAAGTATCATTTCATTGTCAGAACCACAACCATTAACCAGTATAGCTATTTATTTAAAGAGTATGTTGCAATTGGGCTCAGCTTATACCTAAATAGAATTTGTTTAATTTTTGGTTTTCACAGAGAGATTTTTTCAAGTCATTACCCAACTTTAGAGCAAAAAAAAACAGCAACAAGTATATAAATACCCATTGCTGCTGATTCTTATTAACACCAAACTTCTGTAGCATGTTAGGGTTGATATTAAAAAAAAAACATTAACAACCCTTCATTAACCTAATAAACCCAAAAAGCTGTGAGAGAAGGATTCGAACCTCCACAAGGCACTTAGCCAAAAGGCAAATTCCGAAGACCGGAACTTTGTGGTCAACCCATACCTTTCGTTTATCGCGTTATCCCTATCCCCGAGACAGGAGGACATGTCTGCCAATTTCAACACCTCACAATATTATAAAAAATTTCAAAAAGAAGATAGGATTTAAAACACATTTGTTTTTATTCCCGTATAAATTTTTCTATAAAATAAAGCTGTGAGAGAAGGATTCGAACCTCCACGGAGCGCTTAGCTATGAAATACATTCGGATTGAATTAAAGCCAATCCAAATATGTTTCCAGTTTGTCGCGAACTCTCCACCCTCGAGACAGGAGGGTATGTCTGCCAATTTCAACACCTCACAATGTTATGAATAAAATGTATCACTTTTGATGATGCAAATGTATAACACTTCTCAATGTAAAGTATATAAATTCTAATAAAATATAATAAAATATAGACAACATTCAATAAAAGTATCAATATTATAAATAATATATTAATATTGATAAAAAACCTTCGCTTATTCTGAATTATATTTAATGAGTGAATTAAATAGGATCATTTTGCACCAAAGCTGCATTCTTTTTAAAAAAATCTAGTGTTACAAACTTCATATAATCCCTTTACTATGAGTACATTGATGCATTTATACCTAAATATTGTTCAATAGCTACTATTTTCATGTCACAAAAATCTTGGATCTCCTATTTGCTTTTGTATAATTGTAATCACAAAAAGAATACCCTATTAATATTTTGGATCAAATATTTTATATCAAAAAATCTTGTTCAATTACTATGTTATACAAATATTACCACTATTTTTGCACTCTTAATTTTTCGCCCGGGTGCTGAAATTGGTAGACAGGCATGTTTGAGGGGCATGTGTTCGCAAGGACGTGCGGGTTCAAGTCCCGCTCCGGGCACTATTATAATAAGTTTTATCAGGTTGTCTTGGTAAAACTTTTTTTATTTACACCCAAATTAGGATTTCGACTTCATCACCATACCTTAAAGAGTGACCAACACCTTTGCCAACGCCTACCACCACATAATTTAAAGCATCCATATTTTTTTTGAATTTTTGAAATAACGTGGTAAGTAGTAAAGTGTTTTAGATTTTTTTTAATCAATGTTTTATTTGTACTTTTGTCTTTCTAAAATTTGTCTTGCTATTTATTCACATTAAAGCCAATAATCAAATGAAATCATTTTATGCCACAAGTTTTATTATCTCCCTTTTAATAATATCCTCTTGCAAAAATAAAGAAATGACGTTAGCGCAAAAATCAACAGAAAACCCATTGATAAGTGAGTTTACCACTCCTTATGGTGTCCCACCTTTTGACCTGATAAAAGATGAACATTACAAACCAGCCTTGGAAGCTGCGATGGTGGAACATAAATCGGAAATTGATTCCATTGCCAATAATACCGCAGCTCCTGAATTTTCCAATACGATAGAAGCATTAGATAAAGCTGGGTATGCCCTATCGCGTGTGTCAAGTATCTTCTTTAACATGACTAGCGCTAATACCAATGAAACACTTGAAAAAATATCGGAGGAAATGGCTCCTATTTTGTCCAAACATTATGACTACATTTCACTCAATGAAAAATTATTTGCCCGTGTCAAAGCTGTTTGGGAAGCTAAAGATAAATTAAATCTTAACGAAGAACAATCAGAACTGTTAGATAAAACATACAAATCATTCATCAGAAATGGTGCGCTCCTTACAGGAAAAGATAAAGAATCCATCACCAAAATAAACGAAGAGCTTTCTGTTTTGACTATAAAATTCGGCCAAAATACATTGGCTGAAGTCAATGAATTTCAATTAGTGGTAGAAAATAAAGATGAGCTAAAAGGCTTATCGGAAGACCTGATTGCAGCAGCAGCTGATGCCGCCAAAGCTGCAAAAATGGAAGGAAAATGGCTTTTTTCATTACAAAATCCAAGTGTGATGCCTTTTTTGCAATATGCAGAAAATAGAGCTCTTAGAGAAAAAATATGGAATGCCATGCAGAAAAAAGGCAACAAAGGCGATAAAAATGATAATAATGACAACATTAAAAAGATAGCTAGTCTTAGACTTCAAAGGGCCAATCTTTTAGGTTATCCTACACACTCACATTATGTATTAGAAGAGCAAATGGCCAAAAATCCAGACAATGTAAATAAATTGCTAAAAGACTTATGGAAACCAGCCATTAATAAAGCTAAAAAAGAAGCGGAAGAAATCCAAGCTTATATCAAATCGGAAGGTGGAGATTTTAAAGTTGGCGCACAAGATTGGAGATATTATGCAGAGAAAATAAGGAAACAAAAATTCGATCTCGACGAAAATGAAATCAAACAGTACTTTAGCTTAGAAAATGTACATCAAGGTGTCTTCAATACAGTCCAAAAGTTGTTTGGTTTGACCTTCAAAGAAAGAAAAGATCTACCTACTTACCATCCAGAAGCAATCGCTTATGAAGTCAATGATGCCGATGGCAGTTTAGTAGGTATATTATATATGGATTTCCATCCACGAGAAAGCAAACGTGGTGGTGCTTGGATGACTTCATTTAGTGACCAAAAAATGAAGGAAGGCAAAAGAGTTCCACCTGTCATATCTATAGTTTGCAACTTTACTAAACCTACTGGGGAAACACCTGCGCTTTTGACTTATGATGAGGTTTCTACATATTTTCACGAATTTGGCCACGCCTTGCACGGATTATTGTCCAATGTAAATTATGCAGCACTAGCTGGCACTAATGTACCAACAGATTTTGTAGAGTTGCCTTCACAAATTATGGAAAACTGGGCCGCAGAACCAGAAGTGTTAAAAAGTTTTGCCAAACACTACAAAACAGGCGAAGTCATTCCTGATGCATTGATCAATAAAATAAAGAGTGCAGGTACTTATGGACAAGGATTTGCTACGACTGAATACTTAGCTGCATCTATCCTTGACATGGATTATCACACGCAAACGAAGATTATAGAAGGGAATATGGACGACTTCGAGCGAAAAAGTATGGGATCCATTGGCTTACCTGAAGCCATCATCCCAAGGTATAGAAGTACATATTTCAATCATATTTTCTCAGGTGGGTATTCATCTGGATATTATAGTTATATATGGTCGGAAGTTTTGGACTCTGACGCCTTTGAAGCATTTAAAGCGAAGGGGCTTTTTGACAAAGAAACCGCTATGTCATTTAGAAAAAATATTTTGGAACGAGGTGGTACTGCAGATCCTATGGACTTGTACAAACGTTTTCGTGGGGCTGAGCCAAAAATAGATCCTTTATTAAAAAAGCGAGGTTTGAACTAATAACATACTTTAATCATCAATGAATAAACACATCCAATCCATCTACGAAATGGCATCTCGAGATCATCGATACGTCATAGGTTTGATGTCGGGTACATCACTAGATGGATTGGATTTAGCTTATTGCAAAATATCTAATTCGGGAAGACAAACTCAAGTTGAAGTTATTGCATTTGATACTATAGATTATGACGACCACACTAAAGAAAAGATTAGAAAAGTCTTTGCCAAAAGTACTGTAGATTTTGCGTACTTAGCCATGCTAAACGAATGGATAGGCACCTTTCATGGTGAGTTGGTAAATCAATTTATTGCACAACACCAAATCAATAAAGAGCACATAGATGTCATTGCAAGTCATGGACAAACAGTGATGCATGTCCCAAAACATCAACATCAAAACCCAATTTTTCCCAATGCCACTTTACAAATAGGAGATGGTGACCATATAGCAAAAAAAACTGGCTTCATTACAATCAGTGATTTCAGACAAAAACATGTAGCCGCTGGTGGAGAGGGTGCTCCATTGGCAGTTTATGGAGATTACCTTATCTTTACATCAACAAAAGAAGATAGGATTATGCTGAATATGGGAGGCATTGGCAATTTTACCTATTTGCCAAAAGATGGAGATGCAAGCCGTGTATTTGTAACCGATACAGGTCCTGGAAATACCCTTATGGATGCATATATGAAAATGAAATTGAATATGGCATACGATCAAGATGCTGCCACTGCATCTAAAGGCTCTGTAAACCAATCATTGCTTTCCGCCATGAAGGAACATTATTTCTTTAATTTAGATTTCCCAAAAACAACTGGCCCTGAAGTCTTTAACTTTGACATGGTACAAAAGGCCCTACAAAACTGCGAAATAAATGATATCTCACATGAAGACATGATGGCTACACTTAACAGATTGAGTGCTGAGACCATTACTGAAGCCATCCTAAAAGTTATCGGTGACCAAAGTTTTCACATTTACTTAAGTGGTGGCGGAGCTCACAATCCACTCATGTTGAAGTCCATGAAGTCACTGCTCCCTAATTGTACATTTAATCTATGCGATACTTTGGGTATATCGGGAGATGCCAAAGAAGCTATCCTTTTTGCTGTTTTGGCCAATGAGACTTTGGCAGGCAATCCTATAAATTTTGGGGGTCGGCAAGGTGTACCTGCTGTCTGCATGGGAAAGATATCTTTTCCTGATTGATTATATGTAAAAATCAATAAGAACTTAAACTACAAAAAATTCAGACTCATCATTTAAATAATGTTTTTGATTATTGAAATCTAATTGCATGGATCTAAATTTAGAATTTATTTTTTATTTTGCAAATTGTACTCCAAGTTTAATTCCAGAAATTACTAAGGGTAAAAAAATAAAACGATACCAATCTTTAGTTTTAAAAAACAAATAAAAATCAAGCCTAATCTGACTTAATAAAATGATTATCAACAAATTAAATAATATTATATAAATATCTAATATCAAAATATTTAGCTAAATATTTGTTTAAGAGTATGTGATTGCCTTAATTTGCATCTTAATTAGAAAACATTATTTAAGATGTCACAAATCGCAGAAAAAGTAAGAAAAATTATCATTGACAAATTAGGTGTCGATGAGTCGGAAGTAACTAACGAAGCCAGCTTCACAAATGATCTTGGAGCAGATTCATTAGATACTGTAGAGTTGATAATGGAATTTGAAAAAGAATTTGATGTGTCTATTCCTGATGATCAGGCTGAAAAAATCCAGACTGTTGGTCATGCTATAGAGTTTTTAGAAGCAAGCAAAGCTTAAGGTTAAAATCCTAAAAAATAGAATCCACAAAAGCTTTTGTTTTTGTGGATTTTTTTTTGATAAGGTCAAAACTATCGCTAAAAAGTTTGATACCGAAGTGGTAATTTTTGTCTATCTGGGTTTTACTTATGTCTTGTTGCACAAATTAATTATCCAATTGAAAAAGTAAATAACTTAAATAGCTAATTTTTGATAAAAAAATCAGAAATTTGCATCCATCAATCATAACCAAATATGAGACGAGTTGTAATAACAGGAATTGGGGCACTTACACCTATAGGAAATACTTATCAGGAATACGTGGAAGGTCTTAAAAAGGAATAAGCGGTGCAGGCCCGATCACAAGGTTTGATGCTTCACTATTCAAAGTAAAATTTGCTTGCGAATTGAAAAATTTTGATGTGGAACAGTTTATCCCTAGGAAAGATGCCCGCAGATTGGACCCATTTGCGCAATATGCTATGGTAGTTGCCGACGAAGCTATGAAGATGTCAGGATTAGATTTAGAGAAGATAGATTTGGATCGATCAGGAGTAATTTGGGGTACTGGCATTGGAGGCTTTGAAACAATAGAACATGATATTTCAGAAGCTGCACTTTGGCAAGGAGAGCCTAGATATAGCCCATTCCTAATTCCAAAACTTATCGGGGATATTGCTCCTGGACATATTTCCATAAAATACGGATTTAGGGGCATCAATTACGGCACCGTATCTGCTTGTGCTTCTTCGACACATTCTATCATTGCTTCTTTTGATTATATCCGAATGGGTAGAGCAGATATCATGATAACAGGTGGATCTGAAGCTGCTATTACCAAAGCTAGTGTAGGTGGGTTTTCTGCTATGAAAGCCATGTCTGAACGAAATGACTCTCCCGAAACAGCATCCAGACCATTTGACAAAGACAGAGATGGATTTGTACTTGGTGAAGGTGGTGGAGCATTGATTTTAGAAGAACTAGAACATGCCAAGAGTCGCGGTGCCACTATCTATGGGGAAATAGTAGGTGCAGGGATGACAGCTGATGCTTATCACATGACTGCTCCACATCCGGAAGGCCTAGGTGCTCGGAATGTGATGAGTATAGCCATCAAAGATGCAGGAATTCAACCAAGTGATGTGGATTATGTCAATGTTCATGGGACCTCCACGCCACTAGGAGATATAGCAGAAACTAAAGCAATATTGGCAGTATTTGGTGAATCTGCTTATAATTTGAACATTAGTAGCACAAAATCCATGACGGGGCATTTGCTAGGTGGGGCAGGAGCAATCGAAGCCATAGCTTGCATCACAGCTATCAATGAAGGTTTTATACCACCGACCATCAATCATTTTACAGATGACCCTGATTTCGACCCAAAACTAAATTTTACATTTAACATTGCTCAAGAAAGGAAAATTGATATTGCTTTGAGCAATACTTTCGGTTTTGGTGGGCATAACGCATCATTGATAGTCAAAAGGTACAAGGAATAATTTTGGATATAATACGTCGTTTTTATAATCTATATCTGTCGGAAGACAAGCAGTTGGCCTTGAGGTTGAGACCCATTCTAGGTTTCACACCTGCAAGACTTAACTTATTCAAAACAGCATTTTACCACAAGTCCATGACCAATGAGACGCCTGGAAAACCTACCAATGAGAGATTGGAATATCTTGGCGATGCTATTCTTTCTACCATTGTTGCAGAATTTCTCTTCAAAAGGTACCCAAATAAAGATGAAGGTTTTCTTACTAAAATGCGATCCAAAATTGTCAAAAGACAGACACTAAATGAGATTGCTGACAATATGGGCCTTGATATGATTTTATCAGAATATAGTCTTGGTAAAATGAGCAATGCTATGTTGGGCAACGCCTTAGAAGCTTTGGTCGGTGCTATTTATATAGAGTTTGGTTATGAAAAAACCAAAAAATATGTAATCCGCAATATTCTAATGAAATACCTGGATATCAACGACTTAGAGACAAAAGATGATAATCATAAATCTCAACTCTTAGAATGGTGTCAAAAAAACAGCAAAGATATTCAGTTCACTACCCTATCAAAATTTAAGGTGGACAAAAGAGATTGTTTTAAAGTGGCAGTATTAGTAGATGGTGTAGAAATGGGTACAGCCGAAGATTTTAACAAAAAATCTGCTGAACAAATGGCTGCTAATCGGGCTATTGAAAAAATGAATATACAAAGTACTTTACCATAAAAAAAGCCCAATATGGACTCACTTACGCAGATTATTTTAGGAGCCGCTGTAGGTGAAGCTGCACTAGGTAAAAAAATAGGCAATCGTGCCATGGTGTGGGGAGCTATAGCAGGTACTATTCCTGATCTCGATGTTATTGCGAATGGTTTTATGACTCCAATCGATGCATTAGCATTTCACAGAGGACCTACCCATTCTGCATTATATTTATCCATTTTTTCTCTTCTTTTGGGTTGGAGTGTACATTTTTTATACGAACAAAAATGGCACAAATGGGTCGGCTTATCTGCTTGGAGTATTTTAGTAGTTGCACTTTTCGGAGCAATTACATTCATGGGCGAGTTAACTATCACACGGATACTTTTAGGAATATTTGTGCTTAGCAGTAGCAGTTATATGATATATAAAAGATATTTTAGGCCAGAATATGACCAACCCAAAGCTACAATCCGACAGTGGCAATGGATGTTTTTTTTATCGTTGGTCACCCACCCTATCCTTGATTGTTTCACCACTTATGGGACACAGATATTGATACCTTTTTCGAGCCAAAGAGTAGCTTTCAATAACATTGCAGTAGCAGATCCTTTATATACCTTACCCTTTATGTTATGTCTAATTACCGCTGCATTTTACAGCAGAAACAATCATCAACGGGCCAGATGGAACAATATAGGCCTCATAGTCAGCAGTTTGTATATGATTTTTACTATAGTCAATAAATCAAGAATCAACACTATTTTTGAAAACTCACTAATCAAGCAAAATGTCACTTATAGCAGATATATGACTACTCCTACTATTCTCAATAATATACTATGGAGTGGTATTGCAGAGTCAGATAGTGTCTATTATTATGGAACTTATTCTTTCTTTGATAGCAAGAAGTTTTTTAGAATTGACACTTTGCCAAAAAATAGAATGGTAGTAGGTGAGGCTATTCATACGGATAAAACCCTAAAAACTTTAACTTGGTTTAGTGATGATTACTATCAAATCAAACGTAATTCACAAGATTCATTAGAATATTTTGACTTGAGATTTGGTACTTTCAAAATGAAAACGACAGATGCCGAACAATTTGTATTTAAATTTAATCTTATTGAAAACCCGAAAGGCACTTATACATTGAAAAATCAAGGAGAGAGACCAAGAGATGCAGATTTTGGAGAAGCATTTGCGGCATTATGGGAAAGAATAATGGGTAGGACTTAGTGTAAATATAAAAATTAATCCTACACTTTAAATAATACTCTTCAAAATAGTGTTTTTTATGAGCTATCATTATCTTTACGATTATAATGAAATATCCAAATCCATTTCTTTACTCATGAGTGTTAAAAATAATTTATTAAATATATTAATTATATTTATATCCCTATACAATAGCGAATTAAATGGTCAAGACCAAAACTATGATCCAACAGAATCCCTGATAAATACGCTCACATTTCCCACTCAATTTTCAAAAGAACCAGTCAAGTTACATTATATCCTGCCACCTGAAAATAAGGTAGTATTTTATAAAGAAATATTTCTCTCTTGGGAAAACCCTAATCGAAATGAAGATCAACGCTTACAGATAGCAACAGATAGGTTATTTAGCGAAAAGATTTTGGATACCCTTGTGAAAACCCAAGCTCTTATTGTACCATCCCTACAAAAACATAAAACCTATTATTGGCGAGTTATTTCCAATAATTATGAAGTAAATGATGAAGTTACTTTCTTTAAGACCACTTCCATAATGATAGATGAATCGATGAATATGGAATCAATTGAAATCATACCTACATGGATGGATGATATGGCTTTATTGTATGTAGATAACCCTAATTTCATCGACTACAACATCAAAATTTATAATCAACAAAATGAAGTGATAACCAATAAATCTTCAAGACTTGAAAAATTTGCCATAGAAACAGAATCTTGGCTCAAAGGTGATTACAATATTAAAGTCACACTTAACAATCTTAAAGAATACTCCAAAACATTTACCATCAGATGACAGAAGCAGACCAGAATTTATTACTAAAAGCAAAAGATTCTAAAAAGGAAAATGAGATTTGGTTTAGAACCATTCGCAATGTCAAAACAGATACACTTCACGACACCATCATATCAATACATCAAGAAGTATTTGCAAAAACGGACTGTATGACCTGTGCCAATTGTTGTAAAACGTCACCACCATTATTGACTAATGAAGATATCAATCGAATATCAAAATCAATGGGCATCAGTGCAAAGCAATTTACGAAGTCTTACGTATTGCAAGATTTCAATGGTGAAAAAACCTTCAATATAGTGCCTTGTAAATTTCTTCAATCAGACAATACATGTAGTATCTACGATATCAGACCTGAAGCATGTAGGAGGTATCCCCACACAGACGAAATGGAATACCCTAAACGCACCCACCTGAATGTGTCCAATACATTAGTGTGCCCTGCAGCTTATAATATATTAGAGAAATTAAAAAGTGTAATACATCAACATGATCTACGAATTTAACGGATACATCCCTGTCATCGATGAGTCTTCATTTGTTCATCCTCAATCAACAGTCACTGGCAATGTGATTATTGGCAAAAATGTCTATATTGGTCCAGGTGCAGCAATACGTGGTGATTGGGGAGCAATCATCATCCATGATGGATGCAATATACAAGAAAATTGTACTTTGCACATGTTTCCAGGTAGGTCAGTCATCTTGCATGAAGCAGCACATATTGGCCATGGAGCCATCATACATGGTGCGGAAATTGGGCGCAATGCTATGATCGGAATGAATAGTGTAGTTATGGATGACGTAATGGTAGGTGATGAGTGCATTGTAGGTGCTTTGGCTTTTATCAAAGCAGGTGAAATATTTGCATCTAGAAGCCTAATCGTAGGCAATCCAGCCAAAGTCATCAAGCAAGTAAGTGACGAAATGATCGCTTGGAAAACCGAGGGTACAAAACTCTATCAACTATTGCCCACTGACTGTCATAATACCCTGAAAGTTTGTGAACCATTGAGATCTATCCCATCAGATATGCCAACGCAACAAGCGATTTATCAACGGTTTGGGAAGAAGGGCCAAGAGTAAAAATAAATACCAATGTAAAAAAAATATCTTTCTGGCGCTACAGCTGAAAATTTTGATCAATTCATTGCAGTAATAGTTAAAAAGAGAGAAAATTAATTCTGACGTTGGTCACAGAAGTGGGACTTGAAGACATTACAACAAAGTTTTCCAGTAAGAAACACTTTGTTTCGTGGCTGGCATTATGTCCAAACAAAAAAGTATCAGGCGGTAAAGTATTATCTTTCAAGGTTGGGAAGGGGAATAAAAACCTAAGAGGTGCATTCATTTCGGCATCAGTGGGTGCAGCTAAGGTTAAAGGTAGTTATCTGCAATCGTTTTACTACCGCATCAAATCAAGTGCCGATGGTAAAGTTGCAAAAATGGCAACGGAAAAAAAATAGCAGAGATCGTGTACACAATGCTAAAAAATAAAACAACTTACGATGCCAAGATGAATTTGCAAAGCGAAGAAAATCAGAAGCAACAAAGCATTAAAAGAATAAATAAGTTAATGCAAAAACATGGAATTGAAGCTAAGGATATTGT
Source organism: Saprospiraceae bacterium (assembly GCA_016714785.1). Lineage (GTDB taxonomy): Bacteria > Bacteroidota > Bacteroidia > Chitinophagales > Saprospiraceae > OLB9. The sequence goes on from JADKCC010000012.1 coordinate 19,639, forward strand.
CTAGACCTTAGCGACCAACATATTAAACTCGGATCCAACTACTATACTTTAATAGTATGGTCTTATTTTCTATTGATATATTTGTACGTAGGGTCTGCTGAAAAAGTCAGCTATTATTTTTGGTTAATAGTTTAACGGAGATTATCGTTCAAAAAACAAGCAATAGAGAAAATGAACGTAGTGAAGTGCAAAGCACCAAAGACAAAGTCTTTGACGAAGTGAACCGTGAAACGGATGGGCAGGTGAAGTGCAAAGCACCAAAGGCCGCAAGCCTTTGACGAAGTGAACCGCTAGCGGGTGGGCAGGAAAGTGCGTCTATTGCCATAGAAAGCACAAAGGATTAAATAAATATGAAATACTTATGGCAATAGAAAAAGCATTTTGGTTCGAAAATGAACGGTGCTACGCAATTGCCTTTTTTGAACTAGACTTTTGGTTACTTTTGGGCAATGTAAAAAAAGTAACTGCCGCCTGCATAAGGCAAAGCCAACTCAAGGTACACGACTTTTGGACAAAATCAATTAAAAGGTTTGCATTTAATTTGTTTATTATAGACATAATTTATTATATATCAATTGTTTGCACCATAGTCAGCAAGCCCTACGTAATTTTAATAATTCGTTTTAGCCTGAGAATTAATCAAAAGTCATGGTTAAATAGGGTCTGCTGAAAAAGTCAGCTATTATTTTTGGTTAATAGTTTAACGGAGATTATCGTTCAAAAAACAAGCAATAGAGAAAATGAACGTAGTGAAGTGCAAAGCACCAAAGACAAAGTCTTTGACGAAGTGAACCGTGAAACGGATGGGCAGGTGTAGTGCAAAGCACCAAAGGCCGTAAGCCTTTGACGGAGTGAACCGTGAAACGGGTGGGTGGGCCATAACAATGCGAGAAGCGAAGGAACCCGTAAGGGATGGGCAGGTCGAGAATGAACAACAATACACCTAGCTGATTTAAGTTTAAATCAGTGCCTTCATTTTTAAGTGATTTCGTATCACTCAAATGCAGCAAAGCTGCACCATTCAGTTACCTTTTTTTGAACTAGACTTTTTGGTTACTTTTTTGGGCAATAAAAAGTAACTGCGTCTGCATAAGGCAAAAAGCCAACTCAAAGTACACGACTTTTGGACAAAATCAATTAAAAGGTTTGTATTTAATTTGTTTGTTATAGACATAATTTATTATTTATCAATTGGTTGTACCATTGTCAGCAAGCCCTAAATAAATAATTGTATTTTGGCTTTTAACAATAATATTACTAAAATGGTAAATACCTAAGTAAGTACCACCAAAACAATGAAATTGTTCCATTATAAAATTTAATTCATTAGAAACCTGTCTAAAACACAAAAGGACACCAAGCAAAGCTTGATGTCCTTTTAAATTCATTTATCAAAAAAAATTATTTGATATTCAACATTTTCATTGTTTTGACTTCTTTGCCAAAAGTAAGATCATAAAAGAGCAAGCCTGAGACCCCAAGATCGTCAGAAGATACCCTTATTGTATTTTGACCTTTTTGATAATAATTGGATGAAGTGTAGATCAATCTACCTGTGATATCTCTAACTTTCAATGAGACATCACCGTTTTGAGGCAATGAGAAGTTTATTGAAGTCTCATTGTTCCAAGGATTTGGAGTGTTCCCATGAACTATAAAAGTCTCAGACCTACCTCTATCCACTCTCCAACCAAGCTTATTTATTTGATGATCTGAGTTATAATATTCTGGATTAAGACCTTTATTAGCATCTGTAAATAGAAGATTTGATAGATTACTATCAGTTTTTGCATCTATATGAAGGAAGAATAAAATATCACCTTCATTGACGTCTATACCTTTAGCATCATGCCATGAAATATTCAACACACCGTTGACTAATGCGAAATTATCTTCTGTCATGGATAATAGACCATTTGTGATTAATATTCCATTAACTCCTTGTACAGGAAGTGAAATCTGGAATCCAGCCATATCCGTAGTAGCTGATGCATAAACTGGAATTATATTTTTTCCAGTAATCAATTGCTGTTCAGGCATACTGAATTGTAAACTAGCACTTCTACTCTCCGTACCATCAGATTTAAGCCTTGTAACGTAACTATTGTTTACATCACCTATCTTAACTCCAATCCAATCAATATCCATACTAGCATTCAAGGATTCAATATAATAATTTTCTGCAATATTACCAATAAATGGTTCTTTTGGATCTGGGAAAGAATACCCCTTATCTACCATTCTCCAGCTTGTATTATTTGGGAAATTTTCTTGTATTCCTAAAATAACTTTGCGAAGTTGTACCAAGTCTGAGGAAGATACTTTATTATCTTTATTGATATCAGCAGCGATTATTTTGTATGGAGAATTCAAACTCTCCGAACCAAGTATATGCTTTTGGATATAAATCAAGTCAAGTGTACTAACACCTTCCAATGGATTGTCATTGCGACTTGGGATGACAGTGTATTCACCACCACCATTCATCTCAGGAAAGTTATATTGACCATTAACGAGTGTACTGACTGCCGGCATTTGGCTACCATGAAGATCAATGGTTACATTAGGAACAGCTTGCCCACTTTCAGTTGTAACACTTCCATCAATAGTACGAAGTGTACCACAGAAGTCATTTGGATCCGTCAAACCAACTAAGGACTGACACAATGTAAACGGAGCAGATGCGCCTTCATACCAAAAATAAATAGTAATGCCTATTGGGGCATTTGCCAAATCTGAACAGTCATAAATTGCCAAAGTATCGTAAATAAATGTATTGGTAAATGAGGCTACAATTGTAGCAGTGTTACAGTCTTGAGTGATTGTTGCGTGTTCATACACATTTTCTTCTACAAACAACTGATCTGTCATTATCGGATATGTCTTAGCACACACAATGTTCATGGCAATAGTATCCACTTGAATTATAAAACTCAAGGTATCAGACAAACCAGAACATGTCTCCGTTGCTACCAATGTTACTAATGTTTGTCCATTAGGATATACACCTGTCACATCAAAATTTGCATTGTTATTGATATTATTCGATAAAACAAGATTACAACCCGTTGCGGAATGGTTCATGCCTGAATAAGTCGCCATACATGTGACAGCGTCTTTTTGCAAAATAACTGTGCTGGTAGGTCCTAATATCTCTGGAGTTTGTACATTGACAATAATAGTCTGTGTATGTACAAAAATACCTTGTGTAGTACCTGGTACAGTCTGACATGAATCTACCACTGTCCAAATACGCTGGTATGTTCCACCACATAAAGGAGTTGGTATATTATCGGTAAAAGATATAGTCAAGCCAGCACAATCAAATTGACTAGCATTCACCGTTGTGTTTCCAGTATTTGCAATGCTTGTTGAAGCACAATTACTAATAGTTACATCTGCTGGAAAATTGATATCCCCAACTACTAACGGATCTGGATTAACTACGTCAATCAACTGCACGCATTGAGTAGAATTGCCACTAAAGTCTGTAACAATGAATGTTCTAGTAATTTGTCCTACGTTACAACTTCCAATATTAATAACTGGCACTTCCTGCAAGGAAAGACTTGCTGGACAATTGTCCCCAAATGTAGGAATTCCATAATTACTAAGTGGTGCATTAGGGTCAAACGTTTCACAATTTAATACCATATTTGCAGGACATACCAAAACTGGAGGCAATGTATCTAATACTGTTACCTCTGCTGTACATGTCAATGTATCTCTTGTATTTGTGTTCACTACAGTCAAAGTAACGATTGTTGGATTGACTTGAATGTCGTTACAGTTCAACATGTTAGGAGCAACGAATGCTTCAATATTTGTACATGCTCCTACACTTCCAGTACTAATATCCATAGGCGTAATGTTAACAGTACCCAATGCATCCAAATAAACTGTGATATTCTGTGTTGTACAAGTAAGATTACCAGGGTCAACAATAACAGTTGCTGAAGTACTACCCTTACAGCCATTTATATCTGTCACTGTCACACTATAAGTAGTATTTACAACTGGGAAGACCTCTATTGATGAACTAGTTGCGGTTGTACTCCATGAATATGTGCCGCCACCTGATGTACTTAAAATAGTAGTGTCTCCTAAACATAACATCAAATCACCAGCTATTATTGGTGTTGGGTTCGGATTTACTGTCACGAAGATAGATGCGTCATTCAAACAGCCATTCGCATCCGTTCCTGTTACAGTATATGTAGCGGTTGAAGCAGGTATTACCACCGTAGTAGCAGTAGTTGCACCTGTACTCCAAACGTATGAAGTGGCACCACTAGCCGTCAATTGTGTAGATGTGTTTGCACAAACTGTATCATTACCCATAATAAGTATTTCTGGCAAAGGATTTACTACCACATTACTTATTGTAGTATTGATACATCCATTGGCATCAGTTGCAGTAACTGTATAAGAAGTATTCACTAATGGAGTTACAGAAATAGATGCTGTATTTGCTCCAGTATTCCATAAGTAAGATATTGCTCCTGTTGCCGTCAAAGTAGTTGATTCACCCAAACAAATAGTCTTATCTCCTGATATTACAATATTCGGTAGTGGATTGACTGCTACGGTAATGGCATCTGTACCATTACACCCATTTGTATCAGTGATCGTTACTGTATAAGTTGTTGTCACGACAGGATTAACAGTAATGGATTGAGTTGTCGCATTATTGAAACTCCAAGCGTATGACATGGCTGTACCACCTGTTAGTGATGCTGTCAATGTCGTGGAGCTACCTACACAAATGGTATCTGAACCAGCTATGTTTGCATTTATAGTAAGACCACTTACTGTAACAGTAATGGCAGCAGTGTTAGTACAACCATTTGAATCAGTAGCTGTAACAGTATAAGTAGTAGTCACCAATGGACTTACTGTAATAGCTGCGGTAGTCGCACTATTACTCCATACATAGTTCACACCTCCACTTGCAGTCAATGTGGCAGATTCATTTATACAAATTGCATTATCACCACTAATATTAACTGTAGGTAATGGATTGATATTTACTTGTTTTGAGCCAACTGCCGAACATCCGTTTGCACCAGTTACGGTAACAGAATATGTTGTAGGTGAAGCTGGAGTTACAGTTATTGATGCTGTTGTTGCATTATTAGACCAAAAATAGGTACCACCACCTGTTGCTGTCAAAGTAGTAGAGCCACCTTGACATGCATCTGGACCTGTAACTGTGACAATTGGTAAAGCTTTTACCGTTACTAGCTTTGATGCTGTATCAGTACAGCCATTGTTATCAGTAATGGTTACTGTGTAAGTTGTATTTATTGCTGGTGCAACATTAATGGCGCTAGTTGTAGCATTATTACTCCAAATATAAGAATTAGCTGTACCTCCTGTCAAAGATGATGTCAAAGTAGTAGGTTGCCCACTACATACTTCATCACTTCCACTGATTATGGCATTGATTGTTAATCCATTGACTGTTACTGTACGACTAGATGATGCTGTACAACCTTGCACACTAGTGACTGTTACAGTATAAGTTGTATTTTGTGTTGGGCTTACTGTAATGGCAGCTGTCGTCGCACCATTGAAGCTCCATAAATAAGTACCACCACCAGCAGCAGTCAAAGTAGTGTTACTACCATTACAAATAGATTGAATACCATTGATGCTTGCTTGTGGCAAAGGATTGACAATTACTAATCTTGATGTAGAAGCAGTACAGCCTTGCGAGCTAGTTACTGTTACTGTATAAGTTGTATTTGTTATAGGACTCACTGTAATATTGGCACTTGTAGCACCATTATTCCAAATATAAGTACCGCCACCTGTTGCAGATAATATCGTAGAACTACCATTACAAACATTATTGCCATTTATCATTACTGTTGGCAATGGATTGACAGTAACCGTAACCGTATCTGCATCTGTACACCTGAACTCATTTGTAATAGTCACAGAATAATCACGTGTACTATTTGGGCTTACTGTAATAGATGCGGTAGTCTCACCAGTATTCCAATGATAAGTCAAACCTCCTGTTGCGGTTAAGGTAGTTGATTGTCCATTACAAATACTTAATATGCCTGTGACATTCACAACAGCTGGATTATTGATACATATTAATTCACAAACATTTGAATCATTATTGTCTTGTACATCTACATTCACTTCTACAAAATCTGTATTTCCATTGCAATCATGAACCCAAAGCTCCACAATATTATCTTCACCTACATGATAACAAGTAAAACATCTGATTGTATCATTTATATCTGCAGAGTAACTAAACCTTAATGGCTCATCACAACATAAACTAGAACTACTTACATTTAATGATGCAGCCGTAATACAAGCTTTTTCGACATCCGCAGTACCATCTCCATTTGTATCCCAAGGAATAATAGCAACTGCTATACTTTCAAGGCCTGCAGCTGTTGGTTTATCGTTATTCCTTACAGTTACTAGGTGTGCTCTTGTCGTAACATTACCACATTGATCTTCGAATGACCAAAGTATTTTATGTGTTCCTACAGGGAATAAAGTATTTACAATACTCGCAATATGGCCTATGCCATTATTGCTTGAATTAATTGATCCGTCGTTATTGTAGTCAATTTTGAAAGACCATCTCAATTGATTGTTTGGTGTACACAAATCACCACCTATAAAAGTCAATGATACTGCACCTTCGTTACAATTTCCTTTATCTGTGAAAAAAGTCTGATCTATAGGCGCTTGACCTACGAAGAATGGAGGAACTGTGTTATTGACTTTGATGATTTGTTGGAATGTATATGGAGTATAGCTTGCGCCTAATCTTTCCATTTCGCACCAATCTATAATGGTCCAGTTTCTCACTATTTTGTAACAGGCTCCTGCCACAAAATTATATACATCATCTTTGTAACTGGCAGCTGCAAGGCCACAAGATGATTGCGTGATTATAGGATTACCATATAAAGCAGGAAGATTTTCTGGTTTTAACTCTAAAACTGAACATCTATCGAAGACTTCATAATCTAAAGGTTTTACTACATCAGTCAAAGGATTGAAATAGTCAGAATTTACCACTGTAATAATTTGCTTACAAGTAGCAGGTATTGTGCCATCTGTTGCCACAAAGTTTCTTTCTATTGTACCAACCCTACATGAGTTAAGAATGAACTTAGCGGCATTTTCAGTCACAGTAGCTCCACAGGCATCTATTGCAATGGCTTTTCCATACTGAGTCAAATCCATACCACTGAACACATCTTTGCAATCAATGTCAATATCAGCTGGGCAAGTGATTTTCGGTGCATGCTTGTCTTGAATGGTAACATTTATCATGCATGAATTGCTATTACCGTTTTCATCCCAAACTCTTAGAGCAACCATAATACTTCTGCCAACATCAGCACAACCAAAATCTATAGAATTTACAAATAGACTATCTGGAATCAACCCAGACGGAACCATTTTCGCAATTTTCATTCTACCTATACCACAACCATCAAAACTTCCATCATCAACATTTTTTGGAGAAAGGTAAGCCTGGCCATTAGAATTTAATCCAACCACAACTTCGCCTTTACAAATAACTGTAGGAGCTGTTTTATCCTCTACCGTCACTGTAAATGATTTTGATGCAGAGTTTTTACACTCGTCATAAGCTGTATAATTGATAATATGATTGCCTACAGGAAGCAATATACTTTCTGTTCCTTTAAATCCATCAATGAATCCACCTGGGTATGTCACATCTACTTTGAGTTTATTACTACAAATATCCGTTACAGAAGCTATAGGCAACTTGACCGCCCCTTCGCAAACACTTTGACTATTGGTAGTCACTTTAAAATTAGGAATAGTGGCTATTACTGGCGGAATTGTATCTGTAATTTCTATTATTTGTTTATAGGTCAACATCTGACCATCCGAACACCATTGCTCATATACGAACCACTCTCTAGTGATTTTTCGTACACAATTGATTGTTCCATGGTCGATATCCTTATACCAAGATACAGTATTACATATCTCTGCAAATGTTGGGTATAGTGCAATACCTGCTAATGTAGGAACTCCTGTAACAGAAGGATCCGGGCGACCAAATTCATCAACATCAAAATCATCACAAACAAGGGCAGAATCTTTAGCCATTGTATAACTTGGCGGCATTTTGATCAAATCAAAATTCGGTCTCTCTAAGGAAATTCTCATTTCACAAAGTGCAGACTTATTACCAAATTTATCTGTTGCTTGATATACTCTATCTATATATTTTACAAAGTCATTATCACATGTTAATACTGTAATGTCTTCAGATATTATTTCATTTTTCACTGGACCACCACAATTATCCGTTTCAAAAGGACCTTTGTACTCATCCAACTTATAACAAGGTAGCACAATGTCGTTACAGATAGATATTGGTGCTGTTTTATCTTCAACTGTGATTGTGGACCAACATGAGTTACCACCACAACTTTCTATCAATTTTGCCATAACTTTTGTACCTGCATGTTCTCCAGTCAAAGTGGCATTTGGAATCGGATTGCCATGACTATCTGTAAGCATAACAATATACGGTGATGTTGCATTTAGTGTACCAGCTACCATCATAGAAGGTGTTATAACTATCTCACAATTGCCATTCAAGGAAACATTAAAATCACCTATACAAGCTATTGCCGCATTATCTGCCTCACCGATCATAACAGTAAGTTCAGCTGGCGCAATACATCCTGGAATGGCAGCTACTTTAACCACATGAGCACCTTGAGAGAAACCAGTCCAATCTTGATTAAGGCTTGTTCCTGCAACACCTGCTACTAGGACATCATCTACATACCAAGTATAAGTTGCACCAGGTATGCTAGAATTAGCCTTGTAAGTTGCGGTACTTCCTACGCACATTGATTGTGGCCCACTTAAATCAATTCTATCAAATGAGCAGGTAGCAGGGCCTGCTGTTACTTGTTCTAAATCTCCAAATTCGTTTCTTAATCTAACGGAAAAACCTTTTTTATCTAAATGTATTGCTCTAAGCAAATAATAACTATGACCATCATGTTCGTGTGCATATTCTTCCAATTGAAAACCATTAGTTAAAGGTGTTGGTGCTATTGGTGGAAATGGACTAATAGTATCAAAAAGTCCTACAGATGACTCTACATACCAAGTTTCACCTTCTTTACTTGCTATTTTTAGATTAACTATAAATTGGCCATTGGTTGGAGTTGTTGCTGCTCTACAATCACTACAAGGTTGATATTCCGCAGGGCAAATTAAAACTACATAAGCCGTTGACTTATCATCATCTTTAAGATTGCTTGTTGGTGGAACATCTCCGTTTTCATCTATAATCCCTACAGGAAGTTCAGATACATCGTTACCAGCTGGATCAAATATTTGAGTGATTTCGGCAGTATTACTAATTGTAGCTGGGTGACGTACATTATCATGAATTTTTAAAGTACACTGTGTCACATAAGTTTGCCCAGCTGCCAAATTACCTGGGAAAGATATTTGTTTTACCGCATTTCCATTGGCTAAGTTCCATGTTGGGTCTTTTAAATCCGTATCTTTAGGAACATAATCGACCACTGTCACACCAGAAACAGGCGATTGGCCTACATTTCTAATGGTAAGATCAAAAATTATCTCATCGCCTGCACTAGCTCTGCGTGTTTTGATAGTTTTTGTTAACGAAAGATCGTATAAAAATAAATTTACAGTGGCAGGGTCATGGTCATCTTCATCTGTATCTCCATGATCATCCATTTTGTTGTCGTTGGCGGTATTGGGTTGGCCTCCTTTGTCATTATCACTAATATTATCTGGTGTAGAATCAAAATCATCATTTGAAGTAAGATTACTACATGCATTTCTTGATATTTCAGCATAATTTTCGATTTTAGATGCTGTAATACCTTCTTTTACTCTTCCATAAAGTTTATAATCTCTACATTCTCCTGGCAATAAAACCTTATTTTCATCATAAGTCAAACGGGTCAAATCTGATGAAATTAACCACCCAGTATTTATAGAAGGATCAAAATCCAATGTACTATTAAGATAGTTAGTAATTTGATAACTCGCAGCATCTATAGTACCTTGATTACATATCGTTGTTGTAAATGTTACTGCCCTATTCGGTAGATTCAATAGTACTTGGTCTGTTGTATGTTTGAGTGCAAGATCACAAACTTTTGGCAAATCGTTACTAAAACCATCTTCAGGTAAAACAAAGCAAGAAGTTATATCTGAGATAGTTTTACCAGAACCATCTTTTGCTCCAGAAATCTTAGCTTCATTGTTAAATTGAAAATTACTAATGTTTTTTGCAAAAGTAAGGTTTAAATTTGTTGTTGCTGTTTGGCCTTGCGTCAATCTTTGGTCATAGGTATATTTCAATAAACCATTCTCGATTGCCCAACCTACGTTATTGGATGGATCAAAAATATATCCAACAGGCAACTTGTCAGTAATGTCAACTTCTGATATTACTCTTGTTCCATTATTAACAACCGAAATAGCAAAAGTTACAACATCATTGATTTTAACTTCATTTTGGTTGTTGACTTTTTTAGAGATTCTAAGACTGCACTCTCCTTCTGGTCTGAATCCAAGATCAAAATGGTGCGAAGTCCTTGCAATATTTACAGCTATCAATCCTGATGGACATGATGTAGTAGCAGCGTCACTATTTAGAGCTTGAAAATCTCCTATTGATTTTGTTACTGAAAATAATTCATTATTAAAAGTAAATAAACCAGTCTCTCCATCTTTGTGGGATTTATCAATACCTACAAAGTAGTTTGTATTAGCATATAATCCACCTGCAACATTTGAATTGTTGAATGCATAATTTCCTTTGCTATCTGTGATGTCAGTAGCCAAAAGATTACAATTACTATCATAAAGCGTTACATATACACCCGAGAGACCCGCTTCGTCTGCATCTTGGATTCCGTTTGCATTTGCATCCAACCATATCAAGTTACCAATTTCTATTTCAGGCAAACCGCATGTTGCAATAATTTCTCCAAAACCTGTAGCTTTACCAAATAGATTTACTGTCTCCCTAGTGTAAAGTTCTTTACCTGCTTCCTTTTTACCCGTAGAAGTATTGTATCTATGCAATCCACCTGAATAAGTATTTATTTCAGGATCAAAAACTGTAGCTACTACAGAGTTTGTGCCAGGCATCGCAAAAATACTTCCAATGGTGATTTCAGAGTGATAAGTTGGGTTGGCTGTCCAAAAATCTTCATTAAAGAATTCATTACCTCCAGATCTATCTTCAAGAACCCACCCTGACCCATTTTTCTTTGCAATCATTAAGTCACCTTTCTGCTCATCCAATCTGTTGGATAAATTATTACAATAGATGTGTCCTATACGGTCTGATAAAGATAATAACATATCTCCATCATCTGTAAAATCAATATCTGTTAACCAATGTGATGGGGCTCCACCTACTACTGGTGTGTTGGTCCAATTGGCTCCAGCTGGAATACTCAAACCAGAATCAGTAAAAGTACCAGATTGAGGATCAAATACTAAAATGGTCATTACACTACCAGGAGCTGTAAGACCAACGTATATTTTATCATTATAATACTTCAATGCAAAGGCATGCACACCACTACCTGGTATCTGATAAGCAACAGTATTGGCAGAAGTAGGACTGACCGTAGGTACTCTCACTATAGTATTGTTATATATATTAACTACGTATAAGTATTTTTCATCAGGAGAAAGCACCATACTACCTATTCCTATGCGACCAACTTGATTGCCATAATTACAGTCAGCAACATCTGTGACAACTAAGCTACCAACTGATTGGCCAAGTGTTGATAGATTAGCAAATACTGAGGTGGTGTACATACTGCCATTAAATGCAGTGCGAAAAATAGCATCATGACCTGCTTTCAGCCCTGAATATTGTTTTACAAAGGCTGATGAGAATATCTCTTGTGTCCTTTGCTTCCATACTAATCCCCAGATTGCGCCAGTCTCTCCATGCATAGCAAATTTCCGAGCAGGAGTCGCACTATTGAAACCATATTCTATTCCCACTATAGTTGGCTCATTTTGACGCACCAATGTAGTACCTTGCACAAAACAAGTGGTTAAGATTTCAGTTTTTGAATTGCACATGTCTGCATCTGAAGCCAGTCCAAAGCCTACATTACACATAGGTACCTGAACAAACTGGACAGAAGATCCATTATTTGTACCCAATAAAGACGGAAAATTAGCATTTGCATAATTATAAACTAATCTAATTTTGTCTCCATCGGTCAATCCCACGAAGGAAAAAAGACCAGAACCATCAGACGTAGATGTACCTAATAATGCGCCGTTGGGATCATAAGCCTGAACCATCACGCCTTGCAAACCTGCTTCAGTGACATTTCTGACGCCATTATTATTAGTATCTGTAAAGACAATACCATCGATGGTACCGCTGGTAGGCACACATTGTGCACTGACCATTTGGGTCCAGAGGTTGAAGAAAATAAATGCTATTACATATCCATAATAGCGCAACGCCAAAGTTTGGCACGGGTGAATCCTGTTTTTCATTTTTTGACCTTAGTTTGAAAAATCTAAATAAAAATAATCAATTTGATGCCATCTCTAGTTGACATGATTGATTTTTTGAGTGCAAATCAATCTAAAGCATGACCGAAACGCCATAGATTGACTGCTGAATTATTTTACTGTTTGTGCGGGTTATCATGAAAGAATTTGACTGTTTCCAGTATGGACTCTTCACACGATGGGGCAAATATATGATTTTTTAATAATATGTAGTATGTTTAATAAAATAAAAAATTAAAAAAATATTTAATATGTTATAATAACATTATCTTTATCTTTATATCATAGTAAATAGTATTTTTGCACCAAATTGATTTTTCATTATGAACACATTAAGCTTAAAACTTAAAAAAGGTAAGGAATTATCCTTAGCAAGAAAGCATCCATGGGTATTTTCAGGAGCCATACTTCAATTGCCTAAAGGATTGGCAGATGGAGAAATCGTAGATGTATTTTCTTATGATATGCAATATCTTGGAACAGGCCACTACCAAGGTGGAGGATCTATCTCAGTTCGCATTATCAGTTTTGAACAGCAAATCATAGACCAAGGCTTCTGGAATCTAAAAATATCTAATGCAAAAAACTATAGATTGCGCCTAAGTCTCCCATCTGAAAATACCAATTCCTATAGATTAGTACATGGAGAAGGCGATGGTGTCCCAGGGCTGATCATCGATATATATAATGAAATAGCAGTAATCCAATCACATTCCATCGGCATACACAAAGATGCTAATAAAATTGCAAACGCTTTATCTGAAAATTTTGGAAATGAAATCTCAACAATTTATTTAAGATGCAAAGATACATTGCCTGAACACTACAGCTTGAATTTAACAGATACTTTCTTAAAGGGAAATCAAGAAGAAACCATCATTTTAGAAAATAATATTCAGTTTAAAATTAATGTGATCACAGGTCAAAAAACTGGTTTTTTTCTAGACCAGAGAGAAAACAGAGCTTTGGTAGGTCAGTATGCTAAAAACAAATCCGTATTAAATTGTTTTTGCTATACTGGTGGGTTTTCTTTGTATGCTTTGGCAGCAGGAGCAAGTGTGGTGGAATCTGTAGATATATCACAAAAAGCAGTAGATCTAATGAATGAAAATGTCGCATTAAATCATTATGATGAAAATCATCATAGTCACTGCGCCAATGTAATGCACTACTTGGCAAATGATGAATTACCAAAGTATGATATTGTTATAATAGATCCTCCAGCTTTTGCCAAAAGCCTTCATAAAAGACATAATGCAGTACAGGCTTATAAGAGGTTAAATACATTGGCAATGAAAAAAGTCAAAAGTGGTGGTTTATTATTTACATTTTCTTGTTCACAAGTAGTAGGTACACAACTATTTTATGATACAATAGTTGCCGCTGGTATTGAAGCAAATAAAAATGTACGCGTTGTACAATCGCTCAGTCAGGGACCTGATCACCCAATACAACTTTTTCATCCAGAGGGACATTATCTAAAAGGGTTAGTTTTGTATATTGAGTGATCTGTGATTGGACAATCTGTCACCCTGCAACAATCCATGTTACTAAACAATCATAAGATCACTAAATAGGGGCTGCTGAAAAAGTCAGCTATTATTTTTGGTTGTTAGTTTAACGGAGACTATCGTTCAAAAAACAAGCAATAGAGAAAATGAACGCAGTGAAGTGCAAAGCACCAAAGACAAAGTCTTTGACGAAGTGAACCGTGAAACGGGTGGGCAGGTGAAGTGCAAAGCACCAAAGGCCGCAAGCCTTTGACGAAGTGAACCGCTAGCGGGTGGGCAGGAAAGTGCGTCTATTGCCATAGAAAGCACAAAGGATTAAATATGAAATACTTATGGCAATAGAAAAAAAGCTAGCGGGGGGCCTTCATTTGAGTGTTTCGAATCACTCAAACGCAGCACGCACCATTCAGTTACCTTTTTTGAACTAGACTTTTTTGGGCAATGCAAAAAGTAACTGCCGCCTGCATAAGGCAAAAGCCAACCCAAGGTACACGACTTTTGGACAAAATCAATTAAAAGGTTTGCATTTAATTTGTTTATTTTAGACATAATTTTTTATTTATCAATTGGTTGTACCATTGTCAGCAAGCCCTAATTACATATTAAATAATTAAATAGTAACTTATTTTATAATACTGATAATCAATACTTTAAAACAATTTACAAGGAGATTTAGAAATACGAAGTTAACATATTGCTTTGGGAGATGTAGTAATACCAAGGTTTACCTCTTTGGGGAGCCTGTTCCGGTACGCGGAGCGATTTAGCGGAACTAGCTTTTTGTTTACTTTTTGGGCAATGCAAAAAAGTTAAAGCCAGTCGCGGCTCGAGCGACAATGCCAAACCTATAGTATAATCATTAGCTCCAAAGAGCACAATTGAATTTGATTCAAGGTTATGAGAGTAGTTATTGTGCAAAATTTGCCCCGAAACTTTAGTAAGTTTAATTGAGATGGGTCTTTGTCTTCCAAGACAGAGATCCATCTTTTTTTATTAAACCCAGATTATGCGTTAGAACTTCATCATAAAAAGCTAAAATGCAATAAATCAGCTATTTAGGGGCTGCTGAAAAAGTCAGCTATTATTTTTGGTTAATAGTTTAACGGAGATTATCGTTCAAAAAACAAGCAATAGTGAAAATGAACGTAGTGTAGTGCAAAGCACCAAAGGCGGCAAGCCTTTGACGGAGTGAACCGTGAAACGGGTGGGTGGGTGAAGTGCAAAGCACCAAAGGCTGCAAGCCTTTGACGGAGTGAACCGCTGGCGGGTGGGTAAGGCAAGTGCGTCTATTGCCATAGAAAGCACAAAGGATTAAATATGAAATACTTATGGCAATAGAAAAAGCATGACTAAGCGAACCTGTAAGGTGAACGCAGGGCAACAAGGCGGGCCCTTGACGGAGTGAACCGTGAACGGATGGGGCATGACAATGCGAGAAGCGAAGGAACCCGAAAGGGATGGGCAGGTCGAGAATGAACAACAATACACCTAGCTGATTTAAGTTTAAATCAGTGCCTTCATTTTTGAGTGATTTCGTATCACTCAAATGCAGCAAAGCTGCACCATTCAGTTACCTTTTTTTGAACTAGACTTTTTTGGGCAATGCAAAAAAGTAACTGCCGCCTGCATAAGGCAAAAGCCAATTCAAGGTACACGACTTTTGGACAAAATCAATTAAAAGGTTTGTATTTAATTTGTTTATTTTAGACATAATTTATTATTTATCAATTGGTTGTACCATTGTCAGCAAGCCCTAATTAATAATTTTTATAATCATCATCCTATATATTATAGAAAGCCATTACATTAAATTTTTATCAAGGTTTAAAATCAGTGCTTTCAGGAACAATTTCAAAAACAACAATGCAATATACCAACATATTAAATGGTCCGCAACTAAATTCACCAAATATACTTAAATTTTACACTAATATTACAATATAAAAGCAAAAGCCAAAAAAATAATAAGAGTATGTTTAAAAATTTTCTTAGTTGCTAATCAAAAGGTTATGGTTCTGACAATAAAAGAATTAACAAGTTTAGTCAACTAAACGATGCAACTATTTTGAAGTCAGGTTCATAAAATATTAATTATAAAGCAATAAAAATTTAAACATACTCTAAATTGGTATAAGGATCTGTAATAATCTTGGTGGTAGCTTACTTACTTAAATAGTAATATCCTTATGCAAAGGAGCTAGAAATGTAATGGAACAATGTGTTTAGAGTTTCTCACAAAAAAAAGTTGCCGACAGAAAAACTCTGCCGGCAACTCACTACTTATATTTCACAAATTTCTTGATTCGTTACTCTATTCTGATCAGTTTTTTCTGCGTCTGCACGCCATCTATTGTTATGACTACATTGTAAACTCCAGCTGGTATATCCTGTAAGTTGGCATTGTATATCATATCCCCTGCTTTCTGTACATCACTTACTTTGATGACTTTTACCAATTTAGATGCTGCATCAAAAACTTCTACACTCACTACTGACTCTTGTGAAAGTACTATTTGTACATTTGTTTCATTTCTAGCCGGGTTTGGATATAGGTCTATGGAATTCTCTCCATTGTGACTTACTTTTACCAACTTGCTATAATTAAACTTCCCGTCAAAATCGTATTGTTTCACTCGATATACATAGATACCTGATTTCGCTACGTCCATATCTGTAAGATCGTAAGATTTCACTTCACTGGCATTGCCTTTAGCTAGTACTTTGCCCGGTATGGTGTAAAACTCCTTCTCATTACCATATCTGCGTTCTACTTCGTAATGGCTGACATTTGACTCTCGAGCTACACGCCATTCTATCAAGTGTGTATTGTTTACTCTTGTAGCCGTCACATCCAACCATTCTACTGGTAGTGGTGCAAACGATACTCCCATGTCGATATTCTCATACGCTGTTGCTGGTTGCATATCGAAAACACGTGTGGTATTTAGTCCGAAACTATGATCTACGTCACTATCTACATCGTCTGTTGTCGCTCTCGATACTGTAGCATGATATCCTGCTGGTGGTGTAAACTTAAGATAGTAAGCTTGTTTTTCCAATCCTTCTAACTTATACACACCATCCATGTCTGTCACCGCTGATCCCGTAACTTGACCATTGGAAACCAAAACTGCTTCTACCATTACACCAGCTATTCTAGCTTCTTGTGCCTCTTGTACTCCGTTGCTATTGGCATCCATCCATACTAAGTTACCTGCGGTAGCTTGTGGATAGAAGCCTGCACCTAGGTCATTTTTCTCCTGACCTGACAACACGGTAAACTTATCTGTCGTGGTTGGCCCATTGGCATTGGTGATATCACTGTCTATCTCCTCTACACTGCCCACATTCGCTCTAGCTCTCACTAGTCCTAGTGGTGGCATGATTACTTCCACATAGTACTCACCTGGTGCCGCACAGAAATTCCAGTATCCATCATCAGACGGCGTACCTGGTTTGTGTCCTGTAAATGTATGGTCCCAAATCAACCAAGTACCGAAGTGATTTCTCCAAAGATTTACTCTAAGACCATTGATACCGTTTTCATTCGTATTCCAGATATCATTTTTATTAATATCGTACCATACTAAGTCTCCGATCGGAATACACTTGTAATATCCTGCATCCCATGTCATATCTCTCTCACCTGGTGCAAGATACGTCGTCGCAGTGGTACGTGGGCCATTCGATTTATCCACATCACTATCGGTTACATCACTGCCTCTATTGAAGAAGGTCAAATCATATCCCGTAGGGTCGATAAATTCCAAATAGTAATCTCCTGGATACAAGAAGTCAAACAAGTAGTAACCACTGTTATCTGTATAGGTTGTTCCTACATAACTTCCGTCTCCTTTATAGAGATTTACTTGTACACCTGGTATTCCTGGTTCACCTGCATTTTGCTGGCCATTACCGTTAAGTTCATGCCACTACAAAATCTCCTATCGCCGCTAGAATAAGTAATCCTGCATCATAAGTGCTATCAAACTCACCACCTGTGATATTGGTGCATGGCCCTAAGCCGTTAAGATCTACATCACTATCCAATTCATCACTATTCCCTTGATTCTGGAACGTAAAGGCACATCCGCGTGGAAGGTTCCTAATATCAAACTGTACTTGATAATCTCCTGGGATCAAGTTATTGAAGAAATAGAATCCTGTCGCATCTGTGGTAGTGGTTTGTAACACATTTTCCTCTACAATCTGTCAACGTGGCTATTACGCCACCTACCTCCTAGTTCGCCTGGATCTTGGATACCATCTCCATCTAGGTCTTTCCATACTGTATCTCCTAGTCCTCCTACTACGATAACCTTTTCTGGGTCATGATCGTCCTCGTCTTGATTTACAGTTGGTCCGTTTCCATTCACTACATTGTCCCATGGGCCATCTGGCTCTACTTCGTTCTCACGTGGTGAATTCGTATTGCCTACACTGTCTGCATCATCATTTCTGTTGTTGCCTACATTGTCTTGTGATGATCTGATCTCTGCATAATTCCACCAGTCTTTCACTGCTGGATTGTCATCCAACGCTATTTCTAAGTTTAAGGCTAGCGTGATACTATCGCCCGGCATTAACACGGTCGTTATGGTATAATTCAACAAACCATCTGCTGTCGATGTTGGAGCGGTCACAAGCGTCCATCCTGGATTAAGTACTCCCGTAAAGCTAAAGCCACTTCTCATATAGTCATTGATTACTACATTTTGTGCTGGTACGTTTCCTTGGTTGAATACTTTTATCCTAAATGTCGCGGTCTCTCCTATCATATACGGGCCTCTGTCATCCACTGTCTTACGCAAGGCTAGGTCAAATATCTGTATCTGATGTGGATCATGATCGTCCTCATCCTGTGGTGCTCTGGATTATTCGGATTATTCGGATCGCCATTGATCTCATCATCCTCTGGCGTATTCGGTTGCCCTCTGGATCATTGTTGTTATTATTATCCGGTGTGCTGTCTATGTCAACAGGTGGATTTGGTGTGTTCGGATCGTTGTCATTGCCTGACTCTATCTCCGCCCAGTTCGTCCACGCTCTGCCTACGTTGGTATAACACGGTACTACCCTATTGTCCAACATCAACTGAACACTCGCTCCTGCTGATAATACATTTCTGTACGTCGTCCTTACTTCTCTCGTCGCTGCATTATACACCCAACCCGCTGCTATGTTGACTGCTGAAAGTCGCAATATACTCCAAACCACATGGTAACGTATCGATGATGACGATATCCTTCGCGTCGATATTTCCTTGGTTAAAGATATCTATGCCAAACATCACTGTCTGTCCATAACTGAAACTTGGTAATGCGGTCAATTGTACTTTCCTTAATGCTAAGTCGAAGATTTTTGGTCCCGCTGGATCACTATCATCCTCGTCATCGTCTCCTGGACTATTCGGATCGTTTGGACTTTCATCCACTACGTCGTCATTCGGATCTCCAGGGTTGACTGGATTGTCGTTTCCTGGTTTTCATCTGGTGTACTATCCGCATCATCATTGTCTCGCGGAGTTCCATCCTCATCATCCATCCCTGTGATCTCTGCTCCATTGGTATATACTCGCGCGCCTCCATTGGTTTGTACTAACTTAAGTCTAAGTCTTACTGTTGTACTTGCCTCTGGGGCTAATGGGCCAGGTATAATTGTAAATACTGATGGATATGCTCCTTGCCAGCTTGCATTGATCGCTGGATCATAAGTAAAGCCTTCTGGTATATAATCAATCACCTCGATATCTGTCATTGTCACGTTACCTTGATTGAATACTTCAATATCAAAGTCGCGACCCGACCATATCTATAAGGACCTGCTGTTACCATTCGTTTTCTTAACGCTAGGTCAACTATCTCGATTCTCTCTGGGTCATGATCGTCCTCATCATCGCCCGGTGGTAGATCTG
Organism: Saprospiraceae bacterium; assembly: GCA_016714785.1. Classification (GTDB taxonomy): domain Bacteria; phylum Bacteroidota; class Bacteroidia; order Chitinophagales; family Saprospiraceae; genus OLB9. Next base: position 39,649 of record JADKCC010000012.1, read on the forward strand.
GATCTTCATCTACTACATCGTCATTTGGTCCATCTGGCTCTCCTCCATCATCATTGTCTGGATCTGTATCTGGATCACTATCAATGTCTGTAGGTGGTTCACTAGGATCATCACTTTCTCCATCTGTGATCTCCCCTATGTTTGTCCATGCTTCGGTACTTCCTACTATGCATGGTTGCTTGTAGATAGATGTCTATCGTTCTGCTCGCTCCTGGTATCAATGAACCTGGTAACGTTACTGTGGCATTGCCGGTAGTGGCATTATGTAGGTCCAGCCTAAGGCATTGTTGCTTGCCGATACATATCTCATACCACATGGTATATAGTCTGTTATATCTATGCCACTAGCTTGGATACTTCCCTGATTGAACACTTCGTAAGTAAACTTAACTATATCGCCATATCTGAATGGGCCTGTTGCTACTGTTGTCTTCCTTTGTGCTAGGTCATATACCTCGATTCCTGCTGGATCATGATCATCTTCCTCTCCTCCTTCGTCGATACTTGTCGTATCATCATCTGCATCATCTCCTGGCTCTACATCCCGCTCATCTGGTCCGTCACTGCCTGGGGTACTATCTACATCTTCTCTTGGTGTGCCTGTCTCATCTTCCATACTCGTGATTTCGGAATAATTGATCCAGTCTTTCTCTCCACCTGTGGTCTGTATGACTGTAAGTCTTAAAGGTACACAAATAGTATCGCACACTGCAATCGGTCCTGATACATTGGCTGTAAGATTAGTACCTGATACGGTCCATACTCCTGCAGCATTGTTTGCTGCAACATATTGGAATCCTGCCCGGTAAATAATCTATCAAGCGTACATCTGTCATTACTTGATTCCCTTGATTGACTACACATACATCAAAGTCTAGCACTTGGCCATATCTATATGGGCCTGCCGTCTTCAATTTTTTGTATAATGCCATATCAAATACTCTAATCACTGTTGGGTCATGATCATCTTCATCTGTTGCTGCTACATTGCTCTTGAATGCCGCTCTTACAACTCCTAATTTATCAACTCCAACTCCTGTAACTACATTGTCACTCGCTGTATTGACTGCTCCACCTGCATCATTGTTTCTGATTGCATCTGGTCGGCTATCTATATCTACTGTTGCTAATGGATCTGTACTATTGTCATCACTTATCTCTGCATATACCAACCAGCCATCTTCTGCTTTGGTAGGTACTGCCGTAAGATTTAATGTATATTGCAACGTCTGCCATGGTTGGATTAATGCTGTTGAAACATACGTTACTGTTCCATTTCCATTATTCACATCCTGGATTGTTTGTAGTACTGAATGTGTAGCCGCTGGTACATACACTGTTACATTAAATCCATCACTTGGTATATTACCTGATTGGTTACCGTGATCGTTTGTCTAACATTATCACCATAATCTTCCAAGATATCTGTATCATTGACCATAAATAATGCTAAGTCGAATACTTTCGGTCCTGCTGGGTCGTGATCATCTTCTTTCACCACCTTCGTCAGTACTTGTGGTATTATCATCTGATGGGCCCCATGGATATACTTCTCTCTCATCGGTCCATCACTGCCTGGTGTGTACTATCGACATCATCTCTCGGTGTACCAGTATTATCCTCCATGTTGGTGATCTCCTGTAATTGATCCAGTGATTTCTTCATCCTGTGGTTTGGGTTGAAGTTTAGGAATAGACTAACACATACTGTATCACATAAGCCTACTGGCCCTGCTATGGTTCTTGACTAGATTACTTCCTGATACGGTCCATCCTGCATTACCAGCGGCAGCAAAAGTATAACCTGTAGGTAAATAATCTGTTATCTGTAACATTTTGCATCACTGCATTTCCTTGGTTAACTACACAAACTTTAAATTCGTGTACATCTCTCCGTATTGGTATGGTGCTGATGTAACTAATTGCTTGTATAGTGCCATGTCAAATACTCTGATAGTAGTCCGGTCATGATCATCTTCATCCGTAGCAGCTGTTGTGCTTCCAAATGTTCCAGTCATGTTGCCGTTTCTATCTCTACCTATTCCTGTAAGTACATCATCCGATGTGGTTCCACAGCTCCTCCTGTATCATTAGTTCTGTTGGTGTCTGGTCGGCTATCGATATCTTGGGTTACTTCCTGGATATACACTATTGTCTCTGCTGATTTCAGCATAGACCAACCAGCCATTTACATCTGTCTTCGTAGGTACTGCTGTAAGGTTCAATGTATAATTGACTGTCTCACCTGGTGTTAAAACTTCTGGTGAAACATAAGTCACTGTACCATTTCCATTGTTTACCCATATAGATTATTAGTGGTACTGAATGTGTATCCTGATGGTACATACACTGTTACATCAAATCCATTAGAGGTTATATACTTCCTTGATTGGTTACGGTGATCGTATGTACTACATTGTCACCATAATTGGCAAGGATATCTGTATCATCAACTGTCATCAGTGCTAGGTCAAAGATTTCAATGCCCGCTGGGTCATGGTCATCTTCTTCTCCACCTTTGTCCATGCTCGTGATATTGTCATCTGCTGGGAACCCTGGCTCTACTGCATTTTCTGCTGCGCCATTACTACCCGGATTACTGTCTATATCCCAAGTGTTTCTTGGTGCTAAGTCATCGTTGTAGGTATCCGTTATCTCAGCGTAATTCATCCAGTGTTTTTGCCACCGCAGTCGTTTGCTGTATTCTCAAGCTGATACTTATCATTTGACTTGTTGCTGGCGCTAATGGTCCTGCAAGTATATAGGTCGCATTGGCTCCCACTGCTGTCCATCTCGGATTATCTCCCACACTGAATGTATATCCTGCTGGGATGTAATCTGTGATTTTGTGTACGCATTGGCTCATTACCTTGGTTAAATACCTCAATGTTGAACTGGAAGTAAGTCGCCGTAAGCATAAGGACCTGCTGTTACTAAGGTCTTCCTTAATGCAAGGTCTATGATCTCGATACGCTCAGGATCATGGTCATCCTCATCGGTTGATGACGCTCCATCTCCGTTGTGCCTGTACCATTACCATCTACAAAGTTGTCCGCCGGGCTATGGTTGACCACCTGCATCGTTCGTTGGGTTTTGTGTCAGGAGTACTATCTACATCTTGATTTCCTACATTATTTCCAGCCGTATCTTCAAGCTGATATACTTCAGCATAATTATCCCAACCTGTTACAAAGTTTATTTGTAGGTTGTACTGAAGATAAATACTTACTGAAGTACTTTGGGCCTTGGTTGTAACGTCGCTGGTATTATAGTGGTAGCACTGTTCGGTCCAAAGTCCATGTTGGAAAATTTGCTCCTAATGCAGAACCAGTAAAACCTGTAGGTATATAATCATTTACTCTTACATTTCTAACTGGAAGATTACCTTGATTCAATACTTGGATGTCAAACTTGACAATCTGGCCGTAGCTAAATGGTCCAGTAGCTGTCGTAGTCTTCCTAAGGGCTACGTCACAGAAACTTGGTCCAGCTGGGTCGTGATCATCCTCATCTTGTCCTACTCGGTCCACCTCCATTGATATTGTCATCCAGGGCTGCCTGGTGTTTTTGTATTTCTGTTGGTGTGTTACTATTTGGATTACTATCTGCATCTACAGGCGGTATGTATCGGATTTTGATCATTATCAGCAGATCCAATCTCTGAATAATTAATCCAATCTCTTACTCCTCCTGCTGTCACATTGCATGTTAACGATATTTGTGCTGTTGTACTCGTCCTTGGAGCCAATGGTCCAGCTATTGTACGCGTGGCAGTACTTCCAGCTAAGGTCCATCCCAGCATTCAGCCCACCATTGAAAGTATAGCCGGCTGGTATGTAGTCATTTTACAACGATATTGTACGCATCTACATTCCCTTGATTAAATACTTCGATGTTATACACATGTTGTTGTCCGTATTCATAAGGAGCACTGGTCGCAATGTCTTACGTAAGGCAAGGTCAAATACTGGTATAAATTCTGGATCATGATCGTCTTCATCTGTAGAAGCTACACCATCACCTATTGTACCTGTACCATTACCACCTATAAAGTCATCTGCAGGACTTTCCAGGTTGTCCGCCAGCATCGTTGGTATTCCTTATTGTCCGGATACTATCTATATCCTGATTACCTATGTTTACACCATTTTCGTCCTCCAAATGCTCCCACCTCTGCATAGTTGGTCCATGCATTTGGTTGAGCGCATGCTTGAGCTCTTAGATCGATTCTTATGGTCTTCGATTGTCCAGGTGCTAAAGATCCTGCACAAATCGTAGTCGCCTGCATACCACTTACTGCCCATGGCTGGCTGCCACTTGCATAAGTAAATCCACGAGGATGTAGTCACCAACGTCAACATCATATAATGTTATATTTCCTTGATTCGTTAATTCTACATTGAAACTCACTACATCACCATACCTATATGGGCGAGGTGTTACCGTGGTTTTCTCAATGCTACATCCACTATCCTTGGCGCTCCATCATGATCATCCTCATCTGTAAGTGGATTGTTGCCCTTTGGATCGCCTGTGCCATTTCCTAAAACAGCATCATCTTGCTTTGGTGTACCAATGGCACCACCACCGTCATTATTTGGATTTCAATCAGGTGTACTATCGTCCTATACTGGATTACCGCTGTCGGTAGATATCGTAATCTCAACAAGGTTGTATCCCACGCTGTAGCACCTGTTGACATCTCTCAGATTTGACACTATTGATATTGTTGTTGAGGCTCGCTTTGCTAATGGACCAGCTATGGTTCTTGTTACTGCATTGGTGTTGACCCACTCCGTGTTGGGTTTGCAACTCCAGAAGCTGTATCCAACAGGAATATAATCACTTACTACAATATTTCAGCAGTTGTGTTCAGGAGATTAGTATTTATATATAAAAGTCATTGACGTCCACTTAAGTCTTCTTGTGGACCAACTGTAGTCAAAGTCTTCATAATGCCGTCAAATGCTTGAATTAGCTCTGGATCATGGTCATCCTCGTCGGTTGCTGTCTACCATTACCACCTTAAGCGCCCACCTGCTGCTTTTCCGTTTCCATCTACATAATCATCGTTTGCACTATCTAGAGTACAACCGTCATCATTGCCATTGTTGTTGTTTGGCGTGCTGTCTATGTCAGAACCGCCAAAGTTATTACCCTCTGTATCTTCCATATTTCTGCTCTGCAGAGTTCAACCATGCGTTTGGTGTACTACATGGTATCACTCATAAATCTATTCTTAACTTAAGACTACTACCTTCCGTCAATACTCCTGCTATGTTTGTCTCTGCGAGTACCTTTAATGTCCATGTTTGGCTGCTCAACATATTCCAAATCCACAAAGTATATAATCCACTACGTCTGTATCAGATAAATAACTTTCCTGGATTGATTGCCTTCAACATAGAAGCTTACAACATCAGCCATATCTGGATATGGACCGGCTGTTACTGTTGTTTTCCTTAACGAAATGTCTATTATCGTTGGTGCTGCTGGGTCATGATCATCTTCATCTTCGTCGGGGTTGGCATTTGGAAACGCCTCCTGAATATTGTTATCATCTGCATCGTCCGGTAATACTGGATTATCATTATTAGGATTACCATCAGCTGAACTATCTGCATCTCATTCTGTTGTTGCACTCTATCTCATCTTGTGATGAAGTGATCATATTATCACATGCTGCGCTGCTCCTGCTCCCATTTTGTTGAAGTGTAAGCACTAATGGTATTGTCATGCGCCACTGGCGCTATGGGGCCTGCAACTGTTCTCGTCGCTACCGTTGGTCCCGCCTGTCCAGCCATTATTGGCTACAGGGTATAACCAGCTGGTATATAGTCATAATAC
>JADKCC010000013.1 GCA_016714785.1 Saprospiraceae bacterium
TTAAAGTATTTTGTATCTTTGCATTATACATTTAATATTGAGTCCACTCTGAAAAGTGGCATTTTTTAAATTTATTATAAAACCTAAAAATCTAAAAAAAAACTATAAAAAGTGCATCTATTAGTGGTAATATGTTTAATTTTAGGCTACTAAACATAAAAATTAGTAACATATAAATACACTTAATAGATGCAGAGTCAAAATACAAAACATATCCGATTTGAAGGTATAAAAACTAAAAGTTCTTTCTCTGCTGAACGACTTACTCAGTATAGTGGTCTTAGTGTTTTGTTCAAATACATTGATAAAATTAATATACCTTACATATTTGACTTGTTTCCAACTGTTAAACATAATGCGACAAAGTTCAGTACTACTAAGTTCTGTTGAGCTTTTTATGCTCAGCTTTATGTAGCGTTAAGCACATATCAAGTATAAATTTTCACCAAAGACGTGTTGGTAAAGACCATTTTAGGCTTAAAAACATATTGACGAAGACACACCATAGGCAAACGCATTAGTTCCTTGGGACAAAAGGGCAATAGCATTACATGAAAGATTATTGGTTTTAACAAAGAGTTATTTAGATAGCTTATCATTACAGCATATTACTTTGGTTATCGACAGTACCGAACAAACTGTATATGGCAATCAGGATGGAGCTGCTAGGGATATAATCCACACAGAAAGGAGCCAGCGGCTACCACCGATTTTGTGTTATGTCTCAAGTTAAATATTTAGTAAACAGTTGGTTTAGAACAGGTTCTGCCTATACTGGCAATGGTGTAGTGGAGTTTATCCGCCAAACACTTAAAACTTTACCCTAATAAAAAATCATCAGTATTCCTTCGAGCAGATAGTGGATTTTTAACGGTGCATTATTTGATTTATTAAGAACAAAATGGTCATACTTATTTGGTAAAGGTAAAATTAAAAAACTTAAAAGCGCTATTGAAAGTTCAAAGTTATCGCACATTGGCTTGCAATACAAACATGGCGGTGAGCAGGTTTAATTACAAAGCAAAAGGCTGGAGTACTACAAGACATTACACGCCGTCAGGTGATCGTTGGATATGTGGAAGTGGAGAATTTTGGTAAAACAGAGCGTGTTGCCAGTACAAATACTTTTGTTATTGTTCTAATCTGCCTTATCAAGTGGTGATATACTACATGAAATCTATGGTCAAAGAGCCGAAAGTGAGAACTGGATAGAACAAACGAAAAATCATCTACTCGCTGGTCAAACAGAATGCGAAACTTTCATGGCAATGATATATTGTGGCAATTATCTGTGCTGGCTTACAACATCTCTATTATCATGCGCTTCACAGCGTGTAAAAAACATGGCGAGAAGAATATAAAACTTTCGGGACTGGTTCGTAAAGATACCTGCAAAAGTAGTCAGTAGTGCCAGAAATATTTACGTCAAGATGGCTAAATATTACCATGCAGCCACAGATGGTCATAACTAGAACAACTAATCCTTCAGATATAAGTTTAGACAAACAAATCAAAGTGTTCAAACTAACCTTACCATTTGTAGGGATAAAGAAGCATGCCCTAATCCGTCTAAAAAAGTATCCTTTTATGGAAATAATTATGGCTTTTATTCCGAAAATGTCCTTCCCAAAGGTATCAATTAGATTGCTCATGTGAAGACAACAAACAAAATCATTCCTATCATCCCTAATCGATCAAAATTTAACAAATTTTGAACCATAACTTTTTCATTTTAGATTTTTAGGTAAAATAGCACTTTTGGGCCTACGGGTTAAAGAAGTTAGGTCTTGGACCACACTTTCTAATATTTGGTGCGCTATATGGAATAATATAGCTGTTTTAATGAAATTTAGGGCAATATTTGGCATGTTTTGCCCATTTTCTATCACAAAATTTGCGATTCGGACAAAATTCACCCATAAACATCTCATATTGGCCCACATTTGATGCTTAGGTAGCCCACGATACCTACTCTTTGCATCAGGATAGTGATACCTAATTGGAAGATGGTGGCCTCAACATTGTTTCTATACTGTAACTCATCTTTTGGTCTTTCACCTATTTCTTTTCTTAACTGATAAGTGTCTATTTCTTTTTGTGTGATGTACTTGTATCCTTTGTCTGTCTTTATTCGCCATTTTTCAGTTTTATCTTTGCTGATTATTTTGGTACTTTGTACATCCTGACCTGTTTGTGTATCTCTTACTTGTAATGTTTGTGTTTGTTCGTTCATTTCTAGTTCGTACCTTCCCTTTGGCTCCTTGTATGGCTTGTAGGCATAAGTCTATTTCGTTGATTTTACAGTAGTCTTGATTTTCAGGACTATGGTAGGCACCGTCTGCGTGTACTACTTCTATTTTGTCTGTGACTATTATTTGTGTCGATTCGATATCTGTCTTTAGAAAATCTGTGTCTGCTGTACTTACCACTTTTACATTGGCATTTGTTATGAGATTGAGATTATCATCATCGCATGTCTCTGTTATATTCACACTATATCCTTTTACTTCTTGCTTCTTTTGTCCACCATGACCGCCTTTGCTACGGTAGGTGCAATCTGTATCGAAGGGTGATTGGACAGACTGTGGCGATATGGTTTCTTTGTCCCTAGCGACTATTATTTTATCATCGTTCATCTCATACTGTTCGTTGAATACTCTTTGTAATATTTGGTAACTCTCTGTTTTGGAGCATTCACTTATCGCTAATACTTGTGATATCAGGGTTCCTAATTCCTTCAATTTCTGCTGCACTTCTTGGCTTGTAGGTGTAAACTACTTTGTCACCTTCCATTTTTAGTGCTTCTTCAAGCTTACCTTTTAACGTAGCTTCTATTACTATTTCTGCATTTAATTCCTTGTAGTGTATCTCTAGTGTTTTGTGTATCAACGAATAACGACTCATCCAAGCGATATTACTGCCTAATAGTTTGCTATCCATTCGTATCCGCTTGCCACTTACGCCAAATTCAATGCATTGTTCCTTCGTTATATCAGCAAATACTTCTTCAAATATATTTTTCCTTTGGTTTTGTCATACGCTGCTACCTTGTGTCTTAACAAATAATAAGTTGATTCTGTAGGTAGGGTATCGCTCAAATTTAATAATCCTAAGGCACTACGATATAAAAGATTGTATCTACAGTCTTCAAATATTTTCTCATCGCTCAACCCAAATGCTTCCTTTAAAACCATCATGCCTATCAATACTCTTATTGGTGCATTGGGCCCGCCTTGACTTTCGCTAAACAATGGGTTGAATAATTCTTCATCAATGCGATTGACCACTTCTTTGCGAAATAGATTATGCCATCCATTAGGATTTTCATAACCACTTTGAGCCTTCCGCTTAAAAAGCGACACGGGGCTTGAAAACATATCTAACTGGTGTTCCTTTGATGATTTCTTTAACATCCTGATGATCGTTATTTTGATATCACAAATTTATAATACATATCCTTTTTTAATATATTTACACTTTATTTATTAAATACTTTTCGGAGGGGACTCAAATATAAAATACAGCTAAAATTAACTAATTAGGGGCTGCTGAAAAAGTCAGCTGTTATTTTTGGTTGTTAGTTTAACGGAGACTATCGTTCAAAAAACAAGCAATAGAGAAAATGAACGGAGTGAAGTGCAAAGCACCAAAGGCCGCAAGCCTTTGACGAAGTAAACCGCTAGCGGATGGGCAGGTGTAGTGCGTCTATTGCAATAAAAAGCACAAAAGATTAATTCCACTTTGTCAAATTAGTATTTTAAAAATTTGAGACTAAAAGGGTTTCTCAGTCCTAAAACTCCTTCGAAAATGACCTAGTATTAGAGTTTTAAGGTAGGGAGATGAAGGGAGTTCGGCGATGCCGAACTCCCTTCATCTCCCACTTTTCCTTATCAGCCTTGGTCATTTCGAGCCACAGAGTGGTGAGAAAACTTATTTTATTCAAATAGGTCAAAATCAATTAAAAGGTTTGCATTTAATTTGTTTATTATAGACATAATTTATTATATATTAATTGGTTGCACCATAGTCAGCAAGCCCTATTTATTAATGACATTTTTAACTTTTCATGCATGATAGAATTAAATAAAACCACCTCACAAAACCCGACTTCTTAAAATTAGTTTCTAAGCTCGACAAGGAATTGGCCAATAGAAATGGTGATAACAACGATTTTTTTGCACAATTTAATAAGGTAGATCAGATCTTATACAGCATGTCATGGAATACGATGATCTTACAGCTGTAGGATGTGGAGCAATAAAACATTTGATGAATACACCATGGAAATCAAAAGAATGTATGTTCCTACTGCCCATCGTGGACAAGGGATTGCAAGCAAAATTTTGTGCTTATTGATGGATTGGGCCAATGAACTTGGATATAACAGATGTGTGCTGGAAACTGGTGAAGATATGCTGCCTGCCATAACGCTCTATAAAAAGCATGGTTTCATACAAATACCAAATTATGGTCAGTATGTCGATGTCAAGAATAGTGTTTGTTTTGAAAAATATATTTAAAAACACCAATCAGCTTAACTTTTACATTACTACTACTGGATATTAAATGTGGAAGTACTGAAATTATCTTATCTTTGCCCTCCAAATCAATTTTTAAATGGATAGTAAACGACAATTGCAGTTAGGAGAGTTAATCAAAAGAAGTTTTGCGCCAGTATTTCAGGAGCAAGGTCCATATATATATGGAGCAGCATTTGTTACCGTTACTTCTGTTAAGGTTACACCCGATTTAGCTCAAGCGAAGATATATCTAAGTATATTTAATGCAGAAGATAAAGAATTAGTACTGAAAAAAGTGATCAATCATACGCATGTGCTTAAACAAGCACTAGCTGCACGTATTAAGAATCAAGTAAGGCGTATCCCACAAGTCTTTTTCTATTTTGACGAGACGATCGACGAGATGTACAAAGTGGATGTCATGTTCAAAAATTTGAAAAACATGTATCCACCTTCTGTTCAGGAAGAAGAGTAATAAATTAAGTACCATAAAAACTGCGATTGAATAAACAGGCTTATAAATTTACATATTGTGCCATTGCCATTATAACTGAGCTCAAAAGTCCTACTTTCTTAAGAGAAGGATTTAGGATGAGTAAATTTAGAGAAAACCTGGACTTGCCTTTTAACATCCTATAAATACATTTCGTAACATCTGGACTGATTTTCATTGATTCCGATATTAGTATTCCAAACATCCTTTTTGTTTGGACAAAAAAATATTTAAAATTATTTTTAATAAATAATAAATAATTGAGTCGCAATCTTATATTTGTGAACTAATATTTTTGATATACTAAATTTGGGGCTTATGTTGCGATCATCGGTAATAATCTTATTGCTAATAGCTGGATTTATAATACCTGCTAAAAGCCAAATACGGCAAAATACTACTAGCAATCTACAGTTAGGAGAAATAAATTGCTTTACCAATGAGATAGAAGATAATAAAAAGCAACCAGATGATATTCCTTTTCGCAGAGTAGTCAGAAGTGGTGCTAGGTCAGGTAGTTGGAATCTAAATGATGGTTATGGCACATCTTGTACCCATGATTGTGTAGTCGCCAGTGCTGCACCTTGTAGCAAATACAGAATCCCTGTTGTATTTACCATAAGTACTCAACCAGGCTGTGGCATTTCTACCCCTACCCTATCTAATATCGACGCGCAGATAGCGATTACCAATGATTATATGAATTGTGTAGGTGTGCCTATAGAGTTTTACAAATCTACAACGCACCCTAATCACCCTACGACTGGAGATTTTTCTACAAGATATCAAAACATTGGCTGTACTTATACAGCAGGAGTGTTGAACAATGTACCCAATGTACTCAATATTTATATTTTTGCAAATACTTCCTATGGTTCAGGTGCAAATGGATGGGCTATACTGCCTACAGGTTCCAATGCACAAAATTTAGTTGTCATGTCAAGGGCAGCATTCAATAATTTCACCTATACCAATGGCTCAATTAATTGCAGTAATCCTGCATTAGGACTCAGTATCATTTTGATTCATGAATTTGGCCATATATTAGGACTGCATCACACGCACAATGAGCTGAATGCAACGCTCGAATGCCCAAATATGTCCAATGGTTGTGTAGCGGGAGACTATATAAAAGATACCGATGCTGACCCGGGATTGTTTAATGCATGTGCAGGTAGTGGATGCAATAAATCACCCAACAATTGTTCTTCTCCTTGTGGCACTCCATACCCATCTGATATCAATTCAGAGTCCAATATCATGTCTTATAATAATGGATATGATTGTAGGAACACATTGACTGAATGTCAAAAATCAAAGTTGATGGATGCTTTGCTTTGTGTCAGAGGCCCTCAAATGTGTGATAGGAATGTAGCTGTAGAGTTTGCCAATGGCGAAGCAGATACCTACAAAGAAATCTGCTTTGATGGTAGTGCACCTACGTTTATGGCCACATCTAGCTGTTATAATTGGTATGCGAGTTTAGGCTCCACATCCCCATTGGCTACTGGATCAGCAACATTTACACCCACGATTGGTACGGGTCCTGGACAATTAAACAATCTAGTATCGGGAGAATATTATTGGTATCTCGGAGATCAAAATGAAATCAATCCCAATTGCCGTACAAAGCTGACTGTAAAAGTTGGGGCCGATGTTGGTACAGCAACAGCCAATGGATCGACTTCATTTATATCTAATAGTTGTACTATGCCAGAAAGTACCATTCTTACTACCACTACTTCAGCCTTACCACCCAATGATATCATAGGTTGGTGGATCACGGAAGATCTGCCCATTACAACTACCGTAACAGATGATGTAACATTAATAAGTGCCTTGTCAACTGCAACTATAAACGGATCCATCTCAAACCCTGTAAATCATCTGATCCAATCCACAGCAGGAACTCCATTGAAAAATTTGGCATTACCTTTCGACTGTGGAGCTTTGGACAAAGAAAAAAACTATTTCGCCACACCAGTTTTAGCAAAATATGCAGTGGTTATACCAGATGTAAATCTTAATTGTACTACCAACCCAAGTCTTTGTGGTAATGCTAGTGGCGTAAATTTTGGATGTGGATATCTAAGTGCTGGATTATTTAATACGGGTGCTGTTTCGGGTACACCAACAAATCCTGTAAACTCGCCAACCTTTACCATCACAATATCAAATATCGTATATCCCAATAATTGTACTGCAAATAATATGTTGGTCGATATAAGAAATGGCGTGAATGGAGCAATTATAGGTCTATTTTTACCTGGTAATGTTACATCATTTACATTGACTCAAAATAATTTCCCAGGTTATAACCCTGCCAATGGCTTTTTGGTCTTGTTGTACGACCAAGCTACCAGTTCTTGTTGTAATGGTGGGCCAGCAGTTGTAAATTTTAGTGTGAATATTTCCATCTCTTACCCTGGTTTACCCGCCATAGCTTTCCCATCAATTTCATCTTATAAAAGCTGTAATTTTGGCAACGCAGTACCATTAAATTGTTCCTGTTCTTGTTTGCCAACCTCTGCGATAGTAGCAGATCAGGATGTGATATGTCCTACCACCACTGTAAATCTATATTCGTCACCTTCAGGAAATTACTCTTATATGTGGAGCAATAGTGTCACTGACCAAAATCAACAAGTCACACCATTACTTTCAACTTCCTATACCGTTACAGTCAGTCACAATGTAGTCAACTGTAGTTCTCAAGCGACCAAGTCGATTTATGTCGAGTCAGGCAACACAGTAACCAATCCGGCAAATGATGGTGCAGGTACTTTGCGAAGTATTTTATCTTGTATCGAAGAAGGAGATATGATAGATTTTCTTACAAATATTAACTTGACAGATTCTTTAGAAATCAATAAAAACATAAATCTGCAAGGTGATCCAGTCAATTCTTCAGTCATAGAGATAAACTCAACTTCCAATAATGCTTTAATTGTAACTCCCAATAAAACATTGAGCCTTAAAGATATCATTTTGAATATATCAGGTACGACTGAGCCTTCTGTTAAAATTGATGGCATACTTAACTTGGACCATTCAGAGATAAATGGTACAAGTGACCCAATCATCCTAAATAATGGCGAGTTGAATATCATAGGAAATACCATATCATTGATTAGAAAAATATAAATTTGGCTTATATCATGTTTAGTTCTAATTAAGTGAAACATAAATAACCCTATTTTCGTTAATCCTAAAAGAAGAAGTGATCTTAATAGTTGTTACGCTATGTGACATTATAAACAATTAATTACTTACTTAATATCAGCTGATCGCAAAATGAGAAAAATATTCATTTTTACATTCATTTTTACAAGTTTAAACTTAGCACTTGCACAACCAGATTATAAGTCTTGGGATACTTTTCTAAAAAAGTATGTCTCTATTACGGGTGATGTAGATTATAAATCCATCAAAACCAATAAAAAGGAATTGGATGCTATCACCAAAGTTTTTTCTACAGTGAAAGTTGCACAGAGTTGGAGTAAAAGTGACCAACTGGCATTTTGGATCAATGCTTACAATGCTTATACGATAGACCTACTTGTCCAAAACTATCCGCTAAAGAGTATTCAGAATCTAGATGGTGGCAAACCGTGGGATGTGAAAAGGATTACGATCGGTGGTAAAAAATACTCATTAAATAATATAGAAAATGATATCATTCGTCCACAATTCAAAGATGCACGCATTCATTTTGCCTTAAATTGTGGAGCAAAATCATGTCCACCACTTTTGAATGCTGCTTATGTAGGAAAAACTTTGGATGAACAATTGGATAGTCAAACAAAGATTTTTATCAACAATAAAATGTTTCAAAATTTGACAGTCTCAACAATGACAATATCAAAAATATTTGATTGGTATAGTGTTGATTTTGGAAATATAGTTAACTTTATCAATAAATACAGGGTAAACAAAGTACACCCTAATGCAAAAATATCTTATATGGAGTACAATTGGGCATTGAATGGTAAATAAAATAAAAAATTTAAACATTAATAAAATATGATAAGAATAATCTTTATAATCATAATGGGAATGAGTCTTCAGGCTTGCGCACAAAAAACGAACAAGTTGGATTCAGAAGTAAAAAACACTGTCGAATCGATAAAAAATGATGCCAACTTATCAATTGCCACCTTTGCAGGTGGATGTTTTTGGTGTACAGAGACCATTTTTGAGAGCATCAGAGGTGTCAAAGAAGTTATTTCTGGTTATTCAGGAGGAAAAGAAACCGACCCAACGTATGAATCTGTGGGTGGTGGTAGAACAAGCCATGCTGAAGCTTTTCAGGTTTATTATGATCCTAATTTAATTTCTTATAAAGATCTAGTTAGGGTATTTTTTGCATCTATAGACCCTACGATCGTCAACGGACAAGGACCAGATCGAGGTGCCCAATATCGTACCATAGCATTTTATAACAATGACGCAGAGAAAGCCATTCTTTCAGCAAAAATAGCTGAGTTAGCCAAAGAATATTCAAAACCTATAGCTACACAAGTTGTGCCATTCGAAAAATTTTATGAAGCAGAAGAGTATCATCAAGACTTCGTAAAACGCAATCCCAATCAAGGTTATGTGAGAGCAGAAAGTATTCCTAGAAGAGAGCGGACATTGGCAAAGGTGAAGGATTTGTTAAAACAAAATTAAACGAAAAATGACCAATATTCTTATCATAGGCAATGGTATAGCTGGCTCAACAGCGGCAAGATATATCAGAAAAAATAGTGACTATGAGATTACTATGATATCTGGTGAAACGGAATATCCATTTTCGCGTACTGCATTAATGTATATTTATATGGGTCATATTAAATTTGTACATACTAAGTTATATGAAGATTGGTTTTGGCAGAAAAATCGTATTAATATTGTAAAGGCTTGGGTAAAAAAAATAAATACTGAAGACAAGTCAATACTTTTAGATAATGGTCAACGTTTAAACTACGACAAACTCATCATTGCTACAGGCTCCAAATCCAATAAATTCGGATGGCCTGGACAGGATTTGAATGGCGTGCAAGGATTGTACCATTTGCAGGATCTTGAGAATATGGAAGCAGCAACAAAAACAGGAATAAACAAAGCAGTCATAGTAGGTGGAGGATTGATCGGAATAGAGATGGCTGAGATGTTTCATAGCAGACATATACCTGTCACATTGTTGGTTCGCGAAGATAGTTTTTGGAATATAGTCCTACCTAAGGAAGAATCAGCAATGATCAACCAACATATTTTGGCAAACGGTATAGACTTAAGACTAAGAGAAGAATTATTGGAAATAAAAGGCAATGACGGTCAAGTAAAATCTATCGTTTGTAAAAATTCTGGTGAAGAAATTAATTGTGAATTTGTAGGATTGACCGTAGGTGTAAGTCCTAATATAGAATGTATAAAAGATTCCGGCATAACATCAAATCGCGGTATCATTGCTGATGAATACCTAGAGACATCATCGAAAGATGTTTATGCCATTGGAGATTGTGTGGAACTTTCTCATCCCAATATAGGAAGAAAACCAATAGAAGCTGTTTGGTACACTGGCAGAATGATGGGGAAAACCGTAGCACAAACCATTTGCGATAAGCCCACAAAATACGAACCAGGAATATGGTTCAACTCTGCCAAGTTTTTTGATATCGAGTATCAAGTTTATGGAGATATTCCTGCCAAAACACCTGAACATATCACATCACTGTATTGGCAACATCCTACCGAAAACAAAGCCATTCGTATTAATTTTGATACAGCGTCAGGAGCAGTGACAGGTTTTAATCTCATGGGTATTAGGTATCGACACGCTGTATGCGAAAAGTGGATTGCAGACAAAAGTAACATCGAAACGGTCATCGAAAATCTTTCATTAGCTAATTTTGATCCAGAGTTTTTTGAAGAGTATGAAAGTGCTTTTGTGAATATGTATAATCAAAAGAATGGGAAGTCTCTAAAGCTTAAATCTAAGAGGAAACTGAGTTTGGTGGAAAATTTTTTATTTGGTTGATAAATTAAGTATAACAATGAACTTAAATAGAATTGCGTACGTTAATAAGTACTAAAATAAGACATCATGGAAGTAATCAATTATTCAATTTTGAGAAATAATCTAAAAGAAGTTTTAGATAGAGTATCGGAAGATCAAGAGATATATGTAGTCAATCGTGGAGATTCTAATGCAGTCATACTATCTTTGGATGAGTATAATAGTTGGCAAGAGACACTTTATTTACTTTCGACTGAAGCCAATAGGAAAAGCCTTGAAGCAGCTATTGAGAGAGATAAAAAGGGAGAATTTATCGTTAAAGACTTGATCGAAGAATGAAAAGGTATTTAAGTTGGGATACAGATGGGTGGAATGAATACTTGTATTGGCAACTTAATGACAAAGCAATGCTAAAAAGAGTTAATAAAATAGTAAATGAAGTTCTTCGAGATCCATTTAGCGGTATTGGCAAAATGGAGTATCTCAAAGGCAATCTTACTGGGCTGATATCACGAAGGATTAATGATGAACATCGATTGGTTTATAAAGTCTATGACGATAGAATTTTAATTGTTAAATGTAGGTTTCATTATTGAAAGTAATCAAAAAATCATAAAGTATGCAATGTAAAAGTAATGATACTCGTCTGGTTAACAATGAAACCAAAGAAGAATATTTTCATAGGCTTGAGAAAGCCGCTCGTGCCGTGGATGAAGGGCATAAAGTTTCTTTTACCAGGAATGAATTTGACAAATTGGTCAATGAAACACTGAAAAGCCATGCCTGAAATTAGTAGATTTTTTGGAATAATCGTTTTTATAAATTATAACGAACACAATCCACCACATTTTCATAGATGGTTTGATGAATACAAAATTTCTTTAGATGTCGGACACCTCGGTGGCGTCGTACCACATCTAATTGGAACTTAATGATGACCTGAAAACTGCTAAGAATATAGAACCCTTACTTAAAATAAATCCATTGACATGATTTTAGAAGTAGTAAATGCAAAATACATTAGTGATTACAAGGTTTATGTTAGATTTAACAATCATGCTGAAATGATATTGAATCTTGAGCCCCATCTTGATGGTGAAATTTATCAACCTTTAAAAGATATTAATTATTTCAAAAAGTTCAAAATTGAGTTAAACACCATATCTTGGGAAAATGGAGCTGATTTTGCACCTGAGTTTTTGATGCAAATTAGTGAACTTGTTGAGTTTGGGCAGATCGTTTAATTACAGGTTTTAATAATAACTTTCAAAACAAACAAAATTCAATTCAAACATTCCAATCATGCAACCATACAAATCCATCTCCATCACAGCCCATCATCATACTGAAACCATGAAAGTAGGCCAGAAATTGGCTTTGTCTCTTGTTGGGATTGGCCTATTACTCCAAATGGTTTTTTGGCTGAGTTTTAAGTCTGAAGATGCAGGCTTGTGGCTTTGGTCTTCGATAGGATTGGTGACCGTAGGATCTCTTTGGTACACTTTTGATCAATACAAAGATACACTTCCTGGTATCAAGAATAATAACAATTGGTTTGTATCGCTCACTTCTCGTAAGGAATTCGCATGGGTTTTGGCTATATTTTTGACAGGATTTTATGTACTGCTTTATTGGTTCCCGCATTTATTAGGTCAGGGAAATGAGGAAGTAAAAAATACAGGGTTGGTAGCACTTTTCGATCCGCTGAGTATGTTCCTGAAAGGTAAACCTGCTAGTCAATGGTTTGTCTATGGCGCCATTTATACTTTGACCATCTTGTTGATGGGTATCAAATTCATATACAAATATCGTCACAGCAAATATCAGGTATATCGAACGATATCTATCATGTTCTTCCAGACAGCTATCGCTTTTATTCTGCCTGAAATAATGCAAAGTCTCAATAAACCATATTTCGATTTCAAAAATATCTGGCCGCTCAATTATTATTTCTTTTTTGACTGGAATATAGATGCGATGTTGGCAGCGGGCACATTTGGTTATTTTATGTTGTTTTGGGGCATCCTTTCATTTTTAGTCATCACGCCTGTTTTGACCTACTTCTTTGGCAAGAGATGGTATTGTTCTTGGGTTTGTGGTTGTGGTGGATTGGCAGAGACAGCAGGCGATCCATTCAGACATTTGTCAGATAAGTCACTCAAAGCATGGAAGATAGAACGGTGGTTGATACATAGTGTATTGGTTTTTGTTACTTTAATGACGGTAGCAGTATTAGTAGCGAGATTTACGGGTATTAAAAATATATTTTTGATCGATAGTGGCACATTGAGTAGTTGGTATGGATTTTTTATTGGAGCTGCATTTTCTGGAGTCGTTGGTGTAGGATTTTATCCAATATTAGGTAGCAGAGTATGGTGTAGGTTTGGCTGTCCGATGGCAGCATACCTTGGAATATTACAAAGATTTACCATCAAACTTCCATGGAACAAAGAAGCCAAACGTGTGTCAAAATTCCGTATCACAACTAATGGCGGACAATGCATCTCATGTGGCAATTGCTCAACCTACTGCGAGATGGGTATCGATGTCAAAGCTTACGCACAACGTCAAGAAGACATCGTACGTGCGTCCTGTGTAGGTTGTGGTATATGTAGCGCGGTGTGCCCTAGAGGTGTATTGAGATTGGAGAACTAAAAATTTAATAGCATTCTTTGTAAAAAATTCTAACAATACTGCCCTAAATTTGTGGTTTATTAATGTGAATTCGGGATAATAAAATATTATAAAATAGAAACAGGTTTTAAAATATGATTAGCAATTTTGATCTAATAAATTGAATTCCGAAAAACCCAATAAAGAAATTTATGACTATTGTAGAAAAAATATTTTATACCCTAAATGAAGCTTCTAAATCATTGCTACAGCTAAATGATAACTTTTACTTAATTGGTTCATCGGCGCTCGCTTTAACTGGAATTGAACTAGACAAAATGTATGATTTAGATATATTAGTGAGCGAAAGAGATGCAGAATTCTTAAAAGAAGAGTGGCATAATAAGTTGCTTAAGGCACATATTACTTCAGATAATAGACTATTTTCTTCAAAATTTGCAAGGTATAAATTCTCAGTTTTGGATATAGAAATAATGGGAGATCTAAAAGTTTTCAATAAAGAGCGTTGGCAACGCCTTGAAATCGCCACAACCGAATCTATTTTGGTTGGAAATGTTGAAATAAAATTTCCAACTTTAAATGAACAAAAGAGAATTCTCCAGCTCTTTGGAAGAGAAAAAGACAAACAAAGAATTAAACTTATCGACAATCTGCTCACTTAGTTTCAATTAAAACTAACCTGAAAAAATTGCCAATGACTGGATCAAATGCAGGATGATAAGCTGTTGAAAAATTTTAGACAGAACGAACTCTAAATTATGGAATATTTGATATCAGTAAGTCATTTATAATTTTGTCCGAATCTTAGGGGGCTGAACTATCTATTTGGTGTCTAATAATGTGCATTTGCGACTTTGATAGTTATTTTGTCGCATATAATTTAGTTTCATTTCAGGGATTTTATGCAGAGTTTTTTTCATAACTCCCTGAAAAACAAACGCCAAACAAGAAATTTATTGAAAATTATTCTTGTTTGGCGTTATGATTTGTGATCTGGCTGGGATTCGAACCCAGGGCCCATACATTAAAAGTGTATTGCTCTACCAGCTGAGCTACCAGATCTCCTTTTACAGTGCCTATCTTTCAAAAGCGACGCAAAGGTAAGCTTTATTTTTATTTTACAAAGAATTTTTAAAAAAATTAGTCCTTTTTTCTTAATAAAAATTCACATTAACAAATAATGCATACATAACTTACTTATTTATAGAACAAAAAGCCGATTGATGTTTTCAATTCGGCTTTTTGATTTTTCTATTTATTTGTGTCCCCATTAGTCTCGATAGATGGTGGTACTTCCTTTGTGTCCGGACCTTTAAGATAAGATGGTAGATTTAGCCCTGCCATATTGAAAAGATCATTGAGTGGTGGAACCGTTTTCATCATTCCTGAAACAAAATTGGCAGTGGCATTATTACCATTATCGTTATTATTACTACCACCATCCCAAACTGTGATTTTGTCGATTTTGATATTTTTAACTGCTTCTACTTGTGTTTTGACCAATTCTGGAAGCTTCTCAATCAGTAGCAACTGGAATGCTTGTGATGGATCTCCACCTGCTGCTTTTACTACTCTTTCATACCCTTCGGCTTGCTTAGTTAAAATTTCGTACAATCCTTTAGCTTCTGCTTCCATTTTTGCAAAAATAGCATCAGCTTCCCCTTTCGCATTTACTCTGATCCGCTCTGCTTCAGCTTGTGCATCTATAATAGCTCTTTGCTTGGCAATTTCTGCTGGTATCACCACATTGGCTATTTGGCTAGAACGCTCTCTTTCAGATCTGGCCAACTCAGCTTTTTGCTCAGCTGAATAAGCTTCTTCCAAAGCTTTTGCTTGTTGTACCTTCTCGGCTGTAATGGCAATCCGGTTAGATTCTGCCTCCTTTTCTCTTACGTCTCTATCTCTATGTGTCTCAGCTATTGAGATATCGCGCTCTCGGTCAGCCATTGCCTTACCTGTCTCTCCTATTTTTTCTTGTTCGGCTACACTTATTTTAGCTTCATTGATAGCTTTTGCGGCTGCTTCTTTGCCTAAGGCTTCTATATAACCTGATTCATCCTTTATGTCTGTGACGTTAACATTGATAAGTTTCAGGCCAATTTTTTTAAGTTCGTTATCCACGTTTTTAGATATATTGTCTAAAAACTTGTCCCTGTCTGAGTTAATTTCTTCTATTGACATAGTAGCTATGACTAATCGAAGTTGCCCAAACAATATGTCTTTTGACAATTCTTGTATTTGTTCATGTTTAAGTCCCAAAAGTCTTTCTGCGGCATTATTCATACTGTCTGCTTCCGTAGAGATGGCTATGGTAAACCTGCATGGTACATCGACTCTGATATTTTGCCTACTAAGTGCGTTAGTAAGATTTGCTTCAATAGAGATGGGCTTGAGATCAAGGTACGCATAATCTTGGATAACAGGCCAAATAAATGCTCCACCACCATGAATACACTTAGCTGATGTGCCACCTGTGCGTCCGAAAACTACCAATATCTTATCAGATGGGCAGCGTTTGTATCTTGAAATCAATGCCAACGATATAATGACAAACATGATCACAAATACCAAGATCAAAATTAAAGTTGTCGGAAAACTACTCAGTTCATTCATAAAATAAATTTGTTTTGTTGGTTAAAAATAATGCTAAAGGTTCAAAAAAAATTATAAATAAAAACTAATACTTACTTGAGTAAAAAGGCTAATATACAATACTATTCACCCAAATAAAAATAGATTTAAAGTTCAAACCAAAGGTTTTACCAATAATATATTGTTTTCTAAAACATCAACTATAGTCACCTTCGTACCTGTCTCCATCAATAGACTATCTGATATTGCTTCCAATTCGTGCACAGAGCCATTGTGACTAACCTGCACCTTACCTTTACCATTAGCTGGTATCTTCAAATAAACTTCACCTTCTTTACCAATGGTGTTTAATGGATTAAAACTATTATTTTCTTCTAGTTTTTTAATCTGTTGGATTATGTGAAAAAATGCAATAAAAAAGACCAATCCTGAAAGTACTGCAAAGAAAACTAGTAACAATTTATTGGAGATGTGTGGATAAAAACATATACCTCCCCAGCTAAAACCAAGCAGAAAATTTATTGCATTGCGCACCGTAAAATATTCAAACAAACCATCTCCATCCAAGTGTACTTCTGAGTCAGTATCTATATCAGAACTTATCCCTGAAAATGTGATAATAGCTTGAATCAAAAATATTAAAGAAACAGGCAAAGCTATATACCAAAAGGTCTTTAAATAAATATCTGCATACTCAAGAAAATCAGTCATAGTTTAAAATTGTTTGATTTAACGTATATAAACATAACATAATGAAAGTAAAATAAATTCATTAAAAAGAATCATTAACGATGAAAAAGTAATTAGCATGGACAAACATAACCATTATATCGACACATCGCTCCAAAACAACCATTTAATTCAAATTAAAGATTTGCTTATTCTTGCAAAAGCATAGAGAAACGATAAGTCAAGCCTTAAAAAATGTATTATTTATTTTGAGAATAATGACCTCTGTAATCTTTTAGAATTAGCAAATTTGGATATTATTGTTAAAAATACACTATCTTCGCACCTTCCTAAAAAAAATTCAAAATATGGCAGCATTGATTCACGTCAACAATCATCAGAAAACTAAAATATTAGCCACTATAGGCCCAGCATCAAGCAGTATAGAAGCATTATTGGATTTGGTAAAAGCAGGCGTAAATGTATTTAGACTTAATTTTTCTCATGGCGCACATTCTCAACATCAGCAAGTCATCGACAATATTCTCGAAATAAATGAAAAATATAATGTCCATGTAGGAATATTGGCAGATCTTCAAGGCCCCAAACTGCGAGTAGGTAAAATTGAAAATAATGCTATCGAAATAAACCAAGGAGACATCCTGACTTTTGTCAATGAAGAATGTATAGGCACGAAAGAGAAAATATACATGAGTTATGATCTCTTTGCCCACGACGTAAAAGTTGGCGAAAAAGTATTGGTGGATGATGGTAAAATTGTTTTAGAAGTCGTGTCAACCAATGGTGTCAATGAAGTAAAGTTAATGGTGATGTTTGGAAATGTATTATCTTCCAATAAAGGAGTAAACCTCCCTGACACTATTGTCACACAACCTTCCTTGACAGAAAAAGATCTTGAAGACTTAGAGTATATCCTTACACAACCCGTAAACTGGATAGCTTTATCATTTGTAAGGCAAGCCAAAGATGTCAAAGACTTACAAAGAAAAATAAAGGCTAGCAAACATTTTGCAAAGGTGGTAGCGAAAATAGAAAAACCTGAGGCCATCAAAAACATCAAAGAAATCATCAAAGTATCTGATGCCATCATGATCGCTCGAGGTGACTTAGGTGTCGAAGTGCCTATCGAAAAACTACCAGGCTTACAAAAGATGATCATCAATAGATGTATTCAAAAATCCAAACCCGTCATTGTCGCTACTCAAATGATGGAAAGTATGATTACTAATCCATCTCCAAGCCGCGCCGAAGTTACAGATGTTGCCAACGCAGTATTGGATGGTACAGATGCAGTGATGTTGAGTGGTGAGACATCAGTGGGCAATCATCCAGCATTGGTTGTTGAAGCTATGAGACGAATCATAGGTGAAGCAGAAGAAAGTTACCACATGATGGGTAAAAGATCACAGCCAGACCCAGATACAGAAACTTTCCTTTCGGATGTATTGTGTCTTAACGCTCCAAGAATCGCTGAAGAAGTCAATGCAAAAGCTATTTTAGGCCTCACTGTCAATGGTTATACTGCATTCAAAATTTCCTCTTATAGAGCAAAACCAGATATCCACATATTTTCTGATAAACCACACATGTTGAGTACATTAAGTATGGTTTGGGGCGTAAAATGTTATCTTTATACCAAGTTTACTACCACAGACGAAACCATAGAAGATGTCAATCAAATACTAAAAGAAGAAGGAGTCGTAGAAACAGGTGACATCGTGGTTAACACTGGAAGTATGCCACTTTACAAAAGATTCAGAACAAACATGCTTAAGATTTCAGTGATAGAATAATAAGAAACATCATTTATTTATTGGTAGATTTTATTTAACTAATTACGTGGTTTTCAATCAAGTGTAATCCGATATTTTTTATGTGGCTCATATGTATTAGTGCCTAGCTAGATACTTTAGACAATTAAAAATTAGTACTATTTTAATTTCATAAGTTCGGACTATTATTAAAATAATGTGATATTTTTTTTTCATCATCATTGAAATTTTAATAATAATATCATTCATTGCGTACCTTTGAACCATCTTTGTACGTTTGTAGTTTATGAACTGTATAAAATGATCATAATGCATCCAATAAGTTATAAATATACTATCACCTATATTTGTCTTTTTTTCTTTAGTTATATCATGGCTCAAGAGGATACACGCAAGACAGAGAGTGAATTTAAGATTCAAGATCGTTTTGTAAAAGTAAAACTTCTGCAAGCAGCTAACAAAACTTCTGAAGCTATCAAGCTTTTGGATAGTATAAGACGAGAAGCACCTACCAATGCTACGATATATTTTGAACTAGCTAGGCTGCATTTCGAAATCAAAGATTACAATCTTACGGAGTCAAATTTAGCATCTGCTATCAAAATGGCACCTGATAATGTTTGGTTTAGAAGCTTTGAAGTGGATTATCTTAAAGCAGTGGGTAGAATAGATGATGCTATCAAGACTTTAAAATTTTTATCAGAACTACAACCAAAAAATAGTGAATTTTATAATAAAACAATAGAATTTCAAATAAAGCAGAATGACTTAAATGGTGCGTTGAGTACATTGGATAATAAGGAAGAAAACATAGGATGGAGTACTTCCAATATACTAAAAAAAGCAGAAATCCTTGACAATGCTGGACGAATTAATGAAGCGGTCAGTGTTCTAAGCGCCCTAGCTAATAAGTTTCCAAGTGATACTAAATACTTAAGATTAATTGTAAATATGCTTCACGCCAATGACAAAGTATCAGAAACCGAACCATTTTTACGCCAGATTTTGGGAATAGATCCTTCTGATACTGATGCAAAACTAGGTATCATTTTATTAAAGAAAAAAAATATAAACTCCAATGAATATTTGGTAACATTACATCCATTAATTAATAATGCAGATATTCCATTAGATACTAAAATAAAAGAACTTTTACCTTTCGTGCAACAACATGCAGCCAAAGGTGACACCATTTTGGGTAATCAATTAGCACAATTATGTGACAACCTAGTGATACTTCACCCAAATGAAGCAAAAGCTCATGCCATCTATGCAGATATTTTAAAAAATCAAGGAAACAAAAACGCAGCGATAAGGCAATATGAAAAAACCTTGTCTTTGAATAAGAAGATTTTTCTAGTTTGGGAGCAATTAATGTATTGCCTGGATGATGTTGAAAATTATTCACGTCTCCATGAGGTAGCCACAGAAGCAATGGACTACTTCCCAAACCAAGCTATATCATATTATTTTAGTGCCAAAGCATTAGTATATACTGAAGATACCAAAAATATTATTTCATTATTGGATGAAGCTATTTTGATCTCAGCAGGAAATCCTACTATTGAAAGCATTGTTTCATCTCTTAAAAGTCAATTGGCATTCAATCAAAAAGACTATATTAAGGCTAGTGAATGGGCCGACAAAGCTATAAGTATAAGTGGAGATAAAAATGCTGATGCTGTAGAACTAAAGGGCGACATTGCCTTAGCGAAAAATGATCCGAAAAGTGCCTTGCAATTCTTTCAAAAAGCTGTTATACTGGGCGGGAAAATGAAACGCATTGAGCATAAAATTAACAAAATAAAAGCTAATTGATGCGGTTAATAATTTATATTATATTGGTATTTTCTATTTCTTGTACAGCCACTAAAAAGCTAAAACCAATACCTGAAAGATCGAAGGAAGATATACTACAAATTTTGGCATCTAGAAATATAGATTTTGATTGGTTTAGCGCCAAAATAAGTACAATACTTGAGTCTCCTGATGAAAATATATCAGGAACTATGATTGTTCAAATGAAAAAAGATAGTGCTATATTAATAGCTGTAAAAAAATTTGGCATTGAAGCTGCCCGTGTGTTTATTGAAAAAGATTCTTATACTGTTCTCTATCGTTTAGAAGCCGCTTATGAGTCTGGACCAATTGACCAAATCAAACAAATAGCGTCAATATCAGCCAATTTTGAAGATTTACAACAATTGATGTTTGGAAATATTCTGTTACTTGACCCATCAAAAACCAATATGATAAAGGATTCCATTTATTATATCGTCCAAGGAAAAGTAGATGATATCTTACTTGAGTATTATGTCAATGGGTATAACTTACAATTAGAGAAAATGAAAATAACCGATAATATGAACCGTATAGCAATTGCTGAATATGGTGATTATAGGAAAATGAAAGGGTATGGAAATATACCTTACTATAGAAAATTTCAATTTCCCTACACCAATGATGAGCAGGCTACCATAGAAATGCAACTTTCCTTTATAGATATAAATGTACCATTAGATATAAAATTTTCAATACCGATGAGATATGAAAAAATCAATTAGCAGATTTATCATACTAATATATTTGAGCACAAGTTCTTTATTGGTATCGGCCCAATCTCGACAAGAGTTGGAAAAACAGCGCTTGCAAATCATTAAAGACATAGAAAAAACATCAAAAGCACTAGAAAGTACGAAGAAGAATAAAGAAAAAAGTTTAGAGCAATTTAAAGCACTAGAGCGGCAAGTAGATAGTCGGAAGAAGCTAATAAGCAATTTGAAGACTGAAGTCAATATCAATGAAAAACTTATCACTGAAAACGAAACAAAAATAGAAGAATTAAAACGAAAACATGAGGCTTTAAAAACCCAATATAGTACAATATTAAGGAGAAGTTACTTAAAAAAAGTGTCGAACTCAAAATGGTCATATTTACTTTCCGCTGATAACTTAAACAATCTAATGGTCCGGTGGAGATACATACATCAATTTGATCAATTTACTAAACAAAAGTTGGAAGAAATACAACTTATCACTGGTGAGATCAAGGATAAAAATATAGAAATTGAAAAAACAAAAGAAAAAAACATTGCTGTACTAAGTCAAACAACGACTAATATAAAAACATTGGAACTGGAACAAAAAGAAAAGGATGCTATCATCAAAAAACTATCTAAAGAAGAACACAAACTTCAAGACAATCTCAAAAAGCGTCAACAAGAAAGAGAAAACCTAAATAAAGCCATTGAGAAAATTATCATAGCCGAACTTGAAAAGGCCAAAGTGAAAGAAAAAGAAGATGTCGCCATGGTCAAAAAGAAAGAAATTGACAATTCTGGTTTTGCAAAAAACAAAGGTGCCCTTAGCTATCCTGTATCCAAAGGCAAAATCACAGCTAGATTCGGCACTCATCCTCATCCCACTATTAAAAATGTAGAAATTTCGAATAATGGAGTGGATTTCACCTTACCAAGTGGTGACAATGTCACATGTGTATATGACGGCGAAGTAGTAGGAGTAACTAATATACCTGGATTTAAAAATATGATCATTATGAAACACGGAAGTTATTACACTGTGTATTCAAAACTAGATAATGTGACTGTCTCAAAAGGGCAAAAAATAAAGAGAGGGCAAACCATTGGAAATGTGATAACATCTGAAGATGGCAAAGCAGAATTACATTTTGAATTGTGGAAGGATAAAACAAAAATGAATCCTGAAAGTTGGTTTAATAAATAAGTAGCGGTCAGCAGCACCTAACTTAAAAAGAAGCACATCGTTTAGTTAACTCATTCTTTGCCAATAATATGCACCCGAAGCATTCCAAAAGATAATGCTTCGGATGAATATTGTTAAGCAAGTGCATGTAAAAAACTAAAAGTTAAATCCCAATCTTGCAAATAAATATCTGCCATCTGATCCCATCTGAACAGAATCATTAAAACCACCTTGATCGGTCCATCCATCAAACTGTGGTGTTGGGTACTTATTAAGTATATTATTGCCTCCTAGCGTCACTTTAAAACGGTCTGATACCGCAAAACTGGCAGATAAATCCAATGTTCCCGAAGCTGCATAAGTATCAGTGGCTACTTTGTATAATTCATCTGCTTCACTTTGATTGGTAGCTGGTGAGTCCACCCATTGGAAATCTTGAATTTGTACCTGACTAAATTGGGTATAAACTAACATAGCTTCAAATCTTCCTGCCTGAAATATAACATTAGCGCCTACTTTGTAATCAGGTGCCGCTGCTTGCAAATATGCTTGTGAAAAAGGACCAAAAAATGTAAAAGGATTGAGTGTTCCTGCATTGATGTTTATAATTTCTGTATTATTAAAATTGGCAGCAATTCCACCTGAGATATTAGATTTTTTATTTAAGTAATGCTTGTAATTTAAGATAATATCCACACCCGTAGTTTTTGTATCCACACCATTGGCAAAAAACTGTGCTGCTTCCGCACCTACATTCAAAGTCGATACATCAAAAACATCTGTGAGGATAATCCTATCTTTTACATCTATCATGTATCCATCTATGGTAGCTGTAAAATTCCCCTTTTTATATGTCAAACCTGCTGAAAAATTATTGGCTTTTTCTTCTTGTAGGCGATTGATACCGAATGCTTTAGCAACTGTACTTGTATTGGATGCAAGCAATGTTTGAAGTGATCGTCCGGCGATGATATTAGTAAAAATCAGATTGTAATGAATCTGTGCCAAAGACGGAGCTCTAAATCCTGAAGAAACCGAAGCCCTAATGGCCAAATCATCAAAAATATTATATCTACTTGCCAATTTATAATTAAGTGTGTTGCCAAAATCACTATAATTTTCATACCTGAGTGCTCCAGAAAGCAAAAATTTGTTTGTTATATTGAGTTCTGCGTCTCCATAAAATCCAATATTAGATCTGGATTTATCTACTGCATTGGCTGGGCTATATCCAGGAAAACCTTGAGATCCACCACCTGGTTCTATGCCAAACTGATTAACAAAAGGTGTTTGTATAGCTGGATTTGTGATCGGCAATCCATTGATATCATACGTTGCATAAGAACCAACCTCTCCCGCATAGATTTGAAAATTTTCTGTCCTATATTCCGTACCAAAGGCCAAATTTAGCCCTGAAGCTATCCTTTTATAGTACTTTGAAAAATTAAGACCCGTCACATTCATAGCTAAGTTATGTCCTCCTGCATCAAATTCCGTAGGTGATGCTGAACCCAAAGAAGCATTATTGGTATTTTTGATAAGGTAATGAAAATCATTCAGCCCATAGCTATGACTGAAATCCGCCTGCCAACCATTAGAAAGCTCATGTCGAATGCCGCCAGTAAATGAATTATCAATGATATTTGAAGTTATCCTTGGTGTAAACCCATTCGGATAAAGGGAAGGTACTGATCTAGGTTCGTCTTCAGATGGCTCTGATCGAGAAAAAGCAAAAGCACCAGTATCTCGATTGCCTCGTCCACCAAAGATGTATAGTTCGGACTTATCTCCTAATGGCATGGCACTATTTACAAAAAACTGAAACTGGTCCACAGCAGCTGAGCCATAACCTTTCCTCCAAGAATATCCAGGCCGTAGCGTTCTATCTTTAGTGAGATATTCTGCAGTAAAATTGGCAAATCCACCTTTATCACCCAAACTTATTCCATAATTCAAATCTACTCTTGTCGTATTGCCATCATAACTTTTGTCGCCATCAGGGTCTAAAGATCTGTTTTTGCCATTGACATTATAGATATCTTCGCCAGATTTCTCTGCATAATCTCCGCCCACAGCTGTGCTGTAAGCACCATAAGTCACACCACCTGACAGTCCAGGTGTTTTATCTTTTAACACAACATTGATCACACCGGCTATGGCATCAGATCCATATTGTGCAGATGCGCCATCCCTGAGTATTTCTATTCTCTTGATTGCAGCTGCAGGTATGGCATTAAGGTCTGTCCCTGTATTTCCACGACCGCGAGTACCAAATATATTGACCAAAGATGATTGGTGTCTTCTTTTACCATTAATCAAAACAAGCGTCTGGTCTGGCCCTAATCCTCTCAATGATGCTGGATCGACGTGGTCTGCTCCGTCTGAGCCCGATTGCTTCGTAGCATTAAATGAAGGTGCATTAAATTGAAGTATTTGATTGACTTCAACTCTTCCCGTGCTATTGGCAAGATTGGCTACCTCTATGACATCAATAGCTACTGGAGAATTAGTAGCACTACGATTGTAAGAACGAGATCCCACTACTTGCACTTCGCCCAATAAAATCCCTTCTTCTAGCACCACATTTAATTCTGAGATGCCTTCTACAGATCTTTCTATACTTTTATGCCCAGTATAACTGAATATCAATATTGGGCTTTTTGTCGTAATATTGATAGAGTAAGCACCGTCAATGTCCGTAATTACACCATTGGTGGTACCTTTTTCTATAATACTCACTCCTATAAGAGGTGTGTTTGTATTATCAGTAACAATGCCTGAAATATTTTGTGCATTCAGTGCAAGTGAATAAACTGTAACAAACAATAAAATTAAATGTCGCATCTTAAGTAAAGTTTTGATTGTAAAAAAAAATATCTAAAAAGTACTTAAATCCAAAGTACTACGAAGCAACAAATATGATATTTATTTTGAATATTGCAATAAATTGCATATAATATTTTTATATTTATTTTCAAAACGATAGCCTAGACATGCTTTTATGTAAAAGTATTTACTTACCTTTTAGTAACTTTTTAATCAAAACAATCTGACCTAAATGATAATAACTATGCTCCAACATACCTATTAGATTTTTAAAATAAGTACCATACTTTTCATCTGTAAATGGGTCATTTAGTTTAGAAGTAGGCATTAGCTCTACCAAATACACAAAATACTCAGCATTTCTGTAAATATTATCGCGCATGGTTTTCCACTCTTCTTCTGATGATATTGGCGGCATATCATAACTGTATTTATCTTTGATATCCAATGTACCACCTTTAAATACATTGATAACACCTTCCAAATAATAGTTAATATGAAAAGCTAAAAGAGCTATGGTGTTTAAAGATTCATACCTAGTGTTGGCCATTTCTAAATTCACATCATCAAGTTGGGCTTTCAGATTTAGGTTTGTTCCGATCCATTGACCTGTGAGGAAAAGATCTTTTAGTTGTTTGGCAAGCTGTTCGTTGAGTGTCATGAAGTGCTATTTTTATGCTTAAGGTATTTTGAGAAGCAAAAATATAAACATTTTGAAAATGTAAGAAAAAATAAATACTCCAGTTAATTATAAAACTAATTTATATAATCCTTTTTTTAAAATACTAATGTTTGGACTCTTTATGTTTTATCACTGCTTCTTTAGTGGTGACCCAATTTCTTCCTTCTTTATGGGCATCTATTTTACCAGTCCTAGCTAATAGACTGATATACTCCATACCATAGGGTACTTCTGGATCATTAGCAATTAGAGCTATTGGTTCAAATATTCTATATTCTTTTGGAATGATCTGAATGTACATGTTTAAAGATCTCTCTATGGCCTGGAGTACTAATAAATACAACTTTTCATAATCTCCTTTATTGGCTAAGTTTAATGCTGTATAATATTTTTTTCGATCATTTTTAAGAATAATAGCTGGTGGAAAGCCATGTTTCATCAATAAAAGATTCATAGCCAATCTACCTGTACGTCCGTTGCCATCAAAAAATGGGTGAATCCAAACTAATTTATGGTGAAAATAAGTAATTAAAAAGGGCAAATCCCACTTTTCAGTATTTGTATTGACTTGATTTATCAATACATCCAACAAATCAGCTACCTTTTCAGGTCCAGGTGGTGTAAAATTAGCCCCAACGATACGAACCATACCATTTCTGATGCGTCCTGCAAATTGGTCATCAATGTTTTTCATTACCATCTCATGGATACTCAAAATGTCTATCGCCCGTAGATCATAAGACTTACTTACTAATTCTTCCAAAAATGAAATTGCCTTGTCATGATTTATAGCTTCAAAATGCTCCCGAAGTGACTTACCACCTATAGTCAGTCCATCTTGTAAGATGACACGTGTCTCAGCCAAAGTTAGACTATTGCCTTCAATACTATTAGAATTATAAGTCCATTCTAGAGCCAAATCTTGCTGCACTCTATTAATAGCAGAAGCAGGCAACGGCCTAGAATCATCCAAAAGTGCTTTTTTATTGAGTACTCTTTCTAGTAAATCAGAAATGCCATCTTCGTTTTTTAAAATTACAGGATTCATAATGATTATAATATCGGATACAAAGATATTAATTTTATCCGATATTTTATTATTTTTATTTAAAATTTTCCCCACCTATACATTTCTTGGTACAAATATTAATAATAATAAATATCCGGATATATAACAATCGAGCCTTTTTAATACCTTTGAACCAAGAATAGCAAATAATATGGCGACCGTACAATTACCCAAAGATTTTCAAATATTTATTCAGGAATTACAATCCATTACGACATCAGAGATCAAAACCGATGACCTTTCGCTCGGATTGTATGCTACGGATGCATCCTTATACCAATTGCAACCACTAGCCGTAGCCATTCCATCTAATGAAAGCGACCTTGTAAAAATCATTCAGATAGCCAATAAATACAATATCCCAGTGATGCCACGAGGTAGTGCTACCAGTCTCGCAGGTCAAACCACGAATCAAGCGCTGATCATTGATTTTACCAAATATTTTGATAAGATATTGGCCATTAATCCCGTTGAACGATACGCCATTGTCCATCCAGGTGTAGTCCGCGATCAACTCAATGCTGCAGTCAAAGGTCATGGTTTGCATTTTGCACCTGACCCTGCAACTACAAGCCGTGCGACAATAGGTGGCATGATTGCCAATAACTCATCAGGAACTAAAAGTATCAAATATGGCAAAACCATAGATCATGTTTTAGGTCTCAAAGTTTTGCTCATGGACGGAACCCTATTGCAATTGGGTGAGCTAACCGCAGAAGCATACGAAGCCAAATGTCAACAAACAGACAGAGAAGGAGAAATATACAGGTCGTTCAGGAAAATCATTTTTGAACATGCTGCTGACATCGAAGCGGCATATCCCAAGGTGATGCGCCGCGTCAACGGATATCCACTCGACGAATTTATTCACACAGATCGCTGGAATCTGGCTAAAATATTGGCTGGCTCAGAAGGTAGTCTGGGCATCATTTTGGAAGCCAAAGTCAATCTCGAACCTATACCCCAATATAAAGCAGCCTTCACCGTGCATTACGATGACAGAATGCGTGCGATCAGAGAAGTATATCAGATGATTGCCTTCGATCCTGCTGCCATAGAAATGCTTGACTTCAATGTCTTCGAGCAAAGTGTCAAAAACAATATGACTAAAAGTCTGCATCAACGCTTAATCATCGGTGCGCCACAGGCTACCCTTTCGGTAGAGTTTTTCTGCTTGTCGCAAGATGAACTGGACCAAAGAATCGATGACTTCTCTTTGTGGTTACAAAATAATAGTACAGCCTACGCCTACCCTATCCTTCGCACTGCTGCTGAATTGGATGATTCGTGGGCATTGCGAAAAAATGGACTTGGTTTGCTGATGGGTGATCCTTCAGGTAGAAAACCCATTCCTTTTATAGAAGATCAAGCTATACCATTAGAGTATTTGGCAGATTACATACAAAATGTACTCGATCTTTGCCAAAAACATGGTGTCGAAACCATCCTTTATGCACATGCGAGTGTAGGCGTGCTACACGTGAGGCCGTCACTAGATATGACGGAACAGTCTGACATCGACCTTATGAAAACCATTTCTGACGAAGTCTTCCACTTGGTCAAAAAATACAATGGAGCTTGGTCAGGAGAACATGGTGACGGGCGTAATCGTGGTCACAGATTGAGAGATTTTTTTGGTGATGAAGTGAATCAATGTCTCATGGATGTAAAGACAATATTTGATCCTAAATATCTACTAAATCCAGGCATCATCATCGACGTGCCACCTATGGACCGACATCTGAGATATGGAGCAGATTACAAAGATAACCAATACAATTTTGTCTATAAATACCGAAAAGATCACTCTTTCGAAGCACTGGTCCACAACTGTTCGGGCGTAGGTGCTTGTCGCAATCATATAGGCGGCACCATGTGTCCGAGTTTTAAAGGTACTGCTGACGAAGATGCTTCCACACGTGGCAGAGCCAATGCATTGAGATTGGCTATCTCAGGACAGTTGGGTTTTGAAGGACTCACTGACCCAAAAGTATTAGAAACGCTCGACCTTTGTCTCTCCTGTAAAGCTTGCAAATCAGAATGTCCGTCTAATGTAGATATGGCCAAACTCAAAAGTGAAGTGCTCCAGAAAAAGTATGACGAAGGCAACATCACTTTTCGTGAAAAAGCCATCAGCGCCAATTTAAATATGGTGCCCAAAATGGCAGGATGGAAAGCACCATTTGTTAATTTTGTACAAGGAACTTCCATCTTCAAATACGCCGCAGAAAAAATACTTAAGGTAGATCGTCGTCGTACGCTACCATCTTATGCTAATGAATCATTGGAGACTTGGTACAAAAACAATTATAAGTCTAGCGGAAGTAAAAACAAAGTAGCCCTTTTTGCCGATACTTATATCAATTATCACGAGCCGCAAGTAGGAAAAGCGGCCATCAAACTGCTCACCGATTCTGGCTATGAAGTGTTGCTGTCATCTGTAGGTTGCTGTCAGCGCCCCAGAATATCCAATGGTTTTCTAAAAGAAGCCAAAACAGATGGTACTAGAGTAGCAGAAAAACTCATGCCATTCATTTCCCAAGGTGTAAAAGTTGTCGTTTGTGAGCCGTCTTGTACATCTGCACTTATAGATGATCTTCCAGATTTGATAGAAGATATCACACTTTCAGAAGCACTAAAGTCGAATGTAATGGCCATCGATGTTTTCTTAGCTGATGCCTTATCTTCAGGACAACTCAAAGGTAAATTTATGGCCAAGTCCAAGGAAATCTTACTACACGGTCATTGCCATCAAAAAGCGTCATTTGGTACTAGTGGCATGAAGTCCATATATCAGTCTACAGATACTCATTGCAACGAACCTGATAGTGGTTGTTGCGGCATGGCTGGCTCCTTCGGCTATGAAACAGAACATTATGACGTATCCAAAAAAATCTCAGAGCTCGTCTTAATTCCTACTATCAACAAGACAGACGAAAACACCTTGGTGGTAGCCAATGGATTTTCTTGTCGTCACCAGATCCATGATTTTGCTGGTCGGAAAGCGGTACATTGGGTGGAGAGTGTGGAGTATATAGGATGAGTGTATAATGGACTTCCAAATTCATTTGGAAGAATTTCGCCAAGTTGAATACTCTTGGTAAACTAAGTTATCAATTGACTAGCCACATACTGGTATTTATCCATACATTTACACGCGATTAGTACAAGTTTAAAATTTTATATTTGTACTAATCATGCTATTTTAACAACATAAATACAAGTATAGAAAATTATACTTGTATTTATGTGCAGTATTTTATACGATAAATACAAATATAACCATATATTTGCAAACTATTTTATAGCAAAAATATGATGACATGATCGCTAGAGAAAGCATAGTCCTTAGACTTAACGAACACTTAAAATCCAATAAATCTGAATTTATTGCAATCACAGGAAGAAGAAGAGTAGGAAAACTTTTATGATCGACACAGTCTATGAATCACATTTATGTTTTAGACTGACCGGAATCCAGAATGGCACCTTGAATGAACAGTTGGTAAATTTTGCCCAAAAGTTAATGTTCTATAGTAAATCCACGTTGATCACCACTCCAAAAACTGGCAAGACGCCTTCATGCTCCTTAAAAATTATCTTATGACGTTAAGCAAAAAAAGAAGCATGTCATATTTATTGATGAGTTACCTTGGGTAAATACCATAAAATCGAGTTTCCTTCAATTATTAGCACACCTATGGAATGATTTTTATCAAAAGAAAGTAACTATATACTAGTTGTTTGTGGGTCATCAACATCATGGATCACAAAAAAGATAATACGAGACAAAGGAGGATTGCACAATAGACTGACAGATATTATAAGATTAAAACCGTTTACCATACAAGAGACCAAAGCATTCCTGCATCATAAAGGAATACACATGACCAACCAACAAGTGATAGAAACATATATGATCATGGGCGGAATCCCCTATTATCTCAACGATATACGCCGTGGAGAAAGTATCGCTGTGGCAGCAGAACGCATGTGTTTTCAGGATGATGGAATACTCAAATCAGAATATGACAATCTTTACAAAGCGCTGTATGACAATCCACAAGATCACGAAATGATAGTCACAACGCTGGCAACATCCAGAACAGGATTGAACCGACAAGAAATAATAAATAAAAGTAAAGTACTGGCAGGCGGCCCATATCAAAGAGCTATGGATGACTTGCTGTTATCAGGTTTTATAACAGAAGAAGTCACGTTTGGCAATAAAAAGAAAGGATCCATTTACCGTCTCAATGATGAATATTCCATCTTTTACCATCGATTTATAAAACAAAATAAAAAATACATCCCTGGTATATGGTTTCAAATAAGTGCATCACAATCATATAAAATCTGGACGGGATATGCTTTCGAAAACATCATCTACAATCATATAGGCACTATAAAGTCTGCATTAGGAATCGCTTCCGTCTTTACTGAAACATCTGTCCTGAATGTGATGGGAACCAAAGAAAAAGAAGGATTTCAAATTAATCTCATCATAGATCGCAAAGACGCCACCATCAATATATGCGAACTAAAATATTACAACGCCTCATTCGAAATAGATAAAAAATATGCAGAAGCGCTCCGTAGCAGAAAACAGAAATTCATCACGCATACGGGGACCAAAAAACAAGTTTTCACTACATTGATAACAAATCTTGGTGTTGTAGAAAACCCTTGGAGTCTTGAGGTAGTGGACAAAAGTCTATCTTTCAGTGATTTGCTATAATGGTCTTCCAAATTCATTTGGAAGAAATATCCCATAACCTAACTTAAAACCCAATAAATCTCTGATGCAATAAAATGGTAGCTTATCTTAGAAAATATTGTAATTTTACACCATAGCAAACATCAAAATACCATAAAAGATGGAAGATAAACCGAAGGAAATATTGGAGTTGGAGCGTGCGCTTGGGATAGATCACATTGACACCTATATGTTAAATGGTGATGATAAAATAATAAGTTTGACTATTATTCACCAAAACTTAAAAGACATTTCTCCTTTGACTAAATGTCTTCATTTGGAGGAATTGAGTTTATTTAATAATGGAATAAGTGACCTTACTCCAATTTGTGGGTTATCTAAACTTAATTTTCTAAACTTGCATAGCAATGAAATCAGCGATATTTCGCCACTTTCAAACTTGACAGCTCTAAACTTTTTAGATTTAGAAATGAATCAAATTACTGATATTTCACCACTTTCAGAATTAAAAATGCTTAATGAGCTAAAGTTATCTGGAAACCAAATTAATGACCTCTCTCCCCTTTCAAAATTGAAAGATTTAAATAGACTTGATCTTTTCAATAATAAGATAAATGACATTTCACATTTAGCAGAAATGAAAGCCTTAAACACTCTCTCCTTAGGTTCAAATCAAATTAACGATATTACTAGCTATTGGGAGTCTACAATCTCTCAACATTCTTTATTTATTTCAAAACCATATTAGCGATATTTCACAACTTTCAACACTTGATAATTTAAATTACATAGACTTAAGAAATAACAAAATAACTGATTTGAGTCCTTTAAAAAAATTTATTGGTGGTGGATTTGATGTTTCACTAAATAGCAACAATAGGCCAAAATACTCATTTAGAAACATAATTTTTGTTGGCGAAAATCCATTATTAAATCCACCAATTTCTATTGTGCAAAATGGGAATGAATATATAATGGCTCATTTTAATGATATAGCAGAACACGGAGAATTTGAAATACTAGAAGCCAAGCTTTTGATAGTTGGAGAGCCGGAAGCAGGAAAAACTACTTTAAGAAAAAAAATATTTAATCAAATTATCCGGTGCCTTGCAAGGAAGAAAAAGAAACGATCGGAGTACAAATCCAAAAAGGATGGAATTTTCCGTTTTCAAAAGATCCAACCAAAACCTTCACAGCTAATATTTGGGATTTTGGTGGTCAAGATAGACAATATCCCCTTCATCAGTTTTTTATGGATGATGAATCTTGTTATGTCTTAGTTTCAGATGATCGTGCCGATAATAGCAACATGGACAAATGGTTTGGTATGATAAAGTTATTGGGTGGAACACATTCTAACGTTTTGGTTATTCTTAATCAGATTAATAGATCAACACCTTCCAGCAATTTCAACAAAGAGAGATATGAAAAACAAGGGTTTACGGTAGAGACGTATTCAATTGATTTTAGTGGTGACATTGAATACATAAATATACTTTTAGAAAATATTAAAAATAGAATCAGCAATTTGGAACATATAGGTCAAATACTTCCAAAGAAAATTTGCGAACCCATTAGAGAACTATCATGAACATTGATGGAAATACATCACATGCACCAATGACTCAAACCAAAAATCTTTTCGAAAAACTTAAAAATATGAAAGATGTAATAGAAATAGGTGGACACATTATGAATGGAACTGATGGGCTAAGTAATTTAATTGAGTCTATTTTATAACATAAGAAGAATATGAAGTTACAAATTAATTGCAAAATTGTCAAAAACCATTTTTCATTGAAGAAAAGGCTATGGGTAGAAATTACCTTTCAGATGACATTGGAGAATATTTTGAAAAAAGATGTACACATTGTAATGTCAAAAAAGAATATCATATCAATCAAGTAGAAGCCTATGAATCGGGATTACCAAAATTTATTGGAGTCTTAATAGGCCTATTTCTTATGATTTTTATTAGCGTTTTTGCTTGGAATAAAGGGTCTATTACTAATATTGGTTTGATTGTTGGTTTGGGTATTATCGTAGCTTCATACTCTTCTGGAAATTCTTCAGCTGCTAGTGCTTTTAATAATTATAGAATAAAACCTTCTCCCAAGTCCAAAACTTAAAAAAATTAAATTCTTTGAAATTTTGAAATAAAAATCTTGTTTACGTATAAAATAAATACAATTTACGTACAATATATAAACACATGGATGCTAAACTTACTCTTTCACTTGACAATGATGTCATCAATCAGGCAAAACTTTTTGCTGAGAAAAACAATATTAGCTTATCTCGCCTTACAGAATTTCTTTATCGTAAGCTTTCTAATAATACTTACTCAAATCTAGAAGACTTACCTATTTCTGACTGGGTGATGATGGTGGCAGAAGTTCAAGCAGCGTACAAAACAAAACCAAAGACATCCAAAAAACTTCGCAGTGAGTATTTTGAGTCAAAAAAGATTATGTAATCCAAGGTAATGAAGAGAGTTTTTATCGATGCCAACCTGTTGGTAGCTGTAATGAACAAGGAATATCCGTTATTTTCTGATACGGCTAGGGTCTTGAGTTTGGGAAATAGGAGTGATTATGGGCTTTTTACATCACCTGTTTGTTTGGCTATTGCTTTCTATTTTGCAGAGAAAAAAAGCGGCACTTCACTAGCAAAAAAGAAACTCAAATTAATACTTGAACACATCAAA
Organism: Saprospiraceae bacterium; assembly: GCA_016714785.1. Classification (GTDB taxonomy): domain Bacteria; phylum Bacteroidota; class Bacteroidia; order Chitinophagales; family Saprospiraceae; genus OLB9. The sequence goes on from JADKCC010000013.1 coordinate 34,427, forward strand.
GTAACCACATTGGGTGATAAAACTGTTAGGCAAGCACTAAATAATGCTTCAATCCACGACGTAGAAGATGGAATACAATACTATTCTGCTTTGGCTTCAAGTTGTAATTTTATTGTAACTGAAGACAAAGACGACTTCTACTTTTCAAATTTACTAGTGATGAGTTGTAAAGAGCTTTTAAACTACATATAAAATTTCTTCGATGCTAAACAATAGTTTGTGGTATATACAAAAAAGTATCTAAACTTTTAGCTACCGTAGAGATTTAGAGCCTGTTTAAACAATGGGATTTTTATAGGACTTAATTTAAATGCAATACCATCAATATAAACCAGAACTACCTAAACCTAATTTACATCTCAAATGATTGACAGAAACACTCAAAACACCCAATCCGTATTTGGTGCTTCTCGTGAAATTGATGGATGATGCTTCTTCAAAATATTTAGTAGGACAAGTGACCTCAGCTATATCAAATCCTTTATAAATAATTTGTGATAACATCTCATTGTCAAAAATAAAGTCATCAGAATTATTGTTAAACTTTATAGACTCCAACACTTGACGACTGAACGCACGATAGCCTGTATGATACTCTGAAAGCTTATAATTTATCAAAAGGTTTTGGGTCATGGTTAGAAATCTATTTGCTATGTACTTATACATCGGCATACCACCTTTCAGTGCGCCTTTACCCAAAATTCTAGAACCCAATACCACAGGATAAAGATCATCCCCTATGATATTGACCATAGAAGGTATAAGCAATGGAGTATATTGATAGTCAGGGTGCAACATGATGACTATATCACCACCCAACTCTAATGCTTTATTGTACAAAGATTTTTGATTACCGCCGTAACCCTTGTTCTTTTCATGAGATATGATGTGCCTAATACCGATTTCCTTAGCCAGTGCTACTGTATTGTCTTTGGAAGCGTCATCACATAGTATGACTTCGTCAACGAGATCCATTGGGATTTCGTCAAACGTTTTTTGGAGTGTAAGCGCAGCATTGTAAGCTGGCAGTACTACTACTACTTTCTTATTTTTATACATCGGAAGAGTTAGTACCTATTGTATTATTGTACAGGTACAAAATGACCGTTTTTGTTATAAATCCATATTAACATAATGATGAATAATATGATGGTCAAAACTACCTTCCCGAAGATAGCTCCTTTTTTTCCGAAATCACTTTGTGCTGACATTTTAATAAAAATTTGAACTTAAGTGCAAAAGTAGGAATTAATAGGATTATATTTACTATTCTGAACTGAAAATCTCTTTTCAAAATCTTCATTAAGATAAAATAAGGAAACTATATGATTTTTCCAGCGAAAAAATCATAACTGAGGTAAATACCTAATAAACTAAAACACAACAATTAATATAAAATAAGTCTATAATCACAACTTCGAAAACAAAAAAATAAATGGTAATAAGAGTGCTTCAGAGCGATAACTACTAAAGTCCCCTGCTAAAGACCATGGTATAAAAAGATAAACTAATATGTAAACCGTTGATAAAATTTCTAAATCGTTGATTTGGCTTAAATAATATCTGCGGGCATTTATTAAAAAAATAATAAGGACTCCAAAAATACATAAGGTTGATTGAATATTTCTTGTTTCGAATGGCTTATTATTTTCCAATAATACAATCATCTGGTTAAACATTTTAGCAAATGGTAAATGCCAATGATTATTATATTTTTGAGAAACTTTAAAATATGCATCAAAATAACCAGTTTCAATATACATCATCAAGAAAACGACCAGTAAACCCAGTACTGAAGGAATAATATATTGATATAAACTCACAAACAAAGCTTTGTACTTTTGATCTGAAAGTATAAAATTCGTAATGAATAATGGAATAACAATAAAGCTACCAGTAGGGTAATAAATCGATGCACAAAATATACCAATAGCAACAATAATATTATTTTTTGTTACAAATCCATAAAAAGATAAAAGTATAAAAAATAAAGTTCCAATAATAGGAAAGATGGCATAATAGTAAATAAAGCCAGGGCTTACAATACCAAGTAATAATAAACTAGATTTTTGCTTTATATTGTATTGTTCAAATATATTGATTATTACAAAGATACTTGAAATAAGAAATATATGATTTAGAATATAGGCACTAATTGTAAAGTCCTTGATCCAAAAATTAAATAGTTTTATAGTAATTGGATAGCCCGGGAACCAACCAGCATTCCCACACCAATCTGATTGATTCCAAGAACCTCCAAATCTTTCAAAACAACTAAAACACTCATACCCTGATTCGGCAATTGACAAATAATGTGCCGAATCGAACCTAGAATATTGCACTTCGTCTAAAAAACTTTTACTCCCATCAAAGAAATTAAGTCCTATTGATAGTAGAATTTTACTTATTATTAACAATAATAGAAGGAATCCAAATTTATCATTTTGATTTTTAAGGTTTTCAAATAGCAGTTTCATTTTTAACATTTTAATTTTGATAATTATTTTAATTATGATTATTTTTTCTTCCACAAAATACTATATGTTCCTGCAAATTCTTTAATTCTGGAGTAGTTTTCAGAAAGCAAGTCTGCGTCACCTGGTTCAGAATAATAAAATAAAGCTTCACTTTTGGGGTTCGTTTCTTTATGATAAGGCACTAAATCTATCACACCCCTATATTTTTGATTAATATGATATGTTAGCGAAGGATGGTAAAACCAATGACAGTCCAGCAAAACAGGTTTGGTAAGATTTTTAGAGTTAATTTCGTATATGAGTTCATCCAGTACTTCATAAGTGTTTTGATTAAAATACCATTCATAATTTACTCTTCCATTGTAGCCTCTTGCAAAGTGTTGAGCACATAACAAGGTAATAACCATTGATATGATTTTTCCTGTATTTAGGTGGTTGATGTAGAGATGGTTTAAAATCGAAAAAATAAATAAAGCGACTAATGGAATAAAAAATAAAGAAGTTCTGGAATTTAAAAAAGGAACATTGACCAAGTAGAACTGTACATTATTGTATAAGATTGTTATAAAAAGTATTAATAATGAAAATTGAAATATTTTGTCTTTCCATATCTTCTCTTTAGAAAATATTAGAGAAATCGCGAATAAAATCCCTATTAAAGATAAAAATACAATGGAGAAAATACCTTCATTCCATTTGAAGTAGAAAACCCCGGATTTTAGAGAACTTAATAAAGGTACAATGGTGTCATTATAAAAATTATTAGAACTCCAAAAAACAAATTGATTGGTAGATACCATTTTACTAAATGGCAAATAACAAATCAAACCTAACAATAATACAATAGCGACACTAAATGATGATTCGAGTTTAAAAGTTCTTATTTGATTATCAAAATGATTTTTAAACGAAAAGAAAAATAATATTGCTATTAAAGGTAGGAAATAATTGAGCAAAGTAAAATTTGCGATAACAGCTATGGCACCAAAAACAATACTCTTAAAATAAGATTTGGATTTGATATCTTGAATATAAGCTACTGCATAATAAATACTTATCACTTGAAAACAAACACTCAACCCATATCCCCTAGTAACAGAAAAAAAGTCAAGTAAAAACGGTTGGAGCGTCATCATACACACTAAAGCAGATTGTATTATCAGACTATTAGTCAGTCTTTTTGCTAATAATACAGTGAATACAAAATACGGAATAAAGGAAAGTACATTGTGAATCCTATTAGTAAAAAGTTGATCTCCAAAAGTAACAATATTCAACTTTAAAAGCAAAGTATTTAGAATATGATTGTTGGGTATTGGATCTTTGTAAGTAATAATATCCCACAAAGATTGATAGCTCACCATAATAGTAGAATATTCGTCATGTGTCAATGGAATGAGGATGGCTTCTCTTAAAACTAAAAAGAATAAAATTATCCCTAGACCAATAAAAATTTTTGTATTTCTGTCTAAAGCGACGCTCATATTTATAATTTGATGCAAACTTACGTACAAAACTTAAGTTATTAACTAATGGTGTAAAAATTAATCATTTTGAATGCAAATCATCTGCTTTTGCTATTTCACTTTTTTATCTTTGAAATCGAAAATTTTTAAATTTTTTTTTTTATCAAAAACCTAAGTTTTTAATGTGTAAAATGTAATTTTGTCAAATTTTTCAAATGGAATTTAGAAATAATTTTTTATATACAACCATCACTGTTGTTCTTACTTTCTTTTTGTTTTATCCGATTTTAAGTGTGTATATATTTTCACCTAATAGTCATATGTATGCCTTTGGTGGTGATGCTTTAGCAATTTATTATGATATACAATATCATGTATGCCATGGTAGCGGCACTCACTTTAATGGTATGAATTATCCTGATGGCGAACTCATTTTTCTTACAGACGCCCAAGGAGCATTAGCTATGATTTTACAATGGGTTAATAAATTTGTATCTATTTGTGATTATGTAATCGGAATTATCAATTTTCTAAATGCTATTTCAGTATTAGTGGCTTCAGGAATCATATATACTATACTGAGGTCTCAAGGAATTTCCAATATATTAAGTATCATTTTTAGTCCATTGATCATAATATTATCTCCTCAGATATTCAGATTAGGAGGGCATTTTGGATTGGCTTATGTATTTCTTATTCCTATGGTATATCTATATATTATAAAATCAACAGAAAAGCTTAAAGTAAACTCAGTTGATGTATTAGTCTTTTTGATTCTTTTGTTTTTCACTTTCAACAATCCATATTTAGGGTTTACAGGATGCGCCTTACTGATGTTAACAGGTGCTTTAAGATGGTTGTATGAAAGAAGTGATTTGGGCAAACTTAAAAGTTTTTTTGTTGGAATAGTTCCACTAATGATTACATTTATATATTTTAAATTAAGTGACCCTATAGATGATAGGATAAAAATACAATGGGGATATTTTTCTTTTCCGTCCACACCAAAAGGACTTATTGGCGCTAAGGGAACTTTAATGAGTGATATTCTGAAAGCTACAGGTACAGAGTATAATATTGATGTAGAATCAAATAATTATATAGGGATGGTCAGTATAATTATTATCGTTTTAACGTTGTTATTTTTTATTTACAAAAATTTTCATTCATACCAATTTAGTATTTCTAAAAGATTTGCGAGTATTTGTATATCTTCACTGATTTTGTATTTATATTCATCAGGTCTTTTTTTCTTACCATTTAGTCACGACTTAATAGAAGATAAGCTTGGATTTCTTTTGATGTTTAAAGCTATAGCTAGGATAGGTTGGCCAATATATTTTACAATTGCTATTTTAGTTGTAAATGTCATGGACGAATTTTACTCAAAAACTCATAAAACTATTTCATTACCAATAATAATAATTCTAGCTCTTATTTGGAATTGGGATATCAATACTTATGTAAAACCATACTTCAAGGATAAGATAAATGCCAATTTTTTAGGCAAAGAACAAGAACAAAAAATGGTGGAAATTTTCCAAAAACAAAATATTAATACAAATGATTTTCAATGTATTTTGAGTTTACCAAAAATAATGACTTGGACAGATAATTTTATTAGTGAAGTAAACTGGAGTGCCCAATATAATAGTCAAAACATTTCGAGAATTACAAAGTTACCCATGCTAAATGCTATGCTTTCGCGAATGTCTATTAGTCAAACTGCTGAAAGAATAGAGCTATTGGCTAATCCTTTGGTTAAAAAATCCATTATCGATATTCTGCCCAATAAAAGGGACATATTAATTGTACTTGGAACAGGATATCCTGAATTAACTTCTGGAGAAAAATTCTTGCTACAAATTTCGGATACATTGTATTACAAAGAAAATGAGTTTAGTTTACACCGATTAAAAGTAGATGATATTAATAATAACGAATATATAAAAGCTGCACAAATGCTAAGGTGCCCAATAGAAAATGATACCCATGCCGGTATCTACATGGGATTTAATGAATCAAAAACAGAATTTTCATACTTTGGGAAAGGTGCTAAAAAGTATGAAAAAGGCCAACATACAATTTTGGAAACAAAATTGAAAACCCCGAATCTGATCACCATATTTTTTCTATGTGGACTAGGTTTGACCATTTAAAATATGGAATTGGTTGGATCAATTGTCAGGTAAAAGATAGTACCGGCAATGTGATCTACAATGAAACACCCGACACTAGAAGATCTAATGACGTCCATGACTCATGGATAAGGACAGAACAAAGAATACCAACTCCAAAAAATTGTACTATCAAAGTGATATTCGATACCAATAGAATATTGTTTGTAGATGAATTATTAATCAGACCTGAACATAAAGATGTGATTCATTGTGATGGTGATAAAATTATGGTAAATGGGTATAGGGTAGAAAAGTGATCTTTTAACCTTAAAATATGGAGAATTTAATTTAGAGAAACTCTTAAAAGACTTAGAATAATTTTATTTTATGAAAATTTTGGATTTTAAATCACTACCATCTTTTACAATATGTTTAGCACTTTTAGCTTACATCACAGCAAGAATATTTCTAGTACCGATTTCTGATGATGAATACATTACAGTTGACTTACATGCATCACAAAGCTTTTGGTCTGTCATCATTACTGGTCAGCCAGACTTGACATGGGCGCCTAATAATCATATCTTGAATACCATCATGATGAAGCTAGAGATCATGATGTTTGGAAGAAAAGACTGGGCTGTGAGATTACATTTGATCGTTGCTACCATAATTAGTTTGTATTTTGCGTACAAAATTATTTCAAGGTTTACCACATCAGAAATTAGGAAAGCTTCATATATTCTGATCATTTTCTTTAATCCATATTTATTGGATTTTTTTGGTCTAGCTCGTGGGTATGCACTAAGTATTTCTGCATTTATTGCTGCTTTTTATTATTTGTCAGAATATACTGACCATTATGCTACAAGGTCATTGAAGCTAATCTTCTTTTGGATGTTTATCTCCGTTTGGTCTAATTTTTCAGCATTGTATCTGTTGGCAGGCATACTTATACTTATCTCTTATGAACTATTAAAAAAGAAAGACTTAGAAACGACTAAACAACATACACTGATTGCTATAATTGCTATGTCTATCCTTAGTATCATCATTTTTTTACCATTGATTCGCACCATAGCATCTGGTGAAACTTACGGCGGAAAATCAGGCCTTTTTAATGATTGTATAGTCAATTATATCAATCAGTACATACACCATAATCCAAAGATTGACAGACATATGGTGGTGGCACCAGATTTGAAATTGATACAAATACTGGGATTTATCATCTTATTGCTTTGGGTATCTCTCCAAGCTTTCAGCTTCTTATATAAAAGTAGCCAAAGGGCAAATAAAATGCACATACAGACATTTTTTCTGATCTTTTTTGTAGCTTTGATATCAAAGTTACTCTTTCATTTTAATGGTACTCCATTCCCAACTGGTAGGACACAATTACTTTTTAGTATTCCATTTTATTTTGGCATATGTATTGCGCTGGAAAGGATTATTTTAAATACCAGAGTTGGTTATTATTTACTTGGTATATGCATGGCATTTTTAGTTTGGCATTTCTCATATTCTGTGACCTTTAGAAATACAATAGAGTGGTGGCAAAATGGTGATGCAAAATATGTGGTTTCATACTTTAAAGAAAACATTGACTGGAACTCAAACCGAAAAGTATTGAATTTAGGCGCTGAAAACTGGCAGTATCATTCTTTGGCTTTCTATACAGAAGTTGAGTTCGAAGGAAAAATGGACATACATTGGACTGACCTAAGCTCCAATCAATATTATGACTATTTGGTCGTACCCAATCACCGTCACAGCGAAGTTTTTTGTGAATATGTCAAAATCAAGGAGTTCAAATTTTGTAGTTTATATAAGCTTGAATAGGTATTACCATTATATAATCCAACTTCGGAAAATTTATTTCATCAATATCTCCAACATCCTCACTTGCTCCTCTACCCTTCCCATCTTTGCTTCAGAGTTGATGTATCGTTTGTCAAAGGTAGATGCGTAAACTGACATCGAGCCGTCATCTATGGGTTTGGTATTTTGAAGTACTACGGTATATCTTTTTTTGACCAATTTATCAAAATCATCTTTTTGGGTAACTATAAAAAATTCACTATTATTTACTTCGGGATTGATGTAGATATCTGAGCAAGATTGATTGCTATCGCTGCTTAGGTCATGAGATTTGATGTAGGATTTGATACTAAATGATTCTGGCTCTATGTGTTTCCAAAAAAGCCACTTCGTTTTGTACTCTGCAGGTGTATTTTTATTATTGTGTATAGCCAATATAAAATTTTCTGTCTTGAGCTCTGCCCAAATTTCATTAGCTAAATTTTTCACCAATGCTATAATTGTATCATCTACTTTTCCTTTTCCCTTTATTACTGAGATACTAGCAGATAGTATCGATTTGTCATCAGTATATATTCTATTTGGATCAAACTTGTATATAGTTTTTTGATAAGTAAATGTCACGTTCCTATTTTTACCACCTTCAGGTGAATGATCCAGGGTAATGAGTTTTCCACCATATTTCTCTAGCATAATTAATCCAGCTTCCAAAGCGGCCACTTCATTTTCATGAACATGCGCATAAACTACGTCATTTCCTGGTTTGGTATATATTTTAAGATGAACGTTTTGATCACCAAGCTTTATCGCTTTGACTTCCATTTGTGTAGTCTGGCTTGTAGTGTATGCGAGACTGAATATTGAGCAAATCAGAACTAATAGTGGCTTGAACCAAGCAAATTTCTTTAATGTTTTTATGGACATGTTCATTGTGTATTAAAACAACAAAAGTAAATACAATAATTTGATTTATCTTTGATCTTTCAATAAAAGATAATTAAGATGATTATACTTACAGGTGTATCTGGTTTTATAGGTTCTTGTCTGCTTACTGCACTCAATCAGTCAGGTTATGAGCGAGAAGTGGTCGTAGTAGATGACTTTTACAAATTGTACAAAGATAAAAATACAGATGATAAATCCGTCAGAGAGTGGATGCACAGAGATATATTTTTGGACTGGTTTGAAAAATCTACACAAAAAGTTGATTTTGTGTTACATTTAGGTGCACGTACAGACACTACACTAATGGATGTGTCTGTATTTGATGATCTCAATCTTAATTACTCAAAAAGAATATGGAAAGTCTGTGCTACAAGACAAATTCCGCTCATATACGCCTCTAGTGCAGCCACTTATGGAGATGGAACCAAAGGTTTTGATGATGACCATTCTAAAATTGAAATATTAAGTCCTCTCAATCCTTATGGAGACAGTAAACATCAATTTGATGTTTGGGCTTTGGCGCAATTGGAAAAGCCACCGTTTTGGATAGGCTGTAAGTTTTTTAATGTCTATGGACCCAATGAGTATCATAAGGGTAGAATGGCTTCTGTTATATTTCATACTTTCCTTCAAATCAAAAACACAGGTGGTATGAAGCTATTCAAATCGCATCGCCCCGACTATGCGGATGGTCATCAAAGTAGGGACTTTATTTATGTCAAAGACGTTTTGGATATGATTTTACACCTTATGGATAATCAACAAGTGGAGAGTGGTATTTATAATTTTGGCACGGGTAAAGCCCGCACATTTTTAGATCTGGCAAAGAGTACTTTTGCGGCATTGGACACAACAGAAAGTATATCCTATATAGATACTCCTGAAGACATCAGAGACTCTTATCAATATTTTACCGAAGCCAATATGGAAAAAATGAGCAAAGCAGGATACAACAAACCATTTATGACATTGGAAGACGGTGTAGATGATTATGTTCGTAATTTTTTAAAGAAAGGACGATATTATTAAGATTGGCGAGAATACCAATAATTACTTTGTGTTGATTCATTCTACTTGGTAATAGAGCATAATAAATTTTACTACTTTATCGAATGTCCAAAAGCTTAGATTGAACGTTGGTAAGCTTAGCGTTTCGGACTCTTGTCATTCGGTTTCCTGACCAAAGTCGAATCGTATGCAATTGGATGACTTTCTGTCATCCCACCACTTCGCTAATTTATGGTTTTGTGCATTGATGTATCTAACTTCGCTATCATCTTTAAACTATCTTCCTATACCGTTTAGTTACCGAATGACAATATGTATTACATCATAATTTTTCCAAGTAGCATTAAATACATTTGGCATAATTAATTAGGTGGCTTCTCAAAATACTCACAATAAAAAAAGGGATTCCAATTAAATGAAATCCCCTTTTTTCTCAAATTCGGGTGAGTATTTTATTTGACCGCATCAATTACAGCTTTGAATGCATCAGGATGATTCATTGCCAAATCTGCCAATACTTTTCTATTTAAACCAATTTCTTTTTGAGAAACTGCATGTATGAATTTAGAGTAAGACATACCATACATTCTAGTAGCTGCATTAATCCTCGCAATCCACAATCTTCTAAATGCTCTTTTCTTATTTTTTCTATCTCTATAAGCATAAAGATAAGCTTTCTCAAGTGCATTTACAGCTACTGTGTACACTTTACTTCTTGCTCCAAAATAACCTCTGGCAGCTTTTAAAACTTTTTTTCTGCGTGCTCTTGAAGCCACTGCATTTACCGATCTAGGCATAATATTAGGTTTTAGTTCAATACAGAGATCAAAAAGATACTTTAATCTGTATTCTCGTTAAAAAAAATTAAAATTACTTACAAAGAAGATTTTTTACTTTAGCATAATCTGCTTCACTTACTAAAGCTGAACCGAGCAATCTCGTTTTGGCTTTGTTTGATTTTTTTCTCATCAAGTGACGTGCATTGGCTTGAAATCTCTTTAACTTTCCTGTTCCCGTAAAGCTAAATCTCTTTTTAGCACTTGAATGGGTTTTCATTTTTGGCATAACAAATTCTATTTAGGGCTGCAAAGGTAACAAAAGCTTTTTAAAATTATAACTTAATGATAAAATATTTTCGTACTAATATCATAAAATTATTATTTCAACTACAATGTCATTAACTTAAGAAAAATGATTGGGAGAGATATAAAGGAGTATTATATTTGCACTAGCCTATAATAATACCGCAAGTATTAAAATGTAACTCCATTAATTGACAACCTTGACTTAACTTTAAAACATATAAATAATTAGATAATGGGCATTTTAATTGCGAACATAAGGGCGACAAAACATCCTTTACTTAGGATAGAATGTTAACTATCAAGAACTTAATAATACTTTATTTTTGACACAGTTGCAATGATCGATATAGAGAGAGCTATTGGATTTTATAGAAGCAATAATAGAAAACTGTGCGCATTTGTCAGGAGTTAGTGCAGCAACTTTTAGTAAAGCCCGAAAGAAGTTAAAATATGCAGCGTTTGTCTAATTAACCGACGTTAATATAACCAATCACTAAAGACTCTGTGAAAACGTCCTGGTTTGGAAAGATTATCGTATATTGCATTAGCTGGTTCAACAGCCGAAGTTCCAAACTCTAAGGAAATGATCGAGCTATTGGGCACTTTTAAAGAATGAGAAGATGGCAAGAAAATATGTATGCCACTAACCGTTCAAGTTTTTGATGTACTTAATAAATTGCAAATAAAATTATATCGACATCATTAATAATTCAGAAAGTGAGTTATTTTAGAAAATGTTACCACAATTAGCCAAATCTCCAAAGTTAGAACCCGTATAGGTTTATATATTTTTGTCAGATATTAAACTTCGCAAGATCTGATATTCTAACTGGATGCCATCAATAAAGGATTCTGTATTCACATGAAGAAAAACTTGTGGAAAGTATCGGAATCTTATTATAATAGTTGGGAAAAGCGTAGGGCCGTAACATTAATATTGCCAGCAAAATATAAGCAAAGAGCTGATGAATTAGGTATCATCCATTGGTCCATTGAAGTTAGATTGGTAAAAATCCAGTTAGAAAGATGAGAAACAGAAATACTACTTACTTAACAGCTTACTAAATTAGCAGGATGTTACCATAAAAAATCTTAAGGAGCTGAATGAGCTAAGGTGGCCAGTATAAAATATATTACACCATTTATAAAAGGAGAGAGCCTTATAACTTTCGCTACAAGGCTCTCATAAAAAAAGGCGGCGACCTACTCTCCCACTTTCGCAGTACCATCGGCGCTGAGGGGCTTAACTTCTCTGTTCGGAATGGGAAGAGGTGGAACACCCTCGCTATAACCACCTATATCTTTAGGCTTTTCCTTTACTCACGTTCCACTATGAATAAAGTTTCCTTATTTCTTTGTTTCTAAGACAATCGGGAGAAAAAGTTCAAAACACTACATCCAAAAGTTTCATCGGAGTGCTATCTCTTTGTTAAAAAAAAGGAAGCATTCGGGTAATTAGTACTACTCGGCTCCATACATCACTGCACTTCCACCTATAGCCTATCAACGTCGTCATCTACAACAACCCTCTTAGACCGAAGTCAATGGAATACTCATCTTGAAGTTGGCTTGGCGCTTAGATGCTTTCAGCGCTTATCCATTCCGAACATAGATACCCAGCGATACACCTGGCGGCATAACTGGTACACTAGAGGTCTGTCCAACACGGTCCTCTCGTACTAGTGTCAGATCTTCTCAATATTCCTACGCCCACAGTAGATAGAGACCGAACTGTCTTGCGACGTTCTGAACCCAGCTCGCGTGCCACTTTAATGGGCGAACAGCCCAACCCTTGGGACCTTCTCCAGCCCCAGGATGTGACGAGCCGACATCGAGGTGCCAAACCTCCCCGTCGATGTGAGCTCTTGGGGAGATAAGCCTGTTATCCCCGGCGTACCTTTTTATCCTTTGAGCGATGGCCCTTCCATACGGAACCACCGGATCACTTTAGCCGACTTTCGTCCCTGATCGACCCGTCGGTCTCCCAGTCAAGCTCCCTTATACTAATATGCTCTACGCATGATTACCGACCATGCTGAGGAACCTTGCAAGCCTCCGTTACTCTTTTGAGGCGACCACCCCAGTCAAACTACCCACCACACAATGTCCTCCTGCTTTACAGGAGTTAGAACCTAAGCATAAGAAGGGTGGTATTTCAACGGCGACTCCAGACCCACTAGCGTGAACCCTTCAACGTCTCCCACCTATCCTACACATCTTATACTCAAGCTCAATGTGAAGCTATAGTAAAGGTGCACGGGGTCTTTTCGTCCCACTGCGGGTAACCGGCATCTTCACCGATACTTCAATTTCACCGAGCTCATGGCTGAGACAGTGCCCAGATCGTTACACCATTCGTGCAGGTCGGAACTTACCCGACAAGGAATTTCGCTACCTTAGGACCGTTATAGTTACGGCCGCCGTTTACTGGGGCTTCAGTCAATACCTTCGCTTGCGCTAAGCACCTTCCTTAACCTTCCAGCACCGGGCAGGTGTCAGACCCTATACTTCATCTTTCGATTTCGCAGAGTCCTGTGTTTTTGCTAAACAGTCGCCTGGGCCTTTTCACTGCGGCTCACATTGCTATGAGCGCCTCTTCTCCCGAAGTTACGATGCCATTTTGCCTAATTCCTTAGCCATGATTCACTCGAGCGCCTTAGGATACTCTCCTCGACTACCTGTGTCGGTTTACGGTACGGGCTGTATATACCTGAAGCTTAGTGGGTTTTCTTGGAAGCATACTTGGGGACATTATCAAAATTCTGCATGCAGAACTCTGCACTATCGTGCCTCAGCTCTAGTGCGGATTTGCCTACACTATCAACGCCTAATCACTTCAACGAACTATTCCGTCAGTTCGCAATCCTTACGTTTCTCCGTCACCACATCGCAGTATACACAGGTACGGGAATATTAACCTGTTTGCCATCGGCTTCGCCTCTCGGCTACACCTTAGACCCGACTAACCCTGATCTGATTAGCATAGATCTAGGAAACCTTAGTCTTACGGCGGGAAGGGATCTCACCTTCCTTATCGTTACTTATGCCTACATTTTCTTTTCTAACCGCTCCAACATACCTCACAGTACATCTTCAACGCAATTAGAATGCTCCCTACCATCGATCTTACGATCAATCCAGAGCTTCGGTAACTATCTTGATGCCCGATCATTTTCCGCGCAAGAACGCTCGACTAGTGAGCTGTTACGCACTCTTTAAATGAATGGCTGCTTCCAAGCCAACATCCTAGCTGTCTGTGCATTCTCACATCGTTTGTTCAACTTAGATAGTATTTCGGGACCTTAGCTGCTGGTCTGGTTGTTTCCCTCTCGGCTACGGACCTTAGCACCCATAGCCTCACTGCTGATGCAATGTCATGGCATTCGGAGTTCGTCAGGGTTGGTAGGCAGTGACGCCCCTAGCCCTATCGGTAGCTCTACCTCCATGACACTCTTCTCAACGCTGCACCTAAATGCATTTCGGGGAGTACGAGCTATCTCCCAGTTTGATTGGCCTTTCACCCCCTACCCACAAGTCATCCGAAAACTTTTCAACGTTTACCAGTTCGGTCCTCCAGTTGGAGACTATCCAACCTTCAACCTGCTCATGGGTAGATCACTAGGTTTCGCGTCTACCCCCACCAGCTTGTCGCCCTATTCAGACTCGCTTTCGCCCGCCTCCGTACCTTAAGTACTTAAACTCGCTAGTGATGAGTAACTCGTAGGCTCATTATGCAAAGGGCACGCCGTCACCCTTTAACAGGCTCCGACCGCTTGTAAGCGTATGGTTTCAGGTTCTTTTCACTCCCTTTCTTAGGTTCTTTCACCTTTCCTTTACAGTACTGGTTCGCTATCGGTCTCTCAGTAGTATTTAGCCTTACCAGATGGTGCTGGCATATTCAGACAGAATTTCTCCGGTTCCGCCCTACTCATGTATCCCCACATATACCCTTCGTGTGGGACTTTCACCCTCTACGGTCCCCCTTTCCAGAAGGTTCCACTCTCTTATATATGGCTTTTGGGCTCCACCGTTTTCGCTCGCCACTACTCACGGTATAACTATTGTTCTCTTTCTCCGGTTACTTAGATGTTTCAGTTCTCCGGGTTGTCTCCCCGCCTCGCGGTCGGGGTTGTACATCTTCAACGTGCAGGGTTGCCCCATTCGGACATCTATGGATCTACGCTCGTTTGCAACTCCCCATAGCTTTTCGCAGCTTACCACGTCCTTCGTCGTCTCTGAGAGCCAAGGCATCCACCATACGCCCTTATTTGCTTCCTATTCTTATGTATTTTCCAACCATATATCGCTATACAGTTTCCTCCTACTTCTCTCTCTTCTCTCGTGTTTCTACTCTCTCTTTTTCTCCCAACTTGTCAAAGAACTTTTATCTTACTTATATAGTACCACATCTTAGTCCAGCTAAATGATTCCACTATACTTTCCAATCTTATTTTTTTCCCACTATCCTTCGATATTGGTTCATTTATCAATTTTGTGGAGGATAAGGGAGTCGAACCCTTGACCTCTAGAATGCAAATCTAGCGCTCTAGCCAGCTGAGCTAATCCCCCTAATTTCAAATTCTGAATTACTTTATCTCGTAATCCTTCATTAGCTGTAGTCTCGGGCGGACTTGAACCGCCGACCCCTACATTATCAGTGTAGTGCTCTAACCAGCTGAGCTACGAGACTCTCATATCTCTCCTTACAAGTCGTCTCATCTCCGCTTTTTTATCGCAGCAGCTGAGCGCTTACTCATCTATCCTTCTTTCTCAAACTGCCCCTTTGTTCAGCTCGCTTTTCTATTTCCATAAACACGGAGTTAGTACTTAATATCTACTATTGTAAAAATTATATCACCTCTTACTCTTAAAAGGAGGTATTCCAGCCACACCTTCCGGTACGGCTACCTTTGTTACGACTTAGCCCCAGTTACTAGTTTTACCTTAAATAGCTCCCCGTAAAGTCACCATCTTTAGGTACTTCAGCTTCCATGGCTTGACGGGCGGTGTGTACAAGGTCCGGGAACGTATTCACCGCGCCATGGCTGATGCGCGATTACTAGCGATTCCACCTTCATGGAGTCGGGTTGCAGACTCCAATCCGAACTGGGACCAGATTTATGGGATTGGCTCCACCTCGCGGTATCGCAGCCCTCTGTTCTGGCCATTGTAGCACGTGTGTCGCCCTAGGCATAAAGGCCATGATGATTTGACGTCATCCCCACCTTCCTCGCGGCTTACGCCGGCAGTCTTGCTAGAGTCCCCACCTTTACGTGCTGGTAACTAACAATAGGGGTTGCGCTCGTTGCGGGACTTAACCCAACACCTCACGGCACGAGCTGACGACAACCATGCAGCACCTTGTTTCGTGTCCCGAAGGAAGAACGGCTTTCACCATCTGTCACTCACATTCTAGCCTAGGTAAGGTTCCTCGCGTATCATCGAATTAAACCATGCTCCACCGCTTGTGCGGACCCCCCGTCAATTCCTTTGAGTTTCAACCTTGCGGTCGTACTCCCCAGGTGGCTAACTTATCGGTTTCCTTGGATGCTCAAGCTTACCGCCCAAACATCGAGTTAGCATCGTTTAGGGCGTGGACTACCAGGGTATCTAATCCTGTTCGCTACCCACGCTTTCGTGCCTCAGCGTCAATCAAGGCCCAGCTAGCTGCCTTCGCAATTGGTGTTCCATGACATATCTATGCATTTCACCGCCACATGTCACATTCCGCTAACCTCAACCCAATTCAAGAAATTCAGTATCAATGGCAATTTTATCGTTAAGCGACAAGATTTCACCACTGACTTAAATTTCCGCCTACGCACCTTTAAACCCAGTGATTCCGGATAACGCTTGCACCTCCGTATTACCGCGGCTGCTGGCACGGAGTTAGCCGGTGCTTATTCTGCAGATACCGTCAGACCATCATAAATGATGGCGTTTCGTCTCTGCTAAAAGCAGTTTACAACCCATAGGGCCGTCATCCTGCACGCGGGATGGCTGGTTCAGACTTCCGTCCATTGACCAATATTCCTTACTGCTGCCTCCCGTAGGAGTCGGGTCCGTGTCTCAGTACCCGTGTGGGGGCCACTCTCACGCCCCCTACTGATCGTTGCCTTGGTAGGCCGTTACCCTACCAACTAGCTAATCAGACGCACACTCATCTCCAAGCACCTCAGCTTTAATAATATACATTTATATACATTATCACATCCGTTATTAATCCCAGTTTCCCAGGGCTATCACAGTCTTAAAGGTAGGTCATGTACGCGTTACTCACCGTGCGCCGCTCTCAATACCCGAAGGTATCTACCGCTCGACTTGCATGTATTAGGCCTCCTGCTAGCGTTCATCCTGAGCCAGGATCAAACTCTCCATAGTATATCCTTATTGGCTCTCTCTTTTTCAAGAAATCGCTTACTATTAATATTTTTTTAAAAGGTTTATCATTCCTTACTCTAGTATTTATTATGTACTACTCTCCAATCGTGTCAATGAACTTTTTAGTCAAATTTCTCAATATTCACAACTAGTCGATAAACTAATTATTATACATCCTAATCCTACCATTTTTATTTTTATTGCCCGTCTTCACTCATAACCTAACTGCTTAGATTATTTTTAACTTCCTAACGGGCCGCAAAGATACTAACTATTTTTTATTCTCAAAACTTTTTTGAAAAAAATTTATCTTTTTTTTTACCCCTCATCATCCTCAACCTTCCTCTCTCTCTCTAAACTCTCTCTCTCTCTCAACCACTCCTTCTTTAAGGGGACGCAAAGGTAACTCCTTTTTTATATTACCAACAAATATTTTTATCATAATTATTTTAAAATTTAAACATTTTTTAAAATATATGTATATAATATTTATAGTTAAGTATATAGATATTAAATTTAATTACATATTTATTTATCATCAATAATATTATATCTTGGATGGATCATATTCAATAGCGATATATCTGTATTTCATAAAAATACTATCATTCTAACTTGTTAAAATCATATCACTTTTCAATTTTGGTGTGTATTAAAATATTTCAGTTAAAAACTAGCTTCTGTTGAATTCGCTAATTCCAAGACTAGCGCATTTTCTCTAAAATTTTGGGTTTTTTACTGCAAATCGTTTATGACTCCTTTATTATTAAGATAATATTGAGTCCACTCCGAAAATTAAACTGATTATCCCAAAGGACAAAATTTAATTAACCATAGGTGTAGCAGGTGGTATCCTTTGGTTATCATATTGAGTCCTGTTAGGACTTTTTATTGATTTTGTGACTTATCGTAGTGGACTCACCTTTAAGTTAATTTATAGTAAAAACAAATTGCTCAGTGGGATCTAGTGGGAATGCAGTGGGAACTAGTGGGAACTCGGTGGGAACTTAGTGGGAACTCACTGGGAACTCGGTGGGATCAAGTACGGAACGTGTACGGAGCATATACGGAGCATATACGGAGTAAGTACGGAGTAAGTACGGAGTAAGCATGGAGTAAGTACAGAGTAAGTACAGATGAGTCGCCTAGCAAGGTAGGGGGCTCTCGTCCTAAAATAGCTACACCGGTTAATTAAATAATCCTTCAATAACTTTACACTATGCAAAAATAATTCTACAATAACTTTACGCAACAATTTTTGTGTTTATTTTATAAAAATGTATTTTGCCTTACGGATTTGTGCTTTATAAATGACAACTTTGGACATGAGACATTATAAAGTGGTCCATTCAAAGGGAAGGCCTTCTAGTTCTTTCTTACAAAATATTTATTATAATTTTTCCACCTTTTTGGCATGGATGATAATTGTAAATGAGCTTCATTAAGAGTCATGTAATTACAACTTAAATGTGGTCGCATCTCAATATAACTTTCATTGGCTTTTTTTACTTTTTCTATAGTCTGTCAAATCCAAGTGGTGTTGAATTTAGCTTGAACTCATTTTTAATGATACCATTTACCCATTCAGCAATATATATTACTTGTATTTTAAGTGATTGTTTCAAATGATACAGATATTAAAATATCATCAATTATATTGAGGCAGAACCCTATAATTTTCTGTACTCCAAACTTTTGAGATAACAAGACTATGTCACTAGTACTGTATCTGATGGCTTAGAAGATAATAGAGTTACGGTTACGGTCCAAACTTAAAATAAATACTTTAATAAAACTTTGTTATTGTAAAAATAATCTATACCATTAATTATCAGCACTCTGTGCTTTCGCATTTAAAATTATCTTCATTTATAAAATACTTATAATTTAATAGTTACAACCACAAAATTCTAATTCTTAATATATCTATTTTACAGAATAGGTCTTTTTATCTATGCCAACACCTTTGATAACCAATTCTGTCCAACTTTTAGGCAGCTTAGAAAGTTTTTGCGTGATGCCACCTTGTCCAATATGCAAGCCCCCAAATCCGCTCAACACCGCCTGCAACATGCCACCTGCACCAGTGGCAAAATATGGATTGGTTCCACCAGCACATTCTGAAACAACACCAAATGGTGGTACCTCATTAGGTTTATAACAATTAGCAAAAATTTCCGCTGCTTTATCACTTTCACCCAATCGATTGTATAAGACTCCTAAAATGGCAAAACCCATAGCCGGGCCATCTTTGGCATAACGTGGCGTATAATACTCTAGGTCTCTTTTAATGGCTTTTTCATCCGTGATAATATCCAAAGGATAAGCCAATAAATTAACATCTGCTTGTTTGATAGTGACGCCACTATACGTTGCGTTTTCACGTGTGGTACCATCTGGAAAAGTCAAAATAGGAATATTATCTGCTACATGATTCCAATCTGAATCAGGTTTGATACCCAAATCTAATGCAGCTTGTGTAGCATACCTAAGTACCGTTTTCGCCATCCCATTAGTAAAGGCATTGTTATCTATATTTTCTTCCCATTCATTCGCACCGATTACATTATTGATATCATACCTACCAGGTCCATTCCGCTCTACCCTACTCGCCCAAAAAGTAGCCACTTCTTTGAGTACTGGCCAACCTCGATTACGCAACCATTCTTTATCCCCTGTCACTTCATAATATTTCCAAAATGCCCACCCAACACAACCTGTAATGTGGTGCTGAAAAGGTCCGGTAAGTGCCCATACAGGAGTATCTTCATCACCATTGGCAGAAGACTCCCATGGAAACATCGCCCCTTTATATCCATGTGAAAAGGCATTTTTCTTTGCCGCTTCCAGCCTTTCAAACCTATATTCCAACAATGACTTGGCCATATCTGGTTGCAACATCAATAAAGGCGGATACATCCATAACTCTGTATCCCAAAACACATGCCCATTATAACCTAATCCCGACAAACCCATTGGACTTAAGCTAAAAGAAGTCTCCGCTCGTGCAAAAGAATATAAATGGTAGAGTGCAAATCTAATGTCTCTAGTGATGGTAGGATCTCCAGTCACTTCTATATCTCCTTTCCATATTTCTATCCATGCGTCATGATGTCTTTTCAGTAATCTCTCTCTACCTTCTAGCATAGCAAAAATGGTAAGTCGCTCGGCTTCATTGTGAGGATCCTCATACTGTGCACTCGATACTGTTGATGATACGACACTAAATCTGTAAGTTTCACCAGCTTTCAATTTTTTATTAAATTTTGCCAAATGCATGTTATAATCCCAATCTTCATGAATTATTTTGGGTTCTTTACCATGCCCCTCTTCAAAAATGAAACTATTGCTAGCTGCAACTTTTAGCCTTCCCGAAGGACTACTACCCACAGATGTCAATAATGGGATGGTGACATGAGGTCTGTCTATCTCTGCATAAAAATTGTGCACATCCATCAAATGATTAGGTGCTTCTATCACACTCATTGGTGTAATTGTAATGTCTTTGGTGGCTTTGATCTCAATAATGGTCAGTGCAGTATAGGGCAAATGTCTAAGTGACATCATGGTTGAACTTACTTTCGCTTTATTTCCCACATCAAAAGAAGATGTTAGTGCTGCTTGTTTCATATCCAACACTTGCTGATAGTTTTGTATATCCTTGGCATTAATGCGCTGACCATCCACATCCAAATTCATATTTACGTGATTAAAAGTTTTGAGAATATTGGAAACCCGACCTCGCTGATAGTAATCATAAGCGCCGTTAAGTACTACATCTTTGACTTTCAATGGTTCGGGTGATGATATGATACCTACTACCCCATTGGCTAATGTGACACCAAAATAATTATTCGGATCTATGTTTTTTGCTTCCACTTGCCAAGGTGACTGTGCATCAGTACCATAATTGAATAATATAAATAGGATAAAAACACTAAAATATTTCATAATGTGACTTTAATAGACTTATAAAACACAAATATAGAATAATGACAGCCTTATTGGATTAAAACTGTAAAAAAAAAGAGAAAACAGTTTTAAAACTATTTTCTCTCTTTTACAATAATGAAGGGGGCAACTATCGCTTATGGTAAATGGTGTTTACTCTATGACCATTTTCATAAACAGCAATAAAGGCATCTCTAAATCCCATTTTTCTAACTTTTGTTAGATCATTGGCTGCATTTGTTACATTTTCATAACCAGATAACGTATATCTATAGACTGATTTATTTGGAAAAAACTCTGTTTCTACATTACCTACTTTAGCAACACCTGGAAAAGTTGCATTTGGTTTCCTAATTGCTATAAATTGTATTTTAAATTCTTTAGTCAATATTGGCTTTACTTCTTTGGTTTCAATTTCAGAATTCGTTGCATTTGACTTTTGCAATGGTGCCACCTTGGATTTTGTTTTATTGCCCAAAGCACACTTTTCAAACTGGGATGCAAAAATTATTTCCAATGTCCGTGAATCAGTTTCTTTGTATGATTTAGCAAAATCTTTATATTCTTTTTTACCTTCTTCACAGTTGCCCATGGCACAGAGTGATAGTGCAAACATATATTTTGCTCTTGGATATTTAGGGTCCGCCTTTAATTTATTGAAACAAGGCAACGCATTTTCAAAATCATTCACAGCAAAATAAGACTCACCAGCTTTATAAAGGAACTCAGCGGCTTCAGCATCGTAAGTAGATTCTGGTGCGTCATAGGTTGTCACAGGAATATTTACAGGCTCCAAAACGGCCAGTTCAGCCTCTGCCTTTTTTACTTCTTCTTCATTTGCATTTACTATCGGTATATTAATGAGTCCTTCATCCTGCACTAAATTTTCTTGCAATGGCATTGCTTCTGAGATTACACTTACTACCGTATCTGATTTAATGGCATTAGTATTTTCTGTTAATTCTGGCATCATTTTTACAGTTTTTTGGTAATTTCTCCCCAACTGAACAATGAAACCCAGATTTAAATTGATGGCACTTAACGCCATATTGCTATTCTGGTTTATTTTTTGAGATTCGAAATATTCTGCATCATCTATGACTCCGTTTCTATTGCCATCAGTAGCATTTCTATATGAATTATCATAGTTGACTGTGCTTAAATATTGCGTAGCGAAATAATCTGATTTTGCCTGTAAACCGAGCCAATTAGATACTTTGTAAATCATACGCAATCCTCCTGACCAAGCATATTGCCAATCCTTGTTGAGACCCGAAAACCGATATACTTCATAACTTTGACTAAAAAACACCTTGTTGAAAATAAGATTTGGGACATTTATCTGACTCAGTCCGCCTTTTAAGTAAGCATCCACTTCAAATTTGCCAAAAGACAATTTATATGTTGGTCCTAATAATATGTATTTGGTTTGCCAAGATTGGTGATTGTTTTGAGTTGGGTATTCAAAATATTTGTGATTGACATATTCTCTAAAAAGGCTCTCACTTTCGTTACTAAAATAACCACCTGTTATACCAAAACCAATGTTATTAAAAAAATAATCAAAGCCTCCTCCAAATTGCATGCCTTTGTCCGCAAACATGTGCGTATTTGCAAAAGTAGAAACAGGTAAAGAAGCTCCTGCATTGATATCAAACTGCAAATATCTATTGCTCTGGGCATTTGAGCCCCTGATTACTGACAGCATCAGCATACACACAATGAATGATTTTAATATATATCTCATTTGATTAAAATTTTTAGTTTTGTAAACAGAACAATCTCATTTATAGATTATTCAAAATATTTAAAAAAGGTTTTGTACCTGTAAATTTTCATTTTTTGATAAACTTGCTGGTATTGCAGGCTGATATTTTTTGCCACAAAAAAGACCATATTTCAAATCTTATAAAGACAAAAAAAAGTAACTATTATCGCCGCAAATATATAAATAATTTGCATTTAATTATATATTATATTAAAATAAAATTTTAAATAACTTGTAATTCAGTGCTTTACCTATTAAAATGCTACATTATTTAAAATTGATTACCTTTACACCATTAAAAATAGGAGTACATGCGTTTTTCTCAATATCATTTTATAGACGAAATTAAAAACAATCTAGAGAAACTTGGTTTTAAAAAGCCAACGGACATTCAGTATAAATGTATTCCTAATATACTGAGAGGAGAAGATCTATTAGCCATAGCGCAAACGGGGACAGGCAAGACTGCTGCATTTGCTATTCCGATTTTACATATCCTTCATAGTAAAATAAACACCAAAAGGGATGATGGCATCAAATGTATAGTTATGGTACCTACACGCGAACTAGCCATCCAAATCAGCGAAGTATTTCAGACACTTGGAAAAAATACTCGTGTCAATACATTTTCAGTGTTCGGTGGTGTAGAGCAAGGGCCACAAATTGCCAAACTTGAAAAAGGAATCGATATATTGATCACCACTCCAGGTAGGATGTTTGATTTGGTATCTCAAGGATTCATCAAACTTAATAGAGTAGAAATGTTGGTACTCGATGAAGCAGATCACATGTTGGCTATGGGATTTATTAAAGACATAAGAGACCTAATACGATTCTTACCAAGAAAACGACAGACATTGTTTTTTTCTGCAACGATTGATGATGAAATTAAAGATTTAGCTTATTCTTTGGTTAAAAATCCAATAAGAATACAAGTCTCACCCAAAGATCCTGTGTCAAAAAATGTAGATCATTCAGTCGTTTATGTTGAGATGGATGATAAAAGATTTTTTTTGGAACGTTTAGTGCAAGAATACCCAGAAAGTAAAATTTTAGTTTTCGTCCGCACAAAAGTAAGGTGCGAACGTGTACAAGCAGCGATGAAGAGAGTCGGTGTTGAATCCGTCTTCATGCACGGAGGCAAAGAACAAAATGACAGACTGGAGGTAATGAACACCTTTAAACAAGGTATAGTCAAGATACTGATAGCTACCGATGTTAGTGCACGTGGTATTGATATACCCAATGTGGATTTTGTAGTAAATTATGACTTGCCAGAACATCCTGAAAATTATGTACACCGGGTAGGGCGTACGGGAAGAGGCAGAAGTAAAGGTTTGGCCTACTCTTTTTGTGATGAATCTGAAAAAGAATACCTTAAAGCTATTGAAGATTATATAGGTAAGTCCGTAAAAGTGCTTGAATTGGCCGCAGATGGTTATAAGGAAATAAAAGATCTGACTTTATCAAAAAATATGGATCTAAAAGACATCATCAGAGAACTCGAACCCGTGGGTAATAAAAGATATGGCGTAAAAAAAGGGAAAAAGCCCAAATGACATAACTAATAAAATAAAAGAAACAATGCCATCTTAATTAATTCACTATGCTCTTGTATTATCTACAAGATATTATACAATAACTATTTAAAATCCATTAAAAGTTCAAACACTTAAATTACTTCTCTATTTTTTCTGGCGCTTTAATAATATAACAATCATCACAATCACCTTTATAAAAGTCGATTACTCCTTGACTCTTTAAAGATATTAGCACATCTTGTAAAGGTTGATTCAAATCAATTTTTACAGTTTGATCTTTGTTATATTTGAATTTTTTGTCAAGTTTTATTTTATCATTATGCAGTTTTTTGAAAAAATTCTTCAAAACAGAATCTAGTTTATAAACAGAACTTTTAACTTCTTTCTTCTCTTCCACTTGTACTTTGGTCATTTGAGTCACCTTTGGTGATTTTACAACCACAATATCCTCCTTTTCTTCTACTTCTACCTTTACCTCATTTAGATTGGCAAATTCTCCATTCTGAAAAGTATATTTATCACCTTTGGATAGTGTTATACCCTTATTAGATTCTGCATGTGTTACTTTGACGACTCCTTTAAAGATGTTGAAGACATAGGAGCTACCGTCTTCTTCCAAGCTAAAAGAAGTACCTATAACATCTACCATTAACTCTCCGAAATAAACTCTAAACGGCAAAATACTTCTAGTTACGTCAAAACTAGCATTACCATCTAATATAACTTTTCTCTCCTTCTCCCCATTAAAAGATAATGGGTAGTCGACATTTGATCCATTTTTTGCTGTAATAACTGTGCCGTCTATCAGTTTTATTATAGCTTGTTCATCAGTAACTGTTACGCTTTCTCTTGTTTTTGGTTCAGGCCTTAAAGCAATTAAAAATACTAGGACTACAATCATCACTGCTGCTAAAGACCCAAAAAACTTGAATATAGGACGTATAGTAGTAGTTGCTTTTGGAACTACAAAATCATTATTCTCTTTTTCCAAAATATGCATAAATTGATCCCATTCAGAATCAATGTCAAAATTCTTGAAATCTTTTATTTCATGACTTTGCTTAATTATGGAATCAAATTTGTTCAATTACTACTTCTTTTAATATTAGACGTTAAATATATGTAAATACCCACATTTTTAATCAAAAAAATATGGATGATTTTTTAATTCGCTCCTTAAGAGTATAGAGACTCTAGCAATATTATCCTCTACACTACGTTTTGAAATATTCAAATAACTAGCTATCTCTTCGTAAGTCAAGCCTTCAAATTTGTTTAGTTCAAATATCTCCTTTGATTTAGGTTTTACAGATTTCAATACTTTTTCTATCGTATGCCTGACAATAAATGGATCCAATTGGTCAGACTCAACATCTGGCAAATTTTCCAATATTGTAGGATTTATCTCAACATTTTGTTGATAATGTTTATTTTTACGAATAAAATCTATCATACTATTTTTGGTAGTTTGATATAAGTAAGACTTCACGGAAGTTTTTATCTCTATATCATCTCTATGTCTCCAAATATTTAAAAATGAAGTCTGGACAACTTCTCTGCTATTTTCATAATTATTCAAAAAAGTATTGATAAAATTGACTAAAGGTACAAAATACTCTTTAAAAACGGCTTCATAATCTGTCAATTTTACAAAAGGCTTATTCATCAAAATGAAATAATAATTTTTGGAAAGACAAAATTAATTGATTTTAACATACAATGTATTTATATTTTCTTGAAAATTAAATAAACATGGAGACATTACACATTCTCAACCTAATCCAAGCTTACTCTATTTTCTTCATTAAGATAGTCGTCCAATCTCATCAGAGGAATAGAAACGAAAAAATCCGTGCCATGCCCTACCCTTGTTTCAAAATATATCCTACCATTAAATGATTCTATCATATTGACTGAAATAGCCAACCCCAAACCGGTGCCGGAGCTTTTAGTTGTAAAATTTGGTGTAAATACTTTTTCTCTCATATCCTCTGGAATGCCTGTTCCATTGTCTGAAATCCTAATAATGGCGTCATTTTTATCACGTTTTAATTCTATTTCTATTTGCCCTCGCCTATTTTCAGGAATAGCTTGAATGGCATTTTTTAAAAGATTATTGAGTATGCGCACCAAGTGATTTCTATCTGCAAATACATAAAGATCATCTATTGGTTCTATCATATTTATATCCATATCATCTCTCTTTCTAAATAAATCATGGATGGTTTCCACAATTTCATTGAGTGCTATCTTTTCATTGGTAGCCTGAGGCATGGATGCAAAATTTGAAAATTCATTAGCAATTTGACTAAGATTATCTATCTGTTCTATCAAAGTAGATGATATCCTTGGTATCAATTCTTGCGCTTTTTCAGGGTGATCTTTTGCAGCTCGATCAAGATACTGGATGCTAAGTTTCATTGGTGTAAGTGGATTCTTTATCTCATGTGCTACTTGTTTTGCCATCTCACGCCAGGCCATATCTCTCTCCGTTTTGGCCAATAATCCAGCACTGCGCTCGAGCTCATGAGTTAGATTATTGTAATCATGTATAAGTGTGCCTATCTCATCGTTCGACTTCCACTCCAATCGCTCGTTCGACTTTCCAAGTTTAAATTTCTTTAACTTTTCAGCCAAAATTGTCAATGGTTGGGTTATCGAATTGGCAATAGTAATAGCTAAAGCCCCAGCAATCAAAAACAAAAAGATATACGCATTTAATATAGTGCTTAAAAAATCTAAGATGTTGCCAGATGAATTATTGTAAGCACTGTGATCTATTCCTATATAAGCAAATGCTTTTGCCTGATTCAAAAATAATGGTACGTATTCTCTATTTACTGTTAACTCATGTCTTGGACCATCACTATTCCTATCTGAATGCAAACTGAATATATCAAACGGTATGCGCATAGGTACTTCCCTAGATGAAGTAGTACTAATCAAATTGCCAAATGAATCGTACAAACTTAGATCCTTATCATGGATAAAGGATAATTCTTTCAGTTTACTGTTGAGAAAAGTCAATGCGTACTCATCATCTACTAGATTTTGTATATCAGACCTTATATTATTACTAATACTTGATGTTTCTTCTTTATGTTTGATGGTTTGATTGGCTTCTATAAGATTTTTAAAATACAAACCAGTTATAGCGCCGATGATAAGAAATGTTACCAAAATCAGTAAAATAATAGAAAGTTGAATTTTTGTTTTTAATGAAGACCGTGCGCCAAACTTCAATGATAAATTGTTAGGTAAGAAATCAAATTTTGTATTGATCAAAGAGAGTAATAGTAATAATATTCCACTCAAGGTAAATATAAATGAAAAAAGTGAAATAGGTTTGATCAATCCTGACACTTTTTTCCAAGATATTATTTTATACTGATCAGATGGTTTTGATATTACAAAAGAGTAGCCACTAAGGAGTATATTTGCATCAATGTTCAAAAGTTGACTTAAATCTGGAGAAGCTTGATTATTATCATACTTCTCTATAAGTTTTCCTTTACTAAAAACGGAAAATCCATACTTCTGCTGCCATAAGGTAACGTTTTTATTTGCAGATCTGTGTTGGTAAATGATAAAAACATACCAAGATGCATTAGATGATGTTCTTAATATTTCTAATCTTGTGATATATTTATCTTCAAAAGGATTGTGATAAACTTGCCTTCCTACTTGTCGAGCATTGATAAATGATTGATTAAGTTTATAATAATCTGCAAAATGATTGTTGAAAAGAGTAGCACCAGTATTACGATCAAAAAGTTCGATGAACACATCATAATTTTCATTGGATGCTGGCAAATTATTAAACATAAACTCATACAAGTCTTTCATATCTAGTTTGGAAGTGGCTTCCAAAGATGCTATTTTGTTGAAAACATCACGCTGTATTAATGAATCTTGCAATGTTACCATATCTTGGACTACCTTATCATCTGATTCTGCATAATAGTGGTCCAAAAAAACAGTACGTTCAAAAACATCTTTTTTGATACCAAAATAAAATAAAATCACTGCTAGATATCCTGAAAACATGATCAGCCACCAAATAAGGTAGGTAATCTTTTTGTCCCGACTTTCGATATAAGCATCCAAAATCAATGTGTAAGACAAAATGAAGATTAAAAAAATCCAAATTGGCACATTCAAATGACAAATCGTAGTCAATATCCCCAACCCAATCACCCAGCCCACTGCATTATATACCAACTTATTTAAGATTGGTTTGGACGATTGATTGACCAATTCATAAAAATTCTGCGTGCTTTGAAATATCAAAAACATGAGCATTATGAAGCAAATAATAAGCATAAAACTAAGCAAATTAAACTCCATCAATGACTCTATTTCTAAATTTATATCAGGGCTCATCACAAATCCTTCTATCAAATTGGCAGCAAATCCAAAAATCAAGAAAGTATATAGGCCAGCAACTGATGTCAAATAATATTGGACGTTTTCTTTTAGTTTAATCCTTTTGATGAAAATATTAATCACATAAACCAACAGTCCAAGTATCCAAAGATTAATCAATAAATGTGCAATACTTTGTGTAACCCATGATGTAGGATTAAATGTTTTCGTAAGATTAAAACCACCAAAAAATGCCAGAAATATGGGAGCATAATGCACCAACTTGAATACTATAAAAACAATACCTAATAACCCAATGATAATGTTAGTGCGTTTTTTAGATTTATATCGCATTTTGATCTCCTGAGTCAAGAGTACTGTAATCATTAAAAATACACTAAATAACACCCACCAAGCTAAAGGCTTAGCGTTTTGGTATTTAAATTCATTTTCAAAAAATACGCCAATCTTTTTATCAGCTATTTCTAAATGTTCGTCATGAGTTTCTTTGGTTAGAGATATATTTTGATCATGTATTTTTTTATTATATAATTGCAAATTAAAACTAATAAACCCTTGATAGTTTCCTTTATGTATTACAGCTAATTTATAATCAAAATACTGTTCTGCTTGGTCAGATGATGCAGCATAATTCCAAAATACCACACTATCGTTTTTAAACACTTCAACATTCAAGTATGACTCATCTAGGCTTTTTAATATAACGCTGTCATCTTCTGAATCGAAATATTTTCTCAATATAGTAGTGTCAAGAGCCAGTTGATCCTCTATTTCATTTTGAATCTTATCTACAATTAAACTTCGATCTACTTTTAAACTTCCAAAGTAAAAAAGAACAATCAACATCAAAAGCAAAAGTGGCAATAATCGCCTTACCCATTTTATCATATAGACTATATAAATCCAGCCGCTAAGGTAACACAAATCTGATAAGGAATTTAATAAATATTAATAAATATCTTAATATGAAAAGATTTTAAAAATATTTCTACCATAAATGTTCGCTGTTGCTCCTTTTGTAACTCTTTTGTAACTTTCAAATTTGAGAATATTTAGATTATGTATAATAATTTAAATTTATATGTGGAATAATTATACTTGGAATTTGGTATCATGTTGTAAACTTTACGTACCTTTGCATTTCACAATCGCCCTCCTTTTAGTTCTCAAGGGTACTTTGAGTATTCGGATAGTAAAAAAATTATCACTATCATCACACTTATCAAGTACGATACTAAATGAAATTCGCTTTGAATTATTGATCATTTGGTAAAGGTTCAGAAATGGAGAACAGATATTAAACATTATATATGTCATTTGAAAATTTAGGTCTCATCGAGCCCATTTTGGAAGCTCTGAAATCAGAAGGTTATACACAACCTACACCCATTCAATCACAATCGATTCCATTGCTTCTAGCTGGCAATGACCTACTCGCATGTGCGCAGACAGGCACAGGGAAGACTGCGGCTTTTGCATTACCCATTATACAGCATTTGTCACAAAATGAAGTAAAACCACATAGACGTATCAAAGCACTTATTGTTACGCCTACTAGAGAATTGGCAATTCAGATAGATGAAAGTTTTGCTTGTTATGGAAGGAATACTAAACTTAGACATACCGTTATTTTTGGAGGAGTTAATCAACATAGTCAAGTCAATGCTTTAAGAGCTGGAGTGGATATTTTAGTTGCTACTCCAGGTAGATTATTAGATCTTGTAAATCAAGGGTTTATAAGATTAGGTGATGTTTCCCATTTTGTACTAGATGAAGCTGACCGAATGTTGGACATGGGATTTGTGCATGATGTAAAAAAAATAATCAAAATCATACCTGAAAAAAGACAATCATTGTTTTTTTCGGCTACAATGCCAGATTCAATTATGGCCTTGGCTTCAAGTATTTTGTCAAGTCCTGAAAAGGTAGAGGTAACACCAGTATCGTCCACTGCTGAAACGATCCAACAGGCAGTTTATTTTGTTGATCAAGCCAATAAGTACGAATTACTGATGCACGTACTAAAAGATAAGGATATAAAATCTGCTTTAGTATTCACAAGAACTAAACACGGAGCAGACAAAGTTGTTAAAGTTTTGAATAGATTTAATATCAGCGCTGAAGCCATTCATGGTAATAAGTCACAAAATGCAAGGCAAAAAGCTTTATCTAATTTTAAAGACAGAACGACGAGAGTTTTAGTGGCTACTGACATAGCAGCTCGTGGTATTGACATAGATGAGTTGGCTTATGTTGTAAATTTTGAAATCCCTAATATACCTGAGACTTATGTGCACCGTATCGGCCGTACTGGTCGTGCAGGAGCATCAGGCAAAGCTGTTTCTTTTTGTGATATCGAAGAACGACCGTATTTGAAAGATATACAGAAATTGATTCACATTCAGATACCTGTAGAGGAAGGACATCCATTCCCTTCTGCCAAAGTACCTGAAGTGTCGCAGTTTTCTAGTTCCGCAGCCAAACATACGCTGCATAGAAGCAACCATAATAGACCAGCTAAACCAGCGGGTGGCAATAGTGATCGAAGTAATAGTAGTCAAAAAAGTAGTCCAAAATTAGGATTTGCAGCAGCTTCTGGTGCATCCAAACCGAAAAAGAAGTGGTTTAAACCAGCAAATAATTAATACCTAAGATTAAAAGCGTAAATTTCATTATATTTGTATCGAATTACTAAATAATTTGGTACAAATATGATGGCATTACGTTGGTGGTTTTTTATTGTTTTGATTTTGGGAATAAATAGCTTGATAAGTGCACAACAAAAAGGCATTAGTTTTCCCATAGTGTTTGATGGCGCCGATAGGAATTTACAGAAGCATAATGTAGATGTTTCTTTATTAGACATAACAGATTTTATAGCTGTGTCTATCAGGCTAGAAGGGAAAGGTATTAATAATCAAGTTGTTGGTTTTAACTTAAATACACAGAAAAAGAAGTATATTTTAAAACCATTTCACGACCAAGAATATGATGAAAATGTTTTTGTAAGTGAGTTGATATATCTTCAACCAGAAGAAGCAGGTATTTGGCAAATTACTTTGGATATTAGTGATGTATTACCGTTTGAAAAAAAATTAGAAGGTTTTGTACGAATTTTTATACCTGAATCTAGAAATTATTACAAATCTTCAGCCAAATTAAAGCCTGATGTTTTAAGCCGAGAGTGCAAATGTCCTCAGCCTGATTATACCCCTAGGTCAAATTGGGGTAGTAACTTTCATTTAAATTCAGGTATATACCAACCACCAGCAACCTATACTACTGTAACACATTTAATTGTTCATCATAGTGCTGGTACTAATACTAGTAGCAATTGGAAAGGTGTGGTTGCATCTATTTTTGATTTCCATGTCAACACAAACAAATGGCAGGATGTAGGTTATAATTGGCTTATAGATCCAAATGGTATCATATATGAGGGGCGAGGTGGTGGAGATAATGTAAGAGGGGCACACATGTGTGGTTACAATAATAATACCATGGGCATTTGTGTATTAGGTAATTTTGAAATAGTAGAACCATCGGCACAAACCTTGCTTGCACTTGAAAAACTTTTGGCGTACAAAGCGTGCAAAGAAGACATTTCTCCAGTAGGGAGCAGTAATATAGTATCTCACACTGGCCACATGCACCATATCTCTGGTCATAAACAAGGTTGTGCACCTAATTACACTGCTTGTCCTGGCCAATTTTTATTTACAAAATTAGAGACATTGCGAATTGATACAAAAGGTATTATTGAAAATGAGTGTGCAGAAATAAGTGCAAATGTTGAATTTCCAATTGAATCGTCTTCGTTTATCTTTCCAAATCCCGTCGAAAATACATTTTGTATTAGTAAAGGTGATCTAATTAATGTAATAGATATTCATGGTGTTGATGTAACTTCAAGGGTATTAAAAGTAGAAAATAACTGTGTTGAAATATCGGATTTGCCATCAGGTCTTTACTTTGTGCAAGTTTACTTCAAAGATAAAATAGAGATAGAAAAGATATTGAAGTTGTAAAAAATAAAAGTGTGTCATTCAACGTGTCACACTTTTATTTTACTTTTGAATTATATACATCAATTACTTCTTCTACTTTTTTTCACTGTTGTTTTTTGCGCTTTTACATTACCTCTTGAACCTTTTACAGTTGTGCTTTTTTTGGTAACACTATTTCCTCTTGGGCCTGTAACTTTGGTTTTAGATACTTTGTATGTAGCATGGGCATTTGCGTGTCGAGTACGCACTGTAGTGGATGTTACTCTAACTGGCTTATAGGCATTGTGCGCTCTTACAACTCTGTGAGTATGGACTACTCTGACTGAAGGACGATAATGCTTAACCCTGAATGGATGCCAAGTTGACCATCCTAATGGTCTCCATGGTTTCCACCAATTAGGATAAACTCTCCATCTCCATGGTGAAATCCAAGGTCTATATCCAGGGGCATAGATATATCTAACACTAGGCCAACTCCATACATTTACTATAATGGTAGCGTCATAATTTGCCGATGGTCCTTTTTTAATGTCTTGTATTTTCTCATCTTCTTCTGATGGTTCTATGATGATTTCCTCACCAAATATATCTTCATCACCTACTATTTGCAGAATAGCATTGTCGCTACCAATTTTTTCGATTTCGATTACAGCTACGTCCTGACTTTCCTTTTCTGATATAGGTACTTGCAAAATAAACAAATGAACATCACCTTCTTGTTTTCCAATAACAGTGATGTAATCTATATCGCCATCGCCGTTAAGGTCCAAATTGTTGACATGATTTTCGGCAGTGTTAATAGATTTTTCAAATGCTTCTGGAGACGAAGATTGTTTAAATAGTTCTAAAGCACCTTCCAAGCTAAAATGATCGCCAGGCAGACCAGTAGGTTCTGTTTCTGAATCTTGAGCAAAAAGTGGGATTTGGATCAGGCACCATACTGCGAATAGAAATAAAATGTTTTTCATTTTAATAATTTGAGGATGTGAAATAATTTACTTAGACAGTGACAGGATGTCAAAGTTTAATGGGAAAAAAATTATTTACTTAAAATGCGAAGAGCCCAAGTAACTAGATACAAGGGCTCTTTCGACTAAGGTCTCAAAATAAGAAAACTACTTCTTACAGGCATAATACCTTTATATTTTGAAAGCAGTATTTTACTGCAAAGATGTCTCAAATAATACCCAAAAATATCTTTATAATCTTTATATAAAACTGTCTTTGGATGGTGCAAATATACAATCAAAATTCATATCTGCAACCTTTTGTATAACGTCAAAATGAGTAATTTAGTTTATAAATATATAAATTATTTTCATACTAATTTTAAATATATGTCTTTCAAACTTAAATAAATTACAGATATTAGTAATATTAAATATAAAAAAATAAAAAATTATCCTTTTTTACTGTAATTAGGAGATTCTTTGGTTATGGTGATGTTATGTGGATGACTTTCTAATATGCCGGAGCCCGAGATGCGTACCATTTTGGCTTTTTGCATATCCGAAATATTTGCAGCTCCGCAGTAGCCCATACCAGCTCTCAGGCCACCAAGGTACTGAACCATAACTTCTGAAACCGAACCTTTATATGGCACTCGACCTTCGATGCCTTCGGGGACCAATTTTTTAACATCATCTTCTACATCTTGAAAATATCTATCTTTACTACCTAGCTCCATTGCGCCAAGCGAACCCATTCCACGATATACCTTAAATTTTCGTCCTTCAAATAAAATAGTTTCACCGGGAGCTTCTTCGGTGCCAGCAAACAATGATCCAGCCATTATAGTACTTGCGCCGCCTGCCAAAGCTTTGGCTATATCTCCCGTGTATCTAATACCTCCATCTCCTATGATAGGCACACCCGTACCTAACAATCCATAAGCTGCATTCCTTATGGCAAAAAGTTGTGGTACACCCACACCTGCCACTATTCGCGTGGTACAAATACTACCAGGTCCAACACCTACTTTTACAGCATTGACACCAGCATCTGCAAGCGCTTTTGCGCCTGCTGCCGTGGCTACATTTCCACCAACTATTTGAAGATACTTGTATTTTTGTCGCACAGAAGCTACTGCATCCAAGACACCTCTTGAGTGACCATGTGCTGTATCTATACATATCACATCCACACCAACAGACACTAGGGCATCTACTCTTTCGAATAAGTCTTTGCTAACTCCTACCGCTGCACCCACATAAAGACGTCCATGTGAATCCTTGGCTGAGTTAGGGTAGTTTTCAAGTTTCATAATGTCTTTGTATGTGATGAGACCTATTAATATGTTATTTTCATCAACAACAGGAAGTTTTTCTATCTTATATTTTTGAAGGATTTCTTTGGCTTGAGAAAGGGTGGTGCCTACAGGAGCTGTAATAAGTCGTGCTTTAGTCATGATTTCCGTAACACTTCTTTCGGCTTCTGTTTCAAACCTTAAGTCTCTATTAGTTAATATTCCTGTTAGTTTGCCATTACTATTTATTACAGGAATTCCACCAATTTTATTGATTTTCATCAGGTGGTGAGCATCTTTGACTTTGGCATCTTCTGTCAGCGTGACTGGATCCATGATCATACCGCTTTCAGATCTTTTGACAGATCTCACTTGATTAGCTTGGGCTTCTACAGACATATTTTTATGAATGATGCCTAATCCGCCTTCTCGGGCCATTGCTATTGCCAATTTGTATTCAGTTACAGTATCCATAGCTGCAGATACTATTGGTGCGCTTAGCCTGAGATCAGTTGTAAATTGTGTTGAAATATCTACCTCGCGTGGAAGTACTTCAGAATAAGCAGGAATAAGAAGCACATCATCAAATGTGAGGGCTTCTTCTATGTGGTGGGTGGTATTTATATGTTCCATTTGCAAAAGTAGGAAGATTTTGATTCATGGCATAAAGGATTTGAATTAATTTAGCAAAAAAGTGTAAAATGTTATTTTTTCTCTTTTACCAATCCTTCTTCACTTTTTTACCTTTACCATCTACTCTTCGCATTTTTTGCTGTACTTTTTTCTCCTCGTTATCCATGATTTCTAAGAGTTTTTGAGCATCACTTTTGCTCATTTCCTTACCATCAGATTTTTCGTTTTGGCCGTCTTTGTTATCATTTTGGTTGTCGTTATTTTGCTGTTGATCTTGTTCCTTTTTGTCTTGTTCATTATTGGAGTTTTGGTCTTTATTTTGTTGATTTTGTTCAGAATTATCTTTGTTTTGATCCTTTTTTTGTTGATTTTCTTTATTTTGCTGCTGTTGTTGCTGCCTTAATTGTTGCCTAGCCAAAGCTAAATTTTCTTTGGTGGTGGTATCATTTGGATTGTATTTAAGTGATTTTTTATAGGCATTGATGCTTTCTTGATATTGTTGCTTTTTGTACAATGCATTGCCTTGATTATAGTAGATATCACTTCGTTCTGCATCATTAGTAGCTTTGGCCGCAGCATCTTCATATTTTTTGGCTGCTTCTTCATATCTTTCTTGTTGGATGAGAGCATTGCCGAGATTATAAGAGGACTTAACAGATGATTTTTGGCTTTCAGCTCGTCTATATTCTGTCTCTGCTTCCTGAAATTTCCCAAAGCCATAGAGCATATCACCGTTACGTAAACTTTTATGACTTGACTGGGCAGATAAATTTAAGCTAGTCAATAATATAAATGAAGCACCTAAAATTAGTATTAAACGATAGTTCATGTCGATGCTTTTTGAGTGAACGAATAGAAAAAACTGAATATTAACAATACTAAAGCTATAAACAGGAAATATTGATAAAAACTCCTATATTCAGAAAATGATTTAATTTCGATCGCTCTTTTTTGCATTTTTTCTAATTGCATATTGATATCACTAATGATAGTGCTTTCACTTTCCGTTAGCATATAAAACTGACCATTGCCTTTGTCCGCAAGCGATTTTAGTAAAGATTTATTAACTACCGATCTGACTGGATCTCCTTTTTCATCTGTTTTGAATTCTTCTCTACCTTGGGCAATTACTGGAACAAACCCGCCTTGATCTGTACCGATCCCAATTGTGAATATGGTCCAACCTTTGGAGGTAGCTTCATCTATATTGCTATTAGCTTCATCATCATGATCTTCGCCATCAGATAGGATGATAAGTGCTCTTTGATTGACATCTTTAACACTTTTCATGGCTAATTGGATTGCCTCACTAATGGCTGTGCCTTGTGTTCCAGCCATTTCAGTATTGGCAGATTTTGTAAACATGACTGCTGCTGCATAATCTGTAGTAAGAGGCATTTGTAAATAAGCACTTCCTGCAAATAGTATTAACCCAATTTGGTCACCTTTTCTTTCATTAATTAGTTGCGTTATGAATCTTTTAGCCTTTTCCAATCTTGTTGGACTCACATCTGTCGCATTCATGCTATTTGAGATATCTAAAGCGAATATTATATCGCTTCTTTCTACCTTCATTTTTTCCTTTTTTAGCCCAAACTGAGGATTGACCAAAGCTAAAATTAGAAACAACATGGAGCCGAGTAACAGATAGAATTTTAACTGGTTGGTGGATTTATTAATCAATAATCTTTTGAACAATTGCGGCTCACTAAAAGCTATAATTGCATTTTTTAATTTCTTATTGGTCCAAAAAGATATCAACACTATCAATGGTATTAATAGTAATAAATAAAAGGCCCAACTTTCTTCCAATCTAAACATATCTTAGTTTTTTAACTGAGTGTTCTGAAAATAGTTTTGGACAAGACCCAACTCATCATTACCAATCCAAAACCAATAAGAAGGAATAACCTATACTCATCTTTATATCTTTTATAAACGTTGACTTCTATTTCTGTCTTTTCAAGTCTATCTATTTCGGCATAAATATCTTCAAGGCTTGCTCTATCTACCGCTCGAAAATACTTTGCATCTGTCATTTGAGATATGTGTTTGAGTAGCTCAGTATCTATTTCTACCGATGCCATGGCAAACATATATTGGCCATCACTTCGTCTATTAACTGGTGATAAGGCTTGTCCCATTGTACCTACAGCAATAGTATAGACTTTAACATCATACTTTTTTGCGATCTCAGCAGCCGTATTCGGATTGATGTATCCGGCATTATTGACGCCATCAGTCAATAGAATGATGATTTTGGATTTTGCTTTTGAATCTTTCA
The DNA here is from genome assembly GCA_016714785.1 of Saprospiraceae bacterium. Classification (GTDB taxonomy): domain Bacteria; phylum Bacteroidota; class Bacteroidia; order Chitinophagales; family Saprospiraceae; genus OLB9. The sequence goes on from JADKCC010000013.1 coordinate 72,545, forward strand.
GCCTATTGACAGCTGTCGCCAATCCCATTCCTATTGCGGTACCATCTTCGAGCATCCCTACTTGCAGGCCTGAGAGGAAATCTGTTACAATATTGTGATCCGTGGTGAGTGGACACTGCGTAAAAGCCTCGCCAGCAAAGACGACCAATCCAATCCTATCATGCACCCTTTTTTCGACAAATTCTTTAGCTACCATTTTGCTGACCTCAAGTCTGTCAGGATCAAAATCTTTTGACAACATACTACTTGACAAATCCATAACCAACATTATGTCGATGCCATCGGCCTTGACTTTTTCTTCTGATAAGCTAAGTTGTGGACGCGCCATAGCAATAATAAACATCAATATCGCTCCAATAGTCAGTAACGGCAACCACGGATAAACCTTTTCTTTCCAACTTATGATACCATCCAATCCAGAAATATCGGATAATGTAACTGTTGTTTCTTTACTTTTGCTAGAAAAATATTGCCACCATATCATCAATGGGATGATCAACAAACCCAAAAACCACCAAGGTGAAGCAAAATGAAGATTTGAGAGATACTGTATCATATCGATTCTTCCTTTTTAACGTCAGATGATGATTGTCTCGTATTTATTACAAAATCGACTGCCTTGTCCATAAACAGGCTGTGTATATCTACATCAGGAGTAGCTTTTGCAAATTTGACCAAGTCTGCAACTTGTAATATCTCTTTGAGTTCAATGGTATATTTCATATCAAAATCTACATTCTTAAGAGCGATGGCAATCTCGTCAGTAGTCATTTCTGGGGCATTGATACCGTAACGCTCTTCGAGATAAGTACGTATGATATCGGTGAGTCTAGTTTGGTAAGCTTTGATCTGACCATTCTGCCAAAGATTTTCTTCTTTGAGATGCTCCAGAGCTTGCAGTGCTTTTTGATCTGGTTGTATTAGGATAATAACTTCTTGTAGCTCTATTGATGGTTTGGCATTTTTACGTTTGTAGAAATAATATCCCACTAACATCATCAATAACAATGCCACCAATATATATATATATACCAAATAATCAGTAATATCCGCCTTTTCGTACATGATATCTTTGATAGGATTGATATCTACACTATCTTGTTGGGTCAGCCTCAATGGCAAAAATACTTGTACCGTTTTAGATGCTGTCGGCAATACTTCATTCTGCCCATCGGTCACCATCACTGAAGGACCTGGAATACCAAAAACACCAGCGTTGTAAATGGCGATAGTTATCGTATTTTTTATAACCATATTACCACCAACATCTGATATTTGCAACTTAGATGCGTCAATTGGATTATTCCAATCCTCATGTTTCCATGTGCCAAAATCTAATACTTCAATGTCGGCCACCTTTTCGAGATGGATGGTATCTTGCTGAAATACAATATTTTCGATATTTTTATAAACAGAAAAATCCAGTGCGTCTAAATAGATGTCTTTAGATAATGACACTTTGATTTCAACCTTAAAAGGATCTCCAATTTGCACAGAATCAACTTTAAAAGTCGCTGTACTAACAATCTGACAGTCTAAAGAAATTGCATTGATTAACAATACTGATATTAATAAATATTTAACTAAAGAGAAGTTCCTTTTATTCATTATCTTTTCGCTCTTCTTTTGAAAAATACCTGCATAGCCTTGATGTAGTCTTCGTCCGTTTGTATAGATACAGTATCCGACTTGGCCAATGCAAAGGTTTTTGAAAATGTATCGGTTTGAGCTAGGAAATGATTGCGCCAAGCATCTCTTACTTTGATATCACTTGTATCAATGATCCTTTCTCGACCAGACTCTGCATCTAGTACTTTTACCAAACCTACATTAGGCAAATTTTTCTCTCTTGGATCTGAGATTTTTATCCCAATAATATCATGTTTTTTAGCAGCAATATTGAGTGCTTGCTCATAATTAAGAGCTATAAAATCTGAAAGAATGAATGTGATACTTCGCTTTTTCTCAATATTGTTAAGATAAATCAGTGCTTCTGAAAGGTTAGTGCCTTGTTTTTCGGGTGTGATATTAATAAGTTCTCTGATGATACGAAGGATATTTTGTTTACCTTTTTTAGGTGGCAAGTACTTTTCTATGGTATCAGAAAATAATATAGCTCCTACTTTATCATTATTGGTGATAGCAGAAAAAGCTATAACTGCAGCCAACTCAGTCATCATTTCATTTTTAAATCTACCCACCGTACCAAAAAACGAGGAAGCTGAAACATCTATAAGTAGCATTACAGTAAGTTCGCGTTCTTCTTCAAATATCTTGACATGTGGCCCACCAGTACGTGCTGTGACATTCCAATCTATATTGCGTACATCATCTCCATACTGATAATCTCTGACCTCACTAAAAGACATACCACGACCCTTAAATGCAGAATGATACTCACCTGAAAATATATGTTTGGTAAGACCTTTGGTCTTGATCTCCAGTTTTCTGACTTTTTTGATGATCTCTGATGTATCCATTATTTGATCAATATATCTTTCAATAAATTTCTATTTTTAAAATTTTGTTCTACCATAAAGTAAGGAACTAAAATTTCTTTTTCGCCATAAATAGTATTGAAATTGGTACGAAAACAAAATCCATTTTCTTTGAGAGTAACATATTGGAAGTTTTCATTTTCAACCCATTTTTTACACTCATTACTCCAGTTGATTTCTTTTTTTCTGGCTGGAATTATCGCATTAAAATATTGCTTACTATCAAATTTTCCATCAAAAATATCTTGAACTTTTATTTCTTTTCCATTTTTTAAATCATATATAAAAGCTATCTTTTCCGTCTCGTTATGCACAGAAGTTTGCAAATACAAGGTGCCGCTTATTATATCACTTGTATATAAATCCACTTCGACCCAACCTTCAGCAGATTGAATCCAACGGTCTTTTGTTCCAAAGTTGATGGTAGATTTTTTTAATTTCACAATACTTTCATCTATCCAAGTCTTGTACTTTTGTTCTATCCATACATCAAATTTTTTGTGCCCTGACTCCAGCTTGACCGCTATCAGTTTTGAATAATAATCAGCATATTCATAACATGCAAAATCAAGAGAAGATTCTATTTTTAAGAAGCTGGAGACTTCATATCCACCTTCGTCAAGATGTATAATACTGATATTGTTAAGGTTTGAAGTATCTACCACTAGTGATTTGCCCGTAAGAATTGAATTTTTGAAAGTTAAATCAAAAACCTCAACTCTTTTGTCATTGCCTAGCTTGATTTCTTCCATTTTTTTACCATCTTCATAGCAAGCAATAGAAAAAGTGAGGTCGTGTCTAATAATTTGTACCTTTAAAGTTTTGTCATCTACTTTTCCAGAAAAAATTCTTTGCCATTGCGACTGTTTGCATCTGTCAGGTAAGTGCTGCTCGAAAGAATTGACAAAACTGAGATTCATCGGCAATGTCCTGTCTTTATTAGTATTCATCCATATTGCTTCAAAATTTTCTCCATCATATTTTCCATATATAAATCCTGAAGTCCTAGATTCGCTGGTTAACTCTACTAATTTAAGATGATGATTTATATCGTCACCTTCGAAAAAGAATGTCGTGCCACTGTTACGAATGCTATATAAACCTTTACATGTTTGTCCATCCGTACCAATTATCATATCAATAATATGAATATCATCTATATGACCGCTCAAAGTGTTGATCCACAAATCTTTAACATTGGAAGGAAACATTTCTCTTACATCAGTTTTTGTATATTTTTTTTGAGCAATAGTGGTACCACTCAGTATTAATAGAACTGAAAATAACAAAGAAATTCTAATGGATTTTTTATAAAACAAATGAATGAGTTTATGGTACTGGAATAGTGTTAATGATTTTGGTAATAATATCATCTTGGGTGACATTTTCAGCTTCGGCTTCATAGCTCAAACCTATCCGATGTCTCATAATATCTTTACTCACATTTCTCACATCATCAGGGATGACATAACCTCTGCGTTGCATAAAAGCATGTGCTTTAGCTGCCATTGCAAGATTAATACTTGCTCTCGGTGATGCACCGTAGCTGATTAATGGTACGATCTCTTGTAGTTTGTATTTAGCGGGCTCACGTGTGGCAAACACTATGTCTAGGATATAATTTTCTATCTTTTCGTCCATATAGACTTTTTTGACAGATTCTCGTGCTTTGATGATAGATTCTGGCTTTACTACGGCATTGATTTTTTGTATTGTCTCACCAAGGATATTTTTCCTAATGATCATTTTTTCATCTTCCCGGCTTGGATATCCTATATTTACTTTTAACATAAATCTATCCACTTGTGCTTCAGGTAGGGGATAAGTTCCTTCTTGCTCAATAGGATTTTGTGTAGCTAATACTAGAAACGGTTCATCCAGTTTATAGCTGTCTTTACCTATGGTCACTTGTTTCTCTTGCATGGCTTCCAATAAAGCAGATTGTACTTTAGCAGGTGCTCTATTGATTTCATCAGCGAGTATAAAATTGGCGAAGATTGGTCCTTTTCTTACTGTAAATTCATTTATGCCGGGATTGTATATCATAGTACCTATGATATCCGAAGGCAATAAATCAGGTGTAAACTGAATTCTATTGAAATTTGCATCTATCGCTGACGCTAATGTTTTGATAGCTAAAGTCTTGGCTAGCCCTGGTAACCCTTCTAGCAATACATGCCCTTGGGCTAGTAGTCCTAACATGAGCCGATCTATCATCTGCTTTTGCCCAACGATTACTTTGGAAGTCTCTGCATTTAGTAACTCTATGAATGCACTATCAATGTATATCTGTTGGTTTAAAGCTTCTATATCTATGGAAGTCTGCATGGTTAGATATTGATTATTTTATAAAATATTTAATCGTACTTGGTTAAAAAAAATTTATTTGCGTGCAAATATCCGAAAAAAATCGGTATTTATTGCTACAATTACTATTATCAATGAGGTGTAATGAACAATATACCACCCTAATGTTAGCTAAGTCACCTTAATTTGTAATGCAAAATTACATTTGAATGATTTTTCTTCAATATTACATATACATTTTTAACTAAATCTTAACTTCGCATTTTATTTCAGCCAAATTAAAAATATATTGATGGTCTATAAAAGCGTGATTGTATTTTTTGTATTTCTAATATTTTCTTATGATAGTGTAAGTCAAAGAGACAGTTTGTCATATTTGCTTAAGTCTTTTTCGATGTACGAGTATCAAATAAATGGCAAGAAAGTACCAAAAAAAGATTTTTACTATTCTTTATCAAAGAATAAAACTTTAGAAAATGAATTCCAAAGTGGTAAATCTATGAACTATACTGGAAATATTATAACTTATATCGGTGGTTTTTTGGTTGGGTGGAACATAGGTGATCTTATGTTTAAAAAAAATGAAAAAAATTATACATTGGGAATGATCGGTCTTGGAGCGTTGGCTGTAGGGATTCCAATAGCATGGGTTGGGCAAAAAAAAAGTGATAAGGCTTTAGTGTCCTTTAATTCAATAGATTTACCAAATGTAATAGCTGTCAGTCCAACTAAAATATCTGTGTATGATAAAGATGAGCTTGATGCTGAGATAGTGTCAAATTATAAAGAAATAATCGACTCATCTTGTATAATCATTCGGATACCAGTCAACGGAAATAAAATAAACCTTTTGTCCCAAAAACTAAAAGATAAAAATACTTCACCTAGTTATAAATCTAAGCTTAAAAAAGAATTGGATAAGACGCTTATGGAAAACAAAGAATATCTTTCATTAATTCAAACTAGTTTTGATCTTCACTTTCATGTAAAGCAAATATACTTCCTTCCAGATTCTTCTTTCAAATCACATTTGGCAGGCAATCTTACAGGTTTCTTGAATGATGAAGGTGTTTTGGATCAATCAATGCAATGCCATGGTAAAGAAAATTTTTATTTTATCACGGGAAAAGATAAAGAGCAGTTGCTTTTTGTAAATAAATATTTGGAGAAACCTTCAATCCCTTTTCCACATAAAAAGAATACTTTTTTTGCCAGCATTCAAAAAGATCTTTGATAAACAAAAATATATTGACAAGCAGATTATATATTTTAATGAAAAACTATCACAACTTTAAATCCTAAATATGAGATTACTAAATTTTACATTTTCATTATTATTGGTCATTTTGATTTTTGCAAGTTGTAAAAAAGACAAACTCACTATGCCTGATACAAAGGCAGACACTTTATTAAAAGATACGGTAGAAGCGTTTTCTGCACCGTTAAAAATGGATACAATTACAGATGATCCATCTGATCCAAACCCTGAACCAAAAAAGACTGAAAAACTTAATTATGACGCATCAGTATGGTCAGAGCTTACCAAGGCTGATGGTTTTGCGCTAGATATTAGATATGCTACCACTAATAATTTTACAAAAAAACGAATTTATGACTGTGGTAAATGTTTCATGAGACCTGAAGCCGCTGAAAAACTTAAAACCATACAGGCAGAACTAAATGAAAAGTTTGGTTATAGTATCAAAATATTTGATTGCTATCGTCCAGGACCCTATCAGCAGCGTTTATGGGATATCGTTCCAAATCCTGATTATGTCACTCCTCCACATAAAGGATCTATGCATAGCAAAGGATTGGCTATCGACCTTACGATTGTCGATAAGGATGGCAATGAACTGGATATGGGTACATCATTTGATTTTTTCGGACCAGAAGCACACCAAGGATATAATCACTCTGATGCTGTCAAGAGACATAGATGGATACTAAAAAGCACGATGGAAAAGCACGGTTTTGGGTCGATAAGAACAGAATGGTGGCACTATAGTTACAAAGGCAAGAGTTATCCCTTGGATAAATGGGTTTGGGATTGTAAATAAAGAGAGCAATTTTTTTATACTTTATTTTATAAAATCTGTAAAATGTGACAATACCTGTATTCGGTTAAAAATAAAAGCCGATTGAAAATTGATTTCAATCGGCTTAACATTTAACTTTCTATGACTATTAGGCGGCTATCAGTTTTCGGATAGCGTTTTTGTTTAACTTATCCTCTACATAGACTTTATCTACGATAAACTCTTTGATATCTTTCTGAGAAGGCAATTCAAACATGGCATCTGTTAAGACTGCTTCACAAAGCGACCTAAGACCTCTAGCTCCAAGTTTATATTCTAAAGCTTTATCAGCAATAAAATCTATTGAATCCTTATCAAAATGAAGTTTAATACCTTCCAGCTCAAAAAGTTTTGAATATTGCTTCAACAAGGCATTTTTAGGTTCGGTAAGTATCGCTATCAAAGTTGCTTTATCCAGTGGCTCTAGGTAGGTCAATACTGGAAGGCGCCCTATTAATTCAGGTATAAGGCCATAATTTTTCAAATCTTGGTGCATGATGTACTGAAGCATGTTTTCTCGATCAATGTTCTCTTTTTGATCACCATTGAAGCCTATCACCTGAGTATTCATACGTTTGGAAATGACTTTTTCAATTCCAGCAAATGCACCACCACAGATGAATAATATGTTGGATGTATCTACCTTGATCATCTTTTGCTCCGGATGTTTTCTACCTCCATGAGGTGGTACATTAACTTCTGTACCTTCAAGCATTTTTAATAGAGCTTGCTGTACACCTTCTCCAGAAACATCTCTGGTTATAGATGGGTTATCGCTTTTGCGAGCTATCTTATCTATCTCATCTATATATACAATTCCTCTTTGGGCAGCTTCAACATCAAAATCACAGGCTTGCAATAAGCGACTCAACATACTCTCTACGTCTTCACCTACATATCCAGCTTCTGTAAATACAGTTGCGTCAACAATGGCAAATGGTACATCGAGAAATTTTGCAATAGTTTTTGCAAGCAATGTCTTTCCAGTTCCTGTTTCGCCAATTAGGATAATATTAGACTTTTCAATTTCTACATCGCTGCCTACGTTGTTGTTTAACCTTTTATAATGGTTATACACAGCTACAGACAAAAATTTCTTTGCATCAGATTGTCCAATCACGTATTGATCTAAAAATGTTTTAATTTGGGCAGGTGTGATATCAGCTGGCAAGGTGGATTTGGCACTTTTTGATACTGGTTTTTTACCGGTCTTAAGCTCTTCTGCTATTATATCAGATGCTTGTTCTACACATGTTTCACAAATATGACCATCAATACCTGCAATAAGCATAAGTGCATCTCTTTTATCTTTGCCGCAAAATGAGCATTTTATATTATCTTTGTACTTAGACATTTCTACTTTTTGATTTTAAGAGATCAAGCCTTTTTAGCTGGATTTTTTCTTTCCAAAACTTCATCAACCAATCCATATTCTTTCGCTTCATTGGCTGTCATCCAATTGTCTCTATCTGAATCTTTCTCTATTTCTTCAAAAGTTTTTCCTGTATGGAAGGCCATGATTTCGTACAATTCATTTCGAAGTTGTTTGATAAGTTTATACGATATCTCCATATCAGTAAACTGACCTTGCATACCGCCTGAAGGTTGATGGATCATTACTCTTGAGTGTGGCAAACAAGTTCTTTTGCTTGTTTTTCCTGCACAGAGTAATACAGCACCCATAGAAGCAGCCAAGCCTGTACATATTGTAGCTACATCAGGTGATACGTATTGCATCGTATCATAAATACCCATTCCAGCAATGACAGAACCTCCTGGACTATTGATAAACATTTGGATATCTCTCTTTGGATCGGTGGACTCTAGAAATAATAATTGGGCTTGGATTACATTTGCTACATAATCATTTACAGGTACACCCATAAAAATAATACGGTCCATCATTAGTCTAGAAAATACATCCATACCTACGATGTTCATTTGCCTTTCTTCTATTACCTGAGGGGTAAATCCATTGATATCAGGAACAGAAGTATGCATATATTTATCAAGGTGCATACTGCTCATCCCTAGATGGCCAACAGCAAATTTTTTAAATTCGTCTTGTGAATACATCAAAAATTAGATTGTTTACGGTTTATAAATCTTTTCAGGTCTCTTGCTTCCTGATCACAATCTATATTAACAACGAAAATTACAAATTGTTAACTCTTTCGTTAAGCTCTTTTACTTTTTGTACAAATTCTTCCTGATTGATGCTTATATTATTACGCTTTACTGTTTCTCCTATTTTAGAAAACACTCTATCAGCTAGAATTTCTTCATAAGCTTTATTGACTTGCTCCTTATCTTTCATCAATCTATCAACGGTTTGAGTGATAAAAGAATAATCCATATTTCCGTAGTTTCGCATATATGAAAAAACAGAACTAGTAAAGTGTTTACGTAAATCTTCTTCTAAAACTTCTATTGCATATTCTTTGGCAAGTTGAGCTTTTTGGAGTGACCATCTCATGTTTTTTGCAAAAGCTTCAAATTCAGTCTCTAGTACTTGATCTGAAATATTTTCATTAGTTTCTTTTAGATATTTTTTTAAAAATACTTCAGGAAGTGCCACTTCATTTTTGTCCATGATCCCATCCATTATTTCACGATACATAAACTGTAAAGCTTGATTATCATAATACGTCTTAATATCTTTTCGCATGTATTCCCTTAAGGAAGATTCATCTATTATAGATTCATCACCGAAAATCTGAAAAAACTCTTCATTCATTTCTGCTGGCTCTATTCGAGATACTTCTATAATCTTGGCAGAAAACAAATTTCCTGTCGATACATCATCTGATTTTTTTAGTAAGTACTTATCAACATGTGTAGCATCCTTATCTTCTAATGTGTAGATGTCAAAAGTAATATTGTCTCCAATTTTTTTAGTTAGTATTTCTTTTTTAACGTTTACATCATGTATTACATCAACTAATACTGAAAATTCAGTTTTCCAGCCGCCTTCTTTGATTACGCTACCATCCAATTCCTCCGCTTCTAACTTAACCATATCCATATTTTGGATAGTGTCAGTTGCTTCTACGCTTTTACCATATCTTCTCCTTGTTGCAGAAATTTCTTCATCAATCAATGAGTCAGGAATAGCGACATCAAAATAGTTGTATATATCAGTGGAAGATACACCTTTGACATTGATTTCAGGAGCTAAACCTAAATCAAAACTAAATTTGTAGTCTTGAAAGTTGTTAACATCAAGATTAAACACAAAATTTTCATCTTGGTTAGGAAGTGGCTGACCCAAATAATTTAATTTTTGCTCATCAATGTACCCAAAGAGTTTATCTTGAAGTGTTTCATTTATAATTTCTGACAATATGGATTTCCCATACATCTTCTTAATAACTGAAATTGGGGTCATCCCCTTTCGGAAACCTTTTAACTGCGCATTTTTCTTGTGCTTTTTTAATTCATTTTCAAATTTTGGAGTGTAATCTGATGTTTCAATGGTGAGCTCAATAGAAATATTTAAAGCATCAACATCTTTTCTAACTATTTGCATAGAAAAATTATAAAAGGATTAATAAAATATATGGAACATTTTGATAAAATCTAATAAAGTAGTTTTATATCAACGCACTCAAAAGAGTGCGGGTGGAGGGACTCGAACCCCCAAGCCTCGCGGCACCAGATCCTAAGTCTGGCGTGTCTACCAATTTCACCACACCCGCATTTCAAAGTGCCTTACGTAAAGCGGTGCAAAGATACAATTATCTAGGGAAATAAAAAGTAATTTTAATTTTTTTAGAATAATTTTTTTCAAGTATTTTCCAAAATACTAAATTAATAAAAAAAAAGGGGATCACAATGAAGCAATCCCCTTTTTTTTATTCGATAAAAATAAGGTTTAGAACCCAGAATTTTTATTTCCTATGAATTTTGAAGAATTGGTAGATTTTACACTTTTTGATGATGAACTTGTGCTTTCAGGCTTGCTCATTTCATTATCATTAGGACCACAAACTCTTATCTCTACTCTTCTATTCATATAATGTTCTTTTTCTCTCTTAGAAGGAGCAACCATCGGTGTATCTTCTCCGCCATACATGATTTTGATTCTATTTCTATCTACACCATATTGTGATACTAAGTGATTTACAACATTTTCAGCTCTACTATATGACAAAGAATTATTATAATTGTTAGAACTTCTTACATCAGTATGTCCTTGTACTGTAATGCAAAGATCAGGGCACATTTTCATAACACTTGCTACATGGTGTAGGTGACCATAAAACTCAGGTTTTATATTTGATCTATCAAGATCAAAGTGTATCATAGGCAAAAACCATTTACCACAGTCTGACTTAGCAGCAAATGAACCTGCTTTTACGTCAATAGCTTTGTTAACATCTTCCATGTTTATACAACACTTAACATCTGCTACACCTTCTTTACTAACTACATATCCTGGCGGTGAATAGGGTTCTTTATCTTTGTAATCTGCTAATCCGTCACCGTCACTATCTAAGGCAATCCCTCTTGTATCTACAGGCGCGCCAGCAGGAGTTTCCATTTCTTGGTCAAGCATGTCTATGATACCATCTTGGTCTGAATCTGTAAGATCAAAAACAGGTCTTTGTTTTAGTGCTGCGATATCATTCATTTGTGCATCTAAAGGATTCAACCAATAAAGTGGTTCTGTAACTTTATCAAAATTTCCTAAATTAATACCTAATCTTAAGTTTGTATAATGAGAAATGTCATTATTATTACTTTGATCAAGCGCTGTTCTAAAGTGAATACCATCTAAATAATCATTGTCAGACGTAATTACTTGATGCTCTAAGCCTAAGTTGATTCTTTTTGATAATTTGCGAGAGACTCCCATAGATGCTGTGAACACAACATGAACATTTGTCTCATCACCCAATCTGAAAATTCCAGCTTTTTTAAATCCTGGAGTTTCATAATCACCGTCATATTTAGCTTCTAAATCAGAGATTATCTCTTTTCTACCAGCTTTTGTATTAAATTTATCATTAGTTCCTCTAATAGCACTTAAACCAGTGTAAGCTTTTCCTGAAGCATCCAATAGATCTAAATTTGCTTTATGTGAAGACAATCCTACTCCTATCGCTGTGTACCAATTCCATTTGTTACGATCTTTGTGGAATAGTAGGTTTCCAATATTGATAACACCCTGTAAAGCTAAATAACCTTGAGTTGTTTTATAACTAGGATTCCATCCATCTGAAAGACCTTCGTAGGGTACATAGCCTTGAAAACCTCCAGTACTTCCTTTTTCAACTAGGCCACCACCAAAATTTGGTGTAGTCCATCCTTGTGGGTCTATACCTTTTGATTGACCATACATGAAGTCAGCTCTAACTGAAAATACATAATGGACAGCTTTACGTAAATGCAAACCGACTCCATACCCACCTGGGATTTTTGAATCTATATCACCATCTATGAATAAATGTCCAAGGTGCACACCCAATTCCCACGAGTTTTTAGGCTTAGCTGAGTATGAAGACTGTCCCATTCTCCAGTTTTTATTTTGGTCAGCATTCACTGTTACCTCATCCGGAATACTGGTTTTTAGCGTATTATTATCTTGAGCCATTAACGACCCACTCACCAAAACCAGTAATAAATAAAAGAATTTAATTCTGATTGTCATAGGAAAAAATTTAAATGTTTAAGTTTTGAAATACAAAAGTATGGTTTAATCTATTAATAATGAACTTTTTATTGTTATTTTTTTGTGTTTATTAAGAAAGACAAAATTAAATTTTTACATTTTAAAAGTATGATAAATATGTTGTATGTATAACTCTTTATTACTATCGTAAATTACTTAAAAGCGTTAGGTAAAATACTAATTGTGACTTTTATATTAATCATATAAAAAAAAGTTTAAATAGAATATTGAGTAATAAATTTTTCTTTAAAAAAAATCCAACACTTCTGATTCATTTTCCCAAAATCAACAATAATATATTTATAATCTATACTGAAATTGATTGCCATCTTCAAAAATTCAATCTTTCTAAATTAAGAATAATTAAATATCTAAGATTAATCTATAAGTTAAAAGACTTGACTAAATAAAATTACTATTTTAGAAATTGTATATAACAACACTTTTGCCACTACATCAAAAATTATCTACAGAGAACTAAAAAAAATATTTAAAATAACAACTATTATATGACGATCTAAATCAGTATGTGTCACATGTATTTATTTTATTATTTTTAAAGAATACCTTAAATTCTTATTTTTGAATTATGCTTTGGGTGCGTTAGAATATTAAATTAATTAAAGTATAACAATAATTGAGCCACTTTTTTGAATCTTATAGAATATGGATGGTTTTGAATTATATATATATATTTTACATGAGTATTGGAGTCTAGGTTAGTGTTTTGGCAAATACTAGGGAATGGTAAAATTAGAAAAAAATAATTTCTAATAACTATCTATTTTGCAATATTTTATATCTTTGTCAAAAATATAATATAATGTTGCCAGTAAATTTAAAAAAATTAAATAGTTTAGATTTCGATCGCAATTTTTTTTGTCAAATCAATGATAAAAATAATGAAAATTTCGTTTTTAATAATAGAGGAATTGCCTTAATCACTTCACAAGTTCCATTTTGTGATTCAATTCGTAAAAGTCTTGAAAAATTCAAAAATCATTTTAAAAATATAAGTATTTATGATGCTGGATATTTGGAAGAATTGGACAGTTACGATTTTTCAGCTTTGGTTGACCAACTGAACCATAAGTATATTATTCCAGTTTTCTTGGGAATTTCTATAGAAGATATTGGGATTACTGCAACAAATCTTGAAAAATCTGTAATGCAAATTTCAAATAATGTGAATAATTTTACCCATTCAACAAAATTTATTAAAAATAATTATATTTCTTTTCAAAGGCATTTATGTGAGTTGGATGATATGCATGAAATTGAAAATTATTTGTATAATTCTATGAGTTTAGGTAAACTGAGAACACATACTCATTTAACTGAGCCTGTACTACGAGAAGCAGAATTACTTTATTTAAATTTGAATTCTTTAAGAGCATCTGAAAGCAGCGGTGTGTTTGATGCCTTACCTACAGGGCTCAATTCTGAAGAACTATGTCAATTAGTAAAATATGCAGGTACTGCTAATCAATTGAATGCAGTTTTTTTTGAAATCGATGGTCTGTCAGAAGATAACTTATTGATGTCTAATATTATTGGCGAATGCATTTGGTATTTGGCCGAGGGAATCAATATGAAGATACTTGATCATCCTTTAGATTCTAATGATTTTGTAGAGTTCGTCGTTTCTGGATTCAATGAGGAGGATGATTTGGTCTTTCTTCTTCATAATATTTCAAATAGATGGTGGGTTAAGAAAGTATTGGGATCGGGAAATCAATATTTGGCTTGTTCTTTTGAAGAGTATCAAATGGCTGTGAATAACGAAATACCTGAGCGAATACTTAAATTTTTACATTCTAATTAAAGCCAGATAGGCAGTCTTTGGTTATTGTATTGAGAAAAATTAGTTGGAATCATCTAATTCAGTGTCATTTATTATAGGTATGAACGAAATGATAGAGCATTTTGAAAAAAATCAATTTAATTTGCGTTGTTATGTTATTTACTTACTTTGGGGAATGATGAGATCGTACTTTGTCCCTTCAACCTATTAATTAATTACATTGATTGATTTTTTTAACACATTACCATCCACTTACTTTTTTCATGTTAATAAAAATAGAATAACTAAGATGCCTTATTCTATAATTCGTTCTACCGCAATGCCTCTTGACCCTTTTAATAATATTGTTGTGTTTTCAATATTACACCCTTTAAAATAGTTTCTCGCTTCTTCCACATTATTGAAATAGTGACCTGGATTTTGACTTTTGGCATCCATAAAGTTTTTACCGATAAAAATAATGTCTTCAAATTTAAAAGTTGTAGTAAGTTCAATAATTTGAGTGTGTTCATACAAAGAGAACTCACCCAGCTCTAGCATATCTCCTAAGATAATTATCTTTTTGCCTTTCAATTTTGCAAAGCTTTCAATACTCAATCGCATGGATGTTGGATTAGCATTATAAGCATCTTTTATGTATGTAGTATTACCTATTTTTTGGAGTTGTGATCTATTATTATCTGGTATATAGGATGAAATAGCATTGCAAATTTCCTGCTTTTGTACTCCAAAAAAAAATCCAGCAGCAATGGCAAATGCAATATTGGGTTTATTGTAGGTGCCATATAAATTGGTCTTCACATTGCATCCTTCTAGTTCGAAAATAATAAAAGGTTCTTCTTGTACTAAATTTACAAGTTGTTCCGATGAATATGGTATGATGTTACTATTTTCTGGAATGAGTGAAGACAAAATTTGATCATCACTATTTAAGAAAATTTGCCCATTTCGTTTATTGACATATTTGTAAATTTCTGATTTTCCTTTTTTAATACCTTCGACACCACCAAAACCTTCCAAATGAGCTTTACCAATATTTGTAATTAGAGCAAATGTAGGTTCAGCTATTTGGCATAAAGCATCTATTTCACCTTGATGATTGGCACCCATTTCGACAATAAGGAATTCAATATCATCTTGAACTGATAATAGTGTAAGGGGAACACCTATGTGATTATTTAGATTTCCTTTGGTGGCGAGGGTTATATATTTTTTAGAGATGACTTCTCGCAAAAGCTCTTTTGTTGTGGTTTTACCATTGGATCCTGTGATGGCTAAAACAGGTATATTTAATTGTCTTCGATGATGATTGGCTAGTTGTTGCAGAGTATCTAAAACATTTTGAACTAAAATATACCTTTTGTCATTTTGTTTTACGAGATCCTTATCATCTACAACTACATAAGCTGCTCCATTTTGTAAAGCGATTTCTGCATATTCATTGCCATTAAACTTGTCGCCACGTAGCGCAAAAAACATGCAACTATCTGAAACGTTTCTACTATCAATAGAAATTATGCGATTTCGTTTCCAGATGTGATATAACTTTGATATTTCCATAAATAAAAAACCCCTGCATATATGCAAGGGTTGTATTTTTTAATTGAATATTAATAAATTATTTATATCTTCTTTTGATTTTTTTGCCACTTTCTTTGAAGTTATTGCCACCAACATCTTCATTTCCAGCTTGACCACCTACTCTGATCATTGCACATCTAAAACCAATGGTTCTATCGGATTTATCTTCGTCTTTGTATCTTCTTGCACCTGGAGATAACCAAAATAATCTGTCTGCCCATGAACCACCTTTATAAACTTTTGATTTGTCACTAACCAAAGTAGTTTCGCCATACAAATATTTTATGTAATCGGCATCACCATCTTCATGTCCTCTCACATCACCTTTTTTATAATTTTCTCTATCCTTCACTTCATCATCTTCGACATTTCTGTATTTAAGTCTTCCTAGCGAATCTTTTTCTACAGGTTTGCCTTCCTCATCAATAATAGGGGAAGTAAATTGATTACCTCTAAATGGATTTAATTCATGGTTTTCTGCATCATTGAGTGTAAGTGATGTCATTGGTCTATAAGTGTCTGCTGTCCATTCATTGACATTACCTGCCATGTTGTACAAACCAAAATCATTTGGAAGGTAAGACCTTACAGGGCCACAAAAAGATGCATTATCGTTAAGATTTCCGGCAAGCCCCATATAGTCACCACGACCTCTTTTAAAGTTTGCAAGGATTCTACCTTGTGTCGCAGTACGCTTTTTATATCTAGCTGTATTACCATTCCAAGGATAAAATCTTCTTTCTGTATAAACTTCATCATCAGATGTAGGTTGATTACCTTGCAATGCCAACGCAGCATATTCCCATTCTGCTTCTGTAGGCAGTCTGTAATCAGGTAATAAAATACCATCATCAAACATAACAGGTCTTTCCCCACCATTTACTAGATTTGGAAGATTCTTTTTTACATTTCCTTGATATTGACCAGTGAGATATGCTTTGGAGTCAAAGTTGTCCGAATCCTTAGATTCTGGTGTAGGGTTTAAGATACCTCTTTCGATCAAAATCATTTCATTTACCCGGCTAGATCTCCATTTCGCATATTCATTGGCTTGTAACCAAGTAATACCTACTACAGGATAATCATCATAAGAAGGGTGTCTGAAATATGTCTCTACTAAAGGCTCATTAAAAGCCAACTCTTCTCGCCATACTAATGTATCTGGAAGAGCATTTCTGTAAACTTCAGGATAGCTTACATATCTATTTTTAATCCAATGAAGGTATTCTCTATAGTTGATGTTTGAAACTTCCGTTTCATCCATATAGAAAGAGGATACAGTCACTCTCCTAGGAGCGTTATTGAATTCATAGGTTACATCCTGCTGGGTTAAACCCATAGAAAATGTACCACCTTCTACGAGAACAAGATTAGGCCCATCTATTTGACCTTCATAATTTTTCTTCTCAAATCCGCCCCATTCAGGATCATTATATTTCCAACCTGTGGCTGATGATGCTTCTCCCCCTTTTTTACTACAAGATGAGAAAACTATGGCAATAATTGCCAGAAAACTTAATGAATTAATTAAATTTTTCATTGACTGATATTCTATTATTCTAATTTAGCGCCCAAATATAAGGCTATTTTAAAAAACGCAAACTAATTTGACAAAAAAAAAGAAACTTTAACAAAATAAAATAAAAAAACATCATCTAAAAATTGCAAAACAGTCGTTGTAGTCTTGCTTTTTAGGATATAAATAATCAAAATTTAAAATAATACCTAATTCATGACTTCCACCTTGTTTTAAACTTAGTTGAGACATTGTTAGATCAAAGCTATAAGTGATTTTGAAAAAATCTTTTTTAATTCCAAAGGATGTTATCAATGCGTCACCATTATAAAAAGAGTGTCTGTACCATAAACCGCCATGAACTTTATTCACTGCTAGATATGCTCCGATATTTACTTGATTAAAATCTCTTTGTCTTTGTACCATTATATTTGGAGATAAAAACGTAGGATCTACATTTTTATTGCCTGGCCTAAGGACAATTTGTGCACCTGCATGTATGGTAAATCTTATGGGAAGGGCTAACGCTGCACCATCACCAGTATTCAGACCTGAAATAAAAGATATGTCTGGTGTATTTAGATTTTTCATTGAAAGTCCTACATGATAAGTTGGGCTATAAAGTAATAAACCTGCTCCAATATTTAAGTAGTTTTTGGAAGTTTCATTTGGAGGAGTCTCGGCACTTGGGTAGGGAGTGCCACCTGGAGATATTGGACCTAGTCTTGGATCTATGGCATCACCAAAAGCCAGTTTGCCCCAATCTAATGAACTGTTCACAAATCCAAATTCCATACCGCTTTTCAGAAACATATCACCTGCTACTTTTATGCGGTAACTATAATATCCCGTAAGTCCTGTTGTTCTAAGGGTTCCATCTCCAGCATTATCAGATAAAAGACTGACTCCTAGTCCACTTTTTAGTTTAGTGATGTATTGGTCGTAAGCAAGTGAGTAGGTAGTGTAAATGTTTCCTAATGCTGGCCATTGATTTCTATAATTTAACTGGACCAACGGACCATGTGTATTGCCAGCCATAGCTGAGTTTAGTTGTAAGTGAGCATTATAAAACTGACTAAATACAGGATCTTGGCTAAATGAAGTGGCTGGGTTAAAAATAAAAATGCTTAAGATCATATACTGTACATAATCTTTAAAGAAAATTTTCAAAAAAATAAAATTTATGCCTTTTCTATCTCTCATTAACAATTTTAAAACAATACAACGGTAAATACAGACGTTTTATGTCAGAATATTACAATTTTTAACTTTATTTTATATTTTCATAAACATATAAATATTGTTAACGTAATAATGATATAACAGTTTACAATTTAACTGGTCTTATTTATTTTTTGATCAAATTTAAAGTAGAATCTTATAAAACCACAAATATGGAGTATTTACATAGAAAAATTCTTTATGCAATTATCTTTTTTATATCCTCTTGTTTTGGGGCTATAACCGCTCAAGAAAGTTTAGTATTTAAGAAAAGTATAGATTGGCAAGAAGGAGATACTAGGTTTAGTAAGTTGAAAATGAATTCGGATGGTGTTTTTAATGACTTTTTGCCACAGGTATCTCTATACTATACAACTTTACCCTTTAAAAATGCTGAAATTTTGTCAAGTAAGCTCATAGTGGAAAGGTCAGAAATTGTGAATGTGGATGATGATCTGAATGCGAAAATTTTGAATACTGATTACGTGCTTACATTAAGTAATGTAGAAGTTAGGAAAAAATTTAGTTTGAATGTAACTGTAAATCCAGTGAGAAAAACAACGGATGGCAAGGTGGAGCGTTTATTATCTTTTAGTGTGGAGGTGTCTTATAAAGTTTCAGAAATACTAGGATATAGAGATCCAGAAGCAACTTATACTTCCGTACTGGCAGATGGCGATATATATAAGATACGTGTGAGCCAAACTGGGATTTATAAAATTGATAAAACATTTATTGAAAGTAAACTTGGAATCAATTTATCCAATGTAAATCCAAAAAAAATCAAAATTTATGGGAATAAGGGAGGAAGGGTATTAGAGGCTAATAATATGCCAAGGACAGATGATTTGGAGGAACTTTCGATTTTTGTGTCTGGCGAAGATGATGGTAGATTTGATAATGGAGATTTTATCATTTTCTATGGCGAAGGGGCAGATGTTTGGAGATATAATACAATTGCAAATAATTTTATATATGATAAGAATATTTATGATGACTATAATTATTATTTTATAAAAATTGACAGTAAAGATGGGTTGAGAGTGCAGAAAGCACCAACTGTTAACGTGTTTGCTACAAAGACTGTTTCGAATTTTGATATGCTTCAGCAGTATGAAGAAGATAAAATCAATTTATTGGGAAGTTTTACAGCAGCTGAAGGTACTGGCAAACAGTGGTATGGTGATGTATTAAGTAGCAGTGGTCGAGAAAAAACTTATACATCCAAATTTGATTTTTCAGGCTTGGACAATAGCGTGCCTATGGAAGTAGAAATGGCTTTTGCAGGAAGGAGTAGGGTAAATTCTTCAGTTTCATTGAATGTCGGGAGTAAAACACTTACTAAAAATATTACTAGTGTCAATGATTTAAATGCAGAATCACTTTATGCACGTAGGGTATTATTGAGTGAATCTTTCTTAAATACATCAAATAGTCCAACTGTGAGTGTTAACTATCCCAATGTGTCGGGAGAGTCTCAAGGTTGGTTAGATTACATTAAAATAATAAATAGTAGAGAGCTGACTTTAAATAATAGTCAGTTGGCTTTTAGAAACCGTCAGCTAAAAGATGCTGAAGTTGCAGCATTCAACATTAAGGGTATGACAAATCAAATAGTGTGGGACATCACGGACCCCTATCATCCTAAAATGGTGACTATTTTCGAAAATCAACTGAAGTTTAGACCTGAAGGACAAGTTAAGGAATTTGTAGCTCATAATAATGTGATAGGTGCATTCGATGCTGTTGCTTTGGGTAAACTATCCAATCAAAATATACATGCTCTAAAAGATGAAGATTTGATTATAGTTTATCATCCTAATTTCAAAAATGAAGCTCTTAGATTGGCTGAACATAGAGTTAAGCATTCTGGTTTTAAGGTGTTGGCTGCTGATGTGAATGAGATTTACAATGAGTTTTCAGGAGGGAAAGTTGATCCCGGGGCCATCAGAGATATGGCTAGATTGTTGCTTTTTAGAAACCCAAATTTCAGGTATTTATTATTGTTCGGGGATGGATCGTATGATTATAAAGGCATAGTAAAGGACATTCCAGTAGAAAATTTCATTCCTGTTTATGAAACAGATGAATCATTGGACCCAATAGAAGGATTTCCATCTGATGATTTTTATGCTTTATTGGGAGATAATGAAGGGGTGGGACTCAAAGGTGGTTTGGATGTATATGTGGGAAGGTTACCAGCAAAAAATATGGAAGATGCAAAAGTCTTAGTGGATAAAATTATTCATTATGATACTTCTCATGCTACACTTGGTGATTGGCGACTTCGCAATGGTTTTGTAGGTGATGATGAAGACGGGAATACTCATCTTAGAGATGTAGATAGTATAGCCAAACTTGATGAAGGTCGTCATCCATTATACAATCAACAAAAGGTGTATTCAGATGCTTACAAACAAGTGTCCACATCAGGAGAAAAACGATTTCCAGATGTAAATAAGGCAATTAATGATAATATTTTTAAAGGTCAATTATCTTTGACTTATCTTGGACATGGTGGTCCACTTGGGTGGGCTCAAGAAAGGATACTTACTGTTCCTGATTTAGATAGCTGGACTAATCTTAACAGTTTAACTGTATTAGTTACGGCAACTTGTTCTTTTGGTGCTTATGATGATCCTTCTATAATAAGCCCTGCGGAGTTTGCTATGTTGAATGCTAAGGGTGGTGCCATCGCATTGATGACGACTACCCGTGCAGTTTATACCAATTCTAATTACCAACTGACTGATGCTTCGCATGAGCTAATGTACAAGAAGGTCGATGGGAAGGCTCCTACACTAGGGTATATACTAAGCGAAGGAAAGAATAAATATTCAGGAGATTCATTTAGGACTAATTCAAGAAAATTTGCTTTATTAGGTGATCCATCATTGCAAATTGCTTTGCCCAAAATGAATGTTATTACAGAGAAAATAAATGGCAAAGATGCGCAGAGTATTATAGATACCATCAATGCTTTGGAGAGAGTTACAATAGAAGGATATATAGCAGATGATTCAGGTAAATTAGCTTCTGGTTTTAGTGGCACTATTTACCCAACGGTGTTCGACAAAAAATCTACATTGCAGACCTTATCCAATGATGGTGAAAATGCATCTCCAAAATATACTTTTACTGTATATAGAGACGTCCTCTTTAAAGGTGCAGCATCTGTAACTGGTGGTAAATGGAGTTTTAGTTTTTGGGTGCCAAAAAATATAAATTATAGTTTTGGAAATGGACGGATTTCATATTATGCTACTGATGGTAATGTCATAGATGCAAGTGGGCTGTATGAAAATGTGATCATAGGAGGTACTAATCCCAATTTGATTGTGGATGACCAAGGGCCAAAAATGGATCCTTTTATGAATGATGAAAGTTTTGTGTCTGGAGGTATGACAAACGAAAGTCCTATTTTGTTATTAAATCTATCGGATGATTTTGGTATCAATGTTACAGGTAATGCCATTGGTCAGGATATTACAGCGATATTGGACGGGGATACTAAAAATATATTTATACTTAATGAGTTTTACGAGTCAAAAAAGGACGATTATACTAGTGGCACTGTACGTTTTCCATTATCAAATTTAGAAAAAGGTAGTCACCATATCATAGCCAAAGCATGGGACATAGCTGGCAACTCAACAGAAAAGAGAATTGATTTTACAGTGACAGAAAGTGGAAGTAATAAATTAAATAGAGTTTATAATTACCCTAACCCTTTTACTACCAAAACATCTTTTCAATTTGAACATGATTTAATCAATACTGAATTGGATATTTTGGTGAATATTTACACAATTACGGGAAAATTGATAAAAAGTATCACTGAAACAAAATATTCTTCAGGATTTAGAGTTAATGATATCGGTTGGAATGGAAATGATGATTTCGATTCTGGTCTGGCGAGAGGGATTTATCTTTATAAAATATATGTGCACTCAAAGGAACTCAACATCACGAGAGAAAGTAACTTTGAGAAGCTAATTAAACTTTAATTTCTTTTTAACAAATATAATTTTGTAATATTGCGGCGTTTTAATAAATGAGTATGAATAATATAATAAAAAACTTTATTTTTGGTATAATAGTATTATTGCCAATGTCTATAATGGCACAAGTATTTGATCCTGTTAAAGGTTGTGTGGTAGATAATAATGGTAATTGTATTTCCAATACATTATTAACAGCAGTACCATTTTTGAGAATAACACCCGATGCCAGGTCTGGTGCAATGGGAGATGTAGGAATTGCATTAGATCCCAATGCCAACTCAATGCACTTCAATGCATCATCGTTAGTTTTTGCAGAAGATCAATCTGGATTTTCGTTTACTTATACGCCATGGTTGACTAATTTGAACTTGGATGATATATTTTTATTGTATATCTCTGGCTTTTATAAGATTGATGACAATTCTGTGCTGGGTGGAGGTATTCGATATTTTTCATTGGGAGATATTGACTTCACTGATGCTAATGGTGGTTCTTTAGGAGTGGGAAGACCGCGAGAAGGTGAATTTACGATCGCTTATGGTAGAAAACTAGGAGATAAACTTTCTGCTTCTTTATCAGGAAAGTACATATTTAGTAATCTAGCATCCAATCAACAAGTAAATGGTGTAGATATTACCACTGCTAAAGCCTTTGCTGCCGACTTAGGTATAAATTATAGAACTAAAACCAAAATGGGTGGCTACAAAGGAGAATGGTCTTATGGCTTGGCTTTGACCAATATAGGATCGAAAATATCTTACACAAGAGATAATTTAGTAAGAGACTTTATCCCATCGAATTTAGGGTTAGGTACGGCTCTTAAATTGGACTTAGATCAATATAACTCATTGACTTTTGGTTTGGATTTTAATAAGTTGTTTGTACCAACTCCAATTTCCCAAAAAATTTATGATGCGAATGGCAAAGAAATTCCTAACCCTGAATATGATAAAAATGATAATAAGATTGCCGATTATCGTGAAAAATCTCTTTTTTCGGGTATGCTAGGTTCTTTCGGAGATGCACAAGGAGGTTTTAAAGAAGAGGTAAAAGAGGTTTCTTTGAGTATTGGTGCGGAATATTGGTATGACAAACAGTTTGCTTTCAGAGGTGGATATTATTGGGAAAGTGCTGAGAAAGGAAATAGAAGATATTTTACCGTAGGAGCAGGAATTAAGTACAATGTATTTGGGATAGATTTATCTTACTTGATACCTACATCAGTTATACCTAACCCTTTGGATAATACTTTGCGTTTTTCATTATTATTTGACTTTTCAGTATTTCAAGCTGATGGTGGTGAATAACAGTTTTTAAAATTAAAAATAATAAAAAGGGGCTTCATACATTTGGAGCCCCTTTTTTCATTTATTCATTTTCATTTTTATTACGCAGAGACCTTTTGGCATCTTTCAATGCCTTATCTATAATGTATTCCAACTGTCCATTTACACTTCGAAATTCTTCAGCTGCCCATTTTTCAAGTGCTTCGTATGTTTTTGTGTTTAGCCTTAGGACAAATGATTTTTTTTCACCCATTGCTTTGTCTTAATGGTGTAAAGTACCTGCATTCACTACAGGTGAAGCGGCTTTGTCTGAACAAAGTACTACTAAAAGATTGCTTACCATAGCTGCTTTTCTTTCTTCATCCAAGTGTATGATATCCTTTTTGTTGAGTGCTTCAAGCGCCATTTCCACCATACCCACGGCGCCTTCCACTATTTTACTTCTTGCAGCAACTACCGCCGAAGCCTGTTGACGTTGTAGCATGGCGCTGGCTATTTCTTGAGAGTAAGCCAAATGGCTTATTCGGCCCTCTATTACCTCAATGCCTGCTAAATCCAATCGTTCAGAAATCTCATTTTCTAACATTTCATTGATTTCTGTAGAACTAGACCTTAAAGTAATTTCCGCAGTCTCATCTTCAAAATTATCATAAGAATATGCCATTGCCATTTTCCTTAAAGCGGATTCACTCTGTATGGTCACAAATTCCTGATATTTCTCAACATCAAAAGCAGCTCTGAATGTATCTCTTACCTTCCATACCACTACGGCAGCGATCATGATAGGATTACCTTGTTTGTCATTTACTTTCAATTGAGTGGTCTCCAAATTGTGTGCTCTTAAGGATATGTTTTTTTTGAGAAAAAATGGATTTGCCCAAAAAAATCCTGATTCTTTAATAGTACCAACATAATCTCCAAATAATGTCAACACTCTAGCACTGTTCGGTTGAATAGCCATCAAACCAGCCAAAAGAAAAAAAGCAATAATTGCACCCAAAATGCCATAACCGATGTGAATCCATTGCAGCTTAAAATTGGCTATTGAAAAAATAAGAAGTAACATACTTAATAGAAGAATTGAGTATCCTGAAAAAGGCTTAATTGTTTTCTCTGTTTTCATTTGTTTTATTTTATTTTAATATTATTTTGATATCACTTTAATAAATACAAATAAAAAGCAAAAAGTTCCAGAAAAGTTAATTATTTTTTAAAAATACAAACAAAACCATTAAAATAGCCGTTAGTGAATTACAAATTGTAATTTTACCCTTTAATAATAGACATACAATAAAATATGAGTTCAGAGTATAAATCAGATGTGGCAGCAGTTGATGCCATGGCAAGTTCTTTTAAGGAGCTAAAAGCAGAGATTGGAAAAGTAATTATTGGACAAGATGATGTAGTGAAAACAGTCATTATTTCCTTGTTTAGCAATGGGCATAGCTTATTGGTAGGTGTTCCTGGGTTGGCCAAGACATTGCTGGTTAGTACGATTGCCGATGTACTAGATCTTGACTTTAAGAGAATACAGTTCACGCCAGACCTTATGCCATCAGATATCACTGGATCAGAAATAATCGATGAAAATAGACATTTCAAATTTAACAAAGGACCATTGTTTACCAATATTCTTTTGGCAGATGAGATCAATCGTACACCACCAAAGACACAAGCGGCTTTGCTTGAAGCCATGCAGGAAAGGTCTGTAACTGTAGCAGGCTCAAGACATGTATTGCCTAAGCCATTTTTCGTATTAGCGACCCAAAACCCTATTGAGCAGGAAGGTACTTATCCATTGCCTGAGGCACAGTTGGACAGATTTATGTTTAATATTCCTTTGGATTACCCGAGTTATGAGGAAGAAGTAAAAGTAGTTAAAAGTACTACATCCAATGATAAATATACATTGAAGAATATCCTAACAGGAGACCAAATATTGGGCTTTCAATCCTTGGTAAGGAAAATTCCTATTGCAGACAATGTTTTAGAATATGCTGTCTCATTAGCATCGAAGACGAGGCCAAATACACCTATGGCAACCAAAGAAGTTAGTAACTATATATCTTGGGGAGCTGGTCCTAGAGCATCTCAGTATTTAGTATTAGGAGCCAAATGCCATGCTGCTATTAATGGCAAATATTCACCAGATAAGGAAGATGTACAAGCCATAGCCAATTATGTGTTGAGACACCGTATAGTCAGAAATTACAAAGCCGAAGCAGAGGGAATCTCTGAAGAGCAGATCATTAAATCGCTATTTTAGTATTTAAGGATTAATGAGGATTAAGGATAAGAATTTAGCAACTCTAATGAGACTTATAGCCAAAATAAACCAAAGTCAATACAGTGATATAAGTTCCTTAGATCAAAATATTTATTAATAATTGGCCTTTAAATCAAAAGTTATTTTTATCATAATTTTATGCTTGAAACAATGACTTTCGACTTTTGATACGTCTAAGTATATATTTTCGTTATTTAAAAAAAATTTAAACCCATATCATGAAGTATCTTAGTTTTGTCCTTATTCAACTTTTTATGATGTCTTGTGATCCTAAGGATTTTCAAAAAGTATTGGATTCCGTGAGTAATGTGCCACTCAGCAATGCGGATATCGCATCAGGACTAAAACAAGCACTGGATAAAGGTGTGGACCAAAGTGTAAAAACGCTTTCAGCTACGGATGGGTACTATGCATCAATTTATAAAATAATCTTGCCTCAAGAAGCGACTAAGGTTATCGATAAATTGAAATTTATTCCTGGATTTAGTAATTTGGAGGAAGAAGCTATAAAAAAAATAAACAAAGCGGCTGAAGACGCTGCTTCCAAAGCTGGTCCTATATTTTTGAGTGCGATCAAGCAAATGACTTTTGAAGATGTAATGGGTATATTGATGGGAGATAAGAATGCTGCTACCCAATATCTTCACAATAAAACTTACACTGCACTATATAATGAATTCAAACCTGTGATGATTGGATCACTTAACAAATTTGGTGTTTTAGATTTGTGGTCTGATGCTATTAATAAATACAATTCCATCCCATTCGTTACTAAAGTAAATCCTGATTTGGCAGACCATGTAAGTAATAAAGCTTTGGTTGGATTGTTTGCATTGGTAGAGAAAAAAGAGTTGGGTATTAGAACTGACATTTCACAACGAACCACTGATTTGTTGCAAAAAGTATTTGCCAAGCAAGATAAGTAATTATATTTCAGTTGTAAAATTCTTTGGTTTACATTTCAAACTGATTGTTGTTCTATCTTGTATTGCATAAGTTTAGCAATGTTTTCCGCCCTAAATTTTGCTTCTTCGGCTTTAATGCCTTCGAACAATTCGTCAACTGTCGATATGAAAATATCCAACCATTCTGTAAATTGTTGGGATTTAAGAGAAACCGACTTACTCAGTATGATGTGTTTTGTCATAGTATTGCCCTTATAACTTTGCTCATTCAATAGGATGCTTGCCCAAAATGAATACATAATAGGTAAATGAGATTCCCAATCTACCTTAGCTAGATCGATAAAAATATTACCTAAGATATTGTTAGTCTTAACTTTATCGTAAAATGTATTGACCAATAACTCTATGTCATTTCTGTTTTTAATATCTTGTTTCATATTTTTAATACAATGTTAAAAGCACACATAAATAAATACGCTGTGGTAAAAGTATCAAAAAAAATGGCATAAAAGAAATTGGTGAAAAAAACATGCTTAGGGAATGCTTCAAATATTTTCATTCAGATCAAACTTTATTGATACCTTTGTCCTAAATAATCAGTCATTTATGCAGCATTGGGGAGATTGCATTTCATATAGGCGCTACGGATATCAAACATCTGGAAGTCCAAGTATGAGATCAGAATTTACGAGGGATTATGATCGTATCATATTTTTGTCGGCATTTCGCAGACTACAGAATAAAACGCAAGTTTTTCCTTTGCCAGGAAATGTTTTTGTGCACAATAGGCTTACTCATTCCCTCGAGGTTGCATCCGTTGGTCGGTCTTTGGGATCCTTGGTTGGTCAAGCATTATTAGAGCTACATGCGAAAAACTTTACAGACGATCAAAGGGCATTTTATACTTATGAACTTTCTGGTGTAGTGGCATCAGCTTGTTTGGCACATGATTTGGGTAATCCTGCATTTGGTCACTCAGGTGAAAAGGCTATTTCTCATTATTTTGAGACAAATGCTGAAAAAATATTGAATGGAAGTAGCCTTAAATCTCATTTTTCGCAAGATGAATGGTCAGATATAACCAATTTCGAGGGCAATGCCAATGCTTTAAGATTGCTTACGCGACAGTTTAGAGGTAAATTAGAAGGTGGGCAAAGGCTTATGTTTGTAACATTGGCATCCATACTGAAATACCCATGCGCTTCATCACAAATAGATAAGACCTTAATGCATCAAAAGAAGTATGGATATTTTTTATCTGATAAAACAGCTTTTGATGATGTGATGCAGGAATTTGGTTTGACAGATGAACAGGGGTATGCTCATAGACATCCGTTTGTGTACCTAGTGGAAGCCGCTGACGATATTTGTTACCGCATCATAGATTTGGAAGATGCTCATAGGATAGGTATAATATCTAGAGATGCTACTGAACACTATTTTTTATCATTGCTCACTGACCTTGATGACAATGTGGCTCGGACTAAAGAAGTGCTTGCTAAAATTTCTGATAATAATGAGGCCATTTCATATTTAAGAGCCAAGTGTATCAATGGTTTAGTTATGAGTGCCGCTAGTGTATTTGCTCAATACAGTGAAAGTATTTTGGCGGGTAAATTTAATAGTACACTTTTGGACGAGGTAGAGAAGACATGCCCTTTTCTTGATGAAATCAATAAAATTTCCATAAAGAAGATTTATAATCATCCATCAGTCATAGAAGTAGAACTAGCAGGATATAATGTGATGTCAGAGATACTTTCAGTTTTTGTGGATGCTGTATTGAATACAAAACGGACACCCTTACAAAAAAAATGCCTTCACCTCATACCTGAACAATACAATTATGCCAACGAAAATGTAAGTGCTTATGAAAAAACGATGAGTGTATTGGATTTTGTATCGGGTATGACAGACGGCTATGCTACAGAGATGTATCGCAAAATGAAGGGTATAGATATTCCATCACACAAATAAAGATATAAATAAACCATAAGTAAAATATCTTATAAAAATTAAGTCGTTTTATAGCTATTTTGGTCGTTAATTTTGAGTTAATATAAGTATTTGTTCAACTATTACACTACATTTGTGCGTTATATTTTCAATAAAATGAACTGATTAAATGGTAAAACAACTTTACTTATTTATATTTCTGTTTCTTAATATTTCGATGACTTATGGTCAAGCGGATACCGTTAGGCTTAAGAATCCAAGTTTTGAAGACACTCCCAAAAGAGGTGGAGAAGCAATGCAGGGTATAGCAGGATGGTTTGATTGTGGAAAGATAAATTTTCCTTCAGAATCACCTCCTGATATTCATCCGAACGGATATTGGGAGAATAATTTGCCTGCTTCAGACAGGAAAACTTACTTGGGCATGGTCGTAAGGGATAATGGTACGTATGAATCTGTTTCAGTTAGGATAGACTCTTTCTTAGAAGCTGGTAAATGTTATCGTTTTTCACTTCACCTAGCCAAAGCTGATAAATATGTGAGTCAAAGTAGGATGTCTGGGCAAAAAGTCAATTATACCACACCTGCAGTACTACGCATATGGGGCGGATCCGGTTTTTGTAACGAAAAAGAGCTACTGGCTGAGTCTGAGCCTGTAAATAATACGAGTTGGCAGATCAATACTTTTGAGTTCAGACCAAAGTCAAATATCAGATCATTGACTTTTTCAGCATATTATAAGACACCGACTTTGACACCTTACAATGGTAATATCTTGGTAGATGGAGGATCAGATATTATTAGGATTCCTTGTCCTGGCGAGCCACCTTTTGTTGTAGAAAGTAAATTGCCACCTCATAAAAGAAAGAAAAACCCTACGCCTAGTTCACCTGTTAACAAAAGTATAGCATCCATTGATAAACAAGTAGCTACTGCGGAACAAAAAGCCTTTAAACCTAAAATTCTTCAAGAGCTAAGTAAAAATTTAGTTAAAGAAGGACAAACCATTGAAATTAAAAACCTATTATTCAAAGCAGATTCAGCTACTATAGATCGAGCTTCTTATGAAGTTTTGGATGATATCTATGGCTTTTTAATGTCTTCCGACAAAGTAGTCATTGAGATAGGTGGTCATACTAACAATGTACCAACAGAAGAGTATTGTGATAGGTTAAGCACTGCAAGAGCTAAATCAGTAGCAGAATACCTTGTGAATAAAGGTGTTCATCCTTCCAAAGTGCAGTTTAAAGGGTATGGTAAAAAGAAACCATTGGCAGACAATAAAACTTCTTATGGCAGAATCAAAAACCAAAGGGTTGAGATAAAAATATTGAGCTTAAATAGCTGATTGAATTATTTTTTTGTAGTTAATAGGTCTCTAACAGCTTCACCTGCGTTTGAAAACTGAAAATGAAATCCTTCACTTAATAGTTTGCTAGCAGAAACTCGGTTAGAATTTAGCACAACTGCAGACATCTCACCCAAAATTAACTTCAAGGAAAATGAAGGCACAGGTATAAGCAAACCCTTTATTTGATTAGTTTGTATGATTTCTATCATCATGTTTTTATTGGTGATTTCCTGAGGAGCCACGGCATTATAAATGCCTTTAAACCTTTGATTTTCTATGGCTTCTAATATTAATCTTGACAAATCATCAATGTGGATCCAAGGATAATATTGGTTGCCATTTCCGAAATAATTAAAAATACCTAAATTTTGTGTCATTAGCATTTTGGGAAGTGCGCCACCTAAAGTACTTAGAACAATGCCTATACGCAATATGACTGTTCTTTGGCAAAGACTGCCAGTATCCTTTGCCGCATTTTCCCATTGGACACAACAATCAGACATAAACTCAGAACCTGGTTTACAAACTTCTGTTAAAAATTCATCACTTCTATGCCCGTAAAAACCGACTGCGGATGCCGATATATATGTCTTTGGTGTAATGTTGTGGGATTCAAGATACTTTTTTATCGTCGATGCACTATTGACTCTGCTAGAGATTAACAATGCTTTTCTTTTGGCTGACCATCTTTCATCCGCAATGCCAGCTCCGGCTAGATTGATGATATGGTCAGGAATAGGCGCATCTTCTATGATTTGTTTTTCAGTATTCCAAACGATATAGTGCACTCCTTTTTCATTCGATTTCTTGGTTTTACGAGACAGTATGAATATCTCAAATTTGGTTTTGTCTAGCATTTTGACTAAATGTTTGCCCACTAAGCCATCCCCACCAGCTATCCAAATTGTTTTTTTATCATTCATAAAAATTTAAATATTGATTTTCGCTTAACAAATAATAAGGTTCAGTGTTTTCCAATAGTAGGCATCATTTTATATTATGTGACTAAGATGTTATTGAAAAGTACATTATGCTTCAAAATATGCAACCTATTGTAAAAATTACTAAATTTGTATTTTTTAATCCAATGCAAATGAATCAACTTAAGTTTACATTAATACTAATAGGTTTTTTTAGCGTTTTTTCTTGCAAAATAGACAAAACTACTGATGCAAATGTAATTCATATAAGGCTTGGAAAAGATCCAGATCGTATTAATCCTTTAGTATTTCCCAATCCTACTGCCAGAGAAATCTATCAGTACATTCATTTACCATTGGCAGATTACGATCCTGTTTCACTTGAATTGACACCAATTTTAATTAAAAAGATACCCCAAGAAATGGTAATCGATACTGGAGTTTATAAAGGTGGGATTTTTTTTAATATAGAATTGGATGAAAACACAAAATGGGATAATGGAAGCCCAATCACTGCTGAAGACTACTTATTTACTATGAAAGCCATTAATCTACCTATGACAAATTGTGGGAAATATAGAGATCTAACAAAAAATATTTCAGCAATTCAAATTGATGACTCGGATAAAAAAAAGTTTAAAGTTATATTTTCAAAAGATTATATGTTAGCATTGGAGACAACTACCACTATTGAAGTATATCCTAAGTATTATTACGACAGTTTGAATGTATTGGAAGCATACAATTTTTCTGATTTTACAGAAAATAATGAAGCAAAATTGAAATCAGATAGTGTGCTGGTAAAATTTGCGGAAAAATTCAATAGCAATATTTACTCTCGTGAAAAAATATGTGGCTCAGGCCCTTATAAATTTGTTTCATGGGCATCAGATCAGAGTATTGTTTTAGAAAAAAAAGCTGATTATTGGGGAAAAGGGTCAGCCATTGCATCTTTGCAGCAAGGTCCAGATAAGATGATTTTTCATATTATTCCAGATAATTTGGCAGCTATGACTCAACTTAAAGCAGGTGCTATAGACTTAATCAATGAAGTTGATGCTGGAGATTACGAATCATGGGAGGCTGACGTAAGTATGAAAGATAAATTTGCATTTTATCATCCAGCTTTGACTAAACAATATATGATTTTATTGAATAATCAAGATCCTATACTGAAGGATATTAAGGTGAGAAAAGCAATAGCACATTTACTAGACATAGATAATATTTTAACCACTCTTGAGAAAGGAAAAGGCACAAGAACAATGGCGCCTATTCATCCTTTAAAAAATACTTATAACGATGAATTGCAACCTATACCGTATGATTTGACAAAAGCCAAGGAGCTGTTAAGTGATGCAGGTTGGTCGGACAGTGATAATAACGGTATGCTGGACAAGCAATTTTCAGGGCAAAAGAAAGAATTATCATTCGAAATTTTAATTTCTGGAAATGAATTAGGTAAACGAATCGCTTTGCTCCTAAAAGAAAATGCCAGCAAGGTAGGCATGGATATTAAAATATCAGAAAAAGAGTTTAAAGTAATAAGGACGGAATTTGTAAAAACGAGAAAGTATCAATTAGTGCCTACGGTTATCTCACAGGATTTGCAACAATGGGATGATATGAGCAAATGGCATTCTGAAAATGATTCGCCTGTTGGCAGCAACGATATGTCATACAGAAGCCCTGAGACTGATCGGTTGATTGATCAGATATTAACAACTAAAAATGATACACTTCGTATAGCTTTGTATAAAAAAATACAGTCGCAAATATACGATGATCAGCCAGTTGTATTTCTTTACGCACCAGAAGAAAGAATCATTATTTCAAAAAAATGGGCATCATCATCTACTGTAAAAAGGCCAGGATATTTAGCCAATACTTTTAAATATACAGGAGCAGGAATAGTTCAAGCAAAATAATACATCTTGGGAATTTTTGCACTAAAAAGGATACTTTTACTTTTACCGACTATGGGTATAGTGATGATATTGGCTTTTTTTTTAAGCAAATGGGTTCCTGGTGATGCAGCTGAATCTTTCCTTGCACTACAAGGTGTACAGCAAGAAAGCAATAATTACAAAATCGAATATGAACGGAATTATAAGTTGTTAAATTTGGATGAGCCTTTGTTCTATTTTAGTGTTATTCCTGATTTTTATCATCCGAATATCAATGAAATAATTCTGCCATTACAACGTCAACAGGTATCATCGTTATTGAAACAAAAATATGCATCTAAAGCAATTTTAAATTATATAAGTGATAGAGACGAAAGTATTAAAATTATTAAAAATTGGAAGGAAAAGAATGGTGTAATTTCTGAAATTATGGATGAATTGCTTGTGAAAGCATCATTTGCCACAGAAATCAATGAAATAGATGGAGTTTGGCAAACAATCAAACCTTTGATTGCGGATGGTCTTCATGAAGCATGTCCAGTATATCGATCCGTCGAAAAATTAACAACAAACAAGGTACACTGGTATTTCCCTTTAATTAAGTGGCATGGTAGTTCGAACCAATTTCATCATTGGGTATCAGGTTTAATTCGTGGAGATTTGGGACTTTCTATCAAAGATGGTAGAGAAGTTTCACATAAAATATTAGCAGCATTAAAGTGGACATTATTGTTAGCTTTTGCTAATTTTATCATAACAGGCATTATCGCTATTCCATCAGGATTGGCTGCTGGCTATAGGGCGGGATCGATATATGATAGGATATCTAACTTTGTTTGGTTGATTTTATATTCAATTCCTGTTTTTTGGCTAGCATCCATGTTTATAGTGTATTGTACTTCAAGTAATTATGCATCTTGGTTGAATATATTTCCAGTGCCTGGGTTATGGTATGTACCTGATGGCCAAAGTATGTGGACTACAGTAGTTAATTATAGTCATCTTTTAGTATTGCCAATAATTTGTTTGGTTGCCAATGATATTGCTCAATTAAGTAGGATAGTAAGAAGTAAAGTGATGGACCAAAAATCTGAAATGTATGTGATGATGGCTAAAGCGAAAGGTCAGAGTGATTTTAAAATTTTGATTAAGCATATATTGCCTAATGTTATGGTTCCGTTGATAACCGTATTGGGTGGGAAATTGCCAGCTGGTTTGTCAGGAGCTTTGATTATTGAAGTTATTTTTAATATTCCTGGTATGGGTAGATTGATGTACAACAGTATTTATTATGCTGATTGGAATGTAGTGTTTGGCATATTGATAATCGTAAGTTTGTTTACGATCCTAATAATGCTGTTGACAGATATATTATATGCGTATGTCAATCCAAAAGTAAAAACGGCTTTATCTTGACGAATATTCGAAAATATTTAACTGCCTACCATTGGTCAATGTTCACCCTTAGTATCTTTGTGATGATTGGTATTTTTGCTCCATTATTGGCAAATGAACTTCCTTTAGCTTGCAAGACACCTGATGGTTGGATTTTTCCAGCTTTATTGACTAAAGATCGACTCGTTTATTCATCTAAAAAAATGCAACTAGATGAATGTTACAAGACTTTAATTCCTTTTGGTTCACAAAATACAGATATAAGTAGAAGTGCTGCAAAAAGTCCTTGTCAGAGTCAACAGATAGGCTTGGCTAAACATTGGTTGGGCACGGATAAATTGGGAAGGGACGTGGCTTCTGGAATGATCCATGGAACTCAAACAGCCATGCAGATTGGATTTATATCGGTATTTTTGTCATTTTTTTTTGGTGTATCGATAGGTATGGGAGCTGCCTACTTAAAAGATGAAGGACTGAGATTGAATATATTACAAATTTTATTTTTGTTTATTTCTGTCTTTATTTTTCTATTTTATGGTCTTTATGAATTAAAGTTTTCAGGCTTTGATAATTGGATTTTTATGTTTTATTTTTTGATATTTTTGGTAGGAAATTACCTTCTTTTTTATCTTGCATCGCTAATAAAAGATCTGAAAAACTATTTTATAGATATTGACATGATATTAATAAAGGTAATAGAAATTCGTAAGTCATTTCCAGGAATTTTTATATTATTGGCGCTTACTACACTTTTTGTGGTACCTTCGGTTTGGAATATCATAATGATCATCACCTTATTAAGTTGGACTGAGTTTGCAAGATTTGCAAGAGCGGAGACGCTCGTAGTGAAAAATGAAAACTATATTGTCTCTGCTCATTTATTAGGCTTTGATCATTTACGTATTTTATATAGACATATTTTACCCAATATCATGTCGTCATTGATCGTTATAGCATGTTTTAGTGTCGGTAGTGCTATTATATTAGAAGCTACACTATCTTACTTGGGAATAGGTTTGCCTGTTGAACAAGTCACTTGGGGCAAGATGATGGCAGAAGGTAGAGATATGCAACTTTGGTGGTTAGTATTTTTTCCAGGCCTTGCTCTTTTTATTATCATATTATGCTTAAACACTATTGCCGATGTCTTTAATAGGAATTGATGCATGAGTGGGTGGAATTGTAAAAGCCTTACAATCTATCAAGATTATAAGGCTTTAAACAAATTGACATACCTATAAGCCGGATTCTGTAACATACCCAAAAGTATGTTCTCTATCATTTATCTAAGCTGCCTACCCCTTCGTACGAGCCTTGCGGCTACAAAACCGAGCCAGTTTTTGCTCATGAGCTTACGAATATACATGGCATTTCAACCCACAAGGTTTGTCCTGATCTTACATTGCTGCATGACCACGAGAGCCCTTACCTCTCATTTTCACCCTTACTGAGACCGATGGTCCAAGCGGTTATTTTCTGTGACACTAAGCTGTACCGTACCAAAATACGATCCCACCCGTTAGGTGGTGTGGCGCTCTACGTTGTCCGGACTTTCCTCTTTCGACACCAATCGAAAGCGATAGAGCAGTATATCAAAGGCAAAGATAAGTAAAATACACTAATATTTAATGTATATGAAGCAACATACAAAAGATAATTTGTTCATTATTTTAAACAGTTGTTTATCTTTGCTTTTTAAAAATAATAATTCGTGCAAAAAAAACGATTTTTCTGTATCGATGCACATACTTGCGGTAATCCTGTCCGATTAGTAGCAGGTGGTGGACCAGATTTGGTAGGCAATACCATGGAAGATAAAAGAGCTTACTTCCTCCAACATTATGATTGGATTCGCAAGAGTTTGATGTTTGAGCCGCGAGGACATGATATGATGAGTGGCAGTATTTTGTATCCACCACATGATCCAAAAAATGACGTCGCTGTATTGTTTATAGAGACAAGTGGTTGCTTACCAATGTGTGGTCATGGAACTATCGGAACCATCACCATCGCCATAGAAGAAGGCCTCATCATACCAAAAACACCAGGAAAAGTAAGGATGGAAGCCCCTGCAGGTTTGGTAGAAATATCGTATCAACAAGGAAGTGATGCCAAAGTAAGTTCTGTAAAACTCACCAATGTAGGCTCTTTTCTGTACAAAGAAAATCTAGAAGTAACGTGTCCTGATTTAGGCGTATTAAAAGTTGATATAGCTTATGGTGGTAATTTTTACGCCATCATTGATCCACAATCCAATTTTCAAGGGATAGAAAACCACACAGCCGACCAACTCATTGCTTGGTCAAGAGCCATCAGACAAGATATCAACCATAAATATACCTTTGAACATCCAGAATTCCCTGCCATCAATTGGTGTAGCCATGTTTTATGGACAGGCCAATGTATCGAGCCAACATCGACAGCTAGAAATGCGGTATTTTATGGAGACAAAGCTATTGATAGATCGCCATGTGGAACAGGTACATCAGCCAGAATGGCGCAATGGTACGCAAAAGGTAAACTCAAAAAAGGCGATAACTTTATACACGAAAGTTATATCGGAAGTAAATTTACTGGAACCATAGAAGGCTTCACAAAAGTAGGTGATTTTGATGCTATCATTCCAGGCATAGAAGGTTGGGCAAAGATTTATGGCTACAATACTATTTTGGTAGATCCAGAAGATGATCCTTATGCAGACGGTTTTCAGGTTATATGATTGATCTAAAAAATATATTTAAATGCAGGTTGGAATAAAAGAAGCGTTTTAATTAGAATTTACCCATTAATAGAGTTATATCGAATGAATAATAGCGTTTTACACTAATCGACTACCCCATGCAAATCACCATCATCGGCGCAGGCGTCATAGGGCTCACCACCGCATATTTTCTTCAGAAAGAAGGTCATGAAGTCACCATTATTGATCGTGGAAATGGAAGTAATAATTGCTCTTTTGGCAATGCGGGATACATCTCACCTAGTCATTTTATACCGTTAGCATCACCAGGTATTGTAGCCCAAGGATTGAAGTGGATGTTGAGTTCGACTAGTCCGTTTTATATAAAACCGAGACTCGATGCTTCATTCATAAAATGGGGATGGAAGTTTTATAAGAATGCAACAGACAAAAAAGTGCAAGAAAATGCACCACACTTGAATA
Organism: Saprospiraceae bacterium; assembly: GCA_016714785.1. Taxonomy (GTDB): domain Bacteria; phylum Bacteroidota; class Bacteroidia; order Chitinophagales; family Saprospiraceae; genus OLB9. The sequence goes on from JADKCC010000013.1 coordinate 110,398, forward strand.
ATATCCTTCAGCTAAGTAAAAACCTGATGATCGATATCGACAAAGATTTGAGTCACAGATTCCAATTAGAGACCAAAGGATGTCTTATGCTTTATAAAACTTCAGAGACTGGCCATCATGAAGCCGAACTTGCCAAAGAAGCAAAAAAATACAATATAGATGCGCCGGTCTTAACCCAAAAAGATATCCAAGCCATGGAGCCTGAAGTGGAAGTAGATGTTTTGGGTGGCGTATATTTTCCTATAGATTGTCATCTTCATCCTGTGAGAATGATGGAAACGCTGTTTGCTCACAATAAATCTTTGGGTGTGAAATTCCTTTTTGACCATGAAGTTGAAGGATTTGAATCTTCCAATAGGAAAGTTAATGCAGTAATTACCAATAAAGGTAAGATCGTTGGTGATCATTTAGTTGTCGCTTCGGGTAGTTGGTTGGAATTGATGACCAAAAAACTAGGTATCTCCTTGCTAATGCAACCAGGAAAAGGCTATAGTACCACGTATAAAAACAGAAAAAAAAACTTAAAGCATCCAGCTATTTTGGTAGATGACAGAGTCGCTATGACACCAATGGGTAATGAACTTAGAGTAGGCGGCACTATGGAACTTTCTGGTATCAATGATAAAATAAATATGAATCGTGTTCGACCTATTATTCATGCAGCCAATCAATATTATAAAAATCTACATCTCGATATGCCTACCGAAAACCAAGTTTGGTCTGGCCTGAGACCATGTTCTCCAGATGGATTACCGTACATAGGTGCTAGTCCACATCATGAAAATGTCACCGTAGCTGGCGGTCATGCGATGTTGGGTATTTCGTTAGCGGCAGCTACAGGATATCTTGTGAAGCAGATCATACAGCAAGAGAAATCAGAGATTCCTATGGAGAAATTCAAAGTTGAGAGAAGTTAAATTCAGATATTTTATTCCAAAAATGCTTTGTTTTTATAAAGAATAAATCACATTTTTCGAGCACAACATGCCATTGATGTTACAATAATATTTCTTATTACAATTAAAAAAGTATAGCAATCTGATTTTAAAGTCAGCAATCGCGCAAATAATGTTACTAATATTCTAATATCCTAAGATGTAACGAAATTCAAAATGACGTATGATAAGTAACTTTTGTCTTTTGATTTTCATTTAGAACTTTTCTTTTTAAAATCTGAAGGTTAGACAAATTTTACATTTTTGGTTATTGTAAAATTTCTTACATTCGGATAGGGGTAAAACATATTTTTTGTGTCTTTAAGAAGAATACCATCCAAATAAACCTAATGCAATCGAAACAATTGGTAAATGAAATAAAAGAATTCCCAATGTTATCATGTTTAACAGAGTCAGAAATAACTCATTTAACAAGTGAAGGTGAATTGAAAAAATTTCGAAAACACGATTTCCTTTTTGAATCAGGTCAAAAATCGGATGAAATATTTTTTCTCATCAAAGGAGTTGTCAAAGTCACCACCAAATCACAGGATGGGAGAGAAGTTATAAAAACAATCTTACACCCAAAAGCAATACTAAGTGAGCACAGCTTGGCTGATGAGAAAATCAGAACAAACGATGCTATAATATTAACACTCGATGCCACCGTTTTGGCTGTAAAAGTTAGTACAATACAAGAATTGATGGTTAATAATTCAAAATTGGCTATTTGCATCATTAATTTCATTGGTAGAAAATTAAAATACGCAGAAGAACGATTAGAGTCATTAGCCTTAAGCGATGCAAGAGAGCGTATTGTACAATTTCTGAAAGTTAATGCTGAATCTTTTGGTCAATCGGTCGGATTTGAAACTTTATTAAAGCATGATTTTACACAACAAGATATTGCAAGTTTCACGGGGACGTCACGTCAAACAGTCACTACCATTTTGAATGATCTGAAAAAAAACGATAAAATATTTTTTAAACGCAAAGCTATATTGATTAGAGACATCGCCAGTCTCGCATAGGAAGTTTTAGTTTTCTCATAATTTAGTTATACCTGAAATTTAGTTAAAAGAGTAGATTCAAAAGTGAATCTACTTTTTTTTTCTTAAAAGTTTCGTAAATTAAAAATATTGATTACTTTTGCGTCGCTTTTAAAGAAAGCAATAGGAAGAGTGGCAGAGCTGGTTTAATGCACCGGTCTTGAAAACCGGCGTGGGTTACACCACCGGGGGTTCGAATCCCTCCTCTTCCGCAAAAAGAAGCATCTGTAAGTTAACCTTATATGATGCTTTTTTTGTTTATACCTAAAGTAAATTGGAATTCAAAATTAAAATTATTTTAAGGTCACTATCCGCCACAGTAGATGAATTAAAAACAACTTTTTAGCAATACAATTTCTTTTTACTATTATTGATTTACCAAATTCACTTTTATAAAAAATAGTCACAATGGGAAGAGCGTTTGAATACCGCAGAGCCGCAAAAGAGAAAAGGTGGGCAACTATGTCTCGTATATTTCCTAAGGTATCCAGAGCCATTACTATGGCAGCTAAAGAAGGTGGTCCAGATCCAGAAACCAATTCAAAACTAAGACTGGCTATCCAAGCAGCAAAAGCTGCCAACATGCCCAAAGATAATGTGGACAACGCTATCAAAAGAGCTGCAGGTAAAGACGCTGATGATTTCACAGAAATAAATTATGAAGGGAAAGGTCCTCATGGTGTGCTAGTTTTTGTAGAATGTGCCACCGACAATACAACCCGTACAGTAGCCAACGTAAAATCTTATTTTAATAAAGCAGGCGGCTCCGTTGTGCCAACAGGTTCACTCGAATTTATGTTTGATAGAAAAACAGTTGTTGAATTTGAAAAACCAGCTGATTTAGATTTGGATGAATTTGAGCTTGAGATGATTGATTTTGGTCTAGAAACTTATGAAACCGATGGCAATACTGTTTATGCTTATGGCAATTATACGGATTTCGGTACTCTTACTAAAGCAATTGAAGAAAAACAAATACCTTTGTCAAAGGTAAATCTTCAGCGAATACCAACCACACCTGTGGAATTTACTGATGAACAATTGGCTGATATAGAAAAAATGTTGGACAAATTGGAAGAGGATGATGACGTCCAAGCTGTCTATACCAATATTGCTTAATCCATCGTAGTTGTAGTTTCTTTATTCAAAACATCGACTACTTCTTGATAAAATTGTTTTGCTCTATCAAGTGTTGCCCCAATACTAACTAAGCCTATTTTACCATATTGCGAAAGTGCACTGATAAGGTGAAACATAACACCTTCTTTATGTGAGTGATCATAATGTAAGCCATGATGCATGGCAATATCAATCAAATCTAAGGGAGTCAAGCCTTTATAACTATCACTTTGAAGATTGTCTGTCGCAAAATAATATCTTCTTGATCCATCTGGCAATAGATATTCCCCCGAATCAATATCATAATGCCCATCTGTCAAAAACTGTAACATAAGAAATGGGTGAGTTGTCCCACCTTTACGCAAATTGATTTCGATAGCATAATGTGTCCATTGGTCCAAACGTTTTACACTCATAAAGTCAATACCAAATCGGCCCAATACTCCAATATCTCTCATTTTAGCACCAATTTCAAAACTTAAACCACTCAATGTTTTAGAATATTCAAGATCAGCAGGAAATGTAGCTCCTACGAATACTTGACTATTTTCACCAGTCAAAACCTGATCGTGAGTAGATATAATACAAACTTCACCTAATGGATTAATACGGCACTGTACAGAAGGAGACATAACAACTTCTCCATCAATAAATACCTCTACGATGCCTCCAGTACTCTCCAACTTTGAGATAAACTTTGAATACTTGAGCTTTTTAGCAACAATTTTTAAATTTTGTTTAATATTTTCAGCTATCCATTCTTCTTTAGACTCAATATTACTTGGCATATTCTTAAAATAAAACACGGCATTACCATCTCCAGAAAATCCTTCATTTATTTTTACTACTGCTTTTTCTAAATTCGGAAATTGCTTATTAATATTGACCAATGCCTGCACTATGTCATTCTCAGAATATAAATTTTCATAGCCAAAAGGAACTGGGACACCGCACTCCTTAAACAATTGCCTACAGCCACTTTTTGAACCTAAATAATTAAAGTTTGGATCAGAACCATATATAGGTAAATTTAAGGCTATTGCTAATTCTTTTTCTGCTTCTGTTGTATTAAAAAACACTAAATGACCCGCATTTTCATCAACTATACTGGTCTTTATACGATTAATAAGTCTAGGACGTTTCAATATTTTTATTGTAAGAGGAAGATTACCAGCGTCATAGCAACTCAATAAAGTGAGCCTATTGCGGGCATGATGAGGAGTTATACCAGGTAACATGTGTAAGTAATAATCAATAATCAACGGAGATATTGGAAAAGATGTAACAAAAGTAATTCTTGTCTCTGGCATACGTAGCAACATCAACATACATAGCATCCGCTCCTCATAATAAAAGTGGCCCTTAACTTTGGATAATATTTGATGATCTAATGTTAAACTCGGTATTACTACAATAGTCTTCGGAGCTAGTTTGTCATCAAATATCCTTTGGTATTGCTCAGCAAAACGCTTTTGGAGTTGGTTGTAAGTGATTTCAGATGACATATTTTACAGATTATGTGGCACTTTTTAAAAATTTTACACCGACTAATTTACAGACAATTTATATTTCAAAAGATGACATTGGTCAGTTTTGAACATGATTTATTAACCAAAGTTGCTAAGCCACTTAAATTTTGGTAAAAAAAATAACAGTTGACTTCAAAAAACATGGTAAATGGGTTCGAAATACAATAAATTTTGAAAATCTTGAAAAATCACCTACATTTACAGCCTTTTGCGTATATAATGTTAAAACAACCTATCAATAAATACTGGGCTTTCTTCAAGAAATATACTATCAGGGCAATAGGTTTCTGCCTATTACTAATACTAATATTAGTTACATACATTTGGTTTGGGGAAATGCCAACTGATCAAAGCCTGAACGCACCTGAAATAAAAATAGCTTCCACCTTATTAGACACAAATGGTAAATTGATAGGGATATACCAATCAGAATATAGAAGCGTCATACAATATAATGAAATAAATCCAGCAATAGAAAAATGTCTAATAGCAACTGAAGACAATCGATTTTACGAACATAATGGACTGGACTTCAAGGCATTGGTAAGAGTATTTATTAAATCAATCTTCTTAGGAGACCATCAGTCAGGAGGTGGATCCACTATTACACAACAATTGGCCAAGCAGTTCTATCCAAGGCCAAACATGAAAAATCGTAATTTTTTTGTCAAGAAGTTCTTATTGGTTAAATCTAAAATCAAAGAGTGGATTATAGCCACTAAACTTGAAAATAAATATACCAAAGCAGACATATTGACTATGTATCTCAATAAATTTGAATTTATTAATGGAGCCCACGGCATAGATGCAGCCGCTATGACCTATTTTGGCAAGCAACAGAAGGAAATATCACTGGCCGAAGCTGCTGTTTTAGTAGGAATGCTTAAAAACCCAAGCTTATACAATCCTGTTCGTTTCCCTGATTTGGTCGTCAAAAGGAGAAATGAAGTGCTCACTAAAGTAGAAAACTTATACAAAGTAAATTTATCCAATGCTAAAGCCGAACTTTCAGACTTTACTAATTATAAGCGCATTGAAATCGTGGATACAATTGCACCTTATTATAAAGCATTCTTAGAAAAGTATATAATAAATCTGATTAAAGAATATAATATAGTCAAAGCAGATGGTTCTTATTATGACCTATATGGAGATGGATTGACCATAGATGCCACCATAGATCTAGCATTGCAAAAATATGCAGAAAAAGCATCAATAGAACATGCTATATGGATCCAAAAATGGTTTGAATATGATTGGGCAAATAAAGATCCATGGACTTACCAAGCTGATGACAAAATTAAAAACTTGAGAATGAAATCTTTGGAACAAAAAGCTAAATTGTCCAAAAGGTACCAAGCCTTGAAAAAAAAATATTTATATCCATCTTTAGCTAAAATGCAAACAACATTGACAGAAGATGACATTGCCATTTTGTTAACATCAGAATCAGATCCTTCCATCATTGAAAAATTACCAAAAGACAGAAAAAATAAATTTTTAGCAACAAAAAAAAATAAATTTTATACTGAACTAAAAGCAAGTTATAGTTTATTTAAAGAGCAATATCATAAGGAATTTACAACCATTTTGAAAATGAAAATCTTTGATCTCAAGAGTAGTGAAAAATATGTAGAAATGTCTCCAATGGACTCTATCAAACATTTAGCAAGCCTACTCCAAACTGGACTCATTGCCATAGACCCTCGCAATGGTCATGTGAAATGTTGGAATGGTGGCTTGGACTACAAATATTTTAAATACGACCATGTCACGAGTCGAAGATCTGTAGGCTCCACTTTAAAACCATTTCTTTATACAGTGGCAATGACTGAAAAAGGCATAAAACCGTGTCAAGAATTTCAAGACATAGCGTACACCATAATGCCAGGTGAGAGTGACTTCAAAAACAAAGAACCTTGGCAGCCGGAAAATGCAACAAAAATAAATACAACCTTAATGTATAACCTATATCATGGATTGTTATATTCTAAAAACTCCATAACAGTCAAACTCTTGAAAGAGGTAGGTTCAGTAGAGCCTTTGCGAGATCTTTTAGACAAAACAGGAATCGGTAAAAATGAAAAGCTGGCCAATGGAAGATTGGCGGTACCTCAACTACCATCCATTGCACTTGGAGCCGTAGATATCTCATTATTCCAACTCACATCTGCTTACACAACTTTTGCTAATAATGGCACATATCGTAAACCTATACTTGTAAAAAGTATTAAAAACAAAAAAGGAGAAGTGATCTTTACGTCCGGTGAATCCACTACAAAAGCAATAGATCCTTTATATAATGCAATCATGCTTGACATGTTAATCAATAATGAGAGTGGCAATTTTAGTATGAAACTTAAGTCTCCGAATGGTGGGAAGACAGGCACAACAGACGATCAATGCGATGGCTGGTTTGTAGGTCTTACGCCTACATTAGTGGTAGGTAGCTGGACTGGTGGCGATGATAAGTGGATTAGATTTTTGAGAGACGATGTAGGCCAAGGATATTTTACAGCCAGACCCGTTTTCGAAAGATTTATCAAGAAACTAGAATCTGACAAAAATGGTATCTATGACCCATCTATTAAATTTATATCTCATCCAACTGGATTCAAAGAACTTACCAATTGTAAAAAGATAAAAACGGAGTCTCTTCCCGAATTCCTAAAGCCTCAAAAGCCTGTAGATGATAGCTTAATGATTAGTACAATAATAAGGGACAGCCTTCATAGGTGATCTTCTCACTAACTTGCTAGGTCAAATCAAAACCCAAATCCTTATCAACAATTAAACTAAATAAAAATAATAATGTTTGATAGTTTAGTATTAATAAAAACAGTTTAAGATTTAACAATTAATGGCAACTATTAAATTCAGATTTGAAGATACTTCTATAGCAGAAGTGATTGCAGAAAATGTAGCAGAAGGTTATTCAATATTGGAAGCAACAGAAGATTTTGATGTGCATCTCAACCATAATTGTGGTGGTGTTTGTGCTTGTTCTACCTGTCACATTTATGTAATAAAAGGAGATGATAGTTTGGAAGATATTTCTGATAAAGAAGAAGACTTTATTGACCGAGCGATAAATCCAAAAATAGAATCCAGATTGGCTTGCCAGTGCATTATTTTAGATGATGATGCAAATATTGAAGTGATCATTCCCGATCAAAAAAACATTATTGGGCACGAACATTAAACAGTATTTTTATAATTAATTGCTTATATCTCAGTTATGTTATATAATTAATTATAACAATTGGCAATCTATAAGTCCATTAAAGGAAGATAAAAGTGCATTTGCAGCAATTATATCCTTATATTTGCCCTGATTTCACCAATCTATAGTATGAGTAAAAATCAAAACAATGAAGGGTTTTTTCAATATCTGAAAAGTTCCGTTTTCTTAAAGCAAGTTATTTTTATAATTGGCTCATTATTAATACTAATTTTCATCTTACAAATGTGGCTCAGATTTTATACAAATCATGGGCAAAAATTGGAATTACCTAAGTTTGTAGGTATGCAATTGGAAAAAGCATTAGAAATAGCGGAAAGTAAAAGTTTTATTTTACAAGTAGAAGATTCCGTTTTTATAGTCGGAAAACCAGGTGGTCTCATAACCGATCAAACACCAAAGTCTGGTTCATTGGTAAAGGAAAATCGAAAGATTTATATTACTGTTACAAAATACAACACTGAAACTGTGAAGGTTTCGGATCTACCCACGATGTATGGCAATGCTTTTGACCAAAAGAAAACGGAACTCAAGTATCGTGATATAGAGTGCGTAGTCAAAGATTATGCCTATGATCCAGGTGAGCCCAATCATATTCTGGAAGTTTATTATAAAGGTGAGTTGATCATCTCTAAAGATGGTCGAAGAGACGAAGTCGTGATTGATAAAGGCAGTACATTGGAGTGTATCGTGTCAAGGAGAGATGGTGGCGATGTGACTATCCCCGACTTAAGATGCCTGGAAGTAGAAGAAGCAAGATTTATTTTGGAAAGCAGTAAGATACAAGTAGGTGACATCATCAAAAAAGGTACAAATGAGCCAGATGCAGTACTTTATATTGTTGCTCAATCACCTCCTTATGATGGTATCAGTAATATCAAAATGGGTGAAAAAATAAACATAACTGTTTCATCGGTCAAGCCAGACGACTGTTTGTAATTTTAAAATTTATTATAAAATATTAGACAAAAATGGCAAGTGACATCACAGTTGAAGAATTAAAACACAAAATAGGTAATCAAGAAACTTTTGTTTTCATAGACGTACGCGAACCTTATGAATACGAAGAATTTAATCTTGGTGCTAGATTGATTCCATTAGGTTCCTTGCCATCTCACATAGATGAATTATTAGCACACAAAGATGAAGAAATCATCATACATTGTCGATCAGGTGCTCGCAGTGGCAGTGCCAAAAATTTATTAATGCAACACGGATTTACCAATGTAAGGAATGTTCTAGGTGGCGTATTGGATTGGCAGGCAAAGTTTGGGAGATAATATTCTCTTTGTGGTAAAAAGTTACAGACAATAGTATTATTATCACACAGTCTTCATGACTGATGGTGTGGGTATCCTGACAAGACACTAAAAAAGCTGAAATTATCTAAGGGTTGGATAAGCTACTATCCGCAATAATGTCATTGTGTCGCCTTCGATACAAGCTATGAATATTTAATACTTTACTTTTGCAGCATGATATATAAGATCCAACTAATATTCATTTTTATACTGGCAAGTATCAACAGTTATTAAACATCGAGGATGACAATACACCCTCGCGATACTCCGAAAAATGCAATTTACACTTATGCTTGTGATTATGACAAATGGGGATTTTCTGATAAAAATGGAAATATCAAAGTCCCATGCAAATATGAAGCAACGTATATTGTACAAAGAACGGTAGTTCTGTTTGTATTTATAGAATTGCCCATCTTCATTGACGCTATTGCGAGATCCAGATCGCATCATATAAAGGTACACACACGAAAGCACTAACTCTGATATACTGTAGGAAATAGACTTTTTTCTCCTAGGGTCTCTAACGTGATCTATCACCATTTTTTGGATATCCGCATAATGGTGAGTGATCACCCGTCGGATTTCATCCAAAAGCTTTTTCGTACCAGAATATACCTGAGCAAAATCTTTCCTACGCTTTTGCTTGCTTAAACGAATCTTCTTTAGACATTGTGTTACTTTTTTAGTTAGAGCAAATATATAAATTATCTGTAAACTAGTTTTTATAAGGAATTTATAATTTGCTCTTTTTTAACATTTTATATTTTTACCCTGAATTGTTGTTAATCATCCTATTTTTCTGTTAAATTCTTGTTAATCGGACAAATCATTAAATCTTTACCTTTGTACAATACATTTATAGCTATATTTTTGCAACGTTTTTATTAAAATCATTTTTTTAAACAAATTTAAATAGTAAACAATAATGAAGAAGTTTAATTTATTTGCAGTGATTGCACTTGTTACAGTTTTCGCTTTCACTTCATGCAAAGAAAAAGCAGCTGATGATGCAGCTTCAACCACTGCAACTGAAGCAGTAGCCACAGATCCAAATGCAGCAGTAGTTGCAGATCCAAATGCACCAATGAATGTTACTCCAGGCGCAGATCCAGCTGCAGCAGCTACACCCGTGCCAACAGGTCCATTGACATCTATTAAATTTGACCAAGACACTTATGATTGGGGAAAAATTATGGACGGCGACAAAGTTACTCATGTATTCAAATTCAAAAACACTGGTAATGAACCATTGATCATCAGCAATGCTAAAGGTAGCTGCGGATGTACTGTACCTGAGTGGCCAAAAGACGCGATTGCTCCAGGAAAATCTGGTGAAATCAAAGTAGTATTTGACTCTAAAGGTAAAGGTGCTGTAGGTGGGAAAGAAGACACAAAAAGAGTTACTATCACTGCTAATACAGATCCAGCAGAAACATACCTTAACATAAAAGGTAAAGTAGATAAAAAAGAAGAAGCAGGTAAATAATTTGCCATACCTTCAACTTATATATACAAAAGGCTGTTCAGTAATGAGCGGCCTTTTTTATACCATAAAATCTGATATGTTTTGAACAATTATCTCAGTCTCATCAAATTTAGCCATACCGTTTTTGCTTTACCTTTTGCATTGACAGGATTTACTTTAGGATATTTAAAGGTAGCAAATGCTGACTATATCCGATTATTGATATTAGTATTGTTATGTATGGTATTCGCCAGAAGTGCCGCCATGGCATTTAATAGATGGCTAGACAGAGACATTGATGCTAAAAATCCACGTACCATCATTCGAGAGATACCAGCAGGCATTATTTCGCCAAAAGCAGCATTGTGGTTTGTCATCTTCAATGTAATATTATTCATCCTTTGTACATATTTCATTAATCCTTTATGTTTTGCGCTAAGTCCTGTAGCATTACTAGTCATACTCGGCTACTCTTACACCAAAAGATTTACTGCCCTTTGTCATTTAGTGTTGGGAATAGGCCTTGCTTTAGCTCCTGTTGGCGCATATCTAGCAGTCACTGGATCTTTCGATTGGCTTCCTGTATTATTGGGAATCGCTGTGATATTTTGGGTAGCGGGTTTTGATATCATTTATGCACTCCAAGACCAAGAATTTGATAAAAGCAATGACCTAAATTCTATACCTGTAGTCACCGGCACGACCAAGGCTATTCGGGTATCAGAAATATTTCATTTATTATCTGCGACCACTGTGACCATTGTAGTGTATATGGTCTTACAACAATTTCCGCAAGCAAATTGGCTATCTATCATAGCATTAATTACTTTTATAGGATTGCTGATATACCAGCATTTGATCATTAAACCCAATGATTTATCTAGGATTAATCTGGCTTTTTTTACTACCAATGGGATTGCTAGTGTGATTTTTGGTGGGTTGGTGATGTTGGATTTGTTGGTGTGAGTATTAATAATCGTCCAAAAATGCCACCAACTCAGCTACAGCCAATGCCCTATGGCTTATCTTATTTTTGATATCACTTCTTAAATCCGCAAAGGTAGCATCATATCCATCTGGAATAAATATCGGATCATAACCAAAGCCTTCATTTCCAGATTTTTGTAATGCTATCTGACCTCGCACTACACCTTCAAAATACTTAACTTCCTTCCCATCTATCATAGCTATCACTGTCCTAAATTGTGCAGATCGATCTTCTTTGTCATAAAGTTCGTGGAGTAGTTTAGCCATATTATCACTGGGATTTCTCTGATCGCCAGCATATCTAGCTGTATGTACTCCAGGTGCTCCATCGATTGCATTCACTTCGAGACCAGTATCTTCAGAAAATGAAGTAGCTCCCGTACGATCGTACAAATATTTGGCTTTGATGTAGGCATTTTCTTCCAATGTCAAACCTATCTCAGGAATATCTTCAGTGATCCCAATATCTACCAATCCTTTGATATCAAAATTTGGAAGGATATTTTTTAACTCAGATAATTTATGAGTATTGGACGTGGCGAATATCAATGTCTTCAAGGCTTAATTTTGATTAGTTGGGTGAGTGTTAGTTTGGTCTATTTCAAAAACATTTCTTGTAGTCTTGTCCACAATATTTGTTTTTTTTGTGGCACAGTAATCATTTCCCTTATGGTATCACATACAAGCAATCTCGACTTGTCAAAATGGATGATCTCGTTCATTTTATAATCAATGTGCATACCCAACCTTTCAGGTGCAATGCCAAAAATGATCAAATCATTATAAGAAGGCACCACATTACTCAGAGAAATATTGCTTTCAGCTGGCAAAACTACCTTAATTAAATCAGAGTCAGGACTATATTTGATAGCTATCATCATTTTGTTTAATGTCTCCTTTTCAGTATCACCAAAAGTTTGAGCGTCCGTAACAATGACTAACTTCTTCTGTCCTTCACCACTGATGGATATAGCATTTGTGTTGGTTTCTGGTATCAAAAAAACTTGATCTGTAATGGAAAGCATCGAAATATAATTTCTAAATATGAAAAAATAAAGAATATTGTTTGAAAAATATAAAAAAATATCATCCAAAATAAAATATAATAAAATATGTTTTACATTTGTAGGTGCAAAATAAGAAGTTTTTGCTTGATAGACAAATTTAGCATTTGAATCTAATAAATTTATTGTCAAATTGTCTATCCCTAACCAAACCAAATTGTTTAACACCTTAAATCAAACGTCCTATGAGTTACCAATTTCAAGTTACTAAAGTAAATGAAACGTCGCTTCCAAAAGTAGATTTCAATAATATCCCTTTTGGAAAAACATTTTCTGATCACATGTTTGTGGCAGATTACATCAATGGCGAATGGACCAATCTAGAGATCAAACCAATAGAGCTTATCCCAACCCATCCTGGCAACATGGCTTGGCACTATGGTCAAGCGATATTTGAAGGAATGAAAGCGACAAGAGACGCAGAAGGTCATGCCCTTTTATTCAGACCAGAATTGCATGCGAAAAGACTTAACAACTCAGCAAAAAGAATGAGTATGCCAGAAGTCCCTGAAGAATTATTTTTACAAGCATTGCACACACTGGTGGACATGGAAAAAGCCTGGATACCACCACAAACGGGATCTGCCCTATACATAAGACCATTTATGTATGCTACTGATGCTACCATTGGAGTAAAAGCATCAGATACTTATAAATTTATCATCTTTGTGATGCCTGTAGGTCCTTACTATACTAATCCAGTAAAATTGTTGGCACAAGATACTTATGTGCGTGCAGTAGTAGGTGGAGTAGGTGAAGCAAAAACAGCTGGGAATTATGCTGCATCTTTATTACCAGCTACTATGGCTCGTAAGGAAGGATATGACCAAGTAATGTGGCTAGATGGTGTTCATAAAAAATTCATCCAGGAAGTAGGCACGATGAATATCTTCTTTGTAGTCGGTGATGAAATAATCACACCCAATTTGGATGGTGCGATCCTCGATGGCATCACTAGAAAATGTATGATTGAACTATTCAAGGACAAAGGATACAAGGTCACCGAAAGACCTATTACAATAGATGAAATAGTGGAAGCTAGTAAAAATGGCTCATTGGTCGAAATTTTTGGAACCGGCACGGCCGCTGTAGTAGCACCAGTTTCACATCTGAAGTACAAAGATGAGATCATAGAACTCGATATGGCTAAAAGAAATATTAGCAAATGGGCCTATGACACTATCAATGGCATAAGAAACAGAACCATAGAAGACAAATTCGGCTGGATCGTTGAAGCTTAAACTTAAGCACCGAGGTAAAAGCAATAGAGTTGCAAAGAAATTTAAGTTCATAAAAATTTTAGAATGAACCATGGTGGAACATCATTCTTGATTGATGCAAATTAATTCTTTCAACTTTAGAAAACTGTTTAAGAAAGGGAATTTTATAACGTAAGATTCCCTTTCTTCAATTATATTACTCAGGCTTCTCATTTTACATGTTATTAAATCAAAAAAATATCAAATGCTATGTCAGATTTAGCTAGTTGAACTTTAACTTTAAAAATTATTAGAAATATAATTGCAAACGCAATAAATTTACTTTAATACTTTCCAAAATCAAATATTATCCTTTTCTTGCACCAAAATATATTTGAGATGCATAGAGAGATACAAACTTGGTACAGTCCAGCACTTAATAAAAATATGGAAATAGTAGAATATGGTCATTTTGGGCCAGCTATATTATTATTACCTACGGCTGCAGCAGATTATCTAGAGTATGAGCGTTTTTTACTAATAGACGCTATTGCAAAATATATAGAAGCAGGAAAAGTCAAAGTGTATTCTATCAATTCTATCAATAATGAAAGCTGGCTAAATAACAAAATAGATGGTAGAAGTAAAGTGGTAAGACATAATCAGTTTAATCACTATGTATATCATGAAGTAGTACCATTTATAAAAGGCAGGACTAGCACAGATACGCCTATCATCACTTGCGGGGCTTCATTTGGAGCACTACACGCAGCTAATCTCTTTTTCAAAAATCCATGGGCTATTCGAGGTTGTATAGCCATGTCAGGATTGTATGATCTTGGTGAATATACCAAAAGTTATTGGGATGATGACTGTTACTGGAATAGTCCAATGCACTACTTAAAAGATCTACAGGATGAAAACCATCTAAACATGATCCGAAGTTCTAATCATATCAATGTACTCACAGGATCAGGAGATTATGAAGACCCTAATGGATCTAGATATATTTCAGGCTTATTACATCACCGTGGCATTCCCCACAATTTAGATGTTTGGGGATATGATATAAAACATGACTGGCCAACATGGAGGGCTATGTTACCTTATTTATTGGAAACAAAATTTTAATTCTAATATGTCATATTTGGGTCTAAAAACACTAAGTTGACAATATTAAATTAATCAACCTAAATCTACTTTGTCTTATTTGAATAAAAATAAGTTTTCTCATCACTCTGTGGTTCAAAATGACCAAGGCTGACTCCCTTAATCTCCCTATGTTAAACTCTAATACTAGGTCATTTCAAAGGAGTTTTAGCGACTGAGAAACCCCTTTTTTAGTCTCAAATTTTTTAAAATACTAATTTGACAAAGTATAACTAAATCAGGCAATTACATTTATTTCTCAGTAATACCATTTATCTTTATGCGAATGTCCTACTCTCTTATAAGAATATAATTGATATACCACTGATAACCAATTAAACTCAGTACTGGCAAAAAATACAAGTTGGAGAAGAATGTACCTGCAATTAACGATAAAACACAATCCAAAACAACCAAAGTGGAAATACCTATTGTAAAATAGTGTAGTTTTTTACGATTAAAATCAAAGTAAGGATTGTTCATACTACCCAATGGGATCATAAGAGCAAATGATAGAAGGGCTGCTGAAAGAAGTCCGTCATTTTTTATAAATACAAAGGCTAGTAAAAACACAATACTTAATCCCAAAGCAGCTCCCACCAATCTTGCAGACTGCTTTTGATCTTCTGTCAATGTAAGTCTTCCATAAGGATTTGTTAGAAGATATAAATTCATCAGTGGTGAAAAAATCCATGTGGAAATGAAAAACAACAAAATTAAAACAATAAATGGCAAGAGATAAGGAAGTAATCCATCGTTACTTTTTGCTATGCCAATCAATATCCTATATAATACGTATCCACCTATTATAAACGCCCATTGTTGATTTCCTTTTAATTTGCCCAACCAAAGCATGATCATCAAAAAGTATCTATACACCGGAAAACGCGCTTTCATACCTTCGAGCATTCCACTTTTGGCGTATTCATTCATAGGATTGACCTTAAGCGCTTCTTTAAAATGCACTAATGCGTCTGCAGATTTGCCATGATGCAACATGCCCCACCCTACATTTGCATGGGTACTTGCATTATTGGGATCAGTGGCCAATGATTTATTGATGGTTTGATAGGCTTCATCTTTTCTCCCCAAACTTACAAGTGCTGAAGATCTGGCATTCAGTGCATCTACATTTTCGGCATCCAACTCAAGTGCTGTATCCGCACATGCCAATGCTTGGTTAAATTCTTTCATTTGCAAAAGAATATTTGATTTGAAGGCAAAAAAATCAGCATTGCTAGGTTCCATGCTGATGGCCTGCTCCATCAATTCTAAAGCCTTTTTATATTTGCGCTCAGTTCCCTTTATAGTAGCCAATAGATAAAATATAAAAGGATCATCAGGGTGTTTTGATAGTATAATTTGACAGAGCTCTTCAGCCTCGGCATACTCACCAATGCCGGCTTTTGCGATGGCCATCATTTTCATAAGCTCTGGACCTTCATAGCCTGTCGCCATCAAACGGATGAGTATATGTTCTGCTTGTTCAAATCTTCCTTGAGAAAGCAGAACATCAGCATGAGACATCTGGCGGAGAAAATCAGCTTGATTCATACTATTTTATATATTTAAGTATTTCGTCATATATTCCTGATTCATTGGCAAATAGTGCATAATTTTTTGCAGTATTAAACCATTCTCTTGTACTTGCATGGTGTTTTTTGCTCGCTTGTATTAGATCATTGGTATTGATAGGTTCTGGCACACCTGTCTTCAAAGCAATTTTTAACTTTTCTTCTATGGCAATATCTACCATTGCTTTAATATCTGCCCCAGAAAAATACTTTGTATGCTCAACTATCTTTTTATAATCAATTTTTTCCTTGGGCTTTTCATTCATGATGATTTCAAGGATTTTTTCTTTACTCAACTGGTCTGGTGGAGGGACAAAAATTATTCTGTCAAATCTGCCGGGTCTTCTAAATGCAGGATCCAAATGCCATGGTGCATTGGTAGCCCCAATCACCAAAATACCATCATTACTCCCATCTACACCGTCCAATTCGGAAAGAAACTGATTGATCACATGTCTGCCAGAGGAATTTTTCATATCCGATCTACTTGCACCCAACGCATCAACCTCATCAAAAAATAGAACACATGGCGTATTCCTCCTAGCTACTTCAAATATATAACCCATATTTTTTTCGCTCCGACCTATCCACATGTCTAGTATGTCACTGATGCCAACGCTTATAAAATTAGCATTGATCTCTCCTGCGGTAGCCTTCGCAAGATAAGTCTTGCCGCAACCTGGTGGACCATACAGCAGAATCCCTCCGCCAATTTTTTTTCCATAAGCCGCATAAAGTTCCGCATTTTCTAATGGTTTGATGATTTTAAGGTCGATCTCTTCCTTTACTTTTTCCATCCCGCCGACATCTTTAAAACTGATATCTGGCTTTTCCATAAAAAAATCCTTATCGTCTAGCCCTCCTTCAAAACCAAACCCAAAAGGATCATCTTCGTCAAAATCATCTTCATCACCAAAATCAAAGGATGGCATGCGCAAGTTTTCATCAAGCTCTTTATCTTCAAAATCTGGATTATGTTCCAATATGCGTTCATACATCTCTTGCGCATAGTCAATAGACTTTTCCCTTACCAATGATTTAGCACAAATTACCAACATCCGTTCCGTAACTTTTTGTCTTGAAACCAATTCCTCAACTATAACGATTACCGCTGAATACTTGCCACGTCTAAAATATATTTCAGCCAATCCTTCTTTGGCTTTAATATTATTTTTATCATATTCCAATACTATTTGGTATTCTGTTTCAGCATTTTCCAGTTGATTGAGATGAAAATACTTATCACCCAACATTACTCTAAGTGGCAGATTGTCTGGAGAAGATTGGAGTACTTCTTTTAATGTTTCTATATCTTTATTGCTCATGGCTATTGTTTTAATAATTTACTGCCTTCTATTTTGTCATTGTACATAAGACTTTTTAAAACCCATGTACATCTCCAATTTTGAACGCTTTAATTCTTCAAAAGTAATTTTGTCCAATTGCATTTCCAAAAGAATTTTTGTCTCATTCACCCTTATCAAGGTATGATCCAAGATTTCAGTTCTGAAGCCACCTTTACTGGTGTGGTACTTTTCTTGTGCTTCATCTAATATGATATCTAAAAACTTAGTAAACACATCAAAAGTATCTTTTTTACCATGATATAACAATGAAATCAAAAATCTGTTGCCATTGATAAAATCTAGGTCTTCAAAAAGGTCTTCTACATCATCATTTACTTCTGTCACAAGATCATAATATCTCCAATCTGAAAGTTTGCCGCAATTAGGGGTTAGCCTATAAGATTCGTAGATCAATCTACGCAATAACTTGACATCACAAGATTTATAAAAATAAAAATATTCCATATCCAACCTTAATGGAGTCTTATACGCTCGAAGCTCCAATTCATGCTTTTCGTACTTACGGATATGATTCAAATAAGATACAGTATCCTGTTTATAAATATTAAATACCTGAAGCTTATCTATAATATTATTCCAATGTCCATTTAACTTTGTCTCATCAGTTACCCAATTTGCTTCTAAGTGCGCATCTAAGTGATAGATAGCAGTTTGTAATGCAATAAGCTTTTTAATAAATATTTCGTTTGCAATACTATTTTCGCTCCCTACCTTCAAAAGTTCTGGAAATAATCTGTAATTAAAAAGTGCAACTATCTTTTCTTGTAGCGCATTTTCATCTATATGTGGCTCGAACATTTCAATTAATTTATACATATCAAAAAGGGACGTAAAAATCCAATTATTATTATGTCTAAACAAATTTAAAGTTCATTTTTTTTTCAAATTACTTTTACTTTCTTCCAATCTTAGAATAAATATCTTCAGAAATCCTTTGAAATACACACAAAGAAAATTTCACTCTGTTTAGAAAATCCCAACAAAAACAAGATAAAACTGCTTAGTTTTAAGGAGACATAAAAGACAGCGAAACCCAAAGACGTGTTTTTTAATTTAGGTATTCTTGAATTATTTAAATATTGAGTAAGCTCCTAAAAGTATAATTTTGCCACAAAGGTACGAAAACACAAAAAACCCAAATTCCATATAGTTAATAATCAATACTTTATAAACCTTAGAATCTTAGAGTCTCAATGGCAATCTGACATTTTTGATTTTTCAGAGTGGGCTCAATGTTAAGTCATTAAATAATTAATCTTTAGCTTCTTTTATATCAAGTTAAAAGAAAAAGATATCACTGCTCATACTTGATATTGACCTTAAACCTTCCATCAAGAATTTTTAAATCTTTGGCAATGGACGGACTAATGATGATCTGAATGTCACTTGCATAAGTACCTACTGGTATCTTTCCCAATACTTTAGCTTTGATGTGTGTTTTAAGCATTGGATTATAGACATCCATCATAGTGCCTGGTCTTGCTTCATTGTGTAACACATAATAACTACTGACGTTCAATGCCGCCTTGTCCCAATACCCAATAACATCTGATAAATAATATTTTACAATTTTCATATTTTCCTGTTCTTTTACTTCAGGAGCAGTCTTAATGGGAAGATTTACCACTTTAGTGACAAGTGACTCTTTGGTAGCTTGTTCTTTTTTTACTTTATTTAAGTTTGATACAGTCTCATTATTTGAGTTATCAGTTTTAACTTTTGTGGGTTTCAAAGGTCTGTCTTTTATGGCAATCCAACCTACAAGAAGTTCTTCACCTATTTTGACATCTTTAGACTTTTTGTTATTGAGGGCTAGTAGTACATTGACATCAGTATCAAAATACTCCTTGGCGATCCTGTAGAGATTATCACCTTTTTTTACTTTATATTTTACTTTTATATTTGCTCGATTATCAGTGTTTTTGGGCACAATTTGAGCTATAATAGTTTTAAGAATGGGTACTTTTACAATCTTGCCGTCATTGTTCGGATTTTTGGGATTCATTCTGTTTTCTCTCAACAACTTTTCCTCGTTGATCTGAAAAACTTCGGCAAGATCGTAAATAGTTATACCCTGGTCACATTTGTGACTATAATAAATATCATTCTCAGGGAGAACGTCCACGACGATCTCGGATCCTGAAGAAAAAAATCGGTTGCTATGGTTTTGACCTTTGAGTCCGACACTAACAAGCAAAAGTAAAAAAAGCGTACTTTTACATTTTTTTAGCCTGTCAATCTGAACAACAATAGTCATCATTTATAAATTACTATTAAAACAAGGGCAAATATATTACATTTATTTATAATATATATAATTTCATAGAAAATAATTTTATTTCAATTTGAAAACCACCATCATCATACCGGCCAGATTAGCATCAACGAGACTTCCAGAGAAGCCGTTAGCAGACATTTTTGGTAAGAGTCTCATCATGCATGTCTATCAACAAGCGACCAAAGTTGCCTCAGCAGCAGAAGTTATCGTAGCCACTGATCATGAAAAAATATACCAACACGTTATAGATCATGGTGGTAAAGCTATCATGACCTCAGTAAACCATATATCAGGAACAGATAGAATTGCAGAAGTAGCAAAAGATTTGGATAGTGATATCATAATCAATTTGCAAGGAGACGAGCCACTAATCCATCCACAACAGATAGAAGATTTAATTATTTTAATGAATCGGTCTGAAGTATATATAGGAACTCAGTGCATAGCCATATCTGATCCTGACCAATTGTTTGATTATAATGTTGTCAAAGTGACCAGAGATTATAATGATAAGGCACTCTATTTTTCAAGACAAGCGATACCAGCAGTAAGAGACTTAGGTTATGATAAGTGGATGACCAAAACTGCATATTTTAGGCACATAGGCATGTATGGATTTAAAAAAGAAACTTTACTAAAGCTTACCTCATTGGCACCGACAGCTTATGAACGCGCCGAGTCGCTGGAACAGTTAAGATGGCTCCAGCATGGTTACCAAGTACACTGCGCTGAAACAAATTATACCTCTATAGGTATAGATACACCTGAAGATCTTGAAAAAGTGAGAGATTTGTTTTTTAGAGAAATGTTCCGTTAAATCCTAAAGGTAGTATATCGGATACAGAGCGCAACTCATAAACTTCAGGACTATCAGATTTTAAAAGTATTCGGATAGGATGATTGTGTCTAAATTCATATTCTGATATCACTTGCCTACAGGCTCCACAAGGTGAAACTGGTTTCTCTATCCTCATGTTTTGATTTTTGATAGTTATAGCCAATGATTCCACTGCTACATCTGGTTTAGAAGCTCCCGCACTATATAGCGCTACACGTTCGCCACACATACACAGTGGGTATGAAGCATTCTCCTGATTGCTCCCTATAAATATATCTCCATCCACCAATCTAGCAGCTGCACCAACATGAAAATTTGAGTATGGTGCATAAGCGCGCTCTAACTGATCTATAGCCTTAGACATCAGGGCTCTATCCGATTCGGTCAATTCGTCCATGGATGTATAAACCTTATAATCAAAACTTTCTGTTACTGTCTTCATACACAATTTGGTTTGGAAGTGATATACTTCAAAAATTGCACCACTTTTTATAACCTACTACCAAATAATAAAAAGAAATGACTTTGATTAGAGCACTCTATGATGATAATCATTCAGTACTGTCAAAAAAACTGGTTAAATTTGTAACAAATTAAAACGTTACAATTTACGATAGTTCATTAAAACTTTTATTTTAAAAAAAATAATAACATCATGAATACCAAAGATTTATTGAGAATAAAAGTAAAAGAAGTGATGACTTCAGAGCTTATTACTGTGAAATCTGACACCATACTCAAAGACGTAAATATGATATTTGAAAAAGAGAATATTCATCATGTTCCAGTAATCAGTATCGAAAATAAATTTTTGGGTATCATCTCAAAATCTGACATTCTACTGCTTTTGGATTGGGGTACCAAGTTAAGCTTACCTGTGAGTATTAGGAAAAATTTTTTCTTATTAACCAGTAATTTGGCTAAAGATGTCATGGTAACCAACGTAATAAAAGTAAGTCCTGATGATACCATTCAACGATGTGTTCAAATATTTAGAGAAAACTATTTCAAAGCACTACCAGTAGTGGACGATAATGACAAACTCATCGGTATTATTACAACGTACGATTTGATGATTTTGGCCTATACGGACTTACCATTACTTGGCGAATTATAAAAACCATTTTTCTTAATTTTAAGCAAACATAATAAAAATGAAAATCTCAGCATCAGCAACTGTACAAGATATATTCAACCAATTTAATGATACTTTCCCCTATCTTAGGTTAGAATTTTACAACCATGCACATGGAGCAAATGTAGGCTCTGACAAAAAAGATCAAGTATCGCACCAAATGCTTTTGAAACAACTAAATCCAACACTTACTGAAGTCGAAATCAATATAAATCCTGAAATGTCAGTGGCTGATTTTGAAAAAATGATGCTAGACAAATTTATGCTCAATGTTCAAGTGTTTAGGAAATCCGCAGATATTTGGCTTCAAACATCTGCTACTGACCATTGGTCATTAGAAAAACAAAATGGTAAAGGGCAAAGATCAGGCGAAGATCACCATATTGAACCTATAGATATTAGAGATTTTGATTTGGAGTAATAAGTACATTCAAAACAATGATGTTTGAATAGGCTGTACCGTATTTTTCTTGGGCAATATTAAGGAAGAGTCATTATTTTTAACACTATTGACTTTGTCTGATACTTCGTACAGTCTCATCGCATCAGAGGGATATGGGCACAACATCGTTAAAGCTTCATTTACTGGTAAATCTTGAGCTAACCAAACCTTTTCATTTTCTTTAGGAAGGATGACGGGCATTCTGTCATGGATTTCTTTCATCAATTGGTTGGCTGGTATCGTAATGATGGTAAAGGAAAATAATGCTTCTTTAGTAGTAGGATGGAGCCATATATCGTATAGACCTGCAACTGTGAAAATTTCTAGATCCCTAGTCACAATCCTGTATGGAATTTTAGTCTTCCCTATGGTCTTCCATTCATAAAATCCATCTAGAGGAATGATACAGCGTTTGGAAGCCAATAATCTTTTGAAAGCAGTTTTTTCTAAGAGCGTCTCCGCTCGTGCATTGATCATTTTGGCACCAATGGACTCATCTTTGGCCCAAGATGGTATCAGTCCCCATCTATATAGAGATAAATGATATGCATCTTGCATCTGGATGACTGGATGAAATTGAGTTGGTGCTACATTATAATTTGGTAGTGGGTTATATCTCTCTAACTCTTCAGTATAAAATTTGGCCTGAAACCTTGCTTCTATTTCTTTTTCAGTTTTGGTAAGAGAAGACCTGCCACACATATTAGTGATTATATAGATTTCACAAAACTATCCACACCTTTGCGTTTGAGATCAGCCGCTGCTGATTTGGCTTTACTTTCTGTGCTATATCTCGCTGCTACCACAGAGTGATACTCAGAAGCCTGGAAAACAACAGTTTCAGCTTGCGAATATCCCATTTTCTTCAATTTATTTACCATCTTAGCAGCATTATCTTTGAGTAGATAACTACCAGCCATAACCAAATATGGTCCCCCATCACCCTTTACCTGAGTGGTTGAATTATTGTCACTGACTAGATCAGGTTTTTGAGATTTAGATTTTACCGACGTCTTAGTGCCTAAATTTTCATTTGGAGTTATGGATTCGGTTTTTTTGCCAGATGCTACTGGCTTATTTTCTTCAAGCTTTTTGACTTTTTCATCCAAGGCTTTATAGTCCATTTTCCCATCTACAATATCTTCATTAGATAAGGTATTTCCATCGTCTATTGGATACTCCATGGTATCTGAAGATATAGTGTCCAGTACACTTTCATATTTTGTAATCGAAGTATCCTTTTTATCGTAAGACTTTAGTACAGCAGTAAGCCAAAAATATAAAATTAAAATTATAAGCGCGTATATCGATATTCTAATTAACCTACCCATGAGATTTGTCTTTTTGCTATTGACCGTTCAAAATACAAATTTATAAAATTACATCCTATTCACATTAAAAATTGACAAAAAAGGGTAAAACTTTCTTAAATCCCCTAGTAAAACTAACAAATATACATTGAAAGCATCCTTGAACAGGAATACTCACCTTCAAAATATACTACCAAATTTGAATTCGTTTTAGATGAGAATTAAGTAAAAAGTAGTCAGCTACATGATAAACATCTCAATGAAATTATGTTCAGTACACTTACAAATTATAGCAAAAAAAAAAAGGGAAGTATAAAACTCCCCTTTTTTTGATATTGTTTTAAAACTTGACTATCTTACTACAGTCACGTCTCCTGTTTCTACTATATCATCATCGCTATCTGAAGTCATCTCGAAGATGTAAACAAATACACCAGGAACAACATCAGCTCCGCCAAATGTACCATTCCATCCCTTTGGATCAGAAGCACTAAAGTTTTCAGCTATGAAGGCTAGATTGCCCCATCTGTCATACACTCTCATCTTCTTGACGAAAAGACTTGGATCATTGGTAAATATTCTAAACTCTCTATTGCCTGAAGAACTGGTAGGATTAATAATATTCGGGAAAGTTGTGATATAAGTGTCTGTCACAACATAAGAGAAATCATCCACCACTTTACATCCATTATTGTAATAAATAGTCACTACATAACTATTCGGCCCAACAGGTGGTGTATTGGTAATAGAACTACATGTAGCCAAACTTCCACTACAAACTCTTACACCATTCCAAAACCAAACCACTGAATCTATCTTATTGATATAAGCAGCCATTCCAGCTAAGTCTAGTGTGTGTGTTGCTTGTTTTTTGATATTAACTATGGCAGGTCCTGTGATATTGAATGATGGCTGACTTGGAACAGTGATCGCAAATGATTGTGATGAAGAACAACCATTGGCATCAGTGACGACAAAAATATGACTGCCAGCAGTGATGTCTTTAATTGGAGATGCACCTACTGCTTTGCCATCTATTGTAAATGTGTATGGTTCTTTACCACCTTTCATGGTATATATAAAGCCGCCAGTTAGATCATTATAACAATTAGGCTGCGTATTTTCCCAATCAAAGATAGGTAGGCCATTAACGGTGATACTTGTCTTTTCTTCAAAATCACAATTTGAATCCTTGTAAGAGTAAGTAATCTCGTGCGTACCCAACCCTGCTACTACAGGATCAAATATACCATTTTGATCTACCCCTACTCCACTCCATATACCTTTACCATCAGATGTTTCGCCAGTAATTGAAGGTGTGATAGGAATCTTACTTACATTCGGTGTCAAACATATATTGGCTTGTCCTGGTGTTAATACAATTACTACCGGAGGACAAGCTTTAGCTGTACAAGTTTCTGAGACAGGTGCTATTGGACACTCACAAGTAGATATTGCTTTTACCTCTAAATCAATTTTTTCTCCTTCTTGAAGATTGTTTACAGTATAGGTTCTTGTTGACTGCCTTCCTTTCAGTACACCATTGATGAGCACATCATACTCTGTGGCACATGGGACAGATGTCCAACTGAAGGTGATGGCATCCAAACTCTCTACACAAGTGATAACTGGTGTTGCTGGAAAATCTTCCACCACAATAGATTTTGTGAAAAGATCTGAAACACAATCATTGAGTGTCGTAGTTAAACCTATAGTATAAGACCCTGCTGCAGGGAATGCAAAACCAAATGATGTAGGAGTCAGGACAGATCGTGTGGCACCACCATCATCCCAAGTCAATACTCTACCACCCGTAGCAGTACCCGTGTACGTTACTGTCGTTGGACTTTCGTTGATACAAATCTTGTCCATCATAGTAAATGATGCTACAGGTTTTGGTTTGAGAGTGATAAGTATGGAATCTTTCCAAATACACTCCTTCTGTTGATAAGTCAAAACTAAGGTATGAGGACCAACACCTGCTTTTTGTGGATCAAAAGTAGATGGACTTACACTATTATCTATAGCACTATTTGCTGAAGGCGAACTGCTACTCCAAGTCACAGTAGGTACTTCATTTGGAAGATTATTTGCAATCGTATATGTTAAAGGTATGGTACCTAAACTTGGATACAAACACTCGTTTATGACCTTTTTTGTAAATGTAAATATTGCTTTAGGACAACTAGTCGCTATGCAGGTTTGGCTACCCGTTGTATTGGGACACCCATTGCTACTTATAGCTGTTACTGTAATGCTAACTTGCGTTCCAACTGTCAACCCAGGTACATCGTACATGGTACCTGTTACAGCACCCGTAAAAATATTGGCACCACCAACAATATTAACCACTATATTATAACCACTTGCATTTGGCACTGATGTCCAGCCGAAAGTTACCCCGTCGATTCGTTGATCTGCACAAGATACTTGAGGGTTTGCCAACACTGGATTGACCGTCACATTTCTTGTTGTCACGGTAGATGTACAACCATTCTTTGCAACAGTAAGGGTGATGGTTTTGGCCCCAGCATTGGTCCAAGTCACATTATGTGGTCCAGCGCCATTATAATTACCGATAACATCTGGGCCAAAATTCCATGTATATGTCGCTCCCGTAGTACCACCGGTATAAGTCACCGTGACTGGGTCAAGTACACAACCACCTGGGCTAACTGTAAAATCTGACAATGGTGTTTCATTTACTACTACTTGTGTAGAACCTGACTGGCTACATCTTGCATTATTCCATGTAAGTGTATATAATATATTGTGCGTACCAGCACCCAATGCTGTAGGATTAAAAGTGGTAGCGGCTACTCCATTTACTGCGAATGTTCCTACACTATTAGGTATGGTCGGTGTCACGGTCACTAATGATGCATCCAAATTTAGCACGGTACCTGGCAAACAGATAGGCGCTATCGGTGATAGTGTAATAGTAGGAAGCGTGCCACAATCCTGTGCAGTACAAGTTTGGGCAGCAGATGTAACATTGCCACATGGACCATCCAATACTGCAACCACTTGTATAGTGACCGAAGCCCCTAATGCTAAACCTGATACTGTATAAGTATTATTAGTTAGATCTATTGTACCACTTATACCCGCTGGACTTACTACTATTACATTGTAAGAAGTAGCTCCCAATACTGCAGTCCAACCAAAAGTAACACTTGTTGAAGTTGATCCAGCACAATTTATTATTGGAGGAGGAGGTAATTCGCTTACTTCGATTGGTTTAGTAATTGGATCACCCGTACAACCATTTTCTGTAACGGTTAGAGAAACGGTTTTTGGACCTACACTATTCCAAGATACATTGTGTGGGCCAGGTCCTGTGCCATTGGTATTGGCAGATGAACCACCGTCAAAATTCCAATTGTATACCACTGGTGTGGCAGTATGTGTGCTAGTCGCTGTAATTGGTGTAGTGTTGTCCTTACATACCTCCGTAGCCATGCTGAAATTTGGATCTATTTGATCTACAAAGACTACTGTTTTACAGGTTGTTGGTCCATCACCACATAGATTTCTAGCTTTTACGCATATATCCCCACCAGTCGGGCCATTCCATCTGACTATCAATGTTCCTGTACTATCATCCATCACTTTGGTAGCCGTAGCAGGTACAGTCCAAAGGTAGGTAAGTGTAGGATCTGGTGCCACTACATTATAAGTGGCTATATTATCATTTTCGCAAATCTTTAGCGGCCAGTTATCGTCTATTGGGGCCAATGGAAGCCTTCCAGTAAGGTCGATGGTTCTAGATTTTGGAAATGTACATCCAGTACCGTACTTAAATACTGTGACTTCTACTGTATAAGTTCCTACCGCTGTCACTACAATATTGGTAGGATCAGAGTTATTGTCCGTAAGGACATTGCCAGCAGCATCTTTCCATACATATTTGATAGAGTCTCTATCTGCATTGATAAATTGCAATGCCATATTGTATTGCAACTCAAAACCACCCTGCACACAATCATCCGAAATGGCACCATCCATATTCAATATCTTTGATGTGAGACTGACCAAAGAGTCACACCCATTTTTGGATGTAAGATTTAGCTTTATCAAAGAGTCTGTGACTGCTTGCGTGAACGTTAGCCCATTGTAAGTATAAGGCACTTGAGACTGACAGACTGCGAGTGTATCTATACCTGTGGCTGCGGTAGCTTCAGTTATACGCAACTGTTGAGTATATCTACATCCACAATCATTAGTAAGTTCTGTATTATACGTGAATTGGCCACCTCGTACACTGGCTAATGTCACTTCCATACCATACTGCCATGCCCACTGATTGCCATGTATATCTTTAACTTCCATTCCTGTATCGTCAAATTCCCCAATCCAAGGGAAATCTCCTGTACACACCTTAAATTCATTGGCAGTATCTGGTATGTTTTCAAGAGTGAATTTTTTGCAGAAAGGCGCCGAAAATGCTGGACAAGGATGCCATGATCTTACACATATCTCATATTCACCAGGCTGTGTGAATGGTACATCTATCGTTACACCATCATCTTGAATGGAAGTAACTAATTC
The DNA here is from genome assembly GCA_016714785.1 of Saprospiraceae bacterium. Classification (GTDB taxonomy): domain Bacteria; phylum Bacteroidota; class Bacteroidia; order Chitinophagales; family Saprospiraceae; genus OLB9. The sequence continues at coordinate 138,934 of JADKCC010000013.1, forward strand.
ATTGATAGTTGATCCATCTGGGAAAGTAATATCCCAATATAATAAAGCACCATTGATGTTTTCAATAGATGGTGGGCCTGGATCACTAACCACAGATACTGGCAACGTACCAGCCAATGGGCATAAAGGATTACAATCTGAGTCTATCGTTATATCATTTATAGCAGGAATAGTACAAACATTAAAATTTCCTGTTACATTTATATAATAACTACAGACAGAACTCGAATACCCATCTATCCAAAATATATAAGTTTTACATGGCTCTAGACTTGATGCGTCAACTGTTACTGTTCCTGTATTGGCATTTCCATTACAGACTACATAAGGACCACCTGGTGAACAAACATCCATCAGTCCATACTGTACTCCCGAACCAGCACAGTTAAAGATTGTAAACTGAATTTGATAACTACCTGTACCAGCTACAAATCCATAAAAAGATGTATTATGATATACCCCACCACAATGTGATATACCACTCCAAGGACCTTGCTCTGATGGGTTTTGACCACAAGCAAAATCTCCAATTACCGTAAGGTTACATAAAGGATTGTCATAAGCCTGTTCGCAAAAATTATCTACAGAATAAGGATTGGACGTACAGTTTGGTGGCGGAAAACCGAGATCACATACCAATGTCGCTGGCATACAAGGATCTACTGTGAGGCAACAATTTTTGGGAGATGAACTTCCAGTTGGGGAACCTGGTGCCCCTTCTTGGATTTGTACTAAATAAGATCCTGGCGGAACATTTGCAAAACTAAATGTACCATCCGCACCTGAAGTGCCCGTGGCTACGACTGCTCCTCCTGCTCCACACCCTTGTAACAATTGGATAGGTGCTCCATCAAAACCAACATCCGTACCACCAAATGTACCATTAGCATCCAAATCTATGTAAACAGTACCATTGATAGTGGAAGGTTGTAATTCTTCTCTTACAGTTAGGTTAAAATTACCTTCATCTGCCTCAGATGAGCTTACTGTAATGTAATAAACTGCTCCAGGTGTTGGGCAATCTATGGTTTGACTTTGTGTACAATCTCCGCCACCACAAGCTGTAGATACAGAAACGACATGTGGAGCACTTACTTCTACCGTTAGAGATGTCAATCCCGTCATAGGTACCGTATAAGTATAATAAACTGCTGACTCTGAGTTGGCTCCACAACCACCACCTGTATTAGCGCATACGTTGGTGCCACTTGCTCCAGTAGTGGTAGCTATAGCAGTACCACAACTATTATTTGGTGGTGCAGGATCAACCGTTACTTGAATATTGTCAGTACCTGTGCACCCAAAATTGTCTGTCACTGTTACATTCCATGTACCTTGATGTAATGCTTGGTCCGCTGTAAATGATATTGGATTGCCCGTTTGGGTAGATCCGTTAGGCAATGTCCAGTTGTAAGTATATGTTCCTGAACCTGCACCAACTGTTGCGTCCAATGAAAACATTTCATCTTGACAAACCGTAAAGTTTGCTCCTGATCCTTCAAATTGAATCTCCACAGGATCTGGTGGGTCACTTACAGTGATGGTTACCATTGCGGTATTGGTACATCCATTATTATCTGCAGTTACTGTAAATACTCCGTTGAAAGTATTATCAATATTGGTTATAATAAGTGGGTTTCCCATGAGTACTGTACCGTTAGGCAAAGTCCACTCAAACATTGTCATAGGATCCGCATCTACTCCCGTAAGTGTCAAGTCATCACCTGCACAAAGGATGCCGTCATTATCCAATAAAGCACTAGTCTCAGCTATGGTTATAGTCGGCATAGGTAATGCAAATACTTCTATATCAAACATATCGGTATCTGTACATCCATTAATGTCAGTAACCGTTACAGTATAAGTATGTAGTCCCACAGCAGGCGAAACCGTTATAACATCCGTAACCTCACCGCTACTCCAAGAGTAAGTCCCTCCATTGGCACCTGTAGCGGTCAATGTTGCATCATCTCCAAAACAGATCAATCCATCATCATCATTCTCAGCACTCATGTCAGTAACGGTAATGTCTGCGATAGGGAGATCAAATACTTCCACTGTGGTTTCAGTAGAAGCTGTGCAACCATTGACATCTGTGACAGTAACTGTATAGGTAGTCATCCCAACTGGTGGAAAATCATTGATAACAGCAGTAGTTCCCCCTGTATTCCAATTATAACTCGTACCTCCAGTTGCAGTTAATGTCACTTCATCATCAAAACAAAGCATACCATCATCATCTACATTACCACTCATCTCTGTAACCGCAATGGTAGCCATTGCAGCAGGAAATACCTCAACAGACACAGTTTCAGAATCTGTACAACCATTGGTGTCGGTGATGGTAACCGTAAAAGTATAAGCACCAACTCCAAGCACTGGACTAATGTCTTCAGTTGTTTCTGTGGTACTCCATTCATAAGTTCCGCCTCCTGTAGCAGTGAGCATAATAGGATCATTTTCACATATATCTCCATCATTGTCAGAAATTCCACTTGTTTCAGCTATATCTATGCCAGCTGTAGGTAGCGGATTTACTACGATTTGTTGTTCTTCTGTGTCGGTACATCCATTAGAATCTGTTACCGTGACTGTATAGGTTGTAGTGGATATAGGGGCGACCAAATTGATATCAGTATTAACACCATTGGACCAAGCATAAGTATTACCACCAGATGCAGTCAAAGTAGCTTGATCACCATTGCAAATTTCACCATCACCTGCGATACCACTGGTCTCGGATAAATTTATAGCTGCAGTTGGAAGTGGATTGACTATTACCATCACAGATGAAGATGATGTACAACCAGTGTTATCTGTCACAGTAACGGTATATGTACCAGCATCAGCAGCCGAAACATTATTTAGTGTAAAACCCTGTGTAGTTTGCCCACTACTCCAGTCATAATTACTTACCGTTGCTCCACCAGTCAAGACTGGATTTGCAGTCAAAGTGATGTCTTCCCCTTCGCACAGCGTTCCATCTGTATTGTTCGTGGCACTAGACTCTACGATACCAATGGTAACAGAATTGGTATAGGCAGTGACTGTTAAATCAAAAGGTCCTGTATTGCCAGAAATTTTTATTAGGAATGTACCACCACCACAATATGGAGCAGGTATAGGTGATTGAACAGCACAGCTACTAATAAATTCAGCGGTAGCTCCTGGCACCCCTAAAAAGTTATAACTGGCATTCTGTCCAGCTGGTATAGTGATTTGGTAGTAAAGGTCACCACCAGAAGTATTCCCAGAAACCATACCACCTGAAGTCAGAATTGTAGGTGTAGCACAGTTTAAACTAAATATAGATGCATCAGAAACACTGTAATTAAAGTGTTGAATGTCTTGCTTATTAGTCTTAAAGTTTTCTAAGCATAAGTCAAATGTCAGATATTCGACATCTTTCCATACTGATGAAGCATCAACTGAAGAAGTGCAAATACTAAAGGTCAATAAAAGAAAAAAAGGTTGTAAAAACTTATTCATTCTTATGGTTTAAAATGGTTTCAATAATAAAATTTACTGAACATAAAATGCCCAGGACATCTAAAAATTTTATTCGTACGGAGGGAACCGCCTGGCTTTATAAAAGTAAGGTAGATATTACCTTTGCCGATGTAAAATTATATATAAGATACCATATAACAAAGATTTGTTATTATTTCGTTAACATATTTTTTATTTAATACTACAATCAAAATCTGAAATATCGAAATATAACAAACTAAAATAAATAAAATCAAAAAAATATATTATAAAATTCGGTGGGCATGGTAATTATCTATAGAATGCAGTATTAAATTTTTTTTTCCAAAAATTAAAAAAGGCAGATCTCACGGGGATGAAATCTGCCTTTTGTGCTTTACGCCTCTTTGAGAATCTTGTCCCCAAACATGATGAGTACCATCAAGGCAATTGTGAATATGATCATGGGTTAAAATTTACAGTAAATGTACAGTGTTTCTTTAAATTTGTCAAGTCTTGGGTCAAAATTTTGGCAAAATTACGACAAGTTTAACACATTACAATAAATTATAATATAAAATAATTAGCCTATGTATAATTTATTATTCATCATGTATTTGGCACATATTTTGTACCATCTAAAATGGTATAAGCTAAATAATTTTAAAATAAAACTAAGCCTTTTGCTTTCAAATGAATAATATTATCTTATACTTTCATAAGTTTTAATGATACCATTTGAAAAAAATGATTATTTTTGCACCAAGTTTCAAAACAATTCCGATTTATATGTTAATTAGATTATTTATTCCCCTATTGATAATTCTGTTTGTAATAGGCTGTGCACATGAAGAACTTTCTGTTACAGATAAAGACCTTCACTTGATGATAAGTGATAAAGATAAATATATTATCCCTGATGAAACTGATTATGCAGCTATCCCGCAGTCAGCTGTAAATCCTCTAACGGCAGAAAAAATAGCATTAGGTAAATTATTATTTTTTGAGCCAGCATTTGCCAACCAATCTAAAAGATTTGACCAGAAATTTACGTTCACATGTAGTAGTTGTCATGTACCAGAATCAGGGTTTAGACCAGGTAGGATGCAAGGCATTGCTGATGGTGGTGTAGGCTTCGGACGTAAGGGAGAAAGCCGGTTTAAATATCCATTATATCATAATGACAGTATAGATGCACAAGGAGCTAGACCATTGGTAACACTTAATGTTGCGTACGTCGAAAACACCATGTGGAATGGTTCTTTTGGTTCTGATGGACCCAATGCAGGAACAGAAGATATGTGGGGCGTATTTGATCCGGGTACCGCTAGAAATCACGAAAAATTAGGTGCTTTGGAAGGTCAAAACATTGAAGGACTTATAACTCACCGTATGAACTACACCAAAGAAATCATAGAAGCAGCAGGTTATAAAGAGTTATTTGATAAGGCATTTCCTGACATGCCAGAATCAGAGAGATATTCTCGTAAAGGGGCTAGTTTTGCTATTTCGGCTTACCTTAGGCAAAATCTAACCAATCAAGCACCATTCCAAAAATGGCTCAAAGGGGATGAAAAGGCCATGACCGAACAACAGAAAAAAGGAGCGCTATTGTTTTTTGGCAAAGCAGGCTGTAATGGCTGTCATTTTGAAAAAAATCTTGGTTCTATGCGATTTGAAGCCCTAGGAGTTGATGACTTGTACGAACATGGTGGCCTTAAGACTGGTCCAAATGATAGAAGAAATTTAGGCCGAGGTGGATTCACAGGAAGGTCAGAAGATATGTTTAAGTTCAGAACACCACAATTGTATAATCTAGGAGATTCAGGACCTTATTTCCATGGTGGTAGCATGGAGACACTAGAAGATGTGGTGAGATATTTTAATAATGGTAAAAAACAAAACCAAAGAGTACCAGATAACCAATTGTCCACATTTATCAAACCCTTAGGTCTGACAGAACAAGAAATCAAAGATCTGACAGAGTTTTTGGCAAATGGACTTAAAGATCCTAATCTAAAGCGATATGTACCCGAAAGTGTGTTGTCTGGATTGTGTTTTCCAAATAATGATCCAGCGTCTAAAATAGATATGGGTTGTAATTGAGATTAGAAGTAATTGAATAAAAGTATGTTTAAATTTTTATTGCCTTATAATCAATAACTTATGTACCTTACTTCAAAATAATCTCACCGTTTAGTTCACTAAACTCTTTAATTCTTTTATCGTCAAAACCATAATCTATTGATTAGCAACTAAGAAAATTTTTAAACATACTCTAAACTAAAAAAGCCACAGTATATTAACTGTGGCTTTTTTAGTTTTGCTATTAATTTTTATTTTATCAATTAGAAGCTTAGGTATAAGTTGACAATTGAGAATTAATTGCCTATTACTGGTAAAGATAGATACCCTTTATACTCATGGTCAGAATCAAAAGCCACATCGGTATAATCCTGAACTACATTGTATAAAGTATCTCTTTCTATTGGTCTGCGTCCTACCCTCTTGATCATCTGTACCAATTGTTCTGTACTTAATGCCGGATTTTGTTCTTCCGAACCTGCCATTGAGTAAATTTTGGTAGTATCATCTATAGTACCATCTATATCATCCACTCCAAAAGCAAGTGACAATTGAGCCATGTCCCTGCCGATCATAGGCCAATAAGCTTTGATATGGTCAAAATTATCTAAGTATATTCTGGAAATGGCATAATTTCTTAAATCTTCAATGACAGACACTTCAGGTAAATGAGACAATTGATTATTTTCGTTTCTAAATTTAAGTGGTATAAATGTTTGAAAGCCACCTGTTTTGTCTTGCAGTTGTCGCAATTGATCTAAATGATCTACTCGATGCCAAAAACTTTCTATATGACCATACAGCATCGTTGCATTTGACTTGCAGCCCAATTCATGCCATACTTCATGAATACGAAGCCACTGCTCACCGCTGCATTTCCCTCCAGCTATTTGATCTCTGATCTCGGGATGAAAAATCTCAGCTCCACCACCAGGCATGGAGTCTAGACCTGATTGCAACATCAACTTCATGCCATCTTCGTATGAAAGTTTATCTTTTTTGAAAATGTAATGATACTCTACAGGTGTCAATGCCTTCACATGTAAATCAGGTCTATGAGCCTTGATGGCACTAAAGAGTGTACTATAAAATTTCACATCATATTGCGGCAAAACACCACCCACTAGGTGGACCTCAGTCACAGGCTTGTCATCATAACTTTTGACGATATCCATAATTTCATCATGTGTATATTCCCATCCTTCTTCCCTTTTTTTTATCAATCGTGAGTACGAACAAAAAGTGCAGGTGTAAAGACAGATATTGGTAGGTTCAATATGAAAATTACGATTAAAATAAGTATTATCACCATGTTTACGCTCCCGAATAAGATTGGCAAGACTACCTAGATATGATAAACTACCCTGCTCGTATAGCATTAAAGCGTCATCATTGGATATCCTTTGCTGATCTACGACTTTTATGGCAATATCCCTCAGTTCGTTGGAGAGTTTGGGATCATTGATGACAATATCTAAGTCACTTATTATATTCATTAATACTAAATTATAGATAAAAAGTAGAAAATACAATGAAGATATTTGGTAAACATCATCAGTATTAACTAAGAAAAAACACACAAAATTAAAATTTGATGCGTAATCCGACGACTTTTATTAAATAAACCTTTTTCTTTACGGTATCAAATGGAATTTTAAGAAAATGTTGTCCATCGTAATACCTATATACAATCAGGATGTACGTCCATTGGTAACGACGCTGATGAAACAGTGTAATAAACTGAATATCAACTATCAAATCTTATGTTTTGACGATATGTCTGCGCAGAAGTATAAAGACATGAACAAGGAACTGGCCTTTAGAATCAATGTCAATTATACTGAAATGGCAGAAAATTTGGGTCGCAGTAAGATCAGAAATTGGTTAGGTAAAGCTGCTTTTTTCGAATATATACTATTTCTAGATGGAGATAGTACAGTTAAAAATAAAGATTTTATTAAAAAATATGTAGATCATTTACCTACTGAAACTGTCATTTATGGAGGCAGAAAATATGCCCCTAAAAAGCCAAGGGCCAAAAAGAAAATCCTTCATTGGGAATATGGCAGTAAAAGAGAAGCATTGCCTGCTAAAAAAAGGAAGAAAGATCCATATCTCAACTTTCAATCAAATAATTTTTTGATACCTGAAAAAATATTTAAAAACCATTTATTTGATGACCGTGTGAATGGATATGGGTATGAAGATTTATTGTATGCATTCGATCTACAAAAAGCAGGTATTCCTGTCTGGCATATTGACAATCCTGTAATTCATGATGGATTAGAATTGAATCACATATTCATGCAAAAAACTGAAAACGCAATCAAGAATTTAGTAACTCTATACAAGGAAAATAAAATACCGAGTACAAGATTGATCAAAAGTTATGAAAAATTAAAAAATTACAACTTACTAAACTCTTTTGTTTGGACATATAACAAAATGGCAGATAAAATAAAAGGGAGTATTATGTCAGACAAACCTTCTATTATATATTTCAATACTTGGAAATTGAAATTATTTATTGATTATATTTCAAAAGACAAATAATTTCTGCCAAGGATACCAACCTTAATAATCCACACGATAAGTTTGTCAAAGAAATGTTTGCCAACAAAGAGATGGCTATCGCATTTTGAATACTTATTTGCCTAAGGATTTAAAAGACACATTGGATATTCAGTCTATGGAATATAGCAACACATCATTTATTTCTCCAGAGCTAAAAAAAACATTTTCTGATGTCATTCTAAAGATTCAGCTCAAAGAAATGATCGATAAGTCGAATTATATTTCATTGCTGATAGAACATAAATCATCTCCTTCAGAATACATATTCTTCCAATTATTAGGTTATCTCGCCAATGGCTATCTGACCCAACTAAAAAATAAGTCTGACCTACATCCGATCATCCCTATCATATACTATCAAGGTGAAAAAGAATGGAAAGTCAAAAATATCAATCATGTTTTTGATGACTATCCCGAATCTATTAAAAAATATTTGCCCGACTTTCGGTACATTTTTGTGGCATTGCATCAAATGTCAGAAGAATCACTTTTAGAACTTAGAAATAGCATGCTATATTCAGCTTTGATGCTACAAATGCATCATTTCGAACCTATAAAAATGATAGCTCAATTTGAAAAAAATCATCACTTCATTTCCAACAAATGTATCTAGGAACTTTCTAACAAGTATGATTGTTTACAGTATATCTGTCTCAGAATTGGGAAGAGATGACATTATAAAAGTAATGAGCAATGTTAAAGTAAATAAAAATTTAAAATCAGAGTTTATGAGTACTTATGATCAAATAGTTCAATATGGTGAAAAACGTGGTGAAAAACGTGGTATAAAGCTTGGCGAACTAAATAGCAAAATTAAAGTAATACTTAATGCTTATGATAAATAACATCAAAATAGAAGTGATAGCTAATATTACTAATATGGCTTTGGATCAAGTAAAAAAAATACTTATAGAAAATGGTAGAACGGTTAATGAGTAATACTTTGTTTTCTACACTCTCTTATTTTCAAACAATAATTTTAAATTTGACACTTATCCAACACCACCAATATAATGAAATTATTTAATGGCTTTTTAGCTAGTGTATTTGTCCTTTTGACATTTTCTATGTGTAAACAAAAAACGGCAGAAGTAGGCAAATCAGTAGGACATATTGAGATCAAAGATCCGGAAATGCTTACATTGATAGACAGCAATGCTATTATTGAAATATTGGCAGATGGCTTTACCTGGTCAGAAGGTCCGCTTTGGCTTGCAAAAGAAAATAAAGTAATATTTACAGATGTACCTGAAAACACCATCTATGCATGGGATCCACAAAATGGCAAACAAATATATCTTAAACCATCTGGATACACAATAATAAACGATAAAGGTGGAACAGAAGGAGCGAATGGATTGATGCTCGATGGGGATGGTAATCTCATTTTGTGTCAACACGGCAATAGGTCAATTGCTAAAATGTTGACACCCCTTGCTACACCAAAAGACAGTTTTTTGTTTCTCGCCAATATGTTTAATGGTAAAAAATTTAATAGTCCAAATGATCTGCACATTACAAAAGATGGAGATATCTTCTTTACGGATCCGCCTTATGGATTGCCCAAACAAGATGACGATGCTATCAAAGAACTAACCTACAATGGCGTATATAGACTTCAGAAAGATGGGAAGATCATATTGTTTGACAGTACACTGACGAGGCCAAACGGCATTACTTTTTCAGCTGATGAAAAATATATGTATGTGGCCAATTCTGATGAAAATAAAGCCATCTGGATGAAGTATGAATTGGACGAAAATAAAAATATCATCGATCGAAAGCTTTTTGCAGATGTCACACATCTGATACCTACTTCCAAAGGACTTCCTGATGGCATGAAAATAGGAAAAAAAGGGTTAATTTTTGCAACAGGACCAGGTGGTGTTTTAGTTTTTAATCAAGATAGCAGACATATCGGGACTATAAATACCGGACAAGCTACCGCCAACTGTGCTTTGGATGCAGATGAAAAGTATCTGTACATGACTGCACATTCATATCTGATGCGAGTGGCATTGAAGCCTTAAAAAGTGATTTTATAATAAATGTTTATAAACTTTGTGTCTAATTTCAATCCACCAAATTTGCATTTGAGTTTAAGAAGTAGTGTTAAAGATTTGTATTAAAGAAGTAGTGTTAAAAGTTAAAGGGTAGGTGGCATAAAAGTACCTGTATTAATCTAATAAATACAGGTACTTAGAATTCAATATTTAAAAAACCAATCATTAACCAACCCATCTATATTGCTGCATGATCTCCATGTCGCGTATGAGTATTTTACTACTTTTACGTGATCCATAGTGAATGTAATTTTCTTTTTTTAGTTCATTTAATATCCTAGCTACTGTCTGTCTGCTAGTATCTGTGAGGTAGGCAATCTCTTTGTGCGACATACCATGATCTATCAAACATTCTTTGATGCCTATCTTGACGCCTTTGCGTAATCCTGTCCTGTATATAAAATCTACGATGCGTTCTTTGGCTTTGCGGAATACAAAATTCTGTAAACGCTCTTCGAGATTTTGCAATTTTGTAACAATTACATTCATAATCTGTGATGCAAACGCATGATTTTCTATGACAATAGCACGAAATAATTCAACAGGAATTTTGAACAATCGTGTTTCCGTCATAGATTCCGCATATTCTTTAGTGATACATCCTGATGAAAATATATTTTCCCCAAAAATTTCATTATCATAGCAAATATCTTTAGTAAGTGTTTTACCACACGAAGCAACAATACCTAATTTGATACTACCTTTTTCTACCAAATACACGTATTCGATATTAGTCCCAATTTCGTAAACAATACTATTTTTAGGTACAATTTCAAAAATAGTATTTGCAGCAAGAGTGTCAAATTGGTTTGAAGTTAAAGTATTAAGTAAAGAAATACTTCTTAATGAGATGATGATGGCTGACTGGTTCATATACTTTCGTTTTATTAATATATTATGCATGAGAAGAAAAATACCCCTATTAAATTTTAAGATTTTTTTAATATTTTTCATTGAAACATCAAAATTTATGTTTGCAAGGTATTTATTCAAAAAATTCATCTAAATCAATTCCAACATATACCACTGACTACCAACAATATAAACCATAAATAGATTGAAAACGCTAATTAATTTTATATTCTGCTATTTCGTATCTATCCAAGAAATTATTTTAAAAAATTTAAGCTTTTCGCCAATATTTTTTCAAAAATCATACTATGATATCAATCAGTATTAAAAAGTATCGCAAACTTTTTGATGTCAGCAACGTTTTAATATCTTTGCAATTTGAATTTAGTCTAAATAATAAATATTGAATACTCGTAAGACTTTAGCCTCCTTAACACCTGGCCAATCGGCTTATGTATCAGTATTGGACGAAAATATTTATACTTGTAAACTCTTGAATCTTGGCATTTTACCAAAAACCAAAGTTACTATGGTTCGTAGAGCTCCATTTGGAGGTGCTTTTTATATAAAAATGGATCATCATCAGATGGCAATGAGAGAAGATGAAGCATCTACCATATATATTCAGGAAACCTTATGAAAGATGAAAATCAGATGCCAATAGTAGCGCTATTGGGCAATCCCAATTCGGGGAAATCTTCCCTTTTCAATTATCTGACTGGATTAAGACAAGATGTGTCCAACTTCCCAGGTGTAACAGTAGATAAGAAATCAGGATTTTTGATGTTGGATAGTGGTCTAGAAATACAACTGATTGACTTTCCTGGCACCTATAGTGTTTTCCCCAATTCTGGGGAAGAAAAAATAGTTATACAAACTTTGACTAATGACAAAGATAATAACTATCCTGATTTGGTCATCTATGTTGCCGACATCACACAATTAGATCGTCATTTGCTATTCGCTACACAGATAAAGGACCTTGGATTTCCTATGATATTGGTACTCAATATGATAGACATTGCGGAAAAAGAAGGATATATTATTGACAAGACCTATCTCGAACAATTTTTACAATGTGAAGTCGTATGCGTTTCTATCAGAAATCACGAAAACACACAACAAATCAGTGATGCAATATCATCACGTTTTTCAGGGCCGAAAGAAGTATTAAATTACCAGCCGATATATCATCTAACCGATCAGGAAAATTTTGTTGCCACTAGGATAGCTAAAAAATTAGATATCGACAATTTTTATAAAGCCAAATTAATAGCCCACCATCATGAATGGCTACAACATCTGACTGACGATAATAAAATATTTATTCAAAAACAAATAGAGCAATCAGGATTTAATAATATTCGGCAGCAAGTGCAAGAAACCATGAAGAGGTACGAACTTCATGCATTAGCAATAAAAAAGACATTAACAAAAAACAATTCAGAGGCCCTCACACTTACAGACAAAATTGATAATTGGATTACACATCGCATCTTAGGACCTATTATCTTTTTTGTTATCATGCTTATGATCTTCCAAGCCATATATAGTTGGGCATCATTGCCAATGGATTGGATAGAGCAAGGGTTTGCTCTTACGGGCTCTTTCTTGAGTGAAAATTTGGGAAATAATTGGTTGGCAGATTTAATTGTAAATGGGCTTTTGGCAGGTTTAGGTGGTGTATTGGTGTTTGTACCTCAGATTGCTATCTTGTTTTTACTCATAGCTCTATTGGAAGAGTCTGGCTACATGAGTCGTGTTGTATTTATGTTTGATGCTATCATGCAGCGATTTGGGATGAATGGTCGGAGTATGGTATCACTGATTTCAAGTGGAGCCTGTGCTATACCAGCTATCATGTCAACAAGAACTATTAGTAATAATAAAGAACGATTGATCACAATTATGGTAAGTCCCTTGATAAGTTGCTCAGCAAGACTTCCTGTATATGCCGTTTTGATTGGTTTTGTAGTACCTGATATAAAAGTCTGGGGAATATTAAACTATCAAGGATTGGCATTCATGGGACTTTATTTATTAGGGATCGTTGGTGTCATTTTTTCTTCATTATTGTTCAAAAAAATCTTAAAGTCAGAATCAACTTCTTTTTTGATGATAGAGCTACCTAATTACAAACCACCGATATGGCAAAATATATTGCTCAGTGTAAAAGAAAAAGTACTCTCTTTCATAATCGGAGCTGGTAAAATAATTTTGATTATATCTGTATTACTTTGGTTTTTGGCAAGTTTTGGGCCGAGTAATAAAATGTCTCAAGCGGTTGAAGCAGCCGAAACGATCAGCCTTTCTAACCAATTGGATGCCGAATCAAAAAACCATCTTATTGCATCAAACAAACTGGAAGCATCCTATATAGGACACTTAGGAAAATGGATTGAACCAGCCATAGCTCCCTTAGGTTTTGATTGGAAAATAGGTATTGCACTTTTGACATCATTTGCAGCTAGAGAAGTATTTGTAGGCACTATGGCTACCATATATAGTGTGGGAAGTGATAGTGACGAAAAGACCATAAGACAAAAAATGGCAGCTGAATTGCGGCCAGGGACAAATATTAAAGTCTATAGTCCAGCTACTGCACTCTCATTATTAGTATTTTATGTATTCGCAATGCAATGTATGAGTACCCTGGCCATAACCAAGCGTGAAACAAATAGTTGGAAGTGGCCTATAATACAATTCTTATTTATGAGTGTTTTGGCTTATGTAGGAGCATGGATCGTATATCAATTGATGGCATAACTTTATTTATCATAATATTAACCACTAAAATAATCACATTTATCTATATCTTTACGGCTCATTTGATAGGAAAATAATAATCAAAACATGAGTGACCCAATAAAACACGAATGTGGTCTGGCAATGATCAGACTATTAAAACCACTCGATTACTACCATAAAAAATACGGCACTGCACTATATGGACTTAACAAAATGAATCTATTGCTCCAAAAACAGCGAAATAGAGGACAAGATGGCGCAGGATTGGTCACCATAAAACTCGACTCAACACCTGGCACCAGATATATCAGTAGGAGACGAAGTAATAGTCCGCAATATCTAAAAGATCTATTCGATGGAGTTTTTTCTCACTTTCAAGATGTTACAACGGAACAACTCAATGATCCAGAATGGCTTAAAGCTAACAAACCATACACTGGAGAGCTTTTACTTGGACATTTGCGGTATGGGACACATGGTGCCAACACGATAGAAACAGTACATCCATTCTTACGGCAAAATAATTGGATCACCAGAAATCTAGTACTTGCAGGTAATTTTAACCTAACCAATGTAGATGAGCTCTTCGGTGAGCTATTAGCTTTTGGTCAATATCCTAAAGAAAAATCCGATACTGTAACCGTACTAGAAAAGTTAGGGCATTTCTTAGACGATGAAGTACAGCGCCTATTCAATTGGTTCAAACCCGAAGGCTATTCCAATCAAGAGATAAACAAACTCATCGCAGAACATCTAGATGTACAGCGACTATTACAGCGAGCCTGTCGCAAATTTGATGGTGGCTATGTGATGGCAGGTTTGATAGGACATGGAGACGCTTTTGTTTTAAGGGATCCAGGTGGAATACGTCCAGCTTTCTATTATTATGATGATGAAATAGTAGTGGTAGCATCCGAACGACCAGCGATACAGACTAGCTTAAACATCAGATACTTCCAAGTAAAAGAGCTAAAGCCTGGTCACGCACTTATTATTAAAAAAAATGGAATTGTCTCAGAAGAGCCTTGTAAAGAACCAGAAAAGCTGACCCCTTGCAGCTTTGAGCGAATATATTTTAGTAGAGGTACTGACAGAGATATATATTTAGAGCGTAAAAAACTAGGGGAATTATTGGCCGACAAGATACTTAAAGCCATAAATTATGATCTTGAAAATACCGTCTTTTCATTCATACCTAACACCGCAGAAGTAGCCTTTTTCGGTATGATAAAAGGACTAGAGGCAAGACTTAATGATATAAAAAGCCAAAAAATCTTAGCACTTACTGAAAACGGTGACCTAAATCATGATACACTTCAAAAGGTACTGAACATGTCTATAAAAGCTGAAAAATTGGCTGTAAAAGACGAAAAACTTCGTACTTTCATTGCAGATGATGCATCCCGTGGTCAAATGGTGTCACATGTATATGACGTCACTTATGGCATCGTTCAGAATGAGGTAGATACTTTGGTGCTAATTGATGATTCAATAGTACGTGGTACGACTTTAAGAGACAGTATAATCTACATTTTGTCCACTTTGAGACCTAAAAAAATCATAATAGTATCTTCAGCACCACAAATCAGGTATCCTGACTGTTATGGTATTGACATGAGTAAAATGAAAGAATTTGTGGCTTTCAGAGCCTTGGTAGAACTACTTACCCAAGATGGTAAATTACATCTAATGGATGAAGTATATGAGCGATGTGTAGCGCAAGAAAAATTACCCATCGAACAGATGCAAAATCAAGTTAAATTCTTGTACGATCAATATACAGACGATCAAATCTCTGCTAAAATATCTGAACTAGTCACTCCTGAAAATATCTTTCCAGATGTTCAAATCATTTACCAAAGTATAGATGATCTGCATATCGCATGCCCCAATCATAAAGGAGATTGGTATTTTTCTGGAAACTACCCTACTCCAGGTGGTATGCGTGTAGTCAATAGAGCTTACATCAATTATATGAAAAATAATGATGAAAGAGCATATTAATGAAATTCTAAGTCTAAAAAATAGCTTTCCATTTATCAAAACAGTTCAAGATGGCAAAAGATGTCCATGACTCTCAAGGTGTAAATGAATACATCCAAAAATTAGACCCACATTTCATCGGGCTTGTTAACAATATAAGACAACTCATACTGGATACTGACAGTATTATTGGAGAGCAAATCAAGTGGAATTCTCCCAGTTTTTTCTATAAAGGTGAAATGAAACCATTCAACCCTAAAGAATACAAGCGAGATATTGCAGTAATGAACTTGCGTAAAGGAGTAGTAATGTTAGTATTTCCCACAGGAGCCACCATAAAAGGTAATACTGGTATATTGGAAGGAAAATATACTGATGGGAGACGAATGGTTACTTTTAATGACGAAAATGATGTACATACCAAAGGAAAACAGCTTCAAATTGTAATCAAACAATGGTTAAGCCAAGTGGAGTGAGACCAATATGGAGATATAGAATAAAAAACAACTATATTTCTCTGCTATCAAAATAAGCCCTACCTTGCACACATTCGGGCAATTTGCCACATTTTGTATTAAAATTGGCATTGTGCAACAAGTATTTGAAACTTTGATAGAAACTTTTCTCACAGACAAAGTGGGTATTTCAAAGCACTTTTTGAGTGAAACTCTTTCATTACAATTAAAATCAAATCTGCTTGGACACCTTGCACAAAATGACCTTATTACTGCAGGTACTGGCAATGAAAATACGATACTCAAAGACACAGCTATCCGCAGCGACAAAATTTATTGGCTTGATAAAACCCATAATGATCCACATGAAAATGCCTTTTTTGCATTGATGGATGAATTCGTAAGTTACCTAAATGAAACTTGTTATACGGGTATCACTAGTTATGAATTTCATTATGCTCTTTACGAAAAAGGTAGTTTTTACAAAAGGCATCTCGATCGTTTTCGAAATGATGATCGAAGACTATTTTCTATGATTACTTATTTGAATCCTGACTGGAAAGAAGGTGATGGAGGCGAACTTAGCATCTTTCATGATGATGGACAGACACAAAACATCAGTCCGATGAATGGGAAAAGTGTATTTTTCCGAAGTGATGAGCTCGAGCATGAAGTGCTGCAAACCTTGGTGCCTCGGATGAGCATTACTGGATGGCTGAAGAGGTAAGTAAAATATTTCTTGTGAATAAAATAATAAGTACTGCAACCGTTAAGTTAAATGTTGCATTCTTAGGTATATATGATTTCAGAAAAAGAGATATTAGAAGTATTTAATGTAAACCGCGAAAGTGGATTGTACCTTTTACATCAAAGATACGCTAATCTATGTTTCTCTGTAGCATTTAGATATCTCCAAAATCATGAAGATGCTGAAGAAAAAGTATCCGATACTTTTATTTCCGCTTTTAATAAACTCCATAATTTCAAGTTTGAAAAAGAAGGTTTATTGAGGCAATGGATAAAAAGAGTATGTATCAATCATTGCCTGATGTTTATACGTCAAAAAAATAGAATTTCTTGGTCTGAATTTAGTAACATAGATGTTGCATGTCATGAAACACCACATGATATTTTGGACTATAATGATTTAATCTCACTTTTACTTAAGCTTCCAGACGCACAACGATTTGTTTTTCAATTGTATGAAATAGATGGGTTTTCACATCCAGAAATAAGTGAAAAATTAGGCATGAGTGTCGGTACCTCAAAGTCTTATCTACATAGGGCAAAAATAGCGTTAAAAGAATACATTTCACAAGGTAATTATTGTCATGAGTGATTTAAAAAATATTGTAGAATCTTATGAGCTTCAAGTGGCTCCTAAATGGGATAAAAATAATAATTGGGCTAAGATTTCAAACCAAATTTCTAAGTCGTCAAATATTAAAAATAGAAAAACAAATTTGCTACTTCTTTTCTTAACAGCGACTATATTTTCTATCTTTGGTTTCTTTCTGGGCAAAACTTACTCAAGTAGTCAAAAAATCGCATTGAAACAGGATAAAACTAATATTAATGAGAATAAAATACAAAGGAAGTATGTGATTCATACTGATACATTCTTTATCATGCAAAGTAAAACTGACACCATTTATAAATTAAAACCAGACTATAAATCACAGAACATTTCTTTAGACTCAATAAAGAAACCATACCAAAATGAATTTGCATCTTTGATTATAAATACGGAAAATCGTCAACAAATAGATTATTCAGCCAAACAACCTATAGATAGTTTGATTTCAATTTCCCAACAAAATGAATTGGATTCAATGACAACTATAGATTTAAACTCATCAGAAAAGAATACTAGAACTCGGAAAAAATATGCAGAAACAGTACACTTCAAAGATGTCATCAAAAAGCCAAAACACGATTTTAGATTTATCAATCATGTACCCAACTTTAATTGTAGCACATCCAAATATGCCCATGGTCAATAATTACCTATAATCATCTATTTATTTAACATATAAAATTTTAAAAATATGAATTTACGTCAAGTAAGCTTAGTAATGCTATGCATTGTTCTAAGCATTCAATTTCTTTATTGTCAATCCGTAGAGTACATAAAACCGCAAGTAATCAATTACAATTACGAAAACAAACTTAGATTTGAATGGCCTGTCAATTTCCAATCTTGGAAAAAATCAGGATACTACAAGAGTATTTTATACACTCAAAAGTATATTAAAATCATCCAAAACAACCTTGAAGAAATAAGTTTTGAAGCCAAAACAGGTGACCCACTTCATTTGAAAATATACCAAAATGGACAAAAGACCCACTTGGACATTGCTAAAAGTAATAGACCTGTAAGTTATCAGTATAAGGATTCGCTATTGCTTTTCACTGGCTTGCATGTTATAGAACTTATTTCTCCCGACCAGGAAGCCATATTATTGTATTTTGACAAAGCTGAAGATTTAAAACTAATGGAAGGAATTTCTTTTGACAAAATTTATGAAGGCATTCAAATAGACCTTACTAAAAGAAAAATATTTAGCAACAGAGACTTGAGAGCAGCGACAGAAATACTCTATCAACAAAAAGGTGAAGACTTGGTCAATACCGGAATACAAAAAGAAAATGCAAATTTTCGTTATGGTTTAGGTGTCGTATTGGGTGGCATCGTCGCTCCTGGAGATGTAGGCATAACAAGTCTGACTGATTTTAGCAGGATCAAATACACTATCAACTCTTTTGGGCAGTCACAAATAAAATCCAAAACTTCGTTTAACCTTGGATATAATCTTTTAGGCAAAAACGATATGATTACTTTAGGGTTTTCTTATGTAGCTAAGCCCATAAATCCAAGATTTCATGAACACATCAAGTTTCTTGGTATTGGATTGGGAATGGTGGCCAACTCGCAAGGTACATCAAGCAAAACCGGCGCATACTTATCGTTTATCTTAGAAAAAAATCACTTTTATCTCAACCAATCTTTTAATGTTCCTCTGCAAAATAAGCCTTGGGTAAATTGGTCTTATGCTACCTTGACGGTAGGTTTTAGAATTTGACGCAACTCTTGCTTTACTTATAAATTTAGGTAAATTTATAGTTTTTGCAGTGAAAAATATAATCCTTCAAAGTCAGGTAAGACTTTGACAAACGGATTTTGATTTGTCCATCTTTTTGGTATCTTTAGGCTTACAACTTAGAATGGTAGATTTCACTTTGTATTGGCATGGTTATAATAAATTTTTCATTTTTATCACAATATTTCTTGCACAAATAAAGTTTAATATTAACTTTGCATTTCAAAGTACTTTTATAATGAATAAATTTATTCTACTTATATTTTTCTCTTTTATTTTTTTGGCTTGCCGCAATAAAAATACTGTGTATGTTAATATAAAAAATGAAACTGAATTAATATTATCTTATGGTAGATAATGAATTTATTTGCATCTTTGGAACCATTTAGGATTTAAAAAAAGTGACCATATTGAATTTACTGTAAAAGGCCAGTAAAAATGGAATGGTCAAAGCACCAGATTATTGGATGAGAATGCATTAAAAATTCTGACGATCAGCAAACCAATTTTATTATATCAAATAAAAGTCCATTACAGGAAGATTTCATTTGGATAATGATTTAAATATTCAAAATGATACTATTTTAGTAAGATAGAAAACTATAAGTTTGGTTCTTAAAATTTGAAAAAACCCCCCCCCTTCTCTGTATCCCTTAGGGAGAGGGCCCCCCGGGGTTTTGGTGTGGGGCCCCCCCCCCTTTCCGGGGCATAAAATAAAGAAAAGTTTCCCTTCCCCGTTTTTATTTTCCCCCCCCCCCCCCCCCCCGGCTGGTTTGGTTTTTTTTTTTTCTTCCTTCCCGCCCGTTCGGGCCAACAATTTTAGAGGGTCTGCCCGGCGTTTCGCCCGCTCCTTGTTAACTTATAATTCACAACAATGAACAAATACGAAAACGATTTAACACATATACGGCAGATGATGGAGCGATCATCTACCTTCATCTCACTCAGTGGTTTGTCTGGTGTGGGTGCAGGATTGGTGGCAATTGTTGGCTGTCTTATGACGTTTTACATCTTGGGGCAGCACAATATTGATTATTTTGATGGCAAACCCAATTATTATTCCTATCAAGTTCTTTGGCAATTGGCATCTGTGGCGATCGTTACCTTAGTTTTAGCTTTGATTTCAGGTGTTTACTTTACAGCAAAAAAATCTAAAAAACTGGGCTATCCGTTATGGTCAGCAGCTACCAGAAACACGATCAATGCGGCCGCTATACCATTAGTAACCGGAGGAATCTTTTGCATCATCATCACCTACCATCATCTGTTCTATATGGTGGCACCTTGCATGTTGATTTTTTATGGATTAGCTTTGGTAAGTGCCTCCAAATATACTCAATCAGACATATTTTGGTTAGGATTGTGCGAATTGACTTTAGGTTTATTAGCAGCTGTTTTTGTAGGCTATGGTTTGGTATTTTGGGGTATTGGATTCGGCATCCTTCACATCGTTTATGGTATATGGATGTATCAAAAATACAAATAAAAATACCGTGAAAGATATCGATATCAGCAATATAAACAAGGACTTCGAAAGTCGGGTCAGATTGGGCATCATGTCCATCCTGATGGTCAATGAATGGGTCAACTTCAATGATATGAAGCAGATGCTGGAGCTCTCAGATGGCAACTTGGCTAGTCATACTATAGCTCTTGAAGGCAAAAATTATATAGAAGTACGAAAAGCATTTGTAGGCCGAAAACCCGAGACATCATATCGAGCGACGGTAGCAGGTAAACTTTCTTTTCAAAAACACATAGAAGCACTAGCAGCACTGATTGGCAAAGGCTAGATTTTTGTTGCTATATTTTTTTATATTTTTACTTTGTAATTCAAAGTACTTTTAATATTAAATATTCGTACGACGAACAACTGACCGACGAACAAACGAACAAACGAATGACGAACAATCGAATGACGAACAATCGAACAACTGAACAACTGAACAACTGAACGACGAACGACGAACGATCGAGCAACTGAACGACTGAACGACGAGCAAGCGAATAATCTGAATCATCAAATATCCGAGCTTTCATTAAATCATTCACTTTTCTCAATAACTTATCCCGCTAAAAGCGGTATTACATAATCACTAAATAGTTTACCATGACAACAACATCATTTTTTCAAAATCAGGGTACCAAAATTACGCTAAAACTTTCTCTAATTTTTATTCTCACTGTATTTCTATTGATCCCAAAATTTATGATTCTAGATTTGGTCGAAGAACGACAAAAGCTCAGTGAATCAGTTATTGATGAAGTATCAAAAGGTTGGGGAAACAAACAAATTCATACAGGGCCAGCATTAGTTATACCTTATTATCAATTTATACAAGGTGACGACAAAACTAAGTCTCCTGTAAAATCCAAAACACAGATAGTCGTTTTTCCTGAACAATTGTCCATAGAAGGCAAAATAAATACCGAAGAAAAGTACAGGAGCCTATACAAAGTGTTACTTTATAACTCCGCAATCAAAGTTAAGGGCAGCTTTAAGCTACCTGAACCTTCGTTGACTAATATAAATCCAGCAGATATCTTATGGGACGAAGCTTCGGTAATCATGGGCATTTCGGACTTGAAAGGGATCAATGATGAGCTATCACTTTTATGGAATGGCAAATCTATTTCGCTTAATCCAGGCATGTCTGATATCAGTTTTTCAAGTGAGCGTATTACCGAAAAAGACAATCAATATTCTCTTTCAGAATTTGAGTCTCAAATTTATGGTGTCCCAACAGGTTTGCAAGGAAAAATCACCATAGATGCAGCTAAGATAAATTATGACTTTTCATACAGCTTACAATTAAGAGGATCAAAAGCTCTTTTGTTTGCTCCTTTGGCCAAGTCCACAAAGGTACGTATCCAATCGACCTTTCCTGACCCTGTGTATTATGGAGGTTTTTTACCAGACCATACCACCAATACTCAAGGTTTTGATGCAAAATGGAATATCTTGGAATATAATAAATCTACTCCAGCATTTGTCAAGGGGAATAACCACATTTCGTTGGGAGACAATCTTTTTGGTGTAGAAATCCGAGTACTTGTAGATAGCTACGCCAAAACACACCGTGCAGGCAAGTATATGATACTGTTTATTATCCTTACCTTTTTGGTAGTTTTCCTAACCGAAATAGTACAACGAATAAATATCCATATTTTTCAATACACATTGATAGGTCTTGCTCTCGCTATATTTTTTACATTGCTGCTTTCGATATCAGAGTTTTGGGGATTTGATTTGGCATATTCTGGGGCAGCAGTTGCCACGATAGGATTGATATTTTTGTATAGTTTGGGAATGTTTAAAAACAAGAAAAGCTCAGGTTTACTTCTTGGCTTGATGGTGGCATTATTTGCATACATCTATATCATCATACAATTAGAAAAAACAGCATTGCTAGCAGGTTCGATTGGCCTTTTTGTCATCATTGCCTTGACGATGTATGTGACTAGGAAGATCAAATGGTTTGAAGAGAGTGAATCCAGCAAAATAGAAGACAAGATTGCAAACAAATAAAATAGAAAATATGCAACACCTAAAATTAATCCAAACATCAAGATGGACTGCGCTGATTTCCTTCCTTCTGGGTACTATTATACTATTAGTTCACAAAGCTTTGCCAAACAATTATGAAATATTAATGATAGGTTTGATTTATGTTTGCGTAGCCACATTTATTAACTTAATATTTGCTATAGCTATAATTGCGGAATTGCTGCTAAGACCTGCAATAGCAGAAGAATTGGTGATATCATTAGGGATTATGCTTTTAAATATTCCAGTAGCATTCCTATATTTTATGATCGTAGTACATTAAAGAGCATTTCCCTGCTTGCTTATGTAAAGTATATATATGGTTTACTCAAGTAGCGAATGTATTATAATAATGGTATATGTAAATGGTATAAAAAAAAAAAGCCCGTGTAAGACGAAAACACGGGCATTACTCAATTTAATAACCAAAACTCATATACTCTTTATAATTCAAATACCGTGCCAAATATTTTTACATTGTTTAATATGACTATATGTACTTGAATCTTTTATATCTTAAAATATCCGACTTGCAGATATTGGGCTTTTTTAAAAAAGTGCTCGTGACTTTTCACGAGCAACTACGAATTTTACAATTTAATAACCAAAACTTACACAATGCAAAGATAATACATATTAACTATAATACGTATGTATAAAGCAATAAATTTTAATGTTTTTAATATATTTTTTTTACAATATTTGTAAATATTTAATTTATAGTAATTTACAAATATTAATAAAAATATATTTTATTATAAAAATATGTATTTTATACTGATTAATAACATTTTAAATCAAAATTTACTAATTCAATGATTTAAAAATTTACAAAATAATATACCACACAAGCTTCATTTACATTTTGGATACAAAAAATACTTTAAAAAACTTATCTGACATATCCTTCAAATTATTCATGTCAGTAGCTTTATTCCATATCAATAAAAACATTCATTCGAAAGATAAAATCATTTTTAATCTTACATTTGCATTCAAAATTGCTTAAATATCCATTTAAGGTATTTAAGTAAATCTAATCACAATCAAAAAATAGCTTATGGCAGTCCATATTCGTGAAGTTAGTTTTGAAAAAGGGATAGCTGACTTTATCAATTTCCCTCATGATCTTTATGCGGATGATCCGATATATGTTCCAGAAATATTTATAGGTCAGAAAGATATGATGGACCCTAAAAAATATCCATTCCACCAATATGGCAAAGTAAAATATTTTCTTGCCGAAAAAAATGGTAAAATAGTAGGAAGAATTGCCGCCATAGATAACACCAATTATAATCGTCACCATCAATGCAAAGTAGGTTTTTTTGGTTTTTTGATTTTATCAATGAACAAGATGTTGTAAATGCACTACTAGATAAGGCCAAAGCTTTTGCTCAAGAAAATGGTCATGAATATCTGATGGGACCAACCAACTTTACAACCAATGAAACAGCGGGTACCTTAGTGGAAGGTTTTGATGATCCACCAAAAATAATGATGACCTACAATAAGCCTTATTATGGTACACTGATCGAGTCCTATGGTTTACGCAAAGAAATGGACCTATACGCCTATATGATATATACTGCCAAGGCATCTGAAAAATCGTTACGAATTGCTGACGCTGTAGAAGCAAGACTAAAAGGCAAGGGTATCACTATCAGAAATGTCAATCTCAAAGATATAAACAATGAAGCTAAAAGAATCCAGAAGATCTATAATGATGCATGGGAAGAAAATTGGGGCTTTGTTCCATTTACAGATGACGAATTTGAATATCTAAAAAACGATTTGAAGATGTTATTAGATCCATCATTCGCATACATTGCCGAAAAAGATGGAACGCCTATTGGTTTTGGTCTTACACTTCCTAATATCAATGAAATTCTTATAAAAAATAAACGAGGCAAACTTTTTCCATTCGGCATATTTAGACTTTTATTTGGCAAAAAGAAAACTAAAACTGTAAGAGTATTGGCGCTTGGTGTGGTGGAAGAATATCGAAAAATGGGTATAGAAGCAGTATTTTTTGCCAAGAACATACAAGAATCCAAAAAACGAGGCTTACTCGGAGGAGAAGCATCTTGGGTGCTTGAAAGTAATGAACCAATGAAAGCAGCAGCCGAGCATCTCAATGGTGAAAGGTATAAAACTTATAGACTTTATAAAATGCCGATCTAATATTATATAAGGTGAAAAAAGTCTTAATCACAGGGGCCAATGGCTTCATTGGCCAACACATAGTACAGGCAGCTTTGAGCCAATCATTTGAAGTATTTGCAGGTGTCAGAAAGGGAAGCAATGTAGATTCACTGAAGCATTTTTCCGTTACCATCACATATTTAGATTACGAAAATGTAAAATCACTTACTCAAGTACTTGATGACATAAAACCTAATTATATCATACACAATGCAGGATTGACTCGTACACCAGATTATAACGAATTTTTAAGAGTAAATCGGGACTACCTCATTCACGTAGTAGATGCTATTCGTTTATCAAAAATATCTTTAGACAAGCTGCTTTTTGTAAGTAGTCTAGCTGCCTATGGACCAGCTGATTTCCAATCAAATGGAATTGTTTCTAATGACTCTAAACCTCATCCTGTTACCAATTATGGTCGCAGCAAACTAGAAGCAGAAAAATACTTAAAAGAGCAAACTGACATTCCTTATAATATTGTAAGACCAACTGCAGTATTCGGACCAGGCGAAAAGGACATATTCAATGTATTTGAAATGCTCAACTTTCGGATAAATGCGCTAGTTGGTTATGCAACGCAAAAACTTACTTTTATATTTGTGAAAGATTTGGTCAATATTATAATCAAAGCAACGCTTACACCTCACGTGCACAAGGCATACTTTGCTGCTGATGGAAATACATACTCAGGCCATGACTTTCCTGATGCCATTCAAAAAGGATTAGGCAAAAAAGCATTCTCCATAAAATTGCCCATAGGATTGATCAAAGTTATTGCTTTTGTTAGCGAAAAAATTGGCCTAATGACAGGAAAATTTCCCACTTTATATGTAGAAAGAGTACATGAAATAAAAGCTCGAAATTGGAGTTGTGATACCAACGACTTGATTCAAGATTTAGATTTCAAAGCTGAATTCACTTTAGAGCAAGCCGTTTTAGATACCATAAAATGGTATAAAGTACATCAATGGCTGAAGTAAAAAAAATAGTAAAATCATTGAAAAAGAAAATCATATTTGTTACCAATCCATTTTCAGGTGCAAAGTCAAAAAAGAATTTGGCTCATACACTACAAACGCATTTAGATCATCAACTCTTTGAGCATGAAATCATCTATACTCAATACCCAAATCATGCTACTGAGATCAGCAAAGAAAATGCCATGTTAGGTGTTTATGCGGTAGTGGCAGTAGGTGGTGATGGGACCATCAATGAGGTTGCTAAAGGTCTAGTAAATACCCAAACAGCTTTAGGAATTATACCTTATGGCTCAGGTAATGGATTTTCCTACCATATTGGTATTAGAAGAGATGTGGTGGGAGCCATCAAAGTACTAAATAAATGTCATATCTCGCTAATAGATACTGGTACTGCCAATGGTAGATTTTTCATCAATGTGGCAGGGCTAGGTTTGGATGCAACAGTAGCTTACAAGACAAAACTTAATACTAAACGAGGATTTTTACCTTATTTTATCAATACGGTAAAAGAAAGTTTTGGATTCAAATTTCTACATCTCAACATTAAAACGCCTGACAAAGAATGGTCAAGCGAATATGCCATGGCAGTCGTAGCTAACGGTTCAATTTATGGATACGATTTTGCTGTAGCACCTGTAGCAAAATTGGATGATGGGCTTTTCGATATCCTTTTGGTCAAAAAAACACAAATTTTTAAATATTTTTGGCTTGTACCTAAAATGCTAAACAAAACTTTTCATGAAAGCCCTTTAGTAGAATATTTCAGAACAGAAAAAATAGTGATTAGTAACCATAGCAAAGGTTTTTTTCATGTGGATGGAGAAGGTTTTTTAGCCGAAGATGAAATACTATTTTTAATGCAGCCCAAATCATTACTTTTACTTCATAAACAATAGACTCATGTGGATTTTGATTTCGTGTATAGTTCTCAATGCATTTATTGGCGTCATTTTCAAGCTTTTTGACAAATATAAGATAGACAACCTACAAGCAATAGTTATCAATTATTTCGTCTGTGTCGCTACTGCAGCAGCGGTCAATGGTGGCTCCCCTATTCCTCATGATCTCACTACCCAACCATGGTTTTATTATGCTTTTGGACTCGGTTTTATTTTTATCATTGTATTTAATCTAATGGCACTAACGGTGCAAAATTTTGGTGTGGTGGTAGCAACAATCTTTCAAAAAATGTCTCTTATTGCACCTACTATGATAGCTATAATAGTATATAGTGAACCAGCAGGAATTGTGAAGTGGTTTGGCATCTTATGTTCCATATTGTCCATTATTTTGTTAAGTTATCAAAAGTCAGAAAAGACAGACCAAAAAGATACTAGTGCACTATTATGGCTATTTCCGATTTTAACATTTATAGGTTCTTGTTTGATAGATTCAGCTTTGTATTTGATAGAAAAGCAAAACCTAGCCCAAAATGGTGACATTGGATTTGTGGCTTCACTGTTTTTATTTGCAGGAGTAAATGGATTGTTAATTCTTATATTTCAGGCATTTAGAAAAAAAGTCACTTGGCAATGGAAGAATTTAGTCGGAGGAATAGCCTTAGGAATCCCCAATTTCTTCTCCATCTATCTACTGCTTCTCGCATTACAACAAGGTTGGGGAGGCTCTATTGTATTTCCCGTAAACAATGTAGGCATTTTGGTAGTTGCTGCTATTTTTGGTTTAGTAATATTCCATGAGAAACTAACAAAAGTAAAAATTGCTGGTTTCGGTTTGGCCATATTATCTATCATCCTTATTACAATGATTTGAAAAAGTATCTATAATGGTGAATGACACTTACCAAACCATAGAACAATCATCAGAAGGTGAATATAAAGAAAAAGGTAGTAAATTTTTAGCTTACGCCTACCCCATGGAGACTGAATTAGAGCTAGACACATTTTTAGCTGCGTTAAAAGACATACACCCAAAAGCAAGACACTATTGTTATGCTTACAAACTCGGTATGGACGCCAATCGGTACAGAGCCAATGATGATGGAGAGCCATCGGGTACAGCAGGCAAACCTATTTTAGGGCAGATTCAAAGTTTTGGTCTTACCAATGTATGTATTGTTGTGATCAGATATTTTGGTGGCACTAAATTAGGCGCTTCTGGTCTCATCCATGCATACAAAGAATCTGCCAAATCAGCCTTAGAAAACGCGACCATTGTCCAGAAATATTTGTACGTATTTTATCATATGTCTTTTAATTATGACCAAATGGGGCATATACTAAATGTGTTAAAAGAATTAGATATTGAGATCAGTGAAAAAAAATTTGAAACATCCTGTAGCGCTACAATCCATATCAGACTCTCTGCAGAACAGTCCACAATCCATCGTTTAAAAGCAAAATTACTTCATAAATCGTTGGAAGAAATAAATGAAGAAACAGATATAGCGTTTTGCAAAATATCAAAATTTGGTAAACAAATGTTGTAAATCAATCGGGAAGTTGGTTTAACTTGAAAAAGAAGAAATTAGCAACACTGAACTAAACGCTAGAGACCAACATAAGTCAGGAGCGTATTAGAAATTATCAACGAAATTGGAGACTTTGGACAATATGGAGGAGAGAAACTTCCATTTTAACTGAATTTCCTTTTTTGTTTCACCACCAATTATACAATTCAAGTTTTGAAATGCTCCCATACCATCTGAAGATATTTTGAAATGAAAAATATTTACTTATATTTACGCTAAAATTTTCATACCATGATATTCAGGGTTAGTTTTATTTTATTCGCCATTAGTTTATATTCATGTATGTCATCATCAAAAGAAAAAGTCTCCAATGCATTAGCTTATGATCAGCCACCTACTTGGGCTAAAGAAGCTATATGGTATCAGATTTTTGTAGAGCGATTTCGCAATGGTAATCCAGCCAATGACCCTACACCTATTACCAGCGACAATGCTTTGATAGATCCATTGCCGGCAGACTGGCAACTCACTCCTTGGGGACACAGTTGGTATAAACAGGAAACATGGGCAAAAAAAACAGGTCTTGACTTTTACCGTACCATTCAGATGCGAAGGTATGGTGGAGACTTAGATGGTGTTTATGAAAAAATCCCATATCTTAAAGATCTAGGTATCAATGCCATATATTTCAATCCTATCAACGATGCACCATCATTACACAAATATGATGCCCGGCATTACCACCATATAGATGTGACATTTGGCGATGATCCGATTGCTGATTTGTCTCTAATGGCGAAAGAAAATCATGCAGACCCTACAACATGGCAGTGGACATCTGCGGATAAAAAATTTTTGAATCTTATCAAAAAACTGCATTCAGAAGGAATAAGAGTTATATTAGATTTCTCTTGGAATCACACTGGAAATAATTTTTGGGCTTTCAAAGATGTGGAAAAAAACAAAGAAGCATCACCTTACAAAGATTGGTACCACACCAAATTTACCAAAGATGACAAAACAGGTGAAACACTTTTGGAGTATGAAGGTTGGTTTGGGATCAAAAATTTGCCCGAACTCAAAAAAGTAGATACCAAAGGTAAAATACAAGGTCATCCGTATGAAGGCAATCTACAGCCTGAAGTTAAAAAGCATATTTTTGAAGTTTGTCGCCGATGGATGGATCCAAATGGTGATGGGCATTTTGAAGACGGGATAGACGGAATGCGCTTAGATGTAGCCGAACATGTCCCTGTAGGTTTTTGGCGAGATTTTCGTCAGTTTGTACGATCAGTCAATCCCGAATTTTACCTCATTGGTGAAAATTGGTGGACAGAGTGGCCCGATAAATTGATGGATCCTGCACCTTGGGTACGAGGTGATATATTTGATGCCGTTATGCATTATCAATGGTTTAAAGTAGCACGATCCTATTTTGCAGACGCCAACGATAGCATAGATTTGCCCCTATTCAGAAGACAAATAGATTCAATTTTTTTAAAATATCCTGAGGCCACCCAACAAGCTATGATGAATCTCGCTTCATCACATGATAGTCCTAGATTATTATCTTCATTTTTCAATGATAACAAATACAAATTCAAATGTAAACCACAAGAAGATGCACAGTACAGAACTAATAGACCTGGAGACATCACCTACCATCGTACCAAACTATTACTATTGCATCAATTTACCTTTGTAGGTGCGCCACATATATGGAATGGCGACGAGATGGGTATGTATGGCGCTGATGATCCCGACAACAGAAAACCACTAATATGGCCAGATATCAAATTTGACAAAGAATCACAATCTGACTTTTCTTCTTACAAATATGAAGAAGATATCGCCTTTGATCAAGATATGTTTGATTACTATAAGTCTTTGATAATTTTGCGCAAATCGCACCCGGCATTCATCTATGGTACTTACAGAATCATTGATGTTTCCAAAGGCAAAAATGTATTGGCGTACTATCGTATTCAAAATGCTGAAAAATTCATAGTAGTATTTAACAATAATGCTGAGGTAAATGAAATCAATCTGCCCGAAGCCAGTGAAAATTGTAAGATCGTATTCCAATACGGCAAAGATGCCATTTCTCTCAACCAAACCA
This sequence comes from Saprospiraceae bacterium, assembly GCA_016714785.1. Taxonomy (GTDB): domain Bacteria; phylum Bacteroidota; class Bacteroidia; order Chitinophagales; family Saprospiraceae; genus OLB9. Next base: position 169,548 of record JADKCC010000013.1, read on the forward strand.
TGATATTGAAACCATTCAGTGCTTTGGTATTAAAAATTGAGCAATAAATCAATTCGAATATGAACTTATTGAAAAAAGTGTATGACCCTGAAACCTTTAGAGCTACAGGCCACCAATTGATAGATATGCTAGCTGATCATTTGCAAGCATGTCTTCAAGACTCATCAGGCAAAGTGATAGCTTATAAACAGCCCGATGAAAATTATACATTTTGGGCTCATGAAAAATTTGATAGTCCAATGGATTATTTTAATCAAGTAAAAGAAAATTCTATCCACATCCATCACCCAAGATATATGGGGCATCAAGTGACGCCTCCTGCACCATTGGCCGCTTTAGCTGGCATGGAAGGGATGTTGCTCAACAGTGGAGGCGCCATCTATGAAATGTCGGCAGCTTCTTCCACTTTAGAAAAATTGGTTATTGATCAACTAAAGTCTTATTTCGGTTTTACGGATGGTGATGGCATCATTACATCTGGTGGCACTTTAGCCAATCTTACCGCTCTGATTTGTGCCAGAAATATCAAAGCTCCAGAAGACGTTTGGAACGAAGGGCAACACGAAAAGTATGCCTTTATGGTTTCCGTAGAAGCACATTATTGCATAGATAGAGCAGTCAGAGTGATGGGTTGGGGAGATACTGGTATCATCAAAGTGCCTGTGGATGAACAATTCAGGATGAGAACTGACCTGCTAAAATCTTTGCATCAAGAAGCCACTGACAGAGGTATTATAATATTGGGCATAGTAGGAAGTGCACCTACCACTTCTACAGGTATTTATGATAATTTGACGGCAATAGGTCAGTACTGCCAACAACATGGATTATGGTTTCATATTGATGCCGCACATGGAGGTCCTGCAGCATTTTCCCAAAAATATAACCATTTGACCAAAGGTTGTGAACTGGCTGACTCAATCACTGTCGATGCCCACAAAATGATGATGGTTCCTTCCCTGACTACTATGCTATTTTTCCGAAATAGTAAAGACAGTTATCGTACATTCGCACAAAAAGCACAATATCTTTGGAATGCATCTAATGAAGAATGGTACAATTACGGTAAACGTACCATGGAATGCACTAAAATCATGCTAAGTACCCGTATTTACGCATTACTCAATACCTACGGCATCGAAGTATTTGGTGAATATGTTGATACCTGCTATGACCTTGGTAAGACTTTTGCCGAAATGCTCAAAAGGGAACCATTGATGGAGCTTGCTGTAGCGCCTGATTCAAATATTGTCTGTTTTAGACTAATCCACAAAAATGAATCTCAATGCAACGATATCAATAGAGCCATAAGGCAAAAGATATTGGATGATGGTCGTTTTTACATAGTGCAAACACTCTTGAATGATAACGTTTATCTCCGCATCAGCATCATGAATCCATTTACATCTATTACAGATTTGGAACTAATGTTGCTTGATGTGAAAACTACCTATCTTGAACTCACGGAAAAAACTTAATAATTTTTATGCAAGCTTGATTGTACCTACGTATAAAAACTAAATTTTATAATATCATTTAACATAAAATCTATATATTTGCGTTAATAAGAAAAGTACGCACCCGTTGTTAAGATTAAAATAGGGAGGCCACCTATCAAAAGTGATGTATGCCAACCGATGAAAAAGAAATGCACCTAGGTTTATATGTTTTGATACATATTTGCTCAAAGTGTTATTTTTCATTTTTTTATATCTTTTGCTGAATAATTGGCAGAAAGATCTAAAATTGTATCTCAAGTTACAACAAGAGGTATTTTGATTTTGCAATGTGGTATTTTAAGAGAAATTGTTTTGGAAAAGACTAACCCCGTTTCCCGGCATTTCTGTATCGCATTTGGTTTTTTAGTGGATATTATAGTATTTATGTCAATTGTGAGACATAAGTACTACATTTTTATAACCTTTATTAAAACTAGACAGATGAATTTTATGGATGATGCAGCATTGTTAGAAAGGATGATCTGCTTGATGAGAAGAAAAAGTACAGGCGATGCCGATGAGTTTGCAGAAAAACTGGATATGAGCAAACGATCTTTGCAACGACTGATACAAGAAATGAAAGAAGGGGATGCGATTGAAAAGAGAAGGAGATTGAAATTTTAATTTTAGAATAATGTTAAGTTTAAAAAATTTTACTGAAAAAAAGCTGTCAAACTCCAATTTAAGAAATGTAAATGGTGGAAGTGAAACAGGTGGAGGAGCTTATTTTTTTGGATATGGTATTTCCGAATGTGATTGGAATAATGGAGGTGGTAATTGTTTCTATTATTTTTCAGGTGGTGGAAGAGTAGAAGCTGAGTGTATTGATTAATATTATTAATATAACACAATTTAGGGGTTACCTAAATTCATATCCAAAAGTTTAAGTAACTCTAATTTCAAAATCTTAATCATTGAAAAATAATCCTATTTTATTAATTATTTTTTTTATAGTTTTTAATGGCTTTACATATCATAGTGAACAATTAATTGCTGATTATTATTCAAATGTAAATAAAGCAGAGTCACTTATTATAGAAGCAAAATACAAGGAAGCTGTAAAACACTACTATAAAGCAGAGAAATATAGAAATCTATTTGCTAAAGATGCTTTTAATGCCTGCCTAGCAAGTGTTCAGATAAATAAATTTAGCGCAACTGCTCATTTTGCAGAAAATTTATTGAAAAAAGGATTGGATTCAACCTTTTTTAAGTTGAATTTCGAGTTTTCAAATTTTGTTAAAAGTAAAGAGTGGCAAATTATTACAAGGAAAGCAATACAATGTGAGATAGATTTTAACATTAGAAATTATATTTTGAATTTAATAGAAAAAGACCAAAAACCACGTATAAATAATCTTGACATACATGAAAGGATTAATGTGGATATTGAAATAGGAAAAATAGTTGATAGTCTTTTTTTAAGGCATGGTTACTTAAGTGAAGAGGTAATAGGAATTTTCCCAGAAGAGCCCGATAAATTCCCAAAAGGATGGTCGCCACTAGACATAATTTTAATTCATCAAGTTAAGCTTAATAATTCAAAATTTAAATCTTTATTTGAAACCTATGTTCATCAGGGTAAAATGCAAAATTCTTTACTTGTTATGCATTCTACAAATTTTGATAATGACTCATTTTATTTATTTAGATGTTTCTATTTTGGAATTGGAGATTTTATGACTATAGGTCAAGACGTATTTTCGTGTGGCGAAGATTTAGAAAAAATAATTAATAATAACAGAAAGAGAATTTATCTTCCAAATTTTGCATTTTCAATTTTAAGTGCAGATTTTAGGAAAAGAAATACAAAATTTATTTTAGGAGCCAAGCCATTGCTTTATACTGATCTTAACTTAAAACAACAAGAAGATTTAAGAGCTGATCTTTTATCCAAAGGTTATAGAAAGATTTAACATAATAAAAGAAGGAATAGAATATGGTTCTCATTATTTCCGAGGATAGCGATACTTCAACCAATATTGTTATGTCATATTTGATTAAGCAATCAAATATCATTAAAAAACTTAACTTCTATGGTAAACCTTCAACAAATACCTTTTTAGAAATTGAAAATTTAATCTTAACTGCTGACAGTATTTGGCTCAGAAGAGACAGTTTTGATTTATCTGTACATTGTATTGGAATCTTTAATTTTAGAAAAAGGTGTATTATTAGACTTATTGCATTTTTTAGCTGAAAGCCACCCTGCTAGGCGTAGGCTGCGCCTACGTCTAAGTGATTCCAAATTTATAATTTGAATACGAAACACTACATCCAACCTATATCTGCAATGTCTATTTCTATTAAACTTTCTAATCCACTATAATTCCGTTGACTACTGTCTAGCCAATCGTCAGCCTTTTCCACCCAGCCACTTCTCACGGGATTTTCATGAATGTAAGCCATTTTTTGGCAAGTAAATGTATGGGTGAGAAGTTCCACAGCATGATTTTCATCACTCAATTTGTATCTATGGTGTGATGGAATTCGCAATTTAGATTTGACATTATTCATAATCGAAAATTGCTCATTTCATGAGTCCAAAATTGCAAATCACTATTCCTTTTATGACTTTTTGCAGCAAATTCAAATCGCTTTAACATCCAATCCTTCCTGATTTTCTGCTTCTACATCTTCGTCAAAATCTATCAAAAGTTGAATAAAATAAGGATATACAAAAACAGCCCTGATATCTGCTGCTAAAGCATCTTGGAAATATGTTTTGGCAATAGTGCTCTGTCCAGATAAAGAACTTAATGAAATGGGGCTCTTTTTCCAAATCTCATCGTTAAAAATACTCGGCGTAGCTATTGCTATGCCTGCGCTTTTTGCCTCGACCTTTGAAAAAATAGTTCCCATTATTATTTAACTTATTATCTAGTCAGAGCACCAACATAATCTTGCAACTGTTCTGCATACACCCTGCCATATAGACAGAGTGTTGCAGCGTTGTTGTTATCACCAGACAAAGCATATTCTAGCGACTCTATTGCTTCTTCCAAATAATATGGGAGGCATCCAAGGCTTTACATAAATATTTAGGGGCTGCTGAAAAAGTCAGCTGTTATTATTGGTTGTTAGTTTAACGGAGATTATCGTTCAAAAAACAAGCAATAGTGAATGAAGAAACAAAAGTGCGTCTATTGCCATAGAAAGCACAAAGGATTAAATATGAAATACTTATGGCAATAGAAAAAGCATTTTGGTTCGAAAATGAACGGTGCTACGCAATTGCCTTTTTTTGAACTAGACTTTTTTGGTTACTTTTTTGGGCAATGCAAAAAAGTAACTGCCGCCTGCATAAGGCAAAAGCCAATTCAAGGTACACGACTTTTGGACAAAATCAATTAAAAGGTTTGCATTAAATTTCTTTATTATAGGCATAATTTATTAATTATCAATTGGTTGTACCATAGTCAGCAAGCCCCTATTTATCTATCGAACTCATTTTTTAAATTGTGTTTAAGTTTTAACCTTTGGGATTTATATCCCTTTTCTACTTTCATTTTTTTGAAATCGGAGCCACGAAATGTTCTCACAGGATTGCCACGTTCTATCTGCATCTGGTTTTTCCATTGAGACAGTTCATTGGTTTTTAATGCTTCCAGATGTTTGTCACGGATTTTCACTAGGAGACGTTCGTAAGCCAATTTTTTGTTTTGATGTTGTGAGCGACTATCCATAGTAACTACTTGTATTCCTGTGGGAAGATGAGTTGCTCGGATAGCAGAACTCACCTTATTGACATGTTGCCCACCAGCACCAGAACTGCGCATGGCCTGATAGGAGATATCGCTGTCTTTGATCTCCATGTCTGTGGCATTCCCCACTTCAAAAATACCAATATACCAATTCTTTCGTTTATGGTCTTTGCGTATTTCGCTCTCTCCTATCCATTGTATCGTACCAATCCACGAAGCGACAAAACCCAACGTTTGATCTCCTTCAATGGACAAAAGTGCCGTCTCAACAGACCCATTTTCGTCGCCTGCTATTTTTTGCAATACTTGAATATCTAGTCCAAGATTCCTTGCTTCATCCATTAAAATCTGAAGTACCCGAGCAACTACTCGGGTACATTCAGCCGGTCCACGACCTGATGTGATTTGAATTAACTTTTGCATGATGTTATCCTTTGTCCATTTTTACAATTTTGGGCGTGAATGTGCCCATGATGTCCACTAATTCTGTTTGTAACGACATAACCTTTGTGATGTCTTTGTATGCCATCGGCGATTCATCGATACTACCACCGATTAAAGTCACACCCGCATCTTTGAGTCGTTTTTTGATCTCATGCTGTGTAAACTGACTTTTGCATTGAGCTCTTGAAAACAATCTTCCTGCCCCATGAGAAGCAGATTGGATACTGTTTTCATCACCTTTGCCTACTACAATATAGCCCGGCGCTGTCATCGATCCCGGAATGATGCCAGCCACTCCACGAGAAGCAGGTGTAGCTCCTTTGCGATGAACGATACATTCTTTGCCATCTATGGTTTCGCGCCAAGCCAGGTTATGGCTATTGGAAATATTGACCAAAACACGTTTACCCAATGCTTTGCTAAGCCGTCGATGTATGTCTTCATGACAAGCCGCAGCATAGTCCCCTGCTAGATTCATCGCCAACCAATATTCCATACCATCGTGTGTGTTCAGGTCCAACCACGCCAGATGCTGCACCTGACGTGGCAAAGGACACTGCTTCATAGCGAGGGTCGTATAATGTTTGGCAATATTGGCACCCAATCCACGCGAACCACTGTGAGACAAGACTGCAAAGTAACTACCAGGTTTGAGTTTCCATTCGGGCAAAGTCTGATCGATATCTACGATACCAAACTCTACAAAATGATTACCACCACCAGAGTGTACTGAGTTGTTTGTACGCTTTGTCGATCATACCTTTAAGCAATGGAATCTCTCGAAACTCTTTCCTGTCCAACACAGCATGATCGGCCTTGATTTTGTGTGTCTCTGTCATACCAAACTTAGTGTGGTCTTGGAGTATGTTTTTCAGTTCATCTTCCCGACCATTGACATAAGTGCCTGGCAAATCAAAAATAGACAAACTCATCCTACAGCCGATATCCACACCGACGCCATAAGGAATGACCGCATTGTCCGTAGCCAATACACCACCTATCGGAAGTCCGTATCCAGCATGACCATCAGGCATGAGTGCCCCTTTGACGGCAACAGGAAGTTTGAGCGATTCGTACAATTGATACTTTGCGGCATCTTCTATTTCGTTTTCGCCATAGATCTGAAAAGGCACGCGTTCTGTTTTTAATCGATGCATTTTTAGTTCTACGGGTTTGACCAAACTTTCGGCTATTTTTCCCCAAGTTGGGTCGCCCATAAACGTATCTGGTTGTAGCAAAACTTCTTTCGCTTGTGCCAAGACACTTTCTTTTTTCTCGCGCTTTTTGTATCTATTGATATATCCGAGCGCAATGTTTATTGAATTATTTTGAGGAAAGCCCAATTTAATTAAGTCCTTCCCTGAGATTTTACTTCCCATGAATGATTGATTTTGAATTAATAAAATATAAAATAAATGTGCAATATGAATTGCAAGACGGTAGGTTTGCCTGAAATACAATTTCAAGCTTCAAAATGATACCAAACGGGAAATTTTAGTTGTGCTTACACTTGTTCAATTCTTACTAATAAGGACTAGAGATGACAAATTATGATGGTAAATCGAAAGTAGTAAGCATAAAAAAGCCCGTTGAAATGTACTTCTTCGGGCTTCATATATCTATGGGAAAGGATATTCTTAAGAGAAATGTAAGCCACGAAGAATGTTGTCAGCAGGTGCTGCGCTATTCTGATTTGATGTGAAATAAGACAAATCTCGTGTTAAAATGGTTTATAATAAATAACGATGCAAATGTATATCGGGATGATTAGATAAAAAAATAATTTTGGTTAAATGTGTTTATATTAAGAGAAGTTTAAAAATAATTAACAACCAAAAATAGTTTACCACACATTTTGGGATTTTTAAAATTAGATAGTACCTTTGGTCTATGAATAGAGTATTAATCTTTTATGGTTTATTGGTCAGTCTTTTCTCTTTGGCAGCCCAAAATGAAAAAAGTGACATCACAGTTTCTATATTAACTTGTGCGCTAGAGCATGATATTTATACTATCTATGGCCATAATGCCATCCGCATTGTAGATAATACTGCTGGCACCGATTTAGTATATAATTATGGTACTTTCGACTTCAAGACAAAAGGTTTTATTATCAAATTTATGAGGGGGAAACTTCCCTACACATTGGATGTGGCTACTTATAATAGATTTATTGCAGAATACGACTATTTTCAGAGAGATGTAACCGAACAAGTATTGTCTTTAGATTCTTTACAAAAACAAAAGGTCGTCAAGTACCTTGAAGTCAATATGCAGCCAGAAAACAGAACATACAAGTATGACTTTTTTATGGACAATTGTGCCACTAGACTGCGCGATATCATTGACCATAATATTACTGGATTTACGTGGGATACTACGCGTGCTTCAAATAAAACATTTCGGCAAATCATCAAAGAGTACCAAAATAGAATGCCTTGGACTAACTTTGGTATCGATCTCATCATCGGGGCACCTGCAGACCAAAAGACTACTTTGAGTCAAGAAACTTTTATCCCTGACTATCTAGCGGAGGCCATCCAATTTGCTAAATATGCCGACCCTAAACAAAATGGTTTACAGCTTAAAGAAAATAAAATTTTGGGTTTTGACCTCCCCAATAGTAATCCCAATTTCTTGCTTTCACCTTATTTTTTATTCCTATTATTGTTACTAATAGAGATTAATATTTTTTTCCGACACTTACGTGGAATTAGTACCCATTGGATTAAAAAATACGATCAGTTTTGGCTTATTGTCTTGACTTTGGCAAGTGTATTGATGTTATTTATGTGGTTTGGCACGGATCATATACCTACTAAATACAATTGGAATATCCTTTGGGCAAGTCCACTTATTCCGCTTTGGTGGTGGAAAGAAACTTCGCCATGGTTGTCCTATATCATTGGCTTCGGTCTGGTAATTACCATCATCAATGCCATACCGGGTATTCAAATATTGCCACAATATTTTCATCCAATAGTGGGAATCATTAGTTTGATTTTGATACTTAAAGGAAGAAGGCTATATTTTTCGGGTGATCAGGTGCTTGCATGATCGATAGTTCGGTTGTTCAAATGCTCTTTAATTCACTAGTTCAGCCGTTTAGGTGTTTCATTCTTTGTTTGTAATTTTAAAAAAAATATGTTGAATAATAAACAGATAGCAGGTAAATTTGATCTTTTGGCCAAGTTATTGAACTTCATGACGAAAATCCTTTCAAGATCAAGTCTTACGCCAATGCTTATTTGAGTCTTAGAAAATTGGAAGGTGACCTCAGCATCATGCCCAAAGTTGAGCTTGCCGCCATCAAAGGTGTAGGGACAGCGATAGCCGAAAAAATCATAGAACTGGCTACCACAGGAAGCATGAAAGCACTTGAAGAAAGAAATACAAAGCAAAACACCTGCCGGTATCCAAAGATGCTTTCTATTAAGGTTTAGGACCCAAAAAAGTGAAACAAATCTGGAAAGAAATGGACATACTTTCTGTAGGTGAATTGTTGTATGCTTGCAATGAAAACAGATTAGTAGCCTACTCTGGATTTGGGTTAAAAATACAGGCAGATATCAAAGAAAAGTTAGAATATTTCCAAGCATCACAAGGAAAATATCTTTATGCCCATGTCCATCAACTCGCTGAAAAAATGTTTGGCTGAATTGCAATTAAAATATCCTGAGTCAAAACTTGCTTTATGCGGAGATATCGTCCGTTATATGCCTGAAGTGAAAGGGATAGAAATTTTGTCAACATTACCCATAGATCCAAGTGTGTTGGACGAAAGTCTGGTAGAAAAAGTGGATGATAATTGGTATTATAAAAGTTTTCCGCTATTCATTTACGAGGTATCAAGAGCAGAATTTGATAAAGAACTATTCAAGCGATCTGGAAACGAAACTTTTTTAAGTGCGTTTACAGAAGAAGATTTAACACATGGTGACGCCAAAAGTATATTTGCCCACAAAGGCATATCATTCGTCCCAGCAGAACATCGTGAAAGTCCTGATGTCATAAATCTATACAAAACGAATGCACCAAAACTCATAGAAGTTCAAGAAATCAAAGGCATTGTCCACAATCACAGTACGTATAGCGACGGCCTACATTCATTGGCCGATATGGCCGACTATGTGCATACATCTGGCTATGCATATTTTGTCATCTCAGATCATAGCAAATCAGCCGGTTATGCAGGTGGACTCAATGAAGATAGAGTATTGATGCAGTGGAGAGAAATCGATGTGCTCAATGCAAAATATTCAGATGGATTCAAAATATTCAAAAGCATCGAGAGTGATATTTTAGTGGACGGATCATTGGATTATAGTGATGAAATATTGCCTAATTTGATTTAGTGATCTCATCGATCCATTCAGTATTGAATATGGATGAAGAGAAAGCAACACAAAGACTCATCAAAGCGGTAGAAAACCCTTATACTAAAATACTAGCCATCCTACTGGTCGATTATTGCTCGCTCGTCCTGGATACCCTGTGGATTACAAAAAAGTAATTGATGCTTGTGCTGCCAATGGCGTAGCTATGGAACTAAATGCCAATCCACAACGACTAGATATGGACTGGACATGGATACCTTATGCTATGAACAAAAATGTCATGGTTTCTATTAATCCTGATGCCCATTCTAAAGAATCCATACACTACGTAAAATATGGTGTAGCTGTGGCAAGAAAAGGTGGTTTGACTGCTGATTTTTGTCTCAATACGCTTTCGGCTAATGAATTTTCGGAATGGTGTAAAAACAAAAAGTAGTAAAGTTTTAGCTCCTTGGTAATGCAGGCAACGATTATTCTGTTAATCATTTTTAAAGTTCAATTGTTTACGATTTTATTGATGGCTATGAAGACTTTATGGAAATAGAACTTGAAGATGATAGCCTAAAAATTTGATCCATGCCCTTTCTGGCATTTTGATTGATGATTTTGAAACATACGAATCATTTGATAAGTATGATTTGAAAATATTTTATAAGGAAAATCATGTTATGATAAATAGGGGCTGCTGAAAGGTCTGCTATTATTTTTGGTTAATAGTTTAACGGAGATTATCGTTCAAAAACAAGCAATAGAGAATATAAACGTAGTGAAGTGCAAAGCACCAAAGACAAAGTCTTTGACGAAGTGAACGTGAAACGGTGGGCAGGTGTAGTGCAAAGCACCAAAGGCCGCAAGTCTTTGACGAAGTGAACCGTGAAACGGGTGGGTGGGCCATGACAATGCGAGAAGCGAAGGAACCCGTAAGGGATGGGCAGGTCGAAAATGAACAACAATACACCTAGCTGATTTAAGTTTAAATGATTGACTTTTTTGAGTGATTTTGTATCACTCAAATGCAGCAAAGCTGCACCATTCGAGTTACCTTTTGAACTAGACTTTTGGGCAATGCAAAAAGCACTGCCCGCCTGCATAAGGCAAAAGAAGCCAACCCAAGGTACACGACTTTTGGACAAAATCATTAAAAGGTTTACTTGATTTGTTTATTATGACATAATTTACCCATTTATCAATTGGTTGTACCACTTAGTCGCCTTTAAGTAAAAACAAACTCACCAAATTTATTTACACCATCTATCGTTTGAACCACAAATAAATGATGGGGCAAAACGGATTCATTATGATCTCACAGTATTTAATCTTGGCGAAAAAAACATTATTCATGAATCCTAAAACGATGAAATTTTTAACAAGTGACGAATTAATGGAAAACTTAATATAAAAATACAAATCAATTTATCTAGGTGAATTTTTTGATAGAAAAATTTACTATTGTACTGTGAATTTGACACTAACCATGTACTCAAAATAAAAAAGCCAAATCTTGTTTGGATTTGCGGCTTTACTAGTTATTTGGTTCTTAAGAAAGAGATAAATTAATCCACTTCTCCCTTCCCCTTCTCTTATCAATTCTATTTCTTCCAACGTACAGTCCAGTAATGGTCGATTCAGCAATGTCACCAATGCCACCATCCATCAAAATATCTACTGTATGTTGGAATGTTTGCTCCATTCATCAGGATCTGCGAAAGTTTTTTTGAATGCCATCTTCTAGTATTCAGTGAAGTAGAAATCAAAGGGACATCGAGAAATTCCATAAACCATCTAAGATTTCATTATTTGGTATCCTAACTCCAATCTCTTCCTTATTGTTTTAAAAACTTCTGCACATACTTATTTGACTTTAAAATGAAGGTATAGGGTCCTTAGAGATATGCTTCATTGTCTTGAATACATTGTTGTCTATCTGTTGTGTATGCTGGGATATAACACTGATATTAGGACAAATGAGAGACATTTGGCTTGTTTTTCTTTTTTGTCCAATATTCTATGGCCGTTCTATACCAGAACTTTTGTTTGGTCATCCAACAGCCCAAAGCGTAGGTCTGTATCTGTAGAAAGATGATAATTTCTCCTTTATTGATCCTGTCAGCCACTTCTTTAGGTCTCTTTTATTTGGGTTTTGTCATGAAAAAATTCTCTGCATACACATCACTTTTATTGTTTTGAAAATAATTTGTCTGTTGCTTTCCGCATGGTTTGCAACTTCAATATAGATTAAATAAATAATAACCTTAGTTTGTTGTTGCTTTGAAAGATAAAAGTGGTGTAGCTTATCTCGGACTAAATTTGAGGAATGCCATTTTTGGTTTTTAAAATAGTAGAGACATTAAGGGTGATACCCAACCAATCGAATATCTCTCCCCCAAGCCCAAATATAGACCAAAATACCAATGTTTGATCATAAAACAACCGTAAATTATGTAAAATGGTAGATAGTTTGGAATTTGTAAGCCGTTTGCGTATGACTAGTTCTATCAATCCATTGGAAAAAATGCCACCAATGCCAAATGTTAATAAAATACCTAAAAGAAGGAACATGCTTCATGGTTTTGAATAATAGTATCAATGTCATATCGTCTTTTCAAAAAGTGGATATAAAAAATTCTGAAAACAATACAATAGGTAAAGATATGAGCATCAAAATAATAGATTCAGTTTGGTTGTTTTGATGATCAGTGGGAAGACTTTGTCTCTTTTATTACCTATGAAACTACTAACTAAAGTATTGATAACAGCTGAATATCCCAACATGGTATGGATAAGATGAGATATACCACTGAAGCAAATTGGATATTTCTAATTCTTGTTTTCCCACATTCTCTATGAAACTAAAAAATAAAAACCAAGAGCCTATACCCAAAATAGATTGGAATGCTAGGTATAGATATTCCCAAACATATTGGTAAAATCCTTAATCACCAGACTATAAATGCTAGCAATTCATATTTTCTATTCTTTGTCCCATACCATATAACCAATAAATACGATAAAACTACTACTTCAGCTATGGTGCTGGCCAATGCTGCTCGGCAATTCATGAGGCAAACCCAAATTTACCAAAGACTAAAACATACTTTAAAATAATATTAACCACAATTAACACCAAGGTATCGTATATAATAAACTTAGTACGTGCTATGCCTGTATAAAATGCAATCATAGAGACACCTAAATAACTAAAAACACTCCCCAGCTACGAGGTCCAATATATTCTACACATTTCTGTAGTATGTCGGGATTGTTTACAAAAGTTTAAAGAAGGAATGACTTCCGTATTGTAAAAATAAAAACAATTGACGGCAGGGCTGCTTCAAATATAAATAAAGATTGAAAATCTTCCCAACCTTCTAATTGTGTTCTCCATTGCGCCTAGCAATAATAATCCTATCCACCGAGAAAATCCATATCCAATACTGTAGCTATGATCAAATAGAAAACACCAACGAGTCCTGATGCCGCAAAGTCAACACTACTATAATGATAAAAATACATTATCCTCAGTACAATGATATTTTTGAGCCGCACTTCCTAGCATAATGGCACTGAAAGTGATAGATTTGTCTATATGATGTACTTAGCTTCATTTACGGTCACAAAATATCTGTTTTTGCTTATTTGGTGAAAAAACAAAATTATAAAAATATTAAAATATATTTGGTCTTTTATTACTACCTACTCAATTTAAAAGTCTGATGAACAAATTTCATTTTTTACTATCATAGCCTTGAGTACTATCTTAGGATGATTTCCTGTGGCAATAAAAACGGAAGTCCAACTTCAAATATGGTATATAAAGAAAACTTGTATCGAAAACAGATATCATTGCACCTGTGGCTAGAAAAAAATCTCCATATATATCTATTTTCTTAGGAAAATACTGTTGTAGATAATTATTTTTGGATGAGATTATCTGATGATCAGAAAAATGCCAAAAACCTGACGTTCAGACACTAAAAGTGTTGGATTGCCTAAATGCACTGAAAGTACATATCGTGAAAAATGATGTCATACAGATAGTTTTCAGGTAAGACTGTTTGAGAAGAAGAAAATAAAGGTAGGATCAAACAAACGAATATGTCTGTGCCGTACAAAGAAAATGGGTACTTTTACATCACTAGGCTGAAGAAGGAAAAGAATATATCTATCCATAGTCACAAAAAGACAACCTGAAGCACCTGGAAGAAATCATGCTCAATGTAAATGAAGTAGCGGCAAAAAGGTTACGAGAGTATTACGCTATTGGTGGCAGAACAGTCGAGTCCAGATATTAAAATATTAAGCCTATAGCACGAAGATACCGTAAGCGAGACGTCAATATACTGTGCGATTTAAAGATCTTGTCTCAGGCAATAACTTATCAGATGTCATTCCAAATACAACAGGTGGCATCGTTTGGGCCAACGACAACAAAAATTTTATTTTATACTAAACCCAAGATGCGGCACTAAGATCTTATAAAATCTTCAGACATACTCTAGGAACACCCTGTTAGTATATGGATGTCTTGGTATTTTCACGAAAAAAGATGGGATGTTTAGTACCTTTATCTATAAAAGTAAATCAAAAAATATCTTATTTTAGGGTCATCAGCTGCTACCTTGTCTAAAATACCACCAAATATTGAAAGCAGACAATCCTACTGGAAAATTCCGTATGTTTCCAACCTAGAGAAGACGCAAATTGGAGTTTGTTATTAGCCATTATGAAGACAAATGGTAAATTCGCACTAATAAGACGATGCACAAAACTTCAAAATCATGAATCCACCTGAAACAGCCACAACAAAACTGGAAGACCTAATGCCTTATGATAAAAATATATTTATAGAAGGTATTGATATTTTCAAAATAACAATCTCTGAACGAAGGCGAGGTATGTCCACTCAGGCTCCGCGTCAGACCGTGGGTTGGTAAGGCAGAACATTATGTACAGTTTGGCGAAGAATCTTACACACTACAGGTACAGAATATCAACCCTGATTTTGAAACAGATCTATTTGAGATTAAGTTATACATCATTGACCACTCAAGTACGACTTACGACTACAATGTTAAGAAACAAAAAATTGGAATTACTTAAGCAACAAAGTTATAGGTACATTTTAATGCAGGTGATTATGTATCTGAAAGGGAAAATGGTCAAGCTACAGATGGTACATTAGTACCTATTTCTATAGTATATAAAAAGGATTTGAAAAAAGGATGAGTACAAAGGCCAATGTTGCTACGCTTACTTATAGTTCTTATGGCTACAGTATGGATCCTTATTTCTCATCTACAAGGTTAAGTTTATTAGATCGAGGCTTTGGTTTGCGATTGCACACATACGTGGTGGAAGCAGAGATACGGGCGAGCAGTGGTATGAAGATGGTAAATTCCTTAAAGAAAAACACCTTTACAGATTTTATAGATTGTGATGACTTTTTAATAAAGAAAGAGGCTATGCTGCCAAGGACAAACTGTTTGCAAATGGAGGCAGTGCTGGTAGCTTCACTCATGTGGGTGCTGTGAAATGAATATGAGACCTGAACTTTGGAAAGGTGTTATGGCCGCAGTACCTTTTGTAGATATCATTACCACTATGCTAGATGAAAGCATACCATTAACAACGAATTGAATTTGACGAATGGGGCAATCCAAAGATAAGACTTATTATGACTATGAAGTCACGTACTCACCTTATAATAACGTGAAGCCAAAACTGCCTGCTACCCTTGTCACTGCAGGATGATGTTGGGACTCCTAGGCACAATGTTAGGAGCCAAGCCAAATGGGTAGCTAAACTCCGCGAGGAAAGCTTAAGACTGACAAAAATCCTTTACTGATGTATTGCAACATGGATACAGGACATGGTGAATTTGCCTGGAAAGATTCAAACGCCTAAAGAAACAGCAATGGAATATGCCTTTTTGTTGGTTGGCTGGATTGGGAGAGGAGTAGTAAATTATTTGAGTCTTACCAATTCACCAACACAGCTAAAATAAGTGTAACTCAGTTGCTTTGGCACTAATGACCAATGGGCAAAGTAATAATGATGGCCATTAGGAAGATGAGTTTAACTTCCTATTCCGTAGAGGCCAAGAAAGGGTTTGGAATCATCTTTGCATGCAACTCATGTATCTAAAACAGATAAAGAAGGATGGCCCGGGGGATGGGCATTTTGGAGTGATGATCATATCCAAGGGTTAAAGGTTGGCAGATAGCATTCATCAATACATAGATCTGGCCATTGTACCAATTATTTCCTTGGTGGTACGCGATCTCCCAGATCTTTGACAGGTGCGCAACCATGATTCCATCATCTCATGGATGACTGTGTGGTCGAGATACAATAAATGTCAGAGAAGGTTCACCTGCAAAGTGGAAAGTAATAGATGCATTTGTCACAGCTGCACGGCGTGCATACTTAGCAGGAATGGATGGAATAGAACTTCATGCCGCTCATGGGTATTTGTTACATCAATTCATCAGCAGCGCTACCGGTAAAGAGACGGACCAATACGGAGGAAGTTTTGAAAATAGAATTAACGGTTAGAACCATACTTAAGCGCATTAAGCAGATGCTTCCTCCGG
>JADKCC010000014.1 GCA_016714785.1 Saprospiraceae bacterium
AAGTCGTAACAA
Source organism: Saprospiraceae bacterium (assembly GCA_016714785.1). Taxonomy (GTDB): domain Bacteria; phylum Bacteroidota; class Bacteroidia; order Chitinophagales; family Saprospiraceae; genus OLB9. The sequence continues at coordinate 13 of JADKCC010000014.1, forward strand.
GGTAACCGTACCGGAAGGTGTGGCTGGAATACCTCCTTTTAAAGAGTAATGAGTGATACATTTTTACAATAAGTAGATATTAAGTACTAACTCCACGTGTTTATGGAAATAAAAGCGAAGCTGAACAAAGGGGCAGTTTGAGAAGAGATAGATGAAATGCGGCGCTCAGCTGCTGCGCGATAAAAAAGCGGAGATGAGACGACTTGTATGAGAAGATATGAGAGTCTCATGCTTAGCTCAGCTGGTTAGAGCACTACACTGATAATGTAGGGTCGGCGGTTCAAGTCCTTGAGACTACAACTAATGAAGAGATTACAGAGATAAAGTAATTCAGAATTTGAAATTAGAGGATTAACAACTGAAAGCTAGGCGCTAGATTTGCATTCTAGAGGTCAAGGGTTCGACTCCCATATCACTCCACAAAATTGATAAATGAACCAATATCGAAGGATAATTGGGAAAAAATAAGGTGGAAAGTATGGTGGAATCATTGGCTGGACTAAGAGGTGGTACTATATAAGTAAGATAAAGTTCTTTGACAAGTTGGGAGAAAAGAGAGTAGAAACACGAGAAGAGAGAGAGAAGTAGGAAACTGTATAGCGATATATAGTTTGGGAAAATACATAAGAATAGGAAGCAAATAAAGGCGTATAGTGGATGCCTTGGCTCTCAGAGACGACGAAGGACGTGATGGGCTGCGAAAACTGTGGGAGTTGCAGGCGAGCGTAGATCCATAGATGTCCGAATGAGGCAGCCCACCGTTGAAGATGTGCAACCCGACCGCGAAGGCGGGAGACAGCCCGGAGAACTGAAACATCTAAGTAGCCGGAAAAAGAGGGGAATAGCCGTTCTCACGTAAATGGTAAAGCTGACCGGCAAGTCGACCTGGGAAGCCATATATAAGAAAGTGGAACCTTCTGGAAAGGGGACCGTAGGGTGAAAGTCCCGTACACGGTATATATGGGGATACATGGTAGGGCGGAACCGGAGAATCTGTCTGAATATGCCGGCACCATCTAGTAAGGCTAAATACTACTAGAGACCGATGAACCAGTACGAGGGAAAGATTGAAAAGGCCTAAGCAAGGGAGTGAAAGAACCTGAAACCATACCTCACAAGCGGTCCGGAGCATGGTAAAGGTGACGGCGTGCCCTTTGTATAATGAGCCTACGAGTTACTCCCCACTAGCGAGGTTAAGTGCGGTGATATGGTCGGAGCCGGGGGAAACCGAGTCTGAATAGGGCGACATAGTTAGTGGGGTTAGACGCGAAACCAAGTGATCTACCCATGGTCAGGATGAAGTGGTGGTGAGACATCATGGAGGTCCGAACTGGTAAACGTTGAAAAGTTTTCGGATGAACTGTGGGTAGGGGTGAAAGGCCAATCAAACTGGGTGATAGCTCGTACTCCCCGAAATACAGTTAGGTGCAGCGTTAAATAGTGTCATGGAGGTAGAGCTACCGATAGGGCTAGGGGCGTCTGCCTACCGTGGAGCGGATAGAAAAGAAAATGTAGGCATAAGTAACGATAAAGAAGGTGAAAAACCTTCCGCCGTAAGACCAAGGTTTCCTAGATCTACGTTAATCAGATCCAGGGTTAGTCGGGACCTAAGGCGTAGCCGAGAGGCGAAGCCGATGGAAAAACGGTTAATATTCCCTTACCACTTGTAGAGTGGGAGGTCAGGGAGAAAGGTAAGGTATTGCAAACTGACGAAATAGTTCGTTGAAGTGATAGGCGTTGAGGGTGATGATAGTAAATCCGCATCACAGAACTGATGCTGATAGTGCCGACTCTTGCCCGGAGATTAGATAATAGCACAGTTCTTCCAAGAAAACCCACTGACATAGATTATATCAACCCGTACCGTAAATAAACACGGGTGGTCGGGGAGAGTATCTAAGGCGCTCGAGTGAATCGTGGCTAAGGAACTCGGCAAATCACAGTCGGTAGACTGCTAGGAGAAAGAAGTTGCTCCCAAGCTGAGGCCGCAGAGAAATGCACTGTAGCGACTGTTTACCAAAACACGAGACCTCTGCGAAATCGAAAGATGAAGTATAGAGGCTGACACCTGCCAGTGCTGGAAGGTTAAGGGAGGTACTAAGCGTAAGTCTTGGAAAGCTCTAGACTGAACCCCAGTAAACGGCGGCCGTAACTATAACGGTCCCTAAGGTAGCGAAATTCCTTGTCCGGGTAAGTTCCGACCTGCACGAATGGTGTAACGATCTGGACCTGTGTCTCCAACGCATGCTCTCTGAAATTGAAGTATCGGTGAAGATGCCGATTACCCGCAGCGGGACGGAAAAAGACCCGTGAACCTTTACTATAGCTTCACGGTGTCTTTGGGTAGTTAAGATGTATAGGATAGGTGGGAGACTTTGGGGTTCACGCAAAGAGGAGTATGGAGTCAACGTTGAAATACCACCCTTCTTTGAAGTTCTAACACCTATAAAAAAGGAGGACAGTGTGAGGTGGGAGTTTGACTGGGGCGGTCGCCTCCTAAGAGTAACGGAGGGCGCGCAAGGTTCCTCTCAACATGATTGGAAATCATGCGTAGAGAGCGTGGTATAAGGGGCTTGACTGCGAAACAGACAAGTCAAGCAGGACGAAAGTCAGGCCAAAGTGATCCGGTAGTTTCCGTGTGGAAGACCATCGCTCAAAGGATAAAGGTACTCCGGGGATAACAGGCTTATCTCCTCAGAGCTCATATCGACGATGGAGGTTTGGCACCTCGATGTCGCTCATCACATCCTGGGGCTGGAGAAGGTCCCAAGGGTTTGGCTGTTCGCCGATTAAAGTAGTACGCGGCTGAGTTCAGAACGTCGCAAGACAGTTTTGGTCTCTATCTACTGTGGGCGTAAGAAGAATTTCAAGAAATTCTGACCTAGTACGAGGAAGGACCGGGATGGACTGACCTCTGGTGTATCTGTTGTGCCGTCAGGTGCATGTCGCTAGATGCTCTATGTCAGGGAACGGATAAGCGCTGAAAGCATCTAAGCGGAAGCCAACTACAGGATGAGTATTCCTATTGACTTCGGTCTAAGAGGGTTGTTGGAGATGACGACGTTGATAGGTGGTGGGTGTAAGTGCAGTGATGTTATGGAGCCGAGTAGTACTAATTAGCCCGAATGCTTCCTATTTTTTTAACAAAGAGATAGCACTCCAATGAAACTTTTGGATAATAGTGTTTTGAACTTTATCTCGAGTATCTTGAGAAACAAAGAAACTGGAACTTTTTCATAGTGGAACGTGAGTAAAGGAAAAAGCCTAAAAGATATAGGTGGTTACCAGCGAGGGTGTTCCACACTCTTCCATTCGACTGGAAGTTAAGCCCTACCCCTCGACGGTACTGCGAAAGTAGGGAAGTAGGTCGACGACTTTTTTATGAGCCTTAGTTCGAGGTTATAAGGGCTCTCTCCTTTATAAATGAGTGTAATATGTTTATACTGTCCACCTTAGCTCATTAGAATCGCCTGAATTTTTATGGTAACATCCTACTATATTTAGCCAGCTGTTTAAGTAAGTAGTATTTCTGTTTCTCATCTTTCTGCTGGATTTTACAATCTAACTTCAATGGACCAATGGACGATACCTAATTCATCAGCTCTTTGCTTATATTTTGCCGGAATTTAATGTTACGGCCTACCTCTTAACTATTATAATAAGTTTAAATACCTCACTAGTTTTTCTTCCATGAACCTTGAATTATAGAATCCTTTATTGATAGCTCAGTTAGAATATCAGTCTTGCAAGTTTAATATCCGACAAATATATAAACTATACGGGTTCTAACTTGGGAATTGGTAGTTGTGGTAACATTTCTAAAACTAACTCACTTTCTGGGGAATTATTAATGATGTCGATATAATTTTATTGCAATTTATTAATTACATCAAAAACTTGAACAGTTATTTAATATACATAATTCCTTGCCATCTTCTCATTCCTTAAAAGATTTGCCCCAATAAGCTCGATCATTTCCATAGATTTTGGAACTGGCTGTTTGAACCAGCTAATGCAATAAACGGTAATCTTTAAAATAGGGACGTTTCACAGAGGTCTTTAGTGATTGGTTATATTAACGTCGGTTAATTAGACAAACGCTGCAGATTTAACTTCTTTCGGGAAAAACTTAAAAGCTGCTGCACTAACTCTGATAAATGCGCACGATTTTCTATTATTGCTTCTATAAGTCTAATGCGCTCTCTCTATATCTATCATTGCAACTGTGTCAAAATAAAGTATAATTAAGTTCTTAAGATAGTTAACATTCTATCCCAATAAAGAGATGTTTTGTCGCCCTATATGTTCTACAATTAAAAGTACCCATTATCCAATATCTATATGTTTTAAAAAGTTAAGTCAAGGTTGTCAATTATTGGAGTTACATTTTATACTACATTTTATTAGGCTAGTGCAAATATAAACTCCTTTAATATCTCTCCCAATCATTTTCTTAGTTAATGAGTTTAAGTGGAAATAATAATTTTATGATATTAGTACGAAAATATTTTATCATTAAGTTTATAATTTTAAAAAGACATGTACCTTTGCAGCCCCTAAATAGAGATTTGTTATGCCAGAAAAAACCCCATTAAAGTACTAAAAGAGATTTTAGCTTTTCGGGGACAGGAAAGTTATGAGATTTTCAATGACGTCACTTGATGAGAAAAAATCAAACAAAGCCCAAACATAAGTTATAGTTCGGCTTTAGCAAGTGGAGAACAGATTATGCTAAAGTAAAATCTTCTTTGTGTAATTTTAATTTTTAACGAGAATACAGATTAAAGTATCTTGTCTCTGTATTGAACTAAAACCCTAAAATAATACCTAGATCGGTAAATGCAGTGGCTTCAAGAGCATCGCACAAAAAAGTTTAAAAGCTGCCAGGAGGTTATTTTGGAGCAAGAAGTAAAGTGTACACAGTGCGGTAAATGTACTGGAAAGCTTATCTTTATGCTTATAGAGATAGAAAAATAAGAAAAGAGCATTTTAGAAGATTGTGGATTGCGGATTAATAGCTTACTAGAATGTATGGTATGTCTTACTCTAAATTCATACTTACAGTTTCTCAAAAAGAAATTGGTTTAAATAGAAAGTGTTGAGCAGATTTGGCAATGAATCATCCTGATGCATTCAAAGCTGTAATTGATGTGGTCAAATAAAATACTCACCCGAATTTGAGAAAAAGGTTCATTTAATTGGAATCCCTTTTTTTATTGTGAGTATTTTGAGAAGCCACCTAATTAATTATGCCAAATGTTTTTATTTAATGCTACTTGAAAAAATTATGATGTAATACATATTGTCATTCCGTAACTAAACGGTATAGGAAGATAGTTTAAAGATGATAGCGAAGTTAGATACATCAATGCACAAAACCATAAATTAGCGAAGTGGTGGGATGACAGAAAGTCATCCAATTGCATACGATTCGACTTCGGTCAGGAAACCGAATGACAAGAGTCCGAAACGATAAGCTTACCAACGTTCAATCTAAGCTTTTGGACATTCGATAAAGTAGTAAAATTTATTATGCTCTATTACCAAGTAGATTGAATCAACGCAAAGTAATTATTGGTATTCTCGCCAATCTTAATAATATCGTCCTTTCTTTAAAAATTAGAACACAATCATCTACACCGTCTTCCAATGTTATAAATGGTTTGTTGTATCCTGCTTTGCTCATTTTTTCCATATTGGCTTCGGTAAAATATTGATAAGAGTCTCTGATGTCTTCAGGAGTATCTATATAGGATATACTTTCTGTTGTGTCCAAAGCAGCAAAAGTACTCTTTGCCAGATCTAAAAATGTGCGAGCTTTACCCGTGCCAAAATTATAAATACCACTCTCCACTTGTTGATTATCCATAAGGTGTAAAATCATATCCAAAACGTCTTTGACATAAATAAAGTCCCTACTTTGATGACCATCCATAGTCGAGGAAGCGATTTGAATAGCTTCATACCACCTGTTTTTGATTTGATGGAAAGTATGAAAATAACAGAAGCCATTCTACCATATGATACTCATTGGGTCCATAGACATTAAAAACTTACAGCCTATCCAAACGGTGGCTTTCCAATTGCGCAAGGCCAAACATCAAATTGATGTTTACTGTCTCCATAAGGATTGAGAGGACTTAATATTTCAATTTTAGAATGGTCATCATCAAAACCTTTGGTTCCATCTCCATAAGTGGCTGCACTAGAGGCGTATATGAGCGGAATTTGTCTTGTAGCACAGACTTTCCATATTCTTTTTGAGTAATTAAGATTGAGATCATCAAATACAGACACATCCATTAGTGTAGTGTCTGTACGTGCACCTAAATGTAACACAAAATCAACTTTGTGTAGATTTTTCAAACCAGTCAAAATATATCTCTGTGCATCCACTCTCTGACGGATTTATCATCCGTATTTTATCTTTGTACAATTTGCAAAGTCATCTACTACTTACCACTTCTCGCTCATAACCTGACTGATTGAGTGCAGTAAGCAGACAAGAACCTATAAACCAGATACACCTGTAAGTATAATCATCTTAATTATCTTTTGTTGAAAGATCAAAGATAAATCAAATTATTGTATTTACTTTTGTTGTTTTAATACACAATGAACATGTCCATAAAAACATTAAAGGAATTTGCTTGGTTCAAGCCACTATTAGTTCTGATTTGCTCAATATTCAGTCTCGCATATACTACAAGCCAGAATACCCAAATGGAAGTCAAAGCGATAAAGCTTGGTGATCAAAACGTTCATCTTAAAATATATACCAAACAAGGAAATGACGGTAGTTTATGCGCATGTTCATGAAAATGAGTGGCCGCTTTGGAAGCTGGATTAATTATGCTAGAGAAATATGGTGAAAACTCAGTTACTATGGATCATTCACCTGAAGGTGGTAAAAAATAGGAACGTGACATTTACTTATCAAAACTATATACAAGTTTGATCCAAATAGAATATATACTGATGACAAATCGATACTATCTGCTAGTATCTCAGTAATAAAGGGAAAAGGAAAAGTAGATGATACAATTATAGCATTGGTGAAAAATTTAGCTAATGAAATTTGGGCAGAGCTCAAGACAGAAAATTTTATATTGGCTATACACAATAATAAAAATACACCTGCAGAGTACAAAACGGAAGTGGCTTTTTTTTGGAAACACATAGAGCCAGAATCATTTAGTATCAAATCCTACATCAAATCTCATGACCTAAGCAGCGATAGCAATCAATCTTGCTCAGATATCTACATCAATCCCGAAGTAAATAATAGTGAATTTTTTATAGTTACCCAAAAAGATGATTTTGATAAATTGGTCAAAAAAAGATATACCGTAGTACTTCAAAATACCAAACCCATAGATGACGGCTCGATGTCAGTTTACGCATCTAGCTTTGGTAAACGATACATTAACTCCGAAGCAAAGATGGGAAGGGTAGAGGAGCAAGTGAGGATGTTGGAGATATTGATGGGTCAGTGAAAAAGTGAAGATATTAAAACAATAAGAAATTTTGAATAAAATCTATATCTTTGCCGTTTATACCTTTCAATGAAGACATCCCAAAGCTTAACATTATTAATACCTGCTTATAATCCTTCTGAAGGGTGGAAATTACTTTTTATGCAAGGTACATTATGAGTTTTGTAAAGCAATAGATCAAGATATAAATGTTGTCCTAATCAATGATGGAAGTACTAAGGATTTTAGCAAAGGGGTTGATTTTTAAAAGTAAAATTGGAAATCATTTTAACTATGTAAGTTACGCTCAAAATAAAGGCAAGGGGCTTCGCTTTGAAGTTTGGTGTAAAATCCTGCTATCCAGAATCTTATATGTTTTACAGATATTGATTTTCCATATAGTACAGTGAGTATGGAAAAATGTTTGGGAAGCAATCTGCTCAGGGTCTCCTCCTATCGTTATTGGACGGAGAAACGGCTTATTATGACGATTTATCTTCACTTCGCACTTTATTGTCAAAAGGATTGAGGTGGCTCAATAAATTAATACTTAACCTACCAGTCAATGATACTCAATGTGGGTTAAAAGCTTTTGACAAAAATGTCAGAGATTTATTAATCCAATGTAAAACAGATCGGTTTTTAATTGATCTTGAATTATTATTAGCTACCAATAAAGCAGGATATAAAATTACACCGGTCAAAGTAGAATTAAGAAAAGATATAATATTTAGTACTTTTAACTCTTCAGTTCTCTTAAAAGAAATTCATAATTTTATTAAATTAGTATGGATATACCGGTTTTAAAAAGTGATCATTTTGATGTTAATAAAAACCATAATTACAATATTTTATATTGGACGTTTGGTTTGATATTACTTTTTCTGGTTTCGAAAGAAGCAGTAGTTTTACCTTTGACACATGATGAAGGGAATACCATACACTGCAGCACTACCTCAGTTTGGGATATTATAACATACAAAGACCCGGTACCCAACAATCATATCCTAAATACTTTACTCATTAAAATAAATCAATCTATTTTTGGGAAAAGTCTGCTTGCAGCTAGACTAGCCAATATTTTATCATTTATACCATTTTTTATTTTTACTGTTTTAATCGCTAAAAAACTTTTTGATTCTGTCTGGCTCCAAATGTTGTTTATTTTTTCACTTGTATTACAGCCATTCATCCTTGACTTTTATTCTGTCACAAGGGGATATGGAATTAGTTTAAGCTTGATGACCCTAAGTATTTATTATATGTTACTTAGGATCCAAAATGGTCAGAGAAAAGACTTAATGCTTTGTATATTATTTGCAGCTTTAGGTGTTTATGCCAATTTTACTTTATTAAATTACTTTATATGGTAAGTTTATTTTATTATTTGAAATTTAAAAGAAAACTTTCATAAAAATAAAAATATTTTTATCAAGAATTTGCAATCCTTTTTACATCGGGAATATTACTTATTTCAGCAATAGCGGTTCCTGTTTTTAAAATGGTCTCAACAAAGCAGTTTGTATATTGGGGCACCAAAGGATTTTTTGAAGATACGGTCAAAAGCTTAATTATTTCACTTAGATCAGGAGTGGAATATTTTGGACTTTCAAATGAAACGATTTATATATCCATCACAATTTTAGTTTTATTTATAATAATTTTAGGTAATGCGCTAAACTGGAATGAAAAAAGTAATAAAATTCTTATGTGGATGACAAGTTTATTATTGGCTACTGTAGTTTACAATCAATTACAATTCATGATCTTTAAAGTACCATTTTTAAATGCAAGAACAGCATTGTTTTTTGTACCTTTGGTATCTATACCTTTTGCTTTAAGCTTTCAGATTTTATTTCAAAAATTCAAAACTTGTTCACTTTTACTTCTTATTTTCATTCTGTCATTATTTGTACAACATTTCATTAGAGGTTATAGTGTGCGCACAAATTTTGAATGGTATTATGATCAAAATACTTACCAAGTATTAGACTATATCAAGTCGATGGTAGAATCTGGACAAGTACCAAAACCAGTTAAAGTTAATTGTTACTGGATTTTTTATCCATCGATGAGTTATCATGTTACCCAAAACTATTCAGAATTTATTGAAATTGCACTTTGGGATACTAAAATCAAAGACGACACTAATTCCATTTTTTATTATACTGAATCTGCAGAGAAAGATCAAATATTAGAAAGATTTGATGTCATCAAGGATTTTGGATATGGGGCTCGTATGTTGGTAAGAGCAAAGGGTAAGTAAGTAGGTTGATTAAAAATTTGATAGTAACCTTGCATGCCTGATTTTTAAACTATGCTTTTCTTTTTGATTAAATTTAGAAATTTTAAACACGATTTTTTTTGTTGTATGTTTAATGTTTAATTTAGCAGTAAAAAGATACTCTGTTTCTGTCTTTTTATAATTAAACCTATTTCCTTCCCTACATAATCAATTCGATTGTGGTTTTGATCAACTGCTTGCATTTCTGTAGTACTACAATATATGTTGGATCAGGACATCCCATCCAATACTCAAATGTATATTCTCCCACTTTTAAACTATCTGGACTAATTGCAGTTTCCATATCCCCAACCGTTTTGGCCTTTAATTTTTTTTCAAAATTCAATTGAAAAGAATAACTTGGTTCTATTTTAGGCACATTATTCAGAGAATCAATAAATGACTTCACAGTCTCTTCAAATGAATTTAAAGAAAGAGATTTAAGAATATATTGATCGTTTTCATAAACAATGGGAGCATTTTTGGTCCAATGATTTAGCCTTGCCCTGCTGTCATTAATATGTAACTTACTTTCAACGACCAATAAAGGTTTCCCACTTTTTTTGTTTCAAAATTTTTACAACTTCTGGAATTTTGTAAGGCTGTATTATGAGTTCATTCAACATTTTTGATTGTCGAAATGATGTACGACTCATGTTAACACCCATAGTAGGTAAATGATATTTATAACCTATTTTAAATGCTTGATTCACATTTTCTGCTTGGTCCCACCAAGAAAAACATTCTGAACCTATGTGAAAATAAGGATCCGGTAGCGTAGCTTGAAATTTACTAAAGTCCACTGGAATATTATTCGAATCATCACAATAATACATTTCTAATGGTGATTGGTATAGAACAGCTTTTTTTGCAAATAAAATTCCCTCTATAAAAAGTATAGTCGGTATTATAAAGTATAAAAGTCTATTGTTTTCTTGCTTTTTTATATATTGATAAATTATAGGAATAGCTAGAAAATTAATTGCATAAAAACTTATCCAGCCTACCCTTCCAATACTTCTAAATTGTTTAAATGGTCCGGTAAAGTCAAGTAACCATTCAAATCCTCTTATTGTGAATGGATATCCAAATGAAACTAAAGCACTCGAAATAAACATATAAATCAAAAAAGCATATAGTTTCTGAGTTTTTAGTGAATTTACAGTATTTTTATAATTTGAAAACAAAAGGTATATACCATACAAAATGATAAAAACACCAAATATTCCAATATAATTTTTACCTTCTCCGTCAATAGATCTAACGGGCATAATGTTATTATTTACAAACTCAAATAAAGGTAACTTATAACTAAATAGTAAACCCTCCCAAAAAGAATGAAAAGAAAAGAAACCCCAAGGATCATTTGGTCGATCGAATGCATGATTAAAGTATGATGAGCAAATTGTTAAAATTAAAAATGGTATAACTACCTGAATAAATAATGATTTACCCAGCACTAAAACTTTTATTTCCTTAAAATATAATAAGTAATATCCTATAAGACAAAGTATGGCAAATATGGCACCAGTAATGAAAAAATACATATGTATTAGCCCACTTGCCGTAATGATTGCTGCAATTACAAAACTAATCTGAAGTTTATTTTTATTTTTAAAAAAATCAAACCATAACAAGAATAACCACAGTAAAATGGGATAAAACATTAGAAAAATGGGCTGAAATACGGTTTAATTGGGATTTAACAACATCAAACCTGCGCTAGAAACTAAAGCAAAGAATACCCCAATTTGTAGTCTTCTTAAACAAAGGAAAATGCCAACACCTCCAAAAATTAGTCCAAATAGCAATAGTAGGTTATGAATAGACGAAAGATGACAGTGAATATCTGGAAAAATCTTAGATAGGGATTTAATAATATTCGCAATAATCGGTTGGTTATCCGTAAAAACAATATTTTCTCCAAAGGGATAATTCATACCTTCAAATGACATAAAAGAAGGATCATACCGTATATGGTACATGAAGGTATAATAATTTTTCATTCCATCGCCACTTGTTACTAAAAAATTGTTTTGGACTTGGAATTTTAAAGAATACCGCTAATACCACAAAAAGTAAATAAAAAAGCGATGATTATTTCTTTAAATGTGTTTTTCAAAATTAATTGTTTTAATTGAAGAACAAATATATGAATCATAATTACTCTTAATCTCAAAATGGTGATTGTGTTTAAAAAAAATAATTTTGAATTTTAAGTATAAAATTATTCTATATTCGCAAAAACCATTTCGAAATGTTTACATACATCTAATTGTAAAAAAGAAAAAATATTATTCAAATGATAAAATATTTGAAAGTTGTTACAGATATTAGGTTTTGGATATTTGTATTCTTTATTATAAGATTAGAAACCATAAACCTTCCACCACTTGATGAACATGCTTGGAGGCAATCTATTACTTTGGGTGTGGCTAGAAATTATTCAGAAGTTGATGCTACTTTTTGGGAGCCAAAAACAGTGATTTGCGATAGTCGAGATGGCATTCTTGCTCAGGAGTTTCCAATACTTAATTATTTAATTTTTATTTTTTGGTCTATATTTGGCGAACAAAATTGGGTGTTTAGGTTAATTGTTTTAACAACATCAAGTATCGGATTGGTATATTTTTTTCACCTATTAAAAAGATTATTTAATGCGGATATTGCTTTTGCATCCGTGATAGTATTTGCTGTTTCTGTATCATTCATTTACTCAAGGAAGGCAATGCCAGATGTATTTTCAGTTTCATTGTGCATTATTGCAATTGAATATGCATACAGGTTTAAATATAACTCAAATTTTTTAAATGGTCTTTCTTTTTTTATTTTATTAAGTTTGGGCTTATTAAGTAAAATGCCAGCTGCGATGTTGCTCCCATTTGGATGGTGGTTACTTGATTTTAGAAAGGAAGGTTTGAAAAACATACTAAAATTATTGTTACTTGGATTTATTGCTTTGTTAATGATGTTCCTTTGGTATTGGGTTTGGGTGCCATGGGCAGAAAAAACATATCATTTTAGATTATTTTATCCTACTTCACTTTTGGAAGGCTATCTTGAATTAAAGGAAAATTTACAGGACTTAGGTAAAAGGTTTTATCCTATCGCTTTGACGAGTACAATTTCTTTTTTATTTTGCCTATTAGGGGTTGTTTTGGCATTGATCAAAAAAGAACGGAAAATAATCATCTTATTTCTTTTGAGTTCGTTTATTTTGATTTTTTTCATGTTAAAAACGGGGCGTGTATTTTCGGGGCACGATTATTACATTATTCCCTTTGTTCCTACTATGAGTGTAATGGCAGGATATGCTATTTCATTTTTGAGCCAATGGAAATACGTATTTTATGCAATTTTAATAGTTATTTCAGTAGAAGCAATAAAAGTTCACAAAAATGATTTTTTTGTAGCAGATTTTAATAGAAAATATTTACGTTTAGAATCTATAACTGAGAAATATGTAAAAAAATCTGATAGAATTTTGGTAAATTCAGGTGAAGGGCAACCATGGATGATGTATCTAGCAAAACGAAGAGGGTGGTCAGTCAGTGATCGTATGAAAGATACTTCTTGGGTTAATGGAGAGTCTGCAGTTGGACTCAAATATTTATTGATTGATAAAAGTAAATGGAATGATACAATTCCATATCCAGTTTTATATGATGATATAGATTTTAGATTATACGAGGTTCAAAGTGAAAGAGTAAAGCAATAATTAAGTTTAAATAAAATTAGTATTTTAATTTATCTCTCTTAGCAATTTATCATTTAATTGTCTTTTAGGAAAATTTATTGTAAAGTTAAAATTCAAATGTAATTATTATGAGAATTATTAACTACTTTTTCCTACTTTTGCACTTAAGTTCAAATTTTTATTAAAATGTCAGCTCCAGTGATTTCAGGAAAAAGGAGCTATCTTCGGGAAGGTAGTTTTGACCATCATATTATTCATCATTATGTTAATATGGATTTATAACAAAAACGGTCATTTTGTACCTGTACAATAATACAATAGGTACTAACTCTTCCGATGTATAAAATAAGAAAGTAGTAGTAGTACTGCAAGCTTACAATGCTGCTTTTACACTCCAAACGTTTGACGAAATCCCAATGGATCTCTCGTTGACGAAGTCATACTATGTGATGACGCTTCCAAAGACAATACAGTAGCACTGGCTAAGGAAATCGGTATTAGGCATCATATCTCAAGAAAAGAACAAGGGTTACGGCGGTAATCAAAAATCTTTGTACAATAAAGCATTAGAGTTGGGTGGTGATATAGTCATCATGTTGCACCCCTGACTATCAATATTCTCCATTCTTATACCTTCTATGGTCAATATCATAGGGGATGATCTTTATCCTGTGGTATTGGGTTCTAGAATTTTAGGTAAAGGCGCAACTGAAAGGTGGTATGCCGATGTATAAGTACATAGCAAATAGATTTCTGCCATGACCCAAAACCTTTTGATAAATTATAAGCTTTCAGAGTATCATACAGGCTATCGTGCGTTCAGTCGTCAAGTGTTGGAGTCTATAAAGTTTAACAATAATTCTGATGACTTTATTTTTGACAATGAGATGTTATCACAAATTATTTATAAAGGATTTGATATAGCTTAGGGTCACTTGTCCTACTAAATATTTTGAAGAAGCATCATCCATCAATTTCACAGAAGCACCAAATACGGATTGGGTGTTTTGAGGTGTTTCTGTCAATCATTTGAGATGTAAATTAGGTTTAGGTAGTTCTGGTTTATATTGATGGTATTGCATTTAAATTAAGTCCTATAAAAAATCATTGTTTAAACAGGCTCTAAATCTCTACGGTAGCTAAAAGTTTAGATACTTTTTGTATATACTACAAACTATTGTTTAGCATCGAAGAAATTTTATATGTAGTTTAAAAGCTCTTTACAACTCATCACTAGTAAATTTGAAAAGTAAAGTCGTCTTTGTCTTCAGATTACAATAAAATTACAACTGAAGCCAAAGCAGAATAGTATTGTATTCCATCTTCTACGTCGTGGATTGAAGCATTATTTAGTGCTTGCCTAACAGTTTTATCACCCAATGTGGTTACTTTGATGTGTTCAAGTATTAATTTGAGTTTCTTTTTTGCTAGTGAAGTGCCGCTTTTTTTCTCTGCAAAATAGAAAGCAATAGCCAAACAAACAGGTGATGTAAAAAGCCCATAATCACTCCTATTTCCCAAACTCAAGACCCTAGCCGTATCAGAAAATAACGGATATTCCTTGTTCATTACAGCTACCAACACGTTTACATCAATAAAAACACTTTTAATTATTTTGGATTACTTAGACTTTTTTGAGTCAAAATACTCACTGCGAAGTTTTTTGGATGACTTAGGTTTTGTTTTGTATCACCCGATATTTCAAACTCTCCACATCACCACTTTGAATTGTTGTCCTTCACGATCATTGATAAAGTCAGTATTTGGATGAGCTTTTAAAATGCGCAAGATTCCTGAACCAAGCCCTCCGGTAGGGTAATATTCTAGAAGCGAATCTAAGCATTTGTGGATTTCGAGCATTTGTGCCACCTAGCTTTATTTTATCAACAGTCAAATGGTTGACTAAATGTCCAGGGCTTATTATTTCTAGCCTATTCTGGAAAATAAATACCCTTATTGGGCTTAAAATGCCATAGTCTCTGTGAACTAAAGCATTGATTACTGCTTCTTCAATAGCAATTTCAGAAATTTCTGGTATGCCTATGCTATTGAAAGATTGACCATTTTGCTTTCGCGGCAGGTTAGAAAGTATAAAGTCTTTAGTGTTTCTAAATTGAATGTCTAATGTACCTTCAAAATCTGAATTTGATATATACTCTGTGTCTGCAATATCATTTCCTACAAAATGTACAGCCTTCACGACAAAGAGTGGTCTGTACCTTTGTGGGCTTTTCCCAAAAAATAATAAGCCATTTAGGTTAAGCTTATTTTCGTCAGCGATCCCAAGGTTATTTACCAACTGAATAAAATCTATATTGTTGTTTTTTATAAAATGGGTGACGGATTCTTCGTGCTCTTTTCTCAAAATACAAATACAATGCAGGCATATTTAAATCTTGTTCTATGTCTGTATTTTGAATAGGCAGTTCTTCTATAGAAATACCAGCTGAGTTTAAAACCATTCGTTGCAATTCCTGAGTGGACATTTGTCTTTTGTCTGCACCGGATTTGATGAGATATTCACCAGACTTTGTTCGGTAGGGTTTTTGGATACCTTGTCTTACAGAGATGATGACGATGAGTTTATTATCTATGATTTCGTTTTTTGTATGAACCAAAATCCTAGGAATACAATTGTCTGCAGCATCGACTATTGCCTTGTTTAATGCTCTTAAATCGATCCGATTTTCTAATTGTATTTCTATTTTACCACCTTCATTATTGGAAAGAGAAACATATTCTTTTTCCAAATCTGAAATTTCGAAATCACTATCGAATACAAATTTACAATCTGTTACTTCAACTATCATCTTGATACTATTTCTTTATAAGCTTCTATGTAACTTAGCAACTTATCTACCGCATCTATTGAATCCGTCGGAACTTTTAAGATCGAAACCCAATCTTTTACTCTTTTGCCCTTTTCAAAGATTTTGTCTAAGGATGATAGTGGTTTTTTTGATGTATTTCCATCAATGTTCATGATAGTTTCATTGATTTCTATTAAAGCAGCACTTATTGCCATGTTGAACTCTGCATTTACTTTTGAATACTCTTGAAGTTCTGAGAGGATATTTACAATATCCATTAATCCATTAAATTCCTTTTGTTTTAGTGTCCAAGTAATCCTGAAATAGTTAACATCATCACCAGTCAAGTCACAATCTATTAGTTTTCTGAAGGTCAACTTTCTTACGTATTAACTCCATATTATGAAAATAGGGTTTCGGACTATCTTTACATACAACAAACACAAGGAATTTCTTCACTATATACCAAATTTTTAAACCATTGCCTTTTTATCTCTTTTAATACAGATTTAATTTCATTCATAAAAGTGTACTTGTCAAAATTGCTTCCCGTCACTACTATTTTTAAATACTTATTGGCATCATTTTCTTTAAAATATTCATCTATTTTTGCTCTGGCTTGCCCCTTGCGTAGAATGACAGCATTTTTTGCAACTAAACTGTCTTCAACGTATTCGCTCATACGAACAATCAATCTGGAAACCAAGCCAGGTGGCACTGTTTCATATCTAAAAAGTACGATTAATCCGCCCTTTTCATCGAAATGGTGATCTGGTAATTTTTCGGGCATACAAAGTGGAATAATAAAAGTCTGATTATCTGATGTGTAACATATATCCAGATTGTTTTTTAACATAAAATTTAGGATATGATTACTCTCTACTTTGGAATAAGAAATAGTTTTACTTTCTGAAGTAGATAACATAAAATCATAAAACCAGTCTCTTGTAAAAATACCCTTTTGATGGAATTCATCCAATGTTTCTTCGGTAATGATGGCATAAATAGCTTGAGTAAGCCATATAGGATTCAAAACAATGATATTCTCTACCAAGTAGTCTTCACCAAAATGTATGACATCTCCGATAACCTTTAAATATTTAAGGGCTTTTTCTTGTTCTTCTTCAATTTTTAAATCTACATTTTTACATGCGGAGATATATTCTTCTTTTGTCAGGTAGGGTTTATTTTCACTTTCTTTGAGCCTTATTATCTCATCTCTTATGGGTTCACAAATTTTCTTTGGAAGTGTTTGACCTATATGTTCTAAATTGCTGATTCTATTTTTAATGTTTTCTAATAGTATATTTATGACTTCAATATCACCACTAAAATCAATTGAATACGTCTCTACCGTAAACCCTTGTTTTTCATATCTCTCTTTGTTGAAATTGCTGGAAGGTGTTGATCTATTAATCTGATTAAGAATGACCAAAACATTTGAATGTGTTTCCACCCAATAACTTTATCATTCCAAACCACTTGTCCATATTGCTATTATCGGCACGATCATCTGAAACTAAGACATAACAAGATACATCATCCATGAAAAACTGATGAAGGGGATATTGTCTTTCTTGACCACCAAAATCCCAAATATTAGCTGTGAAAGTCTTGGTTGGATCTTTTGAAAACGGAAAATTCCAACCTTTTTGGATTTGTACTCCGATTGTTTCTTTTTCTTCGTCGCAAGGTACTTTATAATCTGGATCAAATATTTTTTTTCTAAGTGTAGTTTTTCCAGCTTTGGGCTCTCCTATTATCAAAAGCTTCCCTTCTAATATTTCAAATTCTCCGTATTTTTCTAAATCATTAAAATAATCCAAAACCGCTTTATTCCCTTTCTCTATAATAATCGTGGGTTATAAGTGGATTGCCATAAATCTCAAACTGGTTATCTCCTACAAGTATTACTCCTAACTTTGAGTAATATTTAGAAGGTGAATTATCTATCTAATAAATTTAAAATCATTTTTAATTAAATCTTTTAAAGGCTTAGAGTTCTGAAATTTGTTGTTTATTAAATCTACAAAAATCAAGTTATGTTAAAGATTTAATGGTGAAAAGATCATAAATTTGATTATCATGTAAATATATACCAGACAAAGCTGATAGGCTACCTAATGGTTCAATGTTAATAATATTGTTATCATTTAATATTAGCTCATTCAGTGAAAATAATGTTCCTATAGCAGAAATATCAGTTATAAGATTTCTAAATAAATCCAAGTGAAATTAAGTCCTGACAAATTGTAAAGCCGAAAATTTTCAATCTTATTTTCCTAATTCCAAAAATCAAGAAAGCCGTTAAGCCTGATAAAGGAGATAAATTTGAGATTTGATTTTTAGTTAAATTAAGATGATAAAGTTTATTAAACTCATAAAAGGCGAAAGGTCTGAAATTTTATTTCCTATAAAAGAGTCCAATCTTTCAAAGTTCTTGAAATGGGAGAAATATCTTTAATTCTTTACCAATTATCTCAACTCCGTAACCTTTTCCCCATCCCATCGATAATGATCCACATGATCTATCCCAAGCGCACGCTCCAGCTCCAATATTTCCTTCGGTTTATCTTCCATCATTTATGATATTTTGATATTCAATATGGTGTAAAATTACAATATTTTCTAAGATAAGCTATCATTTATTGCATCAGAGTTTATGGTTTTAAGTTAGGTTATGGGATATTTCTTCCAAATGAATTTGGAAGACCATTATAGCAAATCACTGAAAGATAGACTTTTGTCCACTACCTCAAGACTCCATGAGTTTTCTATTGTGCCGAAATTTGTAATTAGTGTGGTGAAAACTTGTTTTCTAGTCCCTGTATGCGTGATGAATTTCTGTTTTCTATTTCGAAGTGCTTCTGCATATTTTTTATCTATTTCGAATGAGGCGTTGTAATATTTTAGTTCGCATATATTGATGGTGGCGTCTTTGCGATCTATGATGAGATTAATTTGAAATCCTTCTTTTTCTTTGGTTCCCATCACATTCAGGACAGATGTTTCAGTAAAGACGGAAGCGATTCCTAATGCAGACTTTATAGTGCCTATATGATTGTAGATTAGGTTTTCGAATGCATATCCCGTCCAGATTTTATATGACTGTGATGCACTTATTTGTAGCCATATACCAGGGATGTATTTTTTATTTGGTTTTATAAATCGATGGTAGAAGATGGAATATTCATCATTGAGACGGTAAATGGATCCTTTCTTTTTATTGCCAAACGTGACTTCTTCTGTTACAAAACCCGATAACAATAAGTCTTCCATAGCTCTTTGATATGGACCGCCTGCCAGTACTTTACTTTTATTTATTATTTCTTGTCGGGTCAATCCTGTTCTGGACGTTGCCAGCGTTGTGACTATCATTTCGTGATCTTGTGGATTGTCATACAGCGCTTTGTAAAGATTGTCATATTCTGATTTGAGTATTCCATCATCCATAAAACACATGCGTTCTACGGCCACAGCGATACTTTCTCCACGGCGTATATCGTTGAGATAATAGGGGATTCCGCCCATGATCATATATGTTTCTATCACTTGTTGGTTGGTCATGTGTATTCCATTATGATGCAGGAATGCTTTGGTCTCTTGTATGGTAAACGGTTTTAATCTTATAATATCTGTCAGTCTATTGTGCAATCCTCCTTTGTCTCGTATTATCTTTTTTGTGATCCATGATGTCGATGACCCACAAACAACCAGTATATAGTTACTTTCTTTTGATAAAAAATCATTCCATAGGTGTGCTAATAATTGAAGGAAACTCGATTTTATGGTATTTACCCAAGGTAACTCATCAATAAATATGACATGCTTCTTTTTTTTGCTTAACGTCAAAAGATAATTTTTCAGCAGTATGAAGGCTTCTTGCCAATTTTTTGGAGTGGTGATCAACGTGGATTTACTATAGAACATTAACTTTTGGGCAAAATTTACCAACTGTTCATTCAAGTTGCCATTCTGGATTCCGGTCAGTCTAAAACATAAATGTGATTCATAGACTGTGTCGATCATAAAAGTTTTCCCTACTCTTCTTCTTCCTGTGATTGCAATAAATTCAGATTTATTGGATTTTAAGTGTTCGTTAAGTCTAAGGACTATGCTTTCTCTAGCGATCATGTCATCATATTTTTGCTATAAAATAGTTTGCAAATATATGGTTATATTTGTATTTATCGTATAAATACTGCACATAAATACAAGTATAATTTTCTATACTTGTATTTATGTTGTTAAAATAGCATGATTAGTACAAATATAAAATTTTAAACTTGTACTAATCGTGTAAATGTATGGATAAATACCAGTATGTGGCTAGTCAATTGATAACTTAGTTTACCAAGAATATTCAACTTGGCGAAATTCTTCCAAATGAATTTGGAAGTCCATTATACACTCATCCTACATACTCTACACTCTCCACCCAGTGCACTGCTTTCCGTCCAGCAAAATCATGGATCTGGTGACGACAAGAAAAGCCATTAGCTACGACCATTGTGTTTTTGTCTGTCTTGTTGATAGCAGGAATTAAGACGAGCTCTGAGATTTTTTTGGATACGTCGTAATGTTCTGATTCGTAGCCGAAGGAGCCTGCCATTCCACAACAACCACTATCGGGTTCGTGACAGTTAGTAGCTGCAGTCTGATAAATAGATTTCATTCCACTAGTACCGAATGATGCTTTCTGATGACAATGCCCATGCAGTAGAATGTCGCTTGATTTGGCTACAAATTTGCCTTGAAGTTGTCCTGAAGATACGGCATCAGCTAAGAAAACATCGATGGCCATTACATTCGACTTTAATGCTTCTGAAAGCGTGATATCTTCTATCAAATCTGGAAGGTCATCTATAAGTGCTGAAGTACACGATGGTTCGCAGACGACATTTTACACCTTGAGTAATGAATGGCATTAGTTTTTCTGCTACCTGGGTGCCATCAGACTTCGCTTCTTTCAGGAAACCATTTGATATCCTCGGACGCTGACAGCAACCTACAGATGCTAGTAAAACATCATAGCCACAATCGGTGAGCAATTTGATGGCTGCTTTTCCTACTTGCGGCTCGTGATAATTGATGTAAGTATCTGCAAAAAGTGCTACTTTGTTTTTACTTCCGTTAGGCTTATAATTATTTTTGTGCCAAGTCTCCAATGATTCGTTAGCATAAGATGGTAGCGTACGACGACGATCTACCTTGATAATTTTTCAGCGGCGTATTTGAAGATGGAAGTTCCTTGTACAAAATTGACCAAAGGGGCTTTCCATCCTGCTAATTTAGGCACCATATCGACGTTGGCGCTGATGGCTTTTTCACGGAAAGTGATGTTACCATCATCATATTTTTTTTGGAGTACTTCACTTTTAAGCTTAGCCATGTCGACATTGGATGGACATTCTGATTTGCAAGCTTTACAGGAGAGACAAAGGTCGAGCGTTTCTAATACTTTTGGGTCAGTGAGTCCTTCAAAACCCAACTGTCCTGAGATAGCCAATCTCAATGCATTGGCTCTGCCACGTGTGGAAGCATCTTCGTCAGCAGTACCTTTAAACTCGGACACATGGTGCCGCCTATATGATTGCGACAAGCACCTACGCCCGAACAGTTGTGGACCAGTGCTTCGAAAGAGTGATCTTTTCGGTATTTATAGACAAAATTGTATTGGTTATCTTTGTAATCTGCTCCATATCTCAGATGTCGGTCCATAGGTGGCACGTCGATGATGATGCCTGGATTTAGTAGATATTTAGGATCAAATATTGTCTTTACATCCATGAGACATTGATACACTTCATCTCCAAAAAAGTCTCTGAGTCTGTGACCACGATTGCGCCCGTCGCCATGCTCTCCTGACCAGGCTCCATTGTATTTTTTGACCAAAAGGAAGACTGCATCAGAGATGGTTTTCATCAGGTCTATATCCGATTGCACCGTCATATCCAAAGCAGGCCTCACGTGTAGTACGCCTACGCTCGCATGCGCGTAAAGGATGGTTTCGACGCCATTTTTATTGCACAGATCAAGTACATCCTGAATATAATCGGCCAAATGCACTAATGGTATAGCTTGATCTTCTATAAAAGGAATGGGTTTTCTACCCGAAGGATCGCCCATGAGCAAACCAAGTCCGTTTTTGCGCAATGCCCACGAATCATCCAATTCTGCGGCTGTTCTTAGGATAGGGTAGGCGTAAGCAGTACTATTATTTTGTAACCACCAAGAGAAGTCATCGATTCTCTGATCCAGTTCATCTTGCGATAAGCAGAAAAACTCGACCGAAAGGGTAGCCTGTGGCGTACCGATGATTAAGCGTTTATGCAGACTTTTAGTCATATTGTTTTTGACACTTTGCTCAAATACATTAAAATCTAGCATTTCTATGGCAGCAGGATCGAAGGCAATCATCTGATATACTTCTCTGATCGCACGCATTCTGTCATCGTAATGCACGGTGAAGGCTGCTTTATATTGGGGTATAGGTTCGAGATTGACTTTGGCTTCCAAAATGATGCCCAGACTACCTTCTGAGCCAGCCAATATTTTAGCCAGATTCCAGCGATCTGTGTGAATAAATTCGTCGAGTGGATATCCGTTGACGCGGCGCATCACCTGGGATATGCCGCTTCGATGTAGCAGCATGTTCAAAAATGATTTTCCTGAACGACCTGTATATTTCTCCTTCTCTGTCTGTTTGTTGACATTTGGCTTCGTATGCTTCTGCGGTTAGCTCACCCAATTGCAATAGGGTTCCGTCCATGAGCAAAACTTTGAGACCTAAAACATGATCTATGGTTTTGCCATATTTGATACTTTTAGTTCCTGATGAGTTATTGGCAATCATGCCACCTATTGTCGCACGGCTTGTAGTTTGCAGGGTCAGGTGCAAATGCAAACCATGACCTTTGACTGCAGCATTGAGTTGATCGCGGACTACACTGGATGGACAATGGCGTATCGTTCAACGGGATTAATTTCCAATATCTTATCAAAATATTTGGTAAAATCAATGATCAGCGCTTGATTCGTGGTTTTGACCTGCGAGACTGGTAGCACTACCTCGTGGCATCACTGGGATATTGTATTTATTGGCTATCTGAATGATTTTTATCAGATCACTTTCATTGCTTGGAATGGCAATGGCTAGTGGCTGCAATTTGTACAAAGATGCATCTGTAGCATAGAATCCGAGCGAAAGGTCATCGGTTTTGATCTCTGATGTCGTAATGGATTGTAATTCCTGAATAAATATTTGAAAATCTTTGGGTAATTGTACGGTCGCCATATTATTTGCTATTCTTGGTTCAAAGGTATTAAAAAGGCTCGATTGTTATATATCCGGATATTTATTATTATTAATATTTGTACCAAGAAATGTATAGGTGGGGAAAATTTTAAATAAAAATAATAAAATATCGGATAAAATTAATATCTTTGTATCCGATATTATAATCATTATGAATCCTGTAATTTTAAAAAACGAAGATGGCATTTCTGATTTACTAGAAAGAGTACTCAATAAAAAGCACTTTTGGATGATTCCAGGCCGTTGCCTGCTTCTGCTATTAATAGAGTGCAGCAAGATTTGGCTCTAGAATGGACTTATAATTCTAATAGTATTGAAGGCAATAGTCTAACTTTGGCTGAGACACGTGTCATCTTACAAGATGGACTGACTATAGGTGGTAAGTCACTTCAGGAGCATTTCAGGCTTATAAATCATGACAAGGCAATTTCATTTTGGAAGAATTAGTAAGTAAGTCTTATGATCTACGGGCGATAGACATTTTGAGTATCCATGAGATGGTAATGAAAAACATTGATGACCAATTTGCAGGACGCATCAGAAATGGTATGGTTCGTATCGTTGGGGCTAATTTTACCCACCTGGTCCTGAAAAGGTAGCTGATTTGTTGGATGGATTGATAAATCAAGTCAATACAAATACTGAAAAGTGGATTTGGCCTTTTAGTACTTATTTTCTACCATAAATTAGTTTGGATTCACCCTTTTTTGATGGCAACTTGGACGTACAGGTAGATTTTTCATGAATCTTTATTGATGAAACATACTTTCCACCAGCTATTATTCTTAAAATGATCGAAAAAAATATTATACAGCATTAAACTTAGCCAATAAAGGAGATTATGAAAAGTTGTTTTATTAGTACTCCAGGCCATAGAAAGATCTTTAAACATGTACATTCAGATCTTCCAAAGAATATAGAATATTTGAACCAATAGCTCTAATTGCTAATGATCCAGAAGTACCTATGGTATGGAGTATACGGTCTATTAGCTAGGACTGGTAAATAGATGCCCATAAAGAAGGAAGAAATTGGGTCACCACTAAAGAAGCAGTGATAAAACATAAAGAGTCCAAACATTAGTATTTTAAAAAAGGATTATATAAATTAGTTTTATAATTAACTGGAGTATTTATTTTTTCTTACATTTTCAAAATTTTATTTTTTCTTCTCAAAATACCTTAAGCATAAAAATACACTTACATGACACTCAACGAACAGCTTGCAAACAACTAAAAGATCTTTTCCTCACAGGTCAATGGATCGGAACAAACCTAAATCTGAAAGCCCAACTTGATGATGTGAATTTAGAAATGGCCAACACTAGGTATGAATCTTTAAACACCATAGCTCTTTTGCTTTTCATAATAACTATTATTGGAAAGTGTTATCAATGTATTTAAGGTGGTACATTGGATATCAAGATAAATACAGTTATGATATGCCGCCAATATCATCAGAAGAAGAGTGGAAAACCATGCGCGATAATATTTACAGAAATGCTGAGTATTTGTGTATTTGGTAGAGCTAATGCCTACTTCTAAACTAAATGACCCATTTACAGATGAAAAGTATGGAACTTATTTTAAAATCTAATAGGTATGTTGGAGCATAGTTATTATCATTTAGGTCAGATTGTTTGATTAAAAGTTACTAAAGGTAAGTAAATACTTTTACAAAAAAAGCATGTCTAGGCTATCGTTTTGAAAATAAATATAAAAATATTATATGCAATTTATTGCAATATTCAAAATAAATATCATATTTGTTGCTTCGTAGTACTTTGGATTTAAGTACTTTTTAGATATTTTTTTACAATCAAAACTTTACTTAAGATGCGACATTT
The DNA here is from genome assembly GCA_016714785.1 of Saprospiraceae bacterium. GTDB lineage: Bacteria > Bacteroidota > Bacteroidia > Chitinophagales > Saprospiraceae > OLB9. The sequence goes on from JADKCC010000014.1 coordinate 25,443, forward strand.
AATTTTATTATTTAATCTTGTTTATTCACTTGCACTGAATGCACAAAATATTTGAGCATTGTTACTGATAATACAAACACACCTCTTATAGAGAGTGAGTATTATAGAAAAAAGGTACCACCAATGGTGTAATTACGGACATTGACGGTGCTACTCTATCAATAGTACGAAAAAAAGCCCAATATTGATATTCAGTTATACTGGGCATAAAGTATAGAAAGATCTTAGAAGGCATCTCAAAATTAAATGGTGCTAGAAGAAGGATTTTATTGGGCGAAGTGCAAGTAGTGGGATCTCGTTCTTACAATCGTAGTGCTACTAATTCTCCAGTAGCTATTGATGTCATAGAGGTAGCCAATCTTGCCAATAGCACGGGAAGAGTTGAAGTCAATCAAATACTTCAATTTAATGCACCTTCATTTAATGCTACGAAACAATCGGCTCAGACGGAGCAGACCACGTCGATCCAGCATCATTGAGAGGATTAGGGCCGGACCAGACGCTTGTTTTGATTAATGGTAAAAGAAGACACCAATCATCTTTGGTCAATATATTTGGTACTCGCGGTCGTGGAAACACAGGGACAGACCTTAATGCCATCCCAGCTGCAATCAAGAGAATGAGAAATACTCAGGATGGCGCATCTGCACAATATGGATCTGATGCCATAGCCGGTGTGATCAATGTTGTGTATAAAGATAAAACACACGGACTGTCAGGTGGTGTGACTTATAGGCTTAGCACGGCTGTGGGCGGAGATTATGCAGAGAAATCTGGCGAAGATATCTATAATGTCAATGGCAAAAACAGATCTTTAGACCCTGATGGCGACAAAAGTTATGATGGCAATACGACAAGAGTAGATTTGAGTTATGGAATAAGTTTGGGTGATAAAGGTGGATTTGCCAATTTTACTGCAGAATATCTCACTAAAGATAGAACGCTACGGTCTGGATATTCTTGGAGGAAAGGTTATGGCTCAGCTGCTGTGGACCAGTTTCAGTTTTTTGTAAATAGTGCCATGCCATTAGGAGATAAGTCCGAACTATACATCTTTGGTGGACAGGCAATCGAGATACTGATGCTTTTGCTTTTTCTCGATCAGAGCCATCTGAAGACGAACCTAGATCAGTACCTTCCCTTTATCCGAATGGGTTTCACCAAGGATAACTAAATATCATTGATAATTCATTTACTGGCGGCATTCGACATGAGCTTTCCTAATGGTTGGCAGGCGGTTTCAGTCATAGCTATGGGCTGAATGATTTTCTATTACCTTATCAAAAAATACCAATAATGCTTCTTTGGTTCACTCACCTACGGAATTTGATGCAGGAGGACATAACTTAGCTATGAATGTGACGGGTCTTAATTTTTCAAAGTACTATAAAAGGATAGCTTCAGGGCTAAATTTGGCCTTTGGTACGGAATATAGGACGGAAAATTTTCAAATCTATGCGGGAGAGGTTGGTTCTTATGCAACGTATGATATCAATGGATTGCCGATCACAAATCCAGCTATACAAACACCTTTTGTTAATCAGTTTGGCATAGAACCAGGTGGTGGATCTCAAGGTTTTCCTGGATATAGCCAGCCAATGAGTAGATAAATCCAGATCTAATATTGGATTTGTATGGAGACGCAGAACTCAATATAACAAACAAATTTTTGCTTTCCGGAGCACTCAGGTATGAAAATTATAGTGATTTTGGCAACACACTTAATTATAAATTGGCAAGTAGATATAATATTTTGATGATTGGCCATTAGGGCTTCGGTTTTCCAGGATTTAGAGCTCCGTCTTTGGCACAGATTCATTACAATCTGATTTTACTAATATCATCGCCGGACGATCACTTCAAACATTGCTTGCATCCAATACAAGTACAGTTGCTAAAGCATTCGGTATCAATCGCCTACAAGAAGAAAAAGCCAATAATTTTTCAGCAGGTTTGACATATAAAAAGGGGAATTTTACAGCTACCATAGATGGATACATGATAGATGTAAAAGATAGGATTATCCTCACAGATGTTTTTGATGTATCGACTTTGAATGTAGGTGCGGAAGCAGCACAGTTTTTTGCCAATGGTGTGGATACAAAAACTACGGGTGTGGATATTATCTTAAATTACAAGCATTACTTAAATAAAAAATCTAATATCTCAGGTGGAATTGCTGCCAATTTTAATAATACAGAAATTATAAACATCAATGCAGGAACACTCAATCCTTTTTACATTTTTTGGTCCTTTTTCACAAGCATATTTGCAAGCAGGGCACCTTGATTACAAAGTAGGCGCTAATGTTATATTTCAGGCAGGAAGATTTGAAGCTATGTTAGTTTATACCCAATTTAGTCAGGTACAAATTCAAGATTTCCAATGGGTGGACTCACCAGCTACCAATCAAAGTGAAGCAGATGAATTATACAAAGTAGCCACTGATACTTATGCAGCTTCGGGAACATTGGATTTATCTGCCAGTTTTGCGGTATCAGACCGTTTAAAGTGACGCTAGGAGGCAATAATATACTTAATAAGTACCCAACACCACAGTTTGATGGATGGACCGATCAAGGTGGTTTTAATGATTCTGTTCAGATGGGATCAGATGGCAGATATTTATTTTGCAAGATTGGGATTTAACTTTAGTTTTTTACATGCACTTGCTAACAATATTCATCCGAAGCATTATCTTTTGGAATGCTTCGGGCATATTATTGGCAAAGAATGAGTTAACTAAACGATGTGCTTCTTTTTTGGCTAGGGCTGCTGACCGCTACTTATTTATTAAACCAACTTTCAGGATTCATTTTTGTTTTTATCCTTCCACAATTCAAAATGTAATTCTGCTTTGCCATCTTCAGATGTTATCACATTTCCAATGGTTTGCTCTCTCTTTATTTTTTGCCCTTTTTGAGACAGTCACATTATCTAGTTTTGAATACACAGTGTAATAACTTCCGTGTTTCATAATGATCATATTTTTTAAATCCAGGTATATTAGTTACTCCCTACTACTTCGCCGTCATATACACATGTGACATTGTCACCACTTGGTAAGGTGAAATCCACTCCATTATTCGAAATTTCTACATTTTTAATAGTGGGATGAGGATGAGTGCCGAATCTAGCTGTGATTTTGCCTTTGGATACAGGATAGCTAAGAGGGCACCTTTGTTTTTTGCAAAACCCAGAATTGTCAATTTCTTTCTTTTTGACCATGGCGACATCTTCTTTTCTTTCACTTTGGCCTTTTTCAAGTTCGGCTATGATAATTTTCTCAATGGCTTTATTTAGGTTTTCTCTTTCTTGTTGACGCTTTTTGAGATTGTCTTGAAGTTTGTGTTCTTCTTTAGATAGTTTTTTGATGATAGCATCCTTTTTTTTGTTCCAGTTCCAATGTTTTTATATTAATCGTTGTTTGACTTAGTACAGCAATGTTTTTTTCTTTTGTTTTTTCAATTTCTATATTTTTATCCTTGATCTCACCAGTGATAAGTTGTATTTCTTCCAACTTTGTTTAGTAAATTGATCAAATTGATGTATGTATCTCCACCGGACCATTAGATTGTTTAAGTTATCAGAGGAAAGTAAATATGACCATTTTGAGTTCGACACTTTTTTAAGTAATTTCTCCTTAATATTGTACTATATTGGGTTTTTAAAGTCTCATGTTTTCTTTTAATTCTTCTATTTTTGTTTCGTTTTCAGTGATAAGTTTTCATTGATATTGACTGTCTTCAAATTGCTTATTAGCTTCTTCCGACTATCTACTTGCCGCTCTAGTGCTTTAAATTGCTCTAAACTTTTTTCTTTATTCTTCTTCGTACTTTCTAGTGCTTTTGATGTTTTTTCTATGTCTTTAATTATTTGCAAGCGCTGTTTTTCCAACTCTTGTCGAGATTGGAGTGATACCAATAAAGAACTTGTTTCAAATATATTAGTATGATAAATCTGCTAATTGATTTTTTTCATATCTCATCGGTATTGAAAATTTTATATCTAATGGTACATTTATATCTATAAAGGAAAGTTGCATTTCTATGGTAGCCTGCTCATCATTGGTGTAGGGAAATTGAAATTTTCTATAGTAAGGTATATTTCCATACCCTTTCATTTTCCTATAATCACCATATTCGGCAATTGCTATACGGTTCATACCTCGGTTATTTTCATTTTCTCTAATTGTAAGTTATACCCATTGACATAATACTCAAGTAAGATATCATCTACTTTTCCTTGGACGATATAATAAATGGAATCCTTTATCATATTGGTTTTTGATGGGTCAAGTAACAGAATATTTCCAAACATCAATTGTTGTAAATCTTCAAAATTATTGATATTGACGCTATTTGTTTGATTTGGTCAATTGGTCCAGACTCATAAGCGGCTTCTAAACGATAGAGAACAGTATAAGAATCTTTTCAATAAACACACGGGCAGCTTCAATGCCAAATTTTTTTCAGCTATTAATATAGCACTATCTTTTTCATTTGAACAATCATAGTTCCTGATATATTTTCATCAGAGACTCAAGTCTTGTACTTATTTTGGCGCTAAACCAATCAAAATCTATATTTCTAGATGCCAAAATTTGTAGTATATCTTTCTTCGATCTTTCAGGTATTGGTTTTAGCTTTTAGTGGCTGTACAAGAAATAGAAAATACCAATATAATATAAATTATTAACCGCATCACTAGCTTTTTTTTGTTAATTTTATGCTCAATGCGTTTCATTTTCCGCCCTGTATAACAGCTTTTTTGAAAGAATTGCAAGGCACTTTTCGGATCATTTTTCGCCAAGGCAATGTCGCCCTTTAGTTCTACAGCATCAGCATTTTTTATCTCCACTTATACTTATAGCTTTGTCGGCCCATTCACTAGCCTTCAATAGTCTTTTGATTGAAGGCCAATTGACTTTTTAAGAGATGAAACAATGCTTTCAATGGTAAGATTTCCTGCTGAGATCAAAATAGCTTCATCCAATAATGAAATAATATTTTTGGTATCTTCAGTAATTACTAAGCTTTTGCACTAAAATAATATGATATAGCTTGGTTTGGAAGTAGTCCATGCTTCTGTAGACTTCTCATGGAGACGGGAATAATTTTCAACATCATCTAGGCAATACATTAATTGCTCCCAAACCAGAAAAATCTTCTTATTCAAAGACAAGGTTTTTCTTATTGCCTTATCGCTGCGTTTTTGTTTCCTTGATTTTTTAAATATCTGCATAGATGGCATGAGCTTTTGCTTCATTTGGGTGAAGTATCACTAGGTTGTCACATAATTGTGCTAATTGATTACCCAAAATGGTGTCACCTTTGGCTGCATGTTGTTGCACGAAAGGTAAAAGTTCTTTTATTTTAGTATCTAATGGAATATCTGCATTATTAATTAATGGATGTAATGTTACCAAATATTCATTGGAGTTTATATTTTTTTTCTTTAATAAAATGATACCTAGTTTTGCATCAGTATTATCAGAAGGATCTATTCCCAAACCGTCGTAAAAATGGTTTCGGTTTCTGATACTTTGTCATTGGCGTGAAGCATATTTACAATTAATCTTAAGTATTTAGTATCACTTGGAAACTTATTAGCTAGGGCGCTTAGAACACTGACCGCTTCATTAATTCGTCCAGCATTGTCGAGGATTTCCGTTTTTTTAGTATATTGAAGTACTCCATCCTATGTTTTCTTCCTTATTATCCAATGTACTCAACGCACCATTTAAGTCATTCTGCTTTATTTGAAATTCTATTGTTTTATTATAAAATTCACTATTTTTGGTTGTAGTTCTGATAAAATTTTAAAGTCTTGATAGCATCATCTATTCTCCCCACTGCTTTAAGATAATCCATTCTAAAGCTTCTAAACCAAAACATTATCAGGTGCCATTTTGATAGCAGATGCTAAATTTGACTCCGTAAGATTGTAATCTTTTGCATTTCGAAATGCAGCCTAGCTAGTTCAAATATATCGTAGCATAGTTGGTAGGTGCTTCTCGTCTTATACTATCCAAAAAAGCTTGATAGCTTCTGAAGTTTTGTTAGCTGCTTGCAGAAGTTTTACTTTACAAAACGATCTTGAATCTTAAATTCACTCTCTGTCTTGTGTGTATCCTCTTGAGCCATGATATAACTAAAGAAAAAAAGACAAATATAGGTGATAGTATTTTATAACTTATTGGATGCATTATGATCATTTTATACAGTTCACCAACTACAAACGTACAAAGATGGTTCAAAGGTAATGAATGATATTATTATTAAAATTTCAATGATGATGAAAAAATATCACATTATTTTAATAATAGTCCGAACTATGAAATTAAATAGTACTAATTTTTAATTGTCTAAAGTATCTAGCTAGGCACTAAACAAACATATTATTTTTCACATAAAAATATCGGATTACACTTGATTGAAAACCACGTAATTAGGTAAATAAAATCTACCAATAAAATAAATGATATTTCTTATTATTCTATCACCGAAATCTTAAGCATGTTTGTTCCTGAATCTTTGTAAAGTGGCATACT
>JADKCC010000015.1 GCA_016714785.1 Saprospiraceae bacterium
GATATACGGCATATACCTTTTTGGGGATGAGCTCAGGATTAGGTCCAGTGACTTTAAATCCCCATATTTTTAGTATGATTCGGCTGATATATTTTAACATTTATTATGAAAATTTGCAAAATGATATTATAATTATACTCAAAGTAAAATTATAACAAATGTAAACGGTAATTTAGTAAAAGTAGAAGTTTCATCTACTTATTTTTAATTTTTCTTCAAAACATCAAGTCAGAATTGATGACGTATCTATTCCTTTCGTATTTTCAAACTAAAGAACAATAAAACAACCTACAAAGTTATTGCTATAAAAACACCGATACAAATACTAAAATGGTGCTTTATGCTAATTTCAAAAAACATCTTATTGTTTTCAATATTTTGCATTTAAACAATACGACGTGTTGGTCTTAAACTAACAATAAAAAAGACTCTAGAAAAATTGTTTATAAAATTTTGTCTATAACTTGTTCCTCATTAAAATAAAAGCCAATCGAAATAAGTTATTATACTAATTTTTCATTATTTCACCACATAAAATTTTATTGCTATGCAAAAACGTTTTGTTTACTTAACACTTTTGTTGCTTTTACAGGTTAGCCAAGTGACTTTATTTGGTCAAGACTTGCCTGCTGGCATCACCAAAGGTCCTTCTGTAGAAGGAATCTCTGAGTATAATCTCAAAAACGGACTGAAAGTACTTCTTTTTCCAGATCCGTCTAAACCAACCATTACTGTCAATATCACTTATATGGTCGGTTCTCGACATGAAGGCTATGGCGAAACTGGTATGGCACACTTGTTGGAGCACCTCGTTTTTAAAGGTACACCTAAACATCCAAACATTCCTCAAGAATTGACAGAACGAGGTGCCAGACCTAATGGAACCACTTGGTATGATAGAACCAATTATTATGAATCTTTCAATGCAACTGATGAAAACCTTAAGTGGGCTTTGGATCTTGAGTCTGATAGAATGATCAATAGTTATATTGCAAAAAAGGACTTGGATAGTGAATTTTCAGTAGTTAGAAATGAATTTGAAAGTGGTGAAAATGATCCTTCTGGTGTGCTTATGGAAAGAGTGCTAAGTACAGCATACTTGTGGCACAATTATGGAAATAGTACTATTGGTGCCAGATCAGATATTGAAAATGTACCTATCGAACGATTACAAGCATTTTACAAAAAATATTATCAACCTGATAACGCTATTCTTACAGTCACTGGTAAGTTTGACCCAATCAAAACACTAAAATTGATTGATGAATATTTCAGCCCTATACCAAGACCAGATAGAAAACTCGAAATCACATATACTAAAGAGCCTATACAAGACGGAGAAAGGCAAGTAATACTTAAGAGAACTGGTGATGTGCAAGTAGTAAGTTGTTCCTATCATACAGCGCCTGGTTCACACAAAGATTTTGCTGCCATTTCTATTATAGATGAAATTCTATCAAATGAGCCGTCTGGTAGATTGTACAAATCCTTGGTAGAAACCAAAAAGGCTTCTTATGTTTGGAGTTTTGCACCAAGTCTCAAAGAAAGTGGATTTATATATGTCAATACCACTTTAAGAAAAGAAGATAATCTCGAAGAAGCTAAAAATATAATGTTGACGACAATGGATAGCTTGAAATATATACAACCTACCAAGGAAGAGCTTGAGAGGGCAAGAGGACGCTTACTCAAACAATGGGAATTGGCATTTAATGCATCAGATAGAGTAGGTCTAAATATCAGTGAATACATAGCGCAGGGAGATTGGAGATTGTTTTTCAACTATAGAGATGCGCTAGAGAAAGTCACATTAGAAGATGTGGTCAACGCTGCAAGTACTTATTTTAAACCAGCCAATAGGACCATTGGTATATTTATTCCTGAAGAGAAACCTGACAGAGTAGAAATTCCATCCGCACCAGATTTAGCGGTACTTTTGGATGGATACAAAGGAAAAGCCTTGATCGCACAAGGAGAAGAGTTTGATCCATCTTTCGAAAATATAGAAAAAAGAACCACCAAAGGAAAAGAGAAATCAGGATTAGCTGTAGCCTTATTACCAAAAGAAAATAGAGGTGATGCTGTCAATGCCAATATAACTTTAAGATTTGGATCACCCACATCATTGGTAGGGAAATCACTTGTAGGTCGTATGACTGCTTCTATGATCGATAAGGGCACAAAATCTATGGGCAGACAAGCAATACAAGACAAATTGGATGAGATCAAAGCCAGGGTCAGTGTTTTCGGCGGACATACAAGTGTGACATTTAATGTAGAGACTACTAACCAAAACCTAAATCAAGTGCTTGACTTAGTTGGTGATATGGCACAAAATCCAGCTTTTACACAAGATGAGTTTGACAAGTTGAAAAATGAAATGATCGCAGAAATGGAAGAGCAATTGTCAGATCCGCAAGCGATTGCTAGTAACAGAATCGACATCCTTACCAGTCCATATCCGAAGACTGATGTGAGATATGTGATGACCATGCAAGAAGAAATAGCATCTTTAAAAGCTGTGACACTAGATGATGTGAAAAAGTTTTATAAGGACAATTATGGCGCTGGTGAAGCAACCGCATCGATCGTTGGGGATTTTGACAAACCATCAGCAAATGCAAAATTGACCAAATATTTTGGAAACTGGAAAAGCCCATCAAAGTATGAGCGTATCACTTACCCATACAAAAGTGTTAAACCAGTGGATGAAAATATCAACACTCCAGATAAAGCAAATGCTATGTTTTTTGCATCTTTACCACTACAAATCAATGATAGTCACCCTGATTATGCAGCTATGGTAATAGGCAACTTTATGATAGGTGGTGGCTTTCTAAATTCTAGATTAGCCACCCGAATTCGTCAAAAGGAAGGCCTAAGTTATGGTGTGGGTTCATGGTTTAGTGCGAGTAGTCAAGATGATTCTGGTGAGTTTGGATCGTATGCCATATATGCGCCAGAAAATAGAGACAAACTCCAGAAAGCTTATTTAGAAGAGATCAATAAAGTTAGAACTGAAGGTTTTACGCAGGAGGAGTTGGATGCTGCACGTTCAGGATGGATCCAAAGTCAGATGGTCAATAGAGCACAAGATAGATCTTTGATAGGCAAATTATCCAACAATATGAGATTGCAAAGGGATATGATGTGGGACAAAGCACTAGAAGATAAAATAATGAAACTTACCGTTGCAGAAATCAATCAAATCATGACAAAACATTTAGATACTTCAAAAATGGTATTTGTCAAAGCGGGAGATTTCGAGAAGGCATTTAAAGAAGCAAAACCCTAATTTGAAATGCAATAGAATGTCTTAAATTTTACTAAACTATTTCAAAACAGATAAAATAGTAGGATTTCAATTAATTAATTACCCACCCCCCGCGAACACTAAAAAACACACCAACAAACCCGCCCCCCCCCCCACCCCGCGGGCCCCCAGGCGGCAAAATGCCCTTTTGTTGACTAACATAAGGGCATTTTTAGTTTTAGAATAATAGTTTACCAACATTAATAGGCTAGTGACACTATGATATTTACTTTATTAAACTAAGTCTTGGCACTTATCCCAACAATTCTTTTACCATTGTTGCGATCACCTTACCTTCTGCTTTACCAGCTAGTCTTTGATTAGCCAAGCCGATAACTTTACCCATATCTTTGCCTGAAGTAGCACCTGTCTCTTCGATGATAGCTGTTAAAGCGGCTTTCAGTTCATTAGCAGACAGTTGTTCAGGAAGATATTTTTGGATGATGGCTATCTCTTCTCTTTCTGTCACAGCAAGATCTTCTCTACCTTGTTTGTTGTAAATATCTAAAGAATCTTGACGTTGTTTGACCAATTTTTGTAACAATTTTATTTCTGCATCTTCATTCAATTCATTACCACTACCATCCGTTTTGAATAATAGAATAGCTGCTTTGATGGCTCTAACAGATCTAAGTGCAGCTTGATCTTTATTTTTCATAGCTTCTTTAAGATCGTTTGCTATTTGGATTTCGAGACTCATATTTATAAATTTACTGATTATTTAATTTGGATAATTTTAATGTAATATCAACAAAATCTTGTACACTTAGTTGCTCAGGTCTTTGAGTAAAGTATGGGTCTTCCATTAAAGATTCTTCTTTAAACAATGGTTTTAAGGTATTCCTTAACATTTTTCTACGTTGATTAAATGCAGTTTTCACCACATTTCTAAATAGTCTATCATCACATGGAAGGGTATAATTCTCTTTCCTTACCAGTCTGATAACACTAGATTGTACCTTGGGCGGTGGACTAAAAGAATTAGGTGCTACATCTATGATCGTCTTGCCTTCATAATATGCTTGTACCAATACACTGATGACACCATACGTTTTGGATCCTGGAGGTGCGACTACTCTGTCGGCCACTTCTTTTTGGAACATACCCACCATTTCTGGGACAAGTTCTTTGGTGTTGACCATTTTAAAAAGTATCTGCGACGAAATATTGTATGGGTAATTGCCTATCATCAAAAAAGGCTGACCATCGAATACTTTGTGCATGTTTAACTTCAAAAAATCCAAAAAAATGATTTGATTTTCTGCCAGTATTTTATTGGTAGTGAGGAAATGCACCATGTCTTGATCTGCTTCAACTACCTTTAAATTGGTATCTTGTTTAACAAGGTATTTTGTTAATACACCTTTACCTGGCCCTATTTCAAGGATATTTTTGATTTCACTAGCCATTTCGAGACTATTGGCTATGCTTTCAGCTATGGATTCATTGACCAAAAAATGTTGTCCAAAGGATTTTTTTGCTTTCATACCACAAAAGTACGATTATTATTCATCCAATTATTGCCAATACTAATTTCTTTAATAGGCCAAATGCGTAAAGCAATACCAATCGTTGCAACATTTAGTGGTTTATCCCTTATAGAAAACCCATTTTGCGAGTTCCTTAAAGCTTGCTTTTTTGCCGTACATCAAGATACCTACTCTATATATCCTCGCAGCAAGCCATACTACCAAGACACTAAAGATAATCAAAGATACTACAGAGATAGCAATCTGCCACCAAGGTGGGTCAAATGGGAGTCTGACAGGCATGACTATTGATGACAATAATGGTATCATACTAGACCATACAGCTAGGCTACTATCGGGTGCATTGACTGCACTGATACCGATATACATTGAAAACATCAAAGGCATCATCACAGGCAACGTCAAAGAGTTTGCATCGTTGATGTCTTCGCCGACAGCAGACCCTATGGCTGCAAATATCGCAGAATATGCAAAATAACCGCCAAGAAAATAAAAAAGAGTAAGTGGTAAAATGAGCCACCAATTCATGGATTTAAGCTCAAAAAAAACCTGACTTATTTTGTCTTGTGAAGACAGCGCCATCTGATCTATTGGCATATCGTTTGTAGCGAGAGAACCTATTCCATCAGCATTGACACCAAATAACGCAGCACCAATAATGTATATCAATGGCATTAATATTAACCATATACCAATCTGCGTAAGCCCTACTAAGCCTACACCTATCACTTTCCCCATCATAAGTTCGAATGGTTTTAGTGAAGATATGAGTACTTCTACAATACGATTTATTTTTTCTTCCATCACAGATCGCATTACTTGCATCCCGTAAAAAAGAATGATAAAAAACATAGCATATCCTACTACACCACCAAGAACAGAACTTACTACATTGGTTATGGAACTTATTTTTTTGTCTTCTAGGATGGTAACAGGTATCGATGAAACATCAGTATCCAAATTTTTAAGCATGGTCTCATCTATATTTAATTTCTTCAGCTTGTAATTTCTGATTTTTTTACCAATAGCTTTGTCGATAGCAAAACTTTCATCCATAGCTAGTGGCTTATCTGCATGGTATTTGTATGAATATTTTGAAGCTAAAGAATCAGTAAGCGCTGGAATTTCTATGATTCCATTGATTTTTTTTGCTTTATACAATTCTTTTTGGGCTTCAAGGCTTTCATTACTAAAACTAAAAGTAAGATTGTCTCTTGATATCAATTCCTTTTCCAATAGATTGGTTGGCTCAAAGACGTTAATAGTTTTTGCCTTGTCTGATCCTGTGCTCATTACGAATACCACTGCGGCCATAAATACTAATATGCCCAATGGTGTAAGTAATGTAGTAAGGATAAACGTTTTATTTTTGACTCTCGTGAGATATTCTCGCTGAGTGACTAACCATATTTTATTCATTGCTTGATGCTACTTTAGTGATAAAAATTTCATTGAGAGAAGGTAATATCTCATTGAAACTAATAATATTTACATTATGGCTGATTAATCCTTTTAGCAGGTCATTGGATGATTGTCCATTTTGTGCTTTAAATATGATTTCATTGCCCATTGCGCTGATAATATCGTATCCAGCAGAATTCAATTGTGAAGATAAATCACCACTATATTTGACGCTAAATTTATGCTCTTTAAAGTCATTTTTTATGGCATTGACACCACCATACAATAGAATTTTACCTTTATTAATCAAAACGATATCTTCGCATATCTCTTCTACCTGCTCCATCCTGTGTGTAGAAAATAAAATACTGGCTCCTTTTTCTTTAAGCTGGTATATCTCATCTTTGATTAGATTAGCGTTGATAGGATCAAGACCAGAAAATGGTTCGTCAAGTATGATCAGACTTGGATCATGAACGATGGTGGCAATAAACTGGACTTTCTGGCTCATTCCTTTAGATAGATCGCCTATCTTCTTATCCCACCAACTAAGGATATCGAACTTTTCCAACCACGTCTTTAGTTTGATTTTGGCTTCTCTGTTGCTGAGCCCTTTGAGTTGTGCAAGATATAATAATTGTTCACCTACCTTCATTTTTTTATACAACCCTCTTTCTTCGGGCATGTAACCTATTTCATTGGGATGAAGGTGATTTAGTGGATGACCATTTAAAAATACCTTGCCTGTGTCTGCTGCAGTAATTGTCGTAATGATCCGTATGAGAGATGTTTTACCAGCACCATTGGGACCTAATAGCCCAAAAATAGAACCTGCTTTGACATCAAAACTGACATCGTTTACGGCTATGTGATTGGCATAAGCTTTGACTACGTTTTGTAGTGATAATACATTCATCATTGTTTTGTTGATTCTTGGTCAAAGATATGTATTAAATTGCCAAATCTGAAAAATGTTTCGACAAACAATGGAATATTTATGATGTAGGTAGTGATTATACTACCATTTTATTGCTCAATGCAAAAGATTTTATGATCATTGTAGAAGTAGGTATGTTTTTAACATTAGCTTGCCAAAATATGCTTGTATTTTAATAAACATCAGACGCTATTTCCTTTGATCATCAATTTCAGAATCTCTGAGGCTGCTTCTGAAATGATTGTACCTGGGCCGAAAACAGCAGCTACACCTTGATCATACAAATATTGATAATCTTGTGGAGGGATGACACCACCAACGATTACAATTATATCGTCTCTGTTTATTTCTTTTAGTGCAGCTATGGTATCTGGAACTAAAGTTTTATGGCCTGCTGCTAGTGATGATATACCTAAGATATGGACATCATTTTCTGCCGCTTGCCTGGCAGCTTCTTCTGGCGTCTGGAATAAAGGACCCATATCCACATCAAAACCTAAATCTGCAAAACTAGTAGCAATGATTTTTGCTCCTCTATCGTGACCATCTTGTCCGAGCTTTGCGATCATGATCCGTGGTCTTCTGCCTTCGAGTGTGGCAAACTGATCAGAAAGTGCCAAAGCTTCTGAAAATTTCTTATCCATATTTATCTCCTTTGCATATACGCCTGTGATCGTTCTATTGGTGGCAGTATATCGGCCAAAAACTTCTTCCATCGCCATAGATATCTCTCCTAAAGTAGCTCTTTGTCGTGCTGCTTCAATAGCCAGTGCTAATAAATTACCTTCACCAGACTTTGCACAATCAGTGAGTTTTGTTAAAGAAACTTTTACTTTATCATTATTGCGTGAAGCTTTTATTTGGTTAATTCTATTGATTTGTTCTATCCTAACTTTGGAATTGTCAACTTTCAAAATATCAAGCTCAGATTCTTCATCTTTTACATATAGATTTACGCCAATAATATGCTCATTCCCACTATCTATCCTTGCTTGTTTCGCAGCAGCAGCTTCTTCTATCCGCATTTTAGGAATTCCTGCTTCAATAGCTGAAGTCATACCACCTAGCGATTCTACTTCTTTGATGTGTTTCCAAGCTTTTTCTACTAATTCGTTGGTAAGTGTCTCCACATAATAAGCGCCGCCCAAAGGATCTACAGCAGAAAGGATATTCATTTCCGTTTGCAAATATTTTTGGGTATCACGAGCTATTTTTGCGGAAAAATCAGTTGGCAATGCGATGGCCTCATCTAGAGAATTGGTATGTAAGGATTGAGTACCACCAAAAACAGCTGCCATGGCTTCGATACAAGTCCTAGAGATATTATTAAAAGGATCTTGCGCTGTTAGGCTATATCCTGATGTTTGGCAATGTGTGCGTAGTGCCAAGGTTTTCGGATTTTTAGCACCAAAATCTGATACTAATTTAGCCCAAAGTAAACGACCAGCGCGCATCTTGGCGATTTCCATAAAAAAATTCATACCAATGCCCCAAAAAAACGAAAACCTAGATACAAAACTGTCGATGTCTAATCCAGCTTTTAATCCTGCCCTTATGTACTCTACACCATCTGCGAGTGTATAGGCTAGTTCAATATCTGCAGGAGCTCCTGCTTCATGCATGTGATATCCACTTATAGAGATACTATTGAATTTAGGCATATTGGCAGCTGTAAATCCAAAGATATCAGAAATAATTCTCACGGAAGGTCCAGGTGGATAGATATAGGTATTTCTAACCATAAATTCCTTCAATATATCATTTTGTATTGTCCCAGTCAATTTATCCATAGAGACACCTTGTTCTTCAGCAGCCACGATAAAGAAAGCCAAAATCGGAATTACAGCGCCGTTCATTGTCATAGATACTGACATCTCATCTAGTGGTATGCCGTCAAACAAAATTTTCATATCTTCTACAGTATCAATCGCTACGCCAGCCATACCTACATCTCCAGGCACTCTTGGATGGTCAGAATCATACCCTCTATGCGTTGCCAAATCAAAAGCCACGGAGAGACCTTTTTGTCCAGCTGCTAGGTTACGCCTATAGAAGGCATTACTCTCTTGCGCAGTAGAAAAGCCTGCATATTGGCGTATTGTCCATGGTGAAGTGAGATACATTGTAGAATACGGTCCTCTTAAATAGGGTGGCATACCAGCTTGAAAACCAATATGAGGGATATTTATTAAGTCTTCCCTTCCATACTTTTCCTTTAAAAGTATCCCTTCTGGTGATATGACCTTTTTGTGTGCCATTTAAAATCTATTAAAATGGTAAAGTTACATCTCAAAAGATTGTAAAACAAATAATCGAGGGTGATTTTGGTTAGAAAGGTATTCATAAGCTTTTTAACTCTTTTAATTTTTTTGGAGAGTTATGTATCATAAATTAGATCCTTGAAGAAATCTTAGCCTTAAAGTCACAAAGACAATTTGAATTCGAGAAGGAATGGTAAGGAGTATTGCAACATCAGTAGCTAGTGCAAAATTAAAAAGCATGATAGAATCACTTCCATGGAAAAAATAATTTTACCTATTTTTTATTTTTTGGAAGATTAGGTCATCGTTATTTGATCACTCACATTACTAATAATCAGATTCATGATATCAGTTTTTTTAAATACTGATTATCTTATATTGAAAATCAAAGAACAATTTTGAGATTAGGATTGGCATTTTGTAAGTACTTAGATTATATATGCACCTAAATTACATACCATCATGACATTAACCGTCAAGGACGAAAGACCGGACGATAAAATTGGCAAATTTAAGTTTTTTTTGCGCAACAAACTGCGTGGATATGTCCAGGAAAATTAAAAAGGGGCAATGGTGTCAGCTTTAGATATAAGTAACAAAAAATATTGGATTAAAATTATTGGCAATAAATATTTTAGGATACAAAATAAAATATTTTCTAATACATATATTTAAATTATTGATTAAAATTATAATACATATTTTATTTATTTTTAATATTTATGCAAAATTTTTGATCCAAAATCTAAATTTTTCTATATACCTTACATTGATAATCATATTTTTAGGAAATATTAACATAATTTTTTTGGCTAACTCCGATGTTGGCACTATCTTGCGTCGTCGTTAAGACAAAAAAGAGAATTTTAGATTTTTTTCAATCCGTCAAAACCTTTTGTATTTTGGAACTTACACCATTAAAAATGAGTAAGCTAAAAAAACGTTATATAGACATCTTCGTTTCTTTATTTATAGCTTCAATAGTAATTTTAGGATACCACGCTGATCAATCCAAAGGGCAATCAGAAAGCAAAGTTGAATTAGCACGAAATAGTTCAAAAAGTATGTTTGGTTTCAATCCTGATTCTGTACATATACAACCCAATGTTATTAAGAAAAATGATATTTTTGGTAGTATTTTGAGTGAAAATGGCCTTACTACCAATATGATCATGTTAATTGAGCATGAAGCGAAAAATATCTTTAATATCAGGAATATCCAAGTAGGCGCAAAGTACCACATTATCAAAAAACATGAATGTGACGCACAGCCATTGGCTATAGTTTATGAACCGGATAAGTATAAATATGTAGTTTATGATTTGAGAGATTCTGTCTCTGTAAATCTTGTAGAGAAAAATATAGAAATATGTGAGCAATTTGCTTATGGTAAAATAAATACTTCGCTTTGGAAAGCCTTAGAAGAACAAGGAGTTAATCCATCAGTCATTGACTTGATGGAAGAAGCATTATCTACTTCGGTGGATTTTTATCACACGAAAAGAGGCGACCAATTTAAGTTGATATATGAAAATAAGTATATTGATGGTGAATTAATAGGTATGGGTAAATTGATAGCAGCAAGTTATGTCAATGATAACGGAGCAAGTTATTCTATGCTTTATAAAACAAAAGATTATGAAGGCTATTTTGATGCTGAAGGAAGACCAGCAAAAAAAACATTTTTGAAAGCACCAGTTAAGTTTTCCAAAATATCTTCCAATTACAATTTGAGAAGATTCCATCCTATAAAGGGTAAAACAATACCTCACTTAGGAACAGACTATGCTGCCCCTTATGGCACTGAGATAAGATCTGTAGCTGACGGTGTAGTGACTAATTCATCCTATACAAGTGGTAATGGTAATTTTGTAAAAGTCAAGCACGATAATGTATATGAGACACAGTACCTTCACATGTCAAGATTTGCAAAAGGAATCAGACCAGGTACTAGAGTAAAGCAAGGACAAACCATCGGATATGTGGGTTCAACTGGTTTATCTACTGGACCACATGTTTGTTTTCGATTTTGGAAAAATGGCCGCCAAGTCAACCATCTAAAAGAAAAATTGCCAACAGCTCAACCAATGAATATGACAGAGTTGCCTGCGTACTTTGAATATAGAGACCAAATGTTACTTAAACTTAATCAAATAAATTTCAATGACCATGATTTGGTATTGAATGATGATGTTAACAATCAAGTTATCAAGCCTTAGCTTAAATTGGTTTACTTTTGTAGAGGTGATAGGAATTGTTATATCTCCTCTTGAAGTTATCACGTTTTGTTTTATTACAACAATAATTAGATAGTAATTCTTATCACAAGCATTTGGCAATAAATCCTTAGTCGATTCACAATTTTGATATTTTAATAAGTATTTATATCTTAACTTCAAATCTTAGTCTATCAGAATCAATTCAAAATATTGTGAAAAATTTAAGAAAACTTATCCTAAAATTATTATATACGTTTGCAATTGTATATGATTTAGTTGATTGTATAATATTTTAAATATATCAATAATCACCAAACATTTTATCCAAATATTTTAAAATTTAATATACAAATATTTGGTCAGTTTACGCAAAAGTATTAATTTTACACTGTTTTTAATTCATAGCATATCCGTATTTTTTGGCAAATCATTAACCCAATTGATTTGTTCCAATGTAAACCTAAGCATAAATGAAGAATGTAAAATACGTATATAACGAGCATACTTTGCAATACGAAGAGCATAAATTATCTCGTAAAGATAAGTTTAGACGAAGTTTATATTTTACCTCAGCGGTTATTACCACAGCGGTAATAATGTTTGTTGTCGCATACCAATACTTTCCTACACCTAAGGAGAAAGTGATGGAAGATGATAAAAAAAGAGCAGAGTTCTATTTAGGTCAATTACAATCTGAATTAAAGTTTTTATCTGAAACCATAGAATCTTTGCACGAAAAAGATAATCAGATCAATAGAATGATTTTAGGTGTAAAACCTATAGATGATGGGCTTTGGAATGGTGGTATTGGTGGTCACGACAAATATAAATCCTTAGAAAATTTTAAAGAAACAGGAAAATTAATAAAAGATAACCTTGAAAAAGTAGCAGAACTAAAAATTAAAATAGACATACAAAAAAAATCATTGGATAGTCTTTATAAAGTGGCAGTCGTCAAAGAGAAAAAATTGGCTTCTATTCCTTCTATCAAGCCTGTTAGAGAAACATCACTAAAAAAAGATGTTAAATTTTTGTCGGGATTTGGGATGAGAATTCATCCGATACACAAATTAAGAAGATTTCATAAAGGTATTGATTTTACTGCTCCGAAGGGCACTGATATACAAGCAACAGGCAATGGGAAAGTTGTATCTATCAATAAAACAGGTAGTGGATACGGCAAACATGTCTTAATAGATCATGGTTATGGCTATAAGACTTTGTATGCTCACATGCACTCTATAGAGATAAAGGAAGGCGCCATCGTCAAAAAAGGTCAAACCATTGGCAAAGTTGGTAATACAGGTTCTTCAACTGGTGACCACTTACACTATGAAGTATGGCTCAATGGTGTGGCTATCAATCCTATTGATTTCTGTTTGGATGGGCTATCCGCTAGAGAATATCAAGAACTCGTAAAGCGAGCAGCAACTGATAATCAATCACTTGACTAATCAATGTCCCATCAAAACTCTTTGGTTTCAACTTTAGTTAAAATTAAGTTAAGTTAAATAGTCTTTGTTACTTTTGAATATTTTTTAAGGTCTTATAAGAAAATAATAAAATGAATATTAAAAATACTTTTTTTACTCTGCTTGTACTTGTTTTCCAGGTAAGTTATATATCTGCAAACAACAATCCATTTCCATCTATAAATATCAAAACTTTAGATGGGAAGACTGTTAATACCAACGATTACACATCAAAGGGAAAAATTACAGTAGTATCATTTTGGGCAACTTGGTGTACTCCTTGCAAAAGAGAATTGGATGTCATCAATGAAGTCTATGGTGAATGGGCAGAAAAATATAATGTACAATTACTAGCTATAACTATTGACGATGCGCGTGGTTTAACAAAAGTTCCTGCCATGGTTCAAAGCAAAGGTTGGGAGTTTACCGTTTTAGCAGATAGTAAACAAGAATTGCAGCAAGCATTAAATTTCCAAACCATTCCTCAGACATTTCTACTTAATGAAAAAGGCGAAATAGTCTATGCCCACAATGGTTATAATCCAGGTGACGAGATTGAGTTGGAGCACAAAATAGCTGAATTAGCAGCAAAAAAATAGCAAACATTTGTTGTGATATAAAGAGTGGGATCTTGCAAACAAGCAGGATCCCATTTTTTTAGTTATAACTAAGCTTATTCTTTTCGAGTCATTGGGGTTTGCTCTCACTTATTGAAGAATTTTTTACAATAAAATATAAATTCTTGCAGCGTTTTATATTCTTTATGGATTATAAGAATGTAAATAGAATTTGGCAAAATGAATAATACAGTTTTAATCATGGTTTTTAGTTTAGGGGCTCTCTTTACATTATCCAGTTGTCACCAAAATGAAGAGGTGGTAACGGAAATAGAAATATCTGATCCACCCAAAGTAACTATTTCAACCACCCACGCAGCAAAAGTCATCAATGAGTTTGGTAAAGAAATAAAAGACTTCACTGCAAATTTCAATCAACAACTAAGAAGTTCAACGAACCGCGGTTTGATAGTTTTTAAAGCTAACAATATTAATAAATATGGTGAGAGAATGATTGTTACTGACAAGAAAGGATTTGATAATAACTATTTACTTTCTGGTTTTGAAAACACCATCAATTACTCAGTACTCACAGTGTTTGAAAATAAACAAAAACAAACATTTGGACATAATGTATCTACTATTTTGGATATAGATCAAGATGTAAAATTAGTACCTCAACCTGATTCTTACAAAACAAAATCAAACAGTTATAACGACGTTATACATGCAACATGGTATGCAACATCACTAGCAAACCAATATCATGTTACAGCCATTCCTGCTGTTAGAATAGGGCAGGCTAAAAATGGGCTTCAATATTTTTTAAATATTTCAAAAGCATTCTATATAAATATGAGCTCATCATTAAATGAAGATGTAGAGTGTATAATGTCAATAAAAGGAACATTAGATAATATAACTAAAGGTAGCGTAAAGCTATGGTTTTGTGATATAGAAGCAGCCATTTGGAAGGAAGTTACTACTGATATCATTGAAAATAATACAAAATTCAAGCATATACAATCTGGATTCTATTGTATAGCTGAAAATGTGCCAGGTATCTACGTCAGTGGACAAACAATATTAAATGGACAAGGAATATCAAATTTGAACCTAAAATTAGGAAAAGACAATCCACAATATATAAGTACTTCAACGTCTGGCTATTGGTCAGCTTTTTTACCAGCTCAAAGTACCATTCCTGTGGCAATAAGCGCAGGATGTGGTGATATTTATAACTTTGTCGTGGAGACATCAAATGTTGAAATGACTAATTTAAAAATTGATTTAACAGAGAAGAGATCTTTGTTTTCCCAATTGAAAGGTAAAGTTAAAGATTGCAAAGGTCAAAACGTTAGTAATTATATCTTAACAAATTTGAGTAGTACTAATGAATTTTACTATGCCAATGGTAATAATATTGATTTATGGGTTGCAACATGTGATCAACCAAATGTATCACTAATTACATCCGATCTAAGTGGAGATGAGGAAGGAGATAAGATAGATTGGGTGGTAACAGACATCATAGAGACCGGTACCTGGTTTGTGTGTTCCCAAGCTAAAAATCCTTATTTTAATCTCATCATTGATGGGGAAAACAAGATGTACTGGGATACCAAAAGTAGCAAAAATATGGATGGAAGATTAGTTATCCAAGCCTTACAAAATGGAACGTCTGAAATACCTTTAAATATTATACTACCTGATAACGGTATTGGGGAAAAAATGGATAATCAATTGAATATATTACTAAAAGAAAAATCATTTGAAGGAAAAGGATATGAAGTCTATTGTCCAACTTCCACTCAGGGATGTGGATTTGAAAAATTTGTAATAACTCATTTTGATAACAATGAAGATCAAATTATTAGGGGATATTTTAAAGGTAGATTTTGGGTGAAAACATTAGAACCACTTACTGCTGGATATAAAAACATTGAAGGTGAATTTCAAGTAAAAAAAGAGTATTAATCATAGCCCTTTCATGACTGAAACAGATATCATACAAAAGTGTAAAGCATACGACAAGACAGCATTTAAGGAGCTGGTAAAAGTCTATTCGCCTGCCTTGATGTCTGTGTGTATGCGCTATATTGGTGACCGACATGAGGCTGAAGATATGGTTCAAGAGAGTTTTATTAGGATTTTTAATAATATTTTGAAATATCAGGAAACAGGTTCATTCAAATCGTGGCTTTGCAGAATAGCCGCCACAACATGCTTAAAGGAGATCAGAAAAAAGCACTTGATCTTGGATGTAGATATAAATGAATATGAAGAATTAGCATCAGAAGATTTCATCATGTTGACAGATGAAGCTGGGATAATAAAAATAATTGAAGAAATCCCTTTACCATATAGGTTAGTGTTTAACCTTTATGTGATTGAAGGATATACTCATCAAGAAATAGCGGAAATGATGGGTGTAGGTGAAAGTACTTCAAGGTCACAGTTATCCAGAGCCAGAAAAATGATTCAAGCCTTATTTATCAAATATAAAGTACAATTGACAGCATAATAATATGGTGGAACAAGATAAAATTTTTAAAAAAACAGCTTCTGAACATGAAAGCCCCATTGATTTCGAATCTTTATGGAATCAACTTGAGCCTCATGTACCAAGTAAAACAAAAAGAAGACCAATATTTTGGTTTTGGCTTGCTGGATTTGCCTTTATTGGCTTTAGTGCATACTTAATTATTGATCCAAAAAGTCCTACTAAACCCAAAGTAAAATCGCTTGAAGTAGTCAATATTAAACAAAACGACCAAATTGCAAATACTCTAAAAAATGATATTCCAGATCCAAAGTTAGAACAAATTAAACAGCATCCTAAAGATAAAAAAACCTATTTTAATGTACGCACTCCAATCAATAATGTCTCTTTGGTTAAAGTAAAAAGTAAGAGTGCTGACCTGATCTCCAAGGATATTGATTTAACAAAAGAAACTAAATACGCATTAGAAACAGTTGACCAGTCTGAGATTGGCAATCTTAATAAAATCAATATTCACACTGAATTAAAAAGTATCGGTGATGTTGCACCACTCAATAGTTTGAATAGTATTAATATAAATAACGATGAAGAAAAGATCAAAGATCTGATTCATACTGAAGCAAAAAGCCAAGAAACTATTTTATCATTGCCTAATGTGAACTTTGTCTTTCTCAATGCGCCATCATTTTTTGCTCCTAAAATTATTGTGTCAAAAAGAAAAAAAATCAATTTACTGTTCCGTTTAGGCGTAGGTATTTCAAATAATAAATTCCATGCTCCACAGCTCGAAAATGATTTGGACATACTACTAAACACATCTGAAAAATCACTTGAATACCTTACTATTGGCATTGCTACAGATTTTGCAATAACCAATAAATGGTACATCCAGACTGGATTAAAATATAGTCGATATAGTACACACATCATCCATGAATCCAATAATTTCTCACTAATTACGAAAAATGGAGTGACCGAAATTAACATTAATCCAGAAGGAGAAGCTACAAATATCATTGGAGCTGTTTCAAGCACAAAAGTCACTAATAAAAGGTCATCTTGGCACACATATCACCATAGTATCGACCTTCCTATAAATATTAGATATTTGATATTGAAGGCCAATCGACATAAATTATTTATCGATGGTGGCGTCATGCTAAAGTGCTGGTCTGGTTCGCAAGGAGGCTTTGTAAACCAAAGTAATCATCTCCAAAAATTTGACTTTAGTAGTAGTCCTTACAACTCATTAAAATTGGGCTTGAATGGAGGTATGTCATGGGAATGGCATTTGCGAAGCACTGGAGCATTTTACGCTGGACTTATGTATGACAAAAGCGACTTGCGACTTACTTATAATAATAACATTATAAATAAATCTCTTTCATCTTTAAGTATGAATTTAGGTTATCGAATATTTTTTACACCATAAAATAACTCGTCCAATTGCGCAATAGATGAATAGTTCTCATTTACATTAATTAATCCATACC
Organism: Saprospiraceae bacterium; assembly: GCA_016714785.1. Lineage (GTDB taxonomy): Bacteria > Bacteroidota > Bacteroidia > Chitinophagales > Saprospiraceae > OLB9. The sequence continues at coordinate 17,647 of JADKCC010000015.1, forward strand.
TAATCAAGGTATAAAAAACAACAAATCATGAAACAGTTTAAACCATCATTAATTATTCAAATTTTATTTTTAATCTTTAGCATTACTTTATCTTATGGTCAAGCATTTACATGCAAAGCAGATTTGAAATACAGTATGCAGCCAGGGAAAAATATTCAAATGTATCCATCCGATTTTATTGATCTTTCCAATGTAAATGATAAAGAATACACACTGGAAATCAAAGATCAAAACAATAATGTTGTCGTGGGTAACAAAATAAATTACTCTGCGCAATCGAAAATTTATACCGCTAGTGTAACCAATATAAGTACACAGAATGTCTGTTGGACAGAATTTAGTGTATTGCCAGCTAATAATGCACATCCTATTGCAAATTGTAAAGCGAATTTGGTAGCTTCAGTTGCGCCGTTTGTTGTAACACTAAATCCTCTTACTGTCAACCAAATGTCTATAAATTATGTGTCTTTATTTTTAAATAAAAGTACATTTGATTGTGATGATTTGGGTGAAAATAAAGTGAAATTGTCGGCAGTTGGGGCAGATAATGTCATCAGCCAATGTGAATGTGTAGTGGATATACAAGATAAACTAGCACCTATTGTAGTAATGAAAGGCAATGTTTCTATTGTGCTAAATGCTCTAGTGCCTTATGTGCTAACAGCAGATGAAGTTGGTACATACTCCGATAATTGTGATTTCACTTCTGTCCAAATTGTGCCAAGTCAAATAACATGTAATAGCCCAAATCCAACAACAGTAAAGCTTATAGTAAAAGATAATGCGGGTAATACAGTCAGTGCTTCTACGCAAGTGAGCTATACCACAACAAATATAAACCATGCAATCGCTTGTAATGATCAAATTGAAATAAAAGTAGCTCCAACAAGTATCATAACAATAACTCCAGCTATGGTGTTGGAAGGGAATTATAGCTGTAACACAAATTTTGAAGTTAAGCTCTCTCATAATGGATTAAATTATCCAAAGCCAGAATTGAATTGGGATGATGCTGGCAAAACTATTCTTTATAGTGTGACAGATAAGAATACAAACAATACATGTTGGGGGCATCTTAATGTGATAAAAACAGATGCATGTAATAAGCCATTTGTGGTTTGTGATACAAAATGCCCTGAAACTACAGCTGGTGATTGTAGTTCAGGCTATACAGAAAATGATAATTTAGATTGGCCATGTGGTTTTGATATGTATGTTTGCGATCATAATCTTATTAAAAAAGTATCCCCTGAAAATTTATTCAATTTCCATGGTGTGGCATTAAAAAATACCAAACCACAGATAGTAAATTTTGATTGTAACACTATCCTAATGTCATATACTGATCAAACTATCAGCATTAACGGGATAAACTCTTTAGATACAAAAATTATTAGAACATGGACTGTTTTGGATTGGTTAGATGCCAAAACATATACCTATGTTCAGGTATTTAGGGTCTTTGTAAAATCTTTAGAAATATGCGATACTAAGCCGTGGAATACACCATTTGGAGATTGTGCATCTGGTCACACGGATACTGATGCAGTAGAATGGCCTGCTGATATCACAATAAGTTTTGGCACTGTTTCTCTCATTGAGTTAAGGTCTAACCCTGCTGTACATCCTAATGATGTAGAACCTACTTTGGTAGAAAACTGCAGTAACAACTTTGAAAAAACATATTCAGACCAAGTGACCACCATTGATAATGATACCAAAAAGATTATTAGAACATGGTCCATTTATAATTGGCAAACATTACAATTAGCTACTTATATACAAACGATAACAGTAGCAATAGACGGAATTAACCAAGTGTGCGCCTATACTTATTACGGCGAACCGATAAAAGATGTTAATATGGGATTTGGGCTTACGGATCAAACTGGATGCACTGAAATAACTATACCAAATGGGACAAATTTTGCAATTACACCATCAAAACTTGGGAATGCAAAAGAAGATGTGGATATAATGGATTTAGTAACCATCTACGAAGGAATTTTAGGAATAAGAGAATTGAATCCCTATCAGATGGTTTCAGCAGATATCAACAATGACGGAAAAGTAACTGCAAGTGATTTATCGGAATTGAAGAAGTTTATTGATGGCCAAATTACTTGGCCTGATAACAAGGTCTGGAAATTTATTGATAAAAATTATCAAATCTCCAATACAGGAGTGAGTACATACACAGAATATATTAATACAAATGATCTTATTTATAACAATAAATTTATTGGCATAAAAATAGGCGACGTCAATGGAAGTTACAGTGCTGAAATGGATGCCAATAGTCCAGTATTTACAGTAATAAAAGCTGATGATATAGCTCTAAACAAGGGTGAGTCTTATCAAACATCTTTAAGTAGCGATAGAAATCAAAGTTTGGTAGCTGTAAAATTAGAGTTTGATATCAAGAATAAAGGCATTACTGTACAAAACGTACAATCAGATGTTTTATCCGGGTTTGATGCAGAGAAAAATGTAATCATTAGTGAAGATAAAATATACATCAGTTGGGCTATTAATCTTGAAAGCACTCCACAGGGAATATCGTTAAGGAATAATGAAGATTTTATAAAATTCACCTATACATCTAATAAAAATTCCATAATAAGTGATGTTTTGGTCTTAAACCAAGAAGTAACAAACCAAATCAAACAAAGTGGAGATGTTGATCCAGCAGATGTTAATCTTTTTTGGGATTTAAAAATAGTGAATGGAATCAATGATGGTGCAGTTTCACATTTGAATGTCATTCCAAACCCATTTTCATCCAATATTTCAGTGATTGGCCTTAATGAAGATGCAACTTATGAGATGTATAATGGTGCAGGAATCAAAATAAAATCAGGAATAATACCGACAGATGGTCAGCTAGAAATGACTGAATTACAAAATGGTTTTTATGTTGTTAGAATTTTTGAAAATGGTAAAAACCCATCTCTTCATAAATTGATAAAATTAGAATAGGGAAAATATTACTATTCAAACTTAGAAAGGCACGCTTGTTTTAGTACTTGTGTGCCTTTTTATTTTTATATTTCATTCAATTTTCCGTTCTTGCGGCTCCATTAAAAATGCAAGTATGCTTACCATCTATTCTGACGATTATTACATGGAGCAAGCCATCAAAGAAGCCCAAAAAGCTGCTGATGCTGGTGAAATACCTGTTGGAGCTGTAATCGTGTGCCAAAAACAAATCATAGCACGTGCACACAATCAAACTCAGATACTCAATGACGTCACAGCACATGCTGAAGTGATGGCCATTACCGCTGCATCATCGTATTTAGGAAGCAAATATCTTAAGGACTGTACACTTTACGTCACCCTCGAACCATGTATTATGTGTGCCGGCGCTTTGTATTGGTCACAGATAGATCGTGTAGTGTATGGTGCTAGTGATGAGAAGCGAGGATTTATGAGATATGGTAAAGACCTACTTCACCCAGCTACAAAACTTGAGTTCGGCATCAAACACGATACGTGTAGTAAGATGGTTACAGATTTTTTTGAGAAAAAGCGAAAGTAAATCTTATATCAAACGGTACTCAAAACTTTTCAAATAGAAATCCATATTCTCCTTCAATACAATATCTAATGGTAAGTATTGTGCTTTTTTAATCTGTTTTTTGAGTATAAAGTGATGTACAAAATTTATGACACCCATATATCCTTGTTGTATTGGATTCTGATTGATAATAAAGTCTAGTTTATTGTCTTCGAGCAGTTTAATATTAGGTTCAATCATATCAAATCCGATAATGACATATTTATGTATATCTTCTTCTGAAATTAGTTTTACTATTCGGTTTGCTCTCGAATTAGTAAAGAAGATAGCTTTCATTTTCGGGTGTTTCTTTTGTACTGAAAGCCAAAATTCTTTTACTTTCACTTCGTCCAAAAAAGCTTCAAATTCATAACAATGGATGGGATTGTCTAACATTTTTTGCTCAATAAAAAAAGACTTAAGACCCTTAATTTTATCAGAGTAATGCTGTGCATTGGACATTTGGTGGCCCAGATTGAATGCGATGATCTCGTCGGCCGTTTTCAGGCGCATCTGAAAAAGCCTTCCAGCCAGTCTGCCGCTATTAAATGAGTTTTGACCAACATAACAAAGTACATCGGCATGATTGAGTTCAGTATTTATCGTAATAAAGGGTATATTGAGTTTCTCAGCTTCTTCCAGATATTCTAATGATTCTGCAGTGAAAGTTGGTGCAGTGAGTATAGCATCTGGCTTTGAGATCAATGCATTACTCATCTGCATACAAAAATCATCTTTATCAAAGAGATTAAAATCAAAATATTCTACTTTTATACCATAGTGTTTGACGAATTCCAATGCATCTTGAATGCCTATGCGCGGTAACTCCCAAAATAGATCACAAGTTGGATTTGGTGTAACTATCGCTATCTTATAAATTTTATTAATAGCAAGAGCACTCGCCATCAGGTTTTTTTCGTATCCAAGATCATCTGCTATTTTAAGAATTTTAATTTCTACGTCTTTAGCTACATTACCACGGCCGTTTATGACTCTGTCCACAGTACCTCTAGAGACACCTGAGATTCGAGCAATGTCCTTAATGGTTACTTTTTTCATTAATGTGTCTTAATGTTTCTCAGTTTTACTAACTCTCTTAAATTTTTTCTCCAACTCTTCTAGTGAAATACCTTTGGTTTCAGGCATCATTTTAATGGTAAAGAGCAATTGGCCTACCATCATTGTGGCGAATATTGCAAAAACCACTCCTGGACCGATCACTTTAAATAGCCATGGTACCATAGCAGGTATAAGTGCTGCAAAAACCCAATGTACCGATGTCCCGAAAGCAGTGCCTTGACCTCTTAAATGATTAGGAAATATTTCTGAAATAAATACCCAAATGATAGCACCTTGTCCTATAGCGTGTGATGCAATAAATAAAAAAAAGAATATAGGAATGCTTATACCTTGGATGCCAATAAAAAATGCTATTGATACCAATGACAATGACACAATGTAACCAATAGATCCTATATACATCAATTGCTTTCTGCCCAATCTATCAATAAGCATTAGTCCAACATACGTAAATATTAAGTTGACTATACCGACACCAACACTACTCAATAGTGCGCCACTTTGTCCCAAACCTGCAATTTCGAATATCCTTGGCGAATAATATAAAAAGGCATTGATACCTGAAAATTGGTTAAAAAAGGATATCAGAAAAGCAAGGATAAGGGGGAATCTATAATTGAGATTCCAAATAGTATCAGTTGTTTCTATATTCTGATGATCAGCCTGGATTTGCCTAATTTGATCTTCAATGGGCATGCTGCTATCCATTACTTTTAGCGTAGGGATTGCTTTTCCAATATTTCCTTTGACTGTTATAAGCCATCTTGGGCTTTCAGGAATGATAAACACTAATAAGAAGTAAATTAATGCTGGCACAGCCTCTATGCCTACCATCCAGCGCCAAGGTTCTGATCCAAATTCTTTTAGTAAAAAATTGGATATAAATGCCATCAAAATGCCAAAAACTATATTAAACTGATAAAGCGCTACTAACTTGCCTCTATCTTTGGCTGGCGATATTTCTGATATAAAAATAGGTGCTGCAACGGTTGATGCACCTACACCTAAACCACCTATAAACCTAAAGAATGCAAATACCCAAGGATCTGTTGCTAAACCTGAACCAATAGCAGATACCAAATATAGTAACCCAATAGCAATAAGTGTTGGTTTTCGACCAATTCTATCTGTTGGTATCCCACCAAACATAGCTCCAATAACCGTACCCCAAAGTGCTGACGACATGATGACCCAACCATGGAAAACATCACCTCTTGGCCATAATTCTTGTAGCGCCTTGTCTGCCCCTGATATCACTACTGTATCAAACCCAAAAAGAAACCCTGCAAGTGCAGCTGTTATGGACCAAAGAAACAAGCTCTTATTTACTGACATTATACAGTATTTATACTATTTATTAAAAACCAATTGGATAGAGAGCAAAGATATACATTTATATAAATATCTATATTCCCTACTAGGATTATTAATTCCCACTAGTTTAAAACCCACATAATCAAAGAAAATTACACCGATTTTGATGTGATTCTGAGTATAAGTTTGAAAAGTCTTGTTTTATCTAAGGCAAAGACAAAATGCATAATAAATATAGAATAAGGAGGAAATATTAATTAAAAATCAGCATTTATTTCTCAGGCCCAATGATAGCTTTACTAAATATCGGAAATGATGCGCTTCCATAGTGTGAAAAGCTAGTAGAAGATTTTAATGTTGCTTGATAGGTAGATGTAAAATTATTTAACATCAACTTCACATTATCATAATTCATGTTTTTGGAGTTAGGTTTTGGGTAGAATACAATATGATCTACCGTACCATCTTTTGCCCAAAATACATTCAACCATAATTTAACTCCTTTTAAATCTAAACCCGATATATTTGCGTAATCTTCTATATCCTTTAAAAGAGATGACCAATGATCAAATGCTAACTCCATGTTATTATTACAAACAGTAAATAACATGGTATTGTATCTCTCTACCAAACGTTCATAAGATTTTTCATCATCACCTATGTAAAATACTTTAGCTGTTTTAGATTCAGCGTTTAATTTTTGCTGCCCGTAACTCCATGATGAAATGAGGCAAATACAAAATATTGTTATGAAAATGCGTCCTACTGTCATACTAAAAGGTTAATCGAGTACGAATTTATAACATTTCATTGACATGAAACAAATTTTTAAGAAATATTATTAATATATTTTTTAATTGGATTGGAAGAATATGGGCAATGCCTGCATCCACTTCCGCAACAATATCCCCTTTTAGTGAGAAAATAGCTAGTAAAAACCATATTACCATCCTCAAGATAATAATCCAAACCTTCCTTCAGAGAGTTTGGATCTTTTGGGTCGTTATCCGAATTGAGCTGCTCTTTTAGAAACAAGGCTTTGTATCATTTCATAACTTCCAAACAAAATGGTGCTAAATAATAAATTGCTCAATAACGTGGTCCTGAAAAAAGGTATTCCAGCAGTATATGACATCAATAAGCCACTTAAATCATTGGTATAAATTGACTTTTCACTCGCCCAAGAACCATAATTTGTTATCATAAAAAATATAATTGAAGCACTCAAAATACTCAAAAAAACATTGGTTGCATTTATTTTTTTAAGCAACTTGGTACTTACCAATACTATAAATACCAGTGCAATAAAATTGTATATCATATATTGATCAAACCAAACAATACCTTCTTGTTCTACAAAAAAACTTCTTGCTATCGTATTGTTGATAATAAAATCAGATAAATAAAGTATTACCAAAGGAATGATATACTTCATGTATTTTGACCCAAGGTATGCAGCACCAAATATTGCAATACTTTCAGTGGGAGTAAAATTAGGAATATGCGGTAGCAACTTTCCGAATGCTCCGATAACCATTAATATGATTACAGGTAAAAATTTATTTTTTGCGTCCATTTGATCAGTATTATACGGCAAAGATAATAACATCTTTGAGAAAGTACCAAATGGATGTTGCTAAAGCTATCCTTTTGTAATTAAAAATCTATTTAAATTGTTTAAAAAAAGATTAATTTTGACGTTTCAAACTAAAAAATATATGTTTTTAAATCAATCTTTCAAAGGCCTTAACGATTGGTATCAGTACCTTTTCGGCATTGCTATTGTAGTTGTATCCTATTTTGTAGGTCAGATTCCACTTACTGCCGTGCTCTATGCAAGACTATCAGCAGACAGCACCTTGGGTTCGGAAGATCTTTTAAATTTTGAAACATCTATGAATTTTGAACAAATGGGTATTGATAAAAATGTTGGATTTTTGCTCTTAATAATAATTTTTGCTTTTGCCTTAGGTGGCTTATATTTAGTTGTCAAATATTTACACAATAAAAATTTTAAAGACCTAATCACACCAAAAGTGACAGTTGATTTTAGAAAAATATTATTTGCTTTTGGATTTTGGATGATACTTACTTTATTGATGGAGGGACTTTACTATATCATATCACCTGAGAATTATACGTTTAGATGGAGTGGGAGTAGTTTTATGATATTATTGGTAATTTCTCTATTGTTTTTACCGATTCAAACCAGCTTCGAGGAGTTATTTTTTAGAGGATACATCATGCAAGGCATCGCTTACTTTACGAAAAACAAATGGCTTCCAATATTATTGAGTAGTGTGTTTTTTGGATTAGTACATGGAACGAATCCTGAAGTAGCAGAATATGGCTTTTGGACGATGCAATTGTATTACTTATTAGCGGGTCTTTTTTTAGCTATTATTACAGTCCTAGATGATGGGCTAGAATTGGCATTAGGTGTACATGCTGCCACCAATATTGGTGGGGCTACGCTCTTTACTTATAAAGGAAGTGTATTGCAAACAGACACTTTATTTATTAGTGACGAAATAAAACCTTGGTTGATGATAATAAGTTTTATATTGGCCAGTGTAATATTTATATGGTATTGTAGTCGCAAATATCAATGGCCACGTTTTACCTCTTTAATAGATAAAATTTATGCGCCTGATGACAACAGCATAGATATTACTATTTTAACCAACAAACTTTAATTTCAAAAAAATATTTTAAAAATTAGTAAGCGTAATAATACACAAACATGAGTAGCAAAATTGTATTAAGCATTTTTATAGTATGGTCGTTTTGGATTTTGGGCAATGCACAACCAGAAAGATGGCAACAAGCTGTAAAGTATAAGATGGATATTGATTTTAACATCAAGAAGCATCAAGCAAAAGGGAACCAAATTCTAGCATATACAAATAATAGCCCAGATACATTGAAAAAAGTATTTTACCACCTTTATTTTAATGCTTTCCAGCCCAATAGTATGATGGATGTTCGATCGCGAACCATCACTGACCCTGATAAGAGAGTAGGTAACAGAATAGCAAGCCTTAAGAAAAGTGAACAGGGATTTCAAATGATCGAATCCCTAAAGATGAATGGTAAGCCAATAGAATATAAAGTAGTAGGAACAATATTGGAAGTGAAACTGTCAGAACCCATTTTGCCCCATTCCACTGTAACTTTTGAGATGGATTTTTTGGCACAAGTACCGCTCCAAATAAGGAGGTCTGGTCGTTTCAGTAGCGAAGGTATCGAATACTCTATGGCACAATGGTATCCCAAAATGTGCAACTATGATTATCAAGGCTGGCATGCCAATCCTTATGTAGCTAGAGAGTTTTATGGTATATGGGGAGATTTTGATGTGAAAATCACTATGCCTTCTGAATATAAAGTAGGAGCCACTGGAATACTTCAAAACAAAGATGAAATAGGTTATGGTTATGCACCGAAAGAGCCAGAAGCCAGACCTGAAAAACTTACTTGGCATTTTAAAGCTGAAAATGTACATGACTTTGTTTGGGCTGCTGACCCTGATTATATCCAAAAAGTACACACCATGGCAGATGGCACTATTTTAAGATGTTTTTACCAGCCAGGAGAAAAGACTACTGATAATTGGGAACGATTACCAATCATCATGGAAGAAGCTTTCAACTTCATCAATAAAAAATATGGGCAATATCCATTCAAAGAGTATGCCTTCATACAAGGTGGTGACGGTGGTATGGAATATCCGATGGCGACTCTCATCACTGGTGAACGTAATTTAATAAGTTTAGTAGGTGTGTCTGTTCATGAACTCATGCACTCTTGGTTTCAAATGGTATTGGGGTCTAACGAAGCACTTTATCATTGGATGGACGAAGGATTTACATCTTATGCTAGTAATGAAGTAATGAATCATCTCAAGGCAAAAAAGCTCCTTCCTGGCGAAGTAGAAGATAACCCACATCTAGGCTCTGTACGTGGATATACCAATTTCGCATTGAGTGGCAAGGAAGAAGCATTAATTACCCACGCGGACCACTTTTTGACCAATACTGCCTATGGTGTTGCATCTTATACCAAAGGTGAAGTATTGCTCGAGCAACTTAGGTATATTATGGGCGAAAAAGCCTTTGATAAAGGTATGCTTGATTATTTTAAAACATGGAAATTTAAACATCCTAATACCAATGACTTCTTTAGAGTTATGGAAAAAGCAAGTGATCTTGAATTGGATTGGTTTGAGGAGTATTTTGTACATACTACCCATACCATAGATTATGCGCTTGAAGATATGAAAGGGAAGTCGTTGATTGTGAGACGAAAAGGCAATATGCCAATGCCACTAGATATCACCGTAAAAACCAAAAATGGTCAAACAATCAATTTCTATATACCCCTAGAAATGATGCGTGGGGAGAAAATAGCTGATCGATTCTTTAATAATTTTAAAGTAATGAAAGATTGGCCTTGGACGCATCCTACCTATACATTAGACATTGGAATATCCTTCAAAGATATCATAGATGTTAAAATAGATATATCTGGAAGGCTGGCGGATACGGACAAGTCTAATGATACTTACCCAAGACTTGCTCTATTAGAAGCACCAACAGAATAAGTGGAAAATAAGTATTTAATAAAGATTGCCAAGTATTGAATTTGTTCATTAAATTTATAGTAAGATATTTGCCTTTTATAATACATCTGGTATTGTGGAAGTTGCGTATATTTATAGAATATGTTTGGAGATATAGATCTAAAGTAATTTTGGACAATCTTAATAATTCTTTCAAAAGCAAAAAATCTTCCTACGAGATACATCAAATAAAACACAATTACTATAAAATATTGACCCGATATATAAGAGAAGTGATCTTTAAAACTGGATGGGAAAAAGAAAAAGTGATTCGTTCTGTATGTATAAATGATCACACAAAATGGCATACTTTTTTTGCCGAACACAAAGGTGTAATTGTACTTGTATCACACTCAGGCAATTGGGAGTATAATTTGCCAATATTGCCGGCATTGGTGCGAAGTAGAGTTATAGCATTTTACAAACCTATTTCCAATGCATACATGGATCGTCTTATGTACAGATTAAGATCAAGTTTCGGAATGGAAAATTATCCCATAGAACAGACAGCAAGGGTCATGGCTAAACTAAAAGATGAACAATGTATGTTTCTTTTTGTAGGAGACCAATCTCCCTTAAACATGAATGGTGTACATTGGAACACTTTTTTAAACCAAGATACTCCTTGGCTAATGGGTGCAGAAAAACTGGCAATAAGATACCAGTTGCCAGTGGCTTATCTGGAACAAATACCTGAAGATGGCTCTAACTCCCTGCTCTACACCATCAAATTTCACCTTATCTCACAAGATGCTTCCTCCTCAAAAACTGGAGAGATCACTCAGAAATACACTGAGATTCTATCGCAAGAGATAAACCAAAGACCCGAATATTGGCTTTGGTCGCATCGTAGGTGGAAGCGTAGTCATTTGAAACCCACAACATCATAAGTCATCTTTTGATAATGGTCTCGCTTCTATATTCCACTTAAAACCCTTAACTTTGATAGCTTCATGGTCTGTGCCTTTCATAGGATACACCTTTGATTTGGGTTCTAAATAATTACGTATATCAGTCACTTTATTTTTGTCAAACGTAAAAGTCATGGTGCTTGCCTCCGTAGTATTGACACCAGTGTACGCTTTGTCTTTGTCCGTAAGATAATAGACGATTTGTCCATTGCCATTGACATTCATCTTATAAATCTTACTTTCTCTAAAGAAAGCTTCTAAAAATCTACCTTGTATTTGATTGAAAAATTTTAAATCAGTACTGTTTAAAATGGTAGCTTGATTTCTCACAGTCAGTCTATCCATCTTCTTTTCTTTCAAAAATATATCTATTGTATCACCAGCTATCTGTGTACTATCGGACCAGACAAAAGGTAGATTGAATAAAGTAAATACAGAGTCTTTTTTGTTAAAGACCAAAGAATCACTCACCGCTTGCATGTCAGACTTGAATATCCGTACATCATTATCACCAATAAAAAAATCCAGCGTATCCATTATCCCTGTGAATACAGTATCTGTCACTATTTCCTGTAATATAGTATCTAGAATTAAAGATAAAGAATCATTTTCGGAAATTGTATCTTTGATTATTTGTGATTCTGAAAAATCTACAGATACTTTTACCTTATTTTTAGCAGATTGTGCCCGTCGAACTGCATTTTTATCAGGAAGTATCAACCTTTCTTTGATGATTCTGAATGATCGCAAGGTATCTGCTTTCAAAAACAAAGTATCTCCATCTATTTCAGTGGTAAACATCGGACGAAGCGTGTCATTGGTCGCTTTCATATAATTATCATTGCCATTATAGATCAAATGATCTGCAAAAATTGCCGTTTTTGCAGATGTATCCCGCCAGATAACATGGCCATCGGCTTTACCATATTTTATTGTTTTGTCATAATCCAAAGTATCCGCTTCTATGATTGTTGGTGGATCACTGACTATTGATCGCCCTGAGACTTTAAATTTTTCTGTGATCTTGTCATAAAATATTTGATCACCTTTTACTTCATTTTTATCACCTTTATAATACGCATCCTTAGTTAATCGGAAATTTTCATTTTTTTTATCATAAAAGATTGTTTTAGCGTAAGCAGTATCTTTTTCTGAAATATATTCAGCAAGTATTGAATCACCTTTGAGCGTAATATGATCGAGAATGCCATTATAAGTTATAGTATCCCCTTTAGCTTTGGTGTCTCCTTTTTGATACTGAGCATTGCCTATGAAGTCACCTACTTTATCGTCTAAATCAAACCAACCTTTTTGGCTGTAAATATTACTGCTATCTTGGATAATCCTCACAGCTGATAAGAATTTTGTTTCCTGTGTGACGGTATTGTATGAAAGTGAGTCACCAACTAATATAAAATCATCACCAGTTGCTTTTACATTTTCATAAAAATAAGCAGTCTTTTCATTCAATAAATACCTGCCACGTTTACTGATAAGTGTAGATGTTTTGTCAACAAGTTTGGCATTTTGCGTATAATATCCAATTTTATTTTTCACATCATATTTGAGATAACTCGTATAAAGTTTCTTGCTGGGCCCATTTTCCAAAATAATATCACCATACAGATATGCCACAAGCGAATCTCCATTATATTTCAAAGAATCTGCAAAAATTTTAATTGTGTCATTTTGCAAAAGTACTACATTAAAATACATTCTTAGATCTGATCCGCGCAATACTGCAGTATCGCAGTACATAAAGGTACCCGCATGATATATCTTAACATCCCCATTCAGATATTGCGTTGCAGGGTCAGTGGTAGTATCAAAGATGTGGTTGTTTTCAATATGTATGGAGATTTTCTTACCTTGCCCTACTAAAATGGACAAACAACTACTTGCAAAAAGAAATAGTAAAACGGTAAGTAAGCCCTGACTGTATATATACCTATATGAAAATCTCAAATTATTGTTTTCTACTAAAATATATCAAAATTATTGATTTGAATCTCCTTATGATTAATATAACGCATGGCAGAGATAGATGTTACCTAAATAATGGTAAAAACGGCACAAATATAGCTTAAAGTATTAAACCACAAGTGTCATAACAGTGATAATTGGAAAATTAACCATATTGAATAAAGTCAGCATTATACTTTAAATGAAAGGAATGACTAGCAGTGCAAAAATTATAAACCTTCAAGGTTGATTATGTGAAATGGAATGGCTCCAAACTTTTGATTTAATAAAAAAAAAGTTTACAATTTTAGAAATAGAATTATCTTTGTTTTCACCAAAACAAAATATCATGCATTTACTGACTTTAGACTGGGTTATCATAGGTTTATTTTTTATTCTGACCATGGTCATAGGTCTGCTAGTAACAAAAAAGGCAGGAAGTAACAGTGCAGAATATTTTTTAGGTGGCAGGAGTATGCCATGGTGGCTTTTGGGTGTGTCTATGGTTGCCACAACTTTTTCTGCGGATACCCCAAATTTAGTGACTGACATAGTAAGAAATAATGGAGTATCAGGCAACTGGGCTTGGTGGGCATTTCTGCTTACAGGTATGTTGACTGTTTTTGTATATGCAAAATTATGGCGTCGATCTGGCATTACGACAGACTTAGAGTTTTACGAGTTGCGTTATAGCGGTAGTGAAGCGAGATTTTTACGAGGCTTTAGAGCTATCTATCTTGGTGTATTTTTCAATGTGATGATCATGGCTACGGTAATGTTGGCTGGCATAAAAATAGGCGGAATTTTACTTGGTCTTTCTGCTGTAAAAACTGTACTTATTGTTTCAATAGTTACGGTCATCTATTCATCTTTTGGAGGTTTTAAAGGTGTAATTTATACAGATTTTTTCCAGTTTACGTTGGCAATGGTAGGTATGGTTTGGGCATGTATTTATATAGTCAATATGCCAGAAATAGGGGGACTTGATGCCCTGCTTTCTAATCCAGCAGTACAACCTAAATTAAGTTTTTTTCCTGACATGAACAATATGGAGGTTTTGGTACCTCTACTTATAGTACCCATAGCCGTGCAATGGTGGAGTGTATGGTATCCTGGCGCTGAACCTGGTGGAGGTGGGTATATCGCTCAAAGAATGCTTTCAGCCAAAGATGAAAAAAATGCAGTTATGGCTACATTATTTTTTAATGTAGCACATTATGCGCTTCGTCCTTGGCCTTGGATATTGATTGCATTAGCATCTATTGTAGTATTTCCTAATGTAAGTGATATATCAGTAAAATTCCCTAATATTGATCCTTCATTTGTCAAAGATGATTTGGCATTTTCTGCCATGCTTTCATACCTTCCTTCTGGACTTTTAGGTTTAGTGATTGCCGCACTGATTGCTGCGTTAATGTCCACAATAAGCACACATCTCAATTGGGGTAGTTCCTATATAGTCAATGACTTTTACCAGCGATTTTTAAAGCCGGAAGCATCTGAGAAAGAATTAGTAAAAATTGGACGCTTATCGACAGTTTTACTTATGTTTTTTGCAGCACTTTTTTCGTTAATGTTAAGCAGTGCCTTGGAAGCTTTTGAAATATTGTTATCTATTGGAGCTGGTACAGGTCTTCTTTTTATCCTTCGTTGGTTTTGGTGGAGAATAAATGCCGTAAGCGAAATAGTAGCGATGGTATTCTCATTCATTTTGGCTTTATTTATGAAGTTTGGAGTAGGTGATAGTTTACAAAGCCATGAAAAGCTAGTTATAAGTGTGTTTTTAACTACTATAGCGTGGATACTTGCTACTTTACTTTCTAAGCCCACTGAAGAAAATGTGTTGATCAATTTTTATAAATTGATTAGACCTCACGGCATGGGATGGAAACCAATTATAAAAGCTGGAAGTAGTAAAGGTGTAATTGATCATAAAGACACATCTACAGGACGATTATCGACAGAGATCTTGATGATGTTCATTGGATGTATAGGAGTTTATGCTTTATTATTTGGCATGGGTTACATTTTATATGGACAAATGACTCATGCGCTTTTGGCAATTTCAGTCGCAGTTTTAACTGCGTTGTTAATGAAAACTCTTTGGAACAAAATAAGTTGGTAGTTAAACCTTATTTACAATTTTTGTATTATATAACAGTGAAATGTTAATTATATTTTTCTTAATCATTTAAAATTAAAAATTATGTCTTTTTTTGAATCCAAAAACCCAATCCTAAACGAAGAAAAACTTAGGTCTCTCAGTTCATCCCAAGATTATATGAATGATAGGGCAGAAGTTATGACCATTTCTGGTGCTATCAACAAAACCTTGATATTGTTCTCAATACTCTTAGTTACGAGTGGGTTAAGCTTTATGATGCCTACTATGTTTTTATTGATTGTAGGTGTGGTTGGAGGATTGATAGCGGTATTAGTAGCTACTTTCAAACCGCATACATCACCCATTGCTGCACCTGTATATGCAGCTTTTGAAGGTTTAGCGCTTGGTACGATTTCAGCAATGTACGCAGGGTTGATGGATGGTATTGTAATGCAAGCAGTAGGTCTTACTTTAGGTACATTGATATCTATGTTACTTTTGTATAAATCGGGATTGATAACAGTTACACAAAAATTCAGAGCTGGTGTTATGATGGCCACTGGAGCAATATTCTTTGTCTATCTCATAAGTTTTGTGGGTAGTTTTTTCGGATGGAATATGCCTATGTTACATTCAAATGGTATGTTGGGCATAGGTGTCAGCTTAGCAATTATAGCGGTAGCAGCTATGAATTTATTATTGGATTTTGATAATTTTGACAAAGCGGCTGAGTCCAATGCTCCAAAATATATGGAATGGTTTTGTGGGCTTTCGTTGATGGTTACATTGGTATGGTTGTACCTTGAGTTCCTTAGATTGTTGGCAAAATTAAATAGAGAATAATATATTTGATAGATGAAGTTTTGTATTGATCAATCTTTACAAAACTTCATCTAATTTTTCAAAATAATTACACTTTATATGGTAAATACAAGGATATACAAAATGTCATTTGCTAGTGTTTATCCACATTATGTCACCAAAGCAGAGAGAAAAGGAAAAACTTCATCTGATATAAATACTATCATTTATTGGTTGACTGGATACAATGAAGGAGAATTACAATTTCACATTGACAATAAAACAGATTTTGAAACCTTCTTTGAACTCGCTCCTCGTATCAATCCAAATACTTCAAAAATCACGGGTATTATTTGTGGATATCGTGTCGAAGATATAGATGACCCACTGATGCAAAAAATTAGATATTTAGACAAACTCATCGACGAGTTGGCAAAAGGAAAAGCAATGGAAAAGATTTTAAGGCAATAAGTTTAATCAAAACTTTATTATAATCCTTCTTGCGCTTCTATGATCTCAATTGCTTCTTCTACATCAGATGCGTGCACTTTGATTTCAAACATATTTTCGGTAGGAATCATACTATTAGTCTCGTCAAATCTGAAGGTTTTTATACCAGCATTATTGAGTGCAGAAAGTACTAACTCTCCTAACACATTGTCGTGATAAGTACGAACGGTAATATAATTATCAGTATTCATAATAATATATATTTGATTAATGGTTTAACAAATTTATAAGGACGATTAGTTCCAATTATTTCAACTATTTGATAAATATTCAAAAAATAACCTAACTTTATGTCAATTTCACAAATTTCTTGCATCAATAAAATATTATTACAATGTTCAATTATAGACTGATAGTTGTGTTTCTTGTTGCATTTTTATCCTTGGTTTGTTTAAAAAGTCAAGATAGAGTGACCGGTCAAAATTTTGTGACTCGTTCTGAGGTTATAGCTCAAAATGGGATGGCCGCTACCTCACATCCTTTAGCTACTCAAGTCGCCATCGATATATTAAAAAAAGGAGGATCAGCCATAGATGCAGCCATCGCTGCCAATGCTTGCCTTGGTCTCATGGAGCCTACGGGTTGTGGCGTAGGTGGAGATTTATTTGCCATAGTTTGGGATGCAAAAACACAAAAATTACATGGACTTAATGCCAGTGGTCGATCTCCAAAGAGTTTGACAAAAGAAGAACTTTTTATGAGAGGTATCAAAAGATTTCCTGCTCATGGTCCATTGCCGGTATCTGTACCAGGCGCTGTAGATGGTTGGGATCAATTACATAAAAAATTTGGCGTTTTGCCGTGGAAGGATGTATTGCAGCCTGCTATTCAATATGCTGAGAATGGCTTTCCAGTAACAGAGTTAATTGCATATTATTTGTCAGCAAGCTCTAAAAGCTTATCCAAATTTGAGGGATTTTCAGAAGTGTACATGCCCAATGGCAAAACTCCTGCTAAAGGAGAAATTTTTAAAAATCCTTACCTGGCCAATACCTACAGGAAAATTGCTCAAGGAGGTCGAGATGCTTTCTATAAAGGAGACATGGCCAAGACCATAGGTGATTACATGAAGCGCCAAGGCGGTTATTTGTCTTATGAAGATTTGGCATCGCATAGTAGCGAATGGATTGACCCTGTTTCTACTAATTATCGTGGATATGATGTTTGGGAATTGCCTCCCAATGGCCAAGGTATCGCTGCGCTGCAGATTTTAAATATATTGGAGCTCTACGATATTAAAAAAATGGGGTTTGGTTCAGCAGAGTACATTCATCTGTTTACCGAAGCTAAAAAATTGGCTTTTGAAGATCGTGCTAAATATTATGCAGATTTGCAATTTGCCAAAGTACCCATTCAGGGATTGATTTCTAAGGAGTATGCTCACAAAAGAAATCAATTGATCAATGCTGATCGTGCTGCCAAAGCTTATGATCCTGGTGAACTCAAAGCTCCAGAAACCATTTATCTCACTGTTGCTGATAAAGAGGGCAATATGATATCACTGATTCAAAGTAACTATCGCGGTATGGGCAGCGGTATGACGCCAACGGGTTTAGGTTTTGTACTACAAGACCGTGGAGAAATGTTTACGCTAGAATCAGGACATAATAATGAATATGCTCCAGGAAAACGACCTTTCCACACCATTATCCCATGTTTTATTACTAAAGATGGAAAACCTTGGGTGAGTTTTGGCGTGATGGGTGGCGCAATGCAACCTCAAGGGCATGCACAAATAGTAGTCAACCTTATTGACTTCGGGATGAATCTGCAGGAAGCGGGTGATGCGCCACGAATCCAACATGAAGGTAGCTCAGAGCCTACAGGTGAAAAGATGACCAATGGTGGCGACTTATATTTAGAATCAGGTTTTAAATACGAAGTAATCAGAAAATTAGTCACAATGGGACACAAAGTTGGGTACAATGTCGGCGGATATGGTGGCTATCAAGCTATCTTGTGGGACGAAAAAAATAAAGTCTATCTAGGTGCTAGTGAAAGCCGGAAGGACGGACAAGCAGCTGGGTATTGATTTTGTTCAATATCTGATCTTGAATAATCTTAACAATATAAGATGAGTTAATCTTATTTTTATTATTTTTGCATTCTTAACGCCCTATTTAGTTAGGTAAGTAGCATTAGATGGAATCATTTCATTTTCAAATATGCCCCTCAGGGTAGCAACTATTACAGGATTTTTTGTTTTTATTGTATCATTACTTTTAATAGCTTATACATTGTACTCATATTATTTTAAAGAATATACACCTCAGGGATGGGCTTCTTTAATGATATCAGTGTTATTTATAGGTGGAATACAATTACTTACGATCGGTATCATAGGAGAATACCTTGGGCGTATTCAGACTGAAGTTAGAAAAAGACCTCTATATATTTTGAGAGAAACCAATATCAATTAACTTCAATTTGTATTGTCCATTTTTAAGCATAATTTCAAACTTATTGGTTTTACATAATTTAAAAAAAAATGAATAGAAAAAACGTCTTACTCGCTTGGTTCTTATTGTTCTGTATTTGTGAGTTTGCACTCATAGGATATGCAAGATCGTTTTTTGGTGTATATATAAGTCCAATAGTTTTTACAATCGTATCATTTATAATTGGTGCAGCATGTTTTTATTTTGCTAGGGAGAAGAGATTACTACAGAAACCCACGAATGTTGCTCATAAAGATGGCTTGAAAGTTTTATATTTGGTTATTCCTTTTGGCATATTTCTAATCATCAATGGATATATGGTTTTTAGTAAAATCCCAATAGATTACAATCATTCGGATGTTTTTGCTCAGGTGATAGAACCTTCAAAATGGATTTTAAAAGGTGAATATCCTTATCAGGATGTTATACTTCCAACGTACAAGATGCATAATACATATTTACCAATGCAATGGCTACCATTCACACTTTCTTCTGGTTTAGGTTTTGATCCCAGATGGATTCCAGTTACTTTTTGGGTTATTGCATTACTCATATTCTTAAAAAAATTTGAATTTTCACTTTCAAAAAAGCATTTAATTCTTGGAATTCTAATTACATCCATAGCATTTTTTAGTGTCATAGGCTACATGAATACTAACGAACAAGAATACTCATCCACTTTAGAACTTTTGCCTTCTGCTTATTATATATTATTGATTGCATCACTTCTAAGAGGTTCATGGTTTTGGATTGGAGTAAGTTTAGCATTCTGTTTTTTGAGCAGATTTTCTATTGTGTTTTTAAGTCCATTTTTGGCGTGGTATGTTTATCATCAATATGGAAAAATTGTGATAACTAAATCTATAATTGCACTAGTAGCGACGGTATCCTTACTATTTATTGTACCATTTGTCTCACAAGATCCTACTTTGCCCCAAAAAATTGTAGCCAATTATGATAATGGTGCGGCTGGCGAATGGAGTATTCAAAAGTGGCAAGCAGAAAATGATTTACCTTACCAGCTCTCAAGAGGTTTGGGTATAGCTTTATTTATAAGAAACTTTTATGAAGATAATATACCAGAAGGTGTCAAATCTTTAAAGAGACTTGGTTTTGCAATAACTATGTTACTAAGTTTGTTTTTCCTATCTTATTTTTATTTAAAACAATCAAGCTGGGATATGAATTGGGTATTATTAGGTAGCATAAAGGTTTACTTTACAGTTTTCTATTTTTTAGTATTGATTCCATACACCTATCTACATATAGTACCTATTACCATCACTGTCCTGATACTCCTTTTAAGATTAAGAGAGTATGCATTGTCTGAGTAAATTCCTTCTGCCAAGATCACCACGTCACTCCAGGATAGGCTCGCTGTAAGTATTGCATTTCTGTTAAAATAAAGCCTAGGTGCTCTGAATGAATACCTGATTTACCACCTTTTTTTGTGAATATATTTTGGGGAAGAGACAAGGTTGCTAGATCAATTACTTCATTAAATTTGGTTTTTGCTTTCGTTTTTACGATGTTCAAATCTGGGTTAATACCTTCATTATAACAGTAAGACTCAAAATCTGATGGTATAAAAAACTCATCAAAGTAGGGTAGGAGACTATCAAGGGCATTTTGCATTTTTTGATGACTCTCTTCGGTGCCATCACCCAATCTGATCACCCATTTTGAAGAAAATGAAAGGTGGTAATTGGCCTCCTTTATGCTCTTTTTCGCAATAGCCCCCAATCTTTCATCGCGACTGTTTGTCATTTGTTCTAGATGGAAATAATGCCAACAATCAAACATGAATTGGCGCATCATGGTATCTCCCCAGTTTCCATTGGATTGTTCTACGAGAAGCACATTTTTAAAAAGACGCTCGTTTCTGAGCATGGGATAATCATCTTCTTTTTTGCCTTCTAACTCAGCGAGATATGCATAATAATTGCGTGCTTCACCAATGATGTCAAGTGCAATATTGGTCAATGCGATGTCTTGTTCTAGCACGGGGCCATGTCCACACCACTCTCCCAAACGATGGCCGAGAATCATCGAATTATCCGCCATCATTAGTATAAAATCTTTTATTTCTTGTTGCATGATTACATGTGTTTTAAGGCTTCTGGTAATTCATAAAATGTGGGATGACGATATATTTTATCCGTAGCAGGATCAAATAATACTTCTGCGTCATCTGGATTGGATGCTGTGATATGATTTGCTTCAACCACCCAAATACTCACGCCTTCGTTTCTTCGAGTATAGACATCGCGTGCATTTTGGATGGCCATTTGTGGATCAGAAGCGTGAAGACTTCCTACATGTTTGTGGTTAAGACCGTTTTTGGATCTGATGAAGATTTCGTAAAGTGGCCAGTCTCTCATTTTTTATATTTATTTGGTTAAGGTTAATTATTACAGGCAATAGGTTTTGTAAAAATTGTTCCTGCATTGTTCACACTGATAATGTAGCAAATATTGTTTTCATCCTTAAGGATCAATCCATTTGGATTTTGGTCTATAGCGAAATCACCTGTTTGCTGTTGTGTGTAACTACCAGATACTGAAGCAATCGAAGTAGTCTTAAGTTCTCCAGCTTTACCAATAGACAATCTCCATAAATTATTATTAGGAGATTTTGTGATGATTCCTTTTTGATTGGTTGTTATATTCAAGCTACTATTTATTGTTTTACTACTATTAGTAGCTGTGTTTATTAGGGTAGTGGAGATGAGACCAGTATTACTAATATTGATACGATACTTAGAGTTATTTGGGCTTGTCAAAATAGCACCATTTCCGATTGTACTCACGTATAAGTCATTATTGGTTTCGATTTGGTTAGCAATAGGGATAATAGAGGCAGATTGATTTACCATAGATGATAGTAAGAATAAGTAAGCCGATTGATAATAAATGCCGTTTTCAGTCACTTCCCAAGAGTTTTGTGGCCATCCTGTATTCCAATCTCTATATGATTTTAATGCAGGTTGACTTGAAGGAGGATTTTGGACAACACACAGATTATTGTTTTGTGTGCTACCACATCCAGTCGGACAGCAACCATCAAGGCTCCAATTTGGATTAGGTCCACCAGGAATAAAACCAGGAGCGGGTCCATAGGTAGAAGTCCTGACATCATCCCAGAGTGCACTACCTTCGTTAAACCATCCATGATAGATAGTATTTACAGATCTGTCTGCGCCTAAGGCTGACATTTTGGTGAGGTAAGTAAGAGCATTAGGATTTACACCATGCATATAATGTATATAATGACTCATTGTTTTTTCAGCGAGCGCATTGTTTGGAGTATTGAGATTGAAATGATGGTAGGCCTGATAGAGATTCCCTTGATTACACTTGGTATGATTGCTTCCCCAGCCAATATCCTGATTCTTAAGGTAAGCTTTGTAGGCATCGAGATCATTGGTCACTGCAGGAAAATTTTCAGATGAGTTCTGGATGGAATTTCTGAATGCAGTTTTTATATTATTTGACACTGTAGAGTTTACACCATTCAAATGACTAAAATGCAACAAACTCAGCTGAATCACATTTTCAAAAGGATAAACGAAATTCCACTGCATGAGATGAGATAACGTGTAGTTAGTTTCTACAAAAGTTCTATATATATTATCATTAGTGATATCAAACAAGAAGACTGCTGCAGTCAACTTTCTCATATTTCTGTCATAATCATTCACTTCTTGTTCACCAGCAGCAATAATATTTGTATTATTGTAAGTAATAGATGGATTATTATTGGCCCATGTCCATGCCTGTACGGCTTTGGTTTGCAGCGTATTGGCATACGATTGTGCTGTGGGATTATCAATTTTTCTAAATTGTTTGGCAGCGAGCGCAAATGACGCAGCAGTACTAAGGGAAGCGGCAGTTGTTTTTGGACCATAATATCTCGTTGCATTATCGGCAGATGGCGGTGAAGCAGAAGCACTGTTTTGCACACCTACTACACAAAAAACACCACCATCATTATCTTGCATTTTTAATAACCAATCCAACTCATATTTGATCTCATCGAGTAAATCAGGTATTCCATTGCCAGATTCTGGTATGTTCATACCATCATTAGCCCAAGCTTGAGGATTGATTTCATAAGACCAAAGCATATCATTGATGGGTTTGTAAGCGAAGTTGACATATTTGTTATAATCTCCTGCATCATGCCATCCGCCAGTCATATTTTTATACAGTGATGCATTATTGGGGTCATTTATATATCTACAGTTGGTATCTTGAGCATGACAAACTCCATCGACATAGCCTGTCAAAGCATAAGGAGCAATTTTAGCAACACCACATCTTTGATAATAAAATGTCTTAGTAGCAGTATTTAATATAGCATCATAAACATTAGTCTTGATTTCAAAATCTTCGGATCGAATAT
This sequence comes from Saprospiraceae bacterium, assembly GCA_016714785.1. Taxonomy (GTDB): domain Bacteria; phylum Bacteroidota; class Bacteroidia; order Chitinophagales; family Saprospiraceae; genus OLB9. Next base: position 41,351 of record JADKCC010000015.1, read on the forward strand.
CACCATTATTGCCATCAGCAATGTGATAGATGCCTGGAGTGGTCCAAGCACTAAAATCAAATCTCCATACTCTATCACCACTCTGACTGTGCGTAGCTCCACTTGACCATGCTATAGGTGTACCTGAAAACACCACTTGATAAGTACTAGAGTTTTTGACTACGATAGTGGGAGCTGGAGTATAAGTATCCGTACTATTATATCCTATTTGTGGGTCAGAAAGGATGGCTATTTTCTCATCAGTGGGTCTGTAGCCAAACTGGTCTATTTTTATCAAAGGCACATAAAGTTCGTTTATAGCTCGATTTACAGCAGCAACGGCATCTATCCTTCCATATCCATAGGTATTGTTCGGAATAGACGTTCCTGGTATGCCATCACAAGACTGAGTACTTGATGTAAGATTTAACGCTGTTTGCTCGATGATCGCTTCTATTTTATCTACTTCACCTGCTAGATTTGGGTTGGCTGAAATAACTAAGGCTACCAAACCTGCCACATGCGGACCGGCCATACTTGTCCCTTGCCAGTTAATAAAAGACCCATTTCTCAGGCAAGACCTGATATCCACACCGGGTGCTGAAACATTGGGTTTTAGTTTATAAGATCTATTGACATTTACAGCTCCTCGACTGCTAAATCCTGCTATTTCATCAGAACTATTAGTAGCTCCTACACTAAAGCTTCCACCAAAAATAGCTGCTGGATCATTGACTGTATTACAATTTGATCCACTATTTCCTGCGGAAACGACTATCACACAACCCGCATTTCTAAGATTATTTAGTGCAGTTTCCATGATGGCAAAATTGGTATTATTGCATCCTTCCACTGGTGGGCATCCCCATGAATTATTGATGACATGCGGCATTTTACTGGGATCACCAGCACCACCTGCTACTGGATAAGGCGCCAAAAACCATTCAAAACATTCCGTATAGGTGGTCAGTGTTCCGTAACCATTTTCCATATTTCTACACCCTATCCATTTAGCTCCAGGAGCGACTCCGATTTCATTTCCATTATCATCCAGATGGCCAACCATGGTCCCCATGGTATGTGTTCCGTGATTATTATCATCACATGGGATAGTGCTATTTAGTCCACAAAAATTGCTACCGCCACTCAATGGATTGTCCATATGAATCGCGTCATGCCAATTGTAATTATGGTTAGCTGTGGTACCATTCCATCCTCGATATTTGCTTTTTATTGTAGCTACTTCCCATGCATAACCTGTATCTTGTCCACCGATAACTACATTTTGACCTGTATATCCCATGGACCAAACCGCGGGTGCACCAATCTGAGTTAGATTCCAGATAGGTGCTCTAGAGCCGGATGGGTTGTATGATCGATCAGTTTCAGGTTGATCCAACATCTTAAAATTTCCATCTTGGATAACTTCTTTTACATCATCTCTAGCGGCTATCCTTTCTATAGTGGGCAAGTCCATGGTAGCTGAAATCATATTTACGATAAAAAAACTTCGATGCAGTATTCCTTCTTTATTTAAAAATTGTAATAAGGATGTCTGTGTCTCGTTGGCTTTATCGAGCAATGCGTTATATACAAAGGTTGCTTTGGCATCTTTGCCTTTTATATTTTTTACTTGAGAAACATCTGCCTGCTCCTTCATCATAATTATTACAGCTTGTTTGGCAGTAACATTAGACTTCAATAGCTTAGCATCTATTTTATTAATTATTTGACCATTTACAGACCAAATTAACCAAGTCAAACCAAAAATCAAAATCAAACGTAACATAAGGTCAAAATTTAAGCTACTGAAACTGTACTTATTATTTTATTTTTTTGCTTTTCTGCGTAAGCAGTGGCTGCTTCTCTCACCCAAGCACCTATTTCATGTGCTTTGACTCGTGCTGCAAGCCTTTCCTTGTTGCAAGGCCCATTGCCCGCTACTACTTCAAAAAATTCTTCCCAATCTATAGGGCCAAAGTCATAATGACCTCGGGCTTCATTATATTGCAATAACGGATCAGGGAGTTGTATCCCTAATATTTCAGCCTGTGGCACAGTGGCGTCCACAAATCTTTGTCTCAATTCATCATTCGAAAGCCTTTTGATCTTCCATTTCATTGATTGTGCAGAGTTGGGTGAAGCTTCATCATTAGGTCCAAACATCATGAGTGACGGCCACCACCATCTATTGACAGCATCTTGCACCATTTCTTTTTGCTCATCAGATCCTTTGCTCATCGTGAGTAGGATGTCATATCCTTGACGTTGATGAAATGACTCTTCTTTACATATCCTTACCATGGCGCGTGCATAAGGACCATAAGATGTCCGACAAAGAGCTACTTGGTTCATAATTGCCGCACCATCCACTAACCACCCTATAGCTCCAATATCGGCCCATGACAATGTAGGATAATTAAAGATACTAGAATATTTAGCCTTACCTGTAAGTAATTGTTCGATCAATTCATCTCTAGATATACCCAAAGTCTCTGTTGCAGAATAAAGATAGAGACCATGACCACCTTCATCTTGTACCTTAGCCAACAAAGCAAGTTTACGTTTTAAACTTGGGGCTCTTGTAATCCAATTACTTTCAGGCAGCATTCCTACAACCTCAGAATGGGCGTGTTGTGATATCTGCCTTATCAATGTTTTTCTATAGGCATCAGGCATCCAGTCTCGTGCTTCTATTTTTTCTTCGTGGTCTATAAGATGTTGAAATCTATCTTCTAAAGAATGTGTGCTCATATTTTTTAAAATTGATTGTCAATTAAATAATTTTTCAGGATAAGTGTTGAGACAATATTACTTTTTATTTAATGTTTTGTAATGAATGAAGTCAATTCTGCTTCTAACGCTTCTTTATTAAATTTTTTGATGGCACTATGAGACCAACTTAACATCTTGATGATGATACTGAAAACAATATCAATATTTTGAAATTCAAATTTACCCACTTTTTTACCATCAGTCAATATCTTTTTAATTTTTTTTTCATATTCTTTTCTTGCTTCTAAAAAATCAGACAAAACCGGCTCGTGCAAAAATCGCCATTCGTCATTAAAAACCGTCACAGATGCAGGTATATCAAAAGCAATATCTAAATGCAATTGTATTAAAGCTCTCATTTTTTTCCTAGGTGAAATATCTTGAAAATAGATGTCATTCATACCTTTTGAAAATCTATCAGCACAGGACATACATATCTCCGAAAGCAAGTCCTCTTTGGATCGAATGTGGCTGTATATACTCGAAGGTTCGAGCCCCACCTTTGCAGCCAAATCTCGTATAGAGGTAGCGCTATAACCTCTCTCTTGAAATAAATCAGCTGCTGTATTAATGATAAATTGCTTTTTAGTAATAGATGTAGTCATTATATATTTATTTTTGATCAAAATCTATGTAAATATTGGATGACCTAGGATGCGATTGGCACAATAAGACATACCCAGCTGCTACTTCATCGGGTTCTAACGCGTAATTCAAATCCATTACTACATCACCATTTGTTATTTTAGCTTTGCAAGTACAACAAACGCCACCTTTGCAAGCGAAAGGTAGATCAGCACCCGCAGCAAGTGCTGCATCCAATATATTTTGTCCTCCATAATCTAAAGAGAATTCAAAAATATCTCCATCCATCTGAATAATCACTTCACTTTCTTTGTCTTTATCAGAGTCTTCCAAGGTGTTTCTTATTGATTTATCCTTTTTAATACCCTCTGTATTGAATAATTCAAACTGTATTTTATTGGATGAGACACCTTGTTCAACAAGTGCATCTTTGACGTCAAAAATCATTTCAGCAGGTCCACATAATAAATATTGATCCACATCTGCAGGTGTAAATAATGAATTTGCAAATTCAATACACTTTGTTTTGTCTATACGGCCATACATCAGTGGAATACCTATTTTCTCCTTGGTAAAGACATGGTGAATAGCCAATCGACCAATAAATTTATTTTTGAGTGACTCTAATGCTTCTCTGAAGATAATTGACCCAAAATTTCGATTACCATAAAATAAAGTAACATTGGCATTAGACTTGATAGTCAGAATGGTTTTGATCTGAGATATGATTGGAGTGATACCGCTTCCAGCTGCAAAAAAAACAAAATTTTTAGCATTAGCATGGAGTTGAAAATTACCCACAGGAGGCATTACATCTAATTTGTCGCCAACTTTAAGTACTTCATTGGCAAAAGTTGAAAATCTTCCATCTTTGATTCGCTTGATAGCAATGCTTAATTTGCCATCATAAGGCGACGAACAGATAGAATAAGACCTTCTTAGCTCCTCACTATTTATATCTTTTTTAATGGTAAGATATTGACCTGGTTGGTATTCAAATGCTTCTTTTAAGTTTTGAGGGACATCAAAGATAATTTCAACACAGTCTTTGGACTGACGTACTATATGACTGATGGTTAATGCAAAAAACTTACTATTTATCATAAAAACGAACATTTGTTCGCAAAGATAATTGAGTTTATTTATTTTTCAATTATCTTCCACTAAATATATTTTTCATTGCAAAGAAAATATTGAAGTATATTTATTAAAATATTACAGACAATTAACAATCTTGAAATTAAAGTAGGTATATATTAGCGCTACCAATCCACTTCTATAAAATGTACACTTATCAAAACTATATAGATGCTGCCAATGTACATGCCTGATTAATAGCTCTTTTAGCATCTAATTCTGAAGCTTCATCTGCACCACCAATCAACTGTGCTGAAATGCCTAAAGTCAGTAATTCATTGTATAAATCTCTTGAAGGTTCTTGACCGGCACACACCACTACATGATCAACATTTAGGATTTGAACACCATCTTTGATGCTAATGTGCAAACCCTGATCATCTACTTTTAAGTAAGTTACGTCAGATAGCATTTTTACACCTTTGCTGATCAGGCTTGCCTTGTGAATCCAACCAGTGGTTTTACCAAGGGTCGATCCATGTTTTCCGCCTGATCTTTTTAATAAAAACACTTCTCTTGGCGAGCTAGTAGGCATTGGTTTAGAGATGCCACCAGCATGGCGATAGTTATGATCTACTCCCCATTCTTGTAGGAAATTGGCAATGTCATCATCTGATGTTGGGTGGTGAGTCAAGTATTCCGCTACATCAAAACCAATACCACCAGAACCTATGATGGCCACACTTTTGCCTATGATAACTTTTTGTTGTAATACATCGGTATAAGACACTACTTTAGGATGATTTGCACCAATTATGTCCAAATTTCTAGGCTTAATACCATTGGCCAAGATGATATGGTCGTATTTTTTTCCAATTAATTCTTCGCCATGCACTTTATGATTTAACAAGATATTTACATGATGTTTTTGCAACATGACTTCATAATATCTAATAGTTTCGCTGTATTCTTCCTTTCCTGGTATTTCTTTGGCAAGATTAAACTGACCTCCAATTCTACTTGAATCTTCATATAGTGTCACTTGATGACCTCGTATGGCAGCGATGTGTGCAAACGCCATACCCGCTGGACCTGCACCTACTATGGCAATGCTTTTTGGCTGTAAGGTTGGGATATATTTTAGTTCTGTCTCGTGACATGCTTGAGGATTGACGATGCATGATGATATTTTGAGCTGAAAGGTATGATCTAAGCAAGCTTGATTACAGGCAATACAAGTATTGATTTCATCAGCCCTGTTTTCCATCGCTTTGAATACTAAGTGTGGATCTGCCAAAAACGGCCTAGCCATTGACACCATATCTGCACATCCTTCTTCCAATACTTCTTCGGCAGTTTGAGGAGAATTGATACGATTTACTGCTACTAAAGGAATTTTGACTTCCGCCTTTAATTTTTTGGTCACCCAGGCAAATGCTTTTCGTGGAACCATTGTTGCTATAGTCGGCACCCTTGCTTCATGCCATCCAATCCCGGTATTTATGATAGTAGCACCTACTTTTTCTATTTCTTTGGCCAAAACAACGACTTCTTCCCAAGATGATCCATCTTCTACCAAATCAAGCATGGACAATCTGTAAATTATGATAAAATTTGGACCCAATGCTTCTCTGGTTTTCTGTACTATTTGTATGGGAAATTTTATTCTGTTTTTATAATTTCCGCCCCATTCGTCCTCCCTTTGATTGGTGCGTCGAGCAATAAATTGATTAATAAGGTAACCTTCAGAACCCATGATTTCCACACCATCATAACCAGCATCTTTAGCCAACACAGCACATTGTACGTAATCATCGATGGTACGCAGGATATCGGATCCGTCCATTTCCCTTGGTTTGAAAAAATTGATGGGTGCTTGTATAGGCGATGGTGCCACCGTTTTGGGATGATAGCCATATCTACCTGTATGTAATATCTGCATACATATTTTCCCATCTGCTGCATGTACTGCATCTGTGATGAGTCGATGTTGTGCCACTTCTTCAAGAGTTGTGAGCTTGGCGGCATGCGCTGCTACACAGCCTTCTAGATTTGGCGCAATACCACCCGTAACTATGAGACCAACCTGCCCTTTGGCTCTTTCTGCATAATATACTGCCGCACGCTCAAACCCTCCAGGGATTTCTTCTAGATTGGTATGCATGGAGCCCATTAAGACTCTATTTTTAAGCGTGGTAAATCCTAGATTAAGAGGCGATAAAAGATGTGAGTACATTTGGCTATGGTTTATATTAGATATTTCCTATTTCAGATGAAATCAAAATCCAAAAATAGGACATTTTGTTTTAATTATTGTACTTTAAGTATAGTTTTAATTATTGTAATGGTTTATTTTTACTTATTTGTTTAAATATCCATTTTGTTAGCCAATGAAATTTCTAAGTGTTTTCAAATATTTTACCTTTGGACCTTAAAATAAGATCAATTTGACATTTTCCATTTATTTATTGTTGATAAATATTGTAGCATACGCTTTAATGTGGAAAGACAAGAATGCTGCAAAATCAAAACAATGGCGCATAGCAGAAAGACATTTGTGGTTTTGGGCCATTATCGGTGGTAGTTTGGGTATATATCTTGGAACTAGAAGACCATTATATCACAAAGCGACGAGGAAGACGTTTACTATAGGACTACCATTATTGATATTGAGTCAAGTGGTGGTGGTAGTATCGATTATGATTTGAAAATTCTTATTATGAAAATATTTCTAAAGACAATAACCGTAAATAAAATTCTAAATTGGTTAAATAAAAAAACCCTCAAAATATTGGAGTTTTGAGGGCTTCTCTTTATTAATAAGCAAGCTTGTTAATAAATCGAAATGTAAAGGTAACTTATTTTTAGCTAAAAATTATTTGTAGGCCTAAAAAAAATTATTTTATCATTATTGACAAAGTGGTGACGCCTACTTGATTGGTTAATTTTATAAAATATAAACCTGGATGCAATTCATTTTGTATTTCTATTTTTTCATCAGTATAATAATGTCCACAAACATTGCCATCAGGTCTCAAAATTTCAATTTTTGTATTCTCTTTAATTCCACTTATAAAAAAATGACCATTACTCGGGTTAGGGTAAATCATTATAGGATCAGAAAAGTGCGTTGCTACTGAAGTCGGGTTTTGCCAAGTTTGTCCTTGTTTGCTGCCCCAAATATACTCAACCAACTCTGGCATATCTATAAATGGATTTCTATTGTATTGCCATGTTTCGACTACATTATTTCTATTTATTTCATAATCATCTACTTTATCTCTACGATGCCAAGCCAATAATGTATCCAAGTCTCCAAATTTACCTATCATACCTTCAGGATAACCCGATACAAGATCCAACCCATTGTACCTAACTGCTAGATAGAATACGCCACGTGCCACATCTCCTTTAAATCCACCTTTTGAGTTAGCTGGTCCTTGGTATTGTCCATAAAATTGATTGCCTCTACTACTGTTTTCTGGGCCATCAACTGCTCTTATGGCATGAGCATCAGAGTTGGCATGGCGAATAGAATCAGGACTTGTAATCCAAAAAATATCTTTACCATTAAAGGTTTCGTCTGCCTCTATGCTATTAAATCCACCTCTTGACCTAGGCCAAGTATGTTCTCTGTTCCAAGTATTAAAATTATCAGAATTCAACTGGAAGTCCAATTTGGCTCTTCCCTTCTCCAAATAAACTAACCACACTTGATTACTATTTTCGGGATTTTGATCTGCTTCTTTTAGAATGTCTATTACATCATTGTATGTCTGTGCTCTGACAATATTTGGATCAGCGATGATGGCTTGCAATGCGGTTTTCAATTCATGTCCTGACTTTCCATTGATGGATTGATAATAATCCGGACGCTGATTACTTTTAATTTTGCCATGCGTCGGATTGATAGGTGTCCCAAATCCCGCTACTTTGAAATCATTATCAATTACTCTGATTCTTATATTATTGTTTAACGCAAGAAATTGAGAAGGCAAAGGTAGCAAACGTAGTATCATCTCTTCATCCCCTTCATCGACTATATCGTCAACAACAATAATGGTTGTGCTCACTGATGTACTTCCCTGTACAATAACCAATTGCGTATTTCCATTAAAATCTCCGGTATTAAAAGTCCCATTACTTAAGGTAAATGAAATATTTAAATTTTCTGATACTGCCTGTTCAGTAGTAAATGTCAACTGGATGCTCTCTCCTTCAGTATAATTTGCCTTTTCTATAATGGTACGAATACCTATGATTGATATTCCAGACCCATCGTTAGGTTTTCTAGGCGTAGGTACGCCTGTGAAGTAAGAACCATCATTATTTCGTTGGATTGAATTAGTGTTATTGGCATTGCCTTCATTGATTTGCTGTATGAGTGGATTGAATGCTTTGAATATTTCGATCATAGCTAGAGCATCGGCATCATTGGTGCCGTAAAGGAGCACATCTACCAAAGTATTATCTACATAAGCAACGATACCTTCAGGAAAATTTTCTACATCAGCTCTGTAAATGGCTACAGCATCTGCACCATTCTGAATAGTATTTTCAGGTATGATATATTGCGGGAAAGGCGAGACCGTATTAGAACCAATCAAAAATATTCCGTTGACATCTGTAGTGTATCCATCAAGGTCAAGTGCTAAATAACTGGTGTTACCTCCATTTGCCGAACCATTAAAAAATACAAGTACATATCCATCCAATGCAAAATTAGGAAGTGAAGATTTCAATTCTACAAACTCCATATTATCGATGCCAGGTGTGTCGCAATCCAATTCATTGATCACTAAGGTTTGAGAAAATCCCATCTGACTGATTAGGACAAAAACAAAAAATTTAATACTTTGGTAATATGACATTTATTATGTTTATGATTGGCAAAGATACGATATGTATTGAAATTTAGAACTAATATTGAAATAGTAAGATTTTGAAATGTTTAGGATAGAATGCCCCTTACCACTTTAATAGCCTAAGAAATATAAAATAGATCCATTGCTATCTTATCTGCAAAAAACTTCCCGGATTGTGTTAAATAATATCTTTCATTTTTAGCCATCACCATACCTAATGTAACTTCTTTTGAAATCACTTTTGTAAAATAGTCAAGGTAATGTGTTCCAAATGCCTCGATTTCTGCCAACCCTACGCCCCAAATTGTCCTTAAACCAGTCATTATGTATTCATTATACCTTGTTTCATCAGTTAATATCTCAACTTCTAGAGGTAAGATAGCTTCATTTATATGATTTATATACTTTTTATTATTAGCTATGTTCCATGATCTCGATATACCATCATAAGAATGGGCCGAAGGACCTATGCCTAAATAGTGTGCGCCATTCCAGTAATTGGTATTATGAACAGCATAATGTTTTGGCTTTGAAAAATTAGATATCTCATAATGATCGTAACCTTGATTATCCAATGTATTCATGAGATACAAAAACTGTTCATTTGATTTTTCATTGCTTGGTGCAAGACTTTTTCCTGACTTTATTTGATGGTGCAACGCAGTTTTTTCTTCTACAGTAAGGCAGTAAGAGGATATGTGAGGTATTTGTAGTGCAAGCGCTTGAGCAATATTAGAAACCCATATAGACATATTGGTTACTGGACTCCCATAGATTAAGTCTATTGTAATATTGTGATAACCAATATCTTGTGCCATCTTAATGCAACCTAATGCCTCTGTCGCCGTATGTGCACGATTCATCCATAGTAGATCTTCTTCAAAAAAAGACTGGACACCGATACTCAATCTATTGATACCAACCCGTTGGAGCACCATCAATTTTGCAAAATCTAAATCATCTGGATTGGATTCCAAAGTGATTTCTGCATCAGGAGACCAAATAAAATATTTATCAATAGTTTCAAATATTAGGGAAAGATCTCTCTCATCAAGTAAACTTGGAGTTCCACCACCAAAATATATACTTTTTAAATTTTTGTCCTTAAGGTATTCACTTCGCAAAGCTATCTCTCGACATATTGCATTTACCATGTCTTCTTTAAGCTTTAATGAAGTTGAAAAATGGAAATTACAATAGTGACAAGCTTTTTTGCAAAAAGGAATGTGAATATATATACCAGACATATCGTATCTTCGTTATTTAAAAGCACAAATCTAATATCTTTTGGGACAGGGACAAGTCAAGTTGTATAATTCAGTTATTAACATTGAGCTAACACATTCAATAAAATTTATTCTGTTTGCTATGGCAATGATAAATACTACAACCATCTATGGTCAAAAAAAAATTTATCTCCAAACTAACTATACTGATCGCAATATAAGTACTACAACTTCTAAACTTATAGATTCAACGGCAATGTATCAATACATCAATGACCACATTTTGGAGCTAAAAGCCAAAGGGCATACTTATGTAACCATTGACTCCACCTCATGCCAAAAAGATACCTGCAAGTATTATATTTTTAAAGGTGAAAAATATATAATTGGCGGTATTAGGCTAACAACTGAACAAATGTCAGTGATAGAATCGAGCGGTGCAAGACGTACACAATTGTCTGGAAAAAATATAGACTCTACACTACTATTTAATTATTTGAAATCACTAGTACTCCACCAAAATAACAATGGTTATCCATTTGCTGTTGCTAATTTCGACTCACTTAAGTTTGCAAATAATGCACTATCAGCTACTTTAACTATTAAGAAAGGAAAACTTATATATTTTGATACTATAGCAATGGATGGTAGATTGGAAATGAAGTCTTCCTTTTTTCAAAAACTTCTAGAAATTAAAAAAGGAAGCTTTTATTGTTATGAAAAAATCACTCGGTCTTCTTCACGGATCAGAGACTTGCAGTATGTGCAACAACGCAGCGAACCATATATTCGTTTTATAAATGATAGAGCCGTTTTGGTTCTGACATTAGACCCGAAACCAGCCAGTAGATTTGATTTTTTAATAGGTATCTTGCCACAAGTAATAAATGGTGCCCGCAAATGGAATTTCATTTTAGATTTTAATGCAGAATTTAACAATTCTTTTCAAAGAGGCGAATATTCATTCTTACAATTCAAAAGATTAAAACCTGAGAATTTGGAATTACAATTGAAATCTACTATACCTTTTGTGGCAGGTTTACCAGTCGGAAGTCATATTGATTTTAGAATATTTAAAAATGGTTTGCAAAATATTGATCTTTACTTTGATGGCGGCACTCAGTATTTGTTTGGTGGATTTAATCAGATTAAGCTTTATGGAAGTTTTCGTTCTTCACGACTGTTGGAGATAGATAAAAATAGTCTAGCGACATCTCGTAAACTACCAAGTAGATTGGATCTTAGTTATCGAGGCGTAGGGATCGGTATTAATATTCGCCAATTGGACTATAGATTTAACCCAACCAAAGGTTATAATGCAGAAATTGCTGTTGTATTAGGAACAAAAAAAATTATTCCAAACAGACAGATTATAGATATTCCTGAATTTGCCAATAGCTATGACAGTCTAAAGTTAAACACATTACAAGGCGAACTCAATGGGAATGTTGCCTATTATTTCAGGATAAAAAACTGGGCCACCATCAAGACTGAAATATCTACTGGTTGGAGATACAATGACCAACAAGTACTAACCAATGAACTCATGCGAATAGGAGGCAATAAATTATTACGCGGCTTTGACGAAGAAAGTATTTTTACAGACTTTTACGCTTTAAGTACAGCAGAATTTAGAATTATCTTTGACAAAAATTCCTACCTTAGTCTCCCATTTATTGATTATGGATATGTTAACAATATTACAAATGGAATAAAAGAAATCCAACCCGTACTCGGCATAGGCATGGGCCTAAACTTTGGCACAGCGGCTGGTGTGTTTAATATCTCATTTGCAGCTGGAAAACAGGGCAACAATCCACTAGATTTCAGTCGGATGAAAATACACTTTGGCTATGTAAATTTATTTTGAGCTATACTTAAAGTAATTTTGATTGGCGAAATTTAATTGCCACAAATCACTACATTAGGTGAATTAAAACCAGAATATTTCTTTATCTAATTTCACTTGACTATTGTTTAGGTCAAGGATATTCCTAGCTAAAATCAATGAACTCGATGAACAAATATTAAGCTGTTCTACTTTGCAAAATTTGACAAAGTAAAAGTTATTGTGTTGCAATAATTCATTTTACCACTTTTTTAAGTATAATTCAAATATAAGAAACACAACTATGAATAACATTACACGTCTGCAATGATTTTCTTCTTCATGGTCTCAAATTCTTCTTCCGTCAAAATACCTGCAGCTTTCATTTCAGCGAGCTCCTTTATTTTATCAACGATAGCGGATGTATCAGCTGATTTTACTACAGTCTCTTGTTTTTTGCGCAATTCCTCTGCTACTTCTTTACCCTTTTCAAACTTTTCGTTATAATATTTCTTAAGTCTTTCTGGATCGAAGTCAAGGAATGTCCCGCCTGTCTCAAAATGTTTCTTGAACACTTCGCCAAGTGCAAAGGTTGAAGCACCTGAAAGAGCAGCCATAGTCACGCCTCCTAAGATAGAACCCACACCTGGTATAAATTTTACAGCCCTTGCTCCAAGTCTAGCCAATCCAGAACCGGTCAATGCTGTAATGATAGCCTTACCTTCCGTTTGTTTAAAATCTATTTCGTAGAGTTTACACAATTGCCTAATCATATCTAGTTGTATAGCACTAACTGCAAATAAATCTGCAATAGGTACAGGTATAAATCCAGCGCCCATAGACCATATCATGTGATTTTTGATTACTGAATTGGCACTTTCTCCTCGATTGGACTTTTGAAAATCTGACATATTAATATTTTTATTTTGGCATTTAATATAAGGATAACATCCAAAACGCACGATGAAGTTTCCTAACTTAGTTAAATTTCGATAAGCAGATGTATTTATCGGATGAAAATATTAAAAGTTTTGGCCTAGATGCCGATGTCAAGCCGTTTGAAGTTTGGGTTCTAATTTGCACATTAATCGCTTAGATTACTTATATTTGTGGCTCTGAATAATTTTATATGGGTAAATGGATACTTATTAGCTTCATATTTTTTATCAACTTTGGTCATTCCAATGCTCAAAGAGAAGCCACAACTTTGTCTGGTCAAAAAGTTAAAATTTTCGCAGATGGAATGTGGGAAAAAGTCTTGCCAATTGAACAAACATTAGACTCTAATGGATTAATAATAAATGAATTAAATCCAAAGTCATTGCCACCAACAAATACTTTGGATGATACAAATAAAGAAATGATCGACAAGTTGATTTCTACAGCTGAACAAAGAGAAGTAGAAACATTTTTATTGTTAGATCAATTGGATAAAGATCTAGCAATCAATCAAGTAGCTACTTCGCAGTCAGAACTTACCAAGGATAAAGTGAAGCTTAAGGCTCTAAAAAGTGAACTAAAATTACTGAAAAACAAAATAGAAGAAGCCAATGAAAGCTATCGGCTTTCATCAAAAAATATTGCTACCATTAAAAATATTCAAAATCTTAAAGCTAAAGATCAAAAAGAAAAAATAATGGATTTTGCCGTAATGTATAAGCTCAACAGTACAGATGATGAGGTAAAACTAATTCAGTCTTCCAATAATAAAAACATGGAAGCTTCTCGTCTGCAAAACAAAATTAGTGAATCTAAGACAAACTGTAAGATAGCTTATGACAAAAAAGAAAAAAAAGTACGACATATCGCTACTGAATCATCTTATATATTTGGCTATACACCAGAAAAGCTGAAAAGCTATTTTAAAGAGAAAGAACTAATGACTGTCACCTCGCATTTAGAAAGAATAGGCAAACAACATCATTTGGTACTTACTGTAAAAATCATATCAAAAGACGCTGCCAGAAACTATGGTATGATCCAAAAAGAAAACATGCTTAAAGTGACATTTATAACAGGAAAAAGTGTCACGCTTCATGCATTAGATGATGTAAGAGCAACAATAGAGACATATACAGGTAATAGTGTTTATAGCATTAACTATCCAATACCGAGTGAAGACATTGATTCATTTGCTAAAATACCATTAGATACAGTGGGTATCATGTGGTCATCTGGTTTTGAGAGTTATGATATTTATGAGGTTGATATATTGCTCAATCATTTTGCCTGTATTAAATCAGTCCAATAAGCAAAATAAATAAAACACACTATGCTCGGTCTAAAATTAGCAACGGATCCACTTTGGGTCAATATTGCAGAAAAAACCATTGATGAAATATTGATAGATCATGCTTTTTGTGAACAAAAAGCTGCTTCTACTTGTATCTCACTCATCGTAAAATATCCCCACAAAACAGAATTGGTAGAGGAGATCACGCCAATAGTAGCAGAAGAATGGGGCCACTTCCGTAGGGTGCTCAAAGAGCTAAAATCTCGAGGATATACTTTTGGTGAAAACAGGTCAGATAATTATGTGACAGAGTTGTTGAAATTTCAGCGAAAAGGTGGCAATGAACAAGACAGATTGACTGACAAACTTTTGATATCTGCCATGATAGAAGCTAGAAGTTGCGAAAGATTCAGATTACTATCACTCCACATATCTGATGAAAAGTTAAAATCATTTTATCATGAATTTATGGTATCTGAAGCTGGCCATTACCGTACATTTATCGATCTAGCAAAACTCTATGCACCCGAAGATCAAGTAAAGAAAAGATGGCAAGAGATGGTCGATTTTGAAGCTGAAATCATGAAAAATAGAGCATTGAGAGGCGATAGAATGCACTAGGAATAGGATATTTTTATAATATTTTCACTTACAACTCAATGAGTTTTTAAATCCAAAATATATAAAGTAGCTTCGGATCCAACAAAATAATATCTATCTGATAATTTTATAACACTGGCTTTTTCACATTGATATTCAAAGAATCTGTTTAATTGTTTGTCTAATACAATAAATTTTTCATTTTTTTGACAGTTCCAAAATATACCATCAAATATAAATGACTGATATTCTGTAGGTAGTTTTACTTCACCTTTTAAAGTCATCAACCCAAATAAAGATTTAGATTTGTTGTCATTCAAACTTTTTTGAAATATCAATAAATAAGAGTTTATTAACTGCAAATCATCAAATTGTCTTTTATTATAATCTTCAAAAGAATTATAAGTTTTATTTATCAACATACTCGACAAGTTTAATAACGTACTATTAATACTCTTCATATTTCAACATCTATTCTATAATAGCTTTCTTTGAAATAATCATAGTCTATACGCTGCTTAATGACCGCTTTATTATGATGTTTTATAAAGATATCTGTACTGCCTTCAAATTTTTTCAAATAGAGATAGTAGCATGGCCTGTAAATTGGTAATGAATCGACTTTTAAACCAAACTCTGGTATGTGGATATATTCTAGTGAAAGCGTGTCGTTTTCTTTTAGCACAAAAGTGATGTATAGGTATGGTTGGATTTCTACCAGCATATTTTTTTCACTTTTTTTCACATAATAATCATCATGCTGGAAATGACCTTCTCGGTAAATTGCGGATAAACTATCTGGATAACCATTTACAACCAAACGATGATGACGAAGATTATTAAAACCATGTAGATTGTCAACATCTACGCCTAAATAACTGCCACAATAGTCAATATAATCTATTTTAAATAATCCATTTTTATCAGTGAAAGTCTCTTCACTCACGCCTTGACAGGTTGTTAAGAAAGGTCTTTTGTCAAAGATATAGACTCTGGCACTATCTATGGTTTCTTTGGTAATATAATTTCTTACTACTCCGCTCAATGAAATGGCTTCTTCAGTCTCACATGAAACCATAAAAGACTAGAAAATATTGCTAAAATTAATAAATTTCTCATAAGGTTATATTTCAATTTTTACGGAATGTTTCATTTGCTTAAAATAATCATACTCAATTTTCATGAATTTTGATGGTTGGTTTTGATAGTGGGCTATGATATCAAAGGAACCTGAAAAGTCTTTCAAATTTAAATTAAGTCTTTCCCAATTTCTTAAACTATCGACTTTTAAATCAAAATCGGGAATAGTAATATGAGTTAGTTCTAAATTTTCATTTTCAATCGTTTTAATTTCAAGTAATATATATGGTTGAATTTCAATGATATAATCCATACCAGATGGTGTGTCTGCTTCCATTTTATTGGTAGGTCTGTCATTGATAACGAGTTGGTGTTGTGGTAGTTGGTCATATTCTTTTGCATTCTTAAGGTCAACGTAAAAATCGAATCCACATCCACCTTCAAATTCCAATGCGAAGCGACCATCTTTTCCAGTAATTATGTCACTGTGACGATACCCACAAAATTTAATGAATCCATTATTAAGGTGTTCAGCTATTACCGTAACATTTTGAATAGGTTGTTTGGTGATGTAATTTCTGACTACACCTGATAATTCGTACGATTCTGTATGTATCAATTCGATTGGAATACAAGACGAAAAGCTGCAACATAAATATATTGCAAGATAAAAGTGAATTATTGATTTCATTTTCATTTTTTTTTAAGATTGAAAGTAATATCTAAACCCTAATTGGAGTGCGACCGTAGTATAAGATACTTGGTAATAATCATTTACTACTTTATTGGATAGTTGTTCCATTACTTCAAAACCTCCAATGATATTATTTTGCTCATTGATAGGATATTTTAGATAAAAGCCCAATCCTATAAACCCATTAATGGTGGCACCCAAAGTTTGATTTTTCAAGTCCAAAATTTTAAAATGTTCAGATGATTTTGTAAAGCCTTTGATCAAGATTTGGTCATTTATACCTACACCAAAGATAAGACTTAAATCTAAATATTTCCAGACAAAAGTTATATCAGAACCTAACTCAAATTTACTTATCTCAACATGATGATCGCTAAAATAAGTAGTTTCATTGGTCTTGGTAAAGCTAGCTGACCTAAATGCAAATTGGTGTTTGGTATAGGAAGCATGAAAACCTAAAGCTAGTCTATTGTGTAATTTTAGCCCAAATTTACCTTGAATAGCATACCAAGTATCAGAAACTGACTTTTCACTTTCTTCAGGTGTTTCAAGGGGGGAATTATTTAGATCAACCAAATTAACAAACTTATCATTCAATTTTTTATTTGATAAAGCGCCAATAGCAAAAGATCCTTCCACAAAATATTTTTGACAATAAAGGACATTTGTAAAAATGGATAAGCCAAAAATTGCGACTATATGAATTTTTGTTTTCATTGTTTTGATTTTTCTAATTTGGTGAGTATTCATTGATAATATCTCCATTAAAAGAGTAAAATAGATTGGACTGTCTATCATACATAATTCTTTCTCCTAATTCTAAAATGATTTCTTTTTCAAAACAGCCAGTTTCAATATTCAGCAGCTTTGTTTTTTGATCTATTCTCATATAAAAATGCATATTGCTAAATTGAATAGGTATCGTACCTACATTAAATATATATGGCGCAATACTAAATTTTGCGGCACCACTTTTTGGGTCTAAAACGGATTGATTTGTGTAAGATATTTCTTTGTTAAAGGGTTGAACATTAGTACTGCTCTCATACAGTATGTTGCCGGTGGTTATATCAAATATTTTAGTTGCATTCTCATCATAAAAGTAGATTTCTTCATTGTATCCAATTTTATAGTTAAATAACGAATACTGAGGTGTAACGTCAATAGTATAAATTGGTTTCTGTGAAATTTCAAAAGCATTAACCATAAAACTTAACCTATTATTATTTGATTCATGGATGAGGGCATATGATAATTGACCATTTTGATTGTTAAATAATTCAATTTCTTTTGCATTAAAAAATGGAATGTCACTTACTTTTTTTGGTTGTGCGTTTTCCCATTTGTATAATTCTATTTTAAATTTATCAAAGTCTCTAAACGTATAATACAACGCTCCATCTATTACTTGCAAATCACTAAAGGATGGTATAAAATTCCCAGAAGAACTAATCTCTATTTGATGCGCTTCTTCCATAATATTCGTGATTAAATCAATTACTTTTATTACTGGTCCAGAAGTTGTAAGTGTATTAAAAAATAGCTTGTTTTGATGGAGTACATAACTGGAATTTGCCTTTTTGGCATTTGTATATGTGGCTGTTTCTTTCAGGTTTTTATCAAAAATGATGATTTCTTCCTCTACGCTACCGAATACATCAGTAATGAGAATTAGTTTTTTATCAAAGGTTTGCATTTCACGTATAAATTTGCCAGCCAAAGGCAAATCGTAAGTTGCAACAGGCAGCTGGGTCTCAACAGGTAAGCCATAACATGGTTGGACTAATGCTGGGTCATTTTTTGTACAAGCAAATAACCAAATGATTAGAGAGAATATTAAAATTCTTATGTTCATAAATGTATCAATTTTCAACAAATGTACAGCCACTAAAAATACGAAAATCTATAAAACAAATAATAATTTATATAATATGTATAATATTGCCGTTTCAGTTGGTGTTCATTGTATTATACTATATTTTTACTTCATTTTGAATTAATTTTGGTAAATATGTATAATCTTCTTACTTTCGCAAGTATATAAAATGTACTCAAATATGATCGATCAAGACGAATACAGTAAAGTAATAGAGCTTCTAATAAAAAGAAGTGGATTGAAAAATCTTAAAGAAACTGTTTGTAAATTTGCAGAATGGCTCGATATGTCTGAAGCTTCTATTTACAACAAAGTGAATGGAAGAAGTAAGTTTACTATAGAAGAATTGGTCATTATCTGTCGAAAATTGCAAGTATCATTGGATTATCTCATCTATAATAGTACTTCCAATAATGCCAATATCCATTTTTTTGCAGATGGACTCAAGTACAAACCGAGAAATTTTAATGACTACATCAATAATATCATTGGGTATTATACCAAAATAAAACAACTCCAAGATGTGACGGGTTATTTCATGGCCAATGAAGTTCCACTATTTCATTTTTTGAATTTCCCCAATCTCATGTATTTTAAACTCTATATATGGAATAAAATCAACTGGAAAATTCCTGGCATTCCAAGTGAATATAGGTTTGCTGATATGAAAAATAATCCCGAACTTCTGCAATCTATTCAAGTCCTTAAAGAGCTTTTTCACTCTTTTCCAAATGTGGAGATTTGGAATCCCAATATGCTAGACAATACGATTGCACAGTTTCAGTATCTCAAAGATGTACATATCATTCACGATAGAGATGATTTGTATTACATCAAAAAAGAATTTTCTGACTTGATTGACCATTTGGAAGAATTGACATTAACGGGCAAAAAATCTGCAAATTCGCATGGCGAAGAGATGGAATGCGATATTTATTTGACAGATCTCACTTTAGGTTCTGAGATTATCTTGGTCAAATCAGAACAAGTGGACATGCTGTTTCAACAAATTGATGTACCCAATTATATGCAGACAAGCGATCAGAATATGATAGACAATCAATTTAGATTTTTTGAAAACATCAGAAAAATATCTACCTTGATTACCAATGCAGGCGAGAAAGAACGACTCATCTTTTTTGCCAATATGCGCCAGAAGCTACAAAGACTTGTGTAAACGTTATTTTCCATTTTCATTTTGAAATATTATTTGGCTATTCCGATATTTTTAATTTGCTTTACACTTTGATATTTTAAAAATTAAAATCTGAAAGCACATGGGTAAGTTAGCATTGCATTGGAAAATACTTATTGGCATGGTAGCAGGTATCATCTTTGGTATCATGGCGAGTCAGTTGGGTTGGCAAGAAATAGTCAAAGACTGGATCAAACCTTTTGGGACCATCTTCATAAATATGCTGAAATTAATAGCCATTCCACTGATCCTAGTCTCGCTGATCAAAGGTATTGTGGATTTGCATGACATAAGCAAATTTAAAACCATGGGTATTAGGACATTTGTGTTATACATAGCAACCACTGTTATAGCAGTATCTATAGGTTTGATCATGGTAAATATCATTAAACCCGGTGATAGTGTCAGCGCAGAGACGATTCAACAATTGACAATAGCTAATGGCGAAACCATGAAAGAAAAAATCCAGACAGCAGCAGTATCTCAGCCATCAGGACCGCTTCAATTTTTAGTTGACATGGTTCCAGACAATTTTTTCAAAGCCGCTAGTGTCAATACCAACATGCTTCAGGTAATCTTTTTTGCTATCTTTTTCGGGATAGCATTGCTCCTGGTAGATAAGCAGATTGGGAAACCAGTTACTGATTTTTTCACAGGAGCCAATGAAGTCATTATGAAGATGGTGGATATGATCATGTTGATGGCTCCATTGGCTGTATTTGCGTTATTATCAGCATTGATAACGGAGATCACCAATCCTGATTTATTTGTTGCTTTGGGCTGGTATGTAGTGACCGTACTTATCGGGTTAGTATTGATGGCTGGATTTTATGGTCTTGTTGTAGCATTGTATTTAAAAAAATCTCCAGTATTTTTTTATAAAAGTATTGCTCCGGCACAATTACTAGCATTTTCTACCAGTTCGAGTGCCGCCACCTTACCTGTGACGATGGAAAGAGTAGAAGAACATCTCGGTGTAGATAAAGAAGTAACCAGTTTCGTATGCCCGCTAGGCGCCACAGTCAATATGGATGGTACAAGCCTGTATCAGGCAGTGGCGGCAGTTTTTATATGCGAAGCCATGCATTTTGATTTATCTTTTTCGGCTCAGCTTTCCATTATCATTACCGCTACATTGGCGTCTATTGGTTCTGCGGCTGTTCCTGGTGCAGGTTTGATCATGTTGGTGGTAGTGCTAGAGTCTCTTGGTCTTCCAGCTGAAAGTATGGCAATTGGCCTTGCATTGATCTTTGCAGTGGATAGACCATTGGATATGTGTAGGACGATAATCAATATCACAGGTGACTGTATGGTGGCTTTAGTGATAGGTAAGTCGTTGGGAAAGTTGCACACACCAAAACCAAAGAATCTTGGCGATAATTATCCGGAAGTGGCTTGACACAATATTCGAAATCAATCTTCCTATAGGTTGAATGATTATACATGATAGTTATTTTGCTCTTGCCATCTATTTTCTTAATATTCTAATTCAAAATGCATTACTCATTTAAATTATTTAAAAATTCGACAAAAAATAGATTTTACCCTTATATTTGACAAAAAATTCAAAATATGAATTTTAATATAAGTATTCTAATTGCATTATTTTTTTCAATTCAGCTTGGGTTTCTTAATGCACAAAAAGTGACTGTATCCCGTGAAATCGGTGTCAGAAATAATTATGCCTATGATATATTGCCCAATATAGCTGATCACATTATATTCTATCATGACCGTGGTGTAGAGCATAATTTTGAGATTTATGATCAGAATTTAAGGTACATAAGTGCTATTCAGCCAGAATTTGAAAAAAAAAATATACTCCCGACAGGTGTTCTTGCTATGGATTCAGCCTTTCACTTTTATTACACCTTTAGAGAAGGTAGCAATATTATATTTAAGGCAATAGCTTATGATAAAAATGTATCAGTTTTAGACTCTACTACTTACAATGTCAAAGACAAGAAAATAGTCAGCAGTAATCCCCGGTTTGCATATTCAAAAGACAAGTCAAAAGTACTTATCTTCACACCGAACGAGCAATTTCTGAACCTGCAACTCATTGACAATAAAACATTAGAAATTATCTATGATTTTAATCTTTTAGTCAATGGCATCAATTTAAAAAACGATTTTGAAAAATTGGTCGTCAGCAACGATGGCGAGATATTCATGATTACTAGAAAAGCTTCCATGTGGAAAAAACGAGACGCGTATGGTTTTAACTTAATTAGAATTGTAGATAAGGATAACATTTTCTTGCATATTTTTACTCCTGAATCTGATGAAATATCTAATCTCAAGATGGATTATGACGATAAAAACAAGCGCATAGTTTTGGCTGGATTTACTACAGCAGGAGATGAATCCAAAACAAATGGTTATTTTGGATTCTCTATGATCCCATCACAGCTGCCTGAAGAAGCAGAAATTATCATCAATAGATTTACCCCAGAATTTGCAAGTGAAGTGTCGGGCAAAAAAAATAAAAGAATTAAAGAACTCGATGGTTTTCAGATTCAGGATTTGATACTTAGGATGGATGGTGGCGTAATCATAGTCGCAGAATCTGTTAGAGAATTTACTAGGAGGTCTCAGATGGTTGCACCAGGACAATTTGGCAATAATATGCCCGTCCGCGGATTTATTGACTATTATCACGAAGATTTGGTTTTATTAGCTACATTTCCTGAGGGGAAAGAACATTGGAAAAAAATCTTGTTTAAAAAACAGTTTTCTCAAGATGACAATGCTATTTATTCTTCTTATTTTATAGTTAAGACACCATCTCAAATAAGATTGATATATAATGATGAAATAAAAAACAGCAATACTGTTAGCGAATATGTAATAGATCCAACAGGTAATTTTGAGCGAAGAAGTGTACTCAGCACAGAGTATCAAAACTTAAAGTTAAGATTTAGAGATGCTATTCAAATTGGACCATCTAGTCTTATCATCCCTAGCGAAAAACAATCCAAAATCAATCTAGTAAAAATAGACTATGACCTCTGATTTCATTCTAAGTAGGGGCTGCTGAAAAAGTCAGCTATTATTTTTGGTTAATAGTTTAACGGAGATTATCGTTCAAAAAACAAGCAATAGTGAATAAGAACGAAGTGAAGTGCAAAGCACCAAAGGCCGCAAGCCTTTGACGAAGTGAACCGCTAGCGGGTGGGCAGGAAAGTGCGTCTATTGCCATAGAAAGCACAAAGGATTAAATATGAAATACTTATGGCAATAGAAAAATGCATGACTGAGCGATCCTGTAAGGTCGAGAATGAACGACATTACACCAAGCTGATTTAAGTTTAAATCAGTGCCTTCATTTTTGAGTGATTTCGTATCACTCAAATGCAGCAAAGCTGCACCATTCAGTTACCTTTTTTGAACTAGACTTTTTGGTTACTTTTTGGGCAATGCAAAAAAGTAACTGCCGCCTGCATAAGGCAAAAGCCAACTCAAGGTACACGACTTTTGGACAAAATCAATTAAAAGGTTTGCATTTAATTTGTTTATTATAGACATAATTTATTATTTACCAATTGGTTGCACCATAGTCAGCAGACCCTAAGTAAAAAATAAATCATAATAAAAAAGAGCACCCTTTTGGTAAAGGAATGCTCTTCAGTCTTGGTTATTAAAAGAGTAAAATTCTTTTTTACAGATTATCTTCGTCTTCTGCAAAATATTTTATCATCGCAATGATGTCTTTATCTAATTTTAATTCAGGAGCCACATCAAACATTAGCTCATGCTGATCGTAATTTTCCATTAGGGCTTCTTCAAGTAGTTCCATACATTCTGCCTTCTCTTTCATTAGGTATAAAACCACAGCTTTACAATATATTAAATCTGCCCCATAAGTATGTTCATCCGCTTCATCTAATACTTGTATAGCTTCATCTAGCAAACCCAACTTCGTCAGAAAACAAATATACTCTCTCCAGTACAAAGTATCTTCAGGGCCTGTTTGCGTAGCCATCTGAAAATTGATAGTAGCTTTATTGTAATCTTCGACTGCAAGATATGCTTTAGCTAATCCTAAATAATATTCCTCCCGTCTATTTTCTAAATCGATGGCTTTATGATATGCATTGATAGCATTATACCATACATTGTCTTTAGAGTAACACTCACCCAAAAGGAAGAAGGCCTCATCATTGAACGAATCAATTTTTATGGCTTTCAGTAACCATTGCTTTGCAATACCAATTTTGTTCATGTATATATAGCAATGGGCTATATTTACCATCAACTCATTATTTGGGCCAAATTTATTATTTGCTTCGATGTATATTTCTAAGGCTTTCTCGTAATTTCTGATTTGCAAACAAGTATCAGCACAATCGAGATATGCACTTTCGAAATCTGGATTTACAATAAATGAATATTCTAAAGCATCTATGGCTTTTTCATATTCCCATATACAATTATATCCATGCCCAAGATTGTACCATGCTTGATAATTATAGGGATCTTTCTCTATAATACTTTTGTGCAATTCAACACTGTCTTCATACCTTCGGGATAGTTCCGCGCTGATCCATACCCTCTCCATTGCCTCTTCATTTTTACTCTCTATAAGCACAGCTTGAGACAAGGCGTCGTACATAGCATTATAGTCTTTCATATGTTCATAAATGAAAGATTCTGCAATAAGTATCTCAACATTATCGCTCTTGGTAGCACCAAAGCGCAAATCATCCAAGATAGCGTGAGCTTTATTAAATTGCTTTTTGATAGCATAAGCTCTTGCTTTGATGATATTTATTTCTCTCTCAAAAGGCGCAATGTTTTCTGCAATCTCCAATGAAGATAGACAGTCGTTAATTTTATTGAGGTTGAGTAAGATTCTTGATTTAATGATGTAAAAGTCAGATCTATATTTGTACTGCTCTATGGCAATTTCAACTACTTCAAGTGCTTTTTCAAATAAATACTCGTCTTCGTAATATTCTAAAAGCTGCAAAAAAACTTTTTCATCCATATAACCTATCTCACCTTGCTCAAATTTACATTCAAAATCTGATACAAGATTTATCAGGGCTGTATCTCGTTTTATTTTGTTCTCCATACGTTTATAAATGAGTCGGGGATTAAATGACGGTGTAAATATAGATATATTTCAATGCGTGGTATCTTTTTCAAAAAAGTTTTTATCCACATTTTTAAAGTTTTTTTTTGTATAAATATTTGTTACATATAATTGATTATCAAAACATTGAGTAGATATAGTCATTTCTAATATTAATTAACCTACTATGAAACACATGTTAATGTATGAAGTAATTTCATTAATTGTTTTTCATTTTATTAAAAAATACTAGTGGATTTTTACCATGCATCAGATTTTTTTGTAAAAATGAATAAAAATTTAGATCAAATTTTCATTTGAAATCTCTTGCTTCGCCTTAAATTTTAATGAACCAATTTCAATTTTTTCTTTGGCTAAAGTAGATAGATCGGTTTTCTAATCATCAAAGAACTGAGATGTTTTTTATAACTGGACATGCAATTACTACAATTACTCTTTTGTATTATAAACTATTAATGTACATAATTAATTAGGAAAGTACCAACAAAATCTCAGACTAGATTAGTAACACTTGTAAATAATAAGAAAGGAAGAAATTTATACAGAAAGTGTAGAAAAATTAGGACAAAAGTAAAGCAATAAAATGTCCTGTACCGCCTAGTATTACCATGATGTGCCAGATAGCATGATTCCACTGGATTCTGTCTTTTACATAAAAGAATACACCAATAGTATAACTCAAGCCACCTGCTATAAGCCAGAATTTTACTGCCCCAGTCATGTTTTTACTGATCTCATCATAGATAAATAAAACCATCCATCCCAAAACAAGGTACAGCACCAAAGATATAATCTCATATCTGGTTTTGAAAATGAGCTTAAATATTACGCCTCCTGCAATGATCATCCAATGTAATAATAAAAATGCCAGACCTTCTTTAGTATTGTAGTAGAAAAGTATAAAAGGTGTATAGGTACCGCCAATCAGAAAAAAAATAGATATATGATCCACAACTCTCCATCGATTTTTTCTGATGTCTTTATTGGCAAGATGATAAAAAGTCGAACTAAAAAACATAAAAATCAAACCAAAAGTAAATATACACAGTCCCCAAAACTGCAATGGAAGCCTTTCAGAAAATAGCAATAAAGGGCACAGCAAGATAGAAAGCAATAGCCCCAAACCATGTGTAATTACATTGACCTTCTCATTGATGGGAAGGTTTTTGTATAAAATTTTTATATTTAGTCCTTCTGACATAAACCAAGTTACGCATATTATTTATATTGGAGGCTAACTGCTGCAGATTTGCGAATAATCATAGGTTTTGGTCTTGCTGAACAATGCTACAATCATGAAAGTTTCAAGTCCTACCTTAAAATTAATCTTTATTAAGCATAAAGTGGAAAATTAGCCATAAAGCCATTTACTTTATGACGAATATCAGTGATTATGTTGTCATTATCCTTATGCATGATCGCAGCATCTATCCAGTCAACTACCTGCTCACAATCTGCTTCTTTAAATCCCCGTGAAGTAACAGCTGCCGTACCCACACGGATACCTGAGGTATGCAGTGCTGATCTGCTGTCAAATGGTACCATGTTTTTATTGATGGTGATATCTGCTTTTACAAGAGCATTTTCGGCATCTTTTCCTGATATATCTGCTGATTTGGCTCGTAAGTCGATAAGCATCATGTGATTGTCAGTACCTCCTGAAATGATTTGGTAACCACGGTCTGTAAATGCATTTGCCATCACACTAGCATTGGCGATGACTTGTTTTCCATATTCTTTGAAACTATCTTGTGATGCTTCGCCAAATGCAATCGCTTTAGCGGCAATGACATGTTCTAGTGGACCACCTTGCATACCAGGGAAAACAGCACTATTTAATATCGTGGACATCATGATTGGATCTCCTTTTTTAGTGGTTCGTCCCCAAGGATTTGCAAAATCTTTGCCCAACATGATGATTCCTCCTCTAGGTCCTCTCAATGTCTTGTGGGTCGTAGATGATACAAGATGGCAATGTGGCAATGGATCTGTCAACAAATCAGCCGCAATCAGTCCCGCAGGATGTGCTATATCTGCCAATAAAAGCGCGCCTACCTCATCAGCAATCTCCCTAAATCTTTTGTAATCCCAATCTCTAGAATAGGCCGATGCACCACAGATGATCAATTTTGGCTGGACTTCACGAGCTTTGGCAGCTACTTTGTCCATGTCTATTCGGCCAGTTTCTTGCTCTACACCATAAAAATTTGCTTGATATACCTTGCCAGAATAATTTACTGGCGAACCATGAGATAAATGACCACCATGTGATAAGTCAAAACCTAAAATGGCATCTCCTGGCTGGAGTACGCCTAAAAATATAGCAGCATTGGCTTGTGCACCCGAGTGAGGCTGCACATTGGCGTATTCCGCACCGAAAAGCGCACAAAGTCTATCAATGGCAATTTGTTCTATTTTGTCCACCACTTCGCAGCCACCATAATATCTTTTGCCAGGATATCCTTCGGCATATTTATTAGTTAAGCAACTACCCATAGCATTGATCACAGCCTGAGAAGTAAAATTTTCCGAAGCAATGAGCTCGATGCCTTGTCTCTGACGTTGCAACTCTTCTTGTATCAAATGCTCTATGATAGTGTCCATGGTGATATATTTTAATGGTGGTTTTACTAAATGATGCGCAAAGGTAAAAATTCATTTATAATTGTACGGAAGAAATATTCGCCCAAAAAAATGGTGGCACCATCAAGATGCAAGAATTTATGCAAATTATATAGCTTTATTGTAGAAAATAAACATCAAATTAGATAATTTCTTACTTTTTCTTGGATTGTATTTTTCACACTTTGCCAAGTTTGGCCTTTTAAACTTACGGGATCTTCGCTTTCTTCAGCGTCGTCAAAATAGGTGATTGCTTGTGGAACGGTAATATAAAGATTTTGGGTGCTATATTTTTCTTTATGAAAATCAACAAAATCTTTTACTGTAAAATGCTGAAGTAGCTCGGCGACATCCCAAAAATCTTTTTTCTTACCTCTTCCAAGGATAGCTTGTACTTTCATAGCCACTATTTCCTCAGGAGCATACATACGAACTCCATCTATCTCTAAAGTTGGCCTAATTAATGGATGTGGAAATCTTACAATATCTACTTTTACATCACCAATATAGCAAAAAATACCAAAAAATGCAGGTTTATCTTCAACAATATAGTCTTGTCCAAATTCACTTTTTAAAGCTTCATGCAGTACTTGGTTGTCAAATTTTTGACTTGAAAAAATATCCAAATCTACTGAAATTCTATGTCCATACATTAATGATAATGCAGTGCCTCCCACAAGATGAAAAACTTGTAGTTCAGGTATAGCCATCAATCTTTTTAGTATGGCAAAAGCTCCGGGTTCAACTGTCTCAAGGTGTAACATCTGAAATCTTCTATTGGTCTATCAATAACTGCACTAGCAAGAAATAAGCGAGTCCAAGGCAGAAATTTGGCTTTCAGCAATACTTCTCGCACTTTTTCATCACCATAATAACGCCTACAATTGCGTATATCATCTACATCACCTCTTTCAAAAACTCTTTCAATTACAAAGGAAGCCTTGGCATCATAATCGATTTTTTCAAAATTGACATCCCAAAATATTCGTTTATGGAAGATGGGTTTTGCTACTGTGGAAGATGACATCATATTAATTTTACTTTGCAAAGGTAAGCATTAAAATTGAAAATTAGTCCACAATAATTGGATTTCAAGTTCTCTCTTTGTTCCTTTAAGTCGATCTTTTTATTTATTCAATTTACTCAAAAATGATAACACGATAAATGTTACTTTTAGTTTACTCAATATATAATTTGTATTTTTACTGATAAATCAATTAAATTTGGAAAGGAAATATCCAGAAATTTTATCAATTGGAGACAACAATACTGTCATATACTGTCATTGCTTTGTCAGAGTCTGAAGCAGCAAAGTTGTTTTTCGAAAATACTAGGTCAGAGATAAGCTCGGAAGCTGAAAAAATGAAATTTGCAAACAACATAAACGACCTCGTTGTGAAGTTTGTACGATTAGATTTATTACCTGATGATACAGAAGTATTGGTAATGGAAAGGTTATATCCTATTGATTTCAGAGCATTTTAATTTGAACGAAGGCAGTAAATTTTTGAAGTTTTTGAAGTTGAATTAACACAACTTTATGCTAATGGTTTTGTACATCGAGATATACGCAGACCTTCTGATATGCCAGGATTTTCATTTGGCAATATATTTCTGACCGACAAAGGAATATGATTGATAGATTTGGGAATATCCGCACTAAGAAGCTAAGTTGATGGCAAATTATTCAATGAGTATGTTGATCAAAAAATCAATGAATTAAAGGCTTCTGATATATTTTTACCAACCCCTAATCACTTTACACCTTTTGATAAAACAAAAATGTTCTTTCTTCCGCTGTTGTATTAATATGAGTGTTTAGCTTACTATATGGCAATACTTCTCCACTTTTCATTAACATATTGATTTCACCTGCGCGTTTGTCATAAGGATAGATGATTTCTCGTTTTTCAGTAAAAAAATATTTTATATCATCATCACACATTTGGTGCAATTGCTGATAAAATGCTTTGTTTTTAAGAAATTGCGCCATAGACTCTTCTGTTTTAATTGATACTTTTAGCAACTTCCTTTCCAATAAGTTTTCACACAAACTGGCAAATATTTTATCAGGATGATTAACCGACCTTTTGATCATCCAAAGGATGTCCATATCATCAAGTCGTACATAATTGGTCAAAAATTCAGGGCGGTACAGATATTCTTTTTCATCACCATCTAAACTCAAAAAATAGTCTAATTCATCAGATGACGGGATTTTAATACCTGAAATTGTCAAATATCTAGCTCTCTTTAATATGGCAATGAGCATAATTTCTGCTGAGATTACTGTCTTATGAAGATAAACTTGCCAATACATCAATCTTCTAGCCATGAGAAATTTTTCTACTGAATAAATACCTTTTTCCTCAATCACTAGATGTTCATCAGCTACATTCATCATAGTGATAATCCGGTCATAGCCAATGATACCTTCTGCCACACCAGAAAAAAAACTATCTCTCGTAAGGTAATCCATTCTATCCACATCTATCTGACCTGATACAAGCTGGTGAAAAAATGGCCGATGGTATTTTCCTGTAAAAATTTCTAAGGCTAAAGTAAAATCTTTGTCTAATTCTACTCCTATTTTCGCCATGATCAAAAGCGAAATCTTTTCATGATGCACATCAGCCAAAGTGTGTTCCAAAGCATGGGAAAAAGGGCCATGACCGACATCGTGCAATAGTATGGCAATACAAACAGCCTCGTATTCCTTGTCAGAAATATTTATTCCTTTAGATCTAAGCGTCTCTATTGCTCTGCACATCAGATGAGTAGCTCCTAAAGCATGTTGAAAACGTGTATGCAATGCGCCAGGATATACATAATGAGATAGTGCCTGTTGCGTTATCCTACGCAAACGCTGAAAATATGGATGATCTATAATTTCATAAATTGTATCAAAAGGAAATCGGATCAATCCGTAAATTGGATCATTAAATATTTTCTTTTTGTTCATAGGGCAAAAATAATATTAAATTCTGAACGTTATGTATGGATACAATGTTTACGAAATAAAATAATAAGATCAAACATGAGTGATAAAATCAAAATACTTTGGGCAGACGACGAGATAGATATGTTAAAACCACAATTGTTTTTTCTTGAAAAGAAAGGCTATGAAGTCGTAACTGTAAGTAATGGCCACGATGCTTTAGACGCACTAGATGATGATTCGAGTATAGATATCGTATTTTTAGATGAGAGTATGCCTGGATTGACTGGATTAGAAACCTTGGCACGAATCAAAGCTAAGTTACCGAATATTCCTATCGTAATGATTACCAAAAATGAAGCTGAAAACATCATGGAGGAAGCAATAGGCTCGCAGATAGACGATTACCTTATCAAACCTGTCAATCCTAATCAAATATTATTGACCCTTAAAAAAATAGTTGACAACAAACGTTTGGTATCAGAAAAAACAGCAACGGACTATCAGCAAGAGTTTCGCAATATTGCTATGGAAATCAATGGTGGCCCTGACTACAATGAATGGGTGGACATTTATAAAAAGATAATCTCATGGGAGCTTCGTCTCGATGATAGCAACAATGTACAGATGAAGGAGATACTAAATATGCAAAAAGAAGAAGCCAATAAGGAATTTTTTAAATACGTATCTAGAAAATATATAGATTGGATCAAAAAATCGGAAGGCCCTAGAAAGTCACATGAATTGCTTAAAGAAAAAGTGCTTCCACTTCTTGCTAATGGCAAACCGACTATTATGATATTGATGGATAATCTTAGGTTTGACCAATGGAAAATTATCGAACCCATCATCACTGAACTATATCGTATCGAAGAAGAAGATTTTTTTTATTCGATTCTACCTACTGCGACGCAATACAGTAGAAATGCGATTTTTTCAGGTCTATTACCAGCTGATATACAAAAAAGATTCCCCGATTGGTGGCTCAACGACAACGAAGAAGGTGGAAAAAATCTAAAAGAAGGCGAATTGATGACCGATCAAATAAAAAGATTGGTAAAGAGAGACATCAAATCAGAATATGTCAAAGTGACCAATGTGTTTGGTGCTCGACAATTGCAAGACAATGCGCTCAATTATGTCAATAATGACTTTACAGCTATTGTTTATAACTTTATAGACATGCTGTCACACTCCAGGACAGAGATGGAAGTACTCAAAGAATTGGCAGGCGATGAAAAAGCATATAGATCATTGACCAAATCCTGGTTTTTGAACTCTCAATTATGGGCTACCTTACAAAAACTGGCCGAGCGAGATATACAGCTCGTGATCACTACTGATCATGGCACCATCCGTGTACAAAATTCATCAAAAGTGATAGGAGATAGAGAGACCACAACCAATCTACGGTACAAAGTAGGTCGCAATCTACAATATGATCGAAAAGATGTTTTTGAAGTAAAAAACCCATCAGAAGTGGGCCTTCCTACACCCAATATGAGTAGTTCATTTATATTTGCCAAAGAAGACTTGTTCTTTTTGTATCCTAATAATTATACCTATTACCACAATTTTTTTAAAGATACTTTCCAGCATGGAGGTATATCTATGGAAGAGATGATCTGCCCCATAGTGAGACTAGTACCTAAAAGATAAGGAGTGACAGCTGAATGAACGTTCTTAGATAAACTATTTAGGTCTAACACCAGTGTGGTGAAATATTTGTAACCATGGACACATATCAGCGGTAATAATGTAAAACTATTGCTATTTTCGCGCTATTTTTGTCTGTAAGATGAAAAAATCGTGATAAAATTGTAATAGAAATACATACACCTGAATAGTTACGTTTTTTGAATATAAATAACATATTATTCATTCCCTTATGCACATATTTGCTACCTAAATATTATTCAAAAAAATCTACCAAATCTTCTCATTCTTCGAAAAATTAAGACTAATTTTGTACCAACACATGTTTTATTACAAATCGAAAAGTTCAAACAAAAATAATTATTAAAAACTTCTAGTATTACATAAAATCATTGAAGGGTTGTCCCGACCTTAGCCTGACCTTGTCTCGACCTTGGCCCGTGGTTGTGACGAAGATACTAAATAGATACTCCATGGGCCGTCCCACAACACTCCTATGACAATACGTATATACCTTGACTAAGACACTACAGTTATCTATATATTTTAAATTTTCTACAAATCCAAAATCTATAATACACTCGTAGTGTGTATAGATAAAATGGTTCATTTTTTAAAATAGGCCATAAGTTACCCACATGAAAATTATATAATATATACAAGTTATCTTGCATTTGTTTAGATTTGTATCCTAATATTAAAATCATTCGTATGCACACAGGTATCAGATTGTCATTGTATATCAATTATTTTGTTTTTGCTATTCTACTCAATAGTGTAGGTATCGTGATACTTAAATCCCAAAATGTATATGGCATCGACGAAATTCAAGCTAGTACATTGGAATTGTTTAAAGATTTGCCCATAGCTATTGTATCTTTTTTGATTGCTTCTTTTTTACCCCGGATTGGCTATAAAAAATCAATGTTAGCAGCATTGGTGATCGTAAGTATCGCCTGTATAGGTATGTATTTTGGCAATTCTTTTTGGGCCGCTAAGTTGCTGTTTGCCTCTGTAGGTGTATCTTTTGCACTGATCAAAGTATCGGTGTATAGCGTGATAGGCTTAGTAACTGGAAGCAAGAAAGAGCACAATAGCTTGATGAGCTACATAGAAGGCGTCTTCATGTTTGGCATAGCACTAGCTTACTTTTTATTTCCAGCATTTAATGATGAATCAAAACCAGATAGTTGGCTCAATGTATATCCATTATTGGCATTGATGAGTATGGTTTCCTTTGGTATACTGTATCGGGTGGACTTTGATGAAGGTCATGAAATACATGGTGCTGACTTGGGTGATGATATCAAACAAATGTTGGCCTTGATGACAAAATTATTAGTAATTGTATTTGTGTTTTCGGCTTTTCTTTTTGTCATGATCGAACAAGGTATTATGACATGGCTTCCTACTTTCAATGATCGCGTCCTTCGACTCCCTGAAAATATCAGTATCATGATGGCAAGCATATTGGCTATAAGTCTTGGTATAGGTCGGATACTTGCAGGACAGCTTACTAAAAAATTCACTTGGCTTCAGGTCTTGTCTGCCTGTCTATTGGTGGCGATGGCTATGGTGGTTTTTGTATTGCCTAAGACTGTATCGGCTTCAGTGGCAGATATAAAGGTATTCAGTGATATACCGTGGATAGGTTTTGCATTTCCGATGGTTGGTTTATTTATAGCCCCTATCTATCCTTTGTTAAATTCTGTTGTACTATCATCTCTACCCATCAAATTGCATAGCCCGATGACGGGATTGATAGTCATATTTTCTGCTTTAGGAGGTACATTGGGCTCAAGACTTATAGGTTGGTTATTTAAAAACATGGGAGCTGATCAGGCTTTTTATTATACATTGATACCTATGGGTCTATTGTTTTTGTGTCTATTTGCTCTAAAGAAGCTTACCGATATCAAAACTTCCACCACTTAAGGAGAATATTTAAGAATCCTTATGGCTAATTTGAAAATTTTCTAAAACTTAGCGTACTTGCCAATAATCCATATATCATCACTGAAATAGAACTCACTGGCATAATTATAGCTGCTATAACTGGAGCCAACTCACCTCTCACAGCAAAGTAAAGGCCTACAACATTGTATAAAAATGCCATAACAAAAGCACCTAGTATAATGTATCTAGCCTGTTTAAGGTAGGTAAGATAGCCTAACAACTGTTCGAAAGATTTAGCACCCAAAATGGCATCGCATGCTGGTGTGAAGTTATTGGAATCTTCAGATATTACGATACCTACATCACTTTGCATCAAGGCACCTGCGTCATTGAGTCCATCGCCAATCATAAGGACTTTGTGACCAGCTTCTTGTCTTGTCTTGATGTAGTTGAGTTTGTCCATAGGAGTTTGGTTGAAAATCATCGCTGCTTGTGCTGGAAAAAAAGATTTCAACCTTTCTTCTTCTTTGTCATTGTCTCCGGACAAGATGCTTATAGTATAGTTTTTGCCTAGGGTATCTACGAGCTCTTTGATACCTTCACGTAGTTTGTGCTCTATGCTAAAAGATGCTACTATTTTATTGTTGATTGAGACGAAAACACCTTTATTTTGATGGTTTTCAGTACCATTAATAAATAACGAAGATCCGATTTTTATAGTATCATCGCCAATTTTAGCTTCGATACCTTTGCCAGTGGTTTCAATAAAGTTATCCACATCTTGTGTATAATCACTGTCTGCCAAGGCTGTGAAAATCGCTTTGCTAAGAGGATGATTGGATTGAAAAACGACACTTTTTATCAAGTATAACTCATGGTCGCTTATCGTTTGATTTTGGAGTGTAGCTATGATGTTTTTGTGGTCAGTTATGGTTCCAGTTTTGTCAAAAATGATTTCATCTACTTGCTGTATTCGGTCTATGACTTGTACATTTTTGAGATAGAAATATTTTTTACCCAAAATCCTTAGGATATTTCCATAACTAAAAGGTATTGCCAAAGCTAAAGCACATGGACATGCGACTATCAACACAGCTGTAAACGCATTGAATGCCAATGACTTATCAAATACCAACCAATAAATCAAAGTCAGTACAGCTATACTCATGATTGTTATCGTAAAATACTTGCCTATCTGACTGATGAGTGTTTGGGTCTTAGATTCCTTATCTATACTGAATGAATCCTCATCCCACAGTTTTGTGAGATAAGATTGATCCACCTTTTTGAGCAGCTGTATCTGTATGTTGCTACCTATATTTTTACCACCTGCGAATAGTTTTTCTCCTATTTTTTTCTTCAGTAAATCCGACTCTCCTGTGACGAAACTATAGTCTATCGACGCATCACCTTTAAGCAAAAGCGCATCACCTGGTATGATTTCTTCATTTTTGACCAATAAAATATCACCTGATTCCAGTTTGTCCAGACTCTTGGACTGCCAACCATTATCAGTTTTTGTGGTGGCCGATATTGGGAAGTAAGACTTGTAATTCCTGTCAAAAGCAATAGAATAAAAAGTATAATGTTGGAACCATTTGCCGATGAGCAAAAAGAAAATAAAACCTGCCAAACTGTCCAAATATCCTTCGCCAGTTGCTGATACTATTTCATATACACTTCTGAAAAACAAGGTCAGCATACCCACAGCTATGGGTATATCAATGTTTATTTGTTTCATTTTGATGGTCCAATAGGCAGACCTTAGGTAGTCAAAACCACTATATAAAATCACTGGCAAAACCAAAAGTATATTAAGGTAGCCTATATAAAATTTGACTGATGCTTGTTCAAAACCTAGGTATTCTGGAAAACTCAGCAACATGATATTGCCAAATGAAAAACCTGCTAAGCCCAATTTATAATAGAGTGTTCTATCTTGCCCTGAGTTTTTAGCATTTGTGAGTTTTTGGAGATTAAGCTCTGGCGGATAACCAATGCTTGCCAACAATTCCACCACCTTTCTGAGTGTGATGTTTTGTGGATTATAGCTTATGGTGGCTGTTTTGCCTAAGAAATTTACGCGAGAACCTAAAATGCCAGGGTTGAGTTTACTTAGATTTTCGAGTAGCCAAATACATGATGCACAATGTATCTGTGGCAAAGTAAAACTTATTTTGGCTAAATTCTCTTCTCTAAATTCCAGAATATTGTTAATTACATCTTCATCATCAAGAAAATTATAGTTTTTATTGAGCACAGATTTTTGGCTGATGCCAGGGTTCGTATCGAAATTGTAGTAATCACCGAGTCCATTATCTTTTAGTACTGTGTACACTATTTGGCATCCATTGCAGCAAAAATCCTTATCTTCAAATATTGGGTGATCTTCAGGGCATTCGTCGCCACAATGTGTACATTTGAGTCCTTGCATGTTTTCAGGTGTCCTAAGTTTAAACATCGGTTACCATTGATTGTTTTGATTGCGCAAAATTAAAGGTTGTCAATGCCCACAAAAGTGACCTTGGTTATACTTTATGATGACAAAGATCACCTTCTTTGTCCAAAGCTGATCAAGACACCACAAAGAATAATTAGACCTATTCCTCCAAAAGAATAGACATCTGGCAAACCATCACCCAAGATAACTCCGAACAAAATGGAAAACACAATATTGCTATAACCTACAGCAGCTATGACACCTGTCTTTTGATATGAAAAGGCTTTGGTAAGAAATAACTGGCCGATAAGCGCTGCTACACCCAATAATACAATTACTGGTATGTGAGAATATTTAATAGGATCAACCGTATTTATCAAAAAATCCAGACTTTGGACCTGCATACACTCACCAAGCCCGAGTGATATAATAGGCAAAATGATACCAGACAACATAAAAGATAATATGATAGATCGCTGATCATATATCGCACTCAAACCTCTGATGCTTAGGTAGGCCAAACCTGTCATCACAGCATTAGAAACTCCTATTAGATGGTTTCTCAACAATAGGGATGATGTGTCGGCAGAAGGTATAAATATCAAAAATATTCCTACAAAACCAATTATTACAGCCGCCCACTCTTTGATTTTCAATCGCTCACCAAACCACCATGCAGCCATGATGGATAAAAATATAGGATAAGACTGTTGATAAGTAATG
This sequence comes from Saprospiraceae bacterium, assembly GCA_016714785.1. GTDB lineage: Bacteria > Bacteroidota > Bacteroidia > Chitinophagales > Saprospiraceae > OLB9. The sequence continues at coordinate 78,737 of JADKCC010000015.1, forward strand.
GATATGGCCAAACCAATTTTGGAGATACCGTAGAAAAATGTATAAAGTGCTAATGTGCCTATAAATCCCCTAAATATCAATAGACCAAGTTTTCCACCTGTTTGTACGATAGGCTTACGATATACAGACCAAAAGATAAATCCTACACCTATCACATTTCTAAAAAGCACCAATTGGATAGGATTGATATCATTGCGCAAATATCTAGCACATGCACCTGTTAATGCAAAACTAAAAGATGCCACTAACATGTACCAAAGTCCTTTTCTTAAGGCAACTTCTTTCATTGTATCTTATTCCAATCCTACTTCTTCACCAATTTTTTGGTAATGATTTTTTTTCCTGTGTGTATGTGCATAGTATATACGCCAGCTGGCAGATTAGATATATCCATTGTGAATAAGGTTTCTGAATTACTTTTACTTAACAGTTCTCTGCCAGTGATATCTGTGATACTACATTTACTGATTGTGGTGCCTTCGTCTATGGACTTGATACTTACAATCTCTCCAGCTGGATTAGGGTAAACCATAATTCTCTCTGTGAAATATTGATCTTTTGTGGAAGATGAAAAGTCTATCAATATCATAAAATCAGTAATGCTCACCCAACCACCTAATCCATCTGAAATTATAAATTTAAAACCATCAGTATTTTCGCTAGTACCTGTATGAAGATATTGAATTTTGGATTGATTGATGTCTTCTTGGGTAAATTTGGTACCCACCACTATTGGGCTTCCGTTTAATGATAAAATACCATAGCTAGGTGTGCTAACCAATGTATAAGTCAGTTCTGTCGCAGGATTGTCAGCATCCTGAGCTAATAGTAAGTTATTATTGATGGTTTTGCTGTCTTTTGCTTGCACTGTTAATGTCTCATTTTTGATAAGAACAGGAGGATTTAAAGCAATATTGGCACAAAGTTCTAAGTCGAAATTTAATAATCGACCACCATTTCCAGTAGCTTTATCCTCCAATCTGAGGGTCCAGTTACCTTTCATATTTTGCCCATTGAAAACTGAAAGGGGAGATTCTGGTCTATATATTTTACCTGTACTGATAGGACACTGAAAAAACTCATTACTTTGATCATCCAATCCTACATTGATACCATTTCCTGTACTACACTTTCTGCTCCAAAGTAACACTTCCTTTCCGGAAGGAGCTACCAAGTATGCTGCGATATCACTTGCCCATTGATGAGAAGCTCTGATGTTTTTTACATTCACATCATTGATTATTGCATCTGCATTTATGTATAAATCTGTTGCAACTGTAGGTGTACCTGATTGTGAAATATTGATACTCAGATTGCCAGATTTGCTTACTTCACATTTAAGCGATTCAGTATTAAATGCAAAAACCTGAGACCATTCACCTATTCTGCAGTCATTGGATGATCTAACTCTCCAAAAATATATGGTTGATTTTTCTAAAAACGTATTGGAATTGTAAAATGTATCTGGTATGACTTTAGAAATAACGATTTTGTCAGTATCAAATGAAGGAGATGTAGCTACTTCCAATTCATATAATTTTGCATCTGCTTTTGCAATCCAGTTGTATTTCTGAGTTGGACCAACACCATTTATACTATTTGCTGGAGAGACTAAGCTCAGATCATTCAGTTCTGTACTTGTCAGACTAAGTCTTAGTGTTCGCTCTATAGTATCTACTCCTATTACATAGGATCTTACTACTACCTCATATTCGGCACTGACTACTACATCAGACAAGTCTAAATGTAAGGTTGTTGTTGCTCCAGGTAAAATGGTATTGTTTGAAAAAGTTGCAATAGCACCATCAGGCAATCCTGATACTATTTCAAAATTAATGCCTTTGTCTAAACCTGCAAAACCTTCTGTTGAAAACATAAAATCTAAATCATCAGGCAGGCACACGCTTCTCACAGGATCTTTTACATTCATAATAAAAGCTGGCGAGGTAGGCATATCTATCCTTGAATTAACAAATGTAGATGCGAAAAATATATTATCATGTGCTTTAACAATAATTCGCGCACGAGTATTTATATTATTTGGTATGATGATAGTTTCGGAGCCATCATTAGCCACTTTTTCGGCTAGTAACACTACATTTTCACTAGAGAAGTCTAGACTATTGTTTAAAGACATATAAATATCAACATATTTGCAGTTTACTGGAGGCAGATTAGTTTTTGCTACGTCCCATTTTATAGTTGTTTCCTTTCCGATGACAAGTTTTTGTTCAGTGATTGGAGATGTAATGACTAATGGGCCTACATCACTAGGAGCAACTTTAAACTTCACTTCTTCCCACACTGCGGCACTTCCGAGAGGATTATTGTCTCGCACCACAAATCGAAATGTAAGATCACGGCCATAGGTAGGCAATAGTTCTTGTACATTTGTAAATTCACCATTCAATATACGTGTTGCATTTGGAAAATATCTAGTAGGATTTGAAGTTGGCTTGATAGATCTAAATATAGGCGCATTACCGGCAGGAGATCCCAAAGGACTTGAACCTTGTGCATCAAACTGATCCCAATTATAAGTAAGTTTATCGCCATTGGCATCTGTAGCTGTTGCACTTAAGAAAAAAGGTGTACTTTTTGGAATATAAAATCCATCTACATAAGGCATCTCAATCACTGGTACAAAATTGTCGATGTCTATTTTCTCTGCACAATTGTATGCTTCTGCTCCTACTGTATTGGTATAAGATAGAATCTGATCCAAGGTAGCAACATGATAATAATTATCTCTTGGAGCTCCCAAATTGCTGGCGCCACAAGCTCCTGGATAAGCCATTATAGTAGAACCACTGCCAGGTTCATAACCAAAAGATGTCGCTTGGCCTTCTTGCCCAGGACAATTATTGAAAGTATGCGCAGCAGTCATTTGATGGCCTACTTCGTGATTAAATACTAAAACAATGCCACTACTGATTTGCTGACCATTGTGGCAAGTTACACCAGCTCCTTTGGCAGAAGTACATATATTGCCACCTGCTATACCACCTACATCAAAACAAATGGAGAAAACATGACCAATATCGTAGTTGCCAAAGCCTATTTTCCCACTGATTATATTGGTATTTTGACCCAAAATTTTACCTCCTTCATCTGAGTCGGTATATAGATCAGTATTCCCGTCAAGGTTTATAAGTAAATCATTGTTTGCGATCATTTCTAATTTTATGGCCAGTTCGGCTTCAAATACAACATTGGCTCTTTCTATAAATGTTACCATGTCTGACAATGCCTTTTCTTTAGTACCCCTTACATTACCCCATTCACCAGTACATGCCAAAGCAAGTCTATATTTTCTCATGTCCATTTTTACATCTGGAAAGGATCTTGTTCCCCATTTTGGAGCATTTTTATGTGTAAAGGTAGCATCATCGGTACCACATATTACTTTATTTTTCAATGACTCATCAACATGATCTGATGTATAATATGTATTGTAATATTCTTGGTTGCCGATACTATATGGATCGATATAAGTCATGTTTTCTCCTTCACGTATTGCTGCATGAAAACCATTTGGGCCAATGCTAAACCTTACTGTGGTCGAAGGATTACTTTTTTGATATCCTTTATATGTTTTTATGTTAGGAAATCTTTCAGCCAGCTCACTTGCCATCACAGGTGCGTACCACACCAAAAATTCTTCTGACTTACCATCACCCAATGGCAAAAAAATGCATTTACTTTTTGCTAAAAAATTTTCCGAAAATTCTAGTGGAGCAGAAGCTAAAGCATCCTTAAATGTTTCCATCCTTAGATAAAAAGTTTCATATTTGGATGGTATGATTTCTCTGCCAGAAAGATTACGGAGACCAAGAGTTTTTTCATCCACTTTTTCCCAGTATTTTTGAGCAAAAGTTGTATTAGCTACTACGATAGTTAAAATAAAAAAAAATACTGATTTCATAAATAAGCTATAAGTAAATTATAAAGTTGTAAAATTATATAAATAAACAATAGTTTGGCATCATCTGTAAAATATATGTTGCAAATAGTATTAACACCGACACTTTTAAATAAGTTGAAGGATTAAGATTTTTATTTATAAAAATATGATTTTTAGCAAATTGCAGGAATTTAAGTTTGAATAAATGGTAGCTAATAGCATAAAATAATGAAAATATTTTGAAAAGGTAAATTGTTTATTAAAATAAGTTTATTACATTTGGCCTGTTGAAATTCGTATTTATTAACCAAAATTAATTCAAAATGAAGTTTTATGTACTTTTATTTTTGCTAATTCTGAATGGAATATATGTATCTGCTCAGAATATTGAAGTCTCAGGAAAGATTGTATCCTCATTGGATAATGAGCCACTCATAGGTGTAAATGTCACACTAAAGGGTACAAATATTGGGACCATTTCAGATGTTGATGGGATGTATAAAATTAACAATGTACCTTCAAATGCAGTACTCTCATTTTCTTACATAGGTTACGAATCTGCCAATATCTCTGTAGATGGTAGAAATGTTATAGACCTTAATATGATTGTTAGTAATGTGTTGACCGAGGTTGTTGTTACTTCCTTCGGCATTGCCAAAGACAAAAAAGTGTTAGGGTATGGCTCACAAAAAATTTCAGGAGACGATCTTAGAAAGTCCAACCAGCAAAATTTGGTCAATGGACTACAAGGTAGATTGGCAGGCGTTACTATCAATAGCGCAGGTGGTGCACCAGGAGCAGGTGCAAACATCAACATACGAGGTATAAACTCAATAGGCGGCAGCAATGATAATCAACCACTCTTTGTTGTAGATGGTATAATCATCAGCAATGCTACTAACGCGGGGAATGTAAGACCTTCAGCGGGTTCAAATGCCATCAATGACAACGAACAATTTATGAATACAAACAGGGTAGCTGATATCAATCCAGACGATATCGAAAGTATGAATGTATTAAAAGGTGCAGCTGCAACAGCACTTTATGGACAAAGAGCATCCAACGGAGCAGTCATAATTACTACTAAAAAAGGTAAATCAGGAGTAGCCCGCATTGATTATAGTATGTCTTATGGTGTACAAAATGTAGATAAGGTACCAGAATTGCAGACAGTGTACTACCAAGGATTGACAGGTATTCAGAGGCTACCACCCGCACTTATTTTCTGGCAATTTGGCCCACAGGCTTTGGCTGGCGATCCTTTTGCCAACCACTTTCGGGACTTCTTCCGTACAGGCAATACGATCAACCATTCCCTTTCTTTTTCTGGAGGTACTGAAAAATCGACTTTTCTGACTTCTGCTTCCTATTTCAATAATGAAGGCATCGTACCCAATTCTGATTTTAACAGAATCACCGCAAAGGTTTCTGCTTCCCATAAGTTGACAGATAAACTCAATGTAGGCGCTCAAGTTAATTATGCTAAATCTGCTGGTGCCAGTCCTCCTTCAGGTGATAAATCAATCTACAGTGCGCTAACATTTTGGTCACCCAATTTTAATGTAAACGATTATGTCAATGCAGATGGTTCTGAAAAGGATTATTCTAGTGGGACCATTGATCAACCTAGATATGTTGCTGAAACATCACCATTAAATACTGATGTTAATAGAGTATTTGGAGATATTAATTTGGAATACACTTTTAATTCATGGCTGAAGGCAAAGTATCAAATTGCAGCAGATTATTACAATGATAAGAGAAATAGAGCTGTTGGAGCTGATTTGGATGCAGGTTCTCAAGTGAAAGGTTTTTATATGGATCAAAACATCAGTTCATCGGAATTAAACTCCAACTTATTTTTAATGTCTGAGCACAAATTATCTAATGACTTTGCACTACATGTTACTTTGGGCCATAACGTGACTGACCAACTTACCTCATCAAGAGGTGTAAGAGGTGAGGGATTTATTGCCCCAGGGTTTTTCAATTTGTCCAATACATCCAATATATTTGTAATTGCCCCTACAGACTTTAGAAAAAGGTTAGTTGGAGTACTTGGTGATGTAAGATTAGATTATAAAGACTATTTGTATCTTAATATAACGGGAAGAAATGACTGGTCATCGACACTACCTAAGGAAAATAGGTCTTTTTTCTATCCATCTGTTAGTTTAGCTTATATCTTGACCAATTCTATATTAAAGTCAAATGGAATTATAAGTTATGCAAAACTCAGAGGTTCTTTCGCTCAAGTTGGTAAAGATGCGTCCCCGTATCAAATAGGTTCTTATTTTGGAATTGTCCCAGGCTTTCCATTTGGCTCGATTGGTGGATTTAGAAGAGATTTAGATATTGGTAATTATAATTTGAAACCTGAAATCACCACTGAAAATGAAATTGGATTGGAAACTAGTCTTTTTAACAATTTAATCTCTCTCGAAGCTAATTATTTTGTAAGAAAAAGTAAAAACCAAATTTTACCAGTTGGAGTCAGTAACGTGACAGGTTATTCAAGCTATGTGACAAATGCTGGAGTAATTCAAAACAAAGGTATCGAATTGCTACTTGGCGTTACGCCTATTAAAGGTGCTTTTAGGTGGGATGTGAGTCTCAACTGGACACGTATTCGGAGTGTTGTAGAGTCTATGCCGGAAAATCTTAAAACTATAACTTATTACGATCAAGGAAGAACAGCCTTGCGTATTGAAGAAGGTGGATCTATGGGTGATCTTTATGGTTACGAATGGACCAAAAATAGTAATGGAGAAATCATCATTGGAACCAATGGATTGCCTACTTTGGATCAAACAAAATATGTAAAAATTGGCAATGCGCTTCCAGATTGGACAGGTGGACTTAGCAATACTTTTTCCTTCAAAGGTCTAACTCTTGATGTCTTATTAGAAATGAGACAAGGTGGCGACGTAGTGGATATTGGCGAAATAAATGCTATTAGAAATGGAACAGCTGCCTTTACGGTAGATAGAAATAAAGCTGTGATATGGAATGGTGTAACAGTGGACGGAAGTCCTAACACAACGGTAGCTATTTTTGATGAGAATACATATAGAGCTTTTGGAATCAATGCACACCATTCATTTAATATTCAGGATGCATCTTGGTTTAGAGTGAGAAGTGCAGGTTTATCTTATGAAATACCTAAGTCTATCTTAGGTAATAAATTAAGAGCATTAAGCATTGGCATAACAGGAAGTAATTTATTTCTATCTACTCCTTTTAGAGGTTACGATCCCGAAGCTTTGGCATTTGGTTCAGGAAGTAATTTTGTAGGTTATACGGGTAGAAATACACCGAATACTAGGAATTTCAATTTTAATGTACGTGTTGGATTCTAATTTTTTTAATTTAAAATAATGAATATAATGAGAAATATATATTTAAAAATATCATTTTGGTCTATGTTACTGATGTCTTTGGTCAGTTGTAGTGATTTTCTGGATGTGAATACTGATCCTAACAAAACTGCTGATGCCAGTCTGAATACATTGACACCCACCCTTCTATTTTTTACAGCCAATAACACACATATATCAGCCAATATTTCAAACCAATATTGTCAACAAATAGGTGGTGTAGCAGCAGGATCTACTGATTCACAACTTAGAAATACCTATGCTGGTTTATGGACCAACATTTATCTAAACATCATACCAAATGCCAATGCAATGATAAAAAAAGCTGAAAGTACCAACTCCCCGCACTATAGCGGTATAGCCAAAGTTATTATTGCATACAATCTGGGTTTAGGCACATCGGTTTGGGAAAATATTGCTTATTCTACTGCAGATAACCAGCTTTCAAATTTGACACCAGCCTATGATACTCAAGAGAGTATTTATAAAAGTATCCAAAAATTATTGGATGAAGCCATAGTGGAATTAGGTAAGACTGAATCAATCTCAAAACCAAATACCGATGATATCGTATTTAAAGGTACCATAGCAAATTGGATTAAAACAGCTTATACCTTGAAGGCAAGATATTTATTGCACACTTCTAAAAAATCAGGGGCAGCTTCTTATGATGCAATTATGGATGCTCTCAGTAAAGGTATTAAAGCTAACACAGAAGATTTCCAACTTGTCTATACGGATAAAAATTTCAACCCTCTCCATTCTATAGCACTTGCCAATAATACAGGAAATGTGACCACGACTTTTAGTGCTACATTGATGAACATGATGAATGGTGCCATTCAAGATATTGTAGATCCAAGAGTATCCTTGATGGCATACAAAACATCTGCAACCGACCCAATTTATAAAGGCGTAAATCCAGGTGCAGGTAGCGGCTCTACAACTGTGTATAATGATAAAACAAATTTTTATGGCTGGCATTATAAATTGTTGGCCCCACTTCAAATGGTAACATTTTCTGAAGCAAAATTTATCGAATCGGAAGCTCAATATCTAAAAAATGGAAGTAAAGGTAATACTGCATCTCACACAGCTTATATCGAAGGTATCAAAGCCAATATGAATAAAATTGGTGTAGCAGCATCAGATATAACAATTTTTACGGAACACCCTATAGTAAACCCTGGAGCCGACAATCTCACAATAACACATATAATGATAGAAAAATATAAAGCTTTATATATGAATCCTGAAGTGTGGAACGATATAAGGCGTTATAATTATGATAGCAATATTTTTACAGGATTAATTTTACCTGCAAATCACAATCAAGATTTAAATGGCAATTGGATACAACGAGGTGCTTATCCAGATTCAGAAGTTTCAAGAAATGGAGAAGTAGCCACGCAGAATTTTAAAACTTTAGACACCAAAATGTGGATATTTAATTAATTAAAATTTAAAATAATTTAAAAATGAAACATATATTAAAATTTACATACATTTTAATAATTTCACTAGCATTTAGCAGCTGTTATAAAGAAGAAAGTCCTTTGGACAATCTCTTAGAGATAGTAGGTGATGTTGCACAAGTATCATCGGTTTCTGCTCCAGCAGAAGGTTCCGCGGGTGGTACCATAGAATTGACGATAAGGTGTAACGCATTAAATACTGAAATTAAAGAATTTAAAATTTATCAAAGAATTGGTACCACTGGAGCATATTCTTTTACCAAAAGCGAAAACTTTGTACCTAGCTTTTCTACAGAAGAAAGACTCCATGTAGTAAAAATACCATATACTGTACCTAGTGAAGTTGGTAAAACATTCAGTCTTCAAGTAGAAGCTATTACGGATAATGGTTTAGTTTCAGCACGTAGAACAGTAGCCCCTGCAAATATTAAAATTATTTAATAGCAAAAAATAAACTCCTGCCATTCTATTCATTTATTATGGCAGGAGTTATACTTACTTGTTGAAAATGATCAGGATATTTTGTCAATTTGTCCTAAAGTAAATTTGATTAGTGCTTTGACCTAATCATTGATTGAGACTCCAATTTTGATTAATTGTATTTATTAATTTTAAATTTCGATTGGATCTTAATCATGAGTTACTTACTTACTTAATTAGGGGCTGCTGAAAAAGTCAGCTGTTATTATTGGTTGTTAGTTTAACGGAGATTATCGTTCAAAAAACAAGCAATAGAGAAAATGAACGCAGTGAAGTGCAAAGCACCAAAGGCCGCAAGCCTTTGACGGAGTGAGTGGGTGGGTGGGTGAAGTGCAAAGCACCAAGGCCTTGAAGTGAACCGCTCGGGTGGGCAGGAAAGTGCGTCTATTGCCATAGAAAGCACAAAAGGATTAAATATGAAATACTTATGGCAATAGAAAAAGCATTTTGGTTCGAAAATGAACGGTGCTACGCAATTGCCTTTTTTTGAACTAGACTTTTTTGGTTACTTTTTTGGGCAATGCAAAAAAGTAACTGCCGCCTGCATAAGGCAAAAGCCAATTCAAAGTACATGACTTTTGGACAAAATCAATTAAAATGTTTGCATTTAATTTCTTTATTATAGACATAATTTATTAATTATCAATTGGTTGTACCATAGTCAGCAAGCCCTAATTAGTATCTATTAATGACGATTATTCTTAAGGAAAAGTACAAGAAAGTGTATATATTGGGCTTGCTTGACATGAGTTAAATTATGAAGAAGATGCTAGAAATATGATCCATTCTCAATTGGACTCAATCACTACCTCTGTCCTTCTGTTTTGACGATGCTGCGATTCGGTGCAGGGGACATTATCTTTACATTTATTCCTTAATATGGATTCTCCATAACCACGGATATTGATCCGATCTTCGTCTATGCCTAAATTGGTGAGGTATGTCCTTACAGAGTTGGCTCTACTTATAGATAGTTGAAGATTATAAGCTGCAGTACCTCGGCTATCAGTATGTGACTCCAGCCTTACGGATAGGTTCTCATTGGCTTGCATACTTCTAGCTAATGCGTCAATTTCCTTCGTCGCTCCTGCTTGCAATTGGCTACTATTATAATCGAAATATATGTTTTCAAAAACGAAAACGTCACCTACTGTTGAACGAGTGATGATGCTATCTAAAGAATTTTCGATAGTACTGTTTTCTATATCATTATTTTCTATTTCTGTTTCATCAGTGACTATTTCTCCTATATCTTCTGGCTCCAGTACTATATTGAAATTTGCCCCAAATGCTGTAAAATCATATAACAATGAGATTGAAGCATATTCCTTAGCTTTAATGTTTACAAGGTATTTTTGATTTTTCTTAATCTGAAAGGTGGCTTTACCATTATTATTGGTGTAAAAAGATGGAAATGTTTGACCTTTTTTAGGAGTTAATTTTAACAACATTTCCCCTGGGTTGCGTCCTGTTAGCATATCTATATTGTAACTGGATAGAGCAAAATTATTAATATCTATATCTAAAGGAGTAAGGGATATTTCAGCATCAGGTATTTCATCCAAACTCAATTTGTCTAATACCTGCATACTTGCTGTTACAATCGCTTCTTTTTCTATGCCAAATATGGGTTGTAAAGATTCAAATCGATAAATATCATCTTTACCTTTTCCACCAGGTCTGTTGCTAGAGAAGTAGCCAGATTTCATATTTTCGCGTACGATCAATCCCAAATCATCATAAGCCGTATTGAATGGTGTAGGAAGTAATTCAGGTTTTTGCCAGATACCTTCAGTAAGCTTAGAGACGTACATGTCTAGACCTCCGATGCCACCATCCCTATCTGATGCAAATACCAGAATGGTATCATTTATTATAGTTGGAAATACTTCATTTTTACTACTATTTATATTACTTCCAAGACTGATTATGCCTGTCCATTCTTGTCCATTGAAATAGGCGGTATATAGATCCATCTTGCCATATCCACCTGGTTTATTAGAAGAAAATATCATAGTTTTGCCATCGCTTGATAACGCCGGATGACAAACGGAATAATTGTCCACATTGATATTGATTGGTCTAACATCGGGTTTAGAAGTATTGAGATCAGCTGATAGAATCCGGAGATAAAATGTATCACTTTCTACATTTTTGTTTCTCCTAGTTTCCTTGTGCGACCTGGTTAAAAACATTTTGTTTTGGTGTGAGTCATAAGAGGTTGGGCCTTCATGAAGTTCGGAATTTATACGTGGGTTGTAAGGTTTTCTTACATCTAGCACATTGTCAGGTAGAACGTCACAATAACCTAATTGGAAATACGGTTCGTCGATATCTTTATCAAACAACTTACCTTTTACGTCGGTAAACACAAATGCTATCTTATCACCTATGAAGGCAGGGGATGATTCTAGATTGGAGGTGTTGATATTTTTTTCATTATGAATTTTAATGCTGACAAATGCATCCTTATTAATTGTTTGAGCAAACATGCTACTTGTAAAGATGAAAGTATATAAAACAATCCAAACAAGCTTTTGTCTATTATTCTTTATTTGTATCATCAGAAATATCTTGGGTTTATGACAATGGTTTTTATCTTGCGAGGGATGAAGTTATAACCTAAAATAAATTCTAAACTTCCATTGTCTATGACTCTGATTCTGGAGAGTGTAACGTCATAAGCAAAGCCAATCATCATCCTATCTGACAATTGCATACCCACAATCAGATCTATAGACTCACCGAGATCTCCTCTTGAACCACCTGTACGATAGGTCATACCCGCAGAATACTTATCTTTCCATGTAAAACTACCATTTAGGTCTAAGCCCCAAGGTGTATTTTCTGCAGCTCTAAACATGAGTTGTGGTGTAAATCTAACATCATTGTTGACAATAAAAGTACCACCTGTCATTAAGAATAAATGTCTGACTTCAGTCGAAAATAGATTATTATTATCAAAATCTATATCAGCCTTGATCATCCTAGGTATGGATGCTCCAAAATAGAATTTGTTGGTATTGAAATAAACTCCAAAACCAGCATTAAATAAGTTGCGTGACTGGAGAGTTTGAGGGATAGCTGGATCCATAGTGATATCTTGGATGGCAAATAATCTGTTGTCAGTATAATCTTGAATATAGTTTCTACCAGACACATTCATGCCCATACTAAGTGTACCTTCCCCTAAAAAAAATTTGTAAGCATACATGGCTTCGTAAGTTATTTTTTCAGTGATTCCTATTGTTTGGCGTTCCAGATTAACACCTAAGCCGATACGCTTACCTAATCTTGGAAGATTGACAGTCAGGACTTGAGCCTTAGGTGCACCAGGAAATCCATTCCATTGGTCCCTATAAATCAATGTAGCAGATAGATATGTTTCATTACCAGCAAATGCCGGATTTAAACCCATCTTATTGTACATAAATTGGGTGTACATCTGTTGCTGCTGACTGAACAAACTAAGAGAAAAAAGTAGTAATATAGGTAATAAAATATTTTTCATCATCTCTGCAAAATTAAAAATCCATTTATCGGCTGGCGACCATCGCCTGTGTCAATGATGTAAAAATAGGTGCCTACTGGTAACTCATTGCCGCCATAAGTACCATTCCAATCATTATTGTAAGGTGCACCATAATGTACTTCGCTTCCCCATTCATTAAATATCACAACTTTATTATCCGGAAATCTATCCGTTTGAAGACATGGTATTATAAATAAATCATTAATGCCATCGCCATTTGGTGTAAAAATATTGGGTGCCTTACATATAAGATTATCGTCAAAATTTACAGTAATGATTGCATCGTCGCATAATAGTTCGCAAAAAGTCGCGCAAATACGATAGGTGAAAGTCTGAGTTTCAAGAAATCGAGGATCAGGTGTATAATCTATCGTATTTCCTTTGATGGTTGCTGTACCATTTTTAGGTTGTGTCAGCAAGGTGATATTGCTTTGATAAGGAATAAGGTCGTTAGATAATATATTGAAAACACCTTTATCTCCATAGGTAAGCAAATATGTATCATCCGCTGTAGAAGGCTTAAATTCTACATAAATTTGGACCGTATCTCTGCTGTAATCAGGGCATCCTGCTACCGAATAATCTAAATAAATGATATTATCTCCACTTTGCAGGCCAGATATAGATGGCGATATGGCATTAATATCAGATATTACTAATTGTGGCGTTATGGCTGTCCATTTGACTGTGACCAATGGTGGCCCATCTTTGGCTATTAATCTTACGATTTCATCAGGACAAGCCGTAATGTCATCTTCTAGCGCTGCAGCAGTGATGGCAGGTGGTGTATTTATGTTGATGACTAATGGTTCAGATGTCGATGATACGCAACCATCAAAATGAGCCAACGCAGTGATGAAGTTTGGACCTTGGCTGAGCATGTCCATATTGGTTATAAATTGACAAGCTGTGTTGTTTTGCGAAAGGATTTGCTGGGTGGCAGTGTTTATAATACTGTAGTTTGCACCTGCTTGGAGACTGTTGCTTTCCAGACAAACTTCTGCACCAACAGTATTGGTAGCACACATAGAAATCGATAAGTTGATAAATTTGGGAGTCGTAATTGAATCTTTGACTACTATATTTATTGCTTCCGAAATATCTGAAATACAACCATCTAGCAGTACTTGCACTTGAAACAATCCTTCATTCGATTTCTTTGCTTTGGGTATCGCAATCTCAGCCTTATTTTCGTTAGATACATTTATACCAATCCATTTGTATAGCGCACCAACTATATTTTGAGTTTTCAAAAATATGGTGTCACCGTGGCAAACTGGAGTATTGGATGAGATAATCGCTTTGGCAGGTTTATTTTTAATTTTGATTTCAATGGGTAGCGAAATATCGGAAGCACATCCTCCAAAGCTAACGTTTAGTGAATACGAGCCTGCATTGCTTGATCCAGCATTAACAATTTTTAAAAAAGGACTCTTGGTAATCTGAATACCTAATGGCGTATTCCATTGATAATCTGCATCTAAAAGATTGGGAGAGCTTGAGATGATAATACTGTCTCCCACACAATAAAATGGAGCGGCACTTAATGTTGGTTGCTGTGGTGTGATGTCATATTTTACTTCGGTGGTGAGTTCATTGGATGGACATCCGTCATTAAATATTATCAAAGAGTAAGTACCTATATGTTTATCGGTTAGATTGGTTATGCTAGGATTTTTTTCATTGGATGTAAATCCGTTTGGTCCCTGCCACTGATAAGTATAAGAATTGACATTGGGAAATACAGATGGGTGAAATGTAATAATATCTGTTGCAGACATACAATTGACAGCATTATTACTTAATGCTGTAATTTTAGGTACGGAGATGACCGTTACTTTAGTATTCGCATTGTTTTTGCAACCAGTAGTTGTTGTTATCGTCACTGAATAATCTCCAGGCACACCTAAAATTTTAGGATTGAAAACGGAAGGGATATTGCTGACAGGTCCTTGCCAGGTATAAATTGCACTTGGAAAATAGGTAGCAACTAGTGTGATGCTATCACCCAAACATACGGGGACAGGATCGGTTATTCCAATATTGGGATTTGCCCCTACACCTATGTATTTTGGCTCAGATAACAACGATGGGCAATTGCCCTTGATGGTGCGAACTGTCCAATTGCCTTGTAGGGCTGTCTGAGCGTTAGGTATTATCAGACTATTGTCCGTTGTCGTAGTAAACAATCTCCCATCTAGATACCATTCAAATTTATCGACATTGGACGATCCAGTTGCCACTAAAGTAAAGATGACCCCTTCACAAAAAATATCCGCTCCTACTATTTGTGGCATTGCAGGCCGGTCAAATATAGCCACTCTAGTGATGGCAGTATCTGAGACACATTTTCCATTGCTGACGTTCAAAAGATAATTTCCTGCTTTATTTGCTGTAACATTGTTTATAATCATGGGATTGGCTCCCTGAGAGATAAAGCCATCAGGTCCTGACCATCGGTAAGTAAATTTTGGATTGTTTGTAGTACTTCCCAAGGTAATGTTATCACCTTCGCATGGAGATAAGAAAAGATCCTTCACCTTCGCTACGGGTACTTCCAATACAGTTATTTTTAATAAGGGGGATGAATTGGAACTACAATTTGGGCCTCGTGCTATGACGTAATAGAAATGTGCATCCAAAGTACTCGGCTGTAAAATCATTTCAGGGGTTTGGGTTGTTTTTAACAAGATTCCATTTGGTGAAATTCCTTCGTACCAGTCATATAAAATATCTCCACTGTAATTTGTTGTGGATAATACCACTTCTTCTCCAAGGCATATCTCTTTTTCATTCGCCGTCAGTATAGGATTAGTTAATGGTTTTATATTGACAATTACAGATCCCATAGAAATGCAACCGTTAAATCCTGTGACTGTCAATACATAAACGCCATTATAACTTTCGTCAGCATTTGGTATCGCTGGATTTTGATTGAAAAACTCAATATTGCCTGGTCCGTCCCACTGAAATGTATAAGTACCAGGTACACTGGAAGGTGGCACATTGGCAAATAATTGTAAAGTATCATTGGTACACAATCCTGCTGAAAATGTGGGCTTTAATTCATAAGGCTTTACTCTAACTAAACTGGTACAAGTATCTTTATTGCCTTGGTCATCAGTGACTATAAGATTGACGGGAACATCACTATTGGCTTGGGCACAGCTTATCTCAGATGGCTCAGTTACAATATTGACAACTTTGCAATTGTCAGTACTACCATTATTAATGATGTCTGGTGTAATTATTGTGTTTATAAGGCCTGACGGATCGAGTGTAACAACAGCATTTTTACATTTTGCTATTGGCGCTTCTTCATCTCGTACATTGATTTCAAAAGTACAACTTCCTACATTGCCAGCTTGGTCAGATGTGTTGATCAGTATATTGTTTTTACCACCATTAAGTAATAGACTATGAGTAAAGACATCATCTGGTATTTTATTATTATTGATGATAGTAGCTCCGTTGCTACTTAAAGTAAAACTGATGTCCGAATATCTTATTTTACCTCTTAAATAACTTATTTTATCCACTTTCTCTCCATTTGATAAATAGGCGCAAGGGTTGATTCCGTCATTGCCATTTAAAGGTACGGCAAGGATTGTAACTGTTTTATTTACTATCCAACTATTGAAAATTTGGTAAGGAATGTCATACGACGAAATAGAAAGTGTGTGGCAGCCAGCTCCAGCTACGATTTTTGTATTGCCTATTTTATATCCAGCTTGTCCAAATATTTCGAAGCTTTCGCCAATTTCATCATTATCCCCAAAAAACTCTATATCCAGCACTACATTTTTATCTATAAACCTGATAGGAAACACATTTGTAAATATCAATTGCTTGTTGCTCGCTTCGTATAGATTGGTTGTATTATTTAACGAAAATGCAATACTTGCGGCTTCATTGGATGTTGGGGAAGTCTGATTGTAAAGGCGATTGCCAGTGCAATTTTCTGTAACTAAAAAATTTATAGGAAGTAAAATCGTATCTTGACATGCACCTTTACTTAATGTAGTATTTATGTTGGTTGGGCAGATGATGTTAGGTTTAGTATTGTCTTTCACATTTACTTTGACCGAACAGGATGATCTATTTCTGCCACAATCCTCCATATAAAATGTTACTTCATGTGGACCATTAGTCAAAAATACTTCAATAGAATCCTGTGTATTTAATGTAATTTCTTCATTTTGGTCAACACTGAAAGATTTTTTTATTGCATTGGTAATGTCTATCATATAGCTGATTGTAGCTTCTATCTGAGAGCCACCACATATATTGTTGATTGATAACACTGGATTGCCAGAAGCTACAAAAGGTTCAAATCTGATATCAATAAATCCGTCTTGAATCCACGTAGTCATTTTGCTTTTATTAAGTGCTAATGTCATTTCTATAGAAGTACATTGGTCGTTTCCGATAGGCGTAGTGCCTACTATAAGACCATCTTCATCATAGATATTGAAAAATTCAGTTGCATCATCTATGTCTAAATTAGCCAATTTTATAGATACTAATCCATCTGAAAGTGGCAATGAAGTAAATGGATTGAAAGGTCCAATTTTTAAGGTGACGGGATCTATTACTGCTGTAGGACCAGGTGGTTCTGCTGAAGTGATGAGTGCCACAGCTTTTTTGATGATATTGGAAGATGCTTCCACACAATCATCTGTTGCATCAGGTACTTTTATTTTGGCAGCGGCCATACACCCTGACGATGTTACATCAACGGTAAAATTGTCCATACATCCGTTAATAATAGGAGCTAAAGTGTCTGCAACTCCAAATACAGCGGACGATTTAGCACTATTGCCACAAGTATCATAATATACAAAATCAACTTCAAGGTATCTTAAAATCCTTGCAATGGCGAAGGGCAAATCTGTGCTGGTAAGTTAGTTGGCGTTACTCCAGGATAAGTAGAAGGGTCACTAATATCATAGCTATTTTTAATGGCTGCGAATGAAGTAATAGTACCACATGTTGCGGTGGCTTCTGCTTGCCCCATATTTTGAATCCATAAAAATAATTGCGTATTAAAATCTTCTTGATCTGAACAGGTAAAAGTTTTATTTATTGCTTCTTTGGTAATATGTGGTGGCGTATTTTGAACGACATTGAGCAATTGTTTGTATTTTGCAGTATTGAGACAAACATCTGATAAAGTATAAGTCCTTTCTACTAACGATGTACAAGCCACACTCTTCAAAGTATCTACAAAGTGTATTAAAATAGGGGCACAATTGTCTGTATATTGAATATAAATACTATCTGCATGATCCGCGTATGTCTTGCAATTTAAGTTGATGGATGGATTGGGTAGTATCTCTGGTCCTTTGGTATCTCTAACTGTGATTATTTGGGTGTGACTGTTAGTATTGCCACACTTATCAGTTGCTGTCCATGTCCTTTTGATGCTGTAATTGTAATGGCTACATAATGTTGAATCGGAAGATTGAGTGTGGTTGGTGGTTAAAACTGGTATAACTGATTTATCGCAATAGTCCAACACAGCGGGTATTGTTGCCACTGGAACATTATTGCATTCTACGGTAATATCAGTTGGTTTTTGAATAAATACAGGTGCAATATTGTCTGTTACAGAAAAGGTAGTAGTAGCAGGAGTTAAAGTCTGATTACCACATTCATCTCTTACAAAAAAATTGATTCTCAATGTCCACATGCATACACCATTTGGAATCATTGGGTATGGACCAGATGCAATATTTCCGCCACCAGAAATTAAATCTATTCCACCAGAAGAAATGGCATACGTATAAGAAGTCCATTGTAAACTATTGGAGCAAAGATCTGAAGCGATGTATCCTCCTTTGTTTTTTATCCAAGCTATGAGAGTATCGCGTATGCCCTCTACACAATTGTACTGAACATTTGGCACCGTATTAATGGAAGGTGGTGTAAGATCCATAGTGGAAAACGAAGCGGTAGTGGGCAAACTGACATTGCCAGAAGGATCTACTGCGGTAAAGGTGACTTCTACTTTTTGTTTATTGCCACAAAGTATATCTAGCGAATTGTTAAATATAGTAATGGTCTGACTTAATGTGATATTTGTTTGAATAGTAAAGTTGCCCGAATTATCTTCAAAAGTTGCATTGCCGGCTGCATTAAACCAAGTGGTCAGTTTTTCTATGAGATTGGAAGTTTGTCCGCATTCAAAAGTAGTGTCTCTGGCAGATGACAAAATCGTAGGAGGTAAAGTATCTTGTCCAATGGTATCAAGTGACAAGGTTATAAAATATAAGCCAAATATAATACGCAAGGTATTCATCATATCTTTTAGTATCTCAGGTTAAAGATGATTTGCTAGCTTCAATGGTAAAGCAAAACCAAAGACAAAGATAAGGTATAAATTTGGGAGTTTAAGTCACTCTCACTTAAAATTGATGTTAATATAGGAGATAAAATTTTGTTTAGCCTCCGGTCTTCTCAAAATAAAGCTCATTATTGTACCAATTAAAAGGTTAATTAGTTGATGTGAAGACTATTGCTATTTTATTTCTTTAGTGTTATACTATACTCTGCTACCGCTTTTATCTCAGATAGAGACAAGATATTCTCAAATGCCATCATTACACCTTTACCTTTGGTAACCATGGCTATCCTTTCGTTTAGATCGAGTTCAGAAACAGTGAGATCTTTAGAGCCATTGGCACCCAACTTGCCGTCAGCACCATGACATAATTCGCAATTTTGTTTAAAAATTTTAGCACCGTCTATTGCAGGTTTTGCTGATGCGGTATCAGCGTTAGGTTTATTGTCTTTTGACGCACAGGCAAATGTGACTAGGGCGAGGAAAATAAAAATAATATATCTAGACATGAAATTGTATTTTGAAGGACAAATTTAATTGAGTTATAATATAAATTCATTTTTCGTGACTATTTTATTTTAAATTTTAAAGCTACTTTGTTAAGTTTATTTTTTTAAGAGATTCATCAGCACTCCACAGTTTGAAATGAATATATATGTACGCTGCCAAAAGGTTTAAAATATTGTAAAAATAGAATATAGTAATATCAAAAAAACTATTACCAATCTACAAAGTCAAACTTACTTGGTTCTTTTCGCAAAAGGTATCAAAACCGGCCAAAATATATATACAGTGAATCAAAAGTAATAGTTATATTTATATTGGCCTTGCAATCTTCAATTGCAAGATACTTGTTTGTTGCATACAAAGAATGCAACATCATTAAAAAAAAGCCATACAGTTATTAGCTGAATGGCCTTTTTTTTGGTATGTTGAAGACTTTGTGTAAAGTGAAAATCCTATCTCACCTACTCATTTCCCATCCCACCTTTTTTCTGTATTCTTCTCTCCTTCATATTGGAAATGACTTTTTCTTTAAATTCTTTTTCCAATCCAAAAAGTAGGGCAATCTTTCGTGCAGGAATGGCCGTTTTGAGTTTTTGAACATACTTTTTCTGAATATCGATTTCTTTGCTTCGACCATCTAATTTTGCATAAATCAAATCTTCCGCTTCCTTATCCGTCATGTCTTTGGTTGGTTTTTTGTCATTGGCTGAACGCAATGTTTCTAGTTCTGATTGATAACTATTGAAAATAGGCCAAAATTTTTGCGATTCAGCTTCAGTTAGCTCTAGTTCAGACGTGATAAACGCTACTTTTTGTGCTTTAAATTTATCTTTCATCTTTTCTCGACCTTGGCCACCTTGTCCAAATATAGACAAGCTGAAAATCATAAAAGCGAAGAGATAAAAATTTTTAAGTTTAAAATTAAATGTGTTCATGGATTAAAAATTTTAATATTATTATAATAAAGTGTTTTCAAAAATCTATGGCTGATTCAAAAATGCTGGATGATTCATCAGTTTCAGATATGTCATTATAACTAAGTACAAATAGATCGGACTCATCTACCAAATCATTGTCTATCAGCATATTGATGTCTAAATCATCCACGTTTTGATGAAGGTATTGGAAATATTCTATTTCATCGGCTTGTAAGTCAACAAAAGTATCTTGGTGGGTATCTGCATCCTTTTGGAATAGCTGATAGCTGATAAAAGCCAACATAAATACAACCGAAGCTGCTATAACAATCCTAAAAAAAGGCTTTTTGAAGATTGGAATTACCTTGGTTCGTTGGTCAGTTACAATGTTTAGAATTTGATCTTCCACTGTTTCAAAATACCCTTCAGGTACATGGAGTTTAGTTTTGTCATGATTCAGAATATTTATTTGACTCATGATTTGGTCTTCCAGCTGATCAAAATACCCATCAGGTACATTATGATGTATTGGCTTTTTGATTTTAGATAAAATTGGAGCGATGGTCTTCAATTCTTGATTTATATTATATTTTTCTGTTGCTGTCATATCTCAGATTTTAAATGTTCTTCTATTTTTTTTACGGCATGGTGGTAAGATGCTTTGAGTGCTCCCACAGATGTTTCGGTGACGATTGCCATATCTTGATAAGACATTTCATCATAATACCTCAAATTAAATACTAATTTCTGCTTGTCAGGCAAAAGGTTGATAGCTTCTGCAAGCCTATTTAAAACTTTCACATCATCGATATCATCAGAAGATCTCATATAAAATACCGCTGACGTATCCAGAGTTTCATGTCTTTTATTTTTTTTGTTGGTTATGAAGTTTAAACATTCATTGGTGGCTATTCTATAAAGCCAAGTATAAAGGGTTGATTGTTGCTGAAAACTGTTTAGATTTTTAAATACCTTCAAAAATGTATTCTGAAGTATATCATCAGCATCTTCATGGTCAATGACCATCCTTCTGACATGCCAATAAAGCTTCTCTTTATATTTACCTACAAGTAATCTATATCCTTTATTTTGATCAGAAGATCTTAATATAAGGTTTAATATTTCTGTGTCATCAGGATATATCATTAATTGAACTATTTACTGCATAATAGACTGCAATTTTTGATATAAGTTTAATTAGGCATAAAAATATTCAAAAATAAATTTTAGATTGTATCTTTGCCTTACTAATATATTTCAAATGTTTCGATTATTAACAGCGATCAGCATATTGGTTGTATTGTTTTCCTGTAAAAAGGAGAATAAGGATTATGGGCTCATCGCCAATGATCCTACTATTTATCATGCATCTGTAAAAGCACTGACAGATGTAATCGTTCACGACATCTTTTCGCCACCTGTAGCAAGTAGAATATATGCGTATGCTAGTGTAGCTGGGTATGAAGGTGGGCGTAGGATAGACTCAACTTGTATTTCACTTGCTGGTCAGATAGATCATTTTGCTGAAGTACCAGCGCCAGAAGTTGGGACAGCGTATTGTTGGCCCATGGTTTCTACATTGGCATTTTTAAATACTGGAAAGGTGTTGATTTTTTCTGAGGATAGTTTACAAAATGCCATTAATAGGGCCTTAGATTTTTATCAAAAGACAGGAATGCCAAATGATATATTTGAGCGATCAAAATCTTATGCTAAGGTCGTATCAGATCACATTATAGCATGGTCTGCAAAAGATAATTATAAGCAGTCGAGGTCTTATCCAAAATATAGTCTGCAGAAGGACCCAGCCACTTGGCAACCTACGCCGCCTGGGTATATGGATGGTATAGAGCCTTCATGGAACAAAATAAGAACAATGGTCATGGATTCTGCTTCACAGTTTAAACCTGAGCCACCTAATGTTTATAATGTCAAAGACAAAAATAGCCCTTTTTATAAGGATATGATGGAAACTTACTTGGCTGTAAAAAATGCAGATAAAGAGCAGACAGAAATTGCTAATTTTTGGGATTGTAATCCTTACAAACTAAATGTCACAGGTCATGTCATGCATGCAACAAAAAAAATAACTCCAGGTGGTCATTGGATCAATATTGTCGCTGTGGCTGGCAAAAAAGCTAATGCAGATTTCATCAAAACCATTCAATCTTATGCATTGGTTTCCATAGCATTGTATGATGCTTTCATCAGTTGTTGGGACGAAAAGTATAGAAGCAATCTTGTGAGGCCTGAGACTGTTATTAATGAAAATATAGATCCTGAATGGTTGCCAATGTTGCAGACTCCACCGTTTCCAGAATACACAAGTGGACATTCAGTAGCATCTTCATCGGCAGCTGTTATAATGACTAAACTTTATGGAGATAATTTTGCTTATGATGATGACACAGAAGTGGAATATGGATTGCCGGTTCGTTCGTTTAAATCTTTTTATGCCGCTGGTGATGAAGCATCGATATCTAGGTTGTATGGTGGGATACATTATCGACCAGCGATAGAAAATGGTGTAAGGCAAGGTAAAGCTATAGGTGAGTTGGTAGTAAATGCGATTAAGTGTAAAAAATAGATTTGAATAGAAAAAAAATAAGTTTATAAAAGAAATAGCTTAATTTTGTATCAATAAACGATTGTTTTATGGGATATTCTCCAATATTGAGACCTATCGTCAAGTCACCTCGCCTTCATCAATTGATCGAAGAGCTGACTGATATTTGGGAAAAGGAACAAAAAAGACGTTTGGAATTTTATGATTGGGTAACGCCTGAGATCAAAGCTGAATTTATTGATGGGGAAATCATAGTACATTCTCCTGTCAGAAGCTTGCATAATCAGGTTTTGTTAAACATAAACAATCTAATATTTAATTTTGTAAACATTTCTAATTTAGGCTATGTAGGGTACGAAAAAGTGATGGTGAGATTGCATAGAAATGATTTTGAGCCTGATTTAGTATTTTTCAAAAAGGAAAAATCAATGTACTTTGATAAGGAATTAACTATTTTCCCTGTTCCTGACTTCGTAGTGGAAATATTATCTGTAAGTACGGAAGAAAGAGATAAAGGTATTAAGCTAGAAGATTATGAGTACAACGGAGTATTGGAATATTGGATAGTAGATGCAGATGTCAATGAAATACACCAGAATATATTAGTAGGTAGCAAATATGTTAAAAAGACACTACAAGCAGGGGAATCCATCACTAGCCATGCGATAGACGGTTTTACATGTAAGGTGGATGCTTTTTTTGACCAAACAGAGAATATTAAAGCTTTGTCAGAACTTGTAAAATAATTCAAAGTTTTCATTTTTATTAATATTGGAAATTTAATTGATGAAATTTAAAGCTAACAGAATCACACAATTAAGTTACCAACCAGATTTCCTAAACCATCCTAATATCGGTAAAATGGTGTAATAAATATTCATCGTTATATCTAAAAAAGGGAAATACCACTTGATATCTTTTCCATCGAGAAGATTAAAACTATCATTATGTAAAAACATCTGAATGATCCATTTTGTGGAAAGAATTAACAAAACGAATGTTAATGTCCAATATTCAAATATAGAACCAACAACTAATATGAAATAAAAAGATATCTGACTTAATGCAAACAACGTCAACAAGAATTTATGATGAAACGTATAATGGTAAGAGGTAGATATATGCCTTGTTTTTTGTAGTAAATAAGATATTAAAGTACCTTTTGCTTCTGAATAAACGAAACTTTCTTTGTCTATATTTACGACTGTGTTGTTATGGGTAGCCGCTTTTGATACCAATAAGTCATCATCTCCTGATGCAATATGTAAGTGGTCAGCAAAGCCTCCTGCACGCACAAAAGTGGATTTACGGTACATTAGGTTTCTTCCTACACCCATATAAGGTATTCCTGTTGCTGCATAGGTTATATATTGAGTGGCAGTAATTATGGTCTCGTAGCGAGCGAATGCATTTATACATCCTCGTTTTTTAATCATGGGTCCATATCCTAATACTATTTCGGTGTTAGCTCTATCAATTAGGCTAGCGGACATTGACTTTATCCATTGTTTACTTGCAGGGATACAATCAGCATCGGTAAATAATAATACATCGTATTTAGCGCTTAAAATAGCTTCGGTTAGTGCAGTTTTTTTTCCAGCTATATCTACTGATGCCTTCAAGGATACCAGTTTGATATCTGATATTTCCGAGAGTATATCAAAGGAAGAATCTGAGCTAAAATCGTCTATAGCAACCACTTCAAATTCAGGATAATCTTGATCCAAAATAGCATTAATGGTGTTTTTAAGCTGATTTTCTGCGTTTTTATAAGCAACAATCACACTTATTGGTGGCATGATAGCTTGGGATATGGTTTTATTTTTTATAATTCTCCTCAGTCCAATATTAAAGAATGACCAATATAGGAATATGATCAATACGAGTAATAAAAGTATTAAGAAAAATAAATAAATCATAATTAGCAAAGATAGTAGTAATATAGCTAAATTACCTTAGTTAAATAAAAAACCTTCTGCCAGATATTTGACAGAAGGTTTTATTATGTAAAAAACTTAATTTCTAATCAGTTATTCTACAATCAATTTTTGTGATGTTACTTTTCCATTCACTACTATTTGTACATGGTACAAGCCTGAAGCAAAGTTATTGGTAACAACAGGCAATACTTGGATTCCCGATAGTTTTCCATATTCCTTAGAAGCCACGGACTGACCTAAGTTATTTTGAATGTTTACACTAACTTCTGATAAAGTGTTTAAATTCAAATTAATGAATGACGCATCAGATGTTGGGTTAGGGTAGATACTTACATGATCCAATTCATCAATGTCTTTTACATTTACTGCAAAAGACTCAGTTTTCGCACCATTTATAATTTCTCCAGTTTTATTGTTTACTACAAAAAGTACAGAGTGTAGATTATCAATTTTTTGAGCAGAAGGTGCTGTGTAATCAACAGAAAACAAAAATACATCTCCCTCATTTACTTTTGCTGGAATGACATCATTCTTACCATTAAATCCAAAAGGTATAGCTCTTGCTACTTCATTATATACCATCTGAGCAGCAGGGACAGGATTTGGAAGGCTTTCATATCCACCCATTGGGCCAGCAGCACCATCAGCATAGTTGTTAGCTTGTCTGTATCCTGTAGTAGTACCTTTTACTCCATCTTCTACTACCACGACTACTATTCCAAAATCTGCATCTGTAACATTGGTGAAAAACTCAACATCTCCTTCTATAGTGATTTTTCTGCCTACTTTCGATTGTCTTACATTAAGCTCAACTGGAGCTGATTCTCTACTGGTAACTTCAGCCAAATAATCGGGCAATTGGTCGGGGTCTATGATTGATTGTCTATTTACAACTACTGAAGGATATCCTGGGAAACCATCTAATTGGCCCAGAGCACTATCATAAGCAGTAACAACCATAGGATCTGTAGAACCATTATGAACTGCAATACCTATAAAATCATCAGGATGATCTTTTTTCATTTTTTCCATAAAAACTGCACCTCTTGGGCACCAAGGGCACCATGTTCCTGTTCCTTCTTCTGCTACTAATTTTTTATTGATCAATTTTGATACACCACTTATGGAAGTACTACCAGTATTATTTGATGCATCTAAGTCAGTGCCATTGTTAACTGAAACAACTTTTACAGTAATATTTTTGGTGCTATTGGTAGTAACTTTATAAGAATAAACACCTTCATAAGTTTCGCCATAAGCTAAATTAAGTGATTCAATTTTTTCAATTTTTGAACTTGTGCCATCATTAAATTCTAATTCAATGGAAGTAATTTTGTTGAAACCACTATTCGCAAATTGATAAAATACATCGGCATTGCTGCCGTTAAGTGCATAACTAGTACTGGCTACAGCATTTATTTTAGCATCTCTATCTTGAAGTTTTTGAACTACTATATCATCCAAAAGCAACAAAAATTGGTCATTTGAATTATCATTGAATGCAATTCTAATATCTTTTCCTGCATACTTATCTAAAAATACTGATCTTGATGTTAATTGAGGATTTTCTCCATTTATGGAAAAAATTACATCTTTAAAATCTGAAATTTTATCGCCACCTGTTGGAGATACCATTACTCGGTACCCGTTCGGAAAATCAGCATCGATGGCTTGTGCATTCCATGTTATTACGGTTTTAGCATCAACACCACTTAATAATGGAGTAATCAACCAGTCATCTGCTTTTCCTACTGGTTCGTACCAAGAATTGTTAATAGCTGCTGGATTGCCTGGTGATCTTGCATCCGTTACAAACCATGATTCAGCATAGGCTGCAACATTGGCTGCTGGTGCTTTCTTATCGTTGTCTATGGTGATCATATCTTCTTTACCATTTGTGAAATCTTGTTGGTAAAGTACTTGACTGTTTGCACTATGAATGATAAGTAATAATGTAAATAAAAGTAAAAATTGTTTCATGCAATAAAGGATTTGAATTGTTATTAAGGAAATTAAATAATCGTCAAAAGTACCTTAAATAAAGAAATTGAGAAAGAATTTTATAAAAAATGTCGTCTCACGGACAATATTTGCATGAAATATCACTAATTTGCCTTTTCGGGAAGTATTTTCATTTAAAAAAAATGTTAAGCTCTCAGGAATTGAGTATAAAGCACATTGATAAATATATTAAAAATCCATAAATATGGCTTTAGTAAAAATAAAAAACCTTCTGCCAGAAATGTAGATGGCAGAAGGTTTCGATATTTAAATTTTTATAAAATTTTTATTCTACCACTAGTTTCTGGGTCGTCAATTTCCCATTTACCGTAATCTGTACATAATATATGCCAGATATATAATGATCGGTAAGCACTGGCAATAGTTGTAATCCAGTAAGTTTGCCATAGTCTTTTGATGTAATCAATTGCCCGATATTGTTGTGGATTTTTACACTTACTTCTGCTAAAGTATTCAGATTTAGATTGATGTATGATGTATTGGATGTTGGATTTGGGTATATACTTACATGATCCAATTCTTTGATGTCCTCCACATTGACTGCAAATGATTGGGTCTTGGCACCATTGATAATTTGTCCTGTTTTATTGTCTATTACAAAAGCAACAGTATGTATATTGTCAAGCTTTTCTGTAGCTGGTGAAGAATAATCAACAGAAAATGAGAATACATCACCTTCATTTATGGATGATGGTATAATACCTGATTTCCCTTTAAAGCCAAAGGGTAAAGCCCTTCCTACTTCATTATAAATCATTTTGGTTGCAGGTACTGGATTTGGAAGGCTTTCATAACCTCCCATTGGGCCAGATTGTCCACCTGCATAGGCATTTGCTTGGTTATATCCTGATTCTGTACCTGTAATGCCGTCTTCTACTATAGCGACTACTACATTAAAATCTGCATTTGGTAAAGTTGTGTAGAATACAATATCGCCATTGATCGTAATTTTTCGATTTGCTTTAGTTTGTCTGATGTTTATTTCAAATGGGGCTACTTCTCTACTTGTGAAGTCAACCATATATTTAGGCATATCTTCAGGGTCAATAATTTGTTGTCTATTAACTGCCACAGATGGATAACCACTAAATCTTGGCAATGTTTTCATACCATTATCATAGATAGGTACGGCCATTGGGTCATTATTGTGTACGGCAATACCAATAAAATTATCAGGATTGTCTTTTTTCATCTTCTCCATGAATACTGTACCTCTTGTGCACCAAGGACACCAAGTTCCTGTAGCTTCTTCGGCTACTAATTTTTTATTGATTTTTTTAGAAACTCCTTGGAAGTAACCTATTGCTACATCATTTGTTGGGTTTGGGTCGGCAACATCATTTATTGAAATGATTTTTGCTGTAACATTGATTTTTGATGCACTTGCAACATTAAAGGATACTAAACCTTGGTATGTATCACCATAAGAAATGAAAGCACCATTCACTTTTTCCTGTTTTGTATTAACTCCATCGCTTACTTCTACTTCAAAATTGGAAATTTCATTGTAACCAATATTTTTTACTTCATAAAATATGTTTGTCTCTGTATTGATAAGAGCATATTGATCCGTGATAACATTTTTCATCTCTGCATCAAGGTCAGGAATCGTTGTCAATAATATATTGTCCAATAGTAAGAGATGTTTATTATTAGAATTATCACGGAATGCTATTCTTATATCTTTTCCTACATAATCTTCTAAGATTACAGACCGAGTTGTTAATGTTGGATTTTCTTTATCTATGACGAGTATTAGATCTGTAAAATCCGATATTTTTTCACCACCGGTTGGAGAAACTATCACTTCATAGCCATTTGGAAAATTTTTGTTTAAAGCTTGTGCAGTCCAACTTAATCCCATTTTTTGATTGACACCTTTTATAATTGGTGTAATCAACCAATCATCAGCTTTGCCTACAGGAGTATAAAATGAATTATTGATAGCTGCAGGATCACCAGCTGAGCGGGAGTCAGTCACGACCCATGCTCCTGCAAATTCTAAAACGTCGGAATGTGGTGCTCTTTTGTCGTTATCAATAATGATCATGTCTCCTTTTCCATTACTAAAATCTTGGTGATAAATTATTTGCCCAAATGTATAATTGATGAAAAGCGAAATTGTGAATATGGATAATAAATGTTTCATAAAACGTGCATTTTGTTAAAGGATGGGTATATTTAATGGCTAAATAATAAATTAATGCTCAAATTTAATACTTTTCAATAATATTAATGGGTGTTTGGGATGAAAATAAGAATATTTTACGTCAAAATGTTCAAATTTGAGGTGTTCAAGCTTTTGCTTAGTAGTTTAATATTTTTTTTGACCTATGCCAAATGACAGGGCTCATTAAATTTATTGAGTTATTAACTTGATATTTATGGTGTACAAGATAATAGATGTGATTGTTATAGTTTTTAGATCATCCATTGACAAACATGAAATACATTTATTTTTGAAATTCTAACTCTTATCTTATTAACATAAAATTTTCTAATTTTACTTTTTCTTCACCTGTACACTTATATTTAATTTTGTAGATGTACATGCCGCTATTTACGGGCACACCATTAGTTGTTCCATCCCACATATCAGTGAGTATTGTTGTACTCCATAATTTGGCGCCTGAACGATTATAGATTTCAAAATATTCTATAGATTCTACAATGTAAGTATTACTGATACCATACTTATCATTTAGTCCATCATTATTGGGTGTAAAGGCTTTTGGGAGCAACAATGCATTACAATCCAATTTGTCTTTGTCTGCTACAAAAATTCTCACAGTATCAGTGCTGATGCATGTAGTATTGTTAAATTTAACAGTGTAAGTGGTGGATACTTCAGGTATCGCTACGGGTGATGCTGAATTTTCATCATCCAGTGAAGATGTGGGATCCCAAATATACGAAGTTGCACAACTTGTACCTGTTTTGAGATTGATAGATTCCCCTTTAAAGATTGTCGTATTTTGGGTTATGATCCTGTCTGGAAACCTAAAGTTGGCTATTATTTCTAAATCGGAGAGTGCCCTTCTATAAAGTTTGATTTCATCAATTTTACCATCGTATCTTTTTGTACTATTGTTGATGTTACAAGGATTATTTCCAAAGTTTAATTTTCCTAGTTTTGTGAATACGATATTTTCTCTTGACAATATTTTTCTGATGAGTTTGTTGTCAAGATATACGAAATATTCTAATCCAAATTTTACCAAGGTGAATCGATGCCAACAATTGTCCTTATTCAGTTTTTGTCTAACAGAAAAGTAATTATTAATATTACTACCTATCTCAAAGATTAGTTCGTTTGTACTAGGGAAATATCTTAGTGACATGAGTGAGTCTAATGAAGTACAGTTATTTCTCAAACTATATATGTCTGTATCGCCGCCTACCTGTTCATTCATACTAAAATAAAAATCAAATGTAAAATTTGAATCAAGATAAATATTTGACTGTTCACTTAGCGTAAGGTAGTCATTGATACCATCTAAAGATATACTTTTTTCACCCATCCCACACACACATTGCGGATTTCCACCTGGTGCAATGCCAGGAAAAATAATACCATTATCTTCAAATGTACAATCGTCAAAGTCGTAATGAAATAATATTGGCTGGGCTAAACCAATAAGTATAGACAATATCCAAACTGGAAAAATATATATTAATTTTTTCAAATTACTTGGGTTGTTATTATTTAAATAAATTTTCGAAACCAGGAGGTAACATATCTGACATTAAATTTTTGGTTTCGTTGGCTTCTACAATAGTTGCTTGTTCTATAAATCTATTGAATGCAGATAGTAAGACATCTTCTATCATTTCTTTATCATTAGCTTGGATAAGTTCATTACTTAGAGTCACATTAGTAACTTGTCTGGCTGCATTACCACTTATAGTGATGCCTTCCACTTTTATTTCCACAGGTATTTGTTGCATTTTTTTATGCATTTCTGCCTGTTGTTGCTCAAGATTGCCCATTAAATCTCCAAACATGCTCAATTATTTATTTAGACGCAAAGTTAACTATTCTCACTATATTTAACTTAAAAGAAGCGCTTTCTATTTTGCTGGGACAATAAAATTTAAAGAATTACAAACCTTTTATTTTAAAGCTGGTTTAAAAACTATGATATTTGTTCATAGTTTTATTAGGAATGACTAAATTTGGCCCTTCGTAATAAAATAAACATCAAAAAATAAGAAATGGCTGAAATAATAAGAATGCCCCGATTAAGTGATACAATGGAAGAAGGAAATATCGTATCATGGTTGAAAAAGGAAGGCGACCCTGTAAAAGCCGGCGATATTTTGGCTGAGGTAGAGACAGACAAGGCTACAATGGAATTAGAAAGTTACTTCGATGGATTTTTATTGTACATTGGTGTGCCTTCAGGTCCAGTTGCTGTAGATGGTATAATCGCAGTAATTGGCAAAAAAGATGAAGAGTTTAAACATTTATTGACTGAGCAGAAAAATGTAGCACCTTCTGCACCAGTACCAACAAAGGAAGAAAGTAAAACACCAGTTGTAGCACCTTCTGCACCGTCTGCGGTATCCGAAGTTATACCAGAATCATCATCTGATGCCAGCACTGGAAGAGTAAAAGCTTCACCATTGGCAAAATCAATTGCAGCTGAAGTAGGGGTTAATTTGGAGCAAGTGCAAGGTTCTGGTGATCAAGGTAGGATTATCAAAAAAGATGTAGAGGATTATTTGGTAAATAAACCAACTCAAAATACTCCATCTGCACCTTTGGCAATTGCTTCTACTTCCAATTTCACTTATGGTGATGTACCTTTGAGTCAGATGCGCAAAACCATAGCACGAAGATTGGGAGAAAGTAAATTTACAGCACCACATTTTTATCTAACCATAGAAATAAATATGGACAATGCGGTAGCTGCCAGAACAGGAATAAATGAAAACACGCCAGTCAAAATTTCGTTTAATGATTTTGTTATCAAAGCATCAGCATCAGCATTGCGAAAACATCCAGCTATCAACTCTTCTTGGTTAGGTGACAAAATTACTTACCATAGAGATATAAATATTGGAGTAGCAGTTGCGGTTGAAGAAGGACTTTTGGTTCCTGTAATCAATCATGCAGATATGAAGTCGATGTCATCTATCAATCAGGAAGTCAAAGAATTGGCAGGTAAGGCAAAAACTAAAAAACTGACTCCACAAGAAATGCAAGGCAATACCTTTACCATTTCAAATTTGGGAATGTTTGATATCGAAGAGTTTACAGCTATTATCAATCCACCAGATGCTTGTATTCTAGCAGTAGGGTCCATCATCAAAAAACCAATTGTAAAGAATGATCAAATTGTGATTGGAAATATGATGAAAGTTACGTTATCTTGCGATCATAGAGTGGTAGATGGTGCCACTGCAGCACAGTTTTTGCAAACACTAAAAGCGATGTTGGAAAATCCAGTTTTAATGATTGTTTGATTTTAATAAATAGTTTATAATAGAAAAGGAGTAAGGTTATCATCTATCTTACTCCTTTTTATTTAATGATGAAATAATAAATATAAAAAAATGAGATACCGCAAACTTGGCACAACAGATATTGACGTAAGTGTGATTTGTCTGGGGACAATGACTTTTGGCCAGCAAAATATAGAAAGCGAAGGCCATGAACAAATAGATTATGCGCTGAGCAAAGGGATTAATTTTATAGATACGGCGGAGATGTATTCAGTACCAGGCAGACCAGAAACACAAGGATCCACAGAAAGGATTATAGGTACATGGCTCCAAAAGACCGGAAAGCGCAAGGATATCATTTTAGCTACTAAAGTTACTGGACCTTCGCCAGCATTCAAGCACATAAGTGATAATCTTGGTTTTAGTAAAGCCAGGATACATGATGCCATAGAAGGAAGTTTTAAAAGATTACAGACAGATTATATAGATTTGTATCAATTACATTGGCCTGAAAGAAAAACCAATTTTTTTGGACAATTGGGTTATGTAAATCACGATGATCAATGGCAAGACAATTTTGAGGAAACCATAGATACATTGGATCAATTGATAAAAGATGGTAAAATAAGACATTGGGGCTTATCCAATGAAAGTGCATGGGGTATCATGCGTTCTTGTAGTGTAGCTGATAAAAATGACCAGAAAAGACCATTATCTATACAGAATCCTTACAATTTATTAAACAGAAGTTATGAAGTTGGACTATCTGAAATTTCATTTCGGGAAAAAATTAGTCTTCTGGCTTATTCTCCAATGGGATTTGGTTTGCTTTCAGGCAAATTTCATAAAGGTCTTGATACACCTAACGACAGAATCAATCAATTTAAAAATTTAGTAAGATACAATGGGGCAAAAAGTCACGAAGCAACTGCTAAATATATGCAAATTGCTGATGATGCAGGTATAACTCCTGCTCAAATGGCCCTTTCTTTTGTCAATGACCGACCTTTTGTGACAAGTAATATTATCGGTGCTACAAATATGAGTCAACTTAGAGAAAATATTTCGAGCATAGAAATCATCCTTTCTACGGATGTTTTGGCAGCTATAGATAGGATTCATGCTGAAATATCAAATCCAGCGCCTTGATGATAATGTGATTTTTATTTGTTAAATTTGCATGTTCAATAACACTATCCAATGATATCAAAAAAAGTAAATTCGGTAAAGGAAGCATTACGTGGTATAGAAGATGACATGACCATTATGGTAGGAGGATTCGGACTTTGTGGCATACCCGAAAACGCTATCGCACATCTCGTACATTTAGGTATTAAAAATTTAACCTGTATTTCCAATAATGCGGGTGTGGATGATTTTGGCCTTGGATTGTTACTACAAGGCAAACAAATCAAAAAAATGATTTCTTCGTATGTAGGAGAGAATGAAGAGTTTGAGCGTCAAATGCTAAGCGGTGAACTCGAGGTAGAATTGATACCTCAAGGAACGTTGGCTGAAAGATGCAGAGCTGCTCAATCAGGGTTTCCAGCCTTTTTTACTCCTGCAGGATATGGAACAGAAGTCGCAGAAGGCAAAGAAACCAGAGAGTTTAATGGTAAGATGTATGTACTAGAAAAAGCTTTTGAAGCAGACATTGCTATCGTTAAAGCCTGGAAAGGTGATGAAGCAGGCAATCTTATCTTTAATGGAACTGCTAGAAATTTTAATCCAAGTATGTGCGGAGCGGCTAAGATTACCATTGCGGAAGTAGAAGAGTTGGTTCCATTAGGAACTTTAGATCCCAATTTTATACATATACCAGGAATCTTTGTACAGAGAATATTTCAAGGAGATCATTATCAAAAAAGGATTGAGCAACGTACAGTGAGACCAAGAGTCTAAACATTTTGTAGCCGCTTGGGTGCCGCGGGGGCCCCCGGTTTTTACTATATAGTTTTATACACTCTACAGCTGCTTTGACATCATGTACTCGTAGTATTTTGGCTCCTTTTTGGAGGGCTACCATATTTAAGGCGGTTGTACCATTTAAAGCATGTTCTATATCTGTTTCTAAATATTTATAAATCATAGACTTCCTAGATATACCAACAAGAATAGGAACATCAAATATCTGGAACACTTCCAATGACTTGAGAAGGGTGTAATTATGGTCTATGGTTTTTCCAAATCCAAAGCCAGGATCAATGACTATATCTTGGATACCCACTTCTTTTACTTGTTTGATTTTATTTACAAAGTAAGTGACAATCTCCATCACAACATCATCATAGTGTGGAGCAATTTGCATATCAGAAGGCATACCCTTTTTGTGCATCATTATATAAGGTACTTTGAGTTGAGCAATAGTGGGTATCATTTGCTTATCAAAATCACCGGCTGATATATCATTGATGATGGAAGCTCCGGCATCTATTGCTGCTTTGGCGACTGCACTATAAAGGGTATCTATTGAAATCACCAAGTTTGGGTATTGGCTTATAAGTGATTTTACTACTGATACTATGGTTTTAGCCTCTTCAATAGGATTTGAAATATGCGATCCAGGTTTGCTTGACATGGCTCCTAAATCGATTATTGCAGCACCTTCCATGATCATTTGCTCTACTTTTTTAATAATTATACTTGTATCATTAGCTCTAGAGGAAGCATAAAATGAGTCATTATTTACATTAATAATTCCCATAACTATAGGGGTAGTTAGAGAAATTAAGTTTCCGTGACAATTTAAACTGAAATTCATTGATATTGATTATAGGATTAAATATGATTGTTTTGCTACAAAAGTAACTTTTTTGCATTATATAGGTGATTACTAGTTTAAATGATTTTAGATTAATAATTTTGAATTAAAATTTGCTTTACAAATGTAAATTGAATTTTGGTTCTGAATTAGATTGTCTTAATGACGACAAATTGTACCTAATTAAGCAATAATATTTTGCTATATTAAGTATGGTTTAATATATTTGACGGTATAAAATTAAAATTATGAAAATTTTTAGTTTAACTTTAGTAATGATCATCAGTTTGATATCATTACATGCTCAGTTTGTAAACATAGGAGGGATTAAAGGCGCAAGTAGTTTAGATAGATTACATTGTTCAGCTCAAAAAATCTATGCTTTTTCTAAAGAAATTATTTACGTTAGTGAAAATGATGGTGTAAAATGGGATTATTTAGCTGAGATCGATGGTGAAGCTTATTATTCTAATATTTTTAGTAATGGAGATAATCTAGCTTTTATAGGCGCAGAAGATGATGTGATTTTTGATGAATTTTATTTTTATAATTCAAAAAATGGTGGTAAAACTTGGGAGAGAAAATTAATAGAATCTAGTGGCATTGATTTAGCTTTTTTAGATAATATTTCTATCACAATAGAAGGTGAGCTAATAGTTATAAGTATGGATTATAATCTAATTTTGAGTACTGATGGTGGTAAGACTTTCAAAGTATTTGATTTTGAAGGAATGGACAATAATAATACTGTTCATTTTTTGAATGGACAGTTTTATTTCATTGAAAATCATCGCATTAGAATATCAAAGGATTTGAAAAATTTCGAAAGTCTATCCTTAAATCATACAAATAATATTTTGTATCATTTCAAATCAGCGGACCGTTTATATATTTATGATGGCGAATTAAAGGTATTAAGAGATAGTATTTTTGAATCATTGGGTACAAAAAATGACCATCTAGAGTTTTCTAAAAGTAGCTATTTTGAGAATAAAATCTACCTATACGGTGAGAATAGTATAAAAGTTTATGATGAAATTAAAAATGAATTTAGAAATGTATTAGGTTTTGGAGAAACTAAAATATTGACAATCAACAATGGTAATGTCTATTTTCAAGATATTGACAATCCTGAGAGTTTGTATAGAAAGTCTTTAGAAGCAGCAAACGCACCAGGTGTCAGTATTTCTAATTTTAATATTATTCGAGATGCCAATATTTATTCAACAAATGATGTGCTTTGGCATGATAAGTTTCAATTAGCTTATTTTGATATCAATATCAATAGGTGGAGAACAACACCATTCAATAAAACAAAAAATGAATTATATGGTGTAATAAATAAAAATGAAATTTTCATAAAAAAACCCCAAGCTTCCATTGTGGATATTAATGGTATTAAAATTAGAAATTCTATCATTGATTCAGACATTTTATCTTTGGAAAGTTGTGGAGATATTTTAATAGGTAAGTCTGAAGATAAAAAATTATACGGACTCCATAAGGGTATTTTGCCATGGATAGAGATACCTACTCTAAGTGTTTGGGACGATATTCATGCTATTGTTACCCAAGGTAAGTATATTATTCACAATGGGAAAACGCAAATGTTAACATCTAATGATGGGTATATATGGAATTTTTTATCTACTCAAAATTTGGGAAATATTGTGAGTATAAGATATACAGATGAGGGAAAATTGATTGTTGCAACCCAAAGTAAAATATATTTATATGATGAAATTTCTAAAGTTTGGCAAGTTGTATCTACTGACAATTTACCTTTTACAAAAATTCTGATTTCAGGGATTGAAAGCTTTAAAAATATTTTATTTGTTTCGCAGGTAAATGGAGGTCTAGTCTATTCATCAAATCTTGGTGTCGATTGGCAAAGATGGGAAGAAGGATTACCAAATTTTGGCTTTAAAAATATCATATTGAGTGGTGATAACCTATTTGTAAATTTTAATGGAGAATTATATATGAGGAGTTTGAAAGAGATCTTAGATCTAAATATTCTGGGTGATAATGCTAAATTTGATCCTGCATTGCTACTTTTCCCAATACCTGTTAGAGATTTTTTGAATTTTCAAATAGATGAAGCGTATACAATCCATAATATTAATATTAGGAATTTAGAAGGTATTTGTATAAAGCAAAAATCTTTTTATGAAGATAAAACTATTGATGTAAGCATGCTGCCGACTGGGATGTATTATTTGCAAGTAGAGACGACAACAGGAGTTTTAAACCAAAAGTTTGTAAAGTTAGATTAATTTCATTCTTATATTTTTCTATAAATGTTTCATTTGGTAGAAATAAAAAACCTGCTGGATTATCTCCAAACAGGTTTAAAACTTTATTGTCAAAAAACAGAATAATTCTGTCGAATTTTCAATAATTAATGTTGTGCTGCAGTAGTGTCTGCTGGCATAGCTGCTGTAGTGTCAACTGCAGGAGTTTCAACTGGAGCTGCTTCAACTGGAGCTGCTTCAACTGGAGCTTCAACTGCTTTTTCTTTACAAGATACGAATGCTACTGCTAAGAATGCACCTAAAACAAGGAACTTTTTCATTTTTCTAAATTTTATAATATTGGTTAAAAAAGATTTCGCCACAATAGTAAGGACTATATTTTTATCTTGTATGCCCGTTGTATTTTCATTAACAAATATTTGGTAGTGATTTGCTATAATTGGTTTAATTCCCCTTCGTTTAGTGTTTTTAATGTCTAATTGTGACTTATTCTTTGATATCAAAGTGGAATGAAATTTTATATCCCAAAGGATGATCTCCAGATATTTAATTCTTACCAAATAGTTAAAGTCAATGTTAAAGTCTCTTAAGGCTGATAACTTATTACTAAATTTGGACTTATCTTAGTGTCAAAATTTAAATAAATAAACCTAAAATTAATACAATGAAATCATTAGTTTTTTTAGCGGCATTGGTAAGTTTAGTATCTTGTGTTCCTTCTTTAAGTTATTATACCAAAGATATCCACAATACAGAGCAGTGGAATGATTCCGATTTAAGTAAGATTCAGTTTTATATTTCTGATGACATCTTGCTATGGAGAGATATTACGAATGGTGAATCCGTCATTGATAACGGTAAAATCAAAATGATAGATGGACGTGAAGTAGAAGAAGTGATCATACGTAAAGGTACGCCTGGTGTTTATATATTTTCTCCCCAAAACAAGCAATATGCCATCAGTTTTGATGCAACCGATGATACAAAATACTTAATTTTTGGGCCATCCGAAAAAGTCAATAATAGATATGTTCTTTTGGCTAAAGAATGGGGTAAAAGATATGGGAAAGTGACCTATGGTGACAAGTTATACAATACAGCATCAGAAAGTGCTTTTGCTTATTTGATGGTAGATGTATCTAAAACAAAACGCACCAAAATAAACTCTGAAAAGCCATCAGGTCGCAAAGTCAATTAATCAATTTTGGGAGTCAATTAAATGATTTTGTTTTGATCATTGATTAGCATGATATTGGTTTTTACTTTTAGCGCAATGCCATTAGGAAATATGTTAAGAAAGACATCATGATTATATTTATCCGTGGCCTTAATATCCCGCTTATGGAGCCCTAAGTGATTGAACATCAATATTCCTTGGTGGCTAAGATTGTCTTTGACGTTTAACAAAAATTCTTGAGTCAAGAATACTTCGGGAATTTTATCGTCCACAAATATATCAACACAAATAAGATCAAATTTAGTTGAAGATTGACAGATATAAGACCATGCATCTGCTTCTACAATCTCTATTTCTGATTTCAGCTCGTCCAATACATATTTTGATGCTAAATAAATCACAGACTCATCAATTTCCACTCCAGTGTAAGTATAATTTTTTAAGAATTTTTTTTCTAACATATACGGGATGCTTCCCATTCCAAAACCTAAAATGAGGACATTGTCCACATGAGTTAAGTTGAGACGTTTAAAACTATCTCGAAAGTTATCATATTTATCGGCATAGGAGTATATCGCATTGGGCGTACAAAGTTGATATCTTCCTTTACAGAGTAATACTTGTAAAGATTCATTGTAATGTGATTCCAATGACTCTACATGGACATCTTTAACATAACTCAACCATTTTTTTAGTATATTTGACTTCATAGTTTAATATCTTCAGCCATCAATTCATCCAATGCAGCCAATATCACCATTGCACCGTCTCTTATCTGATCTGGAGTAATGATCAGTGGTGGAGCTATTCTAAAAGAAGCGTCATCAAACAAAAAATAGTCGATCAACACACCTTTACTTATTACTTTATCTATTAAGGGAGTCAGTAATTTATTAGACTTCAATGTAATAGCCATAAATAGTCCTGAAGACCTTATTTCTTTTATGAATGGATGTACCAGAATGGTTTTAAGCAGTCGTTCTTTTTGTATTACTTCATTGATAAATGGTTTGTCTATAAGCGCTTTTAATGTGGCCAAAGCTGCTGCGACACATACAGGATGCCCTCCGAAAGTGGTGATGTGCCCAAGTGCAGGATTTTTTGCCAATGCAGACATCAAACTTATATTGGCTACCAAAGCGCCGATCGGCATTCCTCCTCCCATTCCTTTGGCAATGAGTAAGATATCAGGCGTTATTTCGTACTTTTGGTGTGCAAACATAAATCCAGTTCGTCCAAATCCAGTTTGTATTTCATCTAAGATCAAAAGTGTTCCTGTAACATCACATCTTTCCCTTACTCTTGTTAAATAATCATTCTCAGGAGGAATGATACCACCTTCTGCTTGTACTGGTTCTAAGATGACACAAGCAGTTTTATCCGTTATTTTATGTAAGTCATCAAAATGATTAAATCTGATATGACTGACACCAGGGATAGTAGGAAAAAAATGGCGCGTGAATTCATAATCACTCCTTAAGCTTTCAGCAGCTATAGTGCTACCATGATAGGCACCTGCACAAGAGATTATTTCATGTCGCCCTGTTACTTTTCTTGCTAACTTTAGGGCTGCTTCCACTGCCTCAGTGCCTGAATTCACAAAGTAAACTGAGTCCAATCCATTGTTTAAAACTTTGCTCAGGAGTGCGGCGTATTCTACTTGAGGTGCTTGTATGTGTTCACCATACACCATCGTGTGCATGTATGTTTCTACTTGATGTTTCACAGCATCTACCACATCGGGATAACAATGTCCTAAAGAACTAACTGCAATACCAGAATTGAAGTCTAGATATTTTTTACCATCACTTCCGTAAATATATACACCAGAAGCATGACTTACTTCGAGGCACATAGACATTTCGCTAGTCTGAGCTACATGAGACAAATATAAGTTACGGATGGAAGACATAGTAGAACATTTAGCTACAAAGGTAGTAAAAAAGACAGTTATAAAGCGACTGCAATAAGATAAATCACTTTTGTTTATTGTGGTTAGTTAGAATCATATTAACTTCTTGTTCTGAAAGATTGGTGTATTTTGCAATTTGTGATATAGGAATACCATCCTCATTTAAAGTAAGTACTACTTCTACTTTTACCTTTTGAATACCAATTTGTTCACCTTTTTGGATACCAATTTGTTCACCTTTTTGGATAGCATTATCTATCATATCTTTAGAAATTTTTACTTCTTTAAGATATTGGTCATATTGTTGTTTAGCTGCAATGTCCATGTTATCATATTTTAATTGTGAGGCTTACAGCCACTGTTAAATCACTTTTGTCTATTGTGATTAGTTAGAATCATATTAACTTCTTGTTCTGAAAGATTGGTGTATTTTGCAATTTGTGATATAGGAATACCATCATCATTTAAAGTAAGTACTACTTCTACTTTTACCTTTTGAATACCAATTTGTTCACCTTTTTGGATGGCATTATCTATCATATCTTTAGAAATTTTACTTCTTTAAGATATTGGTCATATTGTTGTTTAGCTGCTATATCCATGTTATCATATTTTAATTGTGAAGCTACCAATGAAAGTCCTCTTGCGGAATAACTTTTTGGCAACTGCGTATTTTTGAGAAAATATATCCATTCATCTAATGTATTTGTAGCTACATTATTGAAATTGTTGACTTTAACAAGATAGTATTCAGGAAAGATCTCCGATGGATATGTTTTCCCAAATTTCATTTTTTGATTTTCAGAAAGCTCAAGCCTATCCTTCTGATGGATACCACCAAAATCTATCTGACCTTTGTAGATATAATCAGTACCATGACCCAAATCAAAATATAAAATATTAATAGAATAAACCTTTCTGACTACTTTATATGGATCACCTTTGGATATGTATTCTGTGATAACTTTTGATGTAGCATAGAGGCACCTATGAAAATAATCGGACTCTTCATAAAACTGTACCTCTATTATTATCATCTCGGATTTTGAATCTACACACAATAAATCCAACTTGTTAAATTTATCACTCGGATCTTCTTGGTTTCCTTCCGATTCCAAAATTTCATTTACTGTAATATCTTGCTTAAGTAATTCAGTTAAAAATCCATTTAGAATCCCAAAGGATGCCTTATTCCTTAAAAGTCGCTTTATGGCCCAATCAAAACTTACCAAAGTTCTTCCACTCACGTAAATCCATATTTTTAACAACAAATATAAGTGATTAATTCCAAAGAACTCAAATTTCCTTAAATTTTGATATTTTTTTGCTTAAATTTCAAGCTCGACATAACAGCTAAAATTGACCTATTCCAATTTCTTTATACTAGAGAATACTTTACATTCTATTTTTTACGTATATTAGCGTATGCGTTGGAAAATTTTCCTTATTGTTGGCTTATTTTTATTTATCTCATCTTTTCTATCAGGACAAGGTTACTCTGGTACGCCCTTAAAAAAGAAATCACTCAAAACTATCGAATCATGTCAAATTAAAGTTGATGAACATACCCTTTTGCCTCATTCAGTATTAATTATTTTTGGCAGAGATACATTTGATCAGATTTTAGTTAAAAATAATGTCCTTACCTTACCTGATTCTCTATGCAATCTTACAAAATATGATACCATAACTTTTGATATTCAATACAGAACTTTTGGTTTTAATGTAGAAAAACCATATTTTACCATTGATTCTTCTTTATTGACATTCAAAGAAAAAGCCCTTATTACAGCTTATGAATACCGACCTGCTGATAGTAAAAATGCACTGATTGAGTCTAAAGGATTGGATTATCGAGGTAGTTTTTCTCGTGGACTCTCTGTTGGAAATAGTCAAAGCTTAGTGTTAAATTCTAATTTTGATATGCAACTCATCGGTGACCTAGGAAATGGTCTTAAAGTGGTAGCAGCTATATCTGATGAAAATTTGCCCATCCAAGCGCAAGGAAATACCCAACAATTACAAGAATTTGATAAGGTTTTTATTCAAGTCAGCAAAGGTAAAACATCCGTTACGGCAGGTGATTATGAGTTGCGGAGACCGAATAGTTATTTTATGAATTATTTTAAAAAATTAAAAGGTGTTAGCCTTGCATCTACCATCACGACGGGAAAATCATCAGAAATATTTACAAAAGGCAGTTTCGCCATATCTAGAGGCAAATTTGCTAGACAAACACTTCCCACCAAGGAGGGTAATCAAGGTCCATACAGATTGCAAGGCAATAATGGGGAGCGATTTATTATAGTTTTGGCAGGTACCGAAAAGGTATTTTTTAATGGTATTTTGCTTACACGTGGGTTTGATTACGACTATGTGATTGATTACAATAGAGCCGAAATTACTTTTTCTCCCACACGTGTCGTAGCGCGTGATTCCAGGGTGATAATTGAGTTTGAATATACTGATATTTCCTATTTGAGATCTCTTTATGCTACACAGACAGAGTTTAAAGGCAATAAATGGAATATCAATCTAAACTTCTACTCCGAGCAAGATAGTAAAAATGCGACTGGTGATGTGCAGCTGGACACTATAGACCTTGAGATATTACAAAATAGTGGAGACGATCTTTCAAGGTCAGTAAGAAAAAGTGTGCGCCCAATAACTGAAGAGGAAAAAAAAGAAGCCAATAGGATATTTTATGCAGGGACAACTGACCCAATAGATCCAAGTAATATTATTTTGAATTTTACCGAAAATCTAGATAGTGCATTATATACAGCTGTTTTTTCGGAAGTGGGGCAGGGTAGAGGTGATTATATTATTGATAATACTAAAAATAAAAATGCTCGTATTTATAAGTATGTTGGCAAAAATATGGGAACTTATCTTC
This sequence comes from Saprospiraceae bacterium, assembly GCA_016714785.1. Taxonomy (GTDB): domain Bacteria; phylum Bacteroidota; class Bacteroidia; order Chitinophagales; family Saprospiraceae; genus OLB9. Next base: position 122,249 of record JADKCC010000015.1, read on the forward strand.
CTGTAATCCAATTAGTGCCACCCGAAATAAAACAACTGATCACTGTCAATGGTACTTATCAGATAGGTAAGCAATCTTCGGTTTTTGCAGAGATGGGACTGAGCAATGTAGATATTAACAGACTCTCCCCTTTGGACAATGGCGACAATACGGGCATGTCTTCTCATATTTCTTTTGCACATGCTATGAGATTGGACAGTGCATCCAATTGGACTTTTGCAGCCAATGTGAAACATGAGTTTGTTCATAAAAATTTTAATGCTTTAAATCCCTTTAGAGCGCCTGAGTTTGTGCGAGACTGGAATATCAATCAGATTACTGGCAAAGCAGATGAAAACCTGGTTTTAAGTTTATTTAGCTTGAAAAGTAAAAATGGATTTGGTTTTGATTATGGTTTTAATAAATTTGATAAAGGTAGTTTATATTCAGGGGACAAACACGAAGCAACTATTAATTATAATACAAAAAGATGGAATATTCGGGCTTTCAGCAACTATTTAACCTCCGATGCGGCTGCTTTGGATCAAGCTACGACCTTTGTAAGACCTAATATCTCTCTGGCTTACAAAATAGGTAAATCTCTCAATTGGTCCACGGGTTTTGTTCTGGATGCTGAATCCAATAAGTTAAAAAGTATCAAAACGGATTCCTTGTTTCGATCTAGTTACGCTTTCCAACACCTAAAGTGGTTTATCACTAATGACTTTGCCAATGATTTTGCTATAAAGTTGGCTTATTCTGTGAGAGATGATTATTTTGGTAAAGAAAATGAACTGCAAAAAGCAAGTGTGGCTAAAGAGTTGGAATTAGCAGGTAAGTGGTTGGCTTCTGCCAATTCTGATTTGCAATGGAGTATCATAGGGAGACAATTAGATATAACCGATCAGGAATTACTGCCTACTGACAATAGTAAAAAAACCATATTAGGAAGATTGGATTATACTTTTGCAGCGCTTAATCAAGGCATTAGATCTACCACATCATACAATACCAATTCGGGACAAGAGCCAAAAATTGAGTATATTTTTCAAAAAGTAGAAGTGGGTCAAGGGGATTATGTTTATATCAGAGAAGACTCCATCAACCCTAATCTAACTATTTTCCAGGATTTTAAGTACAACCCATCTGATCCAAATCGAAGTTACATCCGTCTCACACTGACCAATAATGAATTTATTCGTACCAATAATATAGAAGTCAATCAAAATATAAACATTGATCCATCAAAATTTAAAAAACCAAAAGAAGGTAAAAAATTACGCAAATCCTATTTGTTTTTGTCTAGATTTACAGGGTTGTCCAATATCAGGATTACCAAAAAACAAATGGATGGAGCAGCCACACCTTTGACATCGTACCTGGATTTTAGCTTGCAGGATACCTCTTTAGTTGCGTATAATGCATTGTATGCCAATACTTTATTTTTTAACCGTGGCAATGTCAAATATGATATTCAGATCGGCAATCGCAACAATCAAAATCGAATAGTGCAGGTTAGTGGAAAAGAAGATCGTGGCTTGAAAGATCTATTTTTCAGATCCAGATGGAATCTGCTCAATAAAGCTGACCTGTTTTTTATAGTAGAAAAGTCTATTAAAACTTACACATCCGAAGCTTTTGGCGACAGAAATTTGGACATCGATATCATCCGCTTAAAACCAGAAGTTAGTATCCGTCCATCCAATACCACAAGATTAATTTTTAGATATGCCTACCAAGATAAAAAGCAAAAGATTTTATCTAAAGATGTGGCTTTCTTGAATGAATTGACTACAGAATTTACCCTTAGGAAGGCAAGCCAATACAGTTTAGATTTTTCTTTGAGTTTTGTAAAAATCAATTTTTCAGGTGTAGCCAATTCACCCTTAGAATACGATATGCTCGATGGACTAAAAAATGGCCAAAACTACCTGTGGAATACCGTTTACACCAAAAGAATAGCAAAAAACATTGATCTCACTATCAATTATGAAGGCCGAAAAGCTGGATTATCACCGACCGTACATGTAGGCAGAGCCCAAGTGAAGGCTACATTTTGATGAAACTATTGGCGTTGCATTCTTCGAATGCAACATATAAAGCACCTTGCAATCAAAAATTGCAAGGCCAATAATCACAGCTCCGGCAATCTTCCTACAAAATACCAAATAGCATAATACGACATCTTATTTTTAGCTAGTATTTCGGTCAGTTTTATCCTTGCATTGATATAGGCTTGCTCTCTACTATTGACCAAAAACAAACTACTCTCACCAATATTAAATAAACGTCTTTCGGCATCTAACATTTGTCTGTACAAATCCACAGTATTACTAAAAATATCTATCTGATCTAGCGTCGCTTGCCATTCTGTCACATAATTTTCAAATTTAATACTAATGTCGTTACTTTTTTCTCGCAACATCATATCTGTTTCTTGTATTTTCAGTTCTGCCAATTTTACGTCTCCTCGCTCTTTCCTTAAGAAAAGTGGCATTTTAAACTCCATGCCCCATTTGTAATTATTAATGGAAAAATGCGTGGTTTCACTTGCTCCGAAAGCCTCAGATAGTGGGTTGTATTGCAGATTGAGTTTGGGTTTGAGTTTATCTTGTTTAAGCCTTTTTTCCACATCGAGTTGTAGCAATTTCTGACGCAATACTTCTAGGTAAGGATGAGAATTAGGTATTAAGTTACTATTAATCTTTGGCTCATCATCTTTAGCAGTTTCAGTAATGATGGTGATGCTCAATGGCTGTACATCATCCTGAAAACCAATATTTTGCATCTGATCATTCCAAAATTGCCCTGAAAGCGCATTGGATGCTTTGACAAATTCTAGCTCTGCTTGTGAAAGGCTCAAACTTATATTCTGCACTTGTATGCCTGCTTCTATAGTGTCAATTCCTGGTCTATCACCTTTTAATGCAAATGAACGTACTGCATCATACCTCAATCTCGCATTTTCCACTGCTTCATTGAGTATCTGACGCACATGATAAGCACGAAACCAATCCCAATATAAATTTGCAGTTTGAAAGAGTACTTCATTGGTCATATCTTGTTGCTGATTGATAGCAAGATTTTGACCAATACGCGCTGATTTCACTTGTGCACGTCTATCGTCTATCCATAATCCTTGACCAAGTGGTACTGATACACCAGCATACCAAAGTCCATTGTCAGGTGTTTTATTTTCATTGCCTAAAAAGACACCTCTATTGATGTCATATCCACCTTTGAAATCTATACCAAACCAAGTGGGTATTTTCACTTCTCCATTGATCAGACTGTAATAATTTTTATTGTCAAAGTTTTTTTGTGAAATGGTACTTTGAGCTGTTGGATCAAAACTTCCCTTTGCTTTTAATAATTCTGCAGCGGCAAAATCTCGCTGCATCAGTGCTCTTCCAGCCATAGGGTGATACTTTTTTACCTGATCAAATACGGTCTCAATACTTAAAGTCGAAGGTATATTTTGCGCTTTTGATGAACCTACAAAACAATAAAGATTCACAATAGATAACGCAATAAAATGATATATCAGCCTACTTTTTACCATCTTTTCCTTTTTCATCTGTCGATGTATTCAGTTTATAATAATCTGGTGGGAATCCATTGATTTGACGCCATATTTCATACCAGACACTCACGTTCTTAAGCAAAGTGAGGGCCTTTACACCTGCACCTACTCTCAATTGTTCAGGCCAAGGATGTGCACTTGCTATGGGTTTAACAAGGACTCTGTACAGTTGATTCGGAGAGATAAAATTGTCTATGGCCAATACTTCTCCTTCATACGTTCCAAAAGATATCCCAGGCCATCCAGAAAATATTATCGCTGGCCAGCCGTCAAACTGCATCATTACTTTTTGACCTTTCTCAAATAACGGTAGGTCAATAGGTCGCACATACATTTGCACTGCAAGATCATACACAGCTGGCATAATACTGACTATTTGTGCACCTTCTTTGATCGTCTCACCTATTCCGACTTGTTGTGCTTGGGTAACATATCCGTCCTGAGGAGCAAGTATATGGTAAAAACTATTCCTTATTTGGTAATTATTATATTGATTTTGCAACTTATTTATCGTCGCTTCAGTATCAAATTTGCCAGATAAAGCGGTGTATTTATCCGAATTTGCCTTAGCTATTTTGTCCTTATAATCGGCTTGTATGCTATTTAATTCTATCTTACTGTTGATCAATTCGTTTTTTGACGTTAGCCATTTATTTTCTTGTGAGATGACTTTGGCTTGTGTTTCTTGCAACTTTAGATTTCTATTTTCAAGGTCGGTTAGTGATCTCAATCCTTCTTCGTAAAGCGACTTAAAACGATCATACTGCTCTTTAGCCACTTCAAAATTCACCCTTGATGCCTTCAAATCTATACTATCAGAAGTGACTTTGAGTATGTTCTGCTGCACCTTGTTTTGGGCTTGACTTATCTTTAGTTTAAGCGCGGATTCTAGCGCATTTATTTGACCTTCCAGTGCTTTTACTTTTTCGTCGTAAGACAATTTTGAAAACTCTTTTGCATCTAGTTGGAGCTGTGTATTTCCCAATAAATTTGGGTCAAAATAGTCATCTTTAACTTCCGAAATACGCAGAATGGTATCTCCTTTATTGACAAATTGACCTTCTACGACATACCATTTTTCTATCCGTCCTGCAATTACTGATTGAATAGTTTGCGGTCGTTGCTCTGGATTGAGTGCTATTAATTCGCCTGGAGCTCTCACGTTTTGTGTCCAAGGCATAAATAAAATAATGATGTTAATTATAGCTAAAATAATAACTACTTTGACCAATCTGTCATGAGAGTAAGTATATGTATCCTTCAATTTTCTAAAGGAAACAAAATTTTCTTTGCGAATTAAATGATTGATACTTTGATCTGATAAATTAAGCATGTTTATTTCTTTTTTAGGATTTGAATATCTACAACTCTTCCATCATCCAGAGTAATTATTCTATCTGTCAATTGCATAATGTCTGGGTCTTTAGATACTACAATGACTGTCCTATCTTCATTCTTTTTTAAAATATATCTGAAGATTTCTAATTTTTCCTTTTTCTCTATATTTTTAAATATATCCTCTATGATCATCAGTCTTGGCTCTTTCAATAAATTACGCGCCAATATGATCTTTTGTGTAACACTACCTGGTAATCTCTTACCTTGTGGACCTATGTCTGTATTATATCCTTGTGTTAATTGATTTACAAAAGACGTCAACCCAATATTATCTAACACTTCAGATATTTTGGCTTGAGGAATATTGCGTCCAACAGTCAAGTTTTCTAGTAGCGTGCCTTCAAATATTCTGTCTTCTGATATACATTCTGCTATCGAGCTTCTCAGTTCAGTGATGTCGTAGTTTTTGATAGGAATGTTATCGTAGATGATGCTACCTCTTTGTGGCTCAAAAAAAGCTGTCATCAACTTCAGCAATGTGGCTTTACCACTTCCATTTGAACCTGTGAGAGTTACCTTTTCATTTGGTTTTATGTCAATATTTAAATCCTGAAGACTATTTTCTGAGCTATCAGGATATTTAAAATATAAGTTATGAATACTTACCGCCATCCCCTTTTGATCTTCATTAACTATGATATTTCGACCATCAGATTTCTCAAGTGTTAAGTCAGCTACTTGTCCTATTTTTTCTATGGATGTCAATAAATCATACACAATTTCAAGCGTGAGTAAAAGCTTTTCAGTAGAAGATATCAATAAGAGTATGACGATCTCCGCAGCAACGAATTGTCCGATGTTCATTTGTTGATTAAACACTAGGATTCCACCCAATATTAAAAAACCTGCTGCAATTAAAATCTTAAAAAATATAAACAGATAATATTGTCTCAAAAGCACTTTAAAATGTCCTTCGCGCGCATCTAGGTATGATTCTACAAGTGTGTCTGTTTTTCGTACCGGAAGCGATGTGTCGCAAGACAATCTAAAAGTTGTATTCGTCCTAGCCACTTCTTCCAACCAAAAAGCCACTTTATATTTATACTTTGATTCTTTCATACTAGACTTCAAGCCACGTTGAAATGTATAATTTCCAATTAAAAAGCCCAAAACAATGATCAAAACACTAAATATGATAAAAAATGGATGGTAGAATGACAATAATATCAACCCAAAAAGGATACTCAATGCCGCTGCGGTCATCTCCAACAGCACTTTGGCCACGCCTTTCTGAATCGTGATGGTATCAAAAAACCTGTTCATGAGTTCTGGCGCATATTGATTTTGCAAGGCATCCATTCTAATCCTAGGAATTCTGTATGCAAATTCGAAGGCTGATCGTGTGAAAATGTCTTTTTGTAGGTCTTCTGTGATGCGCAATTGCACAATCTGCAATCCACCATTAAGAATATATCCAATTAAGACGATTGAAACCAATAATACCCAAGAAGCAGATACTTCGCCTCCTTGAATAAGATTGATAATAGCTTGGATACCTAAAGGAAGACTCAAAGCAATCAAACCATTGAATACAGCAAAAATGTAAAGATTTCTGATTGCTTTTTTATTTGGCTCCAACAACCTAAAAAAACGTTGAACAGGTGTATATGTCGTCATTTTAATGCTGATTTATAGCGTTTTTTGCTAATTGAAAATAAAAATTTATTAAATATTCTGGGTCATCAACTTTATCTGTGAGCGATGGTAAATGTTCTGCAAAATATTTCTGATGATGGATGCCTTCTATGACCGTAGTCACCAACATGTGTGGATAAGGATAGGTTGGATTTATTGCCAAAATGATTTGACTCAAGATAGCAACTATTTTTTTATAATTGAAATAAACACCGTATTTATTAAGGTCATCTACATTTTTGATAAGGTATGACTTACACGATTCGCTACAAATGATGTTAAACAAATTTTGTAAATTAATATCAGCATAATGATGTTCATTCGGTACTGTCAACACCTTAATGGCATTCTTAAGACGAATATGTTGATCAATAATATTGGTATTATGTAGTACCAATTGATATTCTACCCAACACCAATACCAAGAAGTGATATACAATAATAATTTGTGTTTATTCTCAAAGTAACGATAAATGGTAGCTTCCGTAGTACCCATCTTTTGACTCAGTTTTCTAAAGTTAAACTCTTCGAAACCAATTTGATGTATAAGATCTACGCCATTGTTAATGATGGAAGTCCCCAAAGTGCTACTCTCGGGATCTTTAAGGAAAATATCAGTTTTTATATTGGCTGAAAACTTGAATAACGAATACTCCATAATAGTTATTGATATGATTATAATAGCAATACTATCAATAAACTAAACAAAGCTATTAATGTTCGAAGTAAACTATTAAATTTTTCTTAAAATTTAACTTACTTGTCTATATAGGGGCTGCTGAAAAAGTCAGCTGTTATTTTTGGTTGTTAGTTTAACGGAGACTATCGTTCAAAAAACAAGCAATAGAGAATAAGAACGAAGTGAAGTGCAAAGCACCAAAGGCCGTAAGCCTTTGACGAAGTGAACCGCTAGCGGGTGGGCAGGAAAGTGCGTCTATTGCCATAGAAAGCACAAAGGATTAAATATGAAATACTTATGGCAATAGAAAAAGCATTTTGGTTCGAAAATGAACGGTGCTACGCAATTGCCTTTTTTTGAACTAGACTTTTTTGGTTACTTTTTTGGCAATGCAAAAAAGTAACTGCCGCCTGCATAAGGCAAAAGCCAATTCAAGGTACACGACTTTTGGACAAAATCAATTAAAAGGTTTGCATTTAATTTGTTTATTATAGACATAATTTATTATTTATCAATTGGTTGTACCATAGTCAGCAAGCCCTATATAGAAAAAGTACTACGAATTAATACGTTAAACTTTTCAAATACTTTTATTGTACGTCTTTAGTTTTGGACTTGATTTTCATCATTTCTGGCAAATCATTATTTTTGATCACCATTATGTTTGTACTATTTTTGGACTTTATTTTCAAAAGTTTTCTCACATCACCTTTTGCTTTAAATCCGGAATAAGCGGTAGGAATATTTTTTAGATGATCATTACCATCATTCATCAAAACATTACCAATAGATGAATCATATCTTCCTAAGAATACGTCTGTGCCATAAAAATTCCCGGCAGTAATCAAGTCTGTTTTACCGTCACTATCTATATCGTGGTCTATGATGGATCTAATACAAGATGTCTGTGCTGATAGCGGCAATTCTTTAGCAATAAATGACTTTCCACTTTGGTTATAAAAAACCATACTTGCTAGATTTGTGGCTTTCAATAAGGTCTCATCTTTCCGTTGTGCCGGTGTAAATATATCACCAATAGTTGCATTGCTATAATCCTTATATCGTAGGAATTTTTTCTTTAATATGACCATGTGATCTAAGAGTTTGTCTCTCATGACAAACGGATAGCTTTTTTCTCCATTAAAATAACAAAGTATAGGATCTAGAGTATTATTACCATCATAGTCTTTATAATGTAAGGTTAGTGGCTTTTCAATGCTGGCTTTAAAGTACGAATTTAAACCTATGTTTCCAGCTACAATATCTTTAAATCCGTCATTATTAAGATCTAAAATATGTAAAGTTTCCCACCAACCAAGTGTATTATTAGTACCTAATTCTTCACTTACGTTTATATATTTTCCATTTTTCCATTTGTAGATTGTGATGGGCATCCATTCTCCTACTATGATTAGTTCTTTAATTTTATCATTATCTATATCTTCAAAAACAGCAGATGTGATCATTCCTAACTTAAATAGTCCTTCTGACCATTCAGGTGTCACATTGGTAAATTTACTCCATCATTTTTTGCCAAATAACTCATGGCAGCTGTTGGATATTGACCAGGGCTTACTCTACCTCCTACGAATATATCCAGATCACCGTCATTGTCGATATCATTCAATGCTATACAAGAGCCACTAGCTAATATTGAAGGCATTCCATTCTGAACCTTTTTGAAATTACCTTTTCCATCATTAATATATAGTCTATCTTGGTAGTTGGGTGACTGATTTTGAAATTCATTTCCGCCACTTACCACTATTAAATCTAAGTCTTTGTCACCATCAAAATCTGCAAATATACTAGCAACATCTTCGTAAATTTTATCTGATTCTAAATCAGGATTTTCTACTTTTTGAAATTGACCATTTTCTTTTTGGAGATAAATTTTTCCTGCAAACCCAGTAGCTCCGCCTAAAAATATATCATCCAAGCCATCACCATTTATATCACCTGAACAAGCTGCAGGTCCTTCATTGGAGTATTTTCTATGTAATAATGGTTCTCTTTTGAAATCTATATATTCATTTTCAATATGAACCATATCTGGTTTTATCATTGCATTGTTAGACTCAAAGTAGAAACTTGGATTAACCAATTTTTTTGTGTTTTTACTTTGATCGGAGTAGTTTACAATATTGACTGTATTTACTTTGATATCACTCAATATTTGTGTTTTGCCTTGCGGCCAATATACTTTCGCCGATTTTATACTATTGGCAGTACCCAATCCAAAATGTGCAAATCTTTCTACGGATGACAAAAATCCTTTAGCAGGATAGTAATGAAAAACTTGTAGGTTGTCATTATTATCTATAATTTCTACTTTTGCTCCATACGCTGATTTTCCTGATTCATTTTTAAGATCAAATCTCACAAAGTTATTTTTTCTACTTTGTGCACCGTTATTTTTTAGGATAAAAGGTGTTGCATCTATATTATTGATGACTAAGTCTAAATAGCCATCATTGTCTAAGTCCGCATAAGCTGCACCATTAGAAAATTCTGCTGGACTTGGATCCCACACATTTGAAACATCGGCAAAATTTAGGTTGCCTTTATTCATAAAGAAATATGACTTTGTTTTATGTACTGGAATACTGCTTAGGAACTTAGCAAAGTTTAATTCATTTTTTGGTGTCGCTTTAAATATAGAATCTTGGGTATATCGCACATAATCATTGTCTGTAGTACTTCTTCTAAAGCCATTTGTGACAAAAACATCTTTTTTACCATCATTATTATAATCAGCCATTAAAACACTCCAGCTCCAGTCTGTGTGGGCCATACCTGTCATCATACCAATATCGCTAAATGATCCATCACAATTGTTGATTTGCAAGGTGTTTTTAATAAATTGTGAAGCAAATCCAAATTTTTTTGTCAATAAATACTTGTCATAATTATACTCTGATCCGTGCATTTTCTGCCTTTCATTATCCTGCGGAAACATATCCAGTGTCATTAAGTCTATACAACCGTCGTTATTGATATCTGCATAGTCAGAGCCCATGGATGAAAAAGAAGTATGATTGAAATATTCTGAAAACTTTTCAGTGAATGTGCCATTACCATTATTGATGTACAAATAATCTGGCTTTACATAGTCATTACATACATATATATCTAAAAAATTATCATCGTTAAAGTCTCCAACCAAAGCACTTAGTCCGAATGCTTCATTAATGATACCACTTTTCTCTGTGACATTAATGAATTTGCTACCAGTATTCTCAAACAATTTGTCTGTTACAAACTCTAGATTTGAAGATAGCGCTGCTTCCAATTGACCATCTTTTCCATTTTTAGCGTTCAAGTTATTACTTTCTTTTGGGCTTAAAGGATGATTTAAAAGATACATATCCAAATCTCCATCGTTATCATAATCAAAGAAATAGGACTGTGTGCTATAGCTCATATCCGCTAACCCATATTTCTCAGCACTTTCTGTAAAGGTAGAATTGCCATTATTAATATAGAGAAGGTTTTTTCTATATTTATCTTCGTAAAATCCTGATAGGCATATATAGATATCTAGAAAACCATCTCCGTTGATATCAACCATATTTACTCCAGTTTTGTATGCCTGAGTATAGTTTAAGCCCGCAGATTCTGTAATATCTTTAAATTTAAAATTACCTTGATTTAGATATAACCTGCAAAATAATTGGTTGGCACCAAATAAAATATCTTGTAAACCGTCATTGTTTATATCACCTATGGCTACACCACTTCCATTATACATATATGCAAAGCTGCGATAGTTTTGATTATTATCTTCCATCAATGCGTTCGCAAAATTTATTCCGGTTGTCTCTGGGCTGAGAAGTGAGAAAAGTTCTGTTTCTAAAGAGATATCTTTTCCATCATTACTTTCGTTTAATACCACATCTCGCACTTCAACTTCTTGTTTTTTTGAACATGAAGAAAAGAATAAGAAACAAAAAATATATACAAAATAAGATTTAGGCTGATATGTCATATTTTACAAGATCGGTGCTAATGTGATGTTCAAAATCGAAAACTACTGCAAATATAAATACTAATAGTAAATTAAATAGTATTAAAATTCTATTTTAAATGGGATGCTTAATGTTGTTGCTAGTCTTAACTGATTTAATGTAAAATTAAATATTTTCTAGTTATTATTTTACTAGACTATTTTAACATTATTAAACAAACGGAACTAAATATCTTAGAGTTTTATCCTTTCTTTTAAATTCTGTACAAAGTCAGGAGTTACAGATGGTCTTTTGACATTATTTTTTACAAATTCTCTGAAGTCTTTTTCATTATTATAAATTTTACTGCTCCGAGCATCATTTTCCATAAATTGGATTAGGTTTGCTTGGTCATCTTTTGGTAGTTCGTTATCAAGAAATAAATTGATTTGATGTCTTAATGTTTTTACGGAGGCAAAACTACTCATATTTATATCTTTTCTATTTTTTTAAATTCAAATATTTATTATTCTTCTTCACTCTCATATTCTCCCCTACGCAAACCACGTATATCCTTATATCCAAGATTGGTGGCATATTGCTTTAATTTCTCTTTGAGCATATTTCTAGCTCTGAATAGCCTAGATCTTACTGTCCCAATGGGCAATTCAATGGTTTTGGCTATCTCATCATAAGAAAAATTCTCAATATCACACAATAGGATAACTTCTCTAAACTCTTCAGGAAGGGATCTAAGTGCCATTGTCACTTCATCTCCCATTGTATTGTCAAAAATCTCTTCTCGGAGATCATTGTACGAAGCACTATTTGGTTGTTCTCCTTCCCTAATGCTTATCAAATCATCCAAATCCACTTTAGTTGGACGCCTTACCTTTTTTCGGTATTCATTAATATAAGCATTCTTAAGAATTTTAAACAACCAAGCTTTGGCATTAGTTCCCGAATCGTAATTTTCTATAAATTTATGTGCTTTTAAATACGTTTCCTGGACTAAATCGTCAGCATCTTCTTCATTATAAGTTAAGTGATAGGCAAACGTCTTTAATGCATCCATGTGCGGAAACAATTCTGATTCAAATATTTGTTGACTTTTGGATTTTGCCACCCTTTACGCTTTAGGTTGCAAAAGTATATTTTTTTGACCGAAGGAGAAAAAGTTATATCTATTTAATTCTAAAACACATTAATTTATTCCAAAATTTTGAAAACAATTCAAATGTACTTCAAGATTTAGTGCTAAAATAGTTTACGAAACGCAGTTGTTCCGAAGTTAAGTCAAAAAATAGCGCGAATTCAATAGTAACCCGCCTATGACAGAGTTAGATTTTAAAGAGATTTTAGGATGTAATGGGGAAAGTCACTTTAAAAATTTTGATATATGACCATAAATAAAAAAGCGATGTGAATATCAATCCAAATCGCCTTTTTATCTATAAATTAGCCAAACCTTTTTATATTAAAGGTTTTACACCGTCATAATATCTTTTTCCTTGACTTCCAGCATTTTATCAATTTTGGACATATATGTATCAATGGTTTTTTGTACTTCATCTTCTTTGCGTTTACCCATATCTTCAGGAAAACCATCTTTGACACTTTTTTTGATATAATCCATGATTTTATGCCTATGTGCTCGTATGCCTACACGAGATTCTTCACCAGCTTGTTTGGCTTGTTTTACCATTGATATTCTGCGGTCTTCACTCATTGGAGGAATCATAAGTCTCACTACTTCCCCATCATTCATAGGAGTGATACCTAGATTGGCTTCAAATATCGCTCTTTCTATCGCTGCGAGCATTTTCTTCTCCCATGGTTGTATGCTAATAGTTCTGGCATCTGGTGCAGATACATTCGCTACTTGCGATAGTGGTGTAGGCGCACCATAATATTCTACCATCAAGCCATTGAGCATAGCTGGCGATGCCTTTCCTGCCCTGATCTTATTGAGTTCAAAAGCTAAATGTTCTATTGCTTTATCAAAATGCTCTATGGTTAATTGTATCTGTAATTCGATTTCTTCGATCATGATTGATTATAAATTTGGAGTGCAAAAATAATGGGTTTTACCATTTAATCATTATTGTTGCCCATGAATCTTAACAAAAAGTATAAAAACATGACCAAAGCTCCCAATGCTGCTGAAACATAAGTCATGGCTGCCCACCATAGTGCATCCTTGGCACCATCATGTTCAGCTCCTTGCATATATCCTGAATCATCCAGCCATGCTAAAGCTCTATTGGATGCATCAAATTCTACAGGCAAAGTCACCAAACTAAATAATGCTGTTGCGCCAAAAGTTGCAACTAAAATAAGCATGATCGTGCCACCTAATGCAGTTCCCAAACCTAGCATTGCCCCCATAAATAAAAATTGTTGAATATTACTGCTAAACTGTACTACAGGTACTAATTTTGAACGCAATTGTAGCATACTATATGCTTGAGCATGTTGTACTGCATGACCTACCTCGTGTGAGCTTACTGCAGCAGAAGCTATTGACCTACCATTAAATACATCGGGTGAAAGGGCTACTGTTTTTGTAGAAGGATTGTAATGATCAGACAAAAAACCTTGACCCATGACTACTTGTACATCATGGATCCCATAATGTCTAAGCATATCTTGTGCTACCTCTTGTCCGCTTTTACCATTTCTTGTTGCTATTTTACTATAATGAGCAAACTTTGATTTCAGACGACCACCAATGATCATCCCAATGACAGAAAAAACCCCGAAAACAATATAATATCCTATGTCTATCATTTTTTAAATTTTGTTTTTATTGAAATTATCATTATAACTTTAAGACTATATGAAAAGTTTCAAGTCACATAAAATTTTACACTAACTCTTTATTAATCTTAAGTTCTTTTGAACAGATGATCTCTTTTTCAATTGATCATTTCAAACCCTGTATAAGCTTGCAATGCCTTAGGCATCTTGATACCATCAGCAGTTTGATGGTTTTCTAGAAGTGTCGCTACTATCCTTGCAAGTGCCAATGCACTACCATTCAGGGTATGTGCCAATCTAGTTTTGCCATCATCATCTCTGAATCTTAACTTCATTCTATTAGATTGGAAAGTCTCAAAATTAGATACAGAGCTTACTTCTAGCCATCTACCTTGAGCTGCTGACCAAGTTTCAAAATCAAACGTTAATGCTGAATTAAAACTCATATCTCCACCACACAATCTAAGTATTCTATATGGCAATTCTAATTTTTCTAAAAGCCCCTCAACGTGGGCTAGCATTTGCATCAATACGTCATAAGAATTGTCTGGATGTTCTAATCTAACAAGTTCTATTTTATCAAATTGGTGCAATCTGTTTAGTCCCTTAACATCTGAGCCATAAGAACCAGCTTCACGTCTAAAGCATGGAGTATATCCGGTCATTTTGATGGGGAAGTCAGTTTTTTGAAGAATAGTATCTCTATACAAATTGGTAAGTGGCACTTCTGCTGTTGGAATTAAATAAAAATCATCCTTTTCACAATGATACATTTGACCTTCTTTATCTGGCAATTGACCTGTGGCTCGAGCTGATTCTTTATTAACCATCAATGGTGGCTGCACTTCTTGATATCCAGCAGCAGTCGCTTCATCCAAGAAGAAATTGATCAGTGCTCTCTGTAATCTAGCTCCTTTACCTTTATACACTGGAAATCCTGATCCGGTAAGAGTTACACCATCCTTAAAACTGATAAGATTGTATTTTTCAGCCAATTCCCAATGAGGTAAAGCACCTTCGATTAATTCGGGCATGGGTCCTGCCCAAGCTTTAAATACTTCATTGTCTTCTGCTTTACTTCCTTCAGGAACAGAGTCGTGCGGCAAGTTTGGCAATTGGATAATCATTTCTTCCAAAAGATCTTTACTTTCTTTTAGAGCAATTTCGAGCATTTTGCTTTCTTCTTTTATCGAACCTACTTCTCCCTTTAATGCATTTGCCTCTGTTGTTTTGCCAGATTTGAACAATTGCCCTATTTCATCTGATAATTTATTGGTTTTAGCCAATAAAATGTCCAATGATGTTTGTGTTGCTTTTCTATTATCATCTTCCAAAATGATTTTTTCAACCAGCGCTAATTGCTCATTCGAAACATTTTTTTTCTTTAATCCAGCAATTACTCTTTCTTTTTCCTCTCTTATTACACCTATTTCTAACATATTTTAGCATATTTTGCCCATAAAAGGCCTTTAAAATAATAAAATTAAAATTTTTCGCAAAGATAGTATTTTGATTGTCAAAAATTATATCTATTTTTGCACTTTCATATTTTTCATAAACTGTCAATCGACAGAAAAAACTTTCAATTATTATTTCTTTACCATTTTAGGAGCATTCCTAAGTTAGTTTTGAATTGATTCATTAAAATAACCTATTTATTTTCATCCAGAATTATAACATCGCATGTACGACATTTTGCAGTTAAATGATATGCTAGTTCCTGAGCTTAAGGATTTGGCAGAAAAACTAGAATTAAAAAATACAAAAAAATTAAGCAAACAGGAGTTGATATATAAAATTTTAGACCAGCAAGCCATTATGGTCAAGAAAGAACCTGTAGTGGTGCCAAATGTGGTTGAACCCGTGGTAGAAGAAAAGGAAGTGAAAAAGCGTGGTAGGAAGCCAGCTAGTGCCATAATGATCAAGGAACACGCTGAGGTAATAGAAGATGATGAAATCATAGTGCCTGTTCTGAAGGAGAGTACTATACCAGCTGACGTAGCCAAAACAAAGGAAATCCAAGAGCCTAAGGAACTTCCAGTGGAAAACAATAAGCGTGGAAGAGCTAGAGTTGTAAAAGCGCCTGAAAAAGTAGGTTTTACTCCAATAGATACAGAAAAGAAAGAAGTTTTAGAAGATGTAAAGGATGTAAAGACCGAAGTTCAGCCCATTGAAAGAGTGCCTTTAGATAAGTTGCCAAATAGACCACCAAGATATGATCAAAGACCGCCTCGTCCTGTTTATGGTAATCAAGGGAATCAACAACAGAATCCTAATCAAGGGACTAACCCAAATCCAAATCAACAAAATGCTCCAGCGCCTTCCAATCACCAGCAAGCTGAATATAGAAGACCTGCGCCGGTGCCACAACCTATCGTCGTAGAAACACCCAAATTTATTCCTGATTTGGATGGCGTAATAGATAGTGAAGGAATTTTGGAGTTAATGGTTGATGGTTATGGTTTTTTGAGATCATCTGATTATAATTATTTGTCATCACCTGATGATATTTATGTATCACCTTCTCAGATAAAGCTCTTTGGGCTTAAGACAGGTGATAGTGTTTTTGGTTCAATCAGGCCACCGAAGGAAGGCGAAAAATATTTTGCTTTATTAAAGGTACATAGTATCAATGGCTTAGATCCTTTGAAATTGAAAGAAAGAGTGCCATTTGACTACCTTACTCCTTTGTTTCCAAATGAAAAATTTAAGTTGTCTTCTCATCCTTTAGGTAAAGATTATGGCAATAGAATGATAGATTTGTTTACGCCTATAGGCAAAGGACAAAGAGGTCTGATCGTGGCGCAGCCCAAGACTGGTAAAACATTTTTATTAAAGGATGTCGCCAATGCTATAGCAAACAATCACCCTGAATGTTATCTTATAGTACTCTTGATAGATGAAAGGCCAGAAGAAGTCACAGATATGCGTCGCAGTGTAAATGCGGAAGTTATTGCTAGTACATTTGATGAGCCTGCTGAAAATCATGTAAGAGTAGCAGGAATCGTTTTGGAGAAAGCAAAAAGATTGGTTGAAAGTGGACATGATGTAGTGGTATTATTAGATTCTATTACAAGATTGGCTAGGGCTTACAATACCGTAGCTCCTACAAGTGGTAGAGTATTGTCAGGTGGTGTCGAATCTAATGCATTGCACAAACCGAAAAAATTCTTTGGTGCAGCGAGAAATATTGAAGATGGAGGATCATTGACTATTCTTGCCACAGCATTGATCGATACAGGTTCCAAGATGGATGAAGTCATCTTTGAAGAATTTAAAGGTACAGGTAACATGGAGTTACAGCTTGATAGATCTTTGGCCAACAAACGTATGTATCCAGCCATAGATATAACCAAGTCTAGTACAAGACGAGAAGAGCTGTTACTTCCAGAGAGTATTCTCCCTAAATTATTTGTGCTTCGTAACCATTTGGCAGATATGAAACCTGATGAAGCCATGGATTTTATTAAAAAACACATGTCTGGTACAAAAAGTAATGATGAATTTATCATTTCTATGAACAGTTAGCATTAATGTTTTAAATCTATTTGTTTAGCAATAGGAGTCATTTATGACCATTTAAAGAGTTAATGCTACGAGTTTGGTATTTTGTTTAGCTGGATTTTTCCAAATTTAAGCATACTCATACAAAAAAAATATCATTGGAAAGTGGTTAATGAGCAAACACAG
Source organism: Saprospiraceae bacterium (assembly GCA_016714785.1). Lineage (GTDB taxonomy): Bacteria > Bacteroidota > Bacteroidia > Chitinophagales > Saprospiraceae > OLB9. The sequence goes on from JADKCC010000015.1 coordinate 139,920, forward strand.
CCCTATAGCATTGTATTTTGTTGGTTACACCTAAAGTTAACTGGTAGCAAAATATTATGTTTTTAAAAGATACATTCGTCAATGCTGTAAAAGCTAAAATTTTCGCAATTAAGCTTTTCTTTTTATTATGAGTGAGTGTAATTAGTAATTTAAAATTTTGTTTAATTAAATATTTTAATTTACCTTTGCGGCTCTTTTTAAATTTCCTAAATGTTTTAGGTTTTTTTATCAGAATTTAGAATTGTTTTATAATATAATATAGTCATCAGATACAATGAAACGTACATATCAACCATCCAAAAGAAAAAGAGTCAATAAACACGGATTTAGATCCAGAATGGCTACTAAAAACGGCAGAAGAGTCCTTGCTAAGAGAAGAGCTAGAGGCAGATACAAATTGACCGTTTCTGACGAGAAAGGTGTAAAATAATCGCTTTTAAGTAAGAATAAAAGGTATTCGTTTTACCAAATTGTAAATTCTGAATGATGTAATTTTAGCAACATTCAGAATTTATTATTTTACGTGGGATGGAATAATTTAACTTTGAATAGAAAAAATTTAATATAAATATTTAATCCATCCAACTATCTGTTCACAAAAAATCTTCTGTAAAGTATTTTTAGTATTATTTTTGCATAGTGTAAAGTTATTGTAGGATTATCTAATTAAACTGTGTAGCTATATTAGGACAAGCCAAGCTCCCAACCTACTCCATAGATGCTAAGTAGTTACTCCCTAGCTACTCCGTACATGCTCCGTACATGCTCCGTACACGTTCCGTATGTAATCCCACCACATTCCCAGTGAGTTCCCACTAAGTTCCCAGTGAGTTCCCACTAGTTCCCACTGCAATCCCACTAGATCCCACTGATGCATTAAAGTATCAGTCTATATGCATTAAAGTATCATTCATTTTGTAGTAACTTTTTTTACACATTTTCTAACTTTTCTTAAGGTTCGATTTACATTGAAGGTTCCAAGTTATGCATATAGCTCCAGCATTGCATATTGATCTCAACATCAGACCATAAAATAAATATATAACTTCATGTTGTATTATTTAGGAAATTAATTATATTTGCTGCTGAAAATCAAAAGATTAGGATATATATTTTTATTGAACATCTATATTTTTAAGTCTTACAATGTCTTGAGACTGATTCATTCAAAATTCATTCACAATACATTGTAATACACCAATTATTTTTGAATTTAAATAGAAATAGCATAAGTTGTTTTCAACAGGTTTTCTCAATTTTAGAAGCATTTATAAAAATATGAGTCGATATTATTTAATTGGATTTTCTTTATTGTTTTTTGCTTTTTTTTCATGTAAAGAAAGCACAAAACCTAGGAATGATGTATTTGGTACTAAACACTTAAAAGAAGCGAATACAAAACTATTGGAAATAGCAATGGAGGATGGTTTTCCACCACCTATTGCATCCAGAGTTTATGTTTATCCGCACATAGCTCATTATCTTACTTTGAGTGCATTTTATCCAGACAGCTTAAAGGATATAAGTTCGGCAATTAATGGTTTTAGTAAGTTTTCTATAGACACTAAGACTGAAGCTAGTCCTGAACTGACTTCATTGTTGTCATTCTGTAATGTAGCAAAAAAAGTAGTTTTTTCCGAGCATTTAATGGATGATTTCAAGAGTGAATTATTAATTATAGCAAAAAATGGCGATTTAAGTGAGCAATCGATCAATGCTTCATTGGTATTGGCAGATACTATAGCTGCGAGATTGATTAAGTGGATATCAATGGACAATTATGTTCAAACGCGCACAATGGATAGGTGGACAAGTTCTAAAGAACCAGGAAAATGGAGAGAAACACCGCCTGATTATCAAGCTGGTTTAGAACCAAATTGGAGTAAAATGAGACCTTTAATTATTGATAGCGCCAACTTTTATATAACAAAGCCATTACCTGCATATTCTCCTGATAAAAATTCTGATTTTTTCAAAATGGTGGAAGAAGTTTACTTAGAGTCCAAACAGTTAGACTCATCCAAGATTGCTACGGCATGGTATTGGGACGACAATCCTAATACTTCGGAACATACAGGCCACTTAGTTACTATTATTCACAAAATTTCTCCTCCAGGGCATTGGCTTGGTATTATTTCCAATATTCTATCCAAAGAGAATCATTCATTGTTCAAAGCTACGCAAGCATATACTTTTGCTGCCATAGCTATGTATGACAGTATTATAGCATCTTGGCATGAAAAATATAAAACAAATCTTGTAAGGCCTATATCTTACATTCAGGAGTTTATTGACGTCAATTGGAAACCTTTGATACAAACACCTCCGTTTCCAGAATATACAAGCGGGCATAGTGCTATATCTGCAAGTGCGGCTACTATTTTGGGCCATTTGATGGGTAATGAGTATAGCTTTGTGGATTCAACTCAAATGTTATTTGGAATTGCACCGCGAAAGTTTAAAAATTTTGATGAAGCAGCTTGGGAGGTTAGTCTTAGCCGCTTTTATGGAGGTATTCATTACATGAACGGTATTGAGGAGGGGAATAAACAAGGTAAGATGATTGGTAATTATGTTTTTGATAGATTAAAATAATTATTGATGCGACTCCCTTTTCTTAATTACCTGCAATTATTGATTGTTTTATTTACATCATTAAATAGTAATGTAAAACCAACATCATTTAAAGTTGATACACTATTTTCAGTACTTGTGTGGATGGGTGGTCAAAGATTTAAGACAAGTGTGACAATTGCTGTAGCTGCCAATGTTGGCTTTTTAAGTATTATGGCAATTTAATCACAGTGGTACAAAGATTAAAAAGTGACAAAGTTATAGAGCGAATTTTCAGAGATGGAAAAACTATCTTTAAGTACCCTATTAAATTAGTGTACTTAAAAACAGAAAGCGTTGATCCTCGTGAGCAACTGCAAATAGGGGTTTCGGTAAGTAAAAGAAACTTTAAGAATGCTGTGGATCGCAATAGAATCAAAAGACAACTTAGAGAGGCAATAAGACAAAATATATCATTGATTGAAAGTCATAATCAAACAGCGATGATGATTATTTATGTTTCAAAAGAAAAACTGGAATATAGTTCTATAGTAAATTCAATATCAAAATTATTAAAAAGATATTGTAATGATTAAGACATTTGATGTTAATTTTCCAATTTGTAATTTTTATGATAAAAAGTTGAATAAGACGTTTTAGTTTATTTCCTTATACATATTGAAATTTTTATAAAATATTTATCTTAAAACTTTTTGAATATTATTTTATTGTTTAGCTTTGCGCTTTATTAGACCGTGTCAAAGGATATGGTATATATTTGAATGACGAATAAGAAATAAGAAAACTACGCCAGGACGAATCATTTATCCCTATAAATATTACGAAAATCAAAATCATTAATGATTTGTTCTGTTTCTGTTTCTTATAGTATGTGTAAATAGATAAAGACGAAATCATCAGTTTATCACACACTATCGTCGGCTAAGGTTTAAAAATGATATGTTCATAGTTGCCTATACAACTTGGATGTCTCGCGTCATATTTATTATGGCTAATTTATTATTTTTAAATAACATTTATTTTTTTAACCAAAACTCAATCTCATGAAAAAATGTAATTTTTTCGCAGTGCTGGTGACAGCACTTTTCATGTTCGTAGGGTTCGCTGCAAATGCACAATATTTACCTGCTACTAAGGCTAGAAATGTTGTCACATCTACAGTACAAAACCTTAAGAAAGATGTTCCAGTTGCCGCACAAACAGGGCAGGCAACTCCAGCAGCTATTGCGGCTAACAGAGTTCATTCTCTCAAAATCCAAATTGGTGACTTGATGATGAAGCCTCTAGAGCAAGGAAGATCTGTAGAAGATGCTTTAACATTAGCACTTTCTCAGTTCAATCCAGGCAACAATGCAGAGAGAAAACAGGCTCTCACTGAAGTAGAATCATTCTACAAAAACCTGTTAAAAAAATCATTTTAATTTTTAATTAACCAAAACTCAATCTCATGAAGAATTTTTTCTTATTAAGATTTTCGGCTGTTGTTGCTTTGGTAGCTATCATGGGTAGTTTTGCATCTGCGCAAAACTTAAATATGCCTTCTGGTACTGCTACTTGGACTGCAGGAGTCGAATTTACTCCAGGTTCTAGTATTTTTTATGATAACGGCGGAGCTGCTGGAAGCTATACAGCTTCATTTGGTGGTACAGTGATGATATGCCCTGCGACCCCATTATGTGCTCAACAGACACCTGGTACAGTATCATTGACTTTCACAGCTTTCGAATTCGAATTATCTTGTGCTGGTTGTACACCTTGGGATGCTTTAGGTATCAATGGAGATGCAGTTGCTGCTAATAATGGCGTTTATAGTTCATCTATAGCTGCTCCTTTTACAACAGCTACTAACGTACCTACTAGTGTCTCTACAAGTACTGCATTAAATGCCCTAAAGGCAGCAACTGGAGGTAATACTAAAGTCATGACTGCTAATAAAACATTTACATCTGCTCCAGGTGGATGTTTGACAGTTATATTTGGTTCTGACTCTTCAGGCCAATTAGCTGGTTTCGCAGCTAACATGAATGCTGTTGCTCCTACAGGAAGCTGTGGCGGCGGTGGTGCTGCTGTAGAGTGCTTATTAGTTTGCTCTGGTGATCAGAATATTACCCTTCCAAGTGGCGCATGTGAGTATCAAGTACCTAACTTTGTTACAATGGCAGGCCCTTGTATGGATGGTGCTGTTGTGCCACCACCAGTTGTAGGTTTTTCAGGAGCCTTCGCTTATGCGAACAGATGGTTCCACAATACAGCCAATGGCTCAGATCCAGCGTATGGTAACCTACCATGTACTAATATTGCAGGGCTACCAGGAACGTTGGTATTACAATCTGCTGACGTATTAAGTGGAGGCAATTCATGTAACTGGTTTGGTACTGTAGTAGCATGGAGAGTACCAGCAAATGGTACAATTTCCTTCAACTGGGCAACTCAGACCAATGACCCAACATGGGATCACTTTGGATATAGCTTGACCAATGACCCGAATACTCCTACAGGTATGTTCGGTACCACTTTACAGGCTTCTACTACTGAATTAGCATCTACTACTGCATCAGGTACAATATCTATTCCTGTAACAGCAGGTCAGATCTTCTCATTAGTAAACCGTACGGATGATGGAGGTGGTGGTCCATTGACAGCAACCATCAATAACTTTAGGTTCCAAGCTGTGACTGTGCCTGCACCATGGGTAATCAGACATGTAAGTGGTCCTAAGGCAGGTGATTTATTGACTGCAGGAAGTTATACATCTTGCTACGAGTTGGTTAATCCAGCAGGACAAGTTGTAGATGATTGTTGTTTTGATATGAATGTAGCAGGCTTCCCTAATCCTACGAGAAGTTTGGTAGCAAACGATCAAGTAAATGTAAGCTTAGACGGTGACGGATGGTCATTAGTCACTACAGATATGATATTAGAAGGTGGACCTTATGGATGTTATGATGGTTATTTGATGAGGAGAAATCTAGTAAGTGGTACACCACCTACAAGCATTGACTATACCACTTGCAACAAATCCAGCGTACCCAGGCTACACTTATGGTGGCGTATGGGTTAACTGTTCAGACATAGGAAAGAGAATAGAAGTAGAAGTACTAGATCCTGCAACAGGAAATCGTGCTTGGGGATATGTAATAGTAGAAGACAAGATCGCACCAGTAGTAACATGTAACTGTCAGGATATTGACATCCCAACACCAGTTACCTCATTTGCAGGTTCATTAGATGCTACAGACCCAGTATTCGACAGATGTGGATTTACAGGATATGGTACATGGCCTTATGATGTATATGAATTCCAAGTAACAACTACTGGTAACTATACATTTACAGCGAGCAGTCCAGCAGGTGATACGTATGCATATATCAATGCCAATACATTTAGTGCGGCAGATCCATGTACAGGAAATATAGCACAAAATGATGATGGAGCAGGTGGATTAGATCCATTGATTACAGTAAACCTTACAGCAGGAACAACATATTACTATATCTTTACCAACTATAGTCCATTTGATGCACCATCAGGAGGATATACAGTCACAATCACAGGCCCAGGTCAGGTTGTTACAATAGTAAATCCATCAGAAGATCCAGCATGTCAGTTTGCATGTTATGATATCGAGATAGTGAAGAGAGAAACAGTAGGTATGTTATACAACATCCCAGGATTGAATGCTAACAAGAGCAAATTGACGACACCTCCTACTTACACAGATAATTGTGGAGTAACAAGTGTTACCTTTGAAGATAGAGTAACAAGTACCAACTGTGGCGCAAGTAAATTGATCAGAGATTGGAAATATGTAGATGGTTTTGGCAATATTGCAATCTGCAGCCAAACATTCACTTTCAACCAAATATCAGTATTTGACTTAGCAGTACCAACGAGAGAAGTACACCTTAGCTGTGGATTGGATGCAAGTCCAGCAGCGATAGCAGGTTACACAGATATCGACTCAAGACCGCAACCAGCGTCTGCAGCGAATATCGGCGCGTTTGCAGACGATTATGCTGCTACACCAACGGTAGTAGAGTTGAACGAAGGATATGCAAACGGATATTTCACTTACCTACAAAGAGGTTTTGATGGTAATATGCACCCACAAAAAGTGGACAATGGAATATGTAATATCTATACTTCATACACCGACCAAATGATCAATGCATGTGGCATCGGATGTGGAGGAAATATGAAAGTAATCAGAACATGGACGATCTTAGACTGGTGTACAGGTGATGTATTCACGTATATCCAAGTAATCAAAGCGACAGACGAGAAAGCACCGACATTCAACGTAAAAGACGTAACGATCAGTGTAGATCCATGGGGCTGTGCAGCGAATTGGAATGTTGACTTACCATGGGAACTTCAAGACAACTGTGCGAAAGCAGAGGAGTTGAAATGGGGCGTAAAAGCACCAGCAGGAGTAACCTTGACAGGTACACAACCAAATTACAGATTGAGTGGAATGCCAAAAGGTACCCATGCAATCACATATTGGGCAAGCGACTGTTGTGGTAACTTAGCAGAGGCAGTAGCTTTTGTAACAGTAATCGACGCGAGTGCACCAGTAGCAGTAGCTAAACAGAACATCGTAATGAGCTTAACAGGATCAGGAACAGGTGCAGATGGCGCAGGTAAGATCTACGGTTGGCAAATAGACAATGGCTCTTATGACCATTGTTCAGATGTAAGATTTGAAGTAAGAAGACCGACAGGAGCCCCATCATGTGGCAACATCGGAGCGAATGGAACACACAATAACAATACGACATACAATGGTAACAACTTCTTACAGCAGTTGCCAAACAATCCAGGCGTATGGTTCCACCCAGAAGATAGCAACTTTGATGCGATCTTAGGCAATTTGGATACCGACAATGGAGAGTTTGTAAAATTCTGTTGTGAGGATATTCCAGCAGGAGAGTCTTATGGCTTACATGATGTAGAGTTAAGAGTATGGGATGATGGTAATATGAACGGTATCTATGGTGATAACTTAATCATCAATGGTATGAAGGACAATTATAACACCACATGGGTAACCGTGAGAGTGGAGAACAAATTGGCACCACAGTTAGTATGCCCACCAGATGTAACAGTAACGTGTGACATGGAGTTGAACCTAAGTGTAGGAAAAGACACCGAAGTATCAAGTGTAAATCTAACGATGACGGGATACCCTAAAGCGTATGACTTATGTAGCAACTTGGCGATCTCTTATAGAGATATCTTATTGCCAGGTTACAACGAAGTATGTAATTCAGGAACAGTAAGAAGAACATTTACTCTTAAGAAAGGTACCGTAGAAGTGAAGGTGTACAACACATCACCGTAACGACCATCACAGCACCATTTACCGTAACGTTTGCACAAAACAACCAAACAACTGTATGGGATAAGTGTAGCTTTACATTGGATGATGCGAGAGATGCGAGCAATCCAACGATCAAAACCAATCGTAAATTACGGACAGTGTGACATCGTAGGAGAGAATATCAAGATAGATACATTCTTATTCGAGGATGGCGCATGTAAAAAAATGGAGAGTAGAATATACTTATATCAACTGGTGTGCACCTACGGGACAAAACACATTGGGTGGATATGTACACTACTATACATACAAAGATGATATCGCACCAGTATTGACATGTACCAACCAAATGTTTGCAGCAACGCCAAACACACAAAATCCAAACGGAGGCTGTGAGGCACAAGTAGCATTGGAAGCATCAGCATCAGATGCATTAGTATGTGCAGATGAGAGCTGGATCAAATGGCAAATGTTCTTTGACGGTTGGGCAGATGGTACAGTTGACAGATTGGCATCAAGCTTTGTGAACAAATCATGGAATGGTATCTGGGTACCACAGACAAGATTGATAGCAGGCGTACCAAACCCAGTATGGACGGCATTACAAAACCAACACCCGAATGCACCATTGGCAGACTTAGTGTATGTAACATACCTTAAGCCAACGAAAGCAAGTGGCGAGACAGTGAAAGTACCAGTAGGAACAGGTGCAACAGCGTTTATCTTGAATGCAGAGAATATCAGCCACAAAGTATTGTGGAAAGTAACAGACGGATGTGGTAACGTAGATCAGTGTGAGAGTACAGTAATGGTAGTGGACAAAAAAGCACCAACACCATACTGTGTAAGCATCAGCACAGCAATCATGCAGACCAATCCAAAGATGGTAGAATTGTGGGCAAGAGACTTTGACAAAGGTGCTTTTGACAACTGTTCACCACAGTCTAAATTGTACTTTACATTTGACGGTGTAGCACCGATATACTCAAGAGTAAATGAGGAGCATTTCTACAAAGCAGGAGCGAACGGAAGTGTCAATGCAACAGCAGCAGAATATGCACAAGGTAAAGCATACAAATGGTTACCATCTTCAAGAAGTGCAGGAAAAGTATGGGTAGCATGTGGTACATTCAATGTGAATGTAGATGTATGGGATGAAGCATGGAATACAGATTACTGTACAGTAGTACTTGATATTAGAGGCTGTGATCCAACAGGATCAAGAATAGTATCAGGATCAGTAGCAACAGCGAATGGCCAAGCAGTAAACAATGTAGCAGTAACAGTAAGTGTAAGTCCTGCAGTAACAGAATTCCCTAAAACAGTATATACTGGAGTAGCAGGAACATACGGCACTGAAATACCAGCTGGATTTGATTATGTAGTAGAAGCCAACAAAGGTGGAGATTACCTTAATGGTGTAAGTACATTAGACTTAGTAATGATCCAAAGACATATCTTAGGACTTCAAACACTAGACAACAATTACTTAATGATCGCAGCAGATGTGAACAATGATGGTAAAGTAACAGCAAGTGACTTGACAGAATTGAGAAAATTGATCTTAGGAGTTACAAATAACTTCGCAAACGAAAGCTGGAGATTCCCAGTAGCAGGTACAACAGTAAATGTAAATCCAATTTCATTTGATGAAGTAAGTTCTACAGCAAATGGTGCAGACAACAATTTCGTAGCAGTTAAGATAGGAGATGTAAACGGAAACGTAACAACAAATATCAACAACCCATCAGTAGAAGCTAGAAGCAACAGCAATGTAGCAATGAGTGTAGCTGATGCAGCAGTAGCAGCAGGCGAAGTAGTAGAAATACCAGTAACAGCAGCAAACTTCAACGATGTAGCAGGATTCCAATATACCATGAACCTTGATGGCGCAAGCTTCGTAGGTATCAACAGTGGTTCGTTAGAAGTAACAGCAAGCAACGTAGGAGTATTAGAAAATGGTGTATTGACTATGTCTTATGCATCCAACGAAGCAGTCAATGCAACTGAAGGAGAAGTATTATTCACATTGGTAGTAAAAGCTAACAAAGCGATGAACGTAAGTGAAATGATCACAATGAATTCAGATGTAACGAGAGCAGAGTCATACAACAGTGATCTTAAAGTAGGCAATGTAAGCTTGAGTGTAAGAACAGCACCGGTAGCAAGTATCGAGTTGTTCCAAAACGAGCCAAACCCATTCAAAGGTCAAACAACAGTAAGCTTCAATATGTCAGAGGCTGCAACAGCAACCTTGAGTGTATATGATGTAACTGGCAAAGTTGTATCAGTAAGAAACATCGACGCAACAAAAGGCTTGAACAGTGAAGTATTCACAAGAGAGCAATTAGGTGTAAGTGGTGTACTTTACTACACATTAGTAAGCGGTGACTTCACAGCTACTAAGAAAATGATTATCGTTGAGTAATCAAATGAATGATATAACTCGGAACTGAGTTAGAGATAAATCGGTTTTGGGATGGCCTCTCCAAGTAATTGGAGGGGGGCTTTTTTTTTATCGTAACTGTTCAGCTATAACCCCAAAGGGGTAGAATATTAATAACCGCGGATATATATCCGCGGTAAAAATGGAAAACCAACTTAATTTTGGCGCTATTTTTGCCTATAAGTTGCAAAAATCGTGACAAAATTGTAGTGAAATAGTAAACACCTGAATAGTTACTTTTTATCTGTACTTATATGGAAAAATTCATTAAACTTTGGCAACATGTTATATACAAAGCACCTGAATTCAAGTAAAATAATAACCGGTTTAAGTTTAATTCTCATCTAAAACTATATAAGAGGCTATCTTTTCACTACAGTTCTTAAAGACTTTGGATGAGTTTATTCTTGCGTCAACTTTAGCCAATTTTTGCCGTTACAAACCATTAGGTCTAAAGCGCTAAAGTAGGACCTCAAATTATTGCACATGCCATGTGCTTTAGGTAATTTTAGTATTTGTAATTTAATTCTACTTTGTTAAATTATAATTTTCAGAATTTTTAACCTAAAAGATGGGTTTCTCTCCTCTGTGGTGGACACTAAAACTTCTACGAAATGACATAAAATTATAGTTTAAGTGGGAGATGAAGGGAGTTCGGCGAGGCCGAACTCCCTTCATCTCCAACTTTTCCTTATCAGCCTTGGTCATTTCGAACCACAGCGTGGTGAGAAAACTTATTTTATTCAAATATGACAAAGTAAAATTAATTAAATCTTCGTGTATTAAGAAGTGACATAGTGGTAAATTATACATTGTAATAAGTTTTAATATGAAATTATTTCACTTTTCTCAATAGTATGTAAAAAATATTTAATTCTTAATTAACTGTAAATGAATTAAATATATGTTATGTTTAAAAATATATGTAATTATTTTGTATAATATTTTTTTTAATGTGTAAGGCACCTTATCTTTGCATCAGAATAGCGTGAGAAACTGTTCTGAACCTACCTAAATTTTCAACCAGAGTTTATAATAGTTTAACCATTAATTTGAAATAAATCAAGTTCATTTGTATATGAATTTTTTGATTTATAACTTGTATATTTTAGTTATACATAGTAGTTGTTTATATACTATTTTTTCCAACCTAAGTTTTGATTTTAGATCTGAAAGATTAAAAGCAATAGATATTGCTTTTTGGTAATTATTTCTTAACCATTAAGTTACTGGGACTTAGGTGTATTTTATATACCACTAATTCTCATAGCAGTAAAATTTTTTATTTCTTAAAACTCAAAATTTGGATCTCATGAATGAATCAAATTCAACATTTTTCAGTACTTTTATAAAGCTTTTTAGCTTAATGATGGTACTTACTGTTGGTACCATGACAACCACGATGGCCCAGACACCATCTTGTGCTTGTAAGGGTTCCATTCAAGTTTCTGTAGATGATAACTGTGAGGCAGTTATAACAGCAGAAATGTTACTAGCCAATGGCTCAACCTGTGGTGGAATATCTACTGCAGTAGTTACGTTAATGAAAACACCTACCGGTGGTATTATTGATTCCGGTTCTGGTGAAGCAGAATTGATTGATGGCCAATTATATATAGGTAAGACTATATATGCAAAAGTGGCGACTGTCAATGGTTCTAACTCTTGTTGGACCACTATAAATGTGGAAGATAAGTTTAGACCAAGTTGGGAGAGTATTGAACCTGATACTTGCGTAGTTACATGCCCTAGTATAGGTAGCTTTATTCCAGTAGCTTATGATAATTGTCATACTCCGAGAGTATTTCAAGTTCGTGAGGATATTGTTTTGAACGAATGCGATAGACCTGATTTATTTTTAGGTCCGGACACTTTGAAGATGATTAAAAGAACTTATCGCGCTATAGATGAATCAGGCAATGTTTCTGATACTGATTGTAGTGTGGTATTTTATGTTGTTGCACTGGATGTTGATGATATCGTTGGTTTAAAAAATGCAGTATTGCAATGTGATGCTGATTATGCTAAATTAGCTAATGGTAACCCATCGCCTACTTCAATAGTTGTTAATGGTGTAACATACCCTGGTACTGGTTATCCAGGACTTTCACCTTGGATGCGTGTCCAAAGTGGCGCTGGTACCGCAGAGGTTATACTTTCTAACAATAGTTTATTGCTTTCAGGTGGTACAACAGGTGCTGGTGGTGGTGTAACTACAGGGGCTCAGGTTTGTATTAATGTTGAGGCAACTGGTACAATGAAATTTGATTGGCGTGCACAAATGATGGGCACGATGCCACCTCCTGGAAATTTTAATGGTGATAATGCACAATATTTATTAAATGGTGTGGTTACAAATTTAACTACTGGTGGTGCTGGAAGTGGTGCTACTCCACAATCTGCTACGAATGTATTAGTACCCGTGGCAAAGGGAGATCAATTTTGTTTTAGAGTACGAACAAATAATATAGAAAGGTGGACTCAGTTGAACGTAACTAATATTTCTGGCCCTATACCAGCTAATGTTGAATTGACACCAGATAAGGAACATTGCAATATTTATGTTACTTACGAGGATACAAATTTTCCAACTATCAAGTGTGTAAAAAAGATAATGAGAAAATGGCAAATATTGGAGTGGTCATGTGAATCAAGAATAACTGAATTTTTCCAAATCATTGAAATAGTTGATTCTAAAGGTCCTGTAATTTCTGGGCTTAACACATCAGTTTACGCATCTACCAATGGTCATACTTGTGAAGGTATTTACAAATTGGAAAAGCCAACATTAAAGGACAATTGCTCTACTAATCTTACTTATGATGTCACTTATGAGGGTGGATTTATCAAGGCTATTAAATTGACTGATGCAGACAGATATATTCCACTTCCATTGGGATGTAGCGAAATTAAATATACTGCTTTCGATGAGTGTCATAATCAAACTGACTTTTACGTTTCTGTAAGAGTAGAAGATAATACGCCACCTGTAGCTATTTGTGATCAAAATACCACAATTGGTTTAACATTAGATGGCAAAGCTTGGGTACCTGCTTCATCGTTTGATGATGGTAGTTATGATGATTGCGATTTAGCAAAAATGCTTGTAAGAAGGATGACATTTGGAGAATGTGTGGATTGCAAAACACCAGATTTTCCTGGCTTTACACACTTAGGTGAGTTTGTCAATGAAGGAAAAACAAGACCTCACTATTATTATATTTCAAAGCACAGAGCAACACCACAAGTGGCAATAAAGACAGCTGCCGCAATGGGAGGATATGTAGTTGCTATCAATAATGCTGCTGAAGATGCATGGGTTTATGGTAAAGTAGGAGAGTGGAATCTTAATGAAGATTATTTGATAGGCTTACGTGATATCAAGCAAAAAGGATTGTTTACTTGGTTGAGTGAAGAGTCTTCAACTTATAGAAACTGGAATACAGGTAATCCAAAAGATGTATTGGATGGTCATAACGATTATGATTTCACAAGAGTACTGGACGCCAATGGCAAATGGGAAGATTTCGGAACATATAAATGTGAAGAAGGAGAATACTTGTATGTGGTTGAGGTAACAGATCCTTGTGGTTTTAGTTCTTCTGCTATGTTCTGTTGCTCAGATGTTGGAGTAAATACTATGGTACAATTCAGAGTAATAGACAAATCTGGCAATTGGAATGACTGCATGGTAAATGCACTTGTACAAGATAAATTACCACCATCTATTACTTGTCCACCTCACATGACAGTGACATGTAATGATTATTTTGATACGGATAATTTGAGAGGTACTTTCGGATGGCCTACAACTTATGATAACTGTAATCCTGTAACTGTAACTGAAAAAGCAGATGTCAAGTTAAGTAGCTGTAGAATTGGTACAATAACAAGAGAATTTACAGCAACTGATGCTGGTGGACGTACTGCTAAATGTGTTCAAATAATTACTGTAAAAGGTCGTGATCTTCCATTTACAATGACAGCTGAAAGATGGCCTGTGGATGCTACTATCAAAGGATGTGAAAATCCAAACGATCCAGCTTTTGGTCCTGATTTCTTAGGCAGACCAGATTTGACAGCTGACAATATTTGTAGCTTAGTAGGTGCACAGTATGAAGATCAAATATTCACATTCAATAACAACACAGGTGATGCATGTTTCAAAATCTTAAGATATTGGACAGTTATTGACTGGTGTCAGACCTATCCAATTCCAGGCGGTGGCTTTGAATATCGAACATGGACACACACACAAGTTATTAAGGTGTACGATGATGTTAAGCCAGTTATATTAAGCGGATGTATTGAAAAGTCAGTTTGTACTTATGACCCTACATGCAAAGATGGTTATATTGAATTAATTGCAACAGCATCAGATTTATGTACAGATCAATTGAGATTTTCTTATAAAATTGATTTGAATAATGATAAAGTGTATGAATATCTTCCAGGTGGCTCTTTCGACCCAAGGTTCTCAAAATCAGGTTTAGCTACAACAGTAAGTACGAGTAGAGTGAATACAGTAGATGCAAGTGGAACTTACCCAATAGGTACACATAGAATAGAATGGTCTTTTGAAGACAGATGTGGAAACTTAAGCAAATGTGAACAATTATTCACGATTGCGAACTGTAAAGCTCCAACTCCTTATTGTATCAATGGTTTAGCATCTAGTTTGATGCCAATGGATACCAATAATGATGGTGTTGCGGATGCAGGTATGGTAGAAATTTGGGCAAAAGACTTTGATAATGGAAGTTCACACCCATGTGGATACCCAGTATTGCATTCATTTGCACCGATCACATTAGATGCGCAGAAACGTCCAGTTCTTGTAATGAGTAGAACGTTTACTTGTCTAAACAGAGGTATTAATAATCTTAATGTTTATGTAGGTGTGATCACTCCAACTGGAGAGTTGGTACAGGATTATTGTTCTACTTTTATTACAATACAAGACAATAATGGCGTATGTCCACAGTCAGGAAATAAGTTTGTAGTACAAGGGTCTCTAATGACAGAGTCAAATGATGGTGTGAAAAATGTTGATGTATCTCTTGTAGGTAGTGAAATGAATATGATGACAGGTACGACAGGTACATACAACTTTAATGATGTTCCATTTGGTGGAAGTTACACAGTTACGCCGAGTAAAAACGACGATTTATTAAATGGTGTTTCAACTCTGGACTTGGTTATGATCCAAAGACATATTTTAGGGTTGGAAAAACTTAATACACCTTATAAGTTGATAGCTGCTGATATTAACAATGATCAGAAAATCACAGCATCTGACCTTACGGAGTTAAGAAAATTGATCTTAGGTGTGGTAAATGAGTTTGCGAATAATACATCTTGGAAGTTTATTGACAAAGCTCATAATTTTGGTGATCCGCAACAAGCACATACAGAGTCGTATCCGACAACATATAACATCGGAAACATTAGTAATGATATGTTGGTTGATTTCATGGCTATCAAAATTGGTGATGTAAATGGAAATGTAAAAGCCAATGCAAGCGAAAACAATACCGAATCTAGATCAGCTCAAAGATTATCTTTGACTACAGTTGATCAAAAGTTTAGTGCAGGCGAAACCATCGAAGTTCCGATTACTGTAGCACAAAATAGCGAAGTATCCGGATTCCAATTTACGATAAATTTTGATGCAAACTTATTTAGTTTGGTAGCTATCAACAGTCAATTGGTGGGAGTAACTGATAATAATTTCGGATTTACTAAGCTTGCCGACGGAATGGTAACAGTAAGTTATAATAAAGAGCAAGCGGCGGATTTTGCTGAAGGAGACAATGTTATTACGTTGACACTTAAGGCTAAAGATAATGGTGCTCTTGCTAATGCTTTATGGATGGATTCAGCTATCACAAAAGCAGAAGCATATACAGGTGATTTTGAAGTGATGAATGTTGACTTTGCGGTCAATAATAGAACTTCACAAAGTGCAGTGTTGTACCAAAATACTCCTAACCCATTCAAAACAGTCACAATGATTGGTTTTGATCTTCCTGAAAGTGCGGATGCTATTTTGACAGTATTCGATGTGACAGGTAAGACATTGAAAGTTATCAACGGTACTTTCAATAAAGGTTACAATAGTATTGAGATCAACAAAAATGAGATTGGTAGTACAGGTGTAGTTTACTATACTTTGGAAGCTGGAAGCTTCAAAGCTACCAAAAAGATGGTTGTCATAGAATAATATTTTCTATAAAGAATTTACTGTTTTTGGGATGGGACCCCGCTTCGAAAAGTCGAAGGGGGTCTTTTTCTTTTTAGGTATTTTAATACATAAAGGATGTTGGATAATTGCATTAAATTAGTTTAGTAACAACAGCAGGACTTTAAAAATTATCCATATAGAATCTTATAGGAATACTTTAAATCAAGGTAATTGTTCAGCTATAACCCCAAAGGGGTAGAATATTAATAACCGCGGATATATATCCGCGGTAAAAATGGAAAACCAACTTAATTTTGGCGCTATTTTTGCCTATAAGTTGCAAAAATCGTGACAAAATTGTAGTGAAATAGTAAACACCTGAATAGTTATAAATCAAGTTTTTAAATTCATCTCATATTTTTGTAGTACTTTTGGGTTATAATATAGAAGAATAATGTCATTGAATACATATATAATCGATGGTTGCAGGACGCCCATTGGCAATTTTAAAGGATCACTTTCTGGTATTAGGACAGATGATTTAGCATCGATACCACTAAAAATGCTTTATAAAAAGTATGAATTTTTGGATAATGAGTTGGATGAAGTTATTTTGGGTTGTGCAAATCAAGCAGGTGAAGATAATAGAAATGTAGCTCGAATGGCTGCATTGCTTGCAGGTATAAATTATAGAGTACCGGCAGAAACTGTCAATAGATTGTGTGCATCTGGTATGTCTGCCGTCATACATGCGCATAGGTCTATAATTACGGGTGATGCGGAAATTGTAATGGCAGGTGGTGTAGAGAATATGACTAGAGGTCCATGGGTGATCTCAAAAGCATCAACACCTTTTGGAAACGATGCTGAAATGTTTGATTCTAGTTTTGGATGGCGTTTCATAAATCCCAAAATGAAAGAAATGTATGGTGTAGATGCTATGGGTGAAACTGCCGAAAACTTGACTGATATATATAAAATTACTAGAGAAGAGCAAGATTATTTTGCTCTATCATCCCAGAAAAAAGCAGCTTACGCTCAGACGTCAGGCAGATTGGCGCTAGAAATTGTTCCAGTAGAATTGGTAAAACCCAAAAAGGAATCAATTTGGTTTTCGGATGATGAATTTATTAAGCCAAACTCTACGATGGATGGTTTAAGTAAATTGAGGGCCGCTTTTCGTAAAGATGGAGGCACCGTGACAGCTGGAAATGCTTCAGGTCTTAATGATGGTTCGGCTGCTTTGTTAGTTGCATCAGAAAGTTGCGTTAAGAGGCATGATTTAAAGCCGATTTGTCGTATAGTATCATCAGCAGTAGTAGGTGTAGAACCTAAAATCATGGGAATAGGGCCGGTGGAAGCGTCGCAAAAAGCATTAAGAAAAGCTGGACTCACGATCAATCAAATGGACATAATCGAGATTAATGAAGCATTTGCAGTGCAAGTTTTATCCTGTTTAAAAGCCATGAATATACCATTTGATGATCCAAGAATTAATCCAAATGGAGGAGGAATAGCCTTAGGACATCCACTTGGTATGACAGGTACAAGGATTTTATTGTCTGCTGCTTTGGAGTTGCAATTGAAGAATAAAAAATTTGCATTAGTAACTATGTGTATAGGGGTAGGGCAGGGCTATGCTGTAATTTTAGAAAATATTAATCTTTGAGAGATCACATAACGATTTCTTTTTCGTTAATTGAAGTAAATACAGAGTTATCAAAAACAAATATACCCATGAAATATTTTTTTACAATTTTAGTTCTTTTTTCACTATTGGTTTTGCCAAAAGATATTTTTGGGCAGGTACTACTTCAATTGGAGATAAATAAAGAAGTTGAAGCCATAAAATTTGGAATTGGGGATGTATTAATGATAAAAACGAAAGAATCAAATGATGAATGGCAAAAAAGGAAATTGGAACGACTTATTTTAGATCAAAATATTATCATTTTTGAAGATGGTATGGTAGCATTAAGTGATATCACTCATCTGAGGTTGGTAAATAATACTGCAGCTGGGGCAGGCAAAATGTTAATGGGCTTTGGCACTGGATGGGTCGTTTTTGGTGGGTTAGCTCATGTCACAACTGAGTACAAATTTACATGGGGCACTTTTGCTGTTGGAGCGGTGGCTGTAGGTGTAGGATGGTTATTCAATAAAGTAGTAGCGAAAAAAACATACCGTATGGGCAAAAATGCAAATTTAAGGATAATAGACATTAGTTTTCCAGATCCACAATCAATTCCACTCATACAAGGACAACCCTGAACGAGAATTTATTTTTCCTTCATTTATATGAGGTTTTCTTGGTCTTTATTGTCGAATTCAATTGTTTTTTTTACAAAAGATTTTAAGTAAATACCAGTAATCAAACCGAAAGCAAATCCTCCGATATGTGCCCACCAAGCTACTCCTTCACTTGTCGCATTGGGCATCAAAGATCCAACTCCTGAAAAAATCTGTTGTAGAAACCATAATCCTAAAAAGACAAGGGCTGGGACATAAAATGATCTAAAAAAGATAAGTACTAAGACTTTGATTTGAGATTTGGGAAACATTAGCAAATAGGCTCCCATTACTGCAGAAATGGCTCCGCTTGCTCCCAATGAAGGAATGACGGCAGATGAAATTTGGGCACCATCGGCACATGGGTTGGTCAGTGAGCATGGTAAGCAGGCTATTTGACTGACTTCAGAACTAACCGTACTGAAGTAAATATGTGCAAAACTTGCAAATAATCCACCAGCTAAATAAAATATAAGAAACTTCAAATTTCCTATCTTGGCTTCTATATTATCGGCAAATACCCAAAGGAATAGCATATTGCCAATCAAGTGCATCCAACTACCGTGCATAAAAATACTAGAAATAAGTGTGTAATAAGCTTCACCTTTAATTATATCTATAGGTATGGTAGAAAATTCACAAATCAAATTGCCAGGAGTAGCTATTTGGATTAAAAAAACAATAATATTTATAGCTATAAAAGTGTAACTAACATAGGGTTTATGGCCACCTTGCACCTGCGTGTCACCTATTGGAAAAAACATACGATTAACTATTTTGGTAAAAGTAAGTAAACTTTATCGAGAATGCTGACTTAGTTTTAAATTCTGTTTACAGCAGTATTTAAAAAGATGTGCTCAAGAATTTTTTATCTATATCTGACATGGTTATTTGTCTCCTACTCATTACTATTTCTGCAGTTTCTATGGCTTTGTTTAATTGGTGGGAAATAAAACCAGAAGCGCCTCCCCATGAGAATGAAGGAATAAAAGTACGAGGAAAACCAGACCCAAAAATATTGGAAGCTACGCCAACTACAGTACCTGTATTAAACATAGTACTGATGGCTGCTTTAGAATGGTCTCCCATGATGAGTCCGCAAAATTGTAAACCAGTATCTTCAAATCCTTCTTTTACGTAGGACCAAACTTTAACAGGTAGATAATTGTTTTTTAAATTTGAATTATTGGTATCTGCACCCAAATTACACCACTCACCCAATACACTATTGCCAAGATAGCCGTCATGACTTTTATTTGAGTTGGCCAATAGGACGCTGTTGTTCACTTCGCCTCCTAATCTGCAAGATGGGCCAATCGTTGTAGGTCCATATATTTTGGCACCCATTTTGACTATAGAGTCTTCACATGCTGCAAAGCCTCCTCGTATCAAACAACCTTCCATTACGAGTACGTTTTTACCAAGATACACTGGACCGTTAGTTGTATTAATAGTACAACATTCCATTTGAGCCCCTTCTTCAAGAAAAACTGGATAATCTCCTACAATGGTATTTGTTAAAGATATTTTTTGTGATGTTTTATCTTTAGTTACCAACCTGAAATCTTTGATCATTTCGTCACCATTTAGACTGAAAATGTGATATGGTTTGGTAATTCGATTGAAGCTTATATTGTGATTTTGAGCCAAATCTATGCCGTTAAGTGACTGAAAAGCGTCGGCTTCTTCTGATAGTTTCTCAAATTCGCCTGCTGATAATCTTGCAGCTATAAGTTCTGAACCAAATAACAACGCATCATTTAGTTTTAATTGTTTAATGTAATGAACTAATGTGTCGTCAGGTAAAAATGTACTATTTATCAACAGATTTTCTGAAGCTATATGAATAGGATATTTTTCAGCTAAATAATCCTGTGTAATAAAACTTGCCTTTCCATCTAATCTTTTTTCCCATTTTTCTCTGATGGTAAGTATTCCTACTCTCAACTCACAAATAGGTCTTGTGAATGTAAGCGGTAATAAGTCAAACCAATGATCATCGCCAAAAAGTATTATATTTTCAGTATAAATAGTGTTCATAGTTTATCAATTAGACAAAATTGGATCTAAAATTAATATGCTAAGGAAGCTCATTCAAGAAAATTAAATTAAACAAAAAAAGCCCTTATTTGTGATAAGGGCTTCCATTATTATATATTTAGCAAAATTACTTAGTTGCAAATTTTGCAAATTTCTTGTTGAACTTATCAATTCTACCAGCTGTATCAACAAATTTTATCTTACCAGTAAAGAATGGATGAGAGAATGAAGAAACTTCCATTTTAACCAATGGGTATTCATTGCCATCTGTAAATACAATGGTTTCTCTTGATTTAGTACAAGATTTGGTTAGGAACATTTCATCATTAGAAATGTCTTTGAATACTACCAATCTATAATCCTGTGGGTGGATTTCTTTTTTCATTATACGATTTATTTATCTTTTATGAAATCTTATTTTTTATATTTTCCTGAAAAGGAACGCAAAAGTATGAATAATTTGTAAATAACCAATAACTTTTATCAATATTTTTAAAGAAAAACTTTATTTTAATCTTTCTTATTAAAAATTGTGCAAATTTAAATAGTGGTACTTAGAGACATATTAACCTAAGTTTATTAAATTCATTATTTTAATAAGTAGTGAAAATTGGAGTACGTATGGCAATGCTTATCATTTCTAGTGATGATTTAAATTACCTTTTACTTTAAACTAAATGCCTAAATTTGATGCTAATTTTTTATAATAAAAATAATCAATATGGCAAGAAGAAAATCTGAAGTCGGTGAGAACGAAGCTTTAAAACCGACAGTACCTAGATTGGTAAATGATGGTGATTTGATCACAGGTGACAATTCTACAGAAGCAAGAGTAAGAACAGTGAATCGAAAGATAAGGAAAAAGATCATTAGTGAGGCAGCTATTTTAGACGATAAATTAACAAATACAAAAACAAATAAAAGAGAAGCTGCTGAAAATTACCTTCAAAATTTTCCTATAGAAGAGAGAAAAAATTTATTAAAGATATTGCTCGAAGAGCATGGAGATGTTAAAAGTAAGGTCCACCCAGATCATATATTGATCAACGGATGGCAAGATGATGGCAGATATCCGTATAAATACTTGATGTCACGAAAGAACTATGAAATTCAGAAATACAACTTACAAGTAGAGTTACTAAAATTGCAGGCGTGGGTAAAGCAAACAGGTGCAAGAGTTATTATATTATTTGAAGGAAGAGATGCAGCTGGTAAGGGTGGTACGATCAAAAGAATGATGGAACATCTTAATCCACGAGGTGCGAGGGTAGTCGCTCTTGAAAAGCCAACAGAAGAGGAGAAAGGCCAATGGTATTTTCAACGTTATGTCAAACATTTGCCTACAAAAGGGGAGATTGTACTTTTTGATCGATCATGGTATAACAGGGCTGGTGTAGAACATGTAATGGGTTTCTGTACTCAAGAAGAGTATCAAGAGTTTATGCGTCAGGTTCCTGAGTTTGAACGAAACTTGGTTCGCAGCGGGATCATTTTATTTAAGTTTTGGTTTTCTGTTAGCCAAGACGAACAGCGCAGACGATTTAAAGAACGGGAAACACATCCACTGAAACAATGGAAACTCTCGCCCATAGATAAGGCTTCGTTGGACAAATGGGACGATTATACTTCCGCTAAAGAGAAAATGTTTTATCACACAGATACTTCAGATGCGCCTTGGACAGTTGTTAAATCAAATTGCAAAAAGAGGGCACGGCTCAATGCAATGAGATACATACTGCACAAAGTAGGATACGGAAATAGGGATCAAAAGCTAATAAATAAGGTAGATCCTTTGATAGTTGGAAGATCAAATGTTATTTACGAAAAAGGGGAAAGTACTTATTTGTGAGCCATTGATTATCTGCTCAAGGCTAATATTTGATTTAAGTTCGTAAATATAGGTTTGTAACTTTTTAATTAGTATTTGGCTATTATTTTAATTGTCTATTTACTTTTATTGGCTACTTTTTCCCAAACAATAATTCTATACCTTCCTTTTATCTCGTATATTTGCGGCTAAATTTTTAATTTATACTTTAAAATAGTTGTTCGCAAGATGACATCCAACGAAATAAGACAGAAATTTCTAGACTTTTTTGCTAGTAAAAACCATAAAATAGTAGGTTCGGCACCCATCGTAGTTAAAGATGATCCTACCTTGATGTTTACCAATGCCGGTATGAATCAGTTCAAAGACTACTTCCTTGGCAATAGAAAACCGGACAATCCTAGGATAGCAGATACGCAAAAATGCTTGAGAGTCAGTGGAAAACATAATGATCTCGAAGAAGTAGGTGTGGACACTTATCACCATACCATGTTTGAGATGCTGGGCAACTGGAGTATTGGCGATTATTTTAAAGCCGAAGCCATAGCTTGGAGTTGGGAATTATTGACTGAAGTATATAAATTACCTAAGGATAGATTGTATGTATCTGTTTTCGAAGGTGACCCAAAAGAAAATCTACCACCATCACAGATTGCACTCAAAGAATGGTCAAAATTGGTGCCGCAGGAACACATCATTTATGGAAACAAAAAAGATAATTTCTGGGAAATGGGCGATACCGGTCCATGTGGGCCATGTAGTGAGATCCACGTGGATTTGCGATCTGACGAAGAGAGAGCATTGATTCCTGGGAAGGATTTGGTTAATAATGACCATCCACAAGTCATAGAAATATGGAACAATGTATTCATCCAATACAACAGAAAAGCGGATGGTTCGTTAGAGCAATTGCCTGCCATGCACGTAGATACAGGTATGGGATTTGAACGATTGGTTCGCGCCATTCAGAACAAACAAAGCAATTATGATACTGATGTATTTACAGGAACAATTGCTGAAGTAGAAAAAATAACTGGTAAAACTTATACGTATGGAGATGGAAAGCAAGACATTTCATTCCGAGTATTGGCAGACCATATTCGTGCAATTGCGTTTACAATCGCAGACGGTCAACTTCCATCAAATAATGGTGCTGGATATGTGATTCGCCGTATTTTGAGACGAGCTGTGCGATATTATTATACATTTTTGGATTACAAACAACCTTTGTTGTACCAGTTGATTCCTGTTTTGTCTAGACAATTTGAACACGTATTTCCAGAATTGTACCTGCAGAAGTCATTTGTAGAGAAAGTAATCAGAGAAGAAGAAAAGTCATTTTTAAAGACACTCGAAGGCGGATTAAGAAGGATAGAAGACCTAAAAGTTTCGGACAATCAAGTAGATGGAAATGATGTTTTTGAATTGTACGATACTTATGGATTTCCGGTAGATTTGACTCGACTGATCGCTGAAGAACGTGGTTGGAAAGTCGATGAAGAAGGATTTACTGCCGCATTGAATATACAAAAAGAAAGATCACGAGCCGATGCTAAAAGAGAAACAGGAGATTGGGTGATAGTAGGGCAGGAAGGACAAACCACGTTTACGGGATATGATGACTTGATCGTACAAGAAGCCAAAGCCATAAAATACAGAGTGCTCAAGCAAAAAGACCAAGAATTATATCAATTGGTATTAAACACTACACCTTTTTATCCAGAAGGTGGCGGACAAGTAGGGGATACTGGGTTTTTGATGTTTGATGGCGAGTTCGTCAAAGTATTGGACACAAAAAAGGAAAATGATCTTATCATCCATTTTGTAGATCGAATACCTGATAATATCGATTCGCAAATATATGGAGAAGTAGATGCGACCAAAAGGATGCTCACTGAAAACAATCACTCTGCGACGCACTTGTTACATGCAGCCTTGAGACAAGTTTTGGGTACACACGTACAGCAAAAAGGGTCATTGGTCAAAGAAGATTATTTGAGATTTGATATTTCACATTTTCAGAAAATCACCGACCAAGAGATTGCTCAAGTAGAAAAAATAGTTAACGAAAAAATCCGTGAAAACATACATCTCGAAGAAGCAAGAGCATTACCTATAGAAGAAGCCAAAAAATCTGGAGCCATGATGCTTTTTGGTGAAAAATATGGAGATACCGTGCGTATGATCACTTTCGATCCCACTTATTCTCGTGAGCTATGTGGTGGTTGTCATGTGAAAGCAACAGGTCAATTGGGTTTTTTTAAGATAACATCCGAAGGTGGTATTGCTGCAGGTGTGCGAAGGATAGAAGCTGTAACTGCAGTAAAAGCTGAAGAATATATCAATGATCAAATGTATGAATTGACAGCGATCAAGTCATTTTTCAAAAACAACATCAATACTGCAAAAAACATCTCTGACTTACAGGATGAGAATAAAAATTTGCAACGTGAGATAGAGAAATTAAGAGCAATCCAAGCCGCTTCCTTAAAAGACAATCTCGTGAGCAGTGCTAAAAATATGGATGGTGTGAAGGTATTGGCTGTAAAGCTAAAAGATATGGATAGCAAATCTGCCAAAACATTGGCTCATAATATTCAAGTTGAATTAGGTGATTCTGTAATTTTGTTTGGACTAGAAGATCAAGGTAAAGCCACAATCATGCTGACAATATCTGAAGCGCTGACCAAATCGAAATCGTGGCACGCAGGCAATATTGTGAAAGCTTTAGCCACAGATATCAATGGAGGTGGCGGCGGACAGGCATTTTTTGCTACAGCCGGAGGAACAGAAGTAAGTGGATTGGACAAAGCATTGTCAAGGCTGGATGAATATTTGAAGTAATTGGTTGGTCAATAATATTTGAATGAAAGAATTTTTGTGGAATGTGTTCGTATGTTTTTGTCTCTTACTTATGGTAAGTTGCAAATCGTTTTTGGGTAAATCAGGCCATGATGGACTTTCGTTGACAGATTGTCTCAATGAAAGAAAAAGCCAAGAAACATTGCGCAATCAACAAGGTAGTATCATGCAAGTAGCGGACCAATATGTCATACTTTCTCAAGATGGCAATAGTCGATATTTGGCATGTAATCTACCTGAGACGTACAAAAAAGAAGGAGAAAAGGTTAGTTATACATTGATAGTCAAAGAGATCTATCCTAATGAGCGATTAATTGCAACACCCGCATATCTCACGGAAATCATTTTAAAGCCATAAACCTTAGACCATAAACCTTAAACAATACACACCTTAAACAATAAAAAAAAATGAGCGAATTAAAATGGAGTTACAATGAGTTTTTAGCTTTTCTATTGATCTATATCTCACAAGTGGATATGGAATTCGCAGAAGAAGAAAAAGCCATGATCCGAAATAAAGTAGGAGAGCAAACGTATGATAAAATGGTGGCTGAGTTTGAAGCAATGAGCGATTACAAAGCTTATGAAACGATATTGTCATATAAAGGTGTATATTTCCCTACCATTGAGCAAAAAAATGAGTTGATTGACAAAATGAAAGACTTATTTCATGCAGATGCAGATTTTAATATAATGGAAAAGGAGTTATTGCACTTTTTGGATAAGATGATGTAAGTGTGTTGTTTTAACCAGTAAGTTCACTAATGGAAGCACTTAGATAATAAAGGTAGATGTGATGAAACACATTGTCTTTAAAATTCTATGTGGTAAATTAAATCTACTTGAATTTTACTATTTTTAGACAATCTAGTTTGATGATATAATTATTGAGTTTATTGTTTAACTTTGCCATAAATACAAAGATTAATGTTTGATAAAATAGAAATCAAAGGTTTTAAATCAATTGTCAATGACACTATAGAACTAGGCAGAGTCAATGTGTTTATAGGAGAAAATGGTTGTGGCAAATCCAATATTTTAGAAGCTTTTGCATATTTGAGTACGGAAGAGACAGCCAAATGACCTAAGACAATCTGCTTTCTGAGAAAGGAGTTAAGACTTGCAAAACCATCTTTTGACTTAAGTTCATTCAAAGGTCAGAAACTTAAGCAATGTTAATCAGCATTTTTTCATTAAATAATTCAAATTTTTACAAATTGAATTACATATTAAGAATTAATGAAAATGAAAGATTTAGTGAATCGACTAAATCAATAAGTATGAAGAAAATTCTTAAACCTATCAAATCTTTTGCTTGAATACACCTGCGCTCAGAGGACTTACAGGTTTAAGCAAGTCTCAGCCTTTGGGTATATATGGAGAAAGTCTAGATGTACTTCTCGCTAATCTTGACGAAGCTGAGACTGTTCAGCTGAAGGCCTATAGTTACATGATTGATTGGCTCGATAAATACATTGATAGATATACAAGATATTATGAAGTTAAACAACTTATAAACTGAATTATAGGGCATCAAGCTTACTTTTCTGATAGGATTATGGCAAAAGGCAATAATGTATTCTCCATAGAAAATGCCAACGAGGGAATCCTACATATTTTGTTTTATCTTGCGTTAATGATAAGCAAAAAGACACCTAAGTTTTTTGCGATTGACAATATAGAGTCATGTCTTAATCCGCATCTTGCAAGGCATATTACAAGTGAAATATGTAAATTGGCCAAAGAAAATGATAAACAATTACTCATCACAACTCATAATCCTGCCATCTTAGATGGATTGAATCTACATGATGATGAAATTAGACTTTTTGAAGTTTCTAGAAATAAAAATGGCCACACAGTTACAAGAAGAATTAAAGTTAAGCCAGAACATCAAGATAGTGAAGGGAGAAGTTTAAAGCTTTCAGAACTTTGGACTAGAGGATATTTAGGAGCAATTTCTGAAAATTTCTAGTATGATTGTAGGAATTATTGCGGAAGGTGTTACCGACCAGCGGGTAATCAGAAATATTCTTTATTCATTTGAATTAGAAAAAAATCAAATACGTTTTTTAAGACCCGAATTATCAAAAGATGCAACTGACGGTTTTAGAAATATGTCTGAGAGAGAGTTTGGTAGCTGGACGAATGTTAAAGATGAATGTGTACAGAAAAATAGTGTAAATCCTTTCTTTAATAATATATTAGATGAAGAAAAGGTATTAGTAATTCAACTAGATTCTGATGTTTGTTCTAATTATGGTGTTAGTGAAGTAATTCCTATCAATAATCATACTTCTATTGACCTACAAAGGAGTAGAGTAATTGATAAAATAAAAGAATGGATGGAAAATGCATTTAGTGAACAAATAGGATATGCTATTTGTGTTAGAAACATGGATGCATGGGTTTTGTCTTTGGATGAATTTAAACCCCAAAAAGATACATCTTTGATTTCAGACCCGAAAAATCAATTAAAAAAAACTGGAAATAAAAACCTTCGTTTAAGATCTCAAGCAGAAGCTTATGAATTGATTTCAGATTCATTTAGCAAGAAGAAAAATCTATCAAAGGCTATCCTTAAAAATGAAAGTTTGAAGCTTTTTGTAACTGAAATGGAGCTTTTAGTCAGACCAAAATCTTCATGATGAAATGAGTATGAGCAATAACACACAAACCGTTAAGATTATTTCAATGCGAATTCCATCTGGCTTTTATAAACAGGCATTCAGAGAATGTCAATAAAAAATAAACAGATGAAATCCAAAATTTACGCAGTAGTTGACATCGAGACGACAGGCGGTATGGCTCGAAGAGATCGTATCACCGAGATAGCTATTGCGCTTTATGATGGTGAAAAAATAATAAACTCTTTTCAGTCATTGGTCAATCCCGAAAGATCTATTCCTACCGAAATCACGCGTATCACAGGAATTACGAATAGTATGGTAGCCAATGCACCCAAGTTTTATGAAGTGGCCAAACAAGTGGTGGAGATGACAGAAGGTGCCATTTTTGTAGCGCATAATGTAAGGTTTGATTATAGTTTTATCAGGGAAGAGTTTGCGGCACTTGGTTTTACATTTACTCGCAAACAATTGTGTACTGTGGTATTGAGCCGCAAAGCATTTCCAGGCTTAAGGTCTTATAGTTTGGGTAATCTCATCAGACATTTTGATATCAAAGTTGAAAATCGCCACCGAGCTATGGACGATGTTTTAGCTACGGTCAATGTATTAGGCAGAATACTCGGGCAAGAAGGTGGTGTGCATCAAGTAGATAGAATCATTAATGCTGGCATCAAAGCTTCTCATCTTCCCAAAGATATTTCGATGGAACGCATTCATAGTTTGCCCGAAAGTACTGGTGTTTACTATTTTTACAATGAATATGGCCATGTCATTTATGTGGGCAAAAGTATCAATATTCGCAAACGGATCATGCAGCATTTCGGTAATATTGATGACAAAACAGACAAGTTTATCAAAAAAGTAGCTGACATTACTTACGAAGAAACTGGCAATGAACTCGTAGCTATGTTGCTAGAATCTAGCGAAATTAAAGCATTACAACCTGAAATTAACAAAGCACAACGGACGAAGGATTATCCATATTTTATCCATCATTATGTAGATGAAAAAGGTTATATACGGTTTGATTGGGACAAGTCGAGTGTGAAGTCTCGGCAAAATAAAACTATTCTAAACCATTATGGATCAAAGGGTTCGGCTCGTGGGCACTTGATGATGATAACGGAACAATTAGGTCTTTGTTCAGGACTTACTGGATTGTACGAATCTGTGGGCAGTTGTTTTTATTATCAAACAGGTGCTTGTAGTGGCGCTTGTCAACATATAGAAACGCCTGAATCTTACAATGAGCGAGCCGCTGAAGCCATAGAATATCTACAAAGGAGTTTTATAGACAATTTTTTCTTGGTCACCGATGGCAAATCCAATGAAGAAAAAGCCATAGTTCTAATAGAAGATGGACATTATCGTGGATATGGTTATATGCAGATCGATGATATGAGTCAAGGTGTAGAAGAATGGAAAGAAGCCATCAAATACATGTCACCCAATCCTGAGTGCAATCAGATTGTAATGACCTGGATAGATAAACATCCTATGACAAAAGTTGTAAAGTTTTGAGTTTCTGCTGCTATTTGGTCCTATTCTTTATTACAGTGACACTATCTTGCTGAAAAGATGTTTCTCCATGGCACGAAGTAAAATACACCGCATTAAATCCATCTACAAATCTGTAAACTTTGCACCCATCATGCTCAAAAAGATATGAGACCTTATAATCCTTATTGTTTGATGATGGTTTGGTGTAAATAGGCATTTTTGGTGTACAAGATGCAAATGGTAACATTGCTCCAATGATGATTAACAAATTAATACGTTTCATGAATATGATTTTATTTATTTTTAGAGAAAGATAATAGCCAATTAGCCAAAATAACAACAAAAAACAGGAATTTAACACCAATTTAAGTTTACCTTTGACAATAATTAACTTTAAGTCTAATATAATATGAATATACAAAATACTCCACTTAAATGGATAGTGCTAAATCTAGTTTCAGTCATTTTTGCCTTGACACTCAATTTTTTGGCAGTGTCATTGCCTATCAATAACAAAACCACGAGTGAACTCTCAGATGCATATCCCAACTTATTTGTTCCATCAGGATTTACCTTTAGTATTTGGGGTATTATTTATTTGCTAATGATCGTATTTCTGGTGTATCAAGCATGGCAATATCGTCAAAATGGAAAACAAACAATGCAAATCATATTAGCGATAAGCCCATGGTTTTTTATCAGTGGTTTGGCCAATGGATTATGGATTTTAGCTTGGCATTATGAATTAATATGGCTTT
The DNA here is from genome assembly GCA_016714785.1 of Saprospiraceae bacterium. GTDB lineage: Bacteria > Bacteroidota > Bacteroidia > Chitinophagales > Saprospiraceae > OLB9. The sequence goes on from JADKCC010000015.1 coordinate 170,355, forward strand.
CACTTTGTATTATGTTTGCAATTTTATATAGTTTGGTGAAGATATATCTCATTTTGGACCATAAGAGGCCAAATAACTTTGGTGACAATCTATCTATCAGGATCTTTTTTAGCGTATATCTTGGTTGGATTAGTGTTGCTACTATTGCTAATGTGACTACATTTTTGGTTTCTATCGGTTGGGTTGGTGTACTTTTTGGTGAGTCCACTTGGGCCATCATTATGGTGGTGATTGCGACTATATTGGGTATAGTAATGATCTTCAGAAAACAAGATGTAATTTACCCATTAGTCATAATTTGGGCACTCTATGGTATTTTATCTAAACAAATTTCTGGATTGCCCAATACTTCAGGCGACGTAGCAAAGATGGCCCAATATGCTATGACAATGCTCATCATATACACTATACTTAATCTTGTTGGAAAACGATCTTATTTTTTGAAAAATAATAATTGGCATAAAGATTGAATATAAATTAACAGTTTTGGTTTTCAATAAGATATCATTGAATATTTTACATACTTTTTTGTAAGGTGTACTTCTTTTGAAATTTAAACGTTATAACTAAATTGATTGTATGAAATTCAGGTATTTATTAGTCTTAATGGCAAGTTTGATAATTGTTTTTTCGTGTGTTCGCGAAGAAGAAAATATACTTCCTATTCCTTTTGGCAAAATCATTGGGAATTATAACGGTACATCTAAACTTTGTTTGGCTCAAGATATTTTTTCTGATACGCTGTGTAATGCAGGCACTCCAAATACTTTTAGAATTTATATACATAACTTAACCACCATCAATATTAGTGACGAAACAAACACTTATGATACATTAAAACTAAGCTATATTAAAACTGAAAAAACAGGAAGTGACGCAACTCATTATTTTGAATCAAAGAAAGAAAATTCCTTTTACACTTTGATTTACTTTGATAAGATCGGGTCAGTGACATTTGAAAACAGAACAATCACAGATAGTAATGTTACTACAGAATATTTTATAGGTAGTAAATAATAATGGACTTCTTCCTGTTTATGAATAAGCTTCATTTAATTGGAAAAGGAAGTATTTGTTAATGGCGTAAAAAATACAATTAAAATTAGAGTGTTATTGACAAATAGAAGTTACTTTTACACTTAATGTCATTCATACAATAACTGATAATATATTAACATGCGTCAGATTATCTTCTTTGCTTTTTTATTAAGTGTCAATTCCCTTTTAGGTCAATTTGTAACACTCAATCCTTCAACTGCTAGACCAGAAGAAAGTGCAACACTCATTTTTGATGCCAATCAAGGCAACAAAGAGTTAGTCGGTGCTACAAAAGTTTATATGCATCATGGTGTAGTCACAGATAAAGTCAATGGTACGGCGTGGAAATATGTCAAAGGCAATTGGGGACAGGACGATGGCATTGGCCTCATGACTAAGGTAAATGGTGAAGCTAACAAATGGCAGATTACTTTTAATCCAAGCATACGTGCACACTTTGGAGTACCTGTTGGTGAGAATATTTTCAGGATTTCCTGTGTATTCCGTAGTGCAGATGGCACTAAGAAGGGTACAATAGCACAAGGCGAATATGGTTGGGGCACTGTGACATCCAACGGTGATATTTATGTCAATCTTAACAGTGACAATTTTGTTTCAATCAATGCACCATTGGGCAATGAAAGTATCATTCTAGCGGGTCAAACTATACAAATGCAAGCAACTACTTCGTCTGAAGTATCCAATATGAAACTTTTGATAGATGAAGGCAATGGATATGAAATCAAAGCAGAAGTAAATACTGGAAAAACTATATCTTATAGTTATGTAGCAAATGAATCTAAAGAAATCAATATCAAAGTTGTAGCTACGATTAATGGACAAAATGTAGAAGCCATTAAAAAGTATAACGTCGTAATACGCAAACCTACAGAAATAGCAAATTTGCCAGAAGGTTTGAAGTCAGGTGCTAATTATGATCTAGCTGATCCAGCAAAAGTGACGCTAGTACTGCTAGCTCCACATAAAGAGTTTGTGTATGCTGTTGGTGACTTTTCGCAATGGCAAGTTAAAGAAGAAAACCAAATGAAGCGCACGCCTGATGGCGAATATTATTGGTTAGAACTCAATGATCTAACACCTCAGAAGGATTATGTATATCAATATTGGATAGATGGTAAAATAAAAATTGCTGATCCTTATGCAAGACAAGTTGCAGATCCTTGGAATGACAAATGGATCGAGCCTGCAGTATTCCCCAATATTCCTAGTTACACTCGTGAAGACCTAGGAATTGCTGCCGTGTTCAAAACCAATCAGATACCTTATACTTGGGCTGAAACAGAAGCTACATGGATCAAACCGAATGTTAATCACTTGGTGATTTATGAGTTGCATATTAGAGATTTTGTGGCATCACATTCCTATCAGACTATGATTGATACTATTTCTTATCTTAAAAGACTTGGCGTCAATGCGATAGAATTTATGCCGCTTAACGAATTTGAAGGTAATGATTCCTGGGGATACAACCCATCCTTCTTTCTTGCATTGGACAAATATTATGGCACCAAAGAGAAGCTTAAACAATTCATAGAGATTGCTCATCAAAATGGGATTGCTGTAATTTTGGATATTGTACTTAACCATGCTTTTGGCCAATCACCTATGGTACAGATGTACTTTGATGGTGGAAAACCTGCCGCAAATAATCCTTGGTTCAATAGAGAATATGTCGGGCAATATCAATGGGGATATGATTTTAACCATGAAAGTGCCTATACCAAGAGATTTGTGGATGAAGTTAATAAATATTGGCTGGAAGAGTTTCATTTTGATGGATTTAGATTTGATTTTACCAAAGGTTTTACCAATTATGCTCCCGGAGGCAGTGTTGATGGTTTTGACCAATCGCGTATCAATATCCTAAAGCGAATGAATGATGAGATTAAAAAGGTGGACCCTACTGCTTACGTTATTTTGGAGCATTGGAGTCCAGCCAATGAAGAAGCACAGTTAGCAACTTTTGGAATGAAAATGTGGCGTAACAAATCTTATGACTATGTGCCTGCCGCTATAGGAAATACAATAGGAAGTTTCACTAATATGGATGCCACTTCACATGTTACTTTTTATGATAGTCATGACGAACGTAGGATTGCTGAACACTGCATCACAGAAGGTAGGTCGTCAGGTAGTTACAATGTCAGAGACTCATTGGTCATGTTTGAAAGGGTTAAATTGGCAGCTGCCTTTACATACCTTCATCCTGGACCAAAAATGATCTGGCAATTTGATGAGTTAGGATATGACATTGACATCAATTTTAATGGAAGAGTAGGCCGAAAACCTTATGTTTGGGGACAAGGTTCACTCAAATATTACAATAGTACGCTTAGACAAAATATATATAAAACGTATCAAGGACTTTTGCATGTACGTAATACTATTACACCGGCTGTATTGGCGGCTTCACAAAAAAGCCATCTTCATACTGGGGATACTAGAAGACTGAGTTTTAATACACCAAATATTGACTTAGTGGTTATTGGTAATTTTGCTTTGACTACGAAGACGATTGATCCTAAATTTTCACAAACTGGTTGGTGGTACAACTATTTTTCTGGAGATTCGATCATGGTGACAAACGTATCAGCGCCTATCCATTTAAAAGCAGGTGAATGGCATGTATTTACTACCAAAAGACTAGCTGATGGTCAACCAGATGTAGTAGCTGTATATGAAAATCCAGTCACTATCAATCCTGACCCTTTCAAAGGTAGCGATCTTATAAAAGTAAGATTTGACGCCACCAAAGCTAGTAATGCTGGTACCCAAGGATTGATAGGCGCCAGTAAAGTATATTTCCACTCAGGAGTGATTCTTAATACAGCCAATAATAATACCTTGACCAATGTAAAGGGTAATTTTGTAGATGATGGCATTGGACTGATGACAAAAGTTTCAGACAATATATGGGAAATATCCATCACACCCAATGAATATTACAATATACCAAGTGATAAGGAGATCTTTCAGATAGGCATGTGGTTCAGAAATGAAGACAATACAAGAAATGGATATGGATTTAGAGATGGTATTATCTATTTTGAAGTGCTTTCAGACCAACCTATGTTAACTGTGAGTCCTTCCAGTTTCGATCGAGATACTGAAGTCACCATCACGTTGAACACCGCTGTGGGCAATAGAGAACTCAAAGGTGTGGATAAAATCTATATGCACTCAGGTGCAGTTTTGTCAAATTTAAGTGCTCCTAAAGGTAGTGATTGGAAAAAAGTAGTGGGCAATTGGGGAATGGATGATGGTGTAGGACTCATGTCAAAAGTAGCTGGTAAACAAGACCTTTGGCAAATCAAACTCAAACCTGCTTCATATTATGGATTAACAAGTGGTGAATTTCCATATTGGTTAGGGGCAGTATTCAGAAATGCTACAGGAACAGCCAAAGCAACTACTAACCCAGGCATTTATGATTTTGGTCTCGTAGATGCAGTTAGTCAGGATATTTTCATAAAAAACCAAAAATCTGTCAACGTCATTACTACTTCGATAAGCAAAATCAAAATATTCCCAAATCCTACTTCATCAAGTGTTAAAATTGAAGGTATTTTGGAGCCGCAGCACTTCACAATTTTCAGCACAATGGGCAAAGCAGTATATGGCAAAATAGTAAATTCAGGGGATGAAATAGATGTTGCTTTTTTACCAGCAGGATTATATTATATTAATATTGGAACCTATACTGGTAAATTAATTGTGGTGGAGTAAATTTATTTATTTACAAAATGGTACATATTTCATTGAACTAAGCAAATTCTTTTACTGTTTTATCGAAATAAATATTGATTGTAATATGACCATTCACGCAGTAACACCAGAAGATTATATAGCACAGATAGCTGATAGCGATAAAAAGGAAGCGATTGTCCGCCTTAGAGAGATCATTAATAAAAACATACCTGATGGTTTTGAAGAAGGGATTTTGTATAATATGATCGGGTATTACATTCCACATAATCTATATCCTAATGGCTATCACTGTGATCCAAAAATACCGCTTCCTTTTATAAATATTGCAGCGCAAAAGAATTTTGTAGCGATCTATCACATGGGAATTTATGCTGACCCGGACTTATTGGAGTGGTTTACTACTGAACATAAAAAAAGATCACCCTTCAAATTGGATATGGGGAAAAGTTGTATTAGATACAAAAATCCAGATAAAATTCCTTATGATCTCATAGCGGAATTAATTAAAAAAGTCTCTCCAGCAGATTGGATTACTCAATACGAAAAGAACTATAAAAAGTAATGGTGCTAGTTCGTTTTTTGGTCATCTTGAATTTAATAGCCCTCAATATCAAAATGATGTCTCAGAGCAATTTCCAGCATTTCTATATTTATGATATAAACAGCGACCCTGATGATAAAAAATATGACTATGGTATAATGGAAATAGAAAATAAAAAACTTATAAAAAAAACGAGTAAAATGGAAGAAGACGCTTGGATGACGACCATAAAAAACAGTATAGATAATCTTCCTGCACATAAGAGTAGCGTCATATTCTACTTACATGGATATCAGGGAGATAATAAATACTTTATGCAACAAAGTGGGTATATCTTACAAGAAACCATCTTTGACTCGACGGCTCATTCCTATGGCATGGCGATATCTTTACAATGGACATCGGTTCTTACTTATGACAATGCTGTTCAAAATGCGTATAAAAAAGGAGCTAACTTTGTGACCAAACTAGCAGAAATTAGTAATTATTTAAAAGCCAAACATCCATTAGCTAAAGTTACTTTTTTGTGTCACTCTATGGGGAACAAGGTATTTCAGGGTATCTATGAGCAATGGATAAAAGTGGATACATCCTTATATATAGAAAATGTGATGATGATGGCAGCTGATTTGCCAAATGATATTTTCAAAGATAACTTTCCTAATTTATCAAAACATGTCAACAAACTGTACATTTATCATCATTTAGGTGATAAAACCTTGCAAATGGCCAATGCGATGAAATCACACCAAAGGTTAGGAATTTTAGGTGTAGATCTAAATAGTGCGCCGAAAGATGGTATGTTTATAAGGAATGCTACTAATTTGAGCGATGACGAATCTTTTGCCGGCAAACTGACCAATCATAGATACTATTATGGAAGTCCCACAGTAAGAAGTGAATTATTAGATATTTTAGGAAGGAAATAATTAAAATTCGTTAAATTATAATCTTATGTCATTTCGAACCACAAAGTGGTGAGAAAACTTATTTTATTCAAATATGACTAAGTAGAATTACTCTCTAAATAAAAATATCCTTGCATACTTTCATATACAAGGATACCTTATTAGCACTTTGAAGACTTCACAAAAAGTCTTTATGTGTTGTGATCTATCTCATTACAGTGACATCTCCAGCCCTATTTTCGATACTTCCATCTTTAAATAATAGCTCAATGTTATAAACATATACACCAGGTACAACAGGCTTATTCTTAAATGAACCATTCCAGAATGACTGTGGATTAGATGGCGATAAATCTTTGGCAAAGAATAGTAAGTTGCCCCATCTGTCATAGATACTATATTTTGTTACCATTTCTACTTCTCCGCAATTTATACTGAAATATGAATTTCCGCTTATACTTTCAGTATTTATAATATTGGGGATACATTCAGGTTTTACTTTTCTGATAGTAATTCTAATAACATCTGTGGCGATACACGCACTTTGATTGGTTATAGTGACAGTATATTCTGTATCATCTGTAGGTTTAACCAGTAAAGTAGGAAGATTTTTATTGGATGTTATTTCAATACCGTTGGCATACCAAGTGACGCTTAAAGCAGTAAGTGGATTATACTGACCCACAATGGTAAGTAACGTATCATCTCCAAGATTAAATATTAAATCTTGACCAAGATTAACTGTAAATATAGGTGGTTCAATGATCTTAATTTCTGGCCATCTGTCATTGATACATCCATTTGCATCTTTTACCATGATTTTGTAATTACCAGTTTTTAAGTTCGATGTAGATGTTGTGGAGCCATAAGTTATACCACCATTGAATGATATTTGATAAGGAGGCTGACCACCTCTGATATTGCTCAGCCTGATTGAAGCAGTTTGCCCAAAACATGCAATGGTATCCACACTAACATCAAATAAGGGAAGATCGTCTTCCAAAATTACAGTAACATTGTCTGAAGCGGCACACTTAGTCACAGTGTCTCTTACAGTCAAAGTAAAAATACCACCTTGCAATACAGTATGCTGCATCTGATTACTTACAATGTCATTGGCTAGTTTCCATTCGTAAATAATATTTGGGCCGACGGAAGATAAGCTTGTGCCTAGTATTGCAGATTGGATAGTGCAATTTAAAGTTTTGTCTAAGCCAGCATCAGCTATTGGCAAATCATTGATCCTAATTGTCACATCTTCTTGATCATCAGGACATGGTGCTTGGCCAGTAAAACTATATCTGAATACATAAGAACCTGATGGTCTTCCAGTAAGAGTAAATGTACCGTTTTGTGCGTTGAAACCAGCAGATCCACCATTTACTACTGTCCATGTTCCGCCTGAATCTTCATTGTCCAATCTATCAAATAGGCTGACCACGTCCGTAGCACCTACACAGTATTCAGCGCCTCTAGCTGTACCAGCATTTTTAGGGTTAAATATGTTAATCGTCACTATCTTTGTAGATGGACATGGCGCAGGAAGTGGCGTATTTAATTCATAATAAATGTCATACAAAGCAGCTGGCATATTACTAAGATTTAGTACACCATTGGTAATTACTATCAAAGGATTATTGGACTTCCAAGTACCCGGTTTGGCATCGCTAAATGGTCTCAGATCAAAAGTGGCGCTTGATGTACAGATGGAAGGTATCTGACCTAATACGATTTGTTCACAACTACAATCGATAACTTCTACGTTGGTTGGTATTTTAATATTGACACATGGCACGGTAGATGCTACTTCGTAATAATAATTAATGGTACCTAACGGCGAACCAATGTAACTTACATTGGTAAAATTAGGAATTTCAACTAAATCTTTGTCTAACCACTTACCAATACCTGTTGTAGAGACTAATAATGCTCTAAAATCTAAGGAAGAAGGCCCTGAACTTGATACTGTATTACATACCATTGTATCTTTTGTAACAGCAGTATTTTGGTTTTCAATTTTTAGAATTACGGTCGAATCTTTTTGACATGTACCTGATGGCGCCGGAACTAAACTATAGGTCAATTTGTAAATTCCTTCTGATAGGTTCTTGGCATCAAGTATATCGCTAGGTGTATTGATGATATTCCCAATAGGGTTTCTCACTAACCAAAAACCAGGAGAATTAGGAATGCCTTCAAGCGTATTGAGATCCAATAAGCCATTAGAATTACATAGTGGGCCAGGATTATTGATGTTGATCGCAGGGCATTGACAATCAGATATGGTTATTTCTACTTCTACAGACACAGGCGTACATGGAGAGGTAGCATTACGAGTATAAGTAAATTTGAAAATTGCTCCGACAGGTTGGGCCACAAAATCTACTACACCAGAAGCACTGATTGGGAGGGAAGGACTACCACTTGTTTGTGTCCACACGCCTGATGTAGTGTATCCATTTTTTAAGAGATCGTATAATCGAACGGTTGTTGGTCCATTGCCGGAATTAATATTGCATGCGGTACCTTTCCTTTCCACTTCTGCTACTGGTTGCAAAGCAATGGTGACTGGAGCTGGGACACTATTGGTACATCCAGCTATTGGGTTACTTAAAGTAAATGTAATTTGGTAACTACCGGTAGGTTTTCCAAAGACATTCAAAAATCTACCACTAGTTATCGCACCAGATATATTTGATGACCAAACACCAGTAATTCCGACTGGTGTAGTCGTCAGAATGGTGCTGCTATTTAGATCAATGAGCGTATTATCACCATTACAAAGTGATAATGGTGTGATCATTACATCGGGGCATTTACAATCTCTGACTACAATCTTCAAATCGATAGAATCATTTTTACATGGAGATTGCGCCGTGTTGGTGATATATCTTACAGTCAATACTTCATCTTTTGCTAAGCCAGTGCCATTTATAGTGGATGGTGCTGTAAAAGCAGATGCTGGACCAGATACCAATTTCCAAGTACCGATACTACTACTAGCCGCCAATAAAGTATTAACATCAAGCATAGTACTACCTGTTGCATTGTCATTACAAATAGTGGTTTGTGTTGTGGTGAGTGTCGCCACAGGATCATCATACACCACAATATTTGTTGTAGGTTGACAGTTTGGTGTCAAATCCCACTGTACAATATATGTTCCTGCTTGCAAACCTGTAGGATTAAAAATGTCATTGACCATTGTAATGCCTACAGGACTTATTATGCTGAATGTACCTCCCAATGCTGGATTACCTTTTTTGGTTTTCATATCGACAGGTGCTGACCCTTGATTACAGTATGGACCAGTAGGTAAGATTTGTGGACATTGGCAAGCATTTACTGTTACAAACAAAGTATCCACCACATTACTACATGGATTCATTGCTCCAGAAGTTGTGTATTCAAATTGATAGCTGCCTGCCGCAATTCCAAGGAAACTAACATTGGAAGGATCAGTTGTAAAATCAACTCCAGAACCTGTAATTTCTCGCCAATTGCCTAATACATTTGGAGGATTAATTTGAGTTGTAAAGTTTATACTGCTCGGACCAAAACCATCATTTGTTCTACAAACTATTAATGGAGTAGGAGAAATATTGAGTGTAGGTGTTAAATTATTAATGACTGTTACTGTGTCTGAACCAAAACAGGTAGATTGTGAAACATCCACCCAATACTGACCACCTGAAGATACTTGTATGGTCTGAGTAGATTCACCTGTATTCCATAAATACAGATCAAAACCACCTCCAGCATCTAGTACACCGTTACTCCCATCACATAAACTCAATTCGTTGATATTGGGAGATAAGGAATTGCCCACAGTGACCGTTACATATAAGATTGTTGTACAATTAAAAGGTGTACTCACTGTCAAGGAGTAATTTCCTGCAGCTGAAGTAGTAATAGACGCACCATTCGATGTTGTATTATTACCTAAATTGGTCCACACAAAGGTACTGCCAGTGATATCGCTTGTACCAGTCAACGTAGTGCTTTGCCCTGGGCAAATTGCTGTGGACCCTGAATAACTAACTGTTGGTGCGGGATGTACCGTTATGGTCCTTGATGCTGTACTGGTGCAGCCGTTTGATTGTGTAGCAGTCACTACATACGTAGTTGTAATGCTTGGGCTAATGGTAATATCAGGTGTTGTAGCGCCATTTGACCATATAAATGAAGAAAATGCTGTTGGATTATTGACACTTATTTGTGATGTAGCACCATTAGAACATCTCTCTGTATTGCCTGCTAAAAGCACTTGCGTACCACTAATGGTAGTCACATTAAGTGTCCGCTCAACAACACAACCACCAGTAGTATATGTCAATAGTTTGAAACATGTCCCGTAAGTAGATAGATCTATATCTTCAAAAGTAAATATTTCAGTATTTCCATCTGCTATATAAGTGTAGTCGCAATTATATAATTCGAATCTATCAAAGCTTGAGTAGGATTGGCCAATATTGTAAGTACCTACTAAATCTACCATGCTACTACCGCAAGCTATCGGTAAATAGGAGAAAACGGGAGCAGGTCCTTCATCTACTGAAATCGAGGCAGTAGCTGTCCCTGTACATCCCCAACTGTCAGTAACGGTCAACAACAATGTGCCTGAAGTTGCTTGTGATGATTCTTCCAATAAAAAGAAGCGATCATCCCAAAGTGTTAGAAAAGGTCCACCATATCCATTGATACCTGATGGTGGTGTCCATACCAAATTATAAGGAGCAAGACCAGATGTAACATTTCCATATATAGGATCGGCATTACCTTCTATCCCATCTTTGCAAACAGCAATATTGCTAGGGTCGATTACAGCTGTTACTGGATCTTTTATGTCAACCTCCACACTTTCTATACCTTGACATCCTAAGTCATCCGTGAAAGTTACACTATAATCGGTAGGCGTAGTAGGGCACACTTGTACAGTTGCACCTGACCCATTTACACCTTGTCCTGACCACTGGAAATCTACATAGTTACCGGTTCCGCCCATTGGGTTTATGGTTATGTTAATACAATCTCCTGGATTACAAACGTAAGCAGGATCAGGAATAAAAGTTCCTTCCAACTCAGGGTAAACGGTGACAAAAATTGAAATGGGTGGACTTTGACATACTTGCCCTGGTATTGTGCCATATACTATGTATTCAACTATTTGAGGGGCATTTGAAGTATTAATAAGGGTCTCTAGGAGATTCATTTGGCCAAACGGATAGGTTCCACTCAATGTTTCACCAGTAACATTAGGATTATCAATGGTGGTTAATATAATATTGGCGGCAGGGTCACTTGCTACAGCAGTTACTAATACTGGTACACCAGAACATGTTTCTTTATCATCTCCTTCGACAGTGATGAGTGTATTACATGCTGGAAAACCTTGCCAAGTCAATGGTGTGGATTGCGCACATGAAAGATTGGTCCAACAACCCAATTCCCCATCCGCAAATGAAAACATAACAACTTTTAAACTTGCTCCTTCACATTCAGCTTGAGTTTCAAACTCTTTCACTTTTAAATCAAAACAAATACTTACACTTTGGAGGCTGCCGCAAGCTCCTGGCAAACCCCATGCAGTATCAGGATTACTTCCGTCAGTGCAATCAGCGCCACTTCCTGGTGATGCCCAATACCAGCCTGCAGGCATATCTCCTCCAGCAGCTAAGCCTCCAGCTCCCCAGGTTAAACCTAAATTTCCATTAGGTAATGTGACAGGGCTATATTGTGGACTTGAGAAATTGTAATGGACTTCAGCTTCATCATACCAACTAGAACCACCTGGAGCTGCTTGTCCTGACAATGGTAAAGCATCCAGATCCCAACCTTCATACACAACTGGAACTATTCCTTGCAGCCATTGGCAGTTATTGCCATCTGGTGGTACTGTTCCTGCTGCTGAAACAATAAAGTTTACATTATAACAAAAGTGCACCACTTCCCCTGAGCAATAGGGTCCAGTTTGATCTTCATTAGGATGTTCTGGGCGCGTAACATCGAGTGTTGCTCCGTAACAATCAAATGATCCGGCATCAAAAGCGTTGGCACAGACAGTAAAGTCATCATCGAGATTCATGCCTCCCGCTGCTTCTACTCGTACATAAATAGTCCCTGATCCAATTGGGAAAGGATTTGTAATGGCACCTGTGAAACAAGATACAAATGGAGAAAAACAGTCATAAGCGATACTGATAATAGGAGAAAATGAGGCATCGTTAATAGTGATAACTGCGGCACTTGCAGTGGACGCATCAAAAGTAAAAGAATAATAGGTGGCATTGCCATTTGGATCACAGAATCCATCTCCACAAAAACTCTCATTACAGCCTGGTAAACATGTTTGGCCTCCTGTCGGTACGGCTATTGAAGGTGCCGCCGCACAATCACTTGCCGCTGCACAACTACCTGAATTGGTAACAGCTGAGAGGCTGAATGTTCCACAAGTAGCTGCATTTGAGCCTACCCTTATAAATAAACTATTGGTAGCAAAATCTTGACACCTTATATTGGCAGTGAAACTTCCTGTATTACAAGGAGATTTGAAAACATCATCAGGCAATATAGACAAGGAGCTACAGTCCGGACCACTAAATATATCCACCACAAACGGTGCTGTCATAGAAGTATTGGCAAAAGTGACATCCACGGAAACAACATTAGGCCCAGTTTGTACTTCATACCAAACGGAAGATTCTGTTCCTACGCCACATGGGCTTGCTATTTCTTGATTGGCACAGCAAGTGGAGTTTTGGGTAGCCGTTCCTATAGATTCAGCAGTGCATGGTGTATCATTTGCTGGTCCAGCATTATATCTTATATCAAATCCTACTGGGCCACTGCCGCCAGGTACTCCTATGCCAATGTAATAGGTAGCACCTACTGTGACATTTACGGTACCAGCTCCAGTAATACATCCTCCCCCAGCTGCCACGGTTGTAGCTGGGCAACCTGTAAATACACTTAAAGTACCTATAACGTTTTGAAACTGGACACTTGTCGTGCCAGCTGGTGGTGTAAATTCATACCACACAATAGCATCCATGCTATAATCCAATCCACAACCTCCCACCGTAAAATCTTCTGGACAAGCACCTATACTGGTGCTTCCAGCTACTGGGAAAAACTCACACACTGGGGAATCAGGTATGCTTATGGCACCACTACAATCATCATTAGCCACCGTAGCCGGTGTTTCACTTGTACTTAGTGTAAATGGGCCAGCACTTGCTGAAGGAGAGCTTACATAAATTTTAAGAATGTCCCCTTCAGTAGGGCAATCTATCATGACCAAGGTGGAACATGTGGTGCCAATTGATGCTCCACCACAACCATCATATACATTTATTACACCTCCTGTAAGACCAGATAAGGTAAAGGTCAATGTCTTGATTCCCGCAGGTACAGTATAATCATACCAAACGGAAGCTTCTCCATTTGCACCACAAGTGGTGATGTCTTCGGTGGCACAAGAGTTATCTCCAGATGTTGAAAAAGGCAAGGCATTTGCACAATCATCATTGGCTGGTCCAGCATTATATCTTATATCAAACCCTACTGGGCCACTACCTCCTGGTACACCTATGCCAACATAATAAGTAGTACCTGCTGCAACAGTGATCATAGTTGCACCTGTTATACATCCTCCACCTGCTACAAATGTGGTGGCTGGGCAACTTGTAAATACGCCAAGTGTACCAACAACATTTTGAAATTGTACACTTGTGGTACCCGTTGGTGGTGTAAATTCATACCACACAATAGCGTCCATACTGAAATCCAATCCGCAGCCACCTACCGTAATATCTTCTGGACATGCACCCACGCTAGTACTTCCTGCAACAGGGAAGAATTGACATACTGGAGAATCAGGTATGCTTATGGCACCACTACAATCATCATTAGCTACCGTTGCTGGCGTCTCACTCGCATTTAGTGTAAATGGGCCAGCACTTGCTGAAGGAGAGCTTACATAAATTTTAAGAATGTCCCCTTCAGTAGGGCAATCTATCATGACCGAGGTGGAACATGTGGTGCCAATAGATGCACCACCACAACCATCATATATATTTATTACACCACCTGCAAGGCCAGTAAAGGTAAAGGTCAATGTCTTGATCCCTGCTGGTACAGTATAATCATACCAAACGGAAGCTTCCCCATTTGCACCACAGGTGGTTATGTCTTCGGATGCACAAGTATTGTCTCCAGCATTACTATATGGTAATGCGTTGGCACATTCATCATTGGATGGCGCTGGATCTACCGTGATATTTATATTATCAGTGGCTGTACAACCATTTGCATCTGTGACAGTCACAATCCAAGTCCCGCTATGGGTAGGATTATTTGCCATAGCAATATTTAAAGGAGAACCTGTATCTGTTCCTCCAGGAAGATCCCAACTGTATTGCAAAGTACCAGTTCCAGTACCAGCCACACTTAAATTTATGGGTGCCCCTGCACAAATAGTGAAATCAGCAGGTGAATTGCTATTGTTTATATTTTGTATTTGTACACCTGTGGGTAATGGGTTAACTGTGAGTGTTATAACTGAAATGGCATAACAATATACATCTGTAACCCTGGCATATACAGTGCCCGAAGTGCTATTGTATGGGGATGTTAAGGGACCTACATTTGCAGTAGCGTCTCCTGCATTGGCATGATAAGATACTGTCATACCTGTTTGTCCATTTAATACAGTAAGGTCTGCATCGGCTAATGTAAAATCTCCCGTTCCACTTCCTACAGTTGTCTCACATGTTGCCAGAGTTGCAACATTGGCAGTCGGTAAGCTAAAGATATTGACAGTGATTGATGTAGAGCCAGTACAGCCCATAGCATCAGTAACTGTTACGGAGTAAGTGCCGTCATTTGCTATTGTACTTGATGGTATTGACCAAATATTGGCAGCATTTACTATAGGTGTACCATCCAAAGCCCAAGTATAGCCTGCTGCTCCTGCTGGCGATACTGTGAGTGTAAAATCAGCTCCAATACATACATTTCCATCATTGGAACCATTATTTTCTGTGACTGCTATAGTTGGCATGACAGGCGATGCACCTGAAGTAACAGTAATATCAAATGATCCTTGATTGATATCTAAACTAGCAACTTGAATTAAATAAGTACCAGGCTCCAAACAATGTGGCCCAGGACCTGTTGCTTCCAATACGCCAAAACATGTGCCACTATACACTCCAATAATTGGTGATATAATAGGAAGTGTACCGTTAGGACTAACATCAATCTCAATGGTTTGATCAGGTGCTGTAAGTGTGTATGAATACCAAACAGATGCAAAAGGACTTATGCCTCCGGGCACATTTTCACCTGCTTGGGAAGATGCGCCACCATTAGTACCTCCCACAGTTGCGCCATTAGAAAGCGATTCTGCATTGGTGCATTCATCATTAGTCGGAGGCATAAATGCCCAACCATTATTGTTGATCGTAGTGCTCCATGAGTCCATACCGCCTGTCACATCAAAACATTGACATCCAAACTCATACAAACCTGGACTTGCAGGCAGCGTGGCTGTAAAATCAGGATAAGTACCAGTCATAGGTATATCCATGGTGTTCCATGCGAAATTATTACCTAAAAATCGTACAAGTGAATATTTTAAAATACAATTTACATTGATTGGCATTGCTGCTCCACTTACTGTAGCAGTTACTACCAATGGCAATAAATGTGGCCCAGTACTAGGTAAAGGAATCATTGTTACCCCAATCGCCATATTTTGATTACCAACAAAACGCAAAAAGGGTATGTCTTTCCATTGGTATTTGAAGGGAGAATAGGTATTTTGATTGTTTTCACAATTAGACCATTGGGTACTATTGCCATTGGAAAGAGATTGAGATAAACTACAACATACAAAAATAAAACTGATGAATAAATTTCTCATTAATTCAGGATTAACTTTAATTATTAAAAGCACTAAAATTTATACTACGTAAAGTGGGGATAGATATTTAATTCATAAACATCTGAGTAGTAAAGATACATACTAAAATAAATATTACAAAAGAAAGACTCAAAAACATGTACACATTACAATAATCGATATGAATATTATAATGATTAAAATTATTAAAAGTCAAAATTTTATTCTAAGAAATATAATATGCTTGACTTATTAAAAATTTTATTGCGACACACTAATTTAATTATAATAATAATTTTTTTTACTTTTATGATAATTTGCTAACAATTCAGAATCTTAGAGTTCTGGAAATTTATTTCACACACTATACATTCCATTAAAAAGCAAATACCATAAAATCAGTATTACTCGATATCTCTGGCAATAAAGAACCCATCACTTCCTTGTTTCTGATACAATGGCATGAGAAGATATCCATCATATTGTGCAAAAATATCTTCACCATCGTATTTAGCTAAAAAATCTCCTTTTCTGATTTTGTCAAAATTTTTATAACCAGATTTCATTTCCCATTTTTCATTGTCTTTTACGGTGTATTTATAAAAAGCTTCAACTAGTCTGGGCAATCCATTAGCATATTCTTGAAGTATCTTATCATGATGATTTTCTACATCTTTTGCATTGATAACACCGATAGTTCTCATAAAATTAATAACAGCGGCAATACATCTGTTTACAGACATGGGATCGTTATGCAAACCACCTTCAAAAGCTAGCGAAAGGGCAGGTATTCCTACATTTTGCTTTGTGAAATAATGCAAAGTTGTGCCTGCTATACCATGCAATAATCCTAATATTACGGGTGCGTGGATATCTTTTGCAATCTTTATACTATCTGAATCATTGGTAGCTATACAAAATATACCATCTGATGATGTAGTATGTAAGTCCAATAAATACATTTTATCAGGCTTTCTGTCATTAATTTCCTGATTTATTACTTCTAAGATTTCTTTTATTTCTAAGTCTTCATTACACAACCGAGTTTTGTCCATTGAAGTTATGTAGTGGATATGGTCAGCAGTCCAACAGCGATTGATGTCTTTCTCTATAAACCGTTGTCCTTTCTGATATGCTTGAACGTTGCCAATGATACCAATAATCTCGCCTTTATAGACAAAATCAGGATTAGTGATGGGTTCTACTTCCAGCATTTTGAAAAGCAAATTTAATGCTTTCACACCGGCAGGCTCATTTCCGTGCATGGCTGCTGTGATAACTAAAAGTGGACCACCTACTTTCCCTTTGTATTTGCCTATGATTCTATCGGTCAAGGGTACGATTTCGTTTGTTTTAATGATTTATTATATTTTATTAAAGTCCAATGTGAAAAGTTTATTTTAGCTTCAGACCTACACAACACAAAGGATTACTAATTCCAAACAGTTGATAATCATTGCTTTGATGATTTTGTTTCCTTTGAATTTTATTGGCTTTTCTTTATAGTTGACTTTATGGATAGAACGCATTATTTAGAATCTATGACCAATTGTGCCAAAGCTTTCATACCTAATACAAAACCACTTTCGTCTATATAAAAATCAGGTGTATGATGAGGTGGCGCATCCAAAATATTGACTTCCTTTGGTTTTGCACCAAGGAAGAAAAACAGCCCAGGTACTTTTTGAGCGTAAAATGAAAAATCTTCTGCCCCAGTACTTGCTTTTACAACTCTTACATTGTTTTCCCCAGCTACTTTTTCTAAAGATGGAAGCATTTTAGCCGTAAGTTCAGGATTGTTGTAGGTGACTGGATAGCCAATCGTAATATCCACTTGTGCAGTTGCTCCCGCACTTTCTGCAATTTTCTCAGCAGTCAGTTTTATCTTTTCATGTACGATTCGTTGCATAGAAGTGTCCAAAGTGCGTATAGTACCTATCATTTCGGCTTCTTCAGGTATGATATTATTTCTGACACCACTTGTGATTTTACCAACAGTAATTACGGCTGCTTCATTAGTTAGATCTAACTGACGACTGACGATGGTTTGCAAACCTAAAATAATCTGAGCGGATACTACGATGGGATCTACACCTGACCAAGGTCTTGAACCGTGTGATTGTTTACCTTTTACTTTGATGATGAATCTATCGGCAGCGGCCATAGCGCCCATGGATTTGTAAGATATGGTACCCACATCTGTCATGCTTGAAATATGCAAACCATACATAACTTCAATGCCATATTTTTCTATCAACCCTTGTTTGATCATGAGCGCTGCGCCACCTTCTTCACCATCAGGTGCACCTTCTTCTGCTGGTTGAAAAACGAAAATTATTTTTCCTTTAAGTTCACTTTTAATTCGTTTAGTATCCTCGCAGTGCCCATTAGGATGGCTACATGTGCATCATGTCCACAGGCGTGCATGATACCAACTTTCTGACCAAGGTATTCGGTCTCTTCTTTGGATGCGAAAGGAATATTGACCCTTTCTCTCACAGGGAGGCCATCTATATCAGCTCTGAGTCCAATGACTGGTCCTGGTTTACCTGTTTCCAACACTGCTACAACTCCCGTATGTGCCATACCGGTTTCAATAGTTATGTTCATTCCTTTCAGATTTTCAGCTATGTATGCCATTGTTTTAAATTCTCTATTGGAAAGTTCTGGAAATTGATGGAGGTGGCGTCTCCATTTGACCACATCTGATTCATTGCGAAGGGCTAATCTTTCGATTTTAGAACTGAGTGATTCCTGATTTTTTATAGTTTGTTTTTGACCTAAGGCTGCAAAAAAGCAGTACAAGAATAAGAATAGGAAATTGTATTTCATGACAGCTTAGACTTTAAGAATTTAATTAAACTGCCAAAGTAAATGTTTTTTTGATTTATACTATTGCATTTAATATTTTTTTATCTTTGCTTTCAGTACAAACACTAATTCAATTTATGAGTGGTATTTTATAATTCAATTTATTAATTTACAAAAAGCTTATTGTTAAAATTAAATATCATGTCGGTGTTTATTAAACTTAAATTTCATAATATTATTTGGCAATAAAAGTTTTTAAATGAAGTTGTATTTCGTGTTTTTTTTATGTTTAATATCTTTTGTTGTTTTAGCACAAAAGAAGGACCAAGAGCGTGTAAACTTAAGTACTTGTTTGGTTGAGAATGGACTCTCCTATATAAATACACCTTACAAATCTGGAACACTTGACCAAAATGGCGATGAGAAGTTGGTTTGTATTTCTAACCAATTTGATTGCGTGACCTTTGTCGAGTATGTTTTGGCACTTTCTATTTACCAATTGAATACTCAAGTATTAAGTACAAAAACTATGGAAGACATATTGACATCATTGAGATATCGGCATGGTCATATTGATGGCTATACATCTAGAATTCATTACTTTACGGAATGGATAGATCAACAATGTAAAAATGAATGGGTGGAAAATATTACAAAAAAACTAGGAGGCATTGAAGATGATCGTAAAATAAATTTTATTAGTTCACATCTAAAAAAGTATCATCAAGTGCGATCTAAAGAAGACTTTCAAAAAATAATAGCCATTGAAAAAACTACGAATGAAATGGTTCGATATTATATACCAAAAGAAAAGTTGAAGGATATTGATGTATTAATAAAATCAGGGGACATTATTGCTATCACTACATCAATTAAAGGCCTTGATGTTTCTCATGTAGGAATAGCTATCAATAAAGGCAATGAAGTCTATTTACTTCACGCATCTGAAAAAGCAAAAAGGGTAATTATTTCTGATAAAACACTTTATCAGTATTTAGCAAGCAACTCCACTCAAACTGGTATTATAGTATTGCGGCCTAAATAAATCATTTTACAGCGATACAACTGATTTCTACATTGACATATTTGGGTAGGTTGGCAACTTGCACCAATTCTCTTGCTGGTGCTGTTGATTCATCAAAATAAGTGGCATATACTGCATTTATGCTGCCATATTGCTCCATGTCAGCGACGAAAACAGAACATTTTACAATATTTTCGTAAGTCATGCCTGCTTCTGAAAGTATATAGCCAATGTTTTTCATAACTTGGTGGGTTTCGACTTCAATGTTTTCTGTGACGAGACTGCCTTCGGCTTGATTGATAGCAATCTGTCCTGACATGTAAAGGGTATTGCCAACTAGAACAGAATGATTATAAGGACCAACAGGAGCTGGGGCTAATGGTGCATTGATGATGGTTTTCATTGGTAGATGTTGAAAGAATTAAACAAGAAAAGCTCCACTTGTTAATATCAACAGGGAGCTTTCAAATATCTTAGCATTAAGTAATAGATTTTAATCTTCTATTACTTCCACTTCTTTGGCTTGGATCACTACTTGGCCTTTGTAGTACATACTACCTTCGTGCCAGTAAGCTCTATGCATTACGTGTGGCTCTCCAGTTGTCTTACAAATTGCCAATTGTGGCATCGCAGCCTTGTGATGCGTTCTTCTTTTGTTTTTTCTTGCTTTCGAGACCCTACTCTTCGGATGTGCCATTTTTCAAAAATTTATTTGATGATCAATCTTTACTAATAATATTATAACTCTTAATTATCTAAACGAATGTTCTTTAAACCAGTCCAGATATTCAACGTTTGATTTGATTCTTCCTCTAATATGTCAGGAGCATTGAGTTTTGACAATACTTCTTCATTACAAGGTTTGGGTACTTCTGATTCACAATCATATTTATTGATGAGTGGTAACGAAAGGCATATAAACTCATAAATGACTTGTCCTAAATACAGATTTGACTGGTCGTCTTTGATATAAATGACTTCTACATCATCAGTAGCAGTATTGCTTACTTTCACTAACAATTCATATTCTCCATTTACAGGCAATCTTATCTCTGCTAAACATCGGTCACAGGACGCAGACACATGGCCACTAATGTAAAATGTGAGCGCACTATGTCCAGAGCGTTTATCAACATCTACTTTGACAGAAAATAACCCATCATTGATAGGAGCGTTTTCGAATTCAGCAAAAAAATCTTGACCAACATCGAAAACATAACTATGAAATCCATCTTTCATTCCAACAAAGGGCAACGAAAAATGATCTGAAATACTCATATTAAAAAGAACTTTTTCTAAACGGAGTGCAAAGGTAAGTCAAAATATTGAAACATACATCTATCCTTTATTAAAAATTATTAAAAAATATTGGAGCGGATATTAAAATTAATCTTGGCACTGTGGTGAAAGGCGAAAGAGATACGGTTCCGAAAACTAAATAGTTGTACAAATGTGACTATTTTTATAAAAAAACTATTAATTTTGCACTTATTATGACAGGAGAAGCAATTAAATCTTATTATCCACGTATTGAAATACTGGATGATGCATACGAAATTCCACAATTAGGTCGTAAAAGACGCATTTCAGTTTTATTACCACATGATTATTATCAATCTGATAAGAGATACCCAGTGCTTTATCTGCACGATGGCCAAAACTTGTTTGACGAATATGCGCCTTACGGCAATTGGGGTGTTGATAAGTCACTCCAGAATTTGGCTCAAAGGGGTATAGGGGATGTAATCATAGTAGCAATAGACCATGGTGGTGTGCTGCGCATCCAAGAGTATTTGCCCTATAGTACACCTAGATATACCGAATCAGAAGGTAATTTATATATAAAATTTATGCTCGAAGACCTAAAACCTATGATCGACAATAGGTTTAGAGTTTTGTCAGGTAGAAATCATACTGGTATTGGCGGTAGTAGTTTGGGAGGGTTGATCAGTTTGTATGCTGGCTTTAAGTATCCTGATATTTTTGGAAACATGATGATATTTTCGCCAAGTCTATGGATCTCTGAAGAGATTTATGATATGGCCAAGTCTTATAGACCTTCCGGCCCAACAGATATTTATCTTTATGCAGGCGGTATGGAAAGTGCCAATCATTATGGTCAAGTACTTCGATTAGAAAATATACTCCAAGAAAAGAGAAAGTATGATGATTTTGATATAATCTTCTCTCACAATCCTTCTGGGCAACATAAAGAAATACATTGGGGCGAACAGTTCCCTTTAGCTTTTAAATGGCTTTATTACAGTAAATATTAATATCAAATCATGCCACTGCACATTAAATATTCATTATCAAAAAATCATAAGGAACTTATTATTCCTTTTCCTAAAGACCATGCGGATTTGGTATTGGTGCGTTCTGTTACTGGATTAAATTACGACCCCGAATTAAATCTTGGACCAAAGGACATAAATATTTATCACCATCCTGATAAAAAATTTAAGGTTACGATCTTAGGTTTGGGAGAATCAAAAGATTTGAGTAAATCTTATCTTTACTTCAGAAGTATCATTTTCCAAAACAGATCCAAAACACCGCTGAACGTAGAAGTATTGTGTGATCATCTAGCTCAAGAATATGTGACAAATGCTGTCATCGGATTGCGTTTGGGCCTATTAAATCACGGCACCTTCAAGACTAATGGCAATAAGTTTACTGAACCTGATATTACACTAGTTGTATCTAAGGCTCAAAAGTCTATCGTAGAGCAAGCATTACATATTGCAGAGGCACAACTTGGAACAATGTATTTGGTAGATCACCCATCCAATATAAAAACACCACAATACATGGCTGATTTTGCGGTAAAATCAGGAAAAAACCATGGGTATGATGTGAAAGTATATGATCATAAGCAACTTAAAAAGATGAAAATGGATGCTTTGCTGGCAGTCGGTCAAGGATCAATCAATCATCCAGTATTCATCGTAATGGAGTACAAACCCAAATCTAGTAAATCCAAAACACCAAAACTAGGATTAGTAGGTAAGGGTATCAGCTTTGATACTGGAGGCATCTCTATAAAACCATCCACTAATATGGGATATATGAAATGCGATATGGCTGGGGCAGCTGCTGTCATTGGTACAATGGAATTGGTAGCTAGGTTGAAGCTCGACATACACATAGTAGGTGTAGTGCCTGCGGCTGAAAATAGTGTGGATGCCAATAGTATTCGTCCTGGTGATGTCATCAGTTCATACAGTGGCAAATCCATAGAAGTCATAGACACAGATGCTGAAGGAAGATTAGTATTGGCTGACGGTCTTGCTTATATTATCAAAAACCATGAGCCTGAAAATATCATAGATCTGGCTACTTTGACAGGAAGTGTCGTAGCTACATTGGGTTACTCAGCCGCTGGATTGTTTACTAAAAATGATGATATGGCTAGTGGCTTGACCAAAGCAGGGGAAAACATCAACGAAAGAGTATGGAGACTGCCACTTTGGGATGATTATGCATCAGATATGCAATCTGATTTAGCGGATATTAAAAATCTAAGCGGTAAACCCGTAGCAGGAGCCATTACTGCTGCTAAATTTTTGGAAGCATTCACTTCTGAACACCAAAACTGGACCCATCTGGATATAGCTGGTGTAGCATTTACAGATAGTGAATATGGCAAAATGCGTACAGCTACAGCTTTTGGAGTGAGATTGTTGTATAATTACATTAAAGAGTTGGTGAAATAACTCTTTAACTCACCTCCTACTATACTCATATCCCACATGAAATAGGGCATCACCAAGTGATACTACACTGGCATTGTTGTGTCCTATGATATGTCCTGTATAAGTAGAAATAACATCGATGCTTTTCGTCCCGTACGGATCTTTTATCTCGCCGAGTTTGTCTCCTTTTTGTACAAAATCTCCTGACTTTTTGCTCCATATAAACATACCTGGCGCAGCGGCACGTACCCAATTATCTTTGTGTATGATGTATTGTTCTGATGGTTCGATGATTGTTTGTTCTTCGAGCATTCCCAATCCTGTAAGTACGTTTTTGATCGCATTTACACCACTGACGATAGAAAATTTGTCCAAACGGATAGATTCGCCGCCTTCAAAAACTACAGCGGGTACCTTCATGTCTGATGCAGCTCTGCGAAAAGAATTGGCTATGAGTGGTTGCTCTACCATATATTTTACACCAAAAAGATGGGCTATTTTTTGTGCTATGATATCTTGTTTATTGTATCGCACTTGCGGAAAGTTATATCTGGCTTCGCCGCCTGTATGAAAATCTAACGCAATATCTACATGGGGCAATATTTTTTTAGTAATGATACGTGCCACTCTCGATGCCAAAGACCCATTGATATGACCAGGAAATGAGCGATTGACATCTTTGCCATCGGCCACATCACGACTGAAATTGATAAACCCATATACATTGAGCAAAGGTATAACGATCACAGTACCACAGGTTATGTACTTATAAATCTGCTCTTCCATACTGCGTCTGACTATCTCTATGCCATTGATTTCATTGCCATGTACGCCTCCGAGTATTAGGACCGATGGCCCTTCGATATTGGTATGCAAGACATGCGCAAATACATTGATCCTGTTGTCAGATGGTAATTTACCTGCATTGATACGGAGAGTCTGCATCTTACCTGGTATGATGAGTTCATTATCGATGATGAGCTCGATTTCGGATCTTAGCTTAGGAAGTATCATTTCATTAAGATGCATTATTTTCTATTTTTTTCGATGAATGAGATGATTTTGCCAGCAATATCTACACCTGTAGTACCTTCTATTCCTTCCAATCCTGGCGAAGCATTGACTTCTAACACTACGGGTCCTGCATGTGTTTTCAACATATCTACACCTGCTATTTTCAGACCGAGTATTTCTACAGATTTTAAAGCCGTTTCTTCTTCCTGACTACTTAGTTTGATAAGTTCGGAAGTACCACCACGATGTAGATTGGACCTGAAATCTCCTGGTTTAGCTTGCCGTTTCATTGCCCCTACGATCTCGCCATCTACTACGAAGGCTCGGATATCCGCCCCTTTTGCTTCTTTAATAAATTTCTGTAAGATTACTTTTTCCTTAGTGGTATAAAAAGCTTCCAGAATAGATTCGGCATTCGATTTGTTTTCAGCAAGGATTACACCCATGCCTTGTGTACCCGACACCAACTTAATGATGATAGGATACGGCTCCATTTCTTCCAATAAATAGGGCATAGTATAAGGATTGCTCACATAGACCGTTTTAGGCACACCAATACCTTGACTGCCTAATATCTGTAAGCAAGACAATTTATCTCGGGCTTTGAGCAATGGCTCAGCATGGAGAGTCGAAAATACACCCTGACTCTCAAACTGACGTATGACTGCTGCACCATAACTAGTTGCGGTAGATCCGATCCTTGGTATTACAGCGTCAATATGCTGAATTGGTTGGTTATTAAAAAATATCTTAGACTTTCCCGATTCTATGATCAGATCACAAGCCATGTGGTCGATGACGCGGACGTAATGATTGCGTATCCTTGCAGCATCTACTAGGCTTTGAGTACTGTAGAGTGACGCATTGCGAGAGAGTATGATGATGTTCATGATGCGTTAATAAATTATGGTGTAAATATAGCAGAAAGATATTATTTTAGAATTATTATCTTTTTTCTTTACAGGATGCAGGATTATTTATACTTTAGTGCATTCAAAATCAAAACATGGCAACCACCGAACTTAATAATAAAAAAACCATCAATGCTTGGGCTATCTTTGACTGGGCCAATTCGGCTTATGCGTTGGTGATCTCTACGGCTATTTTCCCAGGGTATTTTGAGGAATACACCCCAAAAGAAATTACACTAGGTTTTTTAACATTTTCTAATAGTTCCCTCTACTCATTTGCTGTATCGTTCTCCTATATCATTATAGCGAGTTTATCGCCATTACTTTCAGGTATTGCTGATTTTAGTGGACGAAGGATGTTTTTTTTAAAAATGTTTACCCTAATAGGATCGATAGCTTGTACAGCCTTATATTTTTTTAAAGGCGAACCGCAATTATGGTTAGGCACATCTGCATTTATTTTAGCAACGATAGGTTTTGCTGGAAGCTTGGTTTTTTATGATTCTTATTTGCCCTTGATAGTAACTGAAGATAAGTATAATAAAGTAAGTGCCAAAGGATTTACTTACGGATATATAGGTAGTGTAATTTTATTGATCGTAATATTAATGATGATACAAAAGCCTGATTGGTTTGGTATAGCTGATGGTCAAATCGGTGCTCGTATAGGTTTTCTATTAGTTGGTATTTGGTGGTTAGGATTTGCACAATATACTTTCAAGTATTTACCAAAAGATAAAAAAGTTTTATTCACCTTTTCAATGGTAAAAAATGGCTATAAAGAAGTCTATAATGCCTTCCAAAGAGTAAAAAGGATGCCAGATATCCGTAGTTTTCTTTTGGCTTTTTTCTTCTATAGCGCTGGAGTGCAAACAGTGATATACTTAGCCACTATTTTTGCAAAAAAGGAATTAGATTTTGCCACAGCAGAATTAATCCTTTTAGTACTAATCTTACAGCTTGTAGCTATTGGTGGTGCCTATATGTTTTCAACTTTGGGCAACAAAAAAGGAAATAAATTTTCCATCTTGACTATGATTGTGATATGGGTTGTGATCTGTATCGCAGCCTATTTTACTTATGACAAGGTGTTTTTCTATATCATTGCTGGATTTGTAGGTATGGTAATGGGTGGCATACAGTCATTATCAAGGGCTAGTTACTCTATGTTGATACCAGAGAAAGAACAGGATACTACCTCTTACTTTAGCTTTTATGATGTGGTCTATAAATCGGCTATTGTGGGTGGTACATTTCTCTTCGGTCTCGTGGACAATATCACTAATAATATGAGGTATTCAGTTTTGACATTGGCTTTTTTATTTATAGCGGGATTTTATTTTATGTGGCAGACCAATCTCAAAGGTAGCAGAATTGATTAAAAAAATGCAAACATATAAGTACTGTTTATTGATTTTCCGACTTTTCTGTGTGGATTTAATTTATCCAATTATTAAATCGGAAAAACGTTCAATCTAAGCCTTTGAATATACGTTGTCCATTTATCAAAATCTTACCTGACGGCAAACTCAGGTACTTGGTCTGCTCATTCGTCATTTTGTTGATCGAAACTTCTTTGCCGTCCCTAAAATCCTTGGAGGATACCACATTATTACATTTGTCGTTCAGACCTGACTGCTGAAAGAAATAGAGGCAGTTCGTTCATATTGCTCCGTTAGATTTTCCTCGCTATTCCATTCGTTCGTAGTTCGTCCTTGGTCCCTAAGTAAAAGGTTATATAAAGTATATTATACTATGGTTGTTATATGTTTATCCTAAGGTTGTCTTATGTACAAGATATAATAAGTATGTTTATTCTACATTTTAATAACATTTATTTTATACTTATGAATAATATTATTAGGGGAGCAATTGTTTATTAGCGTATAAACACAATAATACTATTGATATGGCAATCACAAAGCTTTAATAGCACGATGCAAAGCCCTAATGAATAGTCACGAAGCCTTAATGATACTACTTCTAAATCCCCGATCGTCGCAGTTTGCAACTGCGATGTACTATTTTATGAATCTTTGATTCAATACGCACCACACTTAAAAATAAAGCATAAAATCATTTGATGCTAAGTTTTGTGCTTTAATGTATCAATATTGGTGGTGTCGAATTGCAAATTCTTAAAAAATAGGATCGAAGTTGCAAACTTCGACCATCGTCTCCGAGTTTGGCGGTGGTAGTGCATTTTGGGACGGCAGACTTCGGCCATCGAGGATAATGGACGTTCGAAAAGAGCTTTTGGACATCAAAAAAGAGCTTTTGGACATTCAAAGAGAGATAATGAACGTTCAAAAGAGCCAATGGACGTTCGAAAAGTGGACTGCCCCCCTAAATATTGGACTGTATTTTCTTTGGATATAAAGTAGTTTATTTCAAATGTCGATTTCAATTGTTATACATGTAATAGTATTGCATTTTAGAGCTTAAAAACTTTAGAACATAATCACTTTCTGAATAAAGCTATTAATGAACCAATAATTTGATGTCGTAATAATGGAACTTTTTAACTTTTTTATTTGTTAACAAAATGTAAATAACTTGATTATGCGCCAAATATTACCATTTTTAATTTTAGTTATCGTCAATTTATCTCACAACTATTCTTTTGCTCAAAGAGCATACGGTAATTCCACAAATGATGATTAT
Organism: Saprospiraceae bacterium; assembly: GCA_016714785.1. Classification (GTDB taxonomy): domain Bacteria; phylum Bacteroidota; class Bacteroidia; order Chitinophagales; family Saprospiraceae; genus OLB9. Next base: position 198,594 of record JADKCC010000015.1, read on the forward strand.
GTAGTTACAAATACCAACTATTTTTGTATTCCGAATACTGTTGAAAACCAAGTCTTAAACACTCCACAAAAAGATTTTTATTCCACCATGCGATATGCCCAAGTAATGAGTCAGGTCTCTAAAGATGGAAGACCTGACAAACCTGTTATTATTGGAAATGTGGAAATATCATTGGTTAAATTTGCACAATTCAATACTGGAATACTTCAAGGCCAATATATTAAAGATTTGAAAATGATTATATTAAAGCCTTTAGAAACAACTATAACAAAAAGACCACTGATGCTAATATCTATAGGTGGCGATAATGCCAATCTGTCGGAATATGCTTTTTTGACAACAGTTACTCAGTATTTAATGAAAGGTTATGTGGTAGCCTATTTTGAAAATCCAAGAAAAAATGAACAAAATTTGTTAGCTTATTTAGCATCAAAACAAGTTAATAACCAACTTGATGAAATCTATAGAGCCACTTTGTATTTAGGCGTACAAGTAGGTAATGCTGCAGCTAAATATATGGCTTACCATTCAAATGATTACAATATTGACCCAAATAATTTTTATGGGATGGGACAAAGTTATGGCGCATTTATTATTTCACAACTTGGATTGGGGAAAATAGATGACTACTACGAAAATGGTCAATTAAAATATCCGTTTAGAAAACTTGGTGTTCCAGATTTATTTCTTAATGCAGCAATGCGTCAAGCAAATTTTAAAATGAAAGCTATGTCAATGTGGGCGCATGCCTATCATTTGACTGATGGGGTTCATGAAAATCCGTTTGGTGAGTTAATTGATTCGGGTGATAATATCAGAACAATTCATTTTCATGGCTTGCAAGATAATGATATTCTATATCATTCTGGCTGGTTGAATCAATCTGAGAATATTTCACTATATTGTTCAGGGGTAAAAGATGTGATCCCGCGATTTCAAGCCGCTAATCTAGATTATCTTGCATTTGTAATATGTAATGGGGCACATTCAGTTTTGGATACAACACAAATCATCCCTTTGCCACGAAAATTATTAAGTACCATCATAGATTCCGTAGATTTTTACGATATTCCTAGTAGTTACAATAAATTGAAACCTTACATGGATGGTTCATATTATTTATTCACACAAGGAACTAATATAGCTGATTTAACTGCTCAGTATTTTCAAAATAAAGTTGATTTAAATTCCATACCCACTATTAACTATATTACACCAATTAGTGATACAAATGGAAATTTCAAAAATAGTGATTGCATGGATCAAGGCTACTGCATAAAATTTGATAAAAATATTGGTGATCCTTGTGACGATGGTAAACCTTGTACTAAAGATGACAAAATCCAGCTTGATTGCAATTGTAGAGGTATGATTGACCCTTCATTCAGTTTAGGAATCACTACAACTATAATGGGAACTAGCTGTGGGCTAAATAATGGCTCCATAATTTGTATTGATAAAGATACATTTAATGAATATAAATACACATGGAGTAATGGACAAACAGGCAAAGCCATTCATGATTTAAGTCCTGGGTTAAAGACTTTGACCGTTTGCAGTGCTTGTGACACTGGAGATGGCTGTATAGAAACACATACTTTTGATGTCGGAGGTTCTTCTCCTATAACAGCCATTGTCACACCGATAAACACTAAGTGTGGCCTTCACAATGGTTCTGCCACAGTAATTGCTGCGGGTGGAGGAGATGGGCATCAATATCATTGGTCTAATGGACAGACCAATCCTGCCATCATAGGTTCTAGCTCCTGGTAATTATGCAGTAACTGTCAATTCTACTGATCAATGTCCGCCATTAATACTGTCTATAAATATTGCCACTTCAACCGAGCTCACCACAACACTAGAAACAGTACATACTTCTTGTGGGAAGGACAATGGACGAGTATCTGCGATGTCAAACCATCCAAATCTTACCTACAGGTGGAATACGGGTAGTTTTTCAGCATTTATAAATAATTTAAGTGCAGGAACCTATACTGTTACAGTGACAGATGTAGATGGGTGCCAAGATACGGCAATAACTGAAATTAATAATTCAACTGGTTTTGACACTGGTATAGTTATTAATGAAAATAAACTAGTGGCAAATCAGAATGATGTAAGTTATCAATGGATTGACTGTGAAAATAATACATATTTACAAGGTGCTGTCTATCAGTCTTTTAATCCAAGCAGAGATGGTAATTATTCAGTAGAACTTAAGGGAATAGATATTAATGGAAATGAGTGTGTTGAAATTACTGATTGTGTAAATTTTGAGCTTTCTAGTTCCACTGAAGAGAAAATGTTTTGGAATAAAGTAAAAATACCAACAATCATCCATGATGAACTTAACATTCAATTGAGTACATTGAGTCTAGTCTCCAAGATTTATATTAAAAATATGAGTGGATATTCCATGACCATAGATGCGAAAAATGTTGTCAATAATATTTCTATCGATTTGGTCACATTGCCATCCGGCATGTATTTTATTGTCTTTGAAATTAATGGTGAGCGATTTGTTAAAAAAATAATTAAGATCTAAAATGATCAATTTGTAATTCAATGAATTATGGAAATGTAAGTATTCAATTTCCTATCAGATATATACTTATCCTCAGAAAACAATAGATAGGTAGTCACATAGCTTTAACGAGAAAACGATAAGCATTAAGGTAGTCACGAAGCCTTAATGGCAGAAGTGTGGGACTGTAGAATACCTACTATGCTTTAGTATGACCTCAGCTTGATTCTTCATGTATTCGATATTATTAAAAGCACAAGTTTCATTTATCAGACTTAAAACATACTGAGATTTGTGCTTGCCATTGTATATTTTTATCGAAATGAATTTCGGCATCCATTAAGAAGCCAATATTGGGCGAAACTTGGACGTTAGGTAAGTACAAGTTACAATCTTGTGCCAGTAGAGAAGGCATTACTTCGTTAATTCGCCGAAAATTATAGGGCAAAATCTTAAATAACAGTATTTTAACAATGCATGATCTGCAGAATTTAAAAACACTATTCTTAAAGTTATAAATTTGTGGTCAAAATCAAAGACATGATTCAGCCTAAATTTATTATATTTATTATAATTATTTTTGCTTTTGTTTTTAACATCTGCAAACTTAATGGTCAGACTGCTGCTGATAGTATTAGCCCTACATTTCCCAAAGTATTGTTTGTCAAAAAAAATAATGATGTATTATTGTACTATGATGAGCATCGTAAAGCTTATGAAGTGCCCAGCAATGGTTTTATAGAAGGGCCAATGGATTTTGCAAAATATATTGATTCATTGGCTAAGGATTTAGGTGTTGAGTATGACGGTTTTAGACTAGGAGGTCTTTTTACCTACATTTACCCAAACTCATATAGCACATTTATTAGACCTTATTTTGTGGTGAGTGTAATCGGAAACAAAGAACTAAATCTAAAAGACCCAAAATGTAAGTGGTTTACTTTAGATTATGCTTTAAAAGAGATTAAATATCCTGCAAGTAGGATGATTACAGAAAAATTATTGACAGATTCTATATCGGTATGGATGGCTACTTTTGAAGAGTATGGTTATACTAATCCTGTAGATGAGCGTAAAATTAAATTTAGAGTATTGGCCGATTTTAGCCGTTTGAACGGACAGTAATTTTAATGTACATTAACCCCAAAACGTAAGTCTTAATTTTGAACTAGATATTTAGTATATATCATTAGTTTTTATAAAAAAAATCGAATCAGATTAACATTACAAGGGAGAACCTTTTTTTTAAGTATTTGGACTTTATTGTCATGGATTAAGAAGGACTTAGTTTCTTAAAGAGACTTATAGATAAGATTGTAATGATTGATTAGATGGCTTTGGTTCTCTAAAGTAGGGCTTGCTGACTAAGGTACAACCAATTGATAAATAATAAATTATGTCTATAATAAACAAATTAAATGCAAACCTTTTAATTGATTTTGTCCAAAAGTCGTGTACCTTGAGTTGGCTTTTGCCTTATGCAGGCGGCAGTTACTTTTTGCATTGCCCAAAAAGTAACCAAAGTCTAGTTCAAAAAAAGGTAACTGAATGGTGCAGCTTTGCTGCATTTGAGTGATACGAAATCACTCAAAACTAAAGGCACTGATTTAAACTTAAATCAGCTAGGTGTATTGTTGTTCATTCTCGACCTGCCCATCCCTTACGGGTTTCTTCGCTTCTCGCAATGTCATAGCCCACCCAGCCGTTTCACGGTTCACTCCGTCAAAGGCTTGCGGCCTTTGGTGCTTTGCACCCCCGATCGTCGCAGTTTGCAACTGCGATGTACTATTTATGAATCTTTGATTCAATACGCGCCATACTTAAAAATAAAAGCAAAATCATTAGATGCTAAGTTTTGTGCTTAAAGTATCAATATTGGTGGTGTCGAATTGCAAATTTCTAAAAAATAGGATCGAAGTTGCAAACTTCGACCATCGTCTCCGAGTTTGGCGGTGGTAGTGCATTTTGGGACGGCAGACTTCGGCCATCGGGAGTTTTAGCGACTGAGAAACCCCTATTTTAGGGTCTGCTGACTATGGTGCAACCAATTGATAAATAATAAATTATGTCTATAATAAACAAATTAAATGCAAACCTTTTAATTGATTTTGTCCAAAAGGCGTGTACCATGAGTTGGCTTTTGCCTTATGCAGGCAGCTGTTACTTTTTCATTGCCCAAAAGTAACCAAATCTAGTTCAAAAAGGCAATTGCGTAGCACCGTTTTCGAACCAAAATGCTTTTTCTATTGCCATAAGTATTTCATATTTAATCCTTTGTGCTTTCTATGGCAATAGCTTTGTTTCTTCATTCACTATTGCTTGTTTTTGAACGATAATCTCCGTTAAACTATTAACCAAAAATAATAGCTGACTTTTTCAGCAGCCCCTATTTTAGTCTTAAATTTTTTAAAATACTAATTTGACAAAGTGGAATTAATCCTTTGTGCTTTTTATGACAATAGACGCACTTGCCTGACCCACCCGCCAGCGGTTCCTTTGGTGCTTTGCACTACACCCATCCACCCGTTTCACGGTTCATTTCGTCAAAGGCTTACCGCCTTTGGTGCTTTGCACTACACCTGCCCACCCGTTTCACGGTTCACTCTGTCAAAGGCTTTGTCTTTGGTGCTTTGTACTTCACCTGCGCATCCGTTTCACGGTTCACTCCGTCAAAGGCTTGCCGCCTTTGGTGCTTTGCACTTCACTGCGGTTCATTAAGCTTGTCTTGCTTGCAAACATTGCTTGTTTTTTGAACGATAATCTCCCTTAAACTAACAACCAAAAATAATAGCTGACTTTTTCAGCAGCTCCTACTTATTAGTGCCATCTATACCATTTGGTATAACTAGGTTGCTAGCATAAAAGGACATCAGCACATCATCAAATTAACCAATTGTCTGTCACTAATATATTTTCTATCTATATATTGGGTGGGAGACCAGGAGGTTTCAGACAAAGTCATAGACTCTGAAAAACAAATTGGTTTGGCACGTTATCTCATCACGCAATCTAAGTTTTTAGCCGTTATGATTAAGTATTCATAATTTATGTAAAGTCGTATCTTTGTGATTTTAAATAATATTATGGGACATCGACTAAGGTATTTATTCATACTTGTATTCATATTTAGTATTATTTTTTCGCATGCTCAAGATGTTGGTGTTTTTATAGATAGCCTTGAATCCAGAATACTTTGTAATGACAAAAATTTATTGCAAACAGGTAAGGATATTGCCACATTAGAAATGGTATTTTTGTCTTATCAACCAAATAGATATGGAGAATTTGCAGATAAATTAGTAAAAATTTTCGAACTTACAAAAGATCAAAATCTCTTGGCGGAATATTACCTTATACAAGGTGCAAAAAGTTTTGGGAATAATCAATTTTCTGATTCTTATAAAAATGCCCAATTGGCCGCAGAATTGTCCACTAGATTGCAAGACACGGCCATAATAGTTCGATCGTATGCATTATTAGGTGCTTTAAATAACGCTTCATTTTCTGGCAATGAATCTGGTGATATAAATAAAGCTATGGATTATACTTTACTGGGCTATCAGTTGGCTACAAAGACTAATATATCTATTATAAGAAGCATTGGTATTCAAAATTATGCTTTTGCTCTGATGCAAAAAGGTGATTTTAAACAAGCTTCACAACTATTAAATAGGGGGATTCAAATCGAACCAAATGGTTCAATAAAAATTCTTGATAAAATTATGCGTTTTCATTTATACAATCTGTCTGGTGTTTGCCATCGCGAGATGCATAATTTTAAAGATTCAAAAGTAAATTTTGAAAAGGCAAAAAGTATCGCACAAGGATCTTCTATGAAAGCGCTCATGTACTTAGTATATATCAATATGGGGATCGATGCAATTTTTAGAAATGAGCTTGATGAGGCGGAATTATATTTCTTGAAAGCGTTTCAGTTAAAAGATTTAATAGCCAAAAACAAAATTCCAATTCTACTTAAGCATTTACAAAATTTGTATGAGAGAAAAAATGACCATAAATCGGCTTTAGCTTTTTCGAAAGAATACAGCTCTTTGCGAGATGAGATTAATAGTGCTGAAAAAAATAGGACATTTATTGAATTACAATTAAAATATAATACTTTAAAAAATGAAATTAATAAACTAAATCTTGAAAATGAAAAAATAAAATTAAGTAAAAGTAAGTCAGTTTTTGTAATCTACCTTTTAATAATCTTAGCTATAGTCCTGATAATGTCTGCACTAAATGTATGGAAGTCTAGGAAAGCGTTGAATGAAGTAATAAAGAAAAAAGAGCTCCTATACTCCATGATTTCTCACGATTTACGGGGTCCTGTGATAAGTATGCAACAAGTAATGCCAATCATTATTGACGCCATAAATTTCAAATCTATGGATAAGGTCAAAATGTTATTGCAAAGTTTTCAACATAACGTTATAAATATGCATAACTTAATCGAAAATTTATTTAATATTGCAAAAATTAATAGAGAAGATAATAGTGTAAATATTGAAGAATTCAATATTTATAATGAATTTAATAACTTGGAAGTAAGTTTTTCTAGTAAAATAACCCAAAAAGACCTTCATTTAACCCTAGTTTGTGAAAGGAATTTAATATTAAAAACAGATAGAATGATTCTATTATCAGGTATTAGGAATTTACTGCATAATGCGATTAAATTTTCTTATGCTGGAGGTTCAATTATTGTAAAAATAGAAAATCAAAATAAAGTTTGTAATATTTCCATTACTGATTTTGGTTTAGGTATAGATGATGAAACAAAAAAAGGCTTGTTTAATAGCTTGATCACTAAAAGTAAAATGGGTGTTGATGAGGCCGCGGGTAGTGGAGTGGGCTTAGAAGTATCACAAAAGCTTATACGTTTGGTTGGGGGAGATTTAACATATTTAGATACAATCGAAGGTACGACCTTTTTAATAATCATTCCACAATAATTTATAGTTTTGATGTATTAATTAGATTATCATTTACATATTAATATATATAATTTTGTTTAATTTCACCTAAATGTTGCATAATGTCACCTTTTAGTAAATGTAATATATTAATTTTAATAACTTTGTTAAAGAATAAATTTGAAATTATTTGCTAGAATCTTGATATTTAATTGAATATAATTATGGCAACTGTAAATTGATGTGAATTGGTAAAATTTGAATAAGTGCTAGGTATGATCAAGATTTTAATTGTTGAGGACGATTTTCTATTTTCAAATTTTCTTGAATGCGAATTAAATAAACTTAATAAATATCATATTATTAAGATTGCAAAAACTGTGACCGAAGCTTTAAATAATATTAGCAATTTAAAGCCTGATGTTGCTGTAGTTGATATTAAGCTTCAAGGACAAGGTACTGGTATTGATCTGGCTTTGCTACTTTCAGATTATAACATACCAGTTATATTTATGACCAATTCTGTGGAAAAAGCAGTGTATGATGATTCTCAATCTTAATCTGCCTTCATTGCATTACAGCAGACAGGTTTTAATCTCATCCTTAATCTTAATAAAGAATAACGCTTTCATAAAGAGGGGCCTTCACAAAAGAGTGAGGGTTCTTTTTTTTTGTATATACCCGATCGGATGTCTCCAAGGCATCCCATCGGTTTTTTGGAATGACATAAGCGGTGGGACACCGCAAAGTCGTCCGATCGCAAGGATGTGGCTTTTAGGCATACCATCATTGTTGCTGTAATAATAAAATCGGTTGGACGCCGCAAAGTCGTCCGACCGCAAGAGATAAGCTTCCAAGGCATCCCATCGGTGTTTTGGAACGACATAAGCGGTGGGACGCCGTCAAGTCGTCCGACCGCAGGTGAATGACTACGTGCCCATCAACTTCAGTGGTGTGCGCGAAGAAGTAGAGTAGGTAAAGATGCGCTACTTCTCTGTACAATAAAAAACTATTTTACTAAATTAAGAAATTCTCCAAAGTGAGTAAATGAACAGCTAATGACTAAGAATTATTTTTATAATTTATCAAAAAGATTCATTTTATTGTGAAAGACATCAAATGACATAAAGTTATTTTTAAATATTAGATAGTCAAATAGTTATCAAATTTTATTCGTTTAACTCTTAGGCGTTATAAATTTTATTTTATCATTGTTGCATATATTATTCAGGATTTTTTAAAAATATATTATCTTCAGATAGGGGTTATGATTTAAAATCGTGTCTATAATACGAGTAATGATTTATAATCAGATCTCATTAAATCCAACCCCATCATCCTTATAAAGAAATGTAAAGGATTTTACATTTTTTTATTTTGTTCAAACAATATTTTTATTTTATGTATTTTTGCAGTTTAAAAATAATATATTTATTATATTTATAATACGATATATTTATTTTTGGCCAAAAATTGAAATTTGTTGTGTTAGAATGTAAAATAATTTACATATTGATACAATTTATGATAAAATTGTGTGACTTAAAGATTTAAAATAGTCTACACAATAAGTTTTTTACAAGAGACCGTTGAGTCCGAACTTCGGTTGCTTATTTTTTTTTTGAACCTAAAATTTTGAGAATGAAAATGTTTTTTACATTTCTTAAGGAGACATCTTCTCCTATTACGCATTTAATTGCAACCTTAAATCAATTGAATAAAGGTAAGAGTATATTTACGCTATTTTTTATATTTTTATCATATCTAAGTTTAGATTTAACAGCTCAAAACCCCACAAGTCCAGCCTCGGGGTTTCAATGTATGAGCCAGGGCAATTTTACATTTAACGGACCTAGCCATATCCACGGCCCACTGGCAGTGGGTGGTAATCTTGTGGTCAATGGGTCTCCTTCTTTTAAGATGGATCCTGTTGGCCCTTATACGTTTCCTGGAGACCCGGGCCCGGTAGGTCTGATGGTTAAAGGTGGTGTAACCTGGCAAAGTGGTATTCCGGTGGTCTTGACCAATGGTTATATCCACATTGGAAACAGCACAGGTTGTTCTTCCGGAGATAATGGAAACAACAGTGCTACCAGAGTATATCCTTCCGGCTCCAATTACAACGGAGCTATGAGAATAGATGGTACAATAGATCAGACACCAAGCCCAGCTGTATTTCAGTCAGTCACTTATGACTTCAACGGAAAATTCAACAGCATGGTCACTACGTCCAACAGCTTGGCAGCATGTGTAAATAATGTGCAGCTGTACAACAGCAGCAATGGTGCTTCCATTTCAGGTAACAATGTTACCTCATCTACAATGGTAAAGATTACGGCACTTAACTCAAGTGTCAACTATCTTGACCTTACCACAACATCTATGAACAATATTTCAGAATTGAAGTTTGACGGTGTCAAACCGTCAGCTACAAAATTGCTTGTGATTACTGTTCCATTGACCGCAAACTTTAACTGGAACAACGTAAATATGCCGGGTATAAGCGGAAATCCTGAAGGACAGTACATACTGTGGAACTTTACAGGAGCATCCACTTACAATCTTACCATTATGACTCCCAGCCTGATCATTGGTACCATTTATGCCCCAATGCACAATCTTATAAAAACAGGTACTGGAGATATTGATGGGCAGATTATTGCCAAAACTGCAACACTCAGTACAGGAGAAATTCATTATTTTCCTTTCAATGGAAGTATTACTGGCTGTACGGCGCAACCGCCTGCCACTACTTGCACAAATTTAAAGGCACTTGCAAATTCTGATATCAACCTGGTGAAAACCAGAACCATAACAAATCAAATCAGTTGCCAATCCAGTCCACAATATGTCATGTGGTTTGGATGTCTGATGGACAATGCTTCGGGAGGTGGTACGAGTTCTGCAGAATACTGGAGAATCATCAGTGGTGGTACTTTTAAAGAATATTGTGACGGTACAGCTCAGTTTACCATGCGGGTTCAAAACCAATACAATACCAACTGGCAGTTTGATGTTACAGTAATTTTATCTGGCAGGACATTTACAGCACCTGCAGGAAGTCCTCACATAGAAGGTTGCAGTACTTCATCTGCTTCATCAAACTGGTACTACTATACCAATGTAAATGGTACAATGACGGGGGTAACAGGAACTGCAATGAGTGGAGCTG